>NZ_JMLL01000010.1:0-1887471 GCF_000686005.1 Phyllobacterium sp. UNC302MFCol5.2
GCTCTTCTGGTTCGCCGGCATTTGGACGAGTTGGTACAGTGTCCGCAAGAAGAAGGAAGGCCCGGTTCAAGCTGATATCTTTGCCTTCCTAACCACTGATCCCAACAGCATCGTTGCGCCCATTCACCCAAAGGCAATGCCGGTTATTCTGACCAGTACTGATGAAATCGACGTATGGATGAATGCTCCGGCCGAAGAGGCGCTGAAACTGCAGCGACCGCTGCCCGACGAGCAGTTGATCCTGCTGCCTCAACCGGTTGCCGAAGAAGAGCAGCCCTCATTGCTTTAAGCGCGAGTTCATCTGGAACCCAAAATGTACCATCAAAACGAGACCAATCGGCACTTTGAGTTAAACGACCTTGAAAAGAACGCGGCTGACGCGCTTCGCGTGATGTCGTCCGAAGAGGCGCGCCAAGCTGAGAGGACAAACAGGTACCTCGCGCTTGTCCTCCTCGGCATTATGTTGGGCGTTTTTCTTGCTTGGCTTTTATAAAGAAAACCGATGTCTGAGATAGGACCGCCAAAGCCCACCTACCCGCAAAATGTGGACAAAGCCCCCGCGACCATCGTCGAGCACTATTGCATGCATCATGGTTGTAGATCGTGGGGCTCATTCGGATTTGAAAAACGATATGGACAGGAATGGTATTGCGGTGAGCACAAGCTGGATGGAGAAGAATAGGATCGATCTTCGCAACGACGGGTCGAGGGCAGGAAAACATGAGCAAAAGTACTGAGGAAAAAGCTGCGCTCCGCAAAACCAAGAATGCCGAAAAGATGAGGCAGTGGCGTGCCAAAAATCCGCTGTAGCCAGAACCGAGGGCCAGGAGAACGAGCGCATACGCCTAGGACGTGAGAAAACCCTGAGCGGCACCGCGCTTATCTGCGGAAATGGTAGAAACAGCAGATCCTACAAGCAGCAGCGAAAGCAAAGCATCGGATGCGACGCGAACAGGAGGGGATTGACGATGGTGGCCGCTAACTGGGACGACCGTATTGAGCAGGAGCTTGGCCGAAAACTCAAGGCTTTGCGCGTGGCTGCTGGAATAAGCCAGAGCGGTCTAGGCGCGGCCCTCGGCGTCTCCAGGACGCAAATCCAAAAATATGAACGGGGCGAGACCCGGCTGGCCGTCAGCACGCTCATCGCCATTTGCAATATCCTCCGGCGCGACCCGATGGTATTCCTGGCCGGGCATTTCCCCGATAACAGCCACACCATTGACGCCCCGGATGCGTAAGTGGATTGCGAGCCTGGTGAAAGCGAATTTTGAGAAATTTCTGGAGCAGTAAAACGCCTGGTATGCTAAAAATCGCAAACGGGAATTGGCTCGGCAGCGTGCGAGAAAGACGCCGTACTGCCGGCGACGATGGGAGCGCTTAAATGGCGATCGAACGACCACGCGAGCCGGCCGGCCACAAGGATCGATTGAGCGACTGCCAGAGGGCGATCGAGGATAGGTTGCTTGAACTCTTCGGTGAAGCGGTTGCGGCTGGTTGGGCCGAGGATGAAGTCTTTGCTGCCATCGTTTCGGTTGCCGACACCACCCAGCTTGCGATGCATCGTGACCAGTTCCTTTCGGTCGAGACACAATTGCGAAGGGCAATGACGAAACGCACTGATTGACGATTTCCTGCGGATGGGAGCAACCAAACTGTAGACCGTCAGGTGATGGTATCTGCGTCAATCAAAAACCACGGTCTCGCATTCAATCGAAGGATATATCGCACTACCATTTAACGCGCAGCCCGATGTTCCCTTCCCAAGTTTCAATCTTATCGCCGCTCACATCGAATGTGTAATCGCCCGTAGCGAACGCACTTAAGTTTTTGCTGAAGTCATAGGTGACGCCACCTCCGAGTTCGATGGACGTCGAGCCAAAATCGGTGACAATTGGGTCAACCCCAAAGGTGGCAGTGTCCGAACCGTCAAATCCGTGCCAAAGGTTGGCCTTAAGATAAGGTTTGACCAATCCTGAAGCGGTCGCATAAGCTCCTTGAAGCCGCATACCGATCCGTCCCGTAACGGCTTCATCAGCGTCAAAGTTAACGTCCGAGAATGTATCGGATTGATCGTCCAGCGATAGATGCTGCCAAATCAATTGCGCCTGTGGTTCGATGTTCCAATTGTCGGAAAGACCGATGGGATATCCACCCTCCAGCGAGGCTGTGACGCCGGTGCCGTCGACATCAATACCTACACCACGGGTTGAGGTGGCGTCACCGCCGTACCATGTGCCCATCACAATGGCATCAAGGTACCATCCTTGGGGGCCAATGTGTGTCCAATAACCGCCGAAGCTCGTTGCATCGAGATTGAGACTGCCGGTCTTTAAGTCGTTCCAGCCAAGGGCTTGCCCTTTGATGTCGGCATCGAAGTTGGCGTAGCCGAAGAACAATCCCGCAATATCGCGATGACCACTTTCGCCCTCGCGGCGCAGAATGTCCAAACCTGCTTGAATGCCATAGAGGTCGCCGTCGAGCGAAGGGTCGACATCGCCTGACCATTTCTGTTCTGTCGATTGCCCGTATGCGCGGGCCCACGCGGCAGAAAAATTATTGCCAGAATCAACGATCCCCTGTTCACCCCGTCGCTCGTGGAAGGTGCCAAGCGTCGCCATCGTGGCGATCCGCGCTGCTGGCGCAATGACCGAGTAGGTAGGTACTTCGATTCGGTACAACGGGACCACATCAGCGATGACGCGTGTCGCGCCCGGCGTCGGCGGGATTGAGGCTGCGCCCACGGGGACAGGTGCGACAGTTGCCGGAATAGAGGTCGGATTGACAGGGGGCGTCGGCGCTTCCGCGGCTGGCGGCGGTGGCGGGGCGACCGGTGCGGGGTCTGCTGCCTGTACCGGCGGCTCGACTATGCCCGAACCGTCAGGTGGAGTTTCCGGCGGTGGTGGTGGCGCGGGAGGTGGAGCGGCGGGCTCGGGTTCCGGCGGTACCGGATCGACAGCTGGACCCGGTTCGACGGGCGACGGCGCAGGAGCTGGCGCCGGCGGTTCTGGCACATTCACCAGCGCCGAGCGGAGATACCAATTTTCGGCAGACCCACCGCTGACGCCTCCCTTGAAGAGGAAATATTCGTAAGCGCCCGCAGCTACCGCATTGTTGAGCGCAAACGTGCCAGTTCCAGTGTTGGCTCCATTTATGCCCTGTACAACCATAATACCGTCAAGCGCAGTTAAGCCTCCGAGCCCACCACGGTTTTCAACCGTCATTCCCGTTATTCCGGATGCGGTGCCACCGGATATGACAAGCTTATCAGATGGGGAGGCGTCGGCCCCAAGAACCGTGTCCAGGAAGAGTAGACCGTTGTTACCCGTATAGTTGCCATTAATTGTGAAGCTGTCGGAGGTCCCGCCACCTCCATTTGTGAGATCGATCCGCCCAGCGTTGGTTACTGATGCAAGCTGCCCCGCCGTGAACGCCAAAACGGCCGAATTCGATTGTCCGGCAAAGACCGTGCTGGTAGAGTCGATGGACAGACTGCCGGTGCCCGTCGATGCATCACCGAGGGTAAGATTGCCACCGAATGTAAGCTCGGTATCGTTGGTCGCAGCAATCGATTCCCAGCTGTCATATCGCGCCAAGCCATCGGTAGACACGTTACTAAATGTAAGGCTGTCGCTGCCAATGCCTCCCGAAAGCTGAGTCATGCCCCCCATGTTCGCGTTAGTAAGGTTTGTCACGCGAGCCGTATCGTTTCCACCCTCCAAAATGATGGAGTTGTAGATGATACCGCCGCTCCAGCTAAAGCTGTCGTCTCCTTCGCCGGTCTTGATACCATTGCCGATGCTGCCACCCGTGACAGTGACGCTATCGATGCCACTGCTTGTGCTTATGTTACCCCCAATTTCGCCACCGGATATGATGATGGTGTCGCGGCCAAGGCCTGTCACCACATTGCGGTCGACGATGCCGCCGGACATGTCGAACGTGTTGTCGTCGAGTTTCATGTTGACGCGGCCGATGCGTCCACCGGTCATGACCGCATAGTCACCATCCTCGAAAAAGTCGATGATGCGTCCACTCGACATAAAGAATGTATCTAGCCCATCACCTTGACTGAGCGACGCAATTGTCCCGCCCGTCATCCTGAAGTCATCGATACCGGCTCCTTGCTGGACTGTACCGGCAATCTGCCCCGCATTGATTTCAAGCCTGTCCTGACCAGCCCCCTGATCAAGGACACCCCCAATGAAGCCTGAATTCATCAAGACCTGATCAGCGCCTGCGCCGAACGTGACGTTTCCGGTTATCTGACCAGTTCCTCCCACGGGAAAATTAAGGCTGTTGTTCCCTGCCGTATCGGTGAGGGAGGCGGCAGTACCGCTGTCACAAATGAATGAATCGTTACCTGGGGTCGGCGTAAAGACACAGGCAGCTTGCGCTTGTTGCATAACAACAAAGGATGCAGGAACGACTATACCGCTGGTGATAAAAGTACGCAGGAACGCTGTTCTTCGTGTCATCAACTATCCTCGTGCCTCAAGGCTGTAGGTCAGGACTGTCGTCTGGCGAATTGCAATGAAATTTGGATGGATACGAAGTGGTGGATTTTTTGGATCAGTAGAGAGTTGAGCGATATGAAGTATCGGACCTTTCAGCTTCCTACTCACTTCAAATGCAGGCGGCATCTATAAGGCCAAACTACATCACCAAAGAATTAACGAGCAATCGCTTTGGGCATCAAAGGCGTAGAGCGGGGCCGTTTTCTTGAATTAGATGCACAATGGCCACAACCATACTGCAGCCCCCATTCGAGCGGGGCATTCAACATCCCTTAACCGCCACGTGGTTTCTTCTAGTCATGGCACTACCGACGCCCGATACGTTGGACCAGATCGACAAAGAGCTTGGCGCGAAGCTTAAGGCCTTTCGCATCGCAGCTGGCAAGAGCCAAATCGCCCTCGGCGCGGCGGTGGGGATTAGCGGCACGCAACTTCAAAAATACGAAAATGGCAGCAACAGGATATCCGCCTCGATGCTTATCATGTTGTGCCACGCACTTAAGCGAGACCCGATGGCATTCATGGCCGAGTATTTCCCCGACAACAGTTGCAAAATCGACGTGCGAGCGGCCTCCAGGTCGAATGGCAATCATTGAATAGCAAACGCTGATCCCACGGGTTGGGCTGCGAAATGTCTCAATACATAATTTTATTGATTCGGATTCTGGGAATCGGTCCCCTACATTGCGGCCATGTATGAAGATTATCGGACGTTTAAGAGCGTGCAGATTTTCGGCCGCAAGCCGGGCCAGCTTGTCAACGTCACGTCTGCCTATGACGCGGCGGTGTTCCTACTCAGCGAATGGCCGCAGGAGACCGGTCCCAAGCATCGCTTGGCGCGTGAGATAATGTTGAAATGCTTAGAGGGCGGTTGCGCTGCAGCCGTGGCCAGGGTCGCATTTGTTGAGGCTGCAAGGGAAGCTGGTATTTACATGGAAGCGGAACCTCTGCGGAGCGCCTACACAGGCAAGCCTGACCCAAAGTGGGGCAAGCGGAAGGCAGCTAGGCGGTGAATGACGATCGTGCTTCCGATCCACCACCGATGGGATAAAGAACCTCCGCCACCCCAGCGTTATCGCTTTGTCATCCAGAATGCGCCACCTATTGGTCGAATCCCTACAAGCGTGCCACTGTTAAGCAAGGGATTCAGCGCTGACAATATGTCTTTCTCAGTCACTGTGTATGCGACCGGCAACATAATTTCGTCGCCCATGGCGCCGCCGAGTAAATACATCATGAGCAAGTACTGCTCATTGTAATAACGATCGGTCCATTGATCAGGATAATCCCTGGGCAAAAAAATGTCATGGATGCCGTAGATGCAACCCGCCTTTAGCGACGGCAAAACCTTTGTGAAAAATACGGTTACATCAGAATTTTGAAAACTGCGGTGTGAGTTGTCAATGAAGGTGATATCGCCGGGTTGTAAACGATCGAAAACGGACAGATCGGTATCCTGCAGGCCGGCCCGAACAACCTCGTCGCAAATCTTATCGATCTCAGCTCTTGGCATAGGATCGATCGATATTATCTTGGTTTGTAGCCCGTGATCACGGACAGCCCTCCTCGCAAATTTAGTCGAATTTCCCGATCCAACTTCGAGATAAAGCTTTGGATTATTCTTCGCCAGAAAACAATAAATGCTGATGCTATCGAGAATAGGCAACCAATTATTGGACCAGTACGGCTGCTCGACATCGGCAGGTTCATCGAGCGATATGCGATTAAGAGAAGGCTGGAATTCACAAAATGAAGCCAATAGGCATTTGTAGTCTTCGCGCCTTGCCGCGATCAAAGTCATCCATGGGTTCCCAGCTTCGAGATCCCAATTCATGACCCGTGGGAAGTAGGGATAGTCAAGTTCGGCTACGAAGCCTGCTTCCCGACGCCCGATATGGTAGGCCTTGAAATCTTCAAGATGATCGAGCGTCGGTTGTGCCCGGGAAATCTGAGCGCGAAGAAGTTGGACAAGGTCTTCAGCAGTTTTCAGCCCAGCTGCAAGCCGTGCATTCTCAGCTAAAGCA
Organism: Phyllobacterium sp. UNC302MFCol5.2; assembly: GCF_000686005.1. Classification (NCBI taxonomy): domain Bacteria; kingdom Pseudomonadati; phylum Pseudomonadota; class Alphaproteobacteria; order Hyphomicrobiales; family Phyllobacteriaceae; genus Phyllobacterium; species Phyllobacterium sp. UNC302MFCol5.2. The sequence goes on from NZ_JMLL01000010.1 coordinate 6,539, forward strand.
GCGCTTCTACCCTCCCTCAGCCGCGCGATCGCGGGTATCTTCATGGCAAGTCGCTTCAGAGTGTTTGGCATCAAGGTTCGCTCCCGGCGAATTGAATGGAGGTTGGTATCAACTTGGTTAGACCCTGAACCGATATAACAATCTCACCGCCTGAAATATTCTTAACTGGAATATCTATCGAAATCGCCTTCCCATCGGTCTGGACGCGGGCGCTGGAAGAGAGGTCCGATCCGTTCATCTTAACGGAGAAACCGTCACGATCCGTACCGGCAAGCTTTATAGATGCTCCTATGGCGTCGCAGTTGGGCGCGCGCGTCTTGATAAATACGGTGGTTCCTTCATGCCACGCGACCCACGTTGCGCCATCCGTGAGACCGTTGCTGTAGGTGTTACCGTGCGAAAGATCGGTTGCACTGCTGCACGGCAACGCTGAGGTGAGCAGCGAGGAAGATAGCATATCGTTGAACCGGTTGTAGAACTCGGGCTGCCGTGGCCAGTCGATGACTTCCTGAGAATCGAGGTAGAAAGTCGAGGAAGCATCTTTGACCAGGTAAAGGTGCGTAGGCGCGGCCGCAGGTATGCCGAGGTTATCCAAGAGATCATAACCGCTATAGGTGTCACACCCATGTGCGGGCGTCAGCGCATTCAAGCATAGGGTTTTAGCCAGATCGGTAAGTATCGCCACCCGATTGTCGATCGTTGGCTCATCAGTTCTGGTGTTGAAATTTTTGATACCCAGAAGTGGAGTATATCGCGAGAAGCCCCAATAGGGATGCTCCCTGACCTTGAAAGATTCAAGTTGATCGGGATCGTTGTAAGCGACCGGCTGACCGTGATCGCTTTTTATGATGATCAGCGAATTGTCATAAATACCCAGTTCCTGAAGACGTTTTATGAAGCGGGAGTATTGGGAAAAGGCGCATTTCGTTTCGTTCTTCGCCCCCGTCCTGTTTTGGTTCGCGCGGAACCAGGCGGCATCATCGCTGCGATAGCCACAGATCTCATCGAAATCGACGGGAAAGTGCGTCTGGAGGAAGTGCACGAAATGAGCAACCGGCCTGTCGGTATCAACACGCATTTTCTCGATGTAATTTTCCACGTCGAGCATTGTTAGCAAGCTTCCCCGATCCCAGTCGACCCCTTTATGATACTCAACCAGCGAGCGCAGATTATCCTTCGATGGTTTTGTCTTTTCGAACCCGAGAGCAGAAATGACAGGATCCAAACTCTCTCGCTTGAAGACCAGAGGGCCGGACAGGATTCGAGCAAGTGCGTACTGCTGAAGTTCCACCACGCGGTCTATCCGCTGCCTCGGCGTAAAGTCGGTATCCAGCGTCCGGTACGAGTACTTGCGGGCATTCACTTCGAATCCGCCATTGTAGGGACCATAGGTAGAGACAACGAAGCCTGCCTGGTTGAGGCGATTGGTGATCAGAATATTTGGATCAATCGTCTCTCTCATATTCTTTTCGGTCTCGAAGACCTTTACATTTGCGATACCGCTTAGTTCGGATGTGATTGAGGGTATCGTTGCCGGAGCGCTGGAAAGTGCGTTTTGAAAAAAGGTGAAATCCTTCAACGCGGACGCATACTCTGGATTTTCCCGCAGCACCTCCATCGAGATATCCCTGGATAGCCCATCGAAGCTCAACACGAAGACGTTCTTGGTGCGGGATGCGATATGAATGCTGTCGACGACCTTTGGGCCAATGGTGAAAAGAATGATGGCGGTTCCGACGATTGCGTTAATCGCAACGAACGCGATTGCCGCGAGCAGAATTTTACTAGCGTGGCTGGTGGTGGAGATGAATGTCAATACTGCCGCACCGACAGCGACGAAGACGAGATTAAGGGTATTGAGCGGAATAGAACTGACCTCAATCTGGCCAGCCACTTTGGTCAACGGAAATACCAGACCCGCGAGCATCAGGAAGAAAAAGATGTAGCGCACAACCACTGAAACGGCTCGGCCGAACCTATTGTCCGGGATTAGCATCGCTATGGCAAAGGCCAGACCGACAAATACCACGGTCGTCACGGCAAGTGTCGCCAAGGTAAATGGCGCGCTGATATCCTCAAAGTCGTTCAAATTGTTGAAGATTATATAGACCGGCACCGTGTAGAACACGAAGATCGGCAGCATCAGTGCATAGATAAGATCAGACTTAGACACCCGTGTCATACAACGTCTCGCAATAAGGAAAGGTGCGTGAGGGTTACAAGAATATCGGCAACGAAGCTAGACCGGACCGGCGTATAGTGACCAAACGCAAAAAAACGCCCTACCATCCGAAGGATAGCGGGGCGCGTAATTTCATCATCCGATAAATCACAAGGGCTGGCTACATGGAGACAAGCCTTCCCACTGGGCCAAGATTGAACAACAGCCCTTCCCCGGCTGCCGTAACCGCCGGGACCGATAAACTATTGAGCCGCGGCTCCGGGCCCCGCTCGCGCTATATGCGCTCCATCCGATCAAACAGTTGCATGTTGAGATCGCGCTGGCCGAATAAGCCGGACTACGCGCGGAGTGCTTACATTTTGCGCCCTAGCCGTTCGCGTCAGAGGTCGCCTTGTCGATCCGCCTTAGCATTTCTGCTTACAGAGTTGCTTCGCTCTAACTTGTCGGCTCTGCATGCGATCACAATTCAGGATCCCCAAACAAGGCCTACAACATTTTTTGTATTCTCAATTCGCACTTGCAACGCGTTCGTCAACATTACCCGCGCCTCCAACTCGGTAAGCCTACACGGCGGATTGGGCGCATCGAGCACTCCGGAACTAAATTTGTCACTACCGCCAAACACGGCGTATCTATTGCAAACAACGCCCGTTATCAGATTTCGTCCGTCGTTAGTCTCGCTGGATCGAACCCAACCACTTTTCGTGTTTTGTGAGCTCACAACATTTGCACTAAATATCATCCGCGGTTGCTCGAGGAACGGCACGTCAAGCAGGCTGTCACCTTCCATCCAATCAGGTTTTTGCACGCCTAGGACAGAAAGAATCGTCGGGGCTATATCAATCCGCTGGGCAGATTGGGCGACGACGCCTGGACTAACGCTTGGAAATCGAACCATCAAGGGTATGCGCTTACGTGCATTGTACCCCTGTCCGTGATCCGATGTGATTACAATAAAGGTGTCGTTCAAGATTCCTTGTGTGGCCAAATAGGTGTAAGCAGCCTCAATAGTATTATCAAAGTCTCGAATAGAATCTTCGTAGAATTCCTTCTGCCAAGGACGCTCTTGCTTCAAATTTGCCGACGCCACTCGTGAACTAGGGTTGAACATTGGACCGTGCGAGCCCATGAAATGCGTATTGATAAAGAAAGGCCGATGATTCCGGGCAATGCGTTTTATTGCCTCGATGCGATCAACATCCGTGAGAGTTGAGCTCGTTCCCTCTATTTGATCCATTGGATTATTGTATTCTTTAATAAAAGTAGCGTCCATCATTAGCTCCACCGCGTTTCCAACGGTGTGCATCACGAACTGTCCCAGGGGTGCGTCCCCCAAATAGTTTGTTGTCAAATTGTGATATTGCTCGTCCTCACCGTTGTTTTCGTCAAAGGCGTTCGTAAGATTTTGGTCCCTAGCATCGGCAAAATGCGGCACTGCCAAATTCGCCCGGTAATATCCCAGTTGCCCCAGCAAATGTGGCAACGTGCGCTCCGCGAAGTTTGTGTCGAGCGCATCAGGGGGATACACCACGCCGGTGGTGAGGGGAGATATTCCATTCAGAAGTGAAACGATTGATCCGGTCGTGTTACCATTGTTGGTATAAGCGTTAGTATAAATTGTGAATTCATCACTATGCTTGCTTAGGAACGGCGTTGTATCGGCACTATACCCGTAGATTCCCATGCTCGAAGCATCCAACCCGTCTGAGGAGAGGATGAGAACGTTGAATTTATGTTTCACATCTTGGCGTGATACTTTGGCCTCAGCACTCGGCGCCGCGGTGAGAAATATAAGGTAGGCGATTGCGACGGCTGAAAGCGCGTACAAGGGAATGATTCCGAGATTTGTTGCTCGATATGCCAAAGCACTGAGAGGCGAAAGTAGTATCTTCGCCCCTAAAGCGCTAATTAGGAGGAAGGTGAGTTTCAGTACGAAGCTGTCACCCACCTTTAGACCCACGCCGAAAAGCGTATAAGACCAATTTTCTCCAATTGTTATTAAAGCCACCACGAGAATAATATATGCAACAAGAGCAGCTGCATTCTGCGTCCATTCCAATTTTCCCGAAATACCCGCTAATAAACTACTGAATGTAAATGCCAAGAGCGCGACAACAACAGTCAACGCAAACATTCCTGCCAAAACGGAAAGTTTATCCACCAATGGTAAACTTGCTAAAAAAGAAACCTTGGTTACTTCAAAGACAAAGCTATAAGAGGTGAAAATCGACGCGGCAAACAATACGACCCAAAAGCCAAATCTCGCCACTGTGAATTTACTTTGACTTCTTGAGGCAGTTTTATCTTGTGCCAAGGAATTCATTTGTTCTCTTTTTCGAAAAAGAACAGCGTCCGACCCGAAGTGGATATAGTTTCTGTGCGATCTATCCGACCAAATTTAGATAAATGCCCAGCAAACTCTTCTATAGAGTAGTTAGGGAAAATGTCCTCCCGTAACGCCAGCATGCGCTTAACTGTTGGGTCATCTTTGGGGACAAATTCGATCACGCCGCGCGGCGCAATTGCAGTTAACCAACGGACGACCTGATCGAGCGGAACGTTCTTTGCGATGGCCAAATGATGTTCGAAAGCAAGAGCTATCAATGCGTCGGCTTTTGTCCTTTGATCGAACCCCAACCGCTCGGATTGCTGCCAACCTTGGGAAGGACTAGGATTAGATGCATCGAGCCATAAGGGCAAAAATTGTAGCTGATCCGCTTGAGCTCGCGCGAATGCTAGCTCCAACGCGTTCTGATCGAAATCAAATCCGACCACATATTCAGCCCCACCGTTGAGAGCCGCGACAGAATAATCGCCAGAGTTGCATCCTATATCCACAAGCAGCCGTGGCTTTAAACGATTGGTGAATTCCGAAATCAAGCGAGCTTTAAGTTGAGCTTCGTCACCAGTATACGTGTTTTCTTTGGCATATTCACCCCAGACCGTTTGCTTTTCACCGGCAGGTTGGAGTTTCGAAATCCAATTATGCATCTGTTGCAGTAATGCCCGATAATTGGATTTCTTTAATGTATGTCGATTTTTCACCGAGGAAACCGCAGCCGCGGGGTCGGAAACCGATCTTCTCTCAAGTCTTGCCTGCATCATCACATGTAACAAAACGTTGAATGATAACCGCTTTGCTACAGGGATTAACTTCGCGATATCCGCAGTGGAAATTCCCTCCAAAGCACCTCTAAACCAATTATTGTGACTGACACCTGTGAGTGACCGCAGCAAAAGTGGATTCAGAAACTGCTCGCAAAACTGTCGATGCCCCAACCAGAATTCACCATCTCTATATGGACGTATCGAGAGGAGATCGATAAAAATGGGATCTGGACCTTGGAATTGCACGTTGTACGCGGATGCGTCTGTAAGAACAAACCCCTCGTCAAAAAGCTCGAGTTGAACAGCCAAGTGACATAAAGCGGCAGCTTTTAATTGGCTAAATGTCCATTCGTATGCATACGAAATATATGGTATCTTGGGGTGGCGCAGAACGTACTCTGCAGATGGTATATTTTCCGGCCAGTTGTTGTGAGGGACCTCATCAAACCCAATGAGATTCCCTTGCTCTGCTAACAACTTGACGACGGGGCTATCGCGAAACTTTTCGTAACTCGCTTTAGCTGTTGCCTGGACAGTCCGGAATATTTGATCATTGTGCGAAAACACGTGGCCCGATGGGTCACGGAACGAGCCTGCGATTTGTTCCAAAGCTATTCGCCTTTAGTCTGATTCTTTTTTTTGCTAGCCTTGGCGCCTGTGAACCAGCCTTTCAAGCGATAGTAGTATCCGGATACTACGACCGAAACCGTCAAAGCCCCTCCGATAATTCCCTGCAAAATCATACTGCCGGTACCCGGGTCCAAATAGGCATAAGCACTGCTGCTTAACAAAACAAAATAGGATGCAGATAGAGCTGCTAACGTGGAGTATCTAAACATCGTCCGTCCCTTTATCGAAATGGGCCAAGCTGGCCGTCGTGGTGTGGGCGTATCAAAAAAAACACGCCAATGCATTCAACAGCGATTGATTTTTGATAAAACCTACGGGTTTGTCACAAATATGTCACATACCAAATTGGCAGTCGCCTAGAAAATCAGGGGATAGGCTAACCAGGTTGTTTGGTACCGCGCCAAATGTTATGGCACGCCATTGGGAGAACCGCGGATGGAAGCAAGTCACAATCGAGAGAATAATTTGAATTTTTTGCGATTCGTCGCAGCGACTATCGTTGTTTTTGGGCATAGCCAAGCCCTAGTAGGAGATGTCCAGACTCAGGTATTACGTGGCTCGATAGCTCCAGTTGGCGTGATGATTTTTTTCGCAATTAGCGGCTTTCTAATAACTGACAGCTGGGAAAGACGACCATCTCTCATTACTTTCTTTTCAAGTCGCTGTTTGCGAATATTTCCCGCTCTGGTAATAGTAACTATCTTATCCTCCTTGGTTTTGGGTGCATTAGTTACAAGCCTCTCACCTAAGGATTATTTCTCCAATATAGGGACGTGGGAATACTTTTGGAACATTCTACTATATGTGACCTATTCTCTACCTGGCGTGTTTGAGCATAACATTGCGCCACACGCTGTAAATGGTTCGCTTTGGAGCTTGCCCCCTGAATTTCTTTGTTACGTCATTGTCAGTCTAATCGGAACGATTACGATAAAATATCGAATACATGCATATATTTGTTTAGCTATTATTATCGCGTTTATGTGCTTTTATTACCCAATTTACCGCGGCCCACAACTAGTATTCTATGGAACTGATATTTTCCAAGCAGCTAATGTAATGATATACTTCATGGTTGGAGCATTGATTCGATTGCTGAAGATACCATTGAATGTCCCGATCGCCGTTGCTGGATTGGCTTTAAATTTTTGGCTTCCATCACAAATCTCAAGCCTGGGGCCAGCCGTTAATTGGATAACAGTTAGCTATTTCGTCTTGGCATTTGGCTTTAAATCAACCCCACTGCTCAACAGTTGGGGAAAACCCGGTGATTTCTCCTACGGAATTTACCTGTATTCATTTCCTATCCAGCAGACGCTTGGGTTCATTACCGAAAATCGACTGTCAGCTGTGCCGATGTTCCTTTTCTCGTTTGTTTTGGCTCTTGCGTTCGCCGTCGCCTCTTGGCATTTGGTTGAAGCTCCCTCGCTAAAGCTGAAGCGCTACGCCTTACCTGCAAAGAAAAACAATATTGCGCTCAAGCCTATGTAAAGGAGCGCAACTGGTCGCCCCATTGCATGCCATCTCACGTTTGGAGACACAATGCCAACATCGGTAGTTCAACAGTCAATCCTCTATGGGAACAAAGTCGAATCGATTGAGAGATCGTTAGAAAGCATTGCAAGGGCGGCTCTGTTGGGACGGCAGTTCGGTATCGACGAATACACCGTGAGTTACGGTGATTCATCGCCCGTACCTTCACTTAGCACCCAACAGTTGAAGAGTTTCAGAGAACGATTTCCGGCACTCAATATTGGGTATGACTTTTTTAACACCAATCTCGGTTCGGCTGGGGGGCACAATCGCCTCGCGGCATCCGCTACAGCCGACTTCATTCTAATTCAGAATCCGGACGTGATTCCATCGCCTCGTTTGCTTGAAAATCTCGTTGCGCCTTTTTCGAACCCTTCGGTTGGCATGGTCGAGGCTAAGCAATTGCCGATCGAGCATCCTAAAGAATATGACCCAGTAACCGGCGATACGTCCTGGGCCAGCACCGCATGCGCTATCGTCCGCCGGGACACGTTTGAACGATTGGCCGGATTCGATTCGGAAACATTCTTCCTGTATTGCGACGATGTCGATTTTTCTTGGCGGGTTAAGGAACTCGGCCTTCGGGTCATTTTTCAGCCATCTGCGATTGTATTCCATGACAAGCGGCTTACTCAATCAGGTACGTGGAAGACCACGCCAACAGAACAATACTATTCTGCGGAGGCAGCACTCCTTTTGTCGTACAAGTGGTCTCGGGAGGATCTTACTGAAAAAATCCTCGATAGCTTTTCCAAGTCGTCTGAGCCTTTTTATGCCAAGGCGGCAGCAGAATTCAGACGGCGTCAAGGCGAAAATTTATTGCCGGCAAAGCGAGACTTCAATCACCTCATCGCCCAATTTATAAACGGTAATTACGCACAACATAGGTATGCGCTGTGATAACGAACTCCTTCCACGAATACAAAAATGATTACGCGTTCGACAACGTCTACGGACACACGGTGGATCTATTAAAGCGGAACATCGATCACAACGATAAGGGGCTTATTCACCTTGACATCGGATGTGGCTATGGAAGCATCGCGGAACATATTTCCCATTTGGGTCGGATTTACGTGGGGGTTGATGCGAATCAGTTGGGGCTGTCCTCACTGGCAAGCAGAGGCTTTGAAACGCATCGACACGTTCTGTCGAGTCTTGAAGAAAATATACACATGCTACGTGAAATAGTCGGTCCGCGAACTGTCGGCTCGATAACTCTGCTTGACACTCTTGAGCATTTACCGGACAGCGAAGCCATATTGGGAGCGTTATACGAGATATCTAAGGCTCACAATGCATTACTGATCGTTAGTGTACCAAACATTGCTCACCGCGATGTGGGGTTTAAACTAGCGCTAGGCAAAATCAATCACACTGAAGCGGGTTTACTAGATCATACGCACGTTCGAATGTTTGATGATAACTTTTTAACCGAAACACTCAGACATTCTGGCTTCTACATTACCGATCGGAACGATGTGCGTAAGGCGAAAAGCGACCAATTCTTTCCCTCCAGTCATCCCGTTCTCCAAGAAGGAACGACCATTAGGACCTTTCTTAATCAGTTGAGGTCGAATGTTGATGACAGAGGAACAATCAATCAAATAATTGTTTCCTGTCTTCCCGGTGAGAAGATTAGTAAAGCTCCCTTTGAACGGCCGGCGCCCGAAGCGAGGCCATTTCTAACGATCGTCACGCGTACTCAAGGCAAGCGTATCGCCTCTCTGGTCGAGTTGCTCACGTGTCTTGCGGGGCAAACGTGCACAGATTTCGAGGTACTAATCGTCGGGCACAATCTGTCCGTCGACGATCAAATCGCGGTAGAGATTATCATCGAGGACCTTCCAACCTGGCTCAAGGACAGGGTCCGGCTCATAAGAGTCGAGGAAGGGAATAGAACTCGTCCCTTAAACGCGGGCTTTGCTGCCGCTAAGGGTGAATACATCGCCATTCACGACGATGATGACATCCCCTTGGGGCATTGGGTGGAGACTTTTAAGGCTGCGGCTGGCAAAAAATACGGCTGCATATTGCGCTGTGTGTCCGTGACGCAATCTATTAAGACCGTTAATGTGAACGGCAAGACAGCGATCCGCGCGGTCAGTCAGCACAATAAACCATATCCCCAGACCTTTAACTTCCTAGAACACTTCAGGGATAATCATTCCCCGAATAATACGCTAGCATTTCCACGTGGAGTTTATCACGAACTAAAAATTCATTTTGATGAAGATTTGACAACGGCTGAAGACTGGGATTTTTTGATGCGTACGGCTTCGATTGTTGGCGTGGCTTCCACAGAGGAAATCACCGGAATTTATCAATGGAGCGATCAAAACTCCATTGCGGAACATCAACAAGACGAATGGATTGCCAATGCTCAAAGAATCCAAAACAAACTTAATCGGCAAGCATTACTTCTTGCGCCGGGAACGTTTAAACAAGCTTTGAGTGCGATGAATGGCACATCCCGGCCCTTAGCGCGACATGAAGATTTAAAACTCGATAGTTTATTGGAACAAAGGCAAAAATTAACCGAAGTGGCTGATATCTTAAGTTCGCGATCTTGGCGAATTACTACTCCAATTCGGTTCCTGAAGCGAATTTTTGGCGTTAGGTCTCCAACTTTTCGAGATTATGTCAACCTTCCCGCAGAAGACCTGACGAGAATACACGCAGACATGAAACGATCGACGTCTTGGCGAATCACGTCTCCGCTGCGCAGATTCAAAAGTTAACTGCCCAGTCTAAGCTCACGAACTCTCTGAATCTTTGTCGGGTCCCCCCACAGTGCACGTGAGTCGTATGGCCGCATGGAAAAAGCGCCCCACACAGGTTTAATGTGTAAGTGGTTTTCTTCGATAAACCGTAGGACCATAGTTTTGAGTGTAACTGGCTCACCAGAGCAACAATTCACGATGCCAGTCACACTAGATTGTTCAGAGACATCCGCAACTTGCAGTCCTAGTTCGTTAACATGAATAAAATCGTACAGGAGTTCGCCGGTGTTCAACGGGAATTCTGTTTTTCCTTCAGCTTCCGCCAGAAGCAATTTGGTGAAAATCGAGTTGTTTAATATGTCGTCGCCGTAAATATAGTAGCACCTAATCCATTGATCGACAGCGCCGAATTCTTTGCACATCAGAGTCTGGACGGACCGCAGATAGTTTTTTGCGATCCCGTATGCATGCAGAGGAAACGTGGGTGTCGCTTCATCGACTGGACCAATATGATAGCCGACTTCGTGCATTGTTCCAACGCCAACGATGTGCTTCAGGCCTGCTTCTAGCATGCGGCGCAAGAAGGCAACGTGTTGCGGAATATTGGAGAGATGCTTCGAACTAGCGTGATTGAACCCATCTTCCCAAGCGAGATGAATCAAAACATCGGGTTTTCCCGAGATTTCATATAAGTTCCGGTTATCATTGAGAATATCTACTTGAAGGTACTCCGCGCCGACTGCTCCATCTGCGACAGTTCGGCTTGCAACGACCACTTCGTGCCCCCTTGAGATCAATGCGCTGACTACGTGCTGCCCAACGTATCCACAACCACCCGTTACGAGATATCTCACCCTGGAATTCCTCTGAAACACTAATCCTGCGATCAATCACACTCTACAGAGTAAGTGTCAACCGTGCCGTGCGTGCCCATCGTTCTGCCATTAAGGGTCGCGATTTCAGCGCTCAATACAGCGTTTCTCTATCCTAATAATTTGTAAGGGCTTAAATAGCGGCTATAGACTTCCCCACACGTGGAATTTATCATTCCGATACAATCCCAGGTAGTAGGAAAGCCATCGGTTGGAGGAACTATGACAAGTGATACCGATCCTTTTGATAAAGAATTCAACGATATAATCAGAAAGGGTCTAAAGCCTGTAATCGAAAAGCCGTTGAGGTTGTATCCTCGGGACGAATGGGTGAAGATGCACAAAGGCGATTCAGCGATTTCACAACCCATAGTTGCCTCAGGCGAGAAAAGCGGTAAAGGCTCGTAGGCAGTGTCTTAGACTGCGTTTCGTCAACCACCGAACCTCACAGCTTGGATAGCCGCCAAACCCATTACGCGCCATCCTTCTAGGGACAGCAAGCGCAGGGATTTGCCGTCAGCGATTTGGGGATTTCGGATGGGGACAGATGGATCGATCTCATAGATAGCTCCAATACCGGCAGAACGTTTTCTATCTATGGAACAGCCGCGAGACCCATTCAAACGAATTGGCAATGCTTACCCCGAGCGCGGTACCGCCGATCCCAACGACGCCAAGTGCACCTAGACCCATCAGTTTCCATTTGCGAACCTCGTCGGTCACAATCTTGCTGTCCTTCACCTGCTCGGTAATCGTGGCAATATCGGTTTTGATATCACCTACCTCGCTGACCATCTCATCGATCCGCCGATGAACAATGGCGCGTTTCTCGTCGGCTTCGCGATTTTCAAGTGCGGCCCGTCGCTCCGAGGCTTCCATATCGCGGCGCAGGCCCTGAACCTCTGCGGTCAGGATGCCGATGGATTTGTAGATATCGTTCAGGTTGAGCTCGCCCATCATCGCGGCTTTCCCGCCAAATCGTCGTAGAAGCCCGCACAGCGCTTCACCCGCGCGTTTGCCCTGTCGAGTGCCTGTCGTTCCCTCTTCCAGCCTGACAGGGCTTCTGCGCCGACAACAACCGGCGCATGTGGTTCGATCTTGCGGCAATCGTCCGGCCAAGTCGGGAGGTTGCGATCGGCTCGCGCTTCACCTTGCACCGTCGCTGCATCGTGCACCTGCTTGTCAAGGCTTGAGCAACCAGTCGCGATCAGCATCGTCAACAAGACAGGAGCGGCCAGCGGCCCTAAGTTTCGCCTCATAATCCGCAATCTCCGTTTCATGCTGTTGGACTTTCTCCGCCTCGGCGGCCCGAGCGTTTTTCAATTGGACCTGGTAGGCGTCGATTACGATTTGATCGGCCTTGCGCTCCCGCTCCATCTTGTCGGCCTTCGCTTCTGCAGCAGTTGCCCGGGCCTCGGCTACATAGCCGCGCCGGGCGTCGTTTCGTTCCATGGGAATGATGACGAGCGAATAGAATGCTGACGCGAAGGCTGCCCCGGCCAGCGCATAGATTGCGGCTTTGATGGCTTCGAGGATTGTCATGGCCCCTCCTCCGCGATCGGAGCTACTGGTGCCGCTGGAGTGACCTCCTCGACGCGCGTTTCAACCCGGCGGCCGCCAGCACCGAACCGCCGCTTGTTCTGGTCATCCCAGATCGCGCCGAAGACATAGGAGCCGAGCGTACTGCCAGCCAGCGTGAGCGCGCCCACGGCAACTGTCTCGCGAAGCGAACTCTCGCCGCCGGCAAGAGTGATGTAGGTGACAATGCCACCGCACCAAAGAATGGTGCCGATGACCAGGCTGCGCCGAACACGCCATGCGTCAGGATCGATCATCATCAACCCTCGTACAGCTTCGAGTTCTTTGCCCACTTGCGCCAAGGGTCGAGTTCGTAATGCGGAGCGTCCCATCCGTCGGCGAAGTTGCCGTCACCGTTCCAGTCAAGACCACTGCGCAGCGGGATATTCCTTGCCTTGGCGATCCGCATCATCACCCGATAAAGGTCGATGAACGCCTGTTTGTTGTTCCAATCGTAGGGAGCCGGGAAGAGATCGAACGCGATGGCCGGAACGTAGTTGTGCGCCGACTGTCCGAACCGAGCTTTGCTCTTGCCGCCGGCAAAGGCCCGCTCCTGCTCAACCCGGCCGCGCGTGGCATCAATCACCATGAAGTCGATTTCTTTGATTGCTTCATTGGCAATGTCTTGCAAAAGCGGATGGCACTTAGCCAGAGCCGCTTTGGATTTTGATCCAAAGAAGGGCATTTCAGTTTCCTTAGTATTGAGGTGATTCAGCGGCGCGATGCGCACGTTAGGCCGACTAGGCAGTTCGATTTAGAGCCGAACTTGCGAAGGTTGGTGGCGTTGGGCAAAGTCGGAGAGCCCAACCTCTGGCCCGAGGCTTGGCGAGAAAGCGCTGTACCCCGTCAACGTCGAGCCTCACGCCGCAGGCACGAGGTTTGTCGAGCAAGGGCTCAAAAAATCCAACCAAGATGGCTGGCGCGCTACTAGGATCCCAAACGAGGCTTCACCATATTTTAACCATGGCAGCGCACGCTTCCATTGGTTGATAGGCCAACGTCAACCGGCCCGACCTGCTCATGTATTGCGTAGTCGGCAGGTTGGGCCATTTGTCAAAGCTCAGCCGCTTCAGTGAAAAACGCGTCGATCTGCTCGGTCGTAAACCCTAGCGCCGAGAAACCCGCTTGCAGCATTTCATCGCTGCGCAGAAATGTGCCGCTATCGGCATAGGCAGCCTGCGTGCGCTCGTCCTGTGTCGCAATCCACCCTTCGACCGTTGAAAGCAGGCACACGTCAATTAATTGCAAGCGGAACTGCCGGCGCGAGACGCGATCGGGGATGGTGACGGGGGCCGAGTAGGGCTCTATGGTGTTGCCCTCCGCTTCCCAATCGAGCACCATTTGCCGCTGTGGGTTGGCGCTAACTCGAATGGTTTCGCCTGTCGGCTCGTCGGTTTCTGGATCCCGCACTTGCTGTTCGCTCACATCGTCAGGGAAAGAACACTCCATCCCTTCGATGATCGCGAAAATCTGACCGGCTTCCATATACCGCGCAAATTCAATACCCATCATGTAATCTCCGCAAGGAAGTAGAGGAACGTTCCGGTTGTGTTGTTGGCCTGAAGATTAATGCCCTGCCCAACGGTGCCGGTCGTAGTGAGATTAAGGCGGGAAACATCGCGACCAGGGACGTCCTGTGAAAGAGCCGTCCCACCAAATGAGGCAGCGCCACCGCTGAAAAATGACGGAGCCGCACGCATCTTTACAGGGTGGATCAGCTGGAAAATTGCGGTGTTTGTCGCCGAAAAGAACCCCGACGCAAAGTTCTTGAACGCCGACTCCGAACTATCCATCCAGTGCATGTAACGCTGGCCGATTAGATACTCGATACCGAGCGGGCGGACTTCGAGCGGCCCGAATTCGTCGGTGGCGTCACCCTCGACCAATTCCACTTCGGCAATATCGAAGGTGCCCGAAAGATTGCCGACAATGCCATTGGGTCCGGGAAACCCTGTGCCCGCATCAAACCAAAAATCGAGCATCAAAGCGTCATTGCCGTTCGTTCCGAGGATTTTGCCGGTAATGCTGGGAACGTTGACTGTAAAGGCGAACTTTTGCCACGCCGTAGTCAGTGCAATCGGACGCAAATCCACACTCAACAGCGATGACGGTGAACCGCCGGTCCCGAAATATTGCGACAACTGGAACGCGATTGTTTTGGGTGCATCGGCTTTTGCCCAAAACTTGATGGTCACCTTTTGACCCTGGCATGTAAAAACGTTCTCGATCGCTTGACGTTTCATACAATAGGACCCGGCCGAACCCGCGGACGTTCGCACCGTACGAGAGAAGTATCTGGGGTTACCGGGGACGTCAGTTTGTCCGATCGGAAACGATTGGCGACTGACAGTCTTCGATCCCAATGCGTGGTCATTGCTCCACCCATTGTCAGCAAAGTAGCCGGTTGACGTCATGGACAAACCAACATCCCAAAGATCGAAACGACCATTACGGATTTTATTGCGCCAGCCGCCGCTTAAAGACGCATAGGTGTAGCCTGCATCCTTCAGTACTTTACCGGACGTGTCCGCAAACGAAATTAACGGGTTGCAGTGGCGCGTTGTGCCGCCAAAAGTCTCAACCCACCGTCCGCCTGATGCACAAAATCAGGCAATGGATTCTAAACCTGACAGCGCCTACGACGTCGAACTGTAGGTTACAGTAATGTACTTTACAGGCCACTTGGCGACGCTGACACTCCACGCGTTGCAAGTATCACGGAATGGGGTGCGGCCCTGTGGCGCAATCGCTTCAGGTGATTGCGCCCTCACGAGGACCTTGCTTCGCGTGGCCAAGAGGAGGGTTCCATGCGCTCTCGCTATCTGCACGTCTCTCGCGCCTTCATTGCCGCCATTGGGTTTACCGCCCTGACTGGAATTGGTTACCCGACAGCTTTCGCGCAATCGGTGGGCGGGCAAGCGGGTTCGCCGGCGGCCACGACCACGATCGACGGCAAGCAACTTCCCCCACCACCGCCCCAATTCGGCGGTATCATCAAGGAAAAGGCTGCGGACTCGCAACCCTGGTGGGCGCCGCGCGTCGTACCCCCGAAAGGCGCGCCCAACATCCTCCTGATCATGACGGACGACCAGGGCTTTGGCGCTCCAAGCACCTTTGGTGGCGTCATACCGACGCCGGCGATGGACCGGATCGCCAATGCGGGACTGCGTTTCACCAATTTCCACTCGACGTCGCTGTGTTCGCCGACACGCGCGGCATTGATAACGGGCCGCAACCACCACTCGGTCGGTGCGGGCGTGGTCGGCGAAATAGCCACCGGATATCCGGGCTATGATTCAATCATTCCAATCGAGAAGGCGACGATCGGCACAATCCTCAAGGAGAACGGTTACGCGACGTCGTGGTTCGGAAAAAACCACAACACGCCCTCCTACCAGTCGAGTCAGGCAGGCCCGTTTACACAGTGGCCGACAGGGATGGGCTTTGATTATTTCTACGGGTTCGTCGGCGGCGACGCCAGTCAATGGCAGCCGAACCTCTTTCGCAACACCACGGCCATCTATCCGTTCGAAGGCAACCCCGGCTGGAACCTCGAAACGGCAATGGCTGACGAAGCCATCCAGTATATGAAGCAGTTGAAGGAAATCGCGCCCGAAAAGCCGTTCTTTGTCTATTACGTGCCCGGCGCCACGCATGCCCCGCACCACCCGACGCCGGAATGGATCAAGAAGATCAGCGCCTTGCACCTGTTCGACGAGGGCTGGAACAAGCTTCGCGAGACCATCTTCGCCAACCAGAAGCGCCTCGGGATCATGCCTGACAACGCCCGGCTGACGCCCTGGCCGAAGGAACTGCCCGAATGGGATTCGCTTGGATTGGAGGAGAAGAAGCTCTTCATCAGGCAAGCGGATGTCTATGGAGCATACCTTGCCTACGCCGACAACGAGATTGGCCGGGTTATCCAGGCGGTCGAAGACCTCGGCGAACTGGACAACACGCTGATCATTTATATCGGCGGCGATAACGGCGCGAGTGCCGAGGGCATGCTCAACGGCACGCCCAACGAGTTCACCACCTTCAACGGCGTCGACGTGCCCGTAAAGGACCAGTATCTCTGGTATCCGTTCTGGGGATCCGAGCGAACGTTCCCGCATTATGCGGCAGCCTGGGCATGGGCGATGGATACGCCATTCAAATGGGTCAAACAGGTGCCATCGCATTTCGGCGGCACTTCACAAGGCGTCGCCATGTCCTGGCCCGGCCACATTGGGGACGTCGGCGGTATCCGACGCCAGTTCCATCATGTCATCGATATCGTGCCGACCTTGCTCGAAGCAACCGGCATCTCAGCGCCCGAAACGGTCAACGGGATCGAGCAGCGCCCCATAGAGGGGACGAGCATGCTGTATACGTGGGACAAGGCAAACGCCACCGCGCCGACCCGGCACACGACGCAGTATTTTGAAATGCTCGGCAATCGCGCCATCTACGACAATGGCTGGGTCGCGGCGACAACGCCTGCAACCCGGCCATGGGAGCTCAGCACCGCAACGCCGCCCGATGTGATATCCGGTTATAAATGGGAGCTTTACAATGTCGACGAGGATCCGACCCAGTTCAACGATCTTGCGGCAGCCATGCCGGACAAGCTCAAGCAACTCCAGGACCTGTTCTATGCGGAGGCAACGAAGTATGACGTCCTGCCGCTCGACAATTCGACGCTTTCGCGATGGAACACGCCGCGGCCAAGTCTCACGGCCGGCCGAACGGAATTTACTTACTCTGGCGAACTAAGCGGCGTTCCGGCGAGTGCCGCGCCAGGCACGCTCAACAAGTCCTACACCATCAGTGCTGACGTGGAGATACCCGCAGGCGGTGCCGAAGGCATGATCGTCACCGAGGGCGGAAGGTTCGGCGGCTACGGTCTGTTCCTGAGCAAAGGCGAATTCGGCGTCGGTCGCGGCAAGATCGTGTTTCTCTACAACCTTCTCGACCTCAAGCGGACCATGTGGGAAGGCCCGGAACTGGAACCCGGCAAGCACACAATTGTCTTTGATTTCAAATCGGACGGTAAAGGTCTCGGCACGGGCGGGACCGGCGTCCTTTCAGTAGATGGCAAGGAAGTTGCCAGCAACACCATGGATCACACCATTCCGGTTACCTTCCCCGAGGATGAGAGTTTTGATGTTGGCCTCGATACCCGCACCGGAGTTGCGCTCATCGAATACCGCTACGATTCCCCGTTCAAGTTTACGGGAACGATCGACAAAGTGACCTTCAAGCTCGGGCAGTAGAGAAAGGGGCAAACGATAATGCCGGGGCTCGTAGATTCGAAGCCGCTTCTTTCCGTGATGGCTGCGGCCGAGGGCGCGACCGGAGTGGCGCTGCTGGTTGCGCCTGCAATGCTCGTCGAACTGCTCCTCGGCACCGGCCTCGATGCGACCGCTGCCACGGTCGCACGTGTAGCCGGTGTAGCGCTGCTCGCCCTTGGCATTGCTTGCTGGCGGGTAAGCGCCGACGCGGCGAGCGATGCCGCGCGCGGGCTGGTCGCGGCCATGCTTGTCTATAATTTCGGTGTCTCCGCAGTTCTGATGCTGGCGGCGTTCCGCCATGGACTATCCGGCATCGGCCTCTGGCCAGTCGCTATCGCCCACCTTGCGATCGCTGGCTGGTGTCTCGCATTTATTTTGGCACCTTCCCGCGACACCGCTTGAGGGTCGTGGGCAACAGATAATGCGTTTATCGATCGTGTCCGGGCTCGGTAAGACCATCTTCGACCCTAAAGATCGAAAGCGGCCTGCCCTTCGTCGATAGCCGTCACCAGGCTGGCGGCGAGCGCGCGCGTTATCTTCGATTTGCGCTCAAGAGCTGCCCTGTCCAGCCGCTCAACGATCCGATTTGCCGTCGAGAGCGATCGCTCGATATGACTTACAAGAAAGCCGATTACGCTGGGTTCGACGGCAATCTGCCTGTCGGCGAAAAGCTTGTAGAGGACGCCGGACAACAGTATGTCGTCGGGCTCGCCGATTTCCACCGTCGTCGCCGCCTTCAGGCGCGAGGCAAGGTCCGGCAGCGTCACCGGCCAGTTGGCCGGCCATTTGCGCGATGTCATCAACAGGCTTGAGCCGCTCTGCCGGACGTTATTGATGAGGTGGAAGAGACCGGCTTCGTCGATTGGGGCGTCGCCAATATCGTCGATGAGGAATGGACCTGCCTCGCCCGCGGCCGCGCCAATCCGTCGCGGATCGACGACGAGGGCATTGGCCTCGGCCTTCCAGATTGCCGCAAGGTGCGTCTTGCCTGAACCGGTCGGCCCTGCGAGCACCACGACGGGCGCAATCCATTCCGGCCAGCGATCGACGATATCCACGGCCGCCATATTGGATGAGGACACGATAAGGTCGTCGCGGGAATATCCCGGCTCATGGCCGAGATCGAGCGGGAGTTGGCGGGGCGAAGTAGTGCTGGTCATGGCGATGAAATACAGCCAGCTCTCCTGCCCTGTCACCTCAATTGTTTGGGCTCATCGGATTTGGGGTAGTCGCCTGTGTAGAGCGGGGATTGTTGATAGCGTCCGATCATGAACCGCACGAGAACGCCGATGGCAGCGGCTGTCGGTACCGCGATCAGCATACCGGTAAAACCAAGGAGCGTGCCGAATGCGAACAGCGCGAACATGAGCCATACCGGATGCAGGCCGACGGACGAACCGACGAGTTTCGGCTGAAGAATATTGCCTTCGATGAACTGGCCGACGCCAAACGCTATGGCAACACCGAGAATATGGCCCCATTCGGGCCAGAACTGAACCATGGCCACGCCGAGCGCAACAACAAGGCCGACCAGCGATCCGACATAGGGAATAAAACTGATCAGGCCGGCAAAGAGGCCAATAAGAAGGCCGAAGTTCAACCCGACAATGGTGAGACCGACGGCATAGATGACGCCGAGCAGGAGGCAGACGGTGCCCTGGCCGCGAACGAACCCGGCGATCGCCTTGTTCATGTCGCGGGCAATGGCACGTATCGTATAGACGTGCTGGCGCGGGACCAGATTGTCGATCTTGGAAACCATCCGGTCCCAATCAAGCAGCATGTAGAATGCCACGACGGGCGTGACGACGAAGAGCGCAAAGACATCGATCAGCGTCTTGCCCGAACTCCAGATCGATTGCAGCAGCGTGGTCAGGAAACCCGCGCCCTGCTGCAGCAGCGAATCGAGGCTGTTGCGGATGACCGAGGCGTCTACGCCGATGAAATTCTTCAGCCATTGCGAATCGCGGTTGGCGATCAATTCCTGCAGGCGCGCCACGTAACTTGGCAGGCGCGCGATGAAATCGCTCATCTGAGAAGCGAGAACGGGCACGAGGATGATAAGGAGCAGCGCGAATGTCACGATGAAAAGAACAAGGATGACCACCGTCGCAAGCAGTCGCGACAGGCCGAGCCGCTGCAGCCGGTCCGCCACGGGATCCAGGAAATAGGCCAGCACCATGCCTGCCACAAATGGCAGCAGGATGGAGGAGAACATATAGAGGAAAAGGCCGAGGAAAAGGAGAGCGGCTGTCCAGAACACCGCCTGACGGCGCACGCTGCTGGCAAGCGTATTGACCTCAACTTCCACATGGATGTCACGATCGGGAATTTCGACCGGGATCGCCTGTGTCTTGGTCGTGACTACGCCCTTGCTTTCAGTCTTTGTCATATCCAGCCATGTGTTTTGTCCAGGCGACGAGATAGGCAGTCGCGGAAGCTACGGTCAAGAGGGCAACGCCCCAGGTGAGCACGGCGCGGATGCCAGTAAATGAATAATCAAATGTAATATCGGCAAGCGTCACCGCGACGAGTATGATTTGAAATACGGTATTCGCCTTTGAGACCAGTAATGGATGCATTGCGACCGGCCTGTCAATGACAGTGCCGAGCACCACCGCTCCAATGATGAAGATATCTCGTGAAACGACAATGACGACGAGCCAGACCGGCAACTCCTTGAGGAAACCAAGGACCACATACAGCGACACGAGCAATACCTTGTCGGCAATCGGATCGAGATAGGCGCCAAGGTCGGATTTCTGGTTGTAGCGGCGCGCGATGAACCCGTCGACACCGTCCGAAACACCGGCAACGATAAATCCAGCAAGAGCTGCTCCGACGTAGCCGGACAACAGCGCCATGACGATGAACGGAACCAGAATAAAACGGAAGATGGTGATGTAGTTGGGAATGGTCACGCGTCTTCCTCAAGGCATGCTTCTCTGCTCTACATGGAGCGATGAAAGCTGACGCTCAAGTGCTTGCGCGGGGCAAAGTGTCAATAAGTGGCGTTTTCTCCGTCGCTGCCGGCATAAGTTCTTGCAGCCACGCGTGAGTCGTGCCATTTCGCCATCAAAATCCGGAGCTGACGATGAGTGACAAGAACCAAGCCGGCAAGAATGGCCTCACCTATGCGCAGGCAGGCGTCGACATCGATGCCGGCAATCTGCTCGTCGAAAAGATCAAGCCGATCGTGCGCTCGACGCGGCGGCCCGGCGCCGACGGTGAAATCGGCGGCTTCGGCGGCCTTTTTGACCTCAAGGCGGCAGGTTTCACCGATCCGGTCCTGGTGGCGGCCAATGACGGCGTCGGCACCAAATTGAAGATTGCCATCGATGCCGGTGTCCACGACACGGTCGGCATCGATCTCGTTGCCATGTGCGTGAACGATCTCGTCGTGCAGGGCGCGGAGCCGCTGTTCTTTCTTGACTACTTCGCCACCGGCAGGCTCGACCCCGATCAGGGCGCCGCGATCGTAAGCGGCATCGCCGAAGGTTGCCTGCAGGCCGGCTGCGCACTTATCGGCGGTGAAACGGCGGAAATGCCGGGCATGTATCGCGACGGCGACTATGACCTCGCTGGATTTGCCGTCGGCGCGGCCGAGCGCAACGAACTGCTGCCGTCCGGCGACATCGTCGAAGGCGATGTCATTCTCGGACTTGCCTCTTCGGGCGTTCATTCCAACGGCTTTTCGCTGGTGCGCCGCATAGTCGAACTTTCCGGGCTCGGCTGGGATGACAATGCACCGTTCAAATCCGGTACGCCGCTTGGCGAAGCATTGCTGACGCCGACGCGAATTTACGTAAAGCCGCTCCTTGCAGCCATTCGCGAAACAAAGGCGATCAAGGCGCTCGCCCATATTACCGGCGGCGGCTTCCCGGACAATATTCCCCGCGTGCTGCCGAAGCACTTGACCGCCAGCATCGATCTTTCCGCGATCAAGGTTCCGTCCGTATTCTCCTGGCTCGCCAGTACCGGCGGCGTCGAGCGCGATGAAATGCTGCGCACCTTCAATTGCGGGATCGGCATGATCGCAGTCGTCGGGCCTGAGAATGTCGACGCGGTACTCGCCGCATTGAAATCACAGGGCGAAGATGCGGTGCGCCTCGGAGCCATGGTGGCTGGTGCCGATCGGGGCGTCGTCTACCAGGGTAAGCTGGCGCTGTGAGCGCCGGAATGCAGAAGAAGCGGGTGGCGATCCTGATTTCCGGGCGCGGCTCCAATATGAGCGCCCTCATCGAAGCAGCAAAGGTGCCCAACTATCCGGCGGAAATCGTTGTCGTCATCGCCAACAAGGCCGAGGCCGCCGGGCTCGCGGCCGCGCGGGCCGAAGGGATCGAAGCGACCGCCATCCCACATCGCGATTTTATCTCCAAGGCAGCGCACGAGGCCGCGGTCTCCGCCGCGCTCCATGCGGCAAACGCCGATATTGTCTGCCTTGCCGGCTATATGCGGCTGATCTCGCCGGAATTCGTCAGGCAATGGGAAGGCCGGATGCTCAACATCCACCCTTCCTTGCTGCCGCTCTTCAGGGGGCTTCACACCCACGAACAGGTGCTCGCATCCGGCATGCGTGTGCATGGGTGCACCGTGCATTTCGTCACCGAAGGCATGGACGAGGGTCCGGCCATTGCCCAGACCGCAGTTGCCGTAAAGTCCGGCGACACGCCGGCGACCTTGGCGGAGCGCGTTCTATCCGTCGAGCACGAAACCTATGCTCGTGCGCTTGCGCTGGTTGCCAGCGGCAAGGCTACGATGCACGAAGGGCGCACCGTTTTCAGCGACTAGGCTTCGCTTTTCCGCAAGCGCGCGGCCGGTTCAGGCCAGCCGCACCCAGATTTTGTTGTCGTGAAAAGCCGCGCCGCCGTTGGGAGCCGGTGAATCGGCGCCGGTCAGCACGTTGATGCCCTCGCCGCGTTCGAAGGCGGAATTGGCGAAGATACCTTCCGAGATAACGACGCCGCGCTTCGTCCGCTCTTCGACGCGAGCGCGCAGAATGACTTCGCCGCGTTCATTGCCGATCTCGACGCGCGCGCCATCGATAATGCCGAGCGCCGCAGCGTCTTCCGGATGAATCAGAAGTTCGGGACGCTGTTCCTTGGCGGTCGAGGTCGGTGTTTCGGAAAAAGTCGAATTGAGGAAGTTGTGCGCGGGCGATGTCGCCAGCCGGAACGGGTGCTTTTCATCGGCCACCTCGATCGCTTCCCAATAGTCCGGAAATGTCGGCAGCGTGCTGTAAGGCCCCTGCAGCCCCATAGATTGCGGCGGACGGTTGGGCGACGGTCCATTCACCCAATCCGGCCTGAAGCGAAACTTGCCGTCCGGCCAGGCAAAGCCCTTTTCGTAATGCGCGGTCTCGAAGTCGGGCTGGATGTCGAGCCAGCGCATGGCCTTGAGTGCGTCAAAGCTCGGCAGACTGCTCGCCGCCATCATATTGTCGATTAGGGTCTTTGCATCGAGATCAAAGCCCGGCAGGTGTGCGACGCCGAGCCGCGTGGCCAGTTCGTTGATGACGAAAAGATTGGGGCGTGTCTCGCCGGGTCCGTCGATCAGTTTTGGCCCAAGCACGATGTGCTGCTGGCCGCCGCCACGATAAATGTCGTCATGTTCCATGAACATCGTCGCTGGCAGCACGACATCGGCGAGCTTTGCCGTATCTGTCATGAACTGCTCATGCACGGCCATGAAGAGGTCATCGCGCAGCATGCCCTGTTTCACCAGCCGCTGCTCGGGCGCGACATTGGCGGGGTTCGTATTCTGCACCAGCATCGCGGTGACGGGAGGTCCGCCATAGAGCGCCGATGCGTCGCCAGTCAATGCGGGGCCAATGCGGGACTGGTCGATGTGGCGGATCGAGGGATCGGCAAAGGCCCGCCCCTCGATCTCGCGCTTGTCCATACGGAAAATGCCGGAATTGGAATGGAAGCCGCCGCCGCCTTCAAATTTCCAGGCGCCGGTGACGGCAGGGATCGACAGCGCCGCATGCATATTGACTGCGCCGTTGCGCTGGCGGGCAAATCCATAGCCAAGGCGGAAGAACGTCCTCTTGGTCGTGCCGACAAGACGGGCGAATTCTTCGATTTCTGCAACTGAAAGGCCGGTGATCGCCGCGGCCCATTGCGGCGTCTTATCCTTGAGATGCTGTTCAAGTCCTTTCGGATCGTCCGTATAGGTATTGAGATAGTCCCAATCGGCGAGGCCATCGCGAAAGAGCACGTGCATGACGGCGCAGGCGAAGGCTCCGTCGGTGCCGGGCTTGAGCACGAGGCCAAGATCGGCCTGCCGCACCGTCGCGGTCTCATAGATGTCGATGGCGACGATCTTTGCACCGCGATCCTTGCGGGCGCGCACGGCATGGGTCATGACATTGACCTGTGTCGCTGCGGCATTCGTGCCCCATATGACGACACAATCCGACTTTGCCATCTCGCGCGGATCGACGCCGCCAAGCTTGCCGGTGCCGGCATAAAAGCCGCTCCAGGCGAGATTGGTGCAGATACTGTCGAACTGGTTGGTATATTTCTTGGCGTGGCGCAGGCGATGGATCGAGTCGCGCTGCACAAGCCCCATCGTGCCGGCGTAGTAGTAGGGCCACACGGTTTCCGAGCCGTACTTTGCCTCAGCCTTGAGGAACCGTTCGGCGACGAGGTCGAGCGCAGCATCCCAGCTCGCCTCCTTCCACAGCCCCTCGCCTTTTGCGCCGGCGCGGATAATCGGCTTCAAAAGCCGCTCCGGATGATGGATGCGCTCGGCATAGCGGGCGACCTTGGCGCAGATGACGCCGGCCGTATAGGTATTTTCCTTGGCGCCGCGCACCCGCCCGATATGGCCCGTGTCGAGAACCTCCACATCGAGCGCGCAGGTCGACGGGCAGTCGTGGGGGCATGCGGAATGGCCGGTGCGAAGAAGGACAGCTTTGTTCATGTCCGATCCATAGCGCAAAATCACATCGGCACAAATGCCGCTTTTTGTCTTGGTGACAAGCTTGACCGCGCCCCATCATCGTTGTTAGTTAAGCAACTACTTTAGTAATGATCAAAGCGGAGGAAGAAATGTCGCTGACGCTGTATTTTCACCCCCTGTCATCCTTCTGCCAGAAGGTTCTGACGGCCCTCTACGAGAAGGACATCGCCTTCGAAAAGCACGTCGTCAATTTCATGGATGCAGCGGAAAACGCACGCTTCACCGAGATTTGGCCGATCCGCCAATTTCCAGTGCTTCGCGATACGGCGCGCGGCAGGATAATCCCGGAGTCGAGCCTGATCATCGAATATCTGGACCAGCATTATCCCGGCAAAATGCAACTGTTGCCGGAGGATCGCGAGGAAGCCTTCGAGGCGCGCAGACTTGACCGGTTCTTCGATCTGCACGTGCAGGTACCGATGCAAAAGACCGTGACGGACAAGCTTCGCCCCGAGGGCCAGAATGACAGTTTCGGCGTCGAGGAGGCAAAAGCGAAGCTCAACACGGCCTACGGCGTGCTTGAAAAGGAACTCGGTGGCAAAACATGGGCGACGGGCGAGCGTTACACACTGGCCGATTGCGCGGCCTCGCCGGCGCTGTTCTATGCCAACCTGTCCGTGCCGTTCGGCGCCGAATATCCGGGTGTGTCGGCCTATCTCGACAGGCTGATGCAGCGCCCATCTTTCGCGCGCGCCGTGGCGGAAGCAAGGCCTTATTTCGATATGCGGCCCGAATAGGTCAGGCGAGCCGCATGACTGCCGCACCAGCCGCGATCAACGCCACGGCGGCAATACGTTTCGGTCCAACGCGCTCGTGGAGAACCAGCGCGGAAATTGCAACGGCGAAAAGAATGGAGGTCTCGCGCAATGCCGCGACCGTCGCCACCGGCGCCATCGTCATCGCCCAGAGCGCGAGGCCGTAGGAGCCAAGCGTTCCGACGCCGCCGATGGTGGCAAGGCGTATGCGCCTGATGAAATGCGGCCAGAGTTCGCCGCGACGCATCACCACGGTCCACAAGAAGAGCGGTACAGCATTCAGGACGAAAACCCACATCGTATAGGAGGCGGGCGCGCCGGAATGGCGCACGCCGATGCCATCGATGAGTGTATAGGTGGCTATGACGAAGGCGTTCACGAGCGCAAACGTCGTGGCGGCGCGATTGGCGGAAGCCCGCCGCCTCGCCTCCAGCGCCAGAGCGAGGACGCCGCCGCAAATAAGCGCGATGCCTGCCCATTTCTGCAGCGAAAGCACCTCGCCGATGAGCGGCCCACTGGCAATCGCCACGATAAGCGGCGCCGTGCCGCGCATGATCGGATAGGCCTGGCTCATATCGCCGCTGCGATAGGCAGCCGCGACGAGGATGAGGTAGATCACCTGCGCGACGCCCGATGCGGCGAGAAACGGCCAGCTCTCCCGCGCGGGCGGCGGCAGGAATGGCAGGCATACTGCCGCGATGAGGCCTGCCGACGTGACAACGACGACCGTGTTGAGAAATTTGTCGCCTTCGGATTTGACGACGGCATTCCAGCTCGCGTGCATGAACGCGGCAAAGAGCACAATGAGAATGACAGTCCCGGACATGTTGCTAACCCGTAGCACGCCAGCGATACGAGTGTGCCCTGCGGCCCTATAGGACAGATTTATGACATTTGGCAAATTGGTTGCTTGAAAGCACAGGTTCAGGGAAATTGAAGGTTTGCATTCGGCCTTTTTCCGAGTCCTCGGGACGAGCCCGTGGATGACGGTAGTGGTGGGTGGATGGTGGTGGGTGATTACGGCAATGATTGTGGGTGCGGGCCCTGCCCCAGTCCACGCGCAGCATCAAAATAAGGCAGCGGTCACACCGGATACTTGCGAGCGGCGGGACATCGTGAAACAAGCAGCGCATGAACTATCGCCACGCCTATCACGCCGGCAACTTCGCGGATGTGGTCAAGCACATCATCCTGACGCGGCTGGTGCTTTACCTGCAGCGCAAGGAACAGGCGTTTCGCGTCATCGATACCCATGCGGGGGTCGGCCGCTACGACCTTAAGGGTGTCGA
This sequence comes from Phyllobacterium sp. UNC302MFCol5.2, assembly GCF_000686005.1. NCBI lineage: Bacteria > Pseudomonadati > Pseudomonadota > Alphaproteobacteria > Hyphomicrobiales > Phyllobacteriaceae > Phyllobacterium > Phyllobacterium sp. UNC302MFCol5.2. The sequence goes on from NZ_JMLL01000010.1 coordinate 33,448, forward strand.
GGCCGGCAAGACCAATGAATGGCAGAACGGCATTGGCAGGCTGCTGGAGGCAAAGTTCGATCCCGACGTCGCCGCGCTCGTGTCTCCTTACCTCGACATCGTCCGGGCCGAAAATGCCGATGGAGCGATGCGGCACTATCCCGGCTCACCGCTCATCGTGCGCCACTTGCTGCGGCGTCAGGACCGGCTTTCCGCCCTCGAACTGCACCCACGGGATGCAGAGCAGCTCGGCGACCTCTTTGCCGGCGACGTGCAGGTGCGCGTAACCCAGCTCGACGGCTGGCTCGCCATGGGCGCGCATCTGCCGCCGAAGGAAAAGCGCGGCCTCGTCCTCGTCGATCCGCCATTCGAGGTTGCGGGCGAGTTCGACCGGCTGGTCGACAGCCTTGCCAAGGCGCACAAGCGCTTTTCCGGTGGAACCTTTGCCCTGTGGTACCCGGTCAAGGACCGCCAGGAAGTCAGGCGTTTCGCGGAAGCGCTGCGCGATACCGGCATTCCCAAGATCCTGCGCACGGAGCTTATGATTCGCGCGCCGTCGGCCGAGCCGCGGCTCGACGGCACCGGCATGATGATCGTCAACCCGCCTTTCACGCTGGAAGCGGAACTGCGCATTCTCTTCCCGGCGTTGTCAAAAATCCTCACTGAGGAAAAAAATGCAGGCTTTACAGTCGATTGGGTACGCGGGGAACAAGTTGACGCTTGACCGGAGGCAACTGCTGGTCGAAATTGCGGCAAAGATTAGTGGAGAGTACATACATGGCACGCCTATCACCCCTCCTTGCGGTTGGCTTTGCGGTCAGCGTCGTATTGTCCTCAGGGATCCCGGTTAGGGCAGCGGACTACGTTCAGGGCGGCTACGACGATACATGCGGCCAGGCAAGTGTGCTCAACCGCATCGTCAACCGGTTCGCCTATCAGGTGCGGCACGTGCCCAACCTGCCGCAGGTCGGCATCCAGAATTTCAGTGATGTTCGCATGACGCGCTTTGAGCCGAGTCGCGAGCCCGAACTTGCCGCCGTCGAGCGCCACTATTGCAAGGCGACCGCGCATCTCAGCGATGGCGTCCAGCGCCCGGTCTGGTACGTGGTCGAAGACGGCATGGGCTTTGTCGGCATCGGCAACAATGTCGAGTTCTGCGTAGCCGGATTCGATCGCTGGCACGTCTATGACGGCCAGTGCCGCACGCTGTACTGAGCCGCCGAAACCCCGTTAGGTGATGCCGATCGGCAAATGGGCCGGCTACGCGCTGTTTGCGGCACTGCTCGCGATTTCAGTTCTCACCTATCTGCGCGAACAGAATGCGCCGCAAATCACCGAGGCTGCGCCGGTCCCCGAAATCTCGGAGGACGCGCAACGATCCACCCCTACGGATGCAAAGTCAGTCCCCATAGGTTCGGGGTTCGATTTCTATGTCCTTGCCCTCTCCTGGTCGCCGAGCTACTGCGCGGCGGAGGGCGCGAAGGCCAACCGGCAGCAATGCAGTTCCGGCCGCCCCTACGGCTTCGTGGTGCACGGACTGTGGCCGCAATATGAGCAAGGCTATCCCGAGGATTGCGACACTACCGGGCCACGCGATGTGCCTTACGCGTTAGCGAAGCAGCTTTCGGACATCATGCCTTCTGTCGGGCTCGTCACGTACGAATGGCGCAAGCATGGCGCTTGCAGTGGCCTCAGCCAGCAGGATTATTTCGCCGTGATGCGCAGCGCGGTGGACCGGGTGTCGATCCCCGGAGCATATCGCCAGCCGACGGCGCGCCCGCAAGTCAATCCTCTCGTTATCGAACAGGCATTCATATCCGCCAATCCCGGCATGCCGAAAGCGGGCGTCGCCGTGACATGCGACCGTGATTATCTTCGCGAAGTGCGCATCTGCCTGACCAAGGATCTGAATTTCCGGGCGTGCCCTGAGGTTGACCGCTCGAGTTGCCGGCAACGCGCCGTCGCAATGCCCGCTGCGCAATAATCGGGACCGCTTTGCGAAAACGCTCGCGGCGTTTACGTTTCACCATCGAATCGCAAAACGCTGGAGCGTCATCGTGACGAAAGTTCTCTATTCCCCCGCCTCGCCCTATAGCACCAAGGTTCGCATGGCCGCGCTTTATTCCGGCGTGCCGATCGACAGCGTACTCGTCGACAGCAATGCCGAGCCGGCCGAACTGATCGACGCCAATCCGCTCGGCAAGATTCCGACGCTCATCCTCGATGATGGCAAGGCGATTTTCGACAGCCGGGTGATCACGCAATATCTCAACCGCCTGTCCGGCAACAAGCTTTTCCCCCGCAACGCGGAAAAGCGCCTTGAGGCCGAACAGCTCGAATCGATAGCCGACGGGCTTTGCGATGTACTGCTCGCACATGTCTATGAAAGACGGTTTCATCCGGAAGAGAAAATTCATCAGCCATGGCTCGATCGCCAATGGGGCAAGGCGGTGCGTGTGCTCGATCATCTCAATGCAGCGCCGCCGCGCCTGGGAAAGAAGATCCATGGCGGGCATATCGCGCTCGCGGCGGCCCTCGCCTATGCAAGCCTGCGCTTCGAGGGCAAATGGGAAAAGGGCCGCTCCAAATTGAAGCGCTGGCAGAAGCGCTTCGAGGAGTTGCACCCCGAACTTGCGGCGCTGCTGCCGAAATAGCACAAAAAAAGGGTCGGACAGTTGCCTGTCCGACCCCTTTCTTCATCCGGCTGGCTTAAAACTTGTAACCAACGCCAACCCGGACTTCGTTTGTGGTCAGCTTGCTCGAAACGTCGCTGAGGCCACCAAGATCGTAGTCCTTGCGTCCAAAATCGTTGTAGCGATATTCGACGCGGCCAACGATGTTGTTGGTGATCTTGGCTTCGGCGCCTGCGCCGACCGTCCAGCCGAGCAGCGTATTGGAATCGCTGCCGGTGTCGGCCGAGAGCTTGCTGTTCGTCACGGCAAGACCGCCGGTGCCATAAAGCAGCACAGGGTCAAGGGCGATACCGGCACGGGCACGTACCGAGCCTTCTACGCCCTGCTTGGCCTTGATGCCGTTGCGGGTTTCATCGCCGCCGGAATAGCCGAGATCGGCTTCACCACCGTATACGAACTGGCCGTTCTGGAAGTTGTAACCACCATAAGCACCACCTTTGAAACCGTCGGCATTGATTTTGCCGTCATCGGTCTTGTGCTTGTTCCAGCCGTAGCCGCCATAGGCACCGAGATAAGCGCCTGACCAGTCGGATGCGACAGGCGCTGCTTCGACAGGCGCCGGTGCTGGCGGCTGTTCCATGACAGCGTCGGCGGCAAATACGGGAGCGGAAAGCATCAGCACAGCGGCCGACGCGAGGAAGGTTGTTTTAAGAGTGCGCATGGCAATCTCCTTTTTTTAAACTCTTTTACACGGAGCGGGCACTGGTCGGGGGGAAAACCATGGATTGCGTCCGCTTAACGAGGCGGACATTCGCGCCGCATTGTGGCGGCACTTGCGCGGCACTGTGATAAGAAACCGACGAGATCGTGGCCGAAATGCGATGTGCTTTTTGCGCAACATTTTGCGTTGCGGTCAAACTTAATAGTATGTCAGTCTAGCTGTGAAAGAATTGCTCACAAACATTTGATAATAAACAAAACTATCTCGCTGGTAATGGTTAAATTCCGATTAGAATACTTAATATTTACTTAATATTTGCACAGATCGACGGAGAGACATTGCCGCCGCCAAATAACGCAACTTTCGGCTGGCAATCCGTAGCGAAAGAACACCGTTCGACTGCTTCTGTTCACTGCTGACCTTTCACCCTCGCGCTTTTCGTCGCCGAACCCTATATTCGGACCTGAATCACAGCATGGATGGAGTGGACCTTGAAGATTGACCGAACCGTTGCTCTCGTAACCGGCGGCGCGAAACGGATCGGCAAGGCGATTGTCGAGGACCTGGCGGCGCATGGCTTTGCCGTCGCCATTCATGGCCATAACGGCCTTGATGAAGCGCGCGATCTGCTCCGTTCAATCGAGGCGCAAGGGGGCAAGGGCTGCGTGGTGAAAGCCGATCTCAGCGACAGCGACGCAGTTCGCCGGCTGATCGGCGATGTTGGAACCGCGCTTGGCCCGGTTCAACTCCTCGTCAACAACGCTTCGGTGTTTCACGCGGACGGCATCGGCGATCTCGGCAATGACGAGACCTGGGACAGCCATTTTGCGGTACATGTCAAAGCGCCGGTGCTGCTCGCCGACGCCATGGCCGCGGCCCTTCCACCGGAAGCCGAAGGACTGATTGTCAACATGATCGACCAGCGCGTCCTGAAGCTCATGCCGACGTTTACATCCTACACATTGTCGAAGGCGGCACTGTGGGCCGCGACGCAAACGCTGGCGCAGGCGCTGGCGCCGCGTATTCGCGTCAACGGCATCGGCCCAGGCCCTACCCTGCCGAGCTCCCGCCAGGATGCCGCCGCGTTCGACAAGCAGGTTCACGCGCTCCTGTTACAACGCGGCCCCGATTTGTCAGAATTTGGCCGCACAATCCGCTACCTCTGGGAGACCCGCTCGATCACAGGGCAGATGATCGCCCTTGACGGCGGACAGCATCTGGCGTGGGAAACGCCCGATGTATCAGGAATTATTGAATGAGCGACCCGGCCAATCAGAACCAGAAGAACGAGCTTCACGCCGACAATACCAACGATGACGACATCATCCTTGGCGTCGACGAGGAAGACGAGCCTGTCGAGGAAAGCAATGAGCCCGTCCGCGACGTCGCCGCGCTGATCAGCGCGATCGAATGGGATACCAGCGTCGTTTCAGAAGGCTCGAGCGGTTCCGACGTGATTGCGGACCTCGTCAAGCGGCTTCCCAACAAGCCCGGCGTCTATCGCATGTTCAATGCGAGCGGCGACGTTCTTTATGTCGGCAAGGCACACAGTCTGAAGAAGCGCGTTTCCAACTATGCGCGCGGACAGGGGCACAATAACCGCATCTCCCGGATGATCCGCGAGACGGTCAAAATGGAGTTCGTCGTCACACGCACCGAAACGGAGGCGCTTCTCCTTGAAGCGAATCTGATCAAGCGCTTACGGCCGCGTTTTAACGTGCTGATGCGCGACGACAAGTCCTTCCCCTATATCCTGCTCACCGCCCCGAAGCGCGGCGAAAAATGGCTGGCGCCCGGCATCTTCAAGCATCGTGGTGCGCGCTCCAGCAAGGGCGACTATTTTGGCCCCTTCGCTTCGGCGGGGGCGGTAGGACGCACGATCAATGCGTTGCAGCGTGCCTTCCTTTTGCGCACCTGCACTGATTCCTTCTACGAGAACCGCAGCCGGCCGTGCCTGCTCTATCAGATCAAGCGCTGCTCGGGCCCGTGCACCGGCGAAGTTAGCGAGGGCGACTACGACGAACTCGTGCGCGAAACGAAGGCGTTCCTCTCGGGCAAGAGCCAGGCGGTCAAAACCCACCTTTCCGACGCGATGCGCGAGGCGTCGGCTGAACTCGACTTCGAACGCGCCGCCATCTATCGCGACCGCCTCTCGGCTCTCTCGCATGTGCAATCGCATTCCGGCATCAATCCGCAATCCGTCGAGGAAGCCGACGTTTTCGCCATCTACCAGGATGGCGGCGTGACCTGCATTCAGGTGTTCTTCTTCCGCACCGGACAGAACTGGGGCAATCGCGCCTATTATCCCAAGGCAGACTCTTCGCTGTCCGCCGCAGAGGTTCTCGGCGCGTTCCTTGCGCAGTTCTATGACGACAAGCCATGCCCCGCCTTGATCATGCTGTCGGAAACAGTAGAAGACCAGGAACTGCTCTGCGCTGCCCTCACCGCAAAATCTGACCGCAAGGTCTCGATCACCGTGCCGCAGCGCGGCGAAAAGAGGGATCTGGTCGAACACGCCTTGAGCAATGCTCGCGAGGCGCTGGGACGGCAACTCGCGGAGACCTCATCGCAATCGCGCCTGCTCAAGGGCGTCGCCGATACGTTCGGACTGGAAAAGACGCCCCGTCGCATCGAGGTCTACGATAACTCGCACATCATGGGAACCAACGCGATCGGCGCGATGATCGTCGCCGGGCCGCAGGGCTTCGTCAAAAACCAGTATCGCAAGTTCAATATCCGCTCGACCGAGATTACCCCGGGCGATGATTTCGGCATGATGCGCGAAGTCATCGAGCGGCGATTCAGCCGGCTGGTCAAAGAGCACGGAACGCCCGAGAACCGCGATGCACCGGCCGAGGACCTTGAGGTCGATGAATTCGAGGAAGATACCGATGCCTTCCCCGCCTGGCCGGACATCATCCTGATCGACGGTGGACAGGGGCAGATGAGCGCGGTGCGCGGCATCCTCAACGAGATGGGCATCGCTGACAAGGTGACCGCTATCGGCGTTGCCAAGGGCGTCGACCGCGATGCCGGACGCGAGCGGTTCTTCATGGAAGGCAAGCCGTCGTTCACGTTGCCGCCGCGCGACCCTGTTCTCTATTTCCTGCAGCGCCTGCGCGACGAGGCACACCGTTTTGCCATCGGCACCCACCGGGCCAAGCGCAAGAAGGAAATGGTGAAGAATCCGCTCGACGAGATCGCCGGTATCGGTCCGTCGCGCAAGCGCGCGCTCCTGCATCAATTCGGCACGGCAAAGGCAGTTTCACGCGCCGCTGTCGAAGATTTGATGAAGGTCGACGGCATATCTGAAGCGATGGCGATTACAATTCGCGACCATTTCCGTACATAGCTGATTTTCGGACATAAATGCGCCTGACTTCTTATTGATTGGCTTGACGTTTGACGGTCGAGCCACTTTGATCGGCACTGATTTGATTGGTTGGAAACATGCCCAGAAACAACGCCTACTCACTGCCGAACCTGTTAACCTATGCACGTATCATCGCGGTTCCCCTCGTCGTCATTTGCTTCTTCCTCGAAGGCAGGCTGCAATCGAGCGACGCTGCGCGGTGGGGCGCGCTGGCCATCTTCCTGATCGCCAGCATTACCGACTTTTTCGATGGTTATCTCGCCCGTATCTGGCAACAGACTTCTACGATCGGGCGTATGCTCGATCCCATCGCCGATAAACTGCTGGTTTCCGCCGTCCTCCTCCTTCTCGCTGCGGACGGAACGATAGCAGGCTGGAGCCTTTGGGCGGCCATCATCATCCTTTGCCGGGAAATTCTTGTTTCGGGCCTGCGTGAATATCTTGCCGAACTCAAGGTCAGCGTGCCGGTCAGCCGGCTGGCGAAATGGAAGACGACGATCCAGATGATCGCAATCGCGTTCTTGCTGACCGGCCCGGCCGGCGACAAGATCGTGCCGATCGTGACTATAACCGGCATTATTCTATTGTGGATTGCCGCGCTCATTACGCTGTACACTGGCTGGGACTATTTCCGCGCCGGCCTGAAACACGTCGTCGATTAGAAAGGTTTCGATATGACCAAGCTCGTCTATTTCGCATGGGTACGCGAGCGGATCGGCAAAGGCGAGGAAGAACTCGAACTTGCTCCATCGATCGTGACCGTGGGCGACCTTCTCGCGCATCTGAAGCAACGCGGCGACGAATATGAGGCGGCATTCGAATATCCCGAGGTCATCCGGGTCGCTATCGACCAGGAGCATGTCGAGCACGACGCGCCGATCCAGGGTGCGCGCGAAATCGCCCTCTTCCCGCCGATGACCGGGGGATGAAATGGGTTCGGTCAAGCCCCTCGTCCGGATTCAGGGTGAGGATTTCGATACAGCCTCCGAGATTGCCCGCCTGACCGAAAACCGCCGCGGCATAGGCGCCATCGTAACATTCAGCGGCCTTTGCCGCGACGAGGCAGGAACGCTCGCCGCGCTCGAGATCGAGCATTATCCCGGCATGGCTGAAGCCGAGATCACCCGCATTGCCGACGAGGCCCTGGCGCGCTGGAGCCTGGACGGGCTGACGGTCATCCATCGCTATGGCTTCATCAAGCCCGGCGAAAACATCGTCCTCGTGGTGGCGGCCTCGGCGCATCGGCAGGCGGCTTTCGAAGCCGCGTCGTTCCTGATGGATTACCTAAAAAATGCCGCACCTTTCTGGAAAAAACAGCATCTCGTGGGCAGGGATGGCGAGAACAGCTGGGTGGAAGCCAAGGCAACGGACAAGGAAGCGCTAAGGCGCTGGCAGAAGAAAACCAAATGAACCGGATAGCAATCGGATCGCTCGTCATCGGCTTCATCGCCGCCGTCGTACTTCTTGGACTGTCGCTGACAGCGCGCAGTGCGGAAGCCGCCAGGCAATTGACCGACATCAACTGGGTTGCGGAAGATCTCAATGGCGGCGGCGTCATCGATTATGCGCAGACGACGCTGCTCATCGGGCCGTCGGGCGCCGCGAGCGGCTCGGGAGGGTGCAATCGTTTCGCAACGACTGCGACGATCAACGGGGCGAAGATCAGCTTCAAGCCAGCTGCGGCGACGCGTATGATGTGTGCGCCTGCCGTGATGGACCAGGAGCAGAAATTCTTTGCTGTCCTGGAAGAGGCGCGGACCTATTCGGTCGAGGCCGCTACGGGAAAGCTCTTTCTATACGACAAGGACGGCAAGATCGCCGCCCGCCTGTCGCGATAGACCTCCAGAAACAAAAAAGCCGGGCACTGGCCCGGCTTTTTCAATTCGATTATCAGGTATCAACCGACGATTTCGGTGCCCGAGAACCAGTAGGAGATTTCCTCGGCAGCGGTTTCGGGAGCATCCGAGCCGTGTACCGAATTCTCGCCGATCGACAGGGCGAACAGCTTGCGGATCGTGCCTTCGTCGGCATTGGCCGGGTTGGTCGCGCCCATGATTTCACGGTTGCGGGCAATCGCGTTCTCGCCTTCGAGAACCTGAACGATCGTTGGGCCGGAGGACATGAACTCGACGAGCTCGCCAAAGAACGGGCGTTCCTTGTGAACGGCGTAGAAGCCTTCGGCTTCGCGGCGGCTCATCCAAACGCGCTTCGAAGCAACGACACGAAGGCCGGCCTCTTCGAACTTCTGGATAATGGCACCGGTGAGATTGCGACGCGTCGCGTCGGGCTTGATCATCGAGAAAGTGCGTTCAATCGCCATGGGAGTAAACCTTGTCATGAGGGAAATTGGTGGCGACCCTATAGCGGCAGGCAGTGCTTTTGCCAAGGGCTCGCCGCGATAAAGGCGAAAGGCGCCAAACTCATCGCTGCCTGCCATGCTCGGGCGCGCCCATCCTTGGCGCAGAATAAAATCGCGTGGAAAGACGCCATCGTTTGGATAATGTGTCAGCAGGACTGACTCTTATCGGCGGAACGTCAACGTCATGGAACAGCATTTTCGCATGTTCGCAGCCTATAACCGCTGGGCGAACGAGCGGCTATACGCGGTAGCGGCCGAACTCGGTGACGAGGAGTATTGCCGCGATATGCGCGCTTTCTTTTCGTCGATGCATGGGACGCTCAACCATCTTCTCGTCACCGACCGCATCTGGCTTTTCAGGTTCACTGGTGAAGGCGAAGCGCCGAAGGCACTCGATGCGATCCTCTTCGACACGTTCGAGGATCTCAGGATTGCGCGCGTAAAGGAAGATGCCCGCATCATCGACTGGGTCAGCAGCCTGGATGCAGCGGCCATCGGCGGGCGCTTCACCTATACTACCGTGAGCGATATGCGCACGATCAGCCAAAGGCTTGCCCCGGCGCTGGCGCATCTGTTCAACCACCAGACGCATCATCGCGGCCAGGCGCATGCCATTCTGACGGCGCTCGGCAAGACGGCTCCATCCTTCGATCTGATCCAGTTTCAGCGAACGGAAGAAGGTCGCCCCTACGCCTGACGGCATTTTCCGGTCCGTTCGGAACATATCTGCAACAGGAGCGGCTTGCGAAATCGGCATTTCCCGTGCAAAAGCGCGTCCATGCTTATTCTCGACAATATATCCGTGCGCATGGCCGGCCGCTTGCTGATCGATCACGCCAGCCTCAACCTGCCTTCGGGCACGAAGGCTGGACTGGTCGGGCGCAACGGCGCCGGCAAGTCGACACTGTTCAAGGTCATCACCGGCGAGCTTCACGCCGAGACGGGCGATTTCTCGCTGCCGAAGAACGTGCGCATCGGCCAGGTGGCGCAGGAAGCGCCGGGCACCGAAGACTCGCTGATCGAGATCGTGCTGGCCGCCGATACTGAGCGCAGCGCCCTATTGGCGGAAGCCGAGAGCGCAACGGACCCGCATCGCATCGCCGATATTCATATACGGCTTGCCGATATCGACGCGCATTCGGCGGAAGCGCGCGCCGGCGCGATCCTTTCGGGTCTCGGCTTCGACGCGGAGGCGCAGAAGCGGCCCGCCTCGTCTTTTTCGGGCGGCTGGCGCATGCGCGTTGCCCTGGCGTCAGTGCTGTTCGCCGAACCCGATCTTCTGCTCCTTGACGAGCCGACCAACTATCTCGACCTAGAAGGCACCCTGTGGCTCGAAGATTATGTGCGCCGCTATCCGCATACGGTCATCCTCATCAGCCATGATCGCGACCTTTTGAATTCCTCGGTCAACGCGATCATCCATCTCGACCAGACCAAGCTGACGCTGTGGCAGGGCAATTATGACCAGTTCGAGCGCCTGCGCAGTGAAGCGCTGGAGCTGCAGCAAAAGCAGCGCACCAAGCAGGAAGCCCAGCGCAAGCACATGGAATCCTTTGTCGAGCGCTTCCGGGCCAAGGCATCCAAGGCAAAGCAGGCCCAATCGCGCCTGAAGGCGTTGCAAAAGCTGAAGCCCATCGCCGCCGTCATCGAGGATCATGCCCGCCCGTTCCATTTTCCCGAGCCCGAAAAGGTCGTGGCATCGCCGATCATCGCCATCGAGAACGGCGAAGTCGGCTACACGCCGGGCAAGCCTGTATTGCGGCACCTCAATCTGTGCATCGACGCCGACGACCGCATCGCCCTCCTTGGTTCGAACGGCAACGGCAAGTCGACGCTCGCAAAGCTCATCGGCGGTCGCCTGCCCTTGCAGAGCGGTCGCATGACCGTTGCGCCCAATCTCAAGATCTCTTTCTTCGCCCAGCACCAACTCGATGATCTGGTGCCGGAAGACAATGCGATCGAGCATGTGCGCAAACTGATGCCGGATGCGCCCGAAGCGAAGGTACGCGCGCGCGTCGCGCAGATGGGTCTTGCGACGGTCAAGATGAACACGGCGGCAAAGGACCTTTCCGGCGGCGAGAAGGCGCGCCTCCTGATGGGCCTTGCGACCTTCCACGGTCCAAACCTGCTCATCCTCGACGAGCCGACCAACCATCTGGACATCGATAGCCGCGAGGCGCTGATGTATGCGCTCAACGATTTCAACGGCGCGGTCATCCTCATCGCCCACGACCGCCACCTGATCGAGGCGACGATGGACAGGCTGTGGCTCGTTCGTGACGGCGGGGTTGCGCCCTATGATGGCGATCTCGACGCTTATCGCGCACTCGTGCTTGCCGATGCAAAGGCGGAACGCTCCGGTAGCGGCAAGGCGACCGTCGATGAAGGGCAGAAGCTGACCAAGGCCGAGCAACGCAAGCTGGCGGCGCAGCGGCGCGAAGCGTTGAAGCCCCTGCAGAAGAAGATCCATGAGGCGGAGGCGCAGGTTCAGCGCTTCCAGAAGAAGATCGACACGTTGCAGGCGCAGCTCGCCGATCCGGTCATCTATTCGCGCGAACCTGCCAAGGCGACGCAGATTGGCAAGGAGATCGGCTATGCCAAGACTTCGCTCGCCCGCGCCGAAGAGGAATGGCTGACGCTGTCAGGCGAATATGAGGAAGCGATGGCGGAACTGGCGCAGTAAACTGTGCCTAAGCTTCGGGTGGGATCAGCACGGTCGTATAGGGCGAGTGCAATTGCCAGCCTAAGGTCTGATAGAGCGCCCGTCCCTCCGGCGTTGCGACGAGAGCGGCATGGCGAATGCCGTTCTCGTGCGAAAGACGCTCCAGCTGCTTCATGAGCGCACGGCCGAGCCCGCGGCGGCGGTGGTTTTCATGCGTGCGGATGCGGTCATAAACGGCGAGTTCGCCGGGAAATGCGATGCGCCCGGTCGCAGCGATCTCACCGCCACCGTCCAGAATATTGAGAAGCGTTACACCCGCGCCAAGCTCCTCGCGGGAAAAGGAATAGCCGTCCGGCAGCGACGCATCTTGCCCGACCATTTCTCCGGAAAGCAGCATCATGTATCCCGGCGGCCCGATGTGCCATCGGCGCGGCAGATTTAACCCGACCGTTTTCGCGGGCGCGCAAACTTTAAGGAAGACGAAAGGCTCGCGGATGGCTTCAGCGTGCTCCAGGACATGGTCGGAATATGCCGGAAACAAGTGCCGCCGCTTCTGGTCAGGCAAGCCGACCTCGATGCGGTAAGCGCCATGCTCGAAAACGGGCGCCGCCACCTGCCGTGTCAGCGCCCATCCTTTCGCCCAAATCCCGACAATCGCCGGATCGGCTTTCAAATCGTCTTCATTCGCCATGCGCTGTCTATAGCGGCTTGTGCAATTCGATCGCCAGCGGATTCTTCTTGCGAAGCGGCAGGGCAAAGCCCGCGATCATTGCGCCGAGGCCAATGATCGCCGAAACCGTGAATATGGTAATCGTTGCATCGCGTAGGCCATCGGGCGTCGTCGCCTCGGGGTAACCGGCGGCATTGGCGGTAAGACCCGCCACTGCTGCGCCGATCGCATAGCCCGCCGATTGTAACGTCGGCAGCAGCGCCGAGGCGCGGTCACGCTCACCGCTGCGGGCAGCCTCCATGACGTTCTGGCTCAGAAACCCCCAGCTTACACCAAAGCCGGTGCCAATGCTCATCTGTCCGAGCATCACGACGAGCGGAATATCCAGCGAGAAGCCGACGACAATGACGGCGAGGCCAGTAACAAGCAGGGCCGGCCCAAGCCGGATCAGGAAGGCGCGGCGAGACGGACTCTGAATATTGGCCACGAGGATAGCGCAGGTGCTCCAGGCGATGGCAAAGGTCGCGCTGAAGGCACCTGCCTTGGTCGGACCGTAGGACCAGAGGTCCTGTAGCGTCATAACCAGGTAGACGGATGTCGATGCCTGTGCCACCGGCATCAGCAGGACGACCCAGAGGCCGATACCGACCGTCGAATTCAAAGCAAAGGCGTCCGAAGGAAAGAGCGGCGTGTGGCTGCGGCGGTCGAGGATGATAACGCAGACGAGCACCAGGCCGGCCGCTGCAACGAACACGACCTCAAGCCCGAGATTGTTGGCGATGCCGGCTAGAGCAACGAGCATGATACCAGTACCGATCGCCGCGAGGCGAAAGATCGGCACAGAATGGCGTGATACTTCACCCGAAAATTTTGGCACGATACGCAAAACAAGGGCGATGAAGATCAGCCCCAGCGGAACATTGACGAGGAAGGCGGCGCGCCAGGAAAAATGCTCGGTCAAAAGCCCGGATGCCAGCGGGCCGCCAAAGGCCGCGGTGGCCCAGACCAGGGCCTCGGCACCAAAAACCTTGGCGACCAGCCGCGACGGGAAGAGTTCGGGAATGAGCGCATAGCAGATGGCGGCGATGATGCCCTCGCCCAGTCCCTGCAAGGCGCGGCCCAGGAGCACCTCCGGCATTGAAGACGCAAAGGCGGCGATGAGCGTGCCGAGCAGAAAAATCAGCCCGGAGCCGACGAGTGTCGTGCGCGCGCCGAACCTTCCCTTCAGAAGTGCGCCGCTGGCGCCGCCGACGATGGAAAGCACCAGATAAAGCGTGAAGGCCCAGGAAATCAGTTCCAGACCGCCGATTTCGCGAACAGCGGTCGGAAGCGATGTCGAGACGAGGAAGCCGTTGAACGCAAAGAGCGCAACCCCGAGGCAAAGCGTCGTCGTTGCAGCCGAGTAGCGCGGATCCAGCAGTTCCGACCAGCCAGCGTCGCCGGCATTTTCCTTTACTTCCGACATGGCAATTCCTGATTTAATAAGTTTTATATTTTTATATTCCGTCCAATTAAACAAGCAATAGCTTTTTTAATTTTTTTCCATAAGCTCAAGCCATGCAGGACCGTACGACAAACCGCATGCTATATTCACTGAAAGTGGCTGGTCCGCAGACCGCCGCCGCCCTCGCCGACCGACTGGATATTACCGCCGTCGCTGTCCGTCAAATGCTTGGGCGATTGCATGAGGGCGGCCTTGTCGCCTTTGAAGACAGCCGCGAAAGCGTCGGACGGCCCAAGCGCTTCTGGCACCTGACCGATGCCGGCAATGCGCAATTCCCCGACAATCATGCCGGTTTTACCGCCGATCTCTTGGCCTCGGTTTCATCCGTGTTCGGCGAAGCGGGCCTTGACCGGCTGATCTCGCACCGCGAGCAGGCGACGTTGAGCCAGTACCGCGCGGCACTTGACCCAATTCACTCTATCGAAGGGAAAGTCGAGCAGCTCGCCGAAATCCGCTCGGCGGAGGGCTACATGGCGGAAGCCAGGCGCGACCCCAATGGCGATTTGATACTCATCGAGAATCACTGTCCGATCTGTGTTGCGGCCAAGGCCTGCCAGAAACTGTGCAGATCGGAGCTCGAGGTGTTTCAGGCCGCGCTTGGGCCCGATGTCACGGTCGAAAGGTTCGAGCACATCCTCAAGGGCGCTCGCCGCTGCGCCTACCGGATCAGGCCAACCAGCAAGGGTCAGCTGGCGATGAAGCTGTAGAGCATCGGGCTCATATAGGTGGTCCCAGTTCGCCAGTAGTCGCGCAATGGACCGCCCTCGCATTCAAAACCGAGCTTGGTCACCAGCCGGATCGAAGGGGCATTATCCGGGTGAATGATCGCAGCGATCCGCCTTGTCTTGAGGTTTTCGATGCAGTGCGCCACCAGTTCCTGCACGGCTTCGCGCATCAGTCCGCGCCCATGCCAATTTGCGTTGAGGATATAGCCGATCTCCAGGCGATGGTTGCGCGCTTCGCGATGATGATAATTGACCATGCCGATGCATTCATCGGTTTTGGCATCGGCGACAGCCCAGGCAAGCGCGTCATAGGGCGATGTCGTCTTCGCAAGAATACGCACCCAGCGCCGCGTCTCGTCGATATCCTCGCAGGCGACGAAATCCCAGTAGCGCATGAGGCGTTCATTGCCGAGGCAAGCGTGGAGACCGCGGTCGTCGCGGGCCTCGAACTGCCGCAAGCGCAGCCGCTTCGTCGTAATTACCGGAAACGACCGGTCCATCACCGGCCCCATTTCGGCTGCGTCGGTACTTGTTCAACGGATTTGCGGCGGCGCGACCGGATGAGGCCGAAAACACCGATCGCGATCAAGGCAACGCCGCCCGAAACGATACGCCAATCTATGCTCCTTGCACCGCGGCGCAGGATCAGATCGACCCCGGCGACCTCGAGCCCGTCAAAATCGCCGGGACCGATGGTGAAGGTATAATTGCCCGATTCGACCGGATCGATATCGCCGATGCTGGCGCGATAGAACTGAGGGCCCTGCGGCGAGCCCTTGTTGCCGACCCGCCCGTTCAGATAATCCAGCGTCTTGACGAGAATGTCCTTGCCGTTCCGCGTCACCACTGCCGTCAGGGCCGTGCGCCCCTGCGTCGGCACAAAATTGCGCAAGGGCTGCATATCGACAAAAGCGCGCACCGGCGCATCGTTAACGTCGAGGCGGACCGTAACCGGCTTGTAGGGACCGGGCCGGTCGTAGACGCGCCACGATCCGATCTCTTCACCGGAAAAATTGGTGGTCGCCCAGGGATAGGCTACGCCAAGGGCGATTCCGGCCAGGAGAATGAGAAACAGAATCAGCCGCATCTGACAGCGCTCATGCTTTCTTCTCCCAACGGCCCTCTGCGTTCTGCTGCCAGTAGGTCAGCGTGTGACCTTCGGCCTTCAACGCTTTCCACTGTTCCCGCGCCTGTTCGAGTTGCTGTTGGTCGTGGCCATCGAACATGAGCACCAGCCGGTCGTATTTCTCCACGTTGCGGGGTGCGGCGCCATCGACAAGGAAGCGCACCGTTGCGCCATTCGGATTGCCGTCGCCGGTCGTCAGGATGATCGGCTGTTCTTCCGGGTGTGGCTCCAGATCGGTGGCATGAGCGAGGAACGAGGCGTCTGACCAAGTCCATAAATGGTTGTCGAGGCTGTCGCGGCGCTCTTCCGACCCTGTCTGGATAACCACCCTCCACTTGCGCTCCACCGATCGCTCGATCAAGCCGGGAAGCGCGTTTTCGAGCGTCGATTCCGTCAGATGGTAGAAAAGGATCTCGGTCATGGGGTCTCGGCGATCAGAATTTCGTATGTTGCGAACGCGTGGACGCCAAGATCGGCAACGTTCGAACACCGTTCCACCATTCACGCAAGCGCGGCTGTTCGTCAATGAGGTTCGAGCCGATCGCCACGCTGTCGGCCGCAGCAAGCACGCTTGCGAGATAAAACGTCGCCAGCGTCGGGTCGGCAAACGCGGCACCGGGCGATGCGGCGACAGATCCCTCAAGAGCCCGCAGGACGCGCCGCCCGTCTTCAATGCTTTCGCTCGAAGGCTGCTCGCCGTCGCGCCACCAGAGCGGAACGTATATGCCCCACACGAGCGGCCGATAGCCGTAATTGTCGATGATGCGCATCAGCTGGCGCATGCGCGCCGCCATTTCCACGTCCGTCGGAGTGAGGCTCAATGGTTCTACGATGGCATCGATATAGTGGACTATGGCGTCCGTCTCATAGAGGCGAACGCCATCGATCTCGATGGCCGGAATGCGCTTGAAGGGATGGCGTAGATCGTAACCCCCCGGCACTGTTCCGCCTTCGAACGGATCGGTCTCGACCAGATCGAACGCCAAGCCCTTAGCGTGAAGGACGAGCCGCACGATCCGCGTATAGACGCTTTCATCGAGACCGTAGAGTGTGACGTCCACCAGACTAGCCTTCGAAATTGTCCCTTACCAGGCGGTCGAGGAGCCGAACGCCGAAGCCCGAGGCCCAGGACTGGCTGTATTCGGTTGCCGGTGAGCCCATCGCCGTGCCGGCAACGTCCAGATGGGCCCAAGGCGTATCGCCGACAAAGCGCTTCAGGAACTGCGCGGCGATGATCGCACCGCCGTGACGCCCGCCAATGTTCTTCATGTCGGCGTTCTTGGTGTCGATCAGCTTGTCATATTCATCGCCGAGCGGCATGCGCCAAAGCTTCTCGCCAGTCGCCTCGCCTGCATCGAAGAGTTGCGTGGCAAGCGTATCGTCGTTGGAGAAAAGGCCGGCGCGGTAGACGCCGAGCGCCACCATGATTGCGCCGGTCAACGTTGCAAGGTTGACCATAAACTTCGGATTGAACCGGTCGTTGCAATAATAGAGCGCATCGGCGAGGACGAGACGGCCTTCCGCGTCGGTATTCAGCACTTCAATCGTCTGGCCCGACATCGACGTGACGATGTCGCCGGGGCGCTGCGCCTCGCCATTCACCATGTTCTCGACGAGACCGATGATGCCGACCGCGTTGACCTTGGCCTTGCGCGACGCGAGGGCGTGCATGAGACCGGTCACGGCAGCGGCGCCGCCCATGTCGCCTTTCATTTCATCCATGCCGGCCGCGGGCTTGATTGAAATGCCGCCGGAATCGAAGGTAACGCCCTTGCCGACAAAAGCGATCGGCTTGTCCTTGCCCTTCCCGCCGTGCCACTCCATGATCGCAAGGCGCGCCGGACGGACAGAGCCCTGGGCAACGCCCAGAAGCGAGCCCATGCCGAGCTTTTTCATGTCCTTCTCGCTGAGGATTTCGACCTTCACATCGAGCTTCTTCAACTCCTCGACACGTTCGGCAAATTCGACCGGGCCAAGAATGTTGGCGGGTTCGTTCACAAGGTCGCGCGCCAGGGTCACGCCGTCAGCGATGGCCTCGACGTCCGAAAAAGCCTTCTTTGCGGCCTGCGGATCGGCAACATGAATGGTGATGCTGGCCGCCGACTTGCTCTCCTTGGCCTCATCCTCGTTCTTGCCCTTCTTCGTCTTGTATTTGTCGAAGGTATAGGCGCGCAGCAGCATACCCAGCGCGAACTCGGCAGCATTTTCGGCGGAAATCTCGCTGGCCTGTAAAGCCAGGATCACCGACACATCCTTTGCCTTGCCCAATTTGGAGAACGCCGCGCCGCCGATCTTCAACCAGTCGTCCGCCTTGAGCTTGGCCGGGTCGCCGGTGCCGACGAGGACGAGACTTTCGAGTTCGGTGGAGGGCGCTACAGTCGACAGGGTTGCAGCGAGTTTTCCCTTGAAATCCGAGACACCGATGATACGCGAGAGCAGCGCCGGCCCGACGATAGATTCGGCCTCTGCAGCGGTCTTGCCCTCTGCGGCGACAAGCACGATGGCAGTACCTTTTTCGACGGCTGCAAATTTGGCGAAACCGATGGATGGGCGTTTGGACATGATATCTCCAGATCGAACAAAAACGTGATTTTCCTATTCACCAGAGCGGTGAAAGAAGGGATGGTTGCGAAGAACCTTGACTAACACCTTGTTAACCAGCTTTCTTCGCCTATTTTTAGCCAAGCCTGACTAGAGTGAACATATGTCGGGTTTATTGAACATGTAACGGGTTCGTCCCATAGTGCGGCAAAAATAATGCCATGGAGTTCATGGCATGGATTAAGCAACCGGTGTTTTGTCGCCGGTCGGTCGAACAAAGTGGCGGTACTCTTTTGCGAAACATGACATGCGCCTGATTGAGATATATATCTTGCGACGGATCGTCGTCATGTTTTTTTCCGTGCTGCTATCGGCGGTCGGGATCACATGGATCGTTCAGGTTTTGAACCGCATCAACTTCCTGACCACCAGCGGCCAAAGTTTTCTTTACATCCTGAAATTCAGTTCGAACCTGCTGCCGGCAGCATTTCCGATCGTGATGCCGTTCGCACTCGTGATCGCGGTGGCGCAGACGCTCTCGACCATGAATCAGGATTCGGAACTCGTCGTCATCAATGCCGCCGGTGCGCCACGCTCCGCCGTCATCCGCCCCGTTTTGCTGTTTGCGGTCGTCATTTCGGCAGCGTCTTTCCTCATCAACAATTTCATCGTCCCCTACTCATCGATGAACATGCGGCAGATGGTTGCCGAAGCGCGCTCCGACGTCATCAACCTCGTCGTGCAACAGGGCACGTTCAAGGAGATCGACACGGACCTCTATCTGCAGATCGAAAACCGCGACGCGAATGGCGCGATAAAGGGGCTTTTCGTTTCCGATTCACGCGACAAGACGACCGACCTCATCTACTACGCCAAGGACGGCCTGGTGTTCGATACGGGCGAGCAGAACCTTTTGATCATGAAGGATGGCGAGATCGATCGCCGCGACGTCCAGACGGGCAACGTCTCCATAATCAAGTTCAACACTTACGCGCTTGATCTTGCAGCAATGCTGCCGGCAGACGACGACAATGTCACGCTGTTTCCGAAGGACCGGCCGCTGACCTATCTCCTCAGCCCGGATCCCAACGACAAATATTTCCAGCAGAACCCGCTGCGCTACCAGTCCGAACTGTACAAGCGGCTGACCGACTGGATGTATCCCATTGTTTTTGCGTTGATCTCGCTCGCAGCCGCGGCGGATTCGCGCTCGCACCGCGAAGCCCGGGTATCGGCATCGTTTACGGCGATCACGCTTAGCCTGATCGTGTTCTGGCTCGGCTATTCCGCCGGGCAGAGCAGCGACAAGAATGCCTCGGTATTGCCCCTGCTCTTTGCATTCCCGATCGGCGCGGCCTTGCTGGCGACCTATGCACTTGTTACCAACCGCCAGATCGGCGTGCCGGTAAAATGGAGCAACTGGGTTCGCGATGCCTTTGCGACGCCGCAGACCGCCTTTGCCGGGGCCGGCGCCAGGCTCTTCCGTCGCGGACGCGGAGGACGCTCATGATCGGCTGGACCCTCGGGCGCTACTTCTTCCTGCGCTATGTGCAGATCACGATGTATTTCCTTTTCGGCAGCTTCGCACTGGCGTTGATTCTCGACTTCACCGAACTCTCGGGCAAGCTCTCGTCGCTCCCCGACTATTCGGCAATCCAAGCCTTTGGCCTTTCGGTGATGCGCGTTCCCTACATCATGCAGCAGGTGTTTCCCTTCCTCGCCTTGTTCTCGGCAATGGCGACGCTGATTTCGCTCAATCGCAAATATGAGTTGGTCGTCGCGCGTTCGGTCGGCGTTTCCGCCTGGCAGTTCCTGCTGCCCGCCTGCACCGGCGCACTCCTGTTCGGCCTCGTCGCTATTTTGGTCGTCAATCCCCTCGCCGCCTGGGGCTTCGACCGCAGCGAGCAGATCACGGCAAACTGGCGTGCCGGCAAGGCCAATGACGTGCAGGCCGATCGGGTGCCCTGGCTGCGGCAAAAGACGGAAGATGGCGAGACCATTATCGGTGCAAAGTCAGTGGTCAATCGTGGGTTGCGGCTGGTCGATGCGACCTTCATCAGGCTCGACAAGAATCAGGATATTCTCGAGCGGCTCGACGCCAAGGTCGCCGACCTTGAAGAGGGCTACTGGAAGCTCGCCGACGTTACCAAATTCGTCCTTGGCTCGACCCCTGTCGCGCAGGACGAGGTTCGGATCCCGACGCATCTTCGCCCTGAATTTGTTGAAGAAAGCCTCGCTCGGCCCGAGACCATTCCTTTTTTTGAGCTGCGTAACAAAATTGCCGCAGCCCGCTCATTTGGCTATCCGGCCAACGCTTTTGACATGCATTTCCAGTCTTTGCTGGCTTTGCCGGCTCTTCTGATGGCGATGACTTTAATCGCTGCAACCGTTTCGTTGAAATTTGTTCGTTTCGGACAATCGGGGACGATGATTCTGGGTGGCGTCCTCGCAGGCTTCGTGCTTTATGTCGTCACTGTTGTGGTCAAGGCATTCGGGAACGCAGGATTCGTCCCGCCTTTCGTCGCCGCATGGACACCCGTGCTGATTGCAACATTTTTTGGGGTCTCCTTTCTGTTGCACAAGGAGGATGGTTAGAGTGGGATTGAATGTAACGCGCTCGGTGTTGCCGACGTGGTTCGCACGGCTGGCGTGCGGGACGGCGGTTCTATGCCTTGCGGGCGGGATTTCACTCCCAGCCTATGCCCAGATGGGCGGCGCTGATGCGCTTACCGCAAATGTCCAGACCAACCCGAATGCCCAGCTTCTGCTGGAATCGGACGAACTCGTCTATGACATCAACGCCAAGACCATCTCCGCAGTCGGCGGTGTACAGATCGATTATGACGGCAACAGGCTAGTTGCGCGTCAGGTCACCTATGACCAGAAGACCGGGCGCCTCAAGGCGATGGGCAAGGTCGAACTCGTCGAAAAAGACGGCAATCGCATCTATGCCGAAAATCTCGACGTCACCGACGATTTTCGCGAAGGCTTCGTCAATGCCTTGCGCGTTGAAGCAGCCGACAATACCCGTTTTGCAGCGGAGAGCGCCGAACGTATCGGCGGTGAGCTAACCGTCTTCAACAATGGTATCTATACGGCGTGCGAACCGTGCCGCGCCAAGCCCGATCGTGCGCCGATCTGGCAGGTTCGCGCCCAGAAGATCGTATGGAACGGTAAGAAGAAAACCATCCGCTTCGAACGCGGCCGCTTCGAAATGTTCGGCATGCCCCTGGCTTATCTGCCATCATTCGAAATTGCCGACCCGACCGTGAAGCGCAAGAGCGGCTTCCTCATGCCGAGTTATCAGCATGAAACCGAGCTTGGCTCGGGCATTTCTGTTCCCTATTTCTGGGCCCTTGCGCCGAACTACGACCTGACGACGACTGGCACCTACTATACCAAGCAGGGCTTTCTGGGCGATGTTGAGTGGCGGCACAGGCTGGCCAACGGCGCCTATACGTTAAGGCTCGCCGGCATCAGCCAGCAGGATCCAGGTACATTCTCCGACAGCGAGCCCGAAGATCAAAAAACGAATCGCGGCATGATCGGGTCGACGGGCGCGTTCCAGATCAATCCACGCTGGTCCTACGGCTGGAATCTCATGGCCCAGTCGGACAAGTCGTTCGCGTACCGCTATGGCATCGAAGGCTATTCGGGTTACAACATCACCGACCAGATTTATCTGACTGGACTTAACGATCGTAACTATTTCGATGCGCGGCTCTATCGCTTCCACGTCCAGGAAAGCATTCCGGACCAGAACCCCGACGGAACGCCGAATGGTTCCTCGCAGCCGAAGCAGCCATACGTCCTGCCCGTCGTCGACTATGCCTATTACCTGCCACAATCAGTGGCCGGCGGCGAACTTAGTTTCGACGTGAACTTGCAGAATCTGCATCGCGATGAAGAGGACGGCACGACGCCCATCGGCTTGAACCGTGCCGGTTATCTCTCCGGTATCGAGGGCAATGACGGCCGCATTACTGGCGAAGCTGAATGGAAACGCACATTCATCGCCGATAACGGCCTGGTGATCACCCCAATTCTCGCTTTGCGCGCCGATGGCATGTACGTCGATTCCGACTCGATCGGCGTGACGCGATCCGAGGCCTTCCGGGGCATGGCGACAGCCGGCATGGAAACCAAATGGCCGATACTCTTCTCCACGACGAGTTCGACGCATATTCTCGAGCCCACTGCGCAGCTCTTCGTGCGCAACGACGAGCCCTATAATGGCGAGATGCCGAACGAGGACGCGCAGAGCTTCGTCTTCGACGCCTCCAGCCTTTTCGACCGCGACAAATATTCCGGTTATGACCGCATCGAAGGCGGCACACGCGCCAATCTCGGTTTCCGTTATTCCGGCACGTTCAACAATGGCTGGTCGCTCAACGGTATCGCCGGCCAATCCTTCCAGCTTGGTGGCCTGAATTCCTTTGCCGGGCCCGATTTTGTCAATGCAGGTGCCGAATCCGGACTTGATTCGGCGCGCTCCGACTACGTGGCAATGATCGGCGCCAATCGCGGTGGCTTCACGCTGACAACCGGCGGCCGTTTCGACAAGGACTCGTTTGCAGTTCGGCGCGCTGAAGTTGCCAGCACCGAAACGGGTAAATACGGCTCGCTCTTCGTCAAATATGCTTTCATCGACGCGCAGCCGACCTATGGCTTCACTGACGACAGGCATGAGGCAACCGTCGGTGGATCGTTGAAGATGACACCGAACTGGCGGGTTCTCGGATCCGGCACGTACGACATCTTCCATGAAGCGCTGGTCAAGCGTACGGCGGCCCTCGCCTATGACGACGAATGCTTCACCTACATGATGTATTACCAGCAGGAACAACCGATCACCTCGACGGGTGATAAGGGCGACGAAACGACGAAGTTCGGCTTCAATATTTCGTTCCGGACGTTGTGGGAATTCGGCAAGCCGGTTGATATCGGCGGTATCTGATCGCTCGCATGACGGGCTGTACTTGCAGCCAGTCATGCTTTTGCCTTACTAGAGCGACAATAGAGTGTCACGAGAACCCATAAGACTACCATCCATTCGTCAAGAATGGCCTATGATCGGATATAGTGGAACATGATGGCGAGGAAACATCTACTTGTAGCACTTATTGCTACCGCTTTGACCTCTACGCTCCTGGGCGGATTGGCCCTGCCTGCCGCGGCGAGCGAGGTCAAGGTCATCGTCAACGGTAATCCGATCACCGATTACGACATCACCAAGCGGGCCGCATTCCTCAAACTGCAGAAGAAAAAGGGCAACCTCAACCAGGAAGCCCGGGACGAATTGACAACCGAAGCGCTCAAGCGCCAGGAACTGAAGCGGCTCAATCTTCTCGTTTCAGACGGTGAAGTCAACGACGCCTATGCGCGGTTTGCCACCAACAACAAGATGTCGCTCGATCAGCTCAATACTATTCTCGATAAGTCTGGCGTCACTTCCACTCACTTCAAGGAATATATCCGCATTCAAATGAGCTGGGGCCGCGCGCTTTCCACGCGCAATAAATCCCAGGGCGGCGTTCGCGTATCGGAGCAGGAAGCCGTCCAACGCATGTTGAAGGATGGCGGCAAGAAACCGGTTTCGACCGAGTACAAGTTGCAGCAAGTCATCTTCGTCGTGCCGGCGAATAATCGCGGCATACTCGCGAAACGGCGGGCGGAAGCCAACGCCCTCCGCGCCCGCTTCAACGGCTGCGAAAACACACGTGAGATCGCCAAGGGCACACTCGACGTGACGGTGCTCGATCTCGGCAAGTTCATCGAACAGGAACTGCCGCCGGAATGGTCGAAGCAGGTCATCTCGACGCCGGTCGGCCAGGCGACAACGACACTCGATACTGGCAAGGGAGTTGAATTCCTTGGTGTCTGCGCCTCGCGCCAGGTGTCGGACGACCGCGTTGCCCGCATGGTGTTCTCGCAGGAGGACGCTGCGGCCACGGGCGACGGCAAGAAGGATGCAACCGCCGAAGCGGTCGACAAGAAATACATCGAAGAACTGCGCAGCAAGGCGAAAATCGTCAACGAATGATCGGATTGCACGCGCATGAATGCTGCCCTCGCCGTTAGTTCCGGTGATCCGTCGGGCATTGGCCCCGACATAGCCATTGCCGCGTGGCAATTGCGCCAGGAAATGCAAATCCCTGCCTTCTTCCTCCTCGCCGATCCGGACTTCGTTCGCTCGCGGGCATTGCGGTTGGGGCTGGATGTTCCGGTTGAGCCGACAAACCCTAAAGCTGCGGCAGGAGTTTTCGACCGGGCGCTGCCGGTCATACCGTTGCAGCACCCGCAGATCGACAGGCCGGGTGTGCCGCTGGTCGCGAATGCTGCCGCGACGATTGAGGCAATAGAGCGCGCGGTTGCGCTCACGTTGGCAGGTGACGCCCATGCGGTCGTCACCTGCCCCATCGCCAAGAAACCGCTCTACGAAGCAGGATTTAAATATCCCGGGCACACCGAGTTTCTTGCGCATCTTGCCGGCGAACATCTCGGCCATAAGTTCACGCCTGTCATGATGCTGGCGGGTCCCGAACTTCGCGCGGTTCCAGTCACCATCCACATTGCGCTGAGCAGAGTGGCGACGGTCCTGGATGCAGCGACAATTCTCACGGTTTCACGCATAACTGCCCTTGCCCTGAAAGAGCAGTTCGGCATCGCTCATCCGCGCCTCGCCATTGCGGGGCTCAACCCCCACGCCGGCGAACACGGCAGCATGGGCATGGAAGACGAGACGATTGTTCGTCCAGCCGTCGAGACGCTGCGCGCCGAGGGTATCGACGCGCGTGGACCGCTTCCGGCTGACACCATGTTCCACGCCGCGGTGCGCACCCAATATGATGCAGCCATATGCATGTATCACGATCAGGCGCTCATTCCGGTAAAAACGCTCGGCTTCGACGACAGCGTTAACGTAACCCTCGGCTTACCATTTGTCCGTACTTCGCCGGACCACGGCACCGCATTCGACATAGCCGGCACGGGAAAAGCCAAGCCTGACAGCCTCATCGCCGCGCTTCGGCTGGCCGGGGAGCTTCACGCCAAGCGCGCCCAACTGAAGCGCCCTGCCGCATGAGTATCGACAGCCTGCCGCCGCTGCGAGAGGTCATCGAACGGCATGGCCTGATGGCGAAGAAATCGCTCGGGCAGAACTTTCTGTTTGATCTCAATCTGACAGCGAAGATTGCGCGGCAAGCGGGTGATCTCGCGGGACAAACCGTCATCGAGGTTGGGCCTGGTCCTGGAGGATTGACGCGCGCCCTGCTCGCGCAAGGCGCCAACGTCATCGCAATCGAGCGCGATGAACGCTGCCTCGCTGCCCTTCAGGAAATAGCCGACCACTATCCGGGTGCGCTCAAGGTCATTCCCGGCGATGCGCTGGAAGTCGACTTCACGCAGTTGGCCAATGGCAGTGAGGTCAAGATCGTTGCCAACCTGCCTTACAATGTCGGCACGCAATTGCTGATAGGCTGGCTCCTCAGCGAGCCTTGGCCGCCGTTCTACGCGTCGCTGACGCTGATGTTCCAGCGCGAAGTGGCCGAACGGATTGTCGCGAGGCCGGGTTCCGACGCCTATGGCAGGCTCGGCGTTCTCGCAGGCTGGCGGACCGAGGCAAAAATCACCTTCGATGTGCCGCCGCAAGCGTTTACACCGCCGCCCAAGGTGACTTCATCCGTCGTGCACCTCGTCCCGCGCCAGTCGCCACTCGCGTGCGATGCTGCGACACTCGGGCGTGTGACCCAGGCAGCATTCGGCCAGCGACGAAAAATGCTGCGGCAGAGCATCAAGCCGCTTGGCGGCGAGGCATTGCTTCAGAAGGTCGGGATCGACCCGACCCGGCGCGCGGAAACGCTCTCGATCCAAGAATTCGTCGCGCTCGCGAACGCTCTTTAGAGCTTTTCTTCGAGCAGACCGCTGACAAAATCGAAGAGGCCCGGGCAGCGGTCACGCCGCAGCCGTTCGGCGGTGACGATCGACTGTACTTGGTGAAATGCTTCGTCGAGATCCTCGTTGACCACGACATAGTCGTAGGAACGCCAGCGCTCGATTTCGTTGCGCGCATTGCGCAGGCGCATATCGATGACTTCCTCGGTGTCTTCGGCGCGGCGATGCAGGCGCTGCTTCAGGTGCGCCATCGAAGGCGGCAGGATGAAGATACTCACAATGTCGCCCTTCATCTTTTCCTGGAGCTGCAACGCCCCCTGCCAGTCGATGTCGAAAAGCATGTCCTGACCATCGGCGAGAGCATTTTCAGCGGCCTCACGCGGCGTTCCGTAAAAATTGCCATGCACTTCGGCCCATTCGATCAGCGCGTCGCTGTCGCGCAGACGTTCAAATTCACGAACCGAGATGAAGTGGTAGTGCACGCCTTCGATTTCGCTGGCGCGGCGCGGGCGCGTTGTCACGCTGATCGAAAGCGAAAGCTTCAATCCGGTATCATTGAGCAACAACCGGGCGAGCGTTGATTTTCCTGCGCCGGACGGGGACGACAGGACCAGCATGAGACCGCGTCGCTTGATGCTGTTGAACATGATTACTCCAGATTCTGAATTTGCTCGCGCAATTGATCCACAACGGCCTTCAGGTCAAGCCCAATTGTCGTGATCGATGCCGCATTGGCCTTCGAACAGAGCGTATTGGACTCGCGATTGAATTCCTGCGTAAGGAAATCTAGCTTGCGGCCAACGCCATTGCCTTCTTTCAGAAGCGCGCGCGCCGATGCCACATGCATCTCCAGCCGGTCGAGTTCCTCTTGGATATCCGCCTTGGTGGCGAGGAAGGCCGCTTCCATGTGCAGGCGCGCCTCATCGAGAGCAGGCGCCGCATCAAGAAGAAGGGCGACCTGAGCGGCGAGACGGGCACGAATGGCTTCTGGCGAGCGGCTCGGATCAAGCCGCGCCTGCTGCACAAGCATCTCGATCGTCGTGATCTGCACCCGCAATATCTCGCCGAGCGCCTTGCCTTCGGCCTGACGATTATGCGCGAGTTCGATGAGCGTTTCATCAAGCACAGCCAGGACCGCGTGTTCGAGTTCGCTCTGGTCGCCCGGCAAGACCACCTCCTGCGGCACGTCCAGCACGCCGCGCAATGCCATCAGGCCCTCCGGCGTCGACGGCGCAAGGCCGTACTCCTCGCGAAGATGTGCGGCGATGGAAGCCAACTCCTTGAGGAGCGGCTCGTTGACGATGGCGCGACCGATATTGGCTGTGCGATCCACGGTCAGCGTCGCCTGGAAGTTGCCACGCTTGAAATGCTGCGCGACGAAATTGCGCGCCTTCTGTTCGATTGCTTCAAGTCCTGCCGGCAGTCGAAACCGCACGTCGAGACCCTTGCCGTTGACCGATTTGATCTCCCAGGAAATCTGTGCGCCGGCCATATTGCGAAGGTGCCGGGCAAACCCCGTCATGCTTTGCAGTGACATTGTGCCCCCTCGAGCCCGGCTTCAATGCGGGCTCGTCCGTTTAGTTGCCGCTATCGACGTCCGGTGCGGCGTTCTTGTCGCCTGTCGCCGCCTTGGCGGCCTCATCCAGGCGATTCTTCTCGACCTCGCGCCAGCGCTTCACATTATCATTATGTTCTTCAAGCGTCGCAGCAAACACATGACCGCCGGTCCCGTCGGCAACGAAATAAAGCTCGTTGGTCTGCGATGGATGGGCAACGGCCTCCAGCGCATCGCGCCCGGGATTGGCAATCGGCCCAGGCGGCAGCCCGTTCACCGTATAGGTGTTATAGGGTGTCGGCTTTTCGAGGTCCGATTTCAGGATAGGTCGATCCGTCGGCTTGCCCTTGCCGCCGAACAAACCGTAGAGGATCGTCGGATCAGACTGAAGCCGCATTTTCTTGTTGAGGCGGTTGATGAAGACAGCGGCGACGCGCGGACGCTCATCCGCCTTGCCGGTCTCTTTCTCGACGATTGAGGCAAGCGTGACGAATTCATCGATGGTCTTCAGCGGAACGCTGGGGTCGCGGCGCTCCCAGATGTCGTCGACAAGCTTCTTCTGGTCGGCCTGCATCTTCTTGACGAGTTCCTCGCGCGTCGTGCCGCGTGAGAAGCGCATCGTATTGGCAAAGAGCGAACCTTCCGCCGGCAAAACTGCGGGCAGATCACCAGTGAGAACGTCATCCTCCTGAATGCGCTCGAAAATCTGCTCGACCGTCAGTCCTTCGGGAATTGTCAGCGAATGAAGCACGGACTTGCCGCTGCGCAGAAGATCCATGATCTCGTGCATCGACGCCCCGGCCTTGATCTCATATTCGCCGGCCTTCATATCGTTCTGAAAGCCGTAGGCGCGCACTGCATATTTAAACACGCGGGCATCGGAAATGATGCCCCGGCGCTCAAGCCCGTCGGCAATCTCAGCAAAACCTGTACCGCTCTTCACCACGTAATTGGTGGTAACTTCGGTAGGCCCCGCCTCGTTGAAGGCGATTTTGCCGAAGTACACCGCAGCGGCGGCGGCCAACACCACCAGCACAACCAGCGAGAACAGAAAATTCGCGAAAACGACGATCTGGCTGCGGGCGCGCCGCGAACGCTTCTTCGGCGCAGGCGGGGGCGTACCCGGCTCAGGACGCAAAGCTTCCGACGCCGATTGCGGCACGATCGGTTTGCGCGCCGGCGCACTGCCGGCGTTCGCGTCTCCAGACTGTTGATCTGAGCTCACTCAAGCACCTCGGATATCCTCTGCTCTAGAGCCGGTAGAATCGATTGCGAATATGGCGAAAGCGCGAATGAGCGCTTCCGCCATGCTCGCATCACTGTTGATAACGCCGCAATACGAGCGAAGCGTTCGTGCCGCCGAAACCGAAGGAATTGGACAGGGCGATATCGATCTTGCGTTCGCGCGGCTTGTGCGGGACGAGATCGATCTTGGTTTCCTTCGACGGATTGTCGAGATTGATGGTGGCAGGCGCGATATTGTCACGAATGGCGAGGACGCAGAACACAGCCTCGGTGGAACCTGCCGCGCCGAGAAGGTGGCCGATCGACGACTTCGTCGAAGACATGGAAATTTTCGATGCAGCATCGCCCACAACGCGCTCGACCGCACCAAGTTCGATGGTGTCGGCCATCGTCGAGGTACCGTGCGAGTTGATGTAATCGATATCGTCAGGCGTTATACCAGCGCGCTTCAGGGCCATTTCCATGCAGCGCTGCGCACCTTCGCCATCCTCTGACGGGGCGGTGATGTGATAGGCATCGCCAGAAAGACCGTAGCCGATCACTTCAGCGTAAATCTTTGCACCGCGTGCCAGGGCATGTTCGAGCTCTTCAAGGACGACAACACCAGCGCCCTCGCCCATGACGAAGCCATCGCGGTCCTCGTCATAGGGCCGCGAAGCAGCCGTCGGATCATCGTTGCGCGCCGTCGACAACGCCTTGCATGCAGCAAAGCCGGCAAGCGAAATGCGGCTGACCGGTGATTCCGTACCGCCGGCAACCATCACGTCGGCATCGCCAAAGGCAATCAGACGCGAGGCATCGCCGATCGCATGCGCGCCGGTCGAACAGGCGGTGACGACCGAATGGTTCGGCCCGCGCAGCTTGTGCTTGATCGAAACGTGCCCGGAGGCGAGATTGATCAAGCGGCCCGGAATGAAAAATGGCGAAATGCGCCGGGGACCTCTGTCCCGCAGCGTATAACCAGCCTCGACGATACCCTCGAGACCGCCAATGCCCGATCCGATCAGCACGCCGGTGCGAATCTGGTCTTCATCGCTCTCCGGCGCCCATTTGGCATCGGCAAGCGCCTGATCGGCGGCCGCCACGGCGTAGATGATGAATGGATCGACCTTGCGCTGCTCCTTGGGCTCCATCCATTCATCCGGATTGAACGTCCCGTCGGTGCCGTCGCCTACCGGAATGCGGCAAGCGATCTTGCAGGGCAGATCATCAACTTCGAATTCCGTCACGCGCCGGGCACCACTTTGGCCTGCGAGCAAACGAGACCAGGTGGCTTCAACACCGGATGCGAGAGGAGACACCAGCCCAAGGCCGGTTATGACAACGCGCCTCATGGCCGATCCTTCAATGTCATATGCAACATGATTATTTCCGGCTCCACGCATGAACGAGGAAGGCAGAACACCTTACATCACCATCCACGCGGTGGCGAGCCGAACGAAATCAGGCCTGTGCCTTGTCGATGAACTTGACCGCATCGCCGACTGTCAGAATCGTCTCAGCAGCATCATCGGGAATTTCGACGCCGAATTCTTCTTCAAAGGCCATCACGAGCTCGACAGTATCAAGGCTGTCGGCGCCCAGATCGTCGATGAAGCTCGCACCATCGGTGACTTTCTCGGCATCAACGCCCAGATGTTCAATGACGATTTTCTTGACGCGTTCTGCAGTATCACTCATGTGGAACCTCAACCTGTTTGTTTTTTCCTATGCCTTGGTTAGCGGCACGGATGACTCTAATCAAGCAATAAGATGGTTGTTTTACCCTGTTCGGCAGCCAAAACACCCACCCATGCGGCTCTTTCCTTGCGGAAATTGAAAGGACATCAAATCGGTTTGACTGCCCAAACTGGTGCGCGACTTATCACGCTTTATTCGTCGCCTCAATCTCATAAATGGGATTGGACCCAATACCCACCGATACCTGCACTAACAGGCTCAAATCATTGCCATGCCGCCGTTGACGTGAATGGTCTGGCCGGTGACGTATGCGGCCTCGCTGCTGGCAAGGTAGGCAACCGACGAAGCAACCTCGGCACCGGTGCCCATGCGGCGCATCGGGATGGCGGCCATGATGCTTTCCTTCTGCTTGTCGTTGAGCTTGTCGGTCATGGCCGATTCGATGAAACCGGGCGCGACGCAATTGACCGTCACGTTGCGGCTGGCAATCTCTTGCGCCAGCGACTTCGTAAAGCCGATAAGGCCGGCTTTTGACGCAACATAGTTGGTCTGGCCCGGATTGCCGGTCACGCCGACGACGGAAGTGATGTTGATGATGCGGCCATAGCGGCGGCGCATCATCGGATGCGTCAGCTCGCGTGTCAGCCGGAAGACTGCCGTCAGATTGACCTCGAGCACGCTGTCCCAATCGGCATCGCTCATGCGAACGAAAAGACCGTCCTTGGTGATCCCGGCATTATTGACGAGGATGTCGACCCCTTCGAGGTCGGCTTCCGCCTTCTCGCCGAGCGCCTTGACCTCTTCGCGGCTCGAAAGGTTGGCTGGGAAAATCTTGACGCGGTCGCTGAATTCGCCGGCCAGGGATTCCAGTTTCTCGACACGGGTGCCATGCAGCCCGACTGTGGCGCCCTGTGCGTGCAGCATCCGCGCGATCGCCTCGCCAATGCCCCCTGTCGCGCCCGTCACGAGCGCCTTGCGGCCGGTCAGATCAAACATGGTATGTCCCTCTTGTCTCAGGCGTTGAGCGCGGCGACTGCCGCATCGATGTCTTCCGGAGTACCGATGGCGACCCCGGAAATGTCCTTGTTGATACGGCGGGCAAGTCCGGTCAGTACTTTGCCGGCACCGATCTCATAGAGCGTCGTCACGCCATTTGCGCCGAACCACTCGACGGTTTCGCGCCAGCGCACCTGGCCGGTGACCTGCTCGACCAGCAGCCGGGCGATTTCATCGGCGGAGGTGACGGGCGCTGCGCGCACATTGGCAATGAGCGGCACGATCGGATCCTGCATGCGCACAGCGGCGAGCGCTTCGCGCATGGCATCCGCCGCTGGCGCCATCAGTGCCGAATGGAAGGGCGCGGATACGGGCAGCATGATAGCGCGTTTTGCGCCCTTCGCCGTTGCCAGCGCCGCCGCCACCTCGACGGGGGCCTTCGCCCCGGAAATCACCAGCTGGCCGCCGCCATTGTCGTTGGCGATCTGTACTGGTCCCCCGGCAGACGCCTCCTTGCAAACGGCTTCGACATCGGCGTGCTCCAGCCCGATGATGGCTGCCATAGCGCCCTCGCCGGCGGGAACGGCCTTCTGCATGGCATTGCCGCGAATACGCAGAAGCCGGGCCGTGTCGGCGAGCGAGAACGTGCCGGCCGCGCAAAGTGCCGAATATTCGCCGAGCGAATGCCCGGCAACGCAGGCGACCTTGTCCTTCAGCGAAACACCCTTTGCCTCAAGGACGCGCAGGACGGCAATGGAAACCGCCATCAGCGCCGGCTGGGCATTGGCTGTCAGGGTGAGGGTCTCTTCCGGGCCTTCCCAGATGATTGCCGATAGCTTCTCGCCAAGGGCTTCATCCACCTCGTCGAACACTGCCTTGGCTTCCGCGAAGTTGTCCGCCAGCGCCTTGCCCATGCCGACGGCCTGGCTTCCCTGTCCCGGGAAGGTGAATGCTATGGACATGGAAGGGCCTCCAATCGTTCGCTCGCTTGTCAATCTGACGCGCGATGTGCCTATCGGCAAGCGCGAAGTCAAGCTTTGATGCTGCAGCGGCCGGCAAGCCCACAGTATTGAACCAAGTGTTATATTGACTGCGACGGCTGTATTTGGGCAAGCTCGCGCGAAATCTGAGGCCTCAATCGGCTTTCAATCGTCTGATCCCGCTGCATCGAATATTCTCGGACGGACGGGTTGCTTCTTTGACCTTTTGCCCGTATAAGCCGCCCGTTCATTGCTCGGCGTCAGCTGGGGGCTGAACGGAGGGCCGGATCAAGCATCCGTCGAAGCGTAAAGCTTCAGCCTCCCGTGTCTCCGCTCTCGATCGTCTCCATCAGCGTCCTTTCTTCCCCGGTCTTCCGGCAGAGAGATTCGCAGAGGTTTACCGTTGATACCGGGCAATATTAACGAAGAAAGGCAAAGACAATGGCTCTTTATGAACATGTGTTCCTTGCCCGACAGGACATTTCGCAGCAGCAGGTCGATGCGCTTGTAGAACAGTACAAGGGCATCATCGAGACCAATGGCGGATCAGTCGGGCGTATCGAAAGCTGGGGACTGCGTGCCCTCACCTATCGTATCAACAAGAACCGCAAGGCGTATTACTCGCTTCTCAACATCACTGCTCCGGCAGCGGCTGTTGCCGAACTCGAGCGCCAGCAGCGCATCAATGAAGACGTCCTGCGCTTCATGACGATCCGCGTCGACGAACACGAGGAAGGCCAGTCGGCCATGCTCGCACGTCGCGACGATCGCCGTGATCGTGACGACAACAAATTCGGTGGCCGCGACGACGATCGTCCGCGCCGTCCGCGTCGTCCGCGTGACAACGAAGCCGGTGAAGGAGCAGAATAATGGTTGATATCAATCAGATCCCGACCCGCCGTCCGTTCCATCGCCGCCGCAAGACCTGCCCCTTCTCGGGTGCGAATGCGCCGAAGATCGACTACAAGGACATCAAGCTCCTGTCGCGTTACATTTCCGAGCGGGGCAAGATCGTTCCTTCCCGTATCACGGCTGTCAGCCAGAAGAAGCAGCGCGAACTCGCCCAGGCGATCAAGCGCGCACGTTTCCTCGGCCTCCTGCCCTACGTTGTGAAATAAGACAAGACCGAAGGCGGCAGCCCAGCCGCCGCCTTCCTTGCCATCCGCGATGGGCGCGGGCCTGGCGAACAAAAAACCCAAGTTGAGGCTCTGGTCGAAGAACCGCCTCTAACTGCTCAAGAAGCAGGACAGCGAGCGAAATGAAACTGACTGCAAAAGATATTGGCGTTGGAGTAATGGCGGGCCTCGCAGCCGCGCTGCTCTCGGTCGGCGTCATCACGCAGTCGACGCTCGCCATGGCGCTCCTGCTCTTTTCCCCGCTTCCGATTTTCGTTGCCGCCCTCGGCTGGGGCACCGGCGCGGGCTTCATTGCCGCCCTCTCGATGGCCGTTGCCGTTTCTGTGCTTGCCGCACCGACCGCGGCCATCGTCGTCGTGCTTATCACGGCGCTCCCCGCCGCGGCAGCTTCCTACTTCATTGGCCTTGCACGTCCTGCCGAGGAGATCGGCGGCCCAAAGGATACCTATGTCTGGTACCCGATCGCCGACATGCTGCTTCGCCTCGCGCTGATCGTCGGCGCAAGTTTCATCGCCATCGGCGTGATGATCGGCTTCGGCGATGATTTCGCGGCGCAGCTTGCCGCGTCGCTTGGACAGCAGCTTGCCGCGAGCAATCCAGAACTTGCCGCCAATGCGGAAGCCGTTCAGGACATGGCGCTGTTCGTCGTGCGCGTCCTGCCGGCCATGCAGCCCGCCGTCTGGGTGATGATCATCGTCGCCAATCTCTACCTTGCCCTGCGTCTCACCGCAGCGTCGGGCAAACTGCGCCGTCCGAGGGATGACTGGCCGCGCGCCCTGCGCATGCCCCGCCCGGCGCTCGCCGTCTTTGCCGTTGCCTGTGCCGCGTGCTTCCTTCCGGGCGGTATCGGCTATGCCGCAACCGCCTTTGCCGGCGCCCTTGGTGCCTGCTTCATCATGGCCGGCTTTGCCATGCTTCACGCACGGACACGCGGAGCCGCGTGGCGTCCGGTGGCGCTGTGGTTCGCCTACTTCGCCGTGATGCTCTTCGTCTTCGTGCTTTTCTTCTTCCTTCTCGCCGGTCTGTTCGACACATCGCGCAGCGCGCCGGTTTCGAAGGCTGCGAATACAACACCCAACAACGACAATTGAACTTGAAAGGAAACTCAAAATGGAAGTCATTCTTCTCGAACGTATCAGCCGCCTCGGCCAGATGGGCGACACCGTCAAGGTAAAGGACGGCTTTGCCCGCAACTTCCTCCTGCCGCAGGGCAAGGCTCTTCGTGCAAACGAAGCCAACAAGAAGAAGTTCGAGGGCCAGCGCGCCCAGCTCGAAGCCCGCAACCTCGAGCGCAAGTCCGAAGCCCAGGCAATTGCCGACAAGCTCAACGGCAAGACCTTCGTCGCCATCCGCTCGGCCGGCGAGACCGGTCAGCTTTACGGTTCGGTATCGACGCGCGATATCGCCGACCTGATCACGGCCGAAGGCTTCTCGCTCAACCGCAACCAGGTTGAACTCAACCTGCCTATCAAGACGATCGGCCTCCATAAGGTCGTTCTCGCCCTGCATCCGGAAGTTGAGGCATCGGTCACGATCAACATCGCCCGCACGGCCGACGAAGCCGAGCGTCAGGTAAAGGGCGAAGACCTTACCTCGGCTCAGGCGATCTACGGAATTGAAGAAGCACCGCTTTCGGACGAATTCTTCGACGAGGACGAAGAAGGCGAAGAAAACGTCTGATAGTACTTCGGTTACCATGAGGTAACTGCTTTACTTGAGTCGCACAAAACACCCGGCAGAGATGCCGGGTGTTTTTTTGCTTTTCAGAATGAAAAAATTGAGTAGATTTACTTGTCCTACCCATGCCCGACCTAGACTCAAGGTTGAGTCTTCTAGAGCAAAGGATATCCAAATGGCACCATTCTGCCGGAGGAAATTCGGGATACGGTCAAAGGGTCCGGCTAGACCGATCGCATCGGTCGAGCCAAAGCCCGCAGAATTTATTCCGAATCTGCCCGGAACGCCGGGTTTCCGCCCAAGAAGACATACCTTTTGGACATCCTTTGCTCTGATGGCCGAGCTCTATCGTCAATGATGGAGATTGTTCATGAATGCCATTCTAAAGGCTGCACTATCACGTCTGATCCACACTGGTACCCTTGTAATAACGGACGCCTCGGGCAAATCCCGGACGTTTGGC
Source organism: Phyllobacterium sp. UNC302MFCol5.2 (assembly GCF_000686005.1). Lineage (NCBI taxonomy): Bacteria > Pseudomonadati > Pseudomonadota > Alphaproteobacteria > Hyphomicrobiales > Phyllobacteriaceae > Phyllobacterium > Phyllobacterium sp. UNC302MFCol5.2. The sequence continues at coordinate 69,366 of NZ_JMLL01000010.1, forward strand.
GATGGAACGGGCGAACCGATCGCCTTTCGCATCAACAGCGCCGCCGCAGAGCGGAAAATCGCGTTCGACCCGTCGCTGCACTTTGCCGAAGCCTATATGAACGGCGAAATCGACGTTCTTGACGGCAATATCTACGATGTCCTCAAGATCATATTCGAGAATACCGGGGCAACGGTTGCCCGGGAACCCTGGATGCTGGCAATCGAAGGCATCCGCCGCGCCACACGCAGACTGCACCAGATGAACACGCTGACCCGCGCATCGAACAATGTGCAGCGGCACTACGACCTTTCGGGAGACCTTTATCGTCTCTTCCTCGACAGCGACATGCAGTACTCCTGCGCCTATTTCGAGCGCCCTGACGCGACGCTCGAAGAGGCGCAGCTCGCGAAAAAGCGCCATATTTCCGCAAAGCTTCTCGCCAGGAAGGGCCAGAAAGTGCTCGATATCGGCTGCGGCTGGGGTGGCCTCGGACTTTACCTTGCCAAATATCTCGAAGCAGATGTTACCGGCGTCACGCTTTCGCAGGAGCAGCATGGCGTCGCCAACAAGCGCGCCTTCGATGAGGGCCTCTCGGCACGCGCACGCTTTGATCTGCGCGACTATCGCACGCTGGAGGACGGTTTCGACCGCATCGTTTCCGTCGGCATGTTCGAGCACGTGGGCGTCGGCCATTTCGCCGAGTATTTCCAGCACACGGCCCGGCTTCTGAAAAAGGATGGCGTGTTCCTCCTGCATTCCATCGGCCGTTCGGACGGTCCGTCCTACACGAATGCGTTCATCCAGAAATACATCTTCCCAGGCGGCTATATCCCAGCCCTGTCGGAAGTCGTCCCGCATATCGAGAAGGCAGGCCTTGTCGTCACCGATATCGAGATATTGCGTCTCCACTACGCCGAGACGCTGCGTATCTGGCGCGAGCGCTTCATGGAAAATCGCGAACAGGCCAAGGCGATCTATGACGAACGCTTCTGCCGGATGTGGGAATTCTATCTCGCCGCCTCGGAAGCTGCTTTCCGCTGGCAGAACCTCGTCGTGTTCCAGATCCAGTTGGCGCATCAGCAGGAGGCCGTGCCGCTGACCCGCGACTATATATTCGAGGCAGAAAAGCGGCTGAGGCGTCTCGAATGCGAGCGCAGTTCCGCCAACAGCCAGGTCAATACGAAGGAGTCGGTAGCGGGGCGCTAGGCCGCCCCTCTTCCCCTTCGCCGTCATCTTGCGCCCGGTATGCCCAAGATCACCCTCGGGCCTATGCTGCCGTTATCCGGTCCGTCCCGAGGATCCATTCCCCACGAAAGAATCAGCACTGGTCTCACTTTAGCTGTGCGGAGTGGCCAGCGGTCGCACAGCTTATTGCCGCCTGCAATTTGCACAATTTCCTACGCCGGGTGTAGATTCAGGAGGGAGAATCGCGCCCCGAATCTGCCTCTCTGAGTCAAGCTTCAAACAATCCGAGTCTGCTTTTGTTGTGGATTGAAATGTATGTTTCGACCCCGCATTGCGCGGTCAAATGCCCGGTGGCCATAGTGAAGGGATAACAGGAAAAAGCGAAATGGCTGAAGCAACGGTACGCAAGATCAATGAGGCGCGCGACGCCTTCTACAGGGAGGCTCCCAATAATATCGAGGCAGAGCAGGCCCTTCTGGGTGCCATCCTGGTCAACAATGATGCGTTCTACCGCGTTTCCGATTTCCTGAAGCCGACCCATTTCAACGAACCTTTGCACCGCAAGATTTTCGAGATCTCATCCGACATGATCCGGATGGGCAAGATGGCTAATCCGGTGACGCTGAAGACCTTCGTGCCGGCCGACGAGAAGGTCGGCGACATGACGGTCATGCAATATCTCGCCCGTCTCGCGGCCGAAGCGGTGACAATCATCAATGCCGAGGATTATGGTCGCGCCATCTACGATCTTGCGACCCGCCGCGCGCTGATCACCATCGGCGAGGACATGGTCAATATCGCCTATGACGCTCCCGTCGATGTCGCACCGCAAGGCCAGATCGAGGACGCTGAGCGGCGGCTGTTCGAGCTTGCCGAAACCGGCCGGTACGATGGCGGGTTCCAGACCTTTACCGACGCGGTGAAGTCTGCGGTCGACATGGCCAATGCCGCCTTCATGCGCGACGGCCACCTCTCCGGCATCTCCACCGGCATACGCGCACTCGATGCGCGCATGGGCGGGCTGCAGCCTTCCGACCTTATCGTACTCGCCGGGCGTCCCGGCATGGGCAAGACCTCGCTTGCGACCAATATCGCGTTCAACATCGCTGCGGCCTATGAGCCGGAACAGCAGGCGGATGGCAGCTTCAAGGCCAAGAATGGCGGCGTCGTCGGCTTCTTTTCGCTCGAAATGTCGTCGGAACAGCTGGCGACGCGTATCATTTCCGAGCAATCGGAGATCAGTTCCTCGAAAATCCGCCGAGGCGAAATCAGCGAGGCCGATTTCGAAAAGCTGGTCGCCTGCTCGCAGCACATGCAACGCGTGCCGCTCTATATCGACCAGACCGGCGGTATCTCGATCGCCCAGCTTGCCGCAAGGGCACGGCGGCTCAAGCGGCAGCGCGGGCTCGACGTTCTCGTCATCGACTATATTCAGCTGATGCAGGGGTCTTCCAAGCGCGCCTCGGAAAACCGTGTTCAGGAAATCACCGAGATCACGACCGGCCTGAAGGCGCTCGGCAAGGAACTGAACACGCCGATCATCGCCCTCTCCCAGCTTTCACGCCAGGTGGAAAGCCGTGAAGACAAACACCCGCAGCTTTCGGACTTGCGCGAATCCGGCTCGATCGAGCAGGACGCCGACGTCGTGCTTTTCGTTTATCGCGATGAATACTATATCAAGAACAAGGAGCCGAAAGTAGGGACGGAAGAGCATTTCAAGTGGCAGGCCGATCTCAACGAGGCTTCAGGCAAGGCGGAAGTCATCATCGCCAAGCAGCGCCACGGCCCGACAGGAACCGTGAGGCTTGCGTTCCAGTCAGAGTTCACGCGCTTCACCGATCTTGCCGAGGATTCGCATCTTCCAGAACGATTCGAGTGACGATTTGAACATCAAGACCAATGTGACCACGACCGGCGCCGACCCGCGGCTGGCCGGCGGGCGTCTGACCATAGACCTCGATGCCCTCATTGCCAACTGGCAGCTGCTCGCGGAGAAATCGAAGCCAGCCGAAACGTCGGCCGTGGTCAAGGCCGACGCTTATGGGCTCGGGATCGTGCATGTCGTGCCCGCCCTTTGGCAGGCTGGCTGCCGCAGCTTCTTCGTTGCGCTTGCAGAAGAAGGTTTGCGGGTCAAAGCTGTTGCCCCGGATGCGCGCGTCTTCGTCCTCAACGGATTTTTCGAGGGCGCATTTCCCGCCTACGAGCAATCGGACCTCATCCCGGTTCTCGGATCGCCCCACGAAATCGACCTTTGGGAGCGCGCAAATTCTGGTCGTCCCGAGCCGCTGCCATTCGCCTTGAATGTAGATACCGGCATGAATCGCCTCGGGCTGACGGTTGACGAGGCACTGGCATATGCCGCAAGGCCCGGCGCACCCGCCCCGGTGCTCCTGATTACCCATCTTGCGGCGGCCGACGACACAGCCCACGCCTTGACGGCCAAGCAATTTGAATCATTTCAAAAGCTTCGAGCCGCTTTCAAAGGCATTCAGTCAAGTATCGCCAACTCGCCCGGCGTCTTTCATACCTTGCATACGGGCTTCAATTTGAGTCGCCCAGGCGTTGCCATGTATGGCGGCGAGCCGCTCTCCGGCGTTGCCAATCCGATGCGTCCCGTGGTGACGGTGGAGGCGCGCATCGTACAAATCCGTAACGGCCGCAAGGGCGAGACGGTCGGTTACGGCGCCACCGCGACGCTCGAGCGCGATACGCGGATTGCGATCTGTTCGGTCGGCTACGCCGATGGCTACCTCCGCTCGGCCTCGGGAAGCGGCGTGCCGTTGCGCGGCGCTGTCACCAAGGGCGGCGAAGGGTTCATCGCTGGTCAGAGAGTGCCCGTGATCGGCCGCGTCACCATGGACCTTACCTCATTCGATGTGACGGATCTTCCGTCAGACGCCGTAAAGCCCGGGGACTTCATCGAACTGATCGGCGCCAACATTGCGCTGGATGAGGCCGCGCGCGCCGCCGGCACCATTGGCTATGAGATGCTCACCAGCCTCGGCAATCGCTATCACCGCCGCTATCTTTATTCGGGAAAGCGTAGCTGATGGCCAAGGCCCGGGTTCAATTCATCTGCCAGAACTGCGGCGCTGTACATTCACGCTGGGCGGGGAAGTGCGACGAATGCGGTGAGTGGAACACGCTTGTCGAGGAAGGCACCTCCGGCGGGATCGGGAGCGGCCCGGGACGCCTTTCGGCCCGCAAGGGGCGAGCCGTCGCGCTGACCAGCCTCTCTGGCGAGATCGAGGATGCGCCGCGTATCCGCTCCGGGATCGGCGAACTCGACCGGGTGACCGGCGGCGGATTTGTGCGCGGTTCCGCCATTCTCGTCGGCGGCGATCCCGGGATCGGCAAGTCCACATTGCTGACGCAGGCGGCAGCAGCGCTGGCGCGGCGTGGCAACCGCGTCGTCTACGTCTCGGGTGAAGAGGCGGTGGCCCAGATCAGGTTGCGCGCGCAGCGCCTCGGCGCTGCGGATACCGACGTGCAGCTAGCGGCCGAGACCAATGTCGAGGACATTCTGGCGACTATCGCCGATTCGAAGCGCCCCGACCTCATCATTATCGACTCGATCCAGACCCTTTGGACGGACGCGGCCGATTCGGCGCCCGGCACGGTGACGCAGGTACGCGCCGGCGCACAGGCGATGATCCGCTATGCCAAGCAGACCGGCGCCGCCGTCGTTCTCGTCGGCCACGTGACCAAGGAAGGCCAGATTGCCGGTCCGCGCGTCGTCGAGCATATGGTCGATGCCGTGCTCTATTTCGAGGGCGAAGGTGGCCATCACTACCGCATCCTGCGCACGGTGAAGAACCGCTTCGGACCCACTGACGAGATCGGCGTTTTCGAAATGTCCGACCGCGGCTTGCGCGAAGTTGCGAACCCATCCGAGCTTTTTCTCGGCGAGCGCAACGAAAAATCCCCGGGCGCAGCAGTGTTTGCAGGTATGGAGGGCACGCGCCCGATCCTCGTCGAGATTCAGGCGCTGGTTGCGCCGTCGACGCTCGGAACACCGCGGCGCGCGGTAGTCGGATGGGACGGCAACCGCCTGTCGATGATTCTCGCCGTACTCGAAGCCCATTGCGGCGTTCGGTTCGGCCAGCATGACGTTTATCTGAACGTTGCCGGCGGTTATCGCATTACTGAACCGGCCGCTGATCTCGCCGTCGCCTCTGCGCTGGTTTCCTCTATCGCCGGTATTGCCCTTCCGGCCGATTGCGTCTATTTCGGCGAAGTCAGCCTATCGGGCGCCGTGCGTCCGGTTGCACATGCTGTACAGAGACTGAAAGAAGCAGATAAGCTTGGCTTCAAGCAGGCGGTTCTTCCCAAGGGAAGCAACGATGTTGCCAAGAACGGCAATGCCGCTCTGACCGAAACGGCTTCGTTGCCGGACCTTGTGGCCCGGATCGCGGCTTCGGGACCAGGCAAGAAACAACGCGCAGACTGACCGGATGGGGCCATCGGGCAGTGACATGGGGATGAAAGTAAATGCCGATTACGTTGCTTGACGGAATTCTATTGGGCATCACCCTCGTATCGGCGGTCCTCGCCATGGTGCGCGGATTTTCGCGCGAAGTGCTGTCGGTTGTTTCCTGGGCAGCGGCGGCAGCGGCCGCTTATCTCTTTTACAAGCCTGTTGTTCCCTTCCTCACCCCGTACATCAGTAACGACACCATCGTGCAGATTGCAGCGGCGGGCCTTGTCTTCGTCGTCACGCTGATCGTCGTGTCCATTATCACCATGAAGATTGCCGATTTCATCATTGACAGCCGCATCGGCGCGCTTGACCGCACGCTCGGCTTCCTGTTTGGCGCAGCGCGCGGCATACTTCTCGTTGTCGTCGCCATGCTGTTCTTCAACTGGCTCGTGCCGGAAAACCAGCCAGCCTGGGTTGGAAACGCCAAATCGAAGCCGATGATCGACCAGCTTGGCGCGAAACTTGTCGGCCTTCTGCCGGAAGATCCCGAATCGACCATCCTGAAGCGGCTGAAACCCGGCACGACCGCGCCGGAAGCATCGCCCGACGCGACGACTGCGCCGGAACCGAAGGAAGATATCCCGCCGGAAGGTGGTGCGACAAACCAGTGACTTGGAGTCTTGGCGCTTATACACCATATAGGGGCTTCGATTGACACGTGGACGCGGGTCCTGCCCTGTTAGTCGATTGCCTCCTATGGCATAATATGAATTAGGCTCAATTGAATCTGCGGCGAAAGGCTGGCGGTAATGACCGACATTTCTCGTGACGATACCCAATTGATGTCCCTCGATGACGACACACTGCATGAAGAGTGCGGTGTGTTTGGCATTTTGGGGCACACCGATGCGGCCACGCTGACGGCGCTCGGATTGCATGCGCTGCAGCACCGCGGGCAGGAAGCTGCCGGTATCGTTTCCTACGACGGACGCCAGTTCTGCTCGGAGCGGCGCATGGGCCTTGTCGGCGATCACTACACCAACCCCGCCACGCTTGCCCAGTTGCCGGGCGACAGGGCCATCGGCCATGTGCGCTATTCGACGACGGGCGACACGGTTCTGCGCAACGTGCAGCCGCTCCTCGCCGAGCTTGAAGTCGGTGGCATCGCCATCGCCCATAACGGCAATTTCACCAATGGCCTGACCCTGCGTCGCCAGTTGATCGCCGACGGTGCGATCTGCCAGTCGAATTCCGATACGGAGGTCGTCCTCCACCTTATCGCGCGCTCGCGCCATGCCTCGTCCAGCGATCGTTTTATCGACGCGATCCGCCAGATGGAAGGCGGCTATGCGATGCTTGCCCTCACCCGCACCAAGCTGATTGCCGCGCGTGATCCGATCGGCATCCGCCCGCTCGTCATGGGCGAACTCGACGGCAAGCCGATCTTCGCATCCGAGACTTGCGCGCTCGACATTATTGGCGCGAAGTTCATCCGCGACGTGGAGAACGGTGAAGTCGTCGTTTGCGAGATCCAGCCGGACGGCTCGATCAGCATCGACGCCTTCAAGCCGCAGACTCCAAAGCAGGAGCGCCTCTGCCTGTTCGAATATGTGTATTTCGCCCGTCCTGACTCCGTCGTCGGCGGCCGCAACGTCTACACCGCGCGCAAGAACATGGGCATCAACCTTGCCAAGGAAGCGCCGCTTGAGGCCGACGTTGTCGTACCTGTTCCAGATGGCGGCACACCCGCCGCGATCGGCTTTGCCCAGGCCAGCGGTATCCCGTTCGAGCTCGGCATCATCCGCAACCACTATGTCGGACGCACCTTTATCGAGCCGACGCAATCGATCCGCGCTTTCGGCGTGAAGCTGAAGCATTCGGCCAATCGTGCCGTCATCGAAGGCAAGCGCGTCGTTCTCATCGACGACTCGATCGTGCGCGGGACAACGTCGGTCAAGATCGTGCAGATGATCCGCGATGCCGGGGCGAGCGAAGTTCATATACGCGTCGCGAGCCCGATGATCTTCCACCCGGATTTCTATGGCATCGACACGCCGGACGCCGACAAGCTCCTCGCCAACCAATACGCCGATCTCGACGCCATGTGCCGTTACATCGGCGCGGATTCGCTGGCGTTCCTGTCGATTGACGGTCTCTACAAAGCCGTCAGCGGCCAGCCGCGCGATTCCCGTACGCCGCTGTTCACCGATCACTATTTTACTGGCGACTATCCGACCCGCCTTCTCGACAAGGATGGTCCGAGCAACGTCCACAAGCTCTCGCTTCTCGCAAATAACGGTTGAGTTCACGACACAATGATTTCTGACGGCAGTTTCCGGCTGGACGGCAAGCTTGCGCTTGTCACTGGCGCATCCCGCGGCATCGGCTATTTTCTGGCGAAGGATCTTGCCGCACGCGGCGCCCATGTCATCGCCGTCGCCCGGACAGTCGGCGGGCTCGAGGATCTCGACGACGAGATCAAGAGCGCGGGCGGTAGCGCGACGCTGGTGCCGCTCGACCTGACCGACTTGCCGGCCATCGACCGGCTTGGCGGCTCGATCCACGAGCGTTGGGGAAAGCTCGACATCATGGTGGCGAACGCCGGTTTCCTCGGCACGATATCACCGATCGGCCACGTCGAGGCAAAGGTCTTCGACAAGCTGATGGCGATCAACGTGTCGAGCGTATGGCGCCTGATCCGCACCACCGATCCGCTCCTGAAGCTCTCGGATGCCGGCCGTGCGCTGTTCCTTTCCTCGGGCGTCGCTCACACGGCGAGAGCCTATTGGGGTCCCTATGCCGCCTCCAAGGCTGCCGTCGAGGTGATGGCGCGCAGCTGGGCCGAGGAGACGCGCCAGACGCGCCTTCGTATCAACTCGGTCAATCCCGGCGCAACACGCACGGCAATGCGCGCTCAGGCAATGCCGGGCGAAGATCCGGAAACCTTGCCGACGCCGGGCGACGTTGCCGCCCAGATCGCGCTTATGCTTGACCCGGCACTCGATGTCACCGGCAAGCTCTATGACGTGCGCGAAGGCAAGCTTCTGAGCTACAACGATCCGAGCTAGAGTCTCCGTATTGGTCGAGCAGGCGTTTGTTGCCAATTTCTGACGGCTCGAGCACGGCTCTTGCGAGAAGCCATGATTGCGGTCTTGGCGACCATTAACATCGTTCTGCCGGAAGGTGTTTGATTTCACATCATCCTCCTCTCAGCCGTTATCCTCGGCTTTTTACCCGAGGACCAAGCTTCGTTTTGCGTGATCAACAGCGTCCACGATGGATCCTCGGGTCAAGCGCCCGAGGATGACGGCGGTGGGAGCGGATGACGGGAGTGCGAGCCGTTGAGCGGGGCGCCGGCAGGGGCGCCAAGCAGGGAACGACGGCCGTGCGACCCGGTAACGGCGGTGCGAACGGGTGACAGGGGGATTCGTTGAGCGGGCGGCGGCAGGGGCGCCAGTACGGGAACGACCGCGGGACCGGATAACGGCGGTCCGACCGGATAGGTGGGGACCGATGACAGCAGGCTCAAGCCCCAGTGACGGCTGAAAACCTAAGCTTCACGACGATAAACCCGAGCCTCACGACGATGCGGCTTCGGCCTCGTTGTTTGGAGAAGCTGTGGCGGCGCTGAGTGCATCCGCCGCTTCGAAGCGCTTCCAGGCGCGTGTGCTGAAAGGCAGGCTGATGAAGAAAGCGATCGTCGTCAGTGTCAGCGTCTGCCATGTGTAGCTCATCAGGAACGCAACGTAGACGACGATGAACAGGAAAATCGGCATGACCCAGTCGGAGCGCAGCTTTGTACCCGCCGCCTTGCCGCTATAGACCGGCAGACGGCTGATCATCAGGCTGGCGACAATCACGGTGTAGGCGGCTGCCCCGAAGGCGACAGCCCGCGTCGGGGCAAGACCGAGAAAGCCGAGATAGACCGGCAGCATTACCAGAAGCGCTCCGGCGGGTGCTGGCACGCCTGTAAAGAAGTTCTTTTGCCAGGCGGGCTGGCCTACGGCATCGAGCATGACGTTGAAACGGGCAAGGCGCAGGCAGCAGGCGATGCAATAGAGCAGCGCCGCGATCCAGCCGAAGGACCGCGCCTGATCGAGCATATAGGCATAAAGCACAAGGGCCGGCGCAACGCCGAAATTGACGATATCGGCGAGCGAATCCATCTGGGCGCCGAAATTGCTCGAGCCCTTCATCATGCGGGCGATACGTCCGTCAATGCCGTCGAGAAAGGCGGCAAGCAGCACCATGGCAACGGCGAGTTCGAAGCGATTCTCGAAGGCGAGCCTTATGCCCGTCAGCCCGGCACAGATGGCAAGCACAGTGATCACATTCGGGACGAGATAGCGCAGCGGAATTCGCCTGCCCCGCGGTTCGTGTGCCCGAGGCTTGTCGTCAAACAGCGGATCGGATTCGATGTCGTTCATGCCGCAACCTCAGCTGATCCGCACCAGCGGCGCGCTCGCCGCCCCGCCGAATTCGGCGATGACGGTCTCGCCGCCAACCGCCATCTGGCCAATTGCGACGCGGGGGGTAAAGCCCTGGGGAAGATAGACATCCACCCGCGAGCCGAAGCGGATGAGCCCGAAACGCTCACCGATCGACAGCGCCTTCTTCTCGTCAGCCCAGCACACGATGCGGCGCGCAACCAGTCCGGCGATCTGCACCACGGCGACCTCGCCATTCGGGCTTTCGATCAGGAGGCTGTTGCGCTCGTTCTCGGCACTCGCCTTGTCGAGCTCGGCATTCAAAAACTTGCCCGGCTTGTGAACGATCGTCTTGATGCGTCCGCGCACCGGTGCGCGATTGATGTGACAAGAGAAAACGTTCATGAACACGGAAATGCGCGTCATCTCGCCGGTGCCGAGGCCGAGTTCGCGTGGGGGCACGGCTGGGCCCACCGCTGAAACAATTCCATCCGCGGAGCTTATGACCAGCTTGTCGTCGATGGGCGTCACGCGCTGCGGATCACGATAGAAATAGATGCACCAGGCCGTCAGCACGAAGCCGATCCAGAACAACGGCTCCCAGAAATAGCCGAGAATGATCGTCGCACCGGCAAAACCGGCGATAAACGGATATCCCTCCCGATGAATCGGCACAAATGTATTGCGGATGGTATCGACAAGGCTCATTCGTTGCTTCCTGCTGGTCCCGGTAACGCACACGCGAAACCCAAGGCGCGCCAATGCGTTTCGCGCGTTACTTATCGGAGATTGGAGGCCGGGGCAAACGCTTCGCTCGCCAGTTCACTGAAACCGCTATGCTGCCGGCTCGCCGCGCAGGACCACGCCAAGGTCGTCTTCCTCGCGCACACGGCGCAGCCGCTCCTCGGCCTCGGTGGCTTCGCGCTGGCGATTCCACATGGAAGCATAGAGGCCACCGCGGGCAAGGAGCGTCAGGTGCGTGCCACGCTCGGCAATGACGCCATCCTTGAGGACGATGATTTCATCAGCGCCGATGACAGTCGAAAGACGATGGGCAATGACCAGCGTTGTGCGGTTGCGGCTGACAAGATCGAGCGCCGACTGGATTTCATGCTCCGTGGCGCTGTCAAGCGCCGACGTCGCTTCGTCGAGGATGAGAATGGGCGGAGCCTTCAGGATCGTCCGGGCAATGGCGACACGCTGTTTTTCGCCGCCGGAAAGCTTCAGCCCACGCTCGCCGACCATCGACTCGTAGCCGTCCGGCAATGTCTGAATGAACGGACCGATCTGAGCAAGTTCAGCGGCGTTGCGCATTTCCTCATCGCTTGCTGCGATTCGGCCATAACGGATATTATAGGCAATGGTGTCATTGAACAGCACCGTATCCTGCGGCACCATGCCGATCGCGGCGCGCAGGCTTTCCTGCGTAACGTCGCGAATATCCTGCCCGTCAACGCTGATCGAGCCGCTCTGGATATCGTAAAGGCGGAAAAGCAGCCTGGAAAGGGTCGATTTCCCCGCACCGGAAGGCCCGACAATGGCAATCGTCTTGCCGGCCGGCACCTCGAAACTGACGCCCTTCAGGATGGGGCGCTTCGGGTCATAGGCAAAGTGAACATTGTCAAAGCGGACGGACCCCCGCTCGATGTCAAGCGGCCGCGCGTCCGGCCTGTCCTGGACTTCCTGCTCCACATCCAGAAGATCGAACATCTGCTCGATGTCGGTCAGGCCCTGGCGCACCTCACGATAGATGAAGCCGATGAAATTCAGCGGGATCGACAGCTGCATCAGCATGGCGTTGATGAATACGAAGTCGCCAAGCGTCTGCGTGCCGGCGAGAACCTCCCTGCCCGACATGATCATCATCACCGCCATGCCGACGCCGAAGATGACGGCCTGACCGAAGTTGAGCCAGCCGAGCGAGGTCCAGATGCGGGTCGCCGATACTTCATAGCGCGCCATGGCTCCGTCGAAGCGCTTGGCCTCCATGGCCTCGTTGCCGAAATATTTGACCGTCTCGAAATTGAGCAACGAGTCGATCGCCTTGGAATTTGCGTCCGTATCGGACGCGTTCATGTCGCGGCGTATGCCGATGCGCCAATCGCTGGCACGGACGGTAAACCACGTATAGAGCCAGACCGTGGCAACGACCACGGCGACATAAGAGAAACCATAGGTTACGGCGAAGATCACGGCCGTCATGAGAAATTCGAGGATCGTCGGCGCCGTGTTCAGGATCGTGAACCGGACAATCGTTTCGATGCCCTTGGTCCCGCGCTCGATAATGCGCGAAAGGCCGCCCGTGCGCCGTTCGACGTGAAAGCGCAAGGACAAATCATGCATATGCACGAAGGTCTTATAAGCAAGTTTTCGCACGGCGTACTGGCCGACACTGGCAAACAGCGCGTCGCGCAACTGGTTGAGACCTGCCTGGACGATACGGGCCAGATTATAGGCCGCGACCAGCATAAGCGGGCCGACGAGCAGCGCCGGCACGAGGTCCGAGGGCTCGAACTTGCCATTTAAAGCATTGGTCGCCCATTTGAAGAAATACGGAACAAGGATCAGAACGACCTTGGAAATAACGAGATAGACCGTGGCCCAGATCACGCGCATGCGCAGGTCCGGCCGCTCCATCGGCCACATGTAGGGCCAGAGATTGCGTATGGTCTGGAGTGTCTTTCCAGAGTCGGCGGAAACGGTCTTGTTGGCCACTTTTATTCCTTGTGGATCGCGGGGTGCAGCGAGGCACGGCCCCGAACCATCCCTTCATCGGAACAGCAAAGGCTCGCCATGTCGCTGACAAACGCGGCAACGGTGACGAATGCATCCGGATTGATACTGTAGTGCGAGCTCTGGCCTGAGGGCTGATAGCGGACAAGGCCAGCTTCGACGAGAATTTTCAGATGCTGCGAGACCGTCGACTGCGCAAGGTCAAGCTGCGCGACGATATCCTTGCAACAGGAGCGGTCGAGACAGGCGAGCTGCCGAACGATGCGCAAGCGCGCCGGATGAGCAAGCGCGGCAAGGATCCGGGCGGTTTCCGCGTCCGACAAAGAGCGTTCAAACGGATTGGTACAATTCATCGTCCATCGGCGATAAACGATATAAATTTCCAAAGCAAGCCGAAAAGTAAAAACGCTATTCCGGCTTAAGGTGCCGGGATAGCGCAATCATGTCACTCGACAGCTGATTTTTCCTGATCCGGCAAGGTGAAGACCTGACCGGGGAAAATCTTGTTCGGGTTGCGGATCTGCTCCTTGTTGGCAAGGTAGATCGTCGTGTAGCGAACGCCCGCGCCATAGGTGCGGCGGGAAATCCGCCAGAGATTGTCGCCCCGGCGAATGATAACCGAACCGTCGACATTCTTGAGCGGCGCCTCGCTGTTCTGCGCTGCCGGATCCGTACCTTGCGGAACGGCGCCGGTGGCGCTGTCGCCGGGCGTGGCATCGGCAATGGCTGCGACGCGTTCACCCGCCTCGCGTTTGAACGGTACCGCCGCACGCGCGATTATGGTCATGCCATCCCGGCCCATCATTTCGGCGCGGATAATGTAATCGCCGACAGCAAGCTCCTGTACGGTCTGCAGCAGGAAGCGGCCGTTTGGCGCCGTCTTCGTCGTTCCGAGCGGATCGTCATTGGCATAGAGCTTGACTGTCGAGCCTGGCTCGGAGGTGCCGGCGATGAAAATCTTGTTGCCCTCGATCTCGACAGCCTCGACGGCAACGAGAGCCCTCTCGGCGGGCGCGGCGGGCTTGTCGCCGGCCGGCGAGGCGGCGGTCGCCGTTGCCGTCTGCGCTTCGGCCGGTGCAGCCGGTGTCGTGGCTTGCGGCGTCGTAATCATGCGGCTCGGTTGGCCAGATTGCTCGACGAGCGCCAGCACCTGTCCCGACTTGTTTTCGGGTACGGAGACAATGGCGGTCTCGAGCGATGTCAGCGCGCTGCCATCGGGCAGTGTCGAGCGCAGCACAAGCTGATAGTCGCCGGGTTTCAATGGCGTATCGAGGGCGATGACGAAGTCGCCGGTATCTGTCGCCTTGCCGGTGCCGACGATCTGCGATCCAGACAAAAGATCGACTGTAGCGTTCTTTGCCGCCTTACCGGCAACAACGATCGATCCGGAGGGTTCGACGCGGAGAATGTCGAAAGTGGGTCCGCTCGAAGTTATCGTCGCTTCGCCTTGCGGAACCGAAGCGTCCGGCTGGGCAGCGGGCGCGTTGGCCGCAGGGAGCGTCGGGCTCTCTACCTTGGCCTCTTGTTGCGGGGCCGGTGCTGGTGCAGCGGCTGGCTGCTGTGTCTGTGCAGGACTGGTCGCAAGCGCTACGGGTTTGTCAGAAGTCGGCTCACCTGGCAGCAACGCCACGACAGCGGCGACGAGCCCAGCGGCAACGACAGTACCGAGCCCCAAAACCGCAATTTTATTCTCGAACATCGTTCCCCATTCCTATTGTTCTCTTTTTGGTCTAGCGCCTTTTCGCCGTTGCTACAAGAAAACCCTTTAGATTCAGGACTAGTCTTTAGACTTATCAAGAACAAATCTGGGGTAGCAAACTTTTGTCGCATTACTACCGCCTTGACGTTTGGCGGTGCAGGAGGCACCAGTCGTCGCATGAGCAAGATTCGATCCATATGTGTCTATTGCGGGTCCTCGCCGGGCCGCGATCCGATCTACAAGCAAAGCGGCCGGCTGCTCGGCAAGTCGATTGCCGCACACGGGCTTGAACTCGTCTATGGCGGCGGCACGAAAGGCATCATGGGCGCGGTTGCGGACGGCGTCATGTCCGCGGGCGGTCGGGTAACCGGCATCATCCCGAAGTTCCTGATGAACAAGGAAGCCACCGAACACGCGCTTGGCCAGCTTTCCGAGCTGATTGTCACGGAAGACATGCACGAGCGCAAACACAAGATGTTCGAGCGCTCCGACGCCTTCGTCACGCTGCCCGGGGGCATCGGCACGGTCGAGGAGATCGTCGAGATAATGACCTGGGCCCAACTCGGGCGGCATCGCAAGCCGATGGTCTTTGCCAATGTCAACGGCTTCTGGAATCCGATGCTTGCGCTCATCGACCACATGAAGGCCGAAGGGTTCGTGCATACGTCACATTTGGTCAATCCGCTTGTGGTAGAAAACCCGGATGAGATCGTGCCGGCGATCCTCAACGCCGCTGCGCGAGGCGACCGGGAAGGCGATGGGTCGATCATCGAACGGATGTAGCTACGGAAAAGGGATCGATAGGTGGACACGAAGGCCTTGGATCCCAACAGCAAACAACTTGCCAGCGATGACTTTGTCATAAGCCACGCATTCGGTGCGGATGGCGCGCTTATCCTGCATCCTGGCGCCTCCAATCCTGCCGTATGGACCTGGAAAAGCTATGCGCTGGCCGATGCAAGAGCACGACGCAGCCTCGAAACCGACGCCACCCTGCCCGAAGCGGTACGCGAGGTTCTGCTTGCCTCCGGCGACCAATGCCAGATCAATTTCGATGATGGCTGGCTATACGGCGAATTGCCCGATCTCCAGCATGAGCACTATGGCGATCCGCGCGAACTCGGCTATTTCCGCTTTGCCTTCAATGATGGGGTCTTCATCAGCGCGCGGCGCCATCCGCTGCAGTCGGTCGACGACATACGCCAGGCGATAGGTCGGGGCAAAATCCGGCTTCCCTCGCCGCTCACCCTGTTCAATGCTGTTTTCCGGCGTTTCCTTGAACTGCTCAAGGCGGAAATCGCCAAGCTTTCGGAAACGCTCGATTCGATCGAGGATCACATTGTCGGCGAGAACTGGCAGGGCGAACGGGAGCGCCTGGTGCCGGTGCGGCGGCAGATCGTGGTCTTCCACCGCTATCTGACAGCGGCGATCAGCCTGTTTCGACATATAGACCATGCCGACCGCAGGGCCCTGCCTGAGGAGTTGGACGATCTCATCGAGGCCCTGTCGCGGCGAGCCGAAACCCTGCATGCGGAGGGCGACCAGTTGCAGCAGCGCGCGCGTTTGCTGCAGGACGAACTGATGGCCAAGCTCACCGACCAGTCGAACCAGTTCCTGTACGTTTTGTCGGTGATGACCGCTGTTCTTTTGCCGAGCACGGTCATCAGCGGGCTTTTCGGGATGAATACCGGCGGGCTACCGCTTGCAGAAAGCGCGCACGGTTTTTGGATCATCGCTTTCATCGCGCTCGCGATTTCCGCGGCGGTTTATCTGATTGTGCGCAGGATCGGCGGGAACAGGCGTTAAGCCGCCTTCACCTTGCGGGCTTGCTGCAACATTGACCACGTATAGATGGCAAGCGCCGTCCAGATCAGCGCAAAGGCGATGAACTGGATATGCGAGAAAGGCTCGCCGAAGACGAAGATGGCGCTGAGGAAGACGATCGTCGGTGCGATGTACTGCATCAGTCCGATCGTCGTATAGCGCAGCAGCTTGGCGCCGAATGCATAAAGGATGAGCGGCACCGCCGTTGCCGGACCGGCGAAGAGCAGAAGGCCGACGTCGTGGGCGCTGCCATTGAAGAAGTGGCTGGTGCCCTGCGAGACGGTCCAGGCGATGAAGGCGAGCGAAGGCACTGACAAAAGCAGGACTTCAAGCATGAAACCCTGCGTTGGGCCAATCGGTAACGTCTTGCGGAAGAAGCCGTAGAAGCCAAAGCTGAAGGCAAGCACCAGCGAGATCCAGGGCAAGCCGCCGGAATAGACCGTCAAAAGGAGCACCGCGCAGGCGGCGAGCCCAACCGCCACGGCCTGCGGCTTCGACAGGCGCTCGCCAAGGAAAATGCCGCCGAGCACGACATTCACAAGCGGGTTGATGTAATAGCCGAGCGCGGTATCGATGGCGTGGCCGCTGCCGATCGCCCAAACATAGGTTCCCCAGTTAAGCGTGATGAGCGAGGCCGTCAGCATCGCCATGAAAAGCATCCAGGGCGTCGTCAAAGCGACCTTCAGATCGCCGAACAATCCGAGCCACCACAGCAGCAGGGCGGCGATGGGTACCGACCAGATGATGCGATGCGCCACCACTTCCAGCGCCGGCATATGGGCAACCGACTTCAGGTAGAACGGAAGGACGCCCCAGAGCAGATAGGCTGAGAGCGCAAAGATGAAACCCTTCTTCCCGTCGGACATGCCGCCTGGACCTTCGGTTGTGACAAGGCCAGCGGTCACGGCGCGATTGGAAGCTATCTGTTCAGTCATGATGCGCCGACTCCTAGTCCTCGCTTCCCGGCGCGTCCATTGAATTCGGCTGATCGATACATCAAGACAGTTGATGTTTTTTACGGCGATTCGAACAAATTATGAGCGATTTCCAGCTATTCTGCGGCGATCTTGCCAGCGAGATCGCGGTTTTTCATCAGCTTGTAGATAATGGAATCCATCAGCGCCTGAAAGGAGGCGTCGATGATGTTGTCGGAGACGCCCACCGTCCACCAGCGCGCATTGCTCGAATCCGTCGACTCGATCAGAACGCGCGTGATCGCCTCCGTGCCGCCATTGAGGATACGAACCTTGAAATCGGCGAGCACAAGATCATCGATCTCGTTCTGGTAACGGCCCATATCCTTGCGCAGCGCTAGATCGAGTGCGTTGACCGGGCCATGGCCCTCGGCGACGGACATGCGGGTCTCGCCGTCGATGTCGACCTTCACCACCGCTTCCGAGACCGTCTTTATATTGCCGTTGGCATCGAAGCGGCGTTCGACCATGCATCGAAACGAGTCGACCTTGAAGAATTCCGGGACAGTGCCGAGCGTGCGCCGCGCCAAAAGTTCGAAGCTCGCATCGGCGCCCTCATAGGCATAGCCTTCCGCCTCATGTTCCTTGACGAGGGCAATGAGCGTGTCGAGCCGAGGATCGGACTTTGCCACGCTGATGCCGCGGCGCTCCAACTCATTGATGAAGTTGGACTTGCCGCCCTGGTCGGAGACCATCACCTTGCGGCGATTGCCGACGGTCTCCGGCGGGACATGTTCGTAAGTCGCCGGCTCTTTGATCAGGGCCGAAGCGTGGATGCCGGCCTTGGTCGCGAAAGCCGACGTCCCGACGAATGCGCCCTGCGGGTTGGGCGCACGGTTGAGCAATTCGTCGAAGCTGCGCGAGAGCCGCGACAGCCCCTGCAGTTTCTCCATGCTGATGCCGGTCTCGAAGCGGTCCGCCCAGGCAGGCTTCAGCATCAGCGTCGGAATGATCGTGACGAGATTGGCATTGCCGCAACGCTCGCCGATACCGTTGAGCGTGCCTTGCACGTGGCGCACGCCGGCATCGATCGCAGCCAGCGAGTTGGCGACCGCCTGCTCAGTGTCATTATGGGCATGAATGCCGAGATGATCGCCGGGGATCGACTTCGTCACCTCGCGTACGATCGTCGCCACTTCTGCGGGCTGCGTACCGCCATTGGTATCGCAGAGCACGACCCAGCGCGCGCCGGCGTCATAGGCGGTTTGCGCGCAAGCGAGCGCATAGGACGGGTTGGCCTTGTAGCCGTCAAAGAAGTGCTCGCAATCGACGATGGCTTCCTTGCCGGCCTCTACAGCGGCCGTGACCGAGGCTGCGATACTTTCAAGGTTTTCGTCATTGGTGCAGCCGAGCGCCACGCGCACGTGATAGTCCCAGCTCTTGCCGACGAAGCAGACCGTGTCGGCGGCGGAACGGATCAGCGCCGTGACGCCGGGATCGTTGGAGGTGGAGACCCCTGCCCGCTTGGTCATGCCGAATGCCGCAAACTTCGCGCGCTTTGTTCGCTTCTCGCTGAAGAACGCCGTGTCGGTGGGATTGGCGCCGGGATAACCGCCTTCGACATAATCGAAGCCGAAATCATCGAGCAAGGCGGCGATGACCTTCTTGTCCTCGACCGAAAAATCGATGCCTGGCGTCTGCTGGCCGTCGCGCAAAGTGGTGTCGAAGAGGTAGATGCGTTCCTTGGTCACTTGCTCGTTTCCCCGTCCCCGGCCTGCGGCCATTGATCCGTGTCATGGTCGGGATGCTGATAGGATATCATTGTTTTGAGAAATTCAGCCGATTCAGGATCGCCTTCCGACGTATGGCCCGGCAGCGCGCCGAGATCGTCGACATAGGGCAACTTGCCTTCAAGACCCCATTGCAGGACAGGGGCAAGTTCCTCCGGATGATCGAAAGCACCGATCGCCAGCGCGAGGCCGTCGGGCGCCTCATAGGTCAGCGGCGTGCCGCATTCGGCACAAAAACCGCGCTTGACGTGATTGGACGACTGGTAGCGCTTGGGTTCGCCGCGCGTCCACTGGAAATGGGCGCCGCGCACCGATGCAAGCGGCGCATAGAAATTGCCGAACGCCTTCTGGCACATGCGGCAATGGCAGATGGAGGTGTCGTCCACGCGGCCCTCGACGCGAAACCGAACCGCTCCGCACTGACACCCGCCGGTGTATATGGGTTTGTTGTCAAGGCTCATGGGCGGGGCTCCCTGCGGAAACTGTGCTGACGATATGCTGACAGACGCCATCGATATCTTGAAGCACATCGTCATTCCAAAACCGCAAAACCGTCCACCCGTCGCGGTTCAGGCGTTCGGTTCTTGCGCCGTCATACTGTTGACTATGATCTTCACCGTGTTGAGAACCGTCGAGTTCCACAACGATGCGAGCCGCAGCACAGGCGAAATCAACGATGTAACCGCCGATTGGAACCTGCCGCTTGAACGACAAGCCCATCAGTCGGTGAGCACGGAGGCAATTCCAAAGTTTCAATTCCGGCTCGGTTTGCGCCCGCCGCATGGACTTCGCATATTGGCGGATCTTCACCGGAATTGGCGTGTGGGATGGCATGGTCAGTCACCCCCCTCTGTCCTGCCGGACATCTCCCCCACAAGGGGGGAGACTGAATTGTCATCGAGCGTGTCGCTCAAATGTAAACCCTGGAGATTGGCCTCAACCTCTTTAAAGGCTGGTCTCCCCCCTTGTGGGGGAGATGTCCGGCAGGACAGAGGGGGGTGCGATCCACGCCCGTCCATCACCGCCTCACCTCCCAGGTCGTAACCCGCTCGCCCGTTTCAGGATCCTTGCCGTCCTTGAGCTGTATACCCTGATCCAGCAATTCGGCGCGGATGCGATCGGCCTCGGCGAAGCTCTTTGCGGCAAGCAGAGCGAGCCGGTCGGCGATCTTCGCCTCGATCTCGCCCGCAAGCTCTGACGACACTGTCTCCGCCTGCAAATCGAATCCGAGAAGCGCGAAGGCGGCCCGGTAATCGCCAGGCTCGACCGCGCGCGAGCGCCGCGCCGAAGACAGCCAGTTGATCACGCTCGGCGTGGCGAGATCATCCGCAAGCAGGGCAATCACCTCATCCGGGATCGCACCGGGTTCGGCATTGCCCACATATTCGCGCGCCTTGGCAAGAATGTTCTCCGCCTCCTCGAGCCGGCTTATGCTGAAATCGATCGGCTCGCGGTAGTTGGTCATCAGCATGGCGAGGCGCAGCACGTCGCCCGGCCACTTGCGCCCGCCGAACGTTTCGGTTGCGAGAAGCTCGTTGATCGTCACGAAGTTGCCGAGGCTCTTTGCCATCTTCTGGCCCTCGACCTGCAGGAAGCCGTTATGCATCCACACATTGGCCATGCGGTCGATGCCGAGCGCGCAGCACGACTGTGCGATCTCGTTCTCGTGGTGCGGGAAAACGAGGTCGATGCCGCCGGCATGGATGTCGAAGATGTTCTTCTGCGGATCGTCGCACTGCAGTCCGCCGCCAAACGGCTCGAGCAGTTTCGCCATGGACATGGCCGAGCATTCGATATGCCAGCCGGGACGGCCAAGACCTTCGATCCCCGCCGGTGAGGCCCAGCCTGGCTCACCCTCCCTTGACGGTTTCCACAGGACGAAATCCATCTCGTCGCGCTTGTAGGAGGCGACATCGACGCGGGCACCGGCGAGCATATCGTCGGCAGAACGGCGGGCCAGCATGCCGTAGCGCGGCCCCCTGGCGGCGTTCATCGCCGTTGGCGAGAACAGGACATGGCCATCGGCGACATAGGCGATGCCGCGCTCGACGAGACGGTCGATCATCGCCACCATTTCGGCGATATATTCCGTCGCCCGGGGCTGGGCCGTTGGCTGCAGGTTGCCAAGCGCCGCCACATCAGCCTGGAACTGGCGGTTCGTCGTTTCCGTCACCTTGCGGATCGCCTCATTGAGCGGAAGCTCCGGAAAGTCACGGGCGGCACGCGCATTGATCTTGTCGTCGACGTCGGTGATATTGCGCACATAGGTAACGTGGTTTTCGCCGTAGACGTGGCGCAGCAAGCGAAACAAAACGTCGAAGACGATCACCGGTCGGGCGTTGCCGATGTGGGCATAGTCATAGACAGTGGGTCCGCAGACATACATGCGCACATTGTTCGGATCGATCGGCACGAACACTTCCTTCGTGCGGGTGAGCGTGTTGTAGAGGCTCAGTTGCTGCGGCATGGCGGTCTGCTCAAATCTCGGGTTTCAACATCAAACGGATATCATTCCACTGGTCTGGCGACCGGTGCGTTTCACATCTTTTGCTGAATTTTGAGACGAAAACGGCCGGGCCAGCGCAGTGCTAGCTGATAATGATCCGACAGGTAATAATGATGGTTACGGGCAACGTTTTCATGGCCACATTTATGATCGACTGCGGGTCGATCGTCAAGCGTGTCGCCGCGAAACGCGGGTGTTGCATTTTTGCCTGCTTCCTCGTGGTTAATCCATCTTAACCGAATAGCCCAAAATCCTCCCGGAAAGTGCCTTTTTTCCGGCTCATTTGACCGGGAATCCTGACTTATCCGAAAAAGGGGATAGGACCAGACCCATGAACACCATCCAGCAGACGGCAAAGCCGCGCGAAAGCGTCCGCGCCGAGAATCTCGTTGCCAAATATAATGCCATCGGCCCCGCCGCGATCCTTGCCGCGGTGCTGAGCACCGTGCGCAAGCGTCCGCAGCTGAAGCTTGCTTCAATTGTGCAGGAAACGGACTAACAGGCTCGTTGCAATGCCGGCCATGACAAGGCCGATCAGGATGTCGAGGACACGCCAGGCCGCAGGCTTGGCGAACACCGGTTGCAGCAGCCTCGCCCCATAGCCGAGGCTGAAGAACCAGATGAACGAAGCGAGCGCCGCGCCGACGCCATAGGCCGCGCGGTTGACGCCCTCGAAGCGAGCCGAGAGCCCGCCCAATAGAACGACTGTATCGAGATAGACGTGCGGATTGAGGAATGTCAGCGCGAGCACTGTGCCGACGGCTGCCTTGAGTGAGCTTCCGCCAGAACCCGCCGCCCGCAAGCCTTCCGGATGAAACGCACGCCGAAAGGCGACCGACGCGTACCAGAAGAGAAACGCCGCTCCGCCCAGCGTCACGAAGGAAATCAGTTTCGGGGACTGTGCGATAAGCGTGCCGAGGCCGGCAACGCCAGCCGCGATCAGCAAGGCATCCGACAGCGCGCAAATGAAGCTCAGGATGAAGACATGTTCGCGCAGCAGGCCCTGCCGCAGGATATAGGCGTTTTGCGCGCCGATCGCGATTATGAGCGACGCGCCAAGGAGAAAACCGGAAAGAGCGGCTGAAAGCATATCGTCTGTGTCCTGAAGTTGGCGCGTGAAGGCCTAGAAAAGTTTCATCTGTGCGTCGGATTGCGGCGGCTTTGAACGCTGCGGTTTCTTGCGTTCCTCGGGCGGTGTCTCTTCGACCCGCTCCTGGATTTCCGGTCCGGTGTTTTCGAACTTGTTGACCTTGTCGGAGACCCGTATAGCCTCGAAAAGGTCCTCGCGTGCCGGTTTCAGGAGGTCGGCGACATGGCGTGGCTCCTGCGTCTTGCAATCGAGCCAGCGCGAGAAATCCTTCTGCTCGATCACGACGGGCATGCGGTCGTGGATGAAACGCAGATTCTCGTTCGCCTCCGTGGTGAGCACCGCGCCGGTATCCATCTCCGACCCCTCGGCATTCGCCCAGGGCTCGTAAAGTCCGGCAAAGGCGACAACGCCGCCATCGCGCGGGCGCACCCAATAGGCCTGCGCCTTCCGGTCGCCGTTGCGGCGCCACTCATAGAAGCCCGAGGCCGGGATCAGCGCGCGGCGATGGCGCATCGCCGCCTTGAACGATGCCTTTTCGATCGCGGTCTCGGCGCGGGCGTTGATCATAAGCGGATAATTTGCCGTATCCTTGACCCATCCCGGAATGAACCCCCATCGTACCAGAAGCGCACGCCGGTTCGACCGGTTGCTGCCGGGCGGCGGCGTTTCCCCGCTGACGACCATGAGGATCGGTTGGGTCGGCGCGATATTGTAGCGGGGCGGGAATTCCTCAAGCTCCATAAGATCGAACCAGGCTTCGATCTCTTCCGGTGTTCCGAGGAGGGAAAAACGTCCGCACATTTATAACGAGCCCTTAGTGACCGCGGCGATCTTCCCGATTTGCGGTCGCCCGTCAAGGCGACCTTGTCAAATGCGTTGATGCCGCTTACCCCTGAGATATGGATCAAATTCCCCTCTCCGCAACTGTCGACGGCGTTTCCGCGGTCTGTATCCGCGACCACGCATTCCTGCTCGTCGAGCGCGGCCGCGAGCCCTCGAAAGGCTGGCTCGCCTTTCCGGGTGGACGGCGTGAGGACGGCGAGACGCCGCAGGAAGCTGCAATGCGCGAGCTCTTCGAAGAGACCGGCATCATCGCGCACGAGGTCACTTATCTGACCACCTATACCTTCGATTACTCGACACCCGAGTTTCCGTCGCCCAAGGCGTTCCGCCTCGCTGTGTTCCTCGCGCATGACGCAACGGGAGACGCCGTCGCCGCCGACGATGCTGCGGCCGTGCATTGGCTGCGCGCCGACGAAATGGCCGCATTTGACGTGACCGAAAGCGTGCTCGAGGTCGTGCACTTCCTGGCGCGTTCCTTCGAAAGTTGAGGGTATCGCCGATCGACGCCTTGAAGGCGCCTTGCTTTCGGGCAACATGTCGCGAAAGGCGAACAGGCTTGGGGAATTTCGTGCGGCGAGCAGCATTGATCACAGCGTTTCTTGCGACACTCGCCAGCGCTGTCCCGGCATATGCTGTCGATCCGCTCTACGAGGCCAAGCTCCTGCGCCTCGCCGAGGTAATGGGATCGATCCATTCGCTGCGCAATCTGTGTGGCGAGAAGAGCAGCCAGTGGCGCGATCGCATGGATACGCTGCTTCTGGCGGAAAACCCCGACCCGGCACGGCGGGCGCGTCTCATCGCCAGCTTCAACCGCGGCTACCGCACTTTCAACGAGACTTACTCCACCTGCACCAGCCAGGCGATTGCGGCGATTGACCGCTACCAGGCCGAAGGAATGAGGCTTTCATCCGAGATCGTATCGGGTTATGGAAATTAACTGTGCTTTAACTGTTGAAGCCAATGGGCCGCATTTTAAACAAAACCTATGATAGAGTTTAGCGGTAGTTTAAGAATTGGCTTCGGCCAAGGACGGTATGACATGAACATGACATCGACGGACCTCGATAGGTTGGTTGCAGAAGAAAAAAAACTGGTTGCGATCGAATATCAGAATGAAGTCTGGGCAGATGGCACGCTCGAGGGTATCGAACCTGAAATTATGGCCGAGGCAGCATTCGCAACCGCGCTGATCGAACTGATCCGCGACAATGGCGAAGCCTCCGCTCTTGCGTTGCTTGAAGTGTTGCGTGAACGTATTTCTGCAGGTGAATTTTCAACGAATCGCGTTCTCCAGTAACGCCCGGGTGATCCAGCATGCTTGAGAAGCACTTTTCCGCGCCCGCGATTGCCCGCGCAATTGTCATCGTGGCCGCGTCCTGTGCGTTCAGCCTTCCTGCTGCGGCCGCCAGCGGCAAACCGGTCCAGCTTGCCTTGAGCGAACTGAAGAAGGAAGAGCTTCCCAAGCCTCCAGAGCCTGCCAAGCCCGATGCCACGCAAAAGCCGGCAGGCGAGACGCCGCCCGCTGCGACCGAGCAACCGGCGGCCCCGAGCGACGGGGATGCGGACACGCCCGCCGCCAATGACGGCGCGGTCGTCCCCGACAGCAGCATCGCCATGCCGAACGCCAAGGAAGGCGCAGCGGCCGCGCAAGTCGAATACGATCTCAGCAAGCTGCCGTTTCCGGTGCGCAAGATGCACGAACTCATCCTGACGGCGGCCAAGTCCGGCAATATCGAGGCGCTGCGTCCTTTGATCGGCTCCGGCGACGACGTCACCATGCTCTCGCTCACCGAGATCGAGGGCGATCCCCTCGCCTATCTGAAGTCGTTGGCGGGCGATCCGGAAGGCATGGAAATTCTTGCAATCCTCGTCGACGTGCTTGAATCCGGCTATGTCCACCTCGATGCCGGCACGCCGGACGAGCTTTATGTGTGGCCCTACTTTTTCGCCTATCCGCTCGACAAGCTCGACGCCAAGCAGAAGGTCGAACTCTTTCAGATCGTCACCGCCGGCGATTATGACGAGATGAAGCAATTCGGCACCTACGTCTTCTACCGCCTTGGCATCACGCCGAAGGGACGCTGGCGCTTCTTCGTCACGGGCGACTGAGCCGGCGCCAGGCGATCCATCTTGAATCCCCATCGCCGATCTTTCGGGAGAACTCCACCATGTCCAGAACGCGCGTCGCAATTCTCTTTGGTGGCAGATCTTCCGAACACGATGTCTCCGTCATGTCCGCGAGAAATGCCTTCGAGGCGATTGACCCGGAGGTTTACGAAACAGTTCTCGTTGCGGTGACCCGGCAGGGCGAGTGGCTGCTCGTCGACGGCGGCTTTCCGCAATCCGTACCGGGCGATGGTACGAAAATTACCTTGCTTCCGGGTGGCCGGGGCCGCGCGCTTGCTCTTCCCATATCCGGCCCGGCCTATGAGATCACGCCTATAGACGTGCTGCTGCCGGTTCTTCACGGACCCTTTGGCGAAGACGGCTCCGTGCAGGGCCTGGCGGAAGTCGCCAACATTCCCTATGTCGGAAGCGGTATTTTCGGATCCGCCGCCGCCATGGACAAATATCAGGCGAAGTGCCTGCTGGCCCATGACGGCCTGCCCGTTGCGTCTGGCATCATGGTAAAGCGCTCCTCGGACATAGATCTCGACGCCTTTTCCCAAACGCTTTCATGGCCCGTCTTCGTCAAGCCGGCCCGGCAGGGTTCATCGGTCGGCGTCAGCAAGGCGAGGACAGCCGAGGAACTGCATCTGGCGGTTGAATCGGCATTGCAGTTCGACGACCATGTCCTCATCGAAGAGTTCATTGAAGGCCGGGAGATCGAACTCGGCGTGCTCGAAGCGGCAGATAGCACCTTGATTGTTTCGGTGCCCGGTGAAATCGCTCCGTCCAACACGCACGACTTCTATACCTACGAAGCAAAATACCTCGATGCGGATGGAGCGGACCTTACCGTGCCTGCCCGCATCAGCCCCGACGAGACCCAGGCTCTACAGGATATGGCAGAACAAGCTTTTCGTGCGCTTGGATGCGAGGGCATGGCGCGCGTTGATTTCTTCCTTCGCGCCGATGGCAGCGCCGTGATCAACGAAGTCAATACGATACCGGGATTCACCAATATCAGCATGTATCCCAAGGTACTTGGCGCGACCGGAATACCGTATCCGGAACTGATCCACCGGTTGATCCAGCACGGATTGAAGCGCGCCGTACGCTGATTCTCGGCGCTGGACGGTCACCTCGGTCCTCCACCTTATACATCTCACCGGTTGCAACAATGACAATGGCCTGATCGCCAGCGTCGGCGCGCTAAGTTGACGTTATCGTAGGCGGGCGATGCCCCTCCGACCCTTGAGCCGACGCGCCCTACAGCAGCAGATTGAGGTTAGTTCGACCCAATGCGGGGCGGCAAGAATGGATCTCCGCTCAACAAACGCAGCCTGTCCCAAAAATAATCTTTGAGCGATGTCACATTAGAAAATGCTGTCTCGTCTTGTTTTCAGGCAACGCAATGCCGCACAAGGAGACCAATGATGAAACCGAGACTGAACCCCTACAACCACGACGCAATAAAGCCCATGATCGAGATGGAGAAGAGCGCCGTTTCCAGCGGGCTCGAGATGAGCCTTATCGAACTCGTCAAGATGCGTGCCTCGCAGATCAATGGCTGCGCCTTCTGCCTCGACATGCATTCGAAGGATGCGCGCAAGCGCGGCGAGACCGAACAGCGCCTCTATCTGCTCGACGCCTGGCGCGAGTCGCCGCTTTATAGCGAGCGCGAACGCGCTGCCCTCGCCTGGACCGAGGCATTGACGCTGATTGCCAAGACGCACGCACCGGATAATGTCTATGAGGAATTGAAGACGCAGTTCAGCGAAGAGGAGATCGTCAAACTGAGCATGCTCATTGTTACCATCAACGGTTGGAACCGGCTCGCCATCGGATTCCGGTCGGTGCATCCGGTGTCGAAAGATAGTGCCGCAGCAGCCTGACGCCACGTCGAGTATATTCAATCGCCTCAGACCGCGACTGATCCGCATTGCCTATCGCATGCTCGGATCGGTCGCGGAGGCGGAGGATATTGTCCAGGAAGGTTTCATTCGCTGGCACCAGGCCGATCGCTCGGAGGTACGGAGCGAGGAAGCCTTCCTGGTTCGCATCGTCACGAGGCTCTGCCTCGACCACCTCAAATCTGCACGTGTTAGACGGGAGACCTATGTGGGAAGCTGGCTGCCTGAACCGATATTCGATCCGAGCGAAGAGGAGACGGATGCCGATATCACGCTGACGCTGATGATGGCGCTGGAGCGGCTGTCGCCGCTGGAACGGGCGGCGTTCCTGCTGCACGATGTTTTCGGCCAGGATTTCAATGAGGTGGCGCAGGCGATAGGCCGCGATCCGGCAAGCTGCCGCCAGCTGGCGAGCCGGGCCCGCACCCATGTTCAGCAAGCAAAGCCGCGCTTTCCCGTTTCCGACGAACAGGGCAAGAATATCGCCCAAGCCTTCTACAATGCATCGCGCAGCGGCGACATGCAGGCACTGCAGGCGCTTCTTGCCGATGACGTCGTCATGTATGCCGATGGCGGCGGCAACCGCACATCCACGATCAATCCAATCTATTCGCGGGCAAAGGTCCGACGCTTCTTCGACGGCATCGGGCGGACCGCCGGCTATCGGTTTTCGCCGCTATTATATGAGGGCCTGGTCGACGGCCTTCCCGGCTTTGTGACCACCGAATTCGACGGACTGCCGCAAACCACGGCGCTCGAAATCGAGGACGGCAAGATCAAGGTGATCTACATTGTCCGCAATCCGGAGAAACTGCGCCACCTGCAGTTTGCGCAGGCAATTCCGGGCGGAAGTGCTTGAAGGCTGGAGGTGGTGCGTTTTTTTCAACCTCACCTCACCTCACCACCGTCATCCGCGGGTGCTCGTCCCCAGGACCCGCCAGCGGCGTGGCAAAGAATGGATCCTCGGCTCGGGGCCCGAGGATGACGGAGAAGAATGGAGCCTCAGCACAATGCAACGCGCGTTACCGAGGCAGCGCCTCACCAAAAAGCACAGGTTCGCCCGTGGATGGCGTGACGATCTCGCCCTCCCACATCACCCTTTGGCCGCGAACGATTGTGCCTACCGGCCAGCCGGTGACGATCTTGCCATCATAGGGCGTCCAGCCCGCCTTGGAGCCGACGCCGGCATTGGTGATCGTCTCGCGCCGCTTCATGTCAACGATCGTCAGGTCCGCGTCATATCCGACGGCGATGCGGCCTTTGCGCGCCATCCCGAACAGCCGGTTCGGACCATGCGACGTCAGGTCGACGAAGCGCTCGATCGACATGCGACCCTCGTTCACATGGTCGAGCATGATAGGTACGAGTGTCTGAACGCCCGTCATGCCCGACGGGGACGCCGGATAGGGCTTCGACTTTTCCTCAAGCGTGTGCGGCGCATGGTCGGAGCCGAGAACATCGACGATACCCTGCGTGATGCCTGACCAGACGCCATCGCGGTGCCGTGCATCGCGGACCGGCGGATTCATCTGCAGCAGCGTGCCGAGCGTCGCATACTGGCTTGCCTCGAGCGTCAGATGGTGCGGCGTCGCCTCGCAGCTTGCCACATCCTTGTGATCCTTGAGGAATTCGATTTCCTCGGCCGTCGATATATGCAGGACATGGATGCGCGCCCGGGTTTCCCTGGCAATGCGCACCAAGCGTTCGGTGCATTTGAGCGCTGCGATTTCGTCACGCCAAACGGGATGGGACGCGGGATCGCCGGCAATGCGGAGGCCCTCGCGTTCCCGTAGCCGAAACTCGTCCTCCGAATGGAAGGCGGCGCGGCGGCGCGTGTTCCTGAGGATCGATCGGACGCCTTCGTCATCCTCGACCAGAAGGTCGCCGGTGGACGAGCCCATGAAAACCTTGATGCCCGCAGCGCCGGGAAGACGCTCCAGTTCGGCCACCTGATCGGCATTGTCGCGCGTGCCCCCCACCCAGAAGGCGAAGTCGCAGTGCATGCGGTGTCGGCCGCGCCTGATCTTGTCTTCAAGCGTTTCGGCCGACGTCGTCAGGGGCTTGGTGTTCGGCATTTCGAAGACGGCGGTGACGCCGCCAAGGACAGCGGAGCGCGAACCGCTTTCCAGATCCTCCTTGTGCTCAAGGCCTGGTTCGCGGAAGTGCACCTGGCTGTCGACGACGCCGGGCAGGATGTGCAGCCCGGTCGCATCGACGAGCTCGCCTGCCGAGGCGTGGCCGAGATTACCGATCGCGGCGATACGGCCATTGCTGACGCCGATATCCCGCAGGCCGACCCCATCCTGATTGACGACAAAACCGCTGCGGTAAATCGTGTCGAACGTCTGCACCATTTGCTTTCCCATCCAGCCTTGCGAACCTGCCTAGAGCGAATTAGGTAACAGGGACGATAAAGGCAAGGACAATGCTATGCCATCGGCAAGTTTAAGTGGACGCGCGCTCCTGGACGTCAAGGGCGACGACGCCGAAGATTTTCTCCAGAACATTATCACGACCGATCTCGATACGCTCGGCAAAGGTGATTTGAAGCCGGGCGCCCTGCTGACGCCGCAGGGAAAAATCCTGTTTGAATTCCTTGTTTCGCGCAACGGGGCCGGGCTGCGCCTTGATCTCAATGCTTCATCTATAGACGATCTCGTGAAGCGCCTCACACTCTACCGGCTTCGCGCCAAGGTTCAATTTGCCATGGATAAAGAGTCGCTTGTCACGGTTTCCTGGAATGACGATTCAAGTGCCTCGGAAACTGATTCAATCCTGACCGACCGCCGGTTTCCCGACAGCTTCAGCGTCAGGCGCCGGTACGGCGCACCTGCCGATGCTGGCTCGGGCATTGACGCCTGGAATGCGCTTCGCATCGCATACGGCGTCGCCGAAGCACCGGACGACTATGCACTCGGCGAAGCATTTCCCCATGACGTCAACTTCGACCAGACTGGAGGCGTTTCGTTCAAGAAGGGCTGTTTCGTCGGCCAGGAGGTCGTATCAAGGATGCAGCATCGCGGCACCGCGCGGCGGCGGATATTGGTCGCAGCGGCCGCCGCTGACCTGCCGGCGCAGGGAACACCCCTAACTGCGGGCGGCCGCGAGATTGGTACCCTCGGCACAGTCGTTGCGAAAGACGGTCTCGCCCTTGTCCGCATCGACCGGGTCAAGGATGCGATGGATAGCGGCATGCCCATTATGGCAGGAGATGTCGCGGTTCACCTTGCCATTCCCCCCGAACACCGCTTTACATTTCCGGTAACGACGCAGGAAGCGTGATCGGGAATCGTTGATGCCGGCGAAGCCGCAGACGGACAAGCGAACGGAACTCAGGGCCTGGCAGCGCATGCTGTCCGGCCGCAGGCTCGACCTGCTCGATCCATCGCCGCTCGACATCGAGATCGTCGACATCGCCCAAGGGCTCGCCCGTGTTGCACGCTGGAACGGGCAGACCGTCGGCGATCACGCCTTTTCCGTTGCGCAACATTCGCTGCTCGTCGAAGAGATATTTGGCAGGATCGTGCCGGAGGCGACAACCGATCAGCGGCTGATCGCGCTGCTGCACGATGCGCCTGAATATGTGATCGGCGACATGATTTCGCCGTTCAAGGCGGTGGTCGGCGGCGATTACAAGAGCGTGGAATTGCGGCTGCAGCATGCCATTCATGTCCGCTTCGCGCTTGCTCCGGTCATCCATCAGAACCTGCGCCTGTTGATCAAACGCGCCGATGCGGTGGCCGCCTATTTCGAAGCGACCCGACTTGCCGGATTCGCCGAAAAGGAAGCCGTGCAATTCTTCGGCCGCCCGCGCGGTATCAGCCCGCATGGCATCGACGTGACCGCGCTGCCGACACAGGATGTTCAAGACGCTTTTTTGCAACGTTTTGCCGAGCTTGACGGGCGACGTTCACAAGACCAAGGTTAGATCCATGCCGCACATCGTCGTTTCTCCCCTATCCCGTATCGCCGAATCCGCAATCCGCTTCGGCGCTCGCGACATGATCACGCTCATCAACACCGGCACGCCGGTGATGCGGCCTGCCGAAATCGCCGAGGCACGGCACCTTTTCCTGGGCTTCAACGACATCATCGAGCCTGCCGAAGGCATGACCTTGCCGGCGGTAGACCATATCCACCAGCTTCTGATCTTCGGTCGGCGCTGGGACCGGCAGGCGCCGCTGCTCATCCATTGCTATGCCGGCATATCGCGCTCGACCGCGGCCGCCTATATCACGGCGCTCGCCCTCAATCCGGAGCTTGACGAAGCGGACCTGGCGCAGGCACTGCGCCGCAACGCGCCATCGGCCACGCCCAACAGCCGCCTCATAGCCCTTGCCGACGACATGCTCGGGCGACGAGGCCGCATGGTCGATGCGGTCAAGGCGATCGGGCGAGGCGAAGAGGCCTTCGAGGGTACGCCGTTCATCCTGCCCCTGAGCATTTCCGTATGACGGGTACACCCAACGCGGTCGAGATCAATTTGAGCGCAGCCATTGCGGCTGTGGCCGACAACGACCCGTTGATCCTTACCACAGCTTCCAGTGACGACATCGAACGCGACGAGCTGCCATTCGGTCCGTTCAATCCGTTGGAGCACCGCACCTTTGAGGCGGGCCTGCGCGAATGGGTCGCCGAGCAGACCCCCTTACGGCTTGGTTATGTCGAACAACTCTATACGTTCGGTGATCGTGGCCGGCACAAGACTGCTGAAGATCGCGATCTTCACATCGTTTCGGTAGGCTACCTTGCCCTCACCCGCATCACCGATGACAATAAGGAGTCCCTGCGCAAATCAGGCGCGCGCTGGCGCAGCTGGTATTCGTTTCTTCCTTGGGAGGACTGGCGCGGCGGCAAGCCCGCATTGATCGACGAGACGGTTCGTCCTGCCCTGCGCAGCTGGGCGGAAAGTGGCGGTGTTCCTGCGCGTCTCAGCCGCTTGCGGCTCGCGTTCGGGGAGGATGGCATCGCTTGGGACGAAGAGCGCGTGCTTGAGCGGTACGAATTGCTGTATGAGGCTGGCCTTATCGAGGAAGCCGTGCGCGACGGGCGGACCAACGATACGGCTCTGTCGCGCCAGCTCGGCGTTTCGATGAGCTTCGATCACCGGCGCATCCTTGCTACCGCGATTGCCCGGCTGCGCGCCAAGCTGAAATACCGGCCGGTCGTCTTTGAGCTCATGCCGTCCACCTTCACATTGACCGCCCTGCAAGAGACGGTGGAGGCGATTTCCGGCCGCCACCTGCACAAGCAGAACTTTCGCCGCCTGGTAGAGACCACGGAACTGGTGGAGCCCACTGGCGCCGAGCAATCGCAACCGCGCGGGCGGCCCGCAGCTCTCTATCGCTTCCGGCATAATGTGCTCGAAGAGCGCAGCGTCGCGGGCCTCAGGGTCGGCGGGCGGACCTAGGGAGGAACCCATGAGCACGAAACCTGTATCGATCAATGCCGACGGCATTTCGGAGCCCTTTGCGGCAGAAAACGTTCCGTGGGAGGAATGGTCGGAAGGCAGCCGCTACGGAACGCGCTTCCGCTACCTTTCCGGTCACGGCGGCGCAACCCATGTGGGCGTGGCGCTCGAAGAGTTGGCGCCCGGAATGGAGTCGAGCCTCAACCACTATCATATGCTCGAAGAAGAGCAGGCGTTCGTGCTTGCGGGCGAGATGACACTGCGGCTTGGCGATAAGACCTATCGCATGAAAACCGGCGACCACGTGTGCTTTCCGGCCGGCCAGAAGGCAGGACATTCCTTCTTCAACCACAGCGATGCGCCCTGCCGCTTCATCATCATCGGCGAGAAGAACCCGAACGACGTGATCTTTTACCCCGAGACGGGACGCGTCGGCGTGCGCCTCATGGGTGAAGGCTATGACCGCGCGGCCAAAATGGACTATTGGCAAAACGCCGATACGCAGGGAAAGCCACAGAAATAGATTGGATTTCCGACTATCGTCGAATTGGGCCTTGTGGAATGTAAGCAGATCGCTTACATGATCAGGACGTTCAAGAGCAAGGCGTTGGCGACCCTGTGGCGAACGGGGAAGTCAACGATAGAACCCCGGATGCACAAGCGCATTCTTGTGCGACTCGATACTCTGGATAAAGCAGTGATGGCAGAGGAACTGAATTTACCAGGCTACAACTTCCACGCATTGCGCGGGTTTAATCCCAAGCGCTGCACCATTCATGTGAATGGACCGTGGTGCATCACCTTTGAATTTAAGGATGGCGATGCGCAAGCAGTCGATTTCGAGCAATATCACTAGGAAAGACCATGCATAAAGCCATCCGCGACCCCAACAGATGTCCGTCCCATCCGGGTGCCGCACTGAATGATATCATTCCTGCGACCGGCAAGAACAAGACAGAGATCGCAAAGCTTCTTGGGATTTCTCGGCAGCACCTCTATGACATTATCGGTGAGCGTAAGCCAGTTTCCCCCGAGGTCGCCGCACGACTTGGCAAAGGCTTCGGCAATGGCGCGGAGATTTGGCTGCGCATGCAGGCTAGCTACGATGCCTGGCACGCTGAGCGCGAAGTCGACGTCAGCAACATTCCGATCATCCGCGCCGCTTAGCTACTTCAACGGGTACACATTCTCATCGCCGGGAAACGTCCGCGATCGGACATCGTCCGCATAGGATTTGACTGCCGCGTCAATGGCATTTCCGACCTCGCCATAGACCTTCACGAAACGTGGCGGCTTCGGATTATATCCGAGCATGTCCTCAAGGACGAGGATCTGGCCGTCGCACTCCCGTGACCCACCGATGCCGATGGTGGGAATGCTGCTTTCGCGCGAAATTTCCGCCGCAAGCGGTTCAACGATGCCTTCGAGCACAACCGCGAACGCTCCCGCCGAGGCGACGGCTTGTGCATCCGCCTTGATGAGGGGCCACAGCGCCGTGTCCCGTCCTTGCGTCTTGAAGCCGCCAAGCGTGTTGATCGATTGCGGGGTCAGGCCGACATGCGCCATGACCGGGATGCCGCGCTCGGTGAGAAAACGGATGGTATCGGCCATTTGCACGCCGCCCTCGAGCTTGACCGCGCCGCAGCCGGTCTCCGCCATGATCCGCGCGGCATTGCGAAATGCGACTGCCGGACTTTCCTCGTAGGAGCCAAATGGCATATCGACAACGATGAGCCCTCGCTTCGACCCGCGCACCACTGCGCGGCCGTGGGCAATCATCAGATCGAGCGGAACGCCAAGCGTCGAATCCATGGCGTAGAGCACCATGCCAAGACTATCGCCGACGAGGAGAATGTCGGCATGATTGTCGACGATCCGCGCGGTATTGGCGTGATAGGCCGTCAGCGCGACAATCGGCTCGCCGCCCTTACGACCGAGGATCTCAGGTGCAGTGATCCGGCGCGTTACGATTTCCTGGCTCATAGGGTCTCCTCCCCTGCTACGTCAGCCGATGACACGCTGGTCGATCAGGCGGACCTTGCCGAAACGCACGATGAGCAGAATGACCACCTGCTGCCGGAACTTGCCTGAAACGGGATCGAGCGTCTCGGCGTCGCGGATATCCACGGACTCGATCGTACCGCGTTTTTCCGCTTCAAGTATGCCGCGCACCGCATTGCGGATCGCGGGAACCGAGCGCTGGCCCTGCGCAACCATTTCCTCCGCCTTGGCCAGCGACCTTGACAGAATGACCGCTGCCTTGCGATCCGCTGCCGCGAGCATGGCATTGCGCGACGAGCAAGCCAATCCATCCGCTTCGCGAACCGTCGGGACACCTATAATATCGATCGGCATGTTCAGATCATCCACCATGCGGCGAATGATTGTCAGCTGCTGGTAGTCTTTCTCGCCGAAGAACGCCTGGTCCGGCTGTACGATATTGAAGAGCTTGGTGACGACGGTGGTCACGCCGCGGAAATGGCCGGGGCGGATCTTGCCGATGAGGATGCGCGAAAGCACCAGATTATCGACGATCGTGTGCGCGCCAGGCCGATAGATTTCCGCGACTTCCGGCGTAAAGACATAATCGACGCCTTCGGCCTTCAGCTTGGCAAGGTCGCCGTCCATATCGCGCGGGTAGGTCGACAGGTCTTCGTTGGGGCCGAATTGCGTCGGGTTGACGAATATAGAAACGACCGTGACGTCGGTCGCACTCTTGGCACGTCGGACCAATTCCATATGGCCGATATGCAGATAGCCCATGGTCGGGACGAGGCCGATCGCCTTGCCCTTCTGACGTTCAGCCTTGAGCGTCGCGCGCAGCTCCGCAACCGTAGCGATGACTTTCATGCGATTTCAATGTCCAGTCCGATATCGAGCGTTGGCGCAGCCATAGTGATTTTTGATGTCGAAATATAGTCCACGCCTGTTTGCGCAACAGCTTTAATTGTATCGAAGCTTATCCCGCCGGACGCTTCGAGGACCGCGCGGCCCGAATTGATTCCAACCGCCTTTTCAAGGAGTTCCGGGCCCATATTATCAAGCAGAATCACATCGGCCCCGGCTGCCAGCGCCTCTTCGAACTGCTCCAGACCATCGACTTCGACCTCGATTTTCACAAGGTGACCGGCATAGGCGCGGGCGGCCTTTATCGCCCTCGTCACCCCGCCGGCAACGGCGACGTGATTGTCCTTGATGAGAATTGCGTCGTCGAGCCCGAACCGGTGATTGGCGCCGCCGCCGCACTTCACGGCGTATTTGGCAAAGGCGCGCATGCCGGGGATGGTCTTGCGGGTATCGCAGACGCGAGCGCCGGTATCCTTGATAAGATCGACGAATTTGGCGGTATAAGTCGCGATTCCGCTGAGGTGCATCAGGTAGTTGAGGGCGACGCGCTCGGACGAAAGAATGGCCCGCGCATTGCCCGAGACCCGCGCAATATCCTGGCCGGGCGAAATGGTCTCGCCATCTTTCGCGAACGCCTCGAATTCGAGCCTCGGATCTATCAGCGCGAACGCCGTCCGTGCAAAGCCCATGCCGCACAGGGTGCCAGCCTCGCGGCTTGAGAGCACGGCGGTCGCAGTGGCTTCCTCGGAAAGTGTGGCGTTCGTCGTTATATCACCGGCACGCCCGAGGTCCTCGCGCAAGGCGCCGCGTACGGCCTCCTCGATCAGGAGCGGCGGGAGCGAAGGCGGAAACGCAGAACCAGGGGGCCGGCGCGCCATCACGCGACCTCACGCATGTCTTCGACTGAGCCGTCGGCATCTGCCAAGGTCAGGAAGGTGCGGTGCTGCCAATCCGGACGCACCTCGGGGAAATCCGTGCGGAAGTGGCCGCCACGGCTCTCCTCGCGGCGCAAGGCGCTCACCGCGACCAGTTTGGCCGTTGCAAGCACATTGCGGAATGCCGTGTCGCGATTGCCGGTCTCAAGTTCGAGGATTGTCTCCAGACCTTCCAGCATGTCCGTCCGGTTGCGAATGACGCCGAAGCTCGCACTCATCGTCGTGCGCAAACGCGTCATTGCCGGCGTATCCGCCTCCGCGGTGAGGTCGTCCCGATGGACCGATCCCTTCGACCAGTCGCCGGCGAAAGCCTCGCCTTCATTGCCGATCCTCGCAGCAATTCTTGCTGAAAATACAACAGCTTCGAGCAAGGAGTTGGATGCAAGGCGGTTTGCGCCATGGGCGCCGGTGGACGTGCACTCGCCGCAGGCCCACAGGCCGTCGATCGAGGTGCGGCCATCAGCATCAGTCAGGATGCCACCCATGAAATAATGCGCGGCGGGCACAACCGGGATCGGCTGGACGACCGGGTCGATCCCGGCATCGCGGCAATATTTGTAGACGGTCGGAAACTCTTCGGCGAATGAGGCCCCTACAGCCTCGGTGCAATCGAGCCAGGCACCCCGCCCGCTCTTAACTTCGGCATAGATGCCGCGCGCGACCACGTCGCGCGGCGCAAGCTCGGCATCGGCATCGATCTTCAGCATGAAGCGTTCGCCGGCGTCGTTGATCAATGTCGCACCATGGCCACGTAGGGCCTCCGTCGCGAGCGGCGCCGGGTCCTTGTCGACGTTGATCGCCGTCGGGTGAAACTGGACGAATTCCATGTCCGCCATCATCGCGCCGGCGCGAGCGGCCATGCCTATGCCCTCGCCCCGTGCCTCGGGCGGATTGGTCGTGACCGCATAAAGATGACCGATGCCGCCGGTCGCAATGACCACGTTGGAAGACGCGAGCCGAACCTGGGGTCCGCGACCAGCCTCGCTGCGGGCGACCACGCCTTTTACCGAACCTTGCGCGGTAACGATGTCCTCGACAACGTAACCTTCCATCACTCGGATCGAAGGCGTCGTTTCGACCGTCTTGACCAGCGCCTGCATGATGGCGCGGCCGGCCATGTCGCCGCGCACGCGGACGATGCGGCTTTCCGAATGGGCCGCCTCACGCGATACCTGGAGCCGGCCTTCGAGGTCGCGGTCGAATGGAACGCCATAGCCAAGAAGATCGTGCACCCGCGCCGCGGCCTCGCTTGCCATAAGCCGGGCGATGGTCTCGTCAACGATGCCATCGCCTGCGGCGACAGTATCGGAAACATGCTTTTCAATGGTATCACCATCGGAGACAGCCGCGGCGATACCGGCCTGCGCCCAAGCGGACGAGGCTCCGCGCCCGATAGGAGCGGCGGCGAGCACTGTCACAGGCCGCGGAGCAAGTTTCAGGGCGCAGAACAGCCCTGCAAGACCGCCACCGATGATGATTACGGGTTCCGTTTGATTGGACATCGGGCCAGCCTCCGATCAGTTTCTGAGGTTCACCATGCGCTCGACCGCAAGCCGCGCACGCTCGGCGACGAGCGGATCCACGTGAATTTCGTCGCGCATATAGACGAGGCTTTCCAATATCTTGGGCAGCGTGATGCGCTTCATGTGCGGGCAAAGATTGCACGGCTTGATGAATTTCACGCCGGGAACCTCCGACTCGATGTTCGATGCCATCGAACATTCGGTGACAAGCAGCACCTTGGCGGGGCGATTGTCCTTCACATAACCGATCATTCCGCTGGTCGAACCGGTAAAGTCGGCGACGGCAACGACCTCCGGCGGGCATTCCGGATGGGCGATGATCTGGATGTCCGGATCAGCGGCCTTGTAAGCCAGCAATTCCTCGGCCGTGAAACGCTCATGCACTTCGCAGTGACCTTTCCAGGTCAAAATCTTCACCTTGGTTTGCGCGGCGACGTTCTGGGCGAGAAATTCATCGGGAATGCACAAGACCCGGTCGACGCCGAAGCTCTCCACCACCTCAACCGCATTGGCCGAGGTGCAGCAGATATCGCTCTCGGCCTTCACTTCCGCCGAGGTGTTGACGTAGGTGACGATCGGAACGCCAGGATAGGTCTCGCGCAGCAGGCGCACGTCGGCGCCGGTAATCGATTCGGCAAGGGAGCAGCCGGCCTTCATATCCGGGATCAACACAGTCTTTTGCGGATTGAGCAGCTTCGAGGTCTCGGCCATGAAATGCACGCCGCATTGGACGATGATCTCCGCATCGACCTTGGTTGCTTCCTTGGCAAGCTGGAGCGAGTCGCCGACGATATCGGCAACGCAGTGGAATATTTCCGGCGTCTGGTAGTTGTGCGCTAGAATGACGGCATTGCGCTGCTTCTTCAGCCGGTTGATCGCAGCCACATAGGGCGCGTAGACCGGCCATTCGAGCCGCGGAATGTGGTGCGAGACGCGCTGGTAGAGGTGTTCAGTCTCGGCCGCGACCTCGGGCGTATATGACAGATCGGGCATATCGACGACGCCAAAGCGATCCGCCGCGGTCCTCACCGTGGAACGCTCTGCCGAAATGCGGGCGGGGTTGGTCATATTCCATTTCCTCCTGAACACGCCTCCCATTTATACTCAAATTGAGCATATTTATGGGCAAAAGAAAAACGGCAAGGCCGTGGGCAGTTACATAGGAGATTATTTTGCTGGCTTCAAGCGGTGTTCGAAAGAAAAGGCACTCTCTTTCCGTCGAAGCAATCATCAGCGATGGCGGTAGTTATCGTTGTAGTAGCGATACTGCTGATCGCGTTTGAACGGACTGTCCCCGCCGAGGCGCGGCGTGCAGTCGGTAAAAATCCTCGCGTTGAAATCCGTCGGACGATCGCAGAACACCAGCGGGCTGACATCACCCGAACTTGCGCATCCGGCGAGAAGAAGCAGACTTATCGACAAAAGCGCTAGCGAAGGTTGCATATGCCAAATCTCATTTTGCTTGATTTTACCGAGCAAGGACGCCCAACCCATCAAACTCATTTAAGCAACAATCAACTCAATTCAATTGATTGCATGGAAGAAAGCGCTAATGCTCAGCGCTCTCAAAGGAGCGCATACCATGTCCGAAGCCCAAGCATCGACCGCCAAGCAACCGGGCGTGCCCTGGCTCATCATCATTGCCGGCTGCCTGATCGCCCTCCTTACCTTCGGCCCGCGTTCGGCCATGGGCTTCTTCCAGTTGCCGCTTCTTTCCGAAAAAGGCTGGGACCGCACAACCTTCGGCATGGCGATGGCGCTGCAGAACCTGTTCTGGGGCGCCGGCCAACCGATCTTTGGCGCAATCGCCGACAAATTCGGAACGTGGCGTGTCCTGCTTCTTTCGGCGCTTCTGTATTGCAGCGGTCTTCTCGTCATGGCCTGGGCGACGTCACCCGGCCTCCTTTATCTCGGCGGCGGTGTGCTGGTCGGGCTTGGCGTCGCGGCCGGTTCCTTCGGCATCATCCTTTCGGCCTTTGCCCGCAATGTCACGCCGGCCAACCGTACGCTGGTATTCGGCATCGGGACTGCGGCGGGTTCGGCAGGCATGTTTGTCTTCGCGCCGATCAGCCAGGGGCTGATCGAAAGTTTCGGCTGGTCTGACGCGCTCGTCTATCTCGGCCTTGCCATGCTGATCATCCCGGTCCTTGCCATTCCGCTGCGGGGCAATTCCTCGAGCGGCAGGGTCAGCGAAAGCCATTACAAGCAATCGATCGGCGAAGCGTTGCGCGAGGCATTCGGGCACAAGAGCTATATCCTCCTGACCACTGGCTTCTTTGTCTGCGGATTTCAGGTTGCGTTTATTACCGCGCATTTCCCGGCCTATATCGGCGATATCGGAATCGATGCGAAATACGCCGTCCTTGCCCTCGCCCTGATCGGTTTCTTCAACATCATCGGCTCGCTCGCATCCGGCATCATCAGCCAGCGCTATTCGAAGCCTAAGTTCCTTTCCTTCCTCTACCTCGGTCGTTCGGCGCTCGTCACCGCCTTCTTGCTCCTGCCGCAGACCGGCACCTCAGTGATCATCTTCTCGATCCTGATGGGCCTGATGTGGCTTTCGACCGTGGCCCCGACGAATTCGCTCGTCGCCATCATGTTCGGAACAAAGCACCTTGGAATGCTCGGCGGCATCGTGTTCCTGTCACACCAGATCGGCTCGTTCCTCGGCGTATGGCTCGGCGGCTACCTCTACGATCATTTCGGCAGCTATAATCCCGTCTGGTGGCTCGGCGTGGCGCTCGGCATTTTTGCGGCCATCGTGCACTGGCCGATCGAGGAAACGCCCGCAGTTCGCCCTGCGCTGCAGCCGGCGGAGTAACTGTTCTGGTAGTGCGCATTTCGATGCGCACCAAACTTGACGAACTTGCGCAACAATGCGTATATAGATGCGCATTGTTGGGGTTTGCGTGTGGAACGCGATAGCAAAAAGATCATCAAACGCCTCAAGGACGAAGGGTTTGAACTCGTCTCAGTTCGCGGTTCCCACCACAAATTTCGCAAAGGCGAAATTACCCTCATCATCCCGCATCCCAGAAAGGACCTGCCGCTTGGAACGGCACGTTCCATCGCAAAGGACGCGGGATGGATTTGATGACAAGACAAGGAGCAATATCCATGCGCCACTATTTTGCCCTCGTCCAACACGACGACGATAGTGCATACGGCATCCAGTTTCCGGATATAGCCGGCGTCTACTCGGCCTCTGACGATGTTGACAATATCGTGTCAAACGCAGTCGACGCGCTGCGACTTTACGCGGAAGACATGGAGCTTCCCGCTCCTTCAAGTCACGCCGAAATCATGGCGAGGGAAAGCATTCGCGAGGAACTTGCGAATGGCGCTTTTCTCATCTCTGTGCCGCTCATCGACAACGATACCGGCGTGGTGCGGGCCAATGTCACTTTCGAACGCGGCTTGCTGCGGGCGATCGATGAAACAGCAAGGGCGCGCGGATTGACGCGCGCCGCCTTTTTGGCAAGTGCCGCGCGGCAAGCGATAGAAGCCTGATGCCGCGCTATTTCGCTTGAAAAACCTCTTCCGCTCAGTCGCGCAGAGCGGCTTCGATCTTGTCGAGGGCATCGGCCTTGCCGATCCCGGTCAGGAACGCCAGCGTCGTGATGACCGGCTTGCCGAGGTCCTTCGGCAACTGGGTGGTCGATACGACGAGATCGACATCATCGATCTGTCCGGCCACTTCCGTCGCCTTGCACTGGCGGGTGTTGATGCGGATGCCGCGATCCTTAAGCGCCTCTTCGACCGCGTGTGCGACGACGGTCGAGGTGGCAATGCCGGTTCCGCAGGC
This sequence comes from Phyllobacterium sp. UNC302MFCol5.2, assembly GCF_000686005.1. Classification (NCBI taxonomy): domain Bacteria; kingdom Pseudomonadati; phylum Pseudomonadota; class Alphaproteobacteria; order Hyphomicrobiales; family Phyllobacteriaceae; genus Phyllobacterium; species Phyllobacterium sp. UNC302MFCol5.2. The sequence continues at coordinate 111,315 of NZ_JMLL01000010.1, forward strand.
AAATAGCACTGTCTTCTGCTTGGCCATCTGTTCTTTTTCCTCCTTGAAATATCCAACCTAGCCGAGAAGTCCCAGCACGTCTTCCGCGGATTTTGCGGCGATGAGCGCAGCGATGATTTCCGGCGACTGGATTGTTCCGGCTATCTCCTGCAGCATTTCGACCTGCTTGTCCTTGTCGTTGAGCGCCATGACGAAAACGACGCTGACCGGAAGCTTCTCGTCGGGGTCCTCCATGTTCGAGAACAGCACCGGCTCGGCAAGCGTTGCAAGCGCAAGGCCGGGCTTGATGACATGGTGCGGATCGGTATGGGGCACCGCAACATTGTTTGCGCCGCCGAGCGGCAGTCCCGTCGGCAGCGCGGCTTCGCGCGCCACGACGGCATCGGCGTAACTCGGCTTCACATATCCGAGCCCTTCGAGGCGCGCCGCGAGAATGCGGATTACCTCTTCGTCGCTCGATGCCTTGACCCCGAGGACGATTGCCCCGGGATCAAGCGTATTCAACAAGGCCTCAGCCATTCATTCACTCCACTTGGTTCAGGCGTTCTGGTCTACAGCGTCGTCGGCACCCGCGGCGCGTTCCCATGCGGCCGTGTTGCGGCGATAGGCCCAGAATGCGGCGGCGATGATGGCCGCAAGCACGACGAGACCAATGACGCCGAGGTTCTGGATCAACGCGATGACGACATAGGGTATCCACAGGAAGCCGTCGACCACGCTGGTAATCTGCACCGCATTGGCAGGCATCTGGAAGCCCGACGATTGGGCAGCGGCCGTGAATAGCGGTGCAAGCGCGTTCGCAACATAGAAGCCAACCGCAAGCGTTATCGTGCCGACGATGACCATGCGGAACACATTGCCCTTGAGGAGCGGCGCCGTCATGGCAACGATGAACGGAATGACCGCAAGGTCGGCGAAGAGAATGACGCGGTTGCCCGGAAGGATTACCGACAGAATGATCGCGATCGGCACCAGGATGAGCGACGACGAGATTGCCGCCGGATGACCAATGAGGATCGCCGAGTCGAGGCCGACGAGAAGTTCGCGGTCGCCGGTGCGCTTGCGCACGAACTCCTGTGCGGCGTCGGAAACCGGCAGCAGACCTTCCATCAGGATCTTGACCATGCGCGGCAAAAGCAGCATCACGGCGGCGAGCGTCATGCCCGTCTGCAGGATCTTCGTCAGCGCCGTACCGAAATCGCCGGCATTGTAATAGGCGATGGCGCCGAGGACGAGACCGATGATGAGGCCGAGGATGACCGGCTCGCCGAACACGCCGAAACGGCGCTCGAAGGTCTCGGTATTGAGTTCGATGCGGTTGATGCCCGGAATACGATCGATGATCCAGTTGATCACGATCGCGATCGGCAGGATCTGCGCCGAGGCGAGATGCGGCACCGAAATGCCCGGAATGCCGTAGAACTGCTGGACTGCCCGCGCCGACCAATCAGCAAAGAGCAGGCAAAGCGCAACCATGAGCGCGGCAACGACGAGGCCATAGGCAAGGCTGTCGGTCGCGGCTACGGCAAGCGATCCGATGAAGGCAAAATGCCAGAAATTCCACACGTCGACGTTGAGCGTACGGGTCAGGCGCGTCACCAGGAGAATGATGTTGATGACGATGGCAATCGGGATCACCCAAAGGCCGACGGAGGAGCCGAAAGCGATCGCCGCGGCTGACGGCCAACCGACATCGACGATATCGCGCTGAATGCCCGTATTGGTAACGATGGCCTTCGCGACATCGCCAATCGACGTCAGCATCAGGCCAAGAACGAGATTGATGCCGATGAAGGCGACGCCGATGGTGACAGCGGCGCGAAACGCCCTGCCCGGCTTCGCGCCGAGCACCAGCGCAATGATAAAGATTACGATCGGCAAGAGGACCGTCGGTCCCATTGCGTCGACAGCGGCCTTGAGGCCCGCCAAAAAACTATCCATGTTTTCCTCCCCGGCAGTCGCGCGGACTGCGTTCACCCAACAGAACTTTTGTATTCTGCCCAATATCAATGTTTATCAATGCAAAATTTCAGCCGTCAACGTGCGACAAACGCTCAAGTCGCGACAGAAGCGAAAAACAAAGGGTTTTCAACAAAATTTATGGAAAGTGTGACTTACTTGCCGCGCATTTGCGGCACCCGTCACAATCTGGCTTCCTGTTTCACAGAAGGCTCTATTTGCTGCGCACGAAACTCTCGAGCGGAAAAATCGCGCAAGTTTCAGTGCCGTGCGCTAGCAGCTTGCCGTTCTTGTCCCTGAGGAACGCCTCGGATGTTGCAAGCGTGCGGCCACGATGAATGAGCCTCCCCTCGCACAGAACGAGGCCCATATCGGCGGTCAACGGCCGCACGAGGTTCACCTTGAATTCTGCAGTCGTATAGGCTTCGCCCGGCTTGAGAGTGGTCATGATGCAGCAGGCAAGAGCCGAGTCCATCAGCGTCGCAACCCAGCCGCCATGGATTCCGCCCAGCGGATTGCGATGCTCGGGCCGCGGCAAGCCCTTGAAGACGACGCGGTCCTGTTCAACTTCATGCAAGGTAAAGGACAGCGTCTGGGCCATGGGCGGCGCGGGATAGTCGCCGCGCAACATCGCCTGCAGGATGTCGAGGCCGCCGCGTGTGGCGAGGTCGGCGAGCGGAAGCAGGCCGACACCGCCTGGGAACTCGACCGGAGACACGTCGTCATAGCTCATGGAAGGATCGACCTTTCCTGCACTGGCGCCGTTGCCCCGGCTGCATTTGACAATGAACGCCCGAGCGCGGCGAGAAAACCGTCGCGGGCTTCCGGCGATCGCTGCGCCCGCGGCTCCCAGATATGGCGGTTGAAAAAGTAGCCGGTCAAGCGAAAGGCGCTGATGACTTCGTTCAGCGACGCGGCGCGCACCGTGGGGCTCGACATGAAGGGCGGCATTTCAAGAAGCTTTTCAGCCCATGGTGCGCCGGCATCGCGCGACACCGCCCGTCCCGATTTCGGCGAAACATAGGCAAGGTTCTCATGGCCACCCGTAGCGGCGCAGGACTTCAAGTCGAGGCCGAAGCCAAGTTCTTCGAGCATTGTCAGTTCGAAGCGGAGGAGAAGCTCACCGGCGATCAGCGAATTGTCGCAATGCTCGACAATGACATTGAGAATTTCAAAGAGGTTCTGATGCGGATCCCGCTCGGGGAGAAGGCGCAAATGGGCAGCTGCAAGCTGGAGGCCGTAGAGCGCGACCGGCTGTTCGATCAGCCGCGCTGCCGCGAATGCCACCGGCTCGACCTGCATCATGCCGAGGTGCTCGTCCATACGCGCGCGCCAGATCACGTCGACGCGGTTGCCTGCCTGAAGCATCGGCTGCATGCGCCGGGAACGACCGCCGCGCACCAGACCGAGGTGCCGGCCATGGTCACACGTCATCAGTTCGAGGATGGCGCTGGTTTCGCCATGCCGCCTCGTCCCGAGGATTATTCCTTCATCACGCCATTCCATCTAAAGATGGTCGCGCTATCAGTGCGGGAATTCAAGGCCCATTTCGCGGTAGCGCTCGGGGTCGTTCCCCCAATTGTCGCGCACCTTGACGAAGAGGAACAGATGAACCTTCTGCTCGAGGATCTCCATCAACTCCTTGCGCGCCGCCTGACCGATCGACTTGATCGCCTCACCCTTGTGGCCGAGAACGATCTTCTTCTGGCTGTCGCGCTCAACATAGATCACCTGGCTGATACGGACGGAGCCGTCCGGCTTCTCCTCCCAGCTTTCGGTCTCGATGGTCGAGGAATAGGGAAGCTCGTTGTGAAGGCGCAGGTAAAGCTTTTCGCGGGTGATTTCGGCCGCGAGCATGCGCATCGGCATGTCGGAGATCTGGTCTTCCGGATAATACCACGGCCCCTCGGGGAGATTGTCAGCGAGATACTGTACGAGGTCCTTGCAGCCATAGCCCTTCAGCGCCGAGATCATGAAGGTCTTATCGAACTTTACCTTATCATTGGCGGCCTGTGCGAGTTCGAGGAGCTTCGGCGGTTCGATCCTGTCGACCTTGTTGAGAACGAGGATGACCTTGCGCTTCTTTTCGTGGAGGCTGTCGAGGATCGCCTCGGCCTCTTCATTGATCCCAAGTTCGGCGTCGATGAGAACGAGGATCAAATCCGCGTCCTTGGCGCCGCCCCAGGCGGTCGTGACCATGGCGCGGTCGAGCCGCCGCTTCGGCTTGAAGATGCCGGGCGTATCGACGAGCACCATCTGAGTCGGCCCGTGAATGACGATGCCGCGCACAAGCGCCCGTGTCGTCTGCACCTTGTGGGTGACGATCGATACCTTGCTGCCGACCAGCTGGTTGACCAGCGTCGATTTACCGGCATTCGGCGCGCCGATGAGCGCCACAAAGCCTGATCGCGTCGGTACGCCGGTTTCCTGTTGATGTTCGGTCATTTCTCTTCTTCTTCCTGCGTCTTCTGACGGACACCTTCGCGATAGAGCAGTTCCACGGCAGCGTTCTGCTCGGCGATACGTTTCGAGCGGCCGGTGCCCGTGGCGGACGCAAAGCCCTTTACATCAACCTTGACGGTGAACAGGGGGTCATGATCGGGCCCTGTGCGGTCAACGACGCTGTAAATCGGTTGCGCGCCATCCTGCTGATGCGCCCATTCCTGCAATTCAGTCTTCGGGTCGCGCTGAGCCGAATTGATTTCACGCGACCGCGCGTTCCAATAACGTTCGATGAAAGGTTGCGCCGCTTCAAGACCGCCGTCCAGATAAATTGTGGCAATCAGCGATTCGACGACGTCGGCCCGCAGGCTCTTCAAGCGCTTGTCGGCCAGTCCCTTCACGTCCGAGCCCGTACGAATGAACTCGTGGAGCCCGATCTCGTCGGCGACGGCCGCGCAAGTATCGGCATTGACGAGCGAGTTCAGGCGCAGCGAAAGCTCGCCCTCGCTCGCCGTCGGATAGGCGCGAAACAGAAGCTCGGCGATGACCAGCCCGAGCACGCGATCACCAAGGAATTCGAGACGCTCATAATCGGAACCGGCCGAGGGCCGAGCGCTCGCATGGGTCAGCGCACGCTCAAGCCGGCCGAGATCGCGAAAAGTGTGCCTCGTTTTTTCTTCCAGTCTGCGAACGGCGTCGGCGGACAGGTTCATCGGCTCATCAATTGGTTTTCACGGTGTTTGGCGCGCTGTTTACGCTGTGCAACAGGCGATCGAAGCGCAGTTCCGACGGCCAGCGCCAGATTTCGAGCGGGCTCGCCTTCCCGGCAATCGAGAAGAAAATGATATTGGCGCGGCCGATGAAGTTTTCGAGCGGCACATAACCAACATCGAAGCGGCTATCGCTTGAATTGTCGCGGTTGTCGCCCATCATGAAGTAGTGACCGGCGGGGACGACGAATTCGCGCGTGTCGTCACCGATGCCGTTCGGCGTCAGGTCGAGCGTGTCATAGGTGATGCCATTCGGCAGGGTCTCGCGGTAGACGTCGACCGGGCGATTGACCTCGGTGACGTCCGGATTGTCGATCTGGCCGACCTTCTCGCGCGGAACGGCAACATCATTGATATAGAGCACGCCCTGGCGCACCTGAATCCTGTCGCCAGGAAGGCCGATTACGCGCTTGATGAAATCGAGCGAGGTATCGTTCGGCTTGCGGAAGACCGCGATATCGCCACGCTTCGGCTCGCCGCTCCAGATGCGGCCGGAAAACAGGTCCGGAGCAAACGGAATCGAATATTTGGAATAGCCGTAGGAGAATTTCGAAACGAAGAGATAGTCGCCTTCAAGCAGCGTCGGGCGCATCGAGCCGGACGGAATGTTGAACGGTTGGAACAGCAACGTCCGGATGACAAGTGCGAGCAGCAACGCCTGCACGATGACGCTGATCGTCTCGCCAAGACCACCAGATTTCTTCACAACAGCTTTGTCACTCACGCTCGTCGTATCTCCGTAAACTCAATGTGACCCCTCTTAGCCGCTCGAAGCGCACGGGGCAATGCAGCCAATGGCTTTTGAATAAGGCTATTCTTCGATTTTCAACGCTTCAATAATCACGAATGCTTGTGCAAGCGGAAAGTCGTCGGTGATCGTGAGATGAACGCGCGCGGTGTGGCCTTTTGGAACGATCGCCTCGAGCCGTTTGGCGGCGCCATTGGTCAGATGCATCGTCGGCGCGCCGCTCGGCAGGTTGACGACGCCCATGTCTCGCCAGAAAACGCCTTGCGCCAGGCCTGTGCCGAGAGCCTTGGCGCAGGCTTCCTTCGCCGCAAACCGCTTCGCATAGGATGCGGCGCGCTGTTTGCGCCGTTCGGATTTTGCTTGCTCGATGGGCGTGAAAACCCGGGATATAAAACGCTCCCCATGGCGCTCCAGCGTCTTTTCAACGCGGGTAATATCGATCAGATCGCTGCCGATGCCGATGATCATGTTGGCTCAGGAACCCGGTGATGGTGCCGATGGAGGTGCCTGCGGCGATGCTGAAAGCCGGCGACGGCCCAGCGCACGGGAAAATAGACGATTACGGCCGCAAGGAGCCCGAGCGGTACCGCGCCGATCAGCATCGGCTCGATCACCGGACCCCACAGTACCGAAATATCGAGATGCCTCAGCATATGGCCGAGATGTTGCGGCATGGGCTCGCCTTGCAGCGAACCGGTCATGACGAACCGGCCAACCTCCAGCGTCGCCGCCCAGATGAAGGGCAGGACCAGCGGATTTCCGAGCGTCGTTCCGATGACGGCTGCAGCAACATTGCCGCCGATCAGCCAGGCAATGGCAAGCGCCACCGCAATGTGCACGCCGAGAATGGGGATGAAAGCGGCGAAGATGCCGCAAGCAAAGCCGGACGCGATCGCGTGCGGGGTCGCCCGAAGCCGGAGCACCCGCTTGCCGAAATAGCGCAGCGACCGCCCGACCGAACGACGCGGCCATAGCGCCAGGCGCAGCCGCTCGCGAAAATCAGGTTTGTTGCGCCTCTTGAAAAGCATTCTCGTTCAATATCCTCGATATGCCGCGCCGCCGGCAATAAGCCGCGTCGTCGCCTCTGCCAAATAAGGGATCAGATGTTGCGACTACCCGGTTTAACGGGCGGAATTGCGGCAAGTTCCGGCGGAAGTTTATCCGCGGGATAGGCAGGCACTTCATACTCGGCCAAAGCGACCAGCGGCACGCCGACATCGCTCTTGCCGGCGGAACGGTCGATGATGCAGGCGGCCGCCAACACGTCTGCGCCGAGTTCCTTCAGGCACGTCACCGTCTCGCGGATCGAAAGCCCTGTCGTTACGATGTCCTCCACGATAACCACCCGCGCGCCTGTGGCTATGTCGAACCGGCGCAGCTTGAATTTGCCGTTTTCGCGCTCGACCCAGATCGCCGGAACACCGAGATGGCGGGAGGTTTCGTAGGCCGGGATGATACCACCGATGGCCGGCCCGACCACATAGTCAATTTGGCCAAGCCCTGCCGCCTTGATCTTCTCGGCGAGGGCGCGACAGACGCGCTCGGTCTTGTCCGCATGCATGAAAACCCGCGCCTTCTGCAGGAAGATCGGACTGCGCAGGCCCGACGTCAAAATGAAATGACCTTCGAGTATCGCGCCCGCATCACGGAATACATCCAGAACTTCGCTCGTGTTCATCTTTCCCTCAATCAATTCCTGCTAGCCATTGACGCGCTGCGCATCGCTGACACATTTGCTCTCTTTAAGTTTCGACAATATCCGGTTCAAATGCTTGAGGTTCCACACTTCGAGATCGACGATCATCTGGGTAAAGTCGGGCGCGGTGCGAACCATCGAGAGATTGTGAATATTGGTCTCGTTCTCGGCGATGATCTGCGCGATCTCGGCGAGTGAGCCGGGTGCGTTGATTGCCGATATACTGATACGGGCCGGAAAACGGTCGCGGCTGTTATCGTCGATGTCCCAACGGACGTCGATCCAGCGCTCCGGCTGATCGTCATAGGCCATCAGCGCCGAAGACTGGATCGGGTAGATGGTCATGCCCGCGCCAGGCTGCAGGATGCCGACGATCCGGTCGCCCGGCACTGCACCTTCCGGCGAGAAGTGTACCGGCATGTCCGGGCTCGCGCCGCGGATCGGCAACGCATTGGGACCGCCGGGCGTCATGCCCTCGGCTTCCGCGCCCTCCGGCATCTTGAAGATCATGCCGGATGTATTGCGGAAATTGACCCAGCCCTCCTCGCGTTCGGCCGCCGGCTTCGGCTTGGAGTCCTGATATTCGGGATAGACCGCCTTCATCACATCCGACGACGGCAATTCGCCGCGGCCGACGGCGGCAAGCACATCGTCGAGCTCCTTGCGTGCGAGGCGTTGCAGCCCCTTCTTCAGTTCGTCGCGCGAATAGACCTTCCCTGCCCGCTCGAAGGCGCGCTCGAGGATCTGGGTGCCGAGGCCAGAATATTGTTTGCGGACGGCGATGCGCGTGGCGCGGCGGATGGCGGCCCGCGCCTTGCCGGTAACGACAATCGATTCCCAGGCGGCCGGCGGCGTCTGCGCCTTGGAGCGAATGATCTCGACCTCGTCGCCATTGTGGAGTTCGGTCATGAGCGGCATGATGCGGCCGTTCACCTTTGCCCCGACGCAACTGTCACCGATATTGGTGTGGACCGCATACGCAAAGTCGATAGGGGTCGCGCCGCGCGGCAAGGCAATCAGCCGGCCCTTCGGCGTGAAGCAGAAGACCTGATCCTGGAAAAGCTCGAGCTTGGTGTGTTCGAGAAATTCTTCGGGATTATCACCCTCGGCAAGCGCCTCGATGGTCTGGCGCAGCCAGGCATAGGCGTTTGTCTCGGTCGAAATCACATGCGGGTTCTGGGCGCTGCCGCGATCCTTGTAGATCGAGTGCGCCGCAACGCCATATTCAGCGATGTCGTTCATCTCGCGGGTGCGTATCTGCAGTTCGACGCGCTGGCGTGATGGCCCGACGATGGTGGTATGGATCGAGCGGTAGTCGTTCTGCTTCGGGGTCGAGATGTAATCCTTGAAGCGGCCAGGCACCATCGACCAGGTGGTGTGGATGATGCCAAGCGCGTTGTAGCAATCGGCGACGGTATCGACGACGACGCGAAAGCCGAAGATATCCGACAGTTGCTCGAATGACAGGCCCTTGCTTTCCATCTTGCGAAACACTGACCATGCCTTCTTCTGGCGGCTTTTGACGCTGGCCTTGATGCCATGCTTGGCAAAGAGGTTGGAGAGGTCGGTCTCGATCTGCTTCAACGTCGCGCGGTTCTTCTCCAACAGTTCCGCGAGCCGGTTGGTGACGGCGTTGAAGGCTTCGGGATTGATGTAGCGGAAGGCGAGTTGCTCCAGCTCCTCGCGCATATCCTGCATGCCCATGCGACCGGCGAGCGGCGCATAGATATCCATCGTCTCCTCGGAAATGCGCAGGCGCTTGTCTTCGGGCACGTGATGCAGCGTGCGCATATTGTGCAGGCGATCGGCGAGCTTGACGAGGAGGACGCGCACGTCGTCGGAGATCGCAAGGAGAAGCTTGCGCAGGTTCTCCGCCTGCACCGCCTTTTTCGAGACAAGATCGAGTTTCTTGAGCTTGGTCAGTCCTTCGACGAGCTTGCCTATATCCGGACCGAACAGCGTGTCGATCTCCTGGCGGGTCGCGGACGTATCTTCGATCGTGTCGTGCAGCAGGGCGATGGCGATTGTCGCCTCGTCGAGATGCATGTCGGTGAGAATTGCTGCGACTTCCAGGGGATGCGAGAAATAGGGATCGCCCGACGCGCGCTTCTGGTGGCCGTGCTTCTGCATGGCATAGACATAGGCCTTGTTCAGAAGCGCTTCATTGACGTCAGGCTTGTAACGCTGGACACGCTCGACAAGCTCATACTGACGCATCATGGACGAAGACCTCACACACAGAATTGGCCGAACACGAAATTGTTATGGCGACTATATGGTATTGCACCACGGGAGCCGCAAAAATAATGCGCCGCAGAAAGCTGCGACGCATCAAAAGCCTTGCCGGCCGCTGCCGCGCCGGAGCGCGACATTTGACTTAGTAGTCGTCGCTCTTTTCCGGGGCCACAAGACCCTCGATTCCGGCCAGAAGTTCCTCTTCCGACATGGAGTCGAAGGAAACATTGTCTTCGGCTTCGCTGTCGGCATCGACATCGGCTGCCACATTGTCGCCGGCAGTCACCTGCGGTACGGCAACAGCTTCGGGCTCGTCCACTTCGACATGCTTCTGCAGGGAATGGATCAGATCTTCTTTAAGATCGCCCGGCGAAAGGGTCTCATCGGCGATTTCACGCAGGGCTACCACGGGATTCTTATCGTTGTCGCGATCGATCGTGATCGCTGCGCCCTGGGAAATCAGGCGCGCGCGGTGACTGGCGAGGAGAACGAGTTCGAACCGGTTCTCAACCTTGTCAACGCAATCTTCAACAGTGACACGGGCCATAAACTGCCCCTTTCATTTTTCTCTGAATTAGCGGATTGCTCCGCACATAACGCGGATGAACGCAAAAAACAAGCAAAAGCCACCGATGCATATTGACGCTTTCGCGCGATTTACAGCTTCGCGGTGCGGGCCAATCACCGCATATCGGCGGAAACCTCGACAAAATATCAACGAACCTATTGGCTTTTGCCTCGACCCGACGTACTAAATATCCTACTTTCGTATTAAGTTCAGATCGGGCTCTATTATAAGCAAGCTGATTTGAAGTTAAGCTTAGATTTTTGAAATGGAACGTTATTATGTTTGATCCACGAGAAAAGATCGTCTTGTTCATTGACGGTGCAAATCTCTACGCGGCTTCCAAGGTACTCGGCTTCGATATAGATTATCGCAAGCTGCTCGCTGCTTTCCACAAGCGCGGCTACCTGCTTCGTGCGTATTACTACACTGCACTGGTTGAGGATCAGGAGTATTCTTCGATCCGTCCGCTGATCGATTGGCTCGACTACAATGGATATAAGGTTGTAACCAAGCCGGCGAAGGAATTCACCGACTCTGCGGGCCGCCGCAAGATCAAGGGTAATATGGACATCGAACTTGCCGTCGATGCCATGCAACTGACGGACACGGTAGACCATTTCGTCATTTTCTCCGGCGATGGCGACTTCCGCTCGCTCGTCGAAGCGCTGCAGCGCAAGGGCCGCAAGGTCAGCGTCGTATCGACGTTGTCGACGCAGCCGCCGATGATCTCCGACGAACTGCGCCGCCAGGCCGATCACTTCATCGACCTCGTGTCGCTGCGTGCTGAAATCGGCCGCGAGCCTTCCGAACGGACACCACGCCGCGTCGAAGAAGAACAGGTCGATTATTGATCGCAGAATTGACGGGTCCGGAGCCTTCTCCGGACTGCCCTATCTGCACGCGTCTGCATGATTTCATCGCCGCTTGGCGGGACAAGGAACCGGGGTGGCACAACGCGCCCGTTCCGACGTTCCTGCCGGCCGCTGGTGCTGAATCCGTTCGTCTGCTCATCATCGGCCTGGCGCCTGGCCTGCGCGGCGCCAATCGTACCGGCCGGCCGTTCACGGGCGACTATGCCGGTGATCTTCTTTATGGAACGCTGAGCGAGTTCGGTTTTTCCCGCGGCACCTTTGCGGCGCGGCCGGACGATGGATTGCAGCTGATCGATACCGCCATCACCAATGCGGTGCGATGCGTTCCGCCGGAGAACAAGCCCGTCGGCGGCGAGATCAGCAATTGCCGCCGCTTCCTGACACCGACCATCGAACAATTTGCCGGTCTGCGCGCCATAGTGACGCTCGGCACCATTGCGCACCAATCGACAATTCGTGCGCTGAAGCAGCCGGTATCTGCCTATCCATTCAGCCATGGCGGCAGAGCCGAGATTGGCAATGTCCGGATTTTCTCGAGCTATCATTGCTCGCGCTACAACACCAACACCGGCCGCCTGACCGAAGCCATGTTCAAGAGCGTGTTCGCCGAGGTGCGAAAACACCTCGACGCCATCGCTGCCTAGCCTGATTGGGGAATCACCCCTTCGGCAGGTAGGGGATGCTCCCGGCAAGATCCGTATCGTCGATGATGCGGAAGCGGCTCTCGCTGCCTGACTGCCGCGCACTCGCATAGGGCGCATATTCCGGATCGCTGGCGAAGGCTTCGGCCGCCTCGGTCGAAGGAAACTCGATGATAGCAATCAACGTCGTGTCGAGCGGCTTTCCCTCCAGCAAGGTAATATTGCCGCTGCGCGACAGATACTTGCCGCCGTGCTTGTGCGCTATGTCATGCACCGCCGCCGCGTATTTCGGTATCCATTTATCGTCCGTCACCTTCACGTCAGCAATCAGGTAAGCCGTCATCGTCCGTCTCCCTAGAGTCGGCTGTTAAGGTGCCCGTGGCAAGCTTAGCACAGTCGACTAGATCGCTGTAAATCCATTGTCGACGAAGAGATGCGTACCGGTGATGAAGGAGGATTCGTCGCTGGCAAGAAACAGCGCCGCGCGCGCCACCTCCTCCGGCTCGCCGATCCGGCCCTGCGCCGCCTGCATGGCCGCGTCCGATACATCGACGCCGCGCTTTTGCAATTCATCCACCTCGCGCAAGCCGTGCGGGGTGCGGATGAAACCGGGGCAAACCGCATTGCAGCGGATGTTGCGGTCGCGAAACTCGACGGCGATCGCGCGAGCGAACATGTGGCACGCGCCCTTGGTGGTGTCGTAGAGCACTTCCATCGGGGTTGCGGCAACCGCCGAAATCGACGAGGTGCAGACGATCGAGCCGCCGCCGGCCTCGATCATGTGAGGGATTACTGCCCTCGTCATCAGATACATCGAGCGCACGTTGACCGCATGCAGCCAATCCCATTCCTCGAGCGTCGTTTCGAGGAACGGCTTGATGACGATTGTGCCGGCGTGATTGAACAATACGGTAACCGGGCCGAAGTGCTCGAACGTGGCTTCAACGGCCCTGTTTACCTGAGCCTCATCCGAGACATCGGCAACGAAGTAGGCGGCCTCGCCGCCCGCCGCACTGATCTCGGCAACGGTTGCAGCAGCTGCCGCCTCGTTGCGGTCGACGATGGCCACTTTTGCGCCCTCGGCGGCGAAGAGCTTCGACGCCGCTCCCCCCATTCCCGTGGCGCCGCCGGATATGATCGCCACCTTGTCCTGAAGCCTGCACGTCATGCCTGTCTCCCCCATGAAATGATCCGACATGACGTTACGCGCGCCCCCTCTCCCGAACAAGAGCAGGTCGTTTCGGGCATGCCGGGGCTTTGTCGATTTGGGCTATTTTCCTGTCGCGCGACCGCACTACATAGGTTAAAGAGTGGCCGAAAGCCGCCCCCTCGCCAAGGATGCTCCAGAACCCATGACAAATCCCGATACCCGCCCGATTACACCGGAACTCGTTGCCTCGCACGGGCTGAAGCCGGATGAATACCAGCGTATTCTCGATCTGATCGGACGCGAGCCGACATTTACGGAGCTCGGCATCTTTTCCGCCATGTGGAACGAGCACTGCTCGTACAAGTCTTCCAAGAAGTGGCTGCGCACCCTGCCGACCACCGGACCGCAGGTCATCCAGGGCCCTGGCGAAAACGCCGGCGTGGTCGATATCGGCGACGGCGAATGCGTGGTCTTCAAGATGGAGAGCCACAATCACCCCTCCTATATCGAGCCCTACCAGGGCGCTGCGACCGGCGTCGGCGGCATATTGCGCGACGTGTTCACCATGGGCGCCCGGCCGATTGCGGCGATGAATGCGCTGCGCTTCGGCGACCCGGCCCATCCGAAGACCCGCCACCTCGTTTCCGGCGTCGTCGAGGGTGTCGGCGGCTACGGCAATTCGTTCGGCGTTCCGACGGTCGGGGGCGAGGTCAATTTCGACGCTCGCTATAATGGCAATATCCTCGTCAACGCCTTTGCGGCCGGCCTCGCCAGGACCGATGCGATTTTCTATTCGAAGGCAGAGGGCGTCGGCCTGCCCGTCGTCTATCTCGGCGCCAAGACGGGCCGCGACGGCGTCGGCGGCGCGACCATGGCCTCGGCGGAATTCGATGAATCGATCGACGAAAAGCGCCCGACCGTTCAGGTGGGCGATCCGTTTACGGAAAAGTGCCTTCTCGAAGCATCGCTTGAACTGATGGCCTCCGGCGCCGTCATCGCAATCCAGGATATGGGCGCGGCCGGTCTGACCTGCTCGGCTGTTGAAATGGGCGCCAAGGGCAATCTCGGCATCGAGCTCAATCTCGACAGCGTTCCCGTGCGCGAAGAGCGCATGACCGCCTATGAGATGATGCTCTCCGAAAGCCAGGAGCGCATGCTCATGGTGCTGCGCCCGGAAAAGGAAGAGGAAGCCGAAGCGATCTTCCGCAAATGGGGCCTCGACTTTGCCATTGTCGGTTACACAACGGACGATCTGCGGTTCCGTGTGCTGCATGGCGGACATGAAGTCGCCAACCTTCCGATCAAGGACCTTGGCGACCAGGCGCCGGAATATGACCGCCCGTGGATGGAACCCGGCAAGCATGCACCGCTGCCAGCCGCCAATGTGCCGGAAGTCGCAGACTATGGCGCAGCGCTGCTGCAGTTGGTCGGCTCCCCCGATCTTTCGTCGCGGCGCTGGGTCTACGAGCAATATGATACGCTGATTCAGGGTAATTCCCTGCAGGTTCCCGGCGGCGATGCCGGCGTTGTCCGTGTCGATGGCAATAGAAGCAAGGCGCTCGCTTTTTCTTCCGACGTGACGCCCCGCTATGTGGAGGCCGATCCTTACGAGGGCGGCAAGCAGGCAGTGGCCGAATGCTGGCGCAATCTCACCGCTGTCGGTGCCGAACCCCTGGCCGCCACCGACAACCTCAATTTCGGCAATCCGGAGCGGCCGGAGATCATGGGCCAGCTGGTCAAGGCGATCGGCGGTATCGGCGAGGCCTGCCGGGCCCTCTCCTTCCCGATCGTTTCAGGCAATGTCTCGCTCTATAATGAAACCAACGGCCAGGGCATCCTGCCGACGCCGACCATAGCCGGCGTAGGGCTCATTCCAGATTGGACCAAGACCACCAAGGTCGGCGGCATGAAGGATGGCGACGTGCTGATCCTGCTCGGCGTCGACGGCACGCATCTCGGACAATCGATCTACCTGCGCGATCTGCATGGCCGCGCCGACGGTCCGGCGCCAGCAGTCGATCTCGGCGTCGAAAAGCGCAACGGCAATTTCGTCCGCTCGGCGATCCGCAACGGCCAGTTAACCGCTTGCCACGATCTGTCGGACGGCGGGCTTGCCATCGCATTGGCTGAAATGTGCATGGCCTCCGGCAAGGGTGCGACGGTCGAGATCGGCGAAGGCGCGCCGCATGCCTTGCTGTTCGGCGAAGATCAGTCCCGTTACGTCGTTGCAGTGGCCCCGGATGCGGCAAACATGATCACGCTCAACGCCGAGGGTTCCGGTCTCCCGTTCCGCAAGCTTGGGACAGTTGGCGGCAACGCATTGACGATCGGCGGTCTGCTCTCCATATCTGTGTCAGACCTGACACAAGCACACGAATCGTGGTTCCCTGACTATATGAGCGGTCACGTGGACGATAAGAATCAGGCCGCTTGAGGAGAGAACAGCATGGCAATGGATGCACGCGACATCGAGAAAATGATTCGAGACGCCATTCCGGATGCAAAAGTGACGATCCGCGATCTCGCGGGTGACGGCGATCACTATGCTGCCGAGGTTGTCGCGGAAAGTTTTCGCGGCAAGTCGCGCGTGCAGCAGCACCAGATGGTTTACGACGCATTGAAAGGCAATATGGGGGGCGTACTGCACGCCCTCGCCCTGCAGACGAGCGCCCCGGACTAAGACTTTTCGTACACTGCCAGAATCGGTCCCACCGGATCGGTTCCTCCAAGCAACACCTTCCGGTCGTTTGACAGGGCAGAAATCATCCCGTCGAAGAACAGAGCGTTGGCGCAGCCAAGCTCATCCCTGAAAAGGCGCGCAAAGCGGCCGAGACTGACCGGTTCCGTTGAAATCGCCAGTACGATCGTATTCGGATCGCGGACGCCGACGCCATTGCGGACGTAGCGCGACGTGCCGTTGGGTTCGAAGCGCGGGTGCACCTTTCCGTCGATGACGAGCATGGGCCCCGACTGCGTGGCAATGCGAACATCAGGTGCTGCCTTCGCGTAGGCTTCGGTCGAAACAACGCCGGCCGTGCCGTCTTTTGCGACGAAGAACACGCCGTTCGGTTTCATGTAGAAGTTGCCAGGAGCCTCTCCAGTGTTGAGAGGCGCAATCGCTTTCCCCTCCTCGACGTAAAGGCCAACCGGCCTCATGTCGGGCTCGTACATCCCGGCATTCATTGAGAGAACGAGCTTCGCCGCGGCCGGTTGTCCCGCCATGAATGATGCGAGCGAGCCATAGAGCTTGCCATCCGCACCATTGAGGCCAAGCCGGACCTCGTAGGAGCGCAGATCAACTTCGCAGACGATGTTGCCGCTGCCCTCGAAGTCGACAGTGCGGCAAGGGGCCGGCAGGTCCTTGCGGTCAAAAGGAAGCGAAACCATAGTACCTCCTGACGCTCCGGTCGCCGGCCGCAATTGCCCAAGTTGGGCAAACAATCCCGCCGCGAGTGCGGCAAGGAGCACACCGGCAGCGATGATGATACGATATGACACCCTCACCAGCCTTGTTTTGACTAAATTGAAGCGCTATCTGTAAACAACGAAAACAATTGAACCATGAAATGACGATTCGTCACATCTTGGGGTGAAAGGTTGCCGAAATGAGCGGTATCAATGAATTCATCGACAGTGAGGTCAAGAGCAACGACGTCGTTCTCTTCATGAAGGGCACGCCCGGCTTTCCGCAATGCGGCTTTTCCGGCCAGGTCGTGCAGATTCTCGACTATATCGGCGTCGACTATAAGGGTGTGAATGTTCTTTCATCCAACGAACTGCGCCAGGGCATCAAGGACTATTCCAACTGGCCGACCATTCCGCAGCTTTATGTGAAGGGTGAATTTGTCGGCGGTTGCGACATCATCCGCGAAATGTTCCAGGCAGGCGAGTTGCAAAACCTGCTCAGCGAAAAGGGCGTCGCCACGAAGGCCGCCTGATTACGCAATAGTTCCAATCGGTTCCGGATTGCCCGGTACCTTGTTTCGAAAGGCGTCGGCCGCTCCGACGCCTTTGTCTTTGTTGATATTTGCAGGTTTGATCATGGACAGTTCGACGACCACTTCCGCCGCCCGCCTGAGGGGAATGGGGAAAGCGGAATTCATCGCGATGATGGCGATGCTGATGGCGATCAATGCGCTTGCCATAGACATCATGCTTCCCGGCCTGCAGCAGATTGGCGCGAGCCTCGGCGTTGCCAGCGAAAATCATCGGCAATATGTCATCTCGGCCTATCTGATGGGTTTTGCCGTGTCGCAATTGTTCTACGGCCCGATCTCCGACCGCTTCGGCCGCCGCGTTCCGATGTTCGTCGGCCTCGTCGTCTATATCGCCTCGGCGCTCGCCTGCGTGTTCGTGCCGACCTTCACCTCGCTTCTATTGTTCCGTTTGCTGCAGGGGATCGGTTCGGCAGCAACGCGCGTCATTACCATTTCGATCGTGCGCGACGTCTATGGCGGCCGCAGCATGGCCGAGGTCATGTCGCTCATCATGATGGTGTTCATGATCGTCCCGGTCATCGCGCCGGGAACAGGCCAGACAGTCATGCTGTTCGGCAACTGGCACCTCATCTTCATCTTCATGGCTGCGATCGCGAGCGCAGTTCTGGTTTGGGTCTACCTGCGCCTGCCGGAAACGCTCGATCCGGCCGATGTTCGCCCCTTTACCCTCAAATCGGTGTTGCAAGGCTTCAGGATCGTGCTCACCAATCGCGTCGCGCTTTGCTACACGCTGGCAAATTCATTCATCTTCGGCGCGCTGTTCGGCTTCATCAATTCGGCCCAGCAGATCTACGTCGGCATCTATGATCTTGGTGTGTGGTTCCCGGTCGCGTTTTCAGCGGTCGCCGTGACCATGGCCGTGTCGTCCTTCTTGAATTCGCGCCTTGTCGGCCGGTTCGGCATGCGCCGCCTGTCCCATGGCGCTCTCCTCTCCTTCCTTGCCGTCAATGGATTCTGGCTGCTGTTGACGATCCTTGGACCAAATCCGACGCCGTTCCCGATTTACCTGCTGCTGTTCGCCTTGGCGATGTTCCAGTTCGGCTGGATCGGCTCGAATTTCAACGCGCTGGCGATGGAGCCGCTCGGGCACGTGGCGGGCACGGCCTCGTCGGTCCTCGGCTTCATGAGTACGGCCGGCGGCGGCGTTGTCGGAGCAGTGATCGGCCAGGCCTTTAACGGCACGACGCTGCCGCTTGTCGCCGGCTTCTTCGTCCTGTCGCTGATCGGATTGGTGTTTGTGCTTATCGCCGAACGCGGACGGCTATTCCAGCCGCACAACAGGCCGGTTTAGATTTGACGCGCCGCACGTTCATGGGTCTAGTGATCAGTTGCCCCGGACTTCATTGCGGTGCCGGTAAGGAAGTTGGGTCCTCGAGACGAGCCCGAGTATGACGGCCGCGGGGAACGGAGGATGTCTCCGCCCACCTGCGCCGGGCGGAGATTTGCCCGTCGTGAGCCTTCGCCCGACGCTCCAACGTCTCCGTTACCCCGGCAAACGGCACAACCCTCTCCGTCGCTGTAGCCCGCCGCCGATGCCTCTCAGGACTTCGATCGCTGCACGCACCCCGCCGTCATCCTCGGGCCCTTGTCCCGAGGATCCATCTTCGACCGCTCATGCAGGTATCAGCCGCGATCGCGCAGGAGCCGGGACTTCTCGCGGTTCCAGTCGCGCTGTTTCTCGGTCTCGCGCTTGTCGTGCAGTTTCTTGCCGCGCGCGACGGCGATCTCGAGCTTCGCCCGGCCGCGGTCATTGAAATAGAGCTTCAGCGGAACGACCGTCATGCCCTCGCGGTCGACAGACTGCGCCAGCCGCGACATTTCCCGCTTGTTTATCAGCAGCTTGCGGTGACGGCGCGGCTCATGGTTGAAGCGGTTGGCCTCGAGATACTCCGGAATATAGCTGTTGATCAGCCAGAACTCGCCGTTCTCGAAGCTGGCATAGCTTTCGGCAATGTTCGACTGGTTACGGCGCAGCGACTTGACCTCCGTACCCGCAAGCACGAGGCCAGCCTCGAGCGTGTCGAGAATCTCGAAGTTGAAGCGCGCTTTACGGTTCTCGGCAATGATCTTGCGAGCCGTCGTGGGTTTTGACGCAGATTTCGGCTTGTTCATGCAGGCTATATAGTGCGTTTCAACTGATTTGTCAGTTGATCAAACCGGCATGTTGCATGGCCCTGTCGATCCGCTCGGCGGTTGCAGCCTCGACCGCGACGAGCGGCGAGCGCAATGCGTTCTTGATCTTGCCGAGCTTGGCAAGCGCATATTTCGGGCCGGACGGGTTTGGCTCCAGGAACAGAGCCTTGTGCAGCGGCAGGAGCCGGTCCTGCAATTCGACTGCCTTGCCATAATCGCCGGCAAGTGTCGCCGCCTGGAATTCGGCACAGAGGCGCGGCGCGACATTGGACGTAACCGAGATGCAGCCGACGCCGCCATGCGCGTTGAAGCCGAGCGCGGTCGCATCCTCGCCGGAAAGCTGGATGAATTCCTTGCCGCAGGTCAGGCGTTGCTCGGAAACGCGCTCGATCTTGCCGGTCGCATCCTTCACACCCTTGATGTTCTTGAAGTCGTGTGCGAGCTGACCCATCGTCTCCGGCGTCATGTCGATGATCGAGCGGCCCGGAATGTTATAGATGATGATCGGCAGCGACACAGCTTCGGCAATCGCCTTGTAATGTGCGTAAAGCCCGCGCTGGTTCGGCTTGTTGTAATAGGGCGTCACCACAAGAATGGCGTCTGCCCCCGCCTTCTGCGAAAATTCTGCGAGTTCAATGGCTTCGCGGGTGTTGTTGGAGCCGGCGCCGGCGATCACCGGCACCTTGCCCGCAGCTTCCTCGATGCAGACCTCGACCACGCGCTTATGTTCGCTATGCGACAGCGTCGGCGATTCACCGGTCGTGCCAACCGGGACGAGGCCATTGGTGCCCTCGGCGATCTGCCAGGAAACGAAGCTGCGAAAGGCTTTCTCGTCGAACGAACCATCCTCGAGGAAGGGCGTTACGAGAGCGGTGATTGAGCCTTTCAGCATTGCGAAACTCCGGTATGGCAGTTGGTCGCCCCCGTCCACGCGGGGGCTAAAGGTGGCGCACCATAATCGCGCAGATCGTCTGGAGCAAGTTCATTTGCCTGATGAAACACATCAAGTTGATGCATATCTCCGCTAGCATGAGTTGCAATAGGTTTAATGCAACGGGCTCGGATAACCCTTTGTTAAGAGTGCTTTCATACGTCCGCCACTATTATCGTCTTCATTGTCTCCACGGATCCGGGGGACCCTCTGATCCGCTCCAAAAAACTGGTAGTTGTATGCTGAGAACTTCTGTTTTGCGTCACGTTCTTCTCGCGTCCACGCTTGCGTTGGTGACGACGGCTTCCCATGCCCAAACACCTGTACCTTCGGCCGCCGTCCCGGTTCCCGGATTGAAGCCGTTCGCGTCGACGCAAACGCGCGTGAGCCCGACAACGCAGGTACTGGCCCGGCCCGATCCGGTCACCACCGCCGGCATCACCCAACCATCGAAGCCCTCGGCGATTGCCGGCAGTCTCAAGAGCGGGCTTGACGCCCTCTCCGCCGGCGACGCGCAGCGTGCGCTCGGCATTCGCAACGGCCTGCCCGTTGACGCGCTCGACCGCCATATCCTAACCTGGGCGATCGGTCTTTCCAACGCGCCGGGCATACCGAGTTCGGAGATTGCCCATGCCGCGCAGGAACTGCCCGGCTGGCCCGGCATGGCGACCTTCCGCAACAATTCGGAGCGGGCGCTCTATAAGGAAAATCCCGCGCCTTCGATCGTCATCAACGCCTTTGGCAATACTGCACCGCAGACGACAGAGGGCGTCGTTATCCTCGCCCGCGCCTATGTGGCGAGCGGCAATGCTCCGCGCGCGCGGCAAATCCTCGGCGCGTTCTGGCGGACCAAGAAGCTCGAGGACACGCAGGAGACAATGATCCTCAAGGAGTTTTCGCAGGTCATTTCCCGCGACGACCATCTGACGCGCATGCTGACGATGCTTTACGAGGGCAAGGTAAAGTCGGCCGGGCGTGTCGCCAAGCTGGCCAACGCAGAATCCTTGTTCCAGGCATTCGCAGCCGTCCTGCAAAAATCACCGGATGCCGGCCAGAAGCTTGCCGCCGTTCATGGCGCATGGGCGTCAAATGCGGCCTATATCTTCGCCAAGGCGCAATATTTGCGCCGCCAGGAAAAATTCCGTGAGGCAGCCGATGTAATGGCGACCGCGCCGCGTGATGCCGCAGCGCTGGTAGACCCCGATGCCTGGTGGACGGAACGGCGCGTTCTTTCACGCGAGCTTCTCGATCAGGGCGACGTCAAGCGCGCCTATCGCGTGGCGGCAATGCACAGCGCCGAAACACCTTCGGTTGCCGCCGAAGCGGAGTTCCACGCCGGCTGGTACGCATTGCGCGGACTCAATGATCCCAACACGGCACAGCGCCATTTCACGCGCATCGCCGAGATTTCCTCGCGCCCGATGTCGGCCTCGCGCGCCTATTACTGGCTGGGCCGTGCCGCGGAGGCGGGCGCAGCAGGCAGCGCGCGCGATTATTATGCACGCGCATCGCGCTATGGCACGACATTTTACGGGCAGCTTGCAGCAGCAAAGCTCGGGCAATCCGGGCTGCAACTACCCTATCCCAAGCCGTCTGATGCAGAACGTTCACGATTTGCCCAGCGCGAAGCCGTCCGAGCCATACAGAGGCTGGAAGACACCGGCTATGATTCCCGGGCGGCAATTCTTTATTCCAGCCTGGCACAGGAGCTCGACAGCCCCGGCGAATTGGCTCTCCTCGCCGTGATGGCCGAACGCAAGGGCAACCATTACGTGGCGCTGCGCGTCGGCAAGACCGCGGCGCAACGCGGCATCGACGTCGGTGCACTGTCACATCCGGTCGGCGCCATCCCGGGCAATGCCAATATTTCGGGTTCCGGTGCAGCCCTCGCCTATGCAATCGCCCGCCAGGAAAGCGAGTTCAACCCGACTGCCGTATCGAGCGCCGGAGCACGCGGCCTGCTGCAGTTGCTGCCGGGCACCGCAAAGGGCGTCGCCCAGCGCGCTGGCATGACCTACTCCAAGGACCGTTTGACCGGTGATGCTGCCTATAATGCAACGCTCGGCGCCAAATTCCTCGGCGAGCAGATCGCCAAGTTCGATGGTTCGTACGTGCTTACCTTTGCCGGCTACAATGCCGGCCCGAGCCGCGCCAGCGAGTGGGTGGCGCGGTATGGCGATCCGCGTGGCAAGCCTGTGGATGAGGTGGTCGACTGGATCGAGCGCATTCCCTACACGGAAACGCGCAACTACGTGCAGCGGGTCATGGAGAACTATGAAGTCTACAAGGCGCGGTTGACCGGCAAGGCGCAGATAGAGAGCGATCTCACCGCCGGACGGCGGGGTTGAATTTGGCCGAGGCCTATCGCGAGATCAGCTTCGATGCACCCGATGGACTGAAGCTCCATGGCAGGGTTTACGGATTGGAGCGCGCCGGGGCGGTGCCGCTCGTGTGCCTTGCCGGCCTCACCCGCAACAGCCGCGACTTTCACGAAGTCGCAGCACTTCTGTCGCAGCATCCCGACACGCCGCGCCAGGTCATAACATTCGACTATCGCGGTCGCGGACTGTCCGCATATGATCGCGACTGGTCCCACTACAATATTGGCGTCGAAGCCAATGACATTATTGCAGGTCTTGGTTCGCTCGGCATCGACCGTGCAATCTTTCTCGGAACCTCGCGCGGGGGATTGATAACCCACATCCTGGCATCGGTGGCGCCGACGTTGCTGGCCGGTGTCATTCTCAATGATATCGGGCCGGAAATCGCCCCTGAAGGCTTGCGCCAGATCACGCAATATCTGCGCAAGTCGCGCAATCCGCGCACCTGGCCGGAGGCGATCGAGCGCCAGCGCAATCTGCACGGACCGGCCTTTCCGGCGCTGACCGAAGCGGACTGGATGCGCTTCGCGCGCGCGATCTATCGCAGGCAGCGCGGAACCATTCGCCCGGACTACGATCTCAACCTCCTGAAAACCATGGCGAATATTGATTTCGACAAGAAATTGCCCGACCTTTGGGAGCAGTTCGACCTGTTTGAAAAGCTGGCGCTCTTGGTCATTCGCGGCGAAAACAGCAGCCTGCTGACACCTGAAACAGTGCTGGAAATGTCGCGCCGGCATCGCGCAATGCAGGTCATCAATGTTGCGGGTCAAGGCCATGCGCCTTTGCTCGAAACCGGACGCTTGCCTGAACTTATCGCAGCCTTTGCCGCTGGAATCGACCTTCGCGAAACCGCGCTTGCCTGAACGGTCTATGAGGGCTTGGTAGTTCCAGCCTTGCGCCGCGCTGTTGGTTTCGGCTTCGCCAGTTGATCTGCCGCAGGCATCTTTACCCTTGCCGCAGCCTGTCTGATCCACCCTTCCCTCTGCACGCGGCCGGGAAATCCTATTTCCTCGCCCACCCACGCAGCTTCCTCAATCGACCAGCCAGCAATCTGGTCGAAATGAAACAGCCCCAGATCGAAAAGCCGCGATTGTATGGCGGTGCCAATACCGTCGATATCAGTGAGTTTGTCGGGTTTGCCGCGCCGCGCCGCCTTGAGCATAACGGGCTTATGGCTGTCGTCCTGCCGCGGATTGGACCTGCGTTCGATAGCCGTCCTCGCAGCCACCCGCTTTGCGGCTGTCTTGCGCGCCGGCTTACCGCTCGCGGGGACTTCCGCCGGCGGCACGGGTTCCGCTGGCGGTATCATTGCGGCAGCCTCGCGCGCCGACTGCCTCACATCGTCATTTGCCGGAAGAATTGGGCTTGTTGCCAGGCGCGCATCGGCAGCGCGCGTGGATACTTCAGAAACAGATTCGCGTTTCGGTGACATCCGCTTGAAAAGATTGCCTAAAATCGCGCCGATGACGAAGGCTGCAGCGATGAGAAACAATGACTGGAGAAGAAATACAACCATTGTCTATCCCCTGGTTCGCGTCATTGGCCTCGGTCGTATGTCGACCAGCCGACATAGAAACCGACAAGAGCAGCAATCAACAGGAAGAGCCAGAGCTGACCGATCATGAACCACATGTTTCTAGCCTCCGCTGGTATTGACCGCCGCCTCAAGCTTGATCTCGCCCGGCTTGCCATTACCGGGAATGGGAGCGCGCAAGGCGGCGTTGATTGCATCGTAGTCGGCGGCGTTGGCCGCGGTGCCGCTGATACTATAGGTCTTGCCCGAGATTTCCACCTCTCCGTTGGTCAGTTGCGCCGCCTGGCTCAATGCGAAGTCGACAAGATCGAGAAAACCTTCCGGCGCGCCGCGCGCAACGGCCAATTCGTCGAGGATTTCGATGCCCGGCATGGCGTTTTCGGCAGACGCGAGAATTCGCGCGCGCGAATCGCCGAAGGGGACGTTGCCTGACAGCAATATTCCGTCGTCGGATTTGGTGATGACGAAGGAAAACGGTTCGGCCAGGGGCAGAAGCGTCGCCTGATTATCTATGGTTCTCACGCCGGGCGTGCTTGCGGCGATCCCAAGAGCGGCAGCAAGCGCCTCTTCGGATGGAGCGACACCCTTCAAGGTAAGATCGCGGCCGTCAATATCGGCGCTCGCCCAGGAATTATCGGCGCTCAGCGCAGCATTGGCCGCATCCGTGAGTTGCTGGTCGATTGGATCAGTGAGGAACCAGCCGGCAAGAACCGTCAGAAGTGCGACGGTGATGACACCGGGCCAGAACCAGCTCCTGATGGTACGCATATTCCTAAGGCTTTCTCTCAGTCTCGATGGGCTGGAGCTATGTCTTGCCCCATGTTCATGGCCATTTCAACACGACGACCGGCCCATGAACAAAGAAAACCCGGCAGCTCGCGCCGCCGGGTCTTTATCAACCAATCCAGTAAAGGATTAGAAGTTACGCTGGAAGCGGATGATACCGCCGAATGCGTCGTCGTTACCGTTGTCGAACTCAGCAACGTCCTTACGAACGCCGTCGAACTTGGTGTAGTTGATTTCCGGCGTGATCGTGAAGCCAGGAACCAGTTCGTAGGCTACGTTAAGAGCGAAAGCGTAGGTGCCTTCTTCTTCGTATGCGCCCTGGCCGTTAAGAGTTGCCTTGTCGGAGAGCTTAGCCGAGAAGCCTGCCCAAGCAGCCCAATCGCCTTCCCAGGTGCCGAACCAGTTCTGGTTGCCGCCGGTTACAACGCCAGTCGTCGTGTCGAAGTCCGGTGCGCTGTAGTCAGACTGATAACCGCCCATTGCGAACAGCGAGATGGTGTCGGTGACTTTGAGGTCCAAACGCAGCTTTACAGCAACGTCTTCGACAACCGAGTCATAACCAACAACACCGGAGATGCCGCCCCAACCCTGCTCCCACTTCGCACCAGCAAGAACGTGCGGCATGTAGTCGTCGATGACGTAGTCAAAGCCGAAATTGCCGAAGTCGTTCTGGCCCTGTTCAGCAGCGATGATGGCCGAGAAGCCGTTGCCGCCTGCGAAGGTGTAGCTAACCTGGTTGGTCGTGCCCGACTGGTAGTTGATCACATCGTCGTTGATGATGTTGCCAGCATAACCGGTCCACGAACCGAAGATTTCGTCGGCGACACCGATGCGGAAACCACCGAGTTCGATGAATGCCTGCGGAAGCGAAGCACCGTTGTCACTGCCGTTGGTGAACTGGAAACGGGTCTGAGCGTAGGAACGCAGAGTGCCGAGTTCAGTTTCCGAACGTGCGTCGAAACGGACTTCAGCGCGAGTGCGCTTGTACCAGGTTTCGTTGTCGTTGGCGCCAACGTTCGAACCATTGTACGGATCGTCGCCACCAGCAGCGTCGTAACGCAGATAACCGCTGATCTTCAAGCAGGTCTCGGTCCCCGGAATGTAGAAGAAGCCTGCGCCGTAAGCGTCGCAAACGCGAACGTATTCGACGGGCTCTGGTTCGGCAACAACGACTGCATCAGCAGCACGCGCGCCGGTTACTGCGACGAGGGCCGCAGCGGAGCCGAGTAGAAGGCTCTTAATGTTCATTTCTGACCTCCAGTCAAAGTTAAAAATGGGTCTGGGCATTCCAATTTGGCTGAAGGACAACCTGTCCCCATCCCCTAAGTCCAAGAAGAAATGCGATGAACGCCCTTCCTCCCGACTGACCATACTCGCCAGCGCTGGCGTTTCAACCATGAAAGTCTCGCCGGAAGGGTTCCAAAGCGTCTATGCAAGATCGCTGTTGCACAAATGCCACGAAATCGCCGCGCACCCTCCAATATCTTTACCACTCCTTAATAGAGGTAACTGGTTTTTTAATGAAATCTTGCCCTTGAATGCCGGTATTGGGACGTTACCTCGCTTGAGAATCGCCCATGAACCGGTGGTTTTCATGGCGTTCCTCGATTCGAATCGGCAATCCGCCCGCTCCTTCCGCAATGGTGATTTGACATGACATATCTCTACCTCGTTGTTGCCATAGTCTGTGAAGTGGTTGCCACATCCGCCCTGAAACAGGCGGACGGATTTACGCGGCTGTGGCCCTCGCTCGTGTGCGTCGTCGGCTACAGCCTCGCCTTTTACCTGCTGTCGATTCCGATCAAGACGATTCCGGTTGGCATTGTTTATGCGATCTGGTCCGGCGCGGGCATCGTTCTCATCGCAGCTGTCGGTTGGTTCTGGTACCGCCAGGCCCTCGATATGCCTGCAATCATTGGTCTTTCCCTCATCATTGCCGGCGTTCTCATCGTCAATCTGTTTTCGAATACAGTCGGCCACTAACGACCGTTTTCCGCCGATCTCCAGCGAATCTTGACTGGAGGTCAGAAATGAACATCAAGAGCCTTCTTCTCGGCTCCGCTGCGGCTCTCGTCGCAGTAACCGGCGCACGTGCTGCCGATGCAATCGTCGTCGCCGAACCAGAGCCTGTCGAATACGTTCGCGTTTGCGACGCTTACGGCGCAGGCTTCTTCTACATTCCGGGAACCGAGACCTGCTTGAAGATCAGCGGTTATGTCCGTTACGATGCCAAGGGCGGCGATGATCCGTATACCGGTTATGAGCGTGGCACTTGGGACAAAAAGGCCCGTGCTGATCTTCGCTTCGATGCTCGTAGCGAGACCGAACTCGGTACATTGAAGTCATTCGTCGAAACCCGCTTCAACTTCAAGAACGGCGCCGATGCAGAGACGGTTGACCTAAATCAGGCTTATATCGAACTCGGCGGTTTCCGGGTTGGCGCGGTCGATTCCCAGTTCACCTCCTGGACCGGTTATCTCGGTGACATCATCTCCGACGACGTAATTGCCGAAGGTCCATACAACACCAACCAGGTGAGCTATACGTTCGCTGGCGGTAACGGTTTCTCGGCCATGGTTGGCCTTGAACAGGGTGCGGACAGCTACGACTCCATCGACTATGACACCGATGTAGTTACAACCAGTTCATACGTCATCGACGATTATGTCCCGCATATCGTGGCAGGTGTGAAGTTTGCGCAGGGCTGGGGTTCCATCTCGGCTGTTGGCGGCTACGATTCAATTGTTGAAGAGTTCGCCGGGAAAGTCCGCCTGGACGTCAAAGTCAACGACACGATCGCTGCCTGGGTGATGGGTGGCTATCAGTCCGGCTGGGGCGATTCTCATTATGATGAGGATGGAAACATCGTAGGGGAGCGTAACTACTACGGTACATGGAATGGCGACTATGCCGTCTGGGGCGGTGTAGCAGTGAAGGCAACCGACAAGGCGACCATCAACGCGCAGGTTGGCTACGAAGACGAGGGTCGCATCGCTGCTGCTCTGAACGTCGGCTACGAACTCGTGCCGGGCTTCAAGATTACGCCAGAAGTCAACTACACACACTTTGACGATAGTTACTTCGTTGAGAAAGAGGATGCCGTGCAGGGCATTATCCGCTTCCAGCGCAATTTCTAATCATCTGACCTGAATACTTCCGACGCCGGTTTTTCCGGCGTCGGCTTTTCCAATTGAACCAACAATTCTAAGCAACAGCAATTTTCAGCGTTCGCATTCTTCGGCGGACAGCAATTTTCAGAGAAAGGATTTCTGATCGGTCGCGGACCGAGGAGACGTGGAAATGCTCGAACTGCAGCCCGTTGGGTTGAGAACTGATAAAGCCTGTCGCTTTATCATACGGAAGTCTATTAGCCTAAATGGGCAGACGTTCCGGGATTGCGTTTTTCGGATTGGCGGCTACAACTTGCCGCATATTTTTCCGATGCTTCTAAATTGTTTCAGAGCGCAATCATTATGCTAGTCGCCCCCTTGGACACGCAGCAGGACGCCCGTTTTTCGGTCCAGTTCGAATATGATCTGCACTACTCCTCAAGCGCTCACCAGACGCGACGACTGGTTCGGGATCACACGCTCGCGGAATTGACCGCGCAATATATCGGCATTCTCTGGGATGAAGGATCGCATAAGGTCAATGTCCGATCATTTCTCGGCGAGATCGCCGAGATTGTGGGCGGCGAGCGATTCAGCGTATTCAGCCAGGAAATGCTCGACTTCGTCATTGGAACCTTGCGCGAACGCGGAAACAGCAATGCCACCATCAATCGCAAGATGGCGGCCTTGAGCAAATTGCTGCGGAAAGCGTGTAAGATGGGCGATATCTACAACCTGCCGGAGTTTCGCCGCCAGAAAGAGCGGCAAGGGCGGATTCGCTTCCTCGAATTCGAAGAAGAACAGCGCTTGTTCTCTGCAATTCGGGCACGCTGCGAAGACAGTTACCGCCTCAGCGTGTTTCTGGTCGATACCGGGTGCCGTCTCGGCGAGGCGATCGGCCTTTCATGGAACGATCTGCAGGATAGCCGCTCGACTTTCTGGC
Source organism: Phyllobacterium sp. UNC302MFCol5.2 (assembly GCF_000686005.1). Classification (NCBI taxonomy): domain Bacteria; kingdom Pseudomonadati; phylum Pseudomonadota; class Alphaproteobacteria; order Hyphomicrobiales; family Phyllobacteriaceae; genus Phyllobacterium; species Phyllobacterium sp. UNC302MFCol5.2. The sequence continues at coordinate 140,215 of NZ_JMLL01000010.1, forward strand.
TGACAAAATCCGGGCGTAGCCGGACCGTTCCCCTAACCTCCCGCGCTCGCGAAGCGACGCTGATCCCGCGCGGACGCCTGAAGGGTCCCTTCTCCATGCACAGCCAGGTACGGTTTCGCGCGATCTGGAATGAGGCAAAAGCCGAGGTCGGACTCGGTCGCGACGATCAGGTCGTCCCGCACATATTGCGCCATACCTGCGCTTCGAGGCTGGTTCGTGGCGGCATCGACATCCGGCGCGTGCAGATGTGGCTTGGACATCAGACCCTGCAGATGACCATGCGCTACGCCCACCTCGCCACCAATGATCTTGATTCCTGCGTTGCTGTGTTGGAGCACCATTGAGCCTCTGCCGTATTGGAGCACCATTGAGCGGAATCAGGCGCCGCTGACCGGTTGAGTAAAACCGTGACGCGGCGCCAGCAAACTTCACTCAAGCCCGGATACCGGCGTATTTCGAATGAGGCGCGGGCGCACGGAGCCCCTCGGCGTCGCTGCTTTGCGACGCTCCCCGCAAGCGGGAGGGCAAGGCGTCCTCACCTTAACCCTGCCCTGTTACTTAGCATCGCCTCGCTGCCGGCCCTACGCTTCGAGCGGCATGCGGAACGTGAAGCGCGTTTTCCCGTCGTTCGAATCGACCTCGATGACGCCGCCATGCAGCTTGGCGATTTCGGACGCGATGTAGAGTCCGAGGCCAAGCCCCTGCTGGCCGGTCTTGGCGCCATGGCGGAAGAAGGGCAGAAACAGCTGGTCGACCGATTCCGCAGGTATAGGCTCGCCGCGATTGGTAACCGACAGTTCAAATGCGTCATCGGTGGTTCGGGCATCCACGATAATCGCCCCGTCTTCGGAACCGTGGGCCAAGGCGTTGCCAAGAAGATTTGACAGAAGCTGGCCGACACGCAGCGGGTCGGAGCGGATCGGATCATCGAATTCGAAGCTGGTCTCGATGACGCGATCGGGGCGGACCGACCCGAGTTCGTCGACAACCTGGGTCAGCGTGGGCTTCAATTCGGCATTGCGCTTGATCTCGACCATGACGCCGCTGCCGAGGCGAGCCCGCGCCAGGTCCATAACGTTATCGATGAGGCCAGACATGCGCACAACGCTGCCGCGGATCAACTTGACGATGGCTTCCGCCTTTTCGTCGAGTGGCGTACGCAGAAGCAGGCGCGTGCCCGAATCGATCGAGGCAACAGGATTGCGCAGGTCGTGACCGAGCACGGCGACAAATTGTTCGCGAAATTCCGAGATCGTCCGTTCGTCGACCAGGGCAGCCTCGGTTTTGGCAAGGCGGTCATTGGCGTCGAGATGAAAAGCAATCAAATCGGCGAAGAGCTTGAACATGCCAACCACTTGCGGATTCTTCAAACGCGCCGGCGCGGGATCGATGGCGCAAAGCGTGCCGAAAAAAGTGCCGTCCGGCAGTGTTATCGGCATCGAGATGTAGCTTTGAAAGCCATAAATCTGCGGCGTGTGGTGGGTCGAATAAACCAAATCCTGCGACACTTCGTCAATAACGACGGCTTGGCCACTGCCGCGAATTTCATCGCAGATCGTGGTCTTGACCTCAAGTTCGCCCCCGGGCTTCAAGCCAAACGCAATATTGTCGAGCACCTGACAGGCGATCCAGCGATCTTCGGTCACCCGTGCGACAGCCGCGAATCCCATGCCTGTCGTCCGGCAGACGACATCGAGTATGGTTGGAACTGCATCGATGCGAGCAATGGCATCAATATCAGCTTGAAAATCGTGTGGCATGAAGTTTCCCGAATCTGAGGTGCAAGCCAATATAGGGGTTTTGGCGGATTGCACCATGCACGGGAACATTCTGCGCCGACACCGCGTTGATTATAAGGCGGGAGGGACTAGTCGACCATCATACCTCAACGATCGACCGGCTTCAGATTAATGCATTAACTTGACATCCAGGCTTCACATTGCACTGATAGGGACGGCTGAAATGGGAGAAAGGCCGGAAATGTTCGAAGACGAAGAAGACGAAATCTATTCGCACTACACCACCCCGATGTGGCGTCATCTTCTCATTTTCGCTTTTGCGGTTTCAGTCGCGGTCGTTATTTCGCAGATGCTCCCGGGTTGAACGAGAACCTTTATCCCCTCCTCCTTCGCCGCTTCCGACTATTTTCCAACGAGGTGACCGGCGCTGGATGCTGTTTCCGGGCTTAGCAAGATTCTCGCGGAGCGGCGGCATCGCCGCCAGTCCCTTAACGTTTCCAGACACTCAACGATCTTGTCGTCCCCAACGCGCATGATGTTACGCTGCGAATTCGGGTTCTCGTCCAGTGGATTGGCTGTCGAAAGGGATAATCTGCTCGACCCGGAACGATCGAAGCTGAGACACGTTAAACGGGTATGAAAGCCTATGACGAATATAACGAGAAACGACCAGCTCCCAAGTTCCGAACATCCTTGATGTACGGGGCGTTGTTTTTCGTCGGCGTAGCCTTGGCTGTCGGGCTTACCTACCTTTTGTGAATAACCCCGCAAGCCAATCAGGCAAATAAGCATCAAGCATTAGTACGGGCTCAAAGTTGCGCTCCCGCGATCTCCAGCCCGGCTGTTTTCACTCCTGTACATCGGTGCCCATCGGGAAAGCGTGGGTACTCCCCACCATCCAGCGGTTCGCAAACCCGTTTGGTGTAAAGCATTTAGATGAAACGAAAAGGCTGCGTATCAATACATGGAATTACCTCCTTGTATTACATTGCGCCACCATAGAGAGCTTGCAATCCTTCGTTTATGGAACAGAGCGACGAACTACAACGCACGTTTTGGAATAAGTGGAACTCCGAAAATCGTCAGCACGATGTAGGGGAAATTTCCCGCCGGCAATCCCAGGTTATCGAGGAATGGCTTGTCGAGTTGGGACGACGCGATCTCAACATCCTCGAAGTTGGCTGCGGTAACGGCTGGTTCTGCCCAACGCTGGCAAAGTTTGGCAACGTCACCGGAACGGACATTTCCGACGAGGTTCTATCAGCATCGCGAACGCGCTGGCCCCAAATAAAGTTCGTGGCCGGCGACTTCGCCAAACTCGATTTTGCACCCATGTCTTTCGACGTGCTGGTCAGCCTGGAAGTGCTATCTCACGTTGCTGACCAGAACAAATTTTTCACGCGTCTCTCGGAACTGCTCAAGCCCGGCGGGCACCTCTTCCTTGCGACGCAAAATCGTCCCGTTCTGCAAAATTACTGCAGGGTGCCGACCCAGCAACCTGGCCAGCTCAGGAAGTGGGTGGACCGCACGGAATTGGCTTCGCTGGCAAGTAAGCATTTTGAAATAGAATCATTGTTCTCGATTACGCCAATCGCTCATAAACACTTCAGAAGACTGCTGACATCCAACAAAGTAAATCGACTTACCGCACCATTGCTTGGTCATGGGCTCCGTGACTTCATGGAAAAAAGAGATTGGGGATGGACGCTAATGCTCAAGGCAAAAAAGAGGGATGGTCACTGAACTTGCGAAAGCTCTATAAATGACAATCCAACGCACCATCCTTTCTCGCAACACATAAACTGACAATTCGGAATCGCGGCACACCAGTCCGTGGAGATCGTGATATTACGACCGGCCCTGTTCGGTTGTACCGTCCCGTTGTCTTATCCAAAACTAAGGTGCATCTATCATCCGCTTAATGGCAAATGCGCCGCCAATCAGAAGATCACCATCCTTGAGGATCGTCGTGATGCCGCCCAGCGCATTCCACTTTCGGCTGTCGTCGGGAAAGAGCCACGTCTGCTTCGTCTCGCCAGTCGTCCAGTCCAGCCCGACATAGGCATAATTCCCGCTGATTTTGGTCGCGCAGTAGATGAGGTTGGTGGCCGCGGAGACGACGGGCACCATAATATCGGTGTTGTCGACCTCCATATTGACCCACGCTTTTTCGAACTTCTTCTCTTTCGGGTCCCAGGTGAATTTCTGAACGCCAAGCGGCGCTTTGCGCGTAACCCCGGCGGTGAACTGGTTGGGCGGCCCGGGCTCCGGAAACGGTTCCGGGTAGCTGCCATTGATGACGGCAACCCCGTAACCCAGCACGTTGGGGGAAGGTTCGATTGTAAGGCTGGATATGTCGATCTTGATCTGGTCGGCAATTCGTCGGGACAGAGTGCCGGGTTTCTGCTGAAAGCCATCCGGGATCGCGTCACGCCAGAACGCGACCAGATTGGTCCCAGCTTCTGCGGCATCGGCAATAACGATGAGCTTGTCGGGATCGTCACCAAACCCCATCAGCGTCGGCGTCGTGCCCGACCCGCGCGAGATTGCGCCAAGCGCCATGGCTTTTTTGGGGTCCATCGACTCGTAAGGCGACTCCCATGCACCATCTGCGGTGTCGGTTGAAAGCTTCTCACCGGTCCAGGCGAGACGCAGCATGCGCTTGCTGGTGACGACATAGACCCCGCCCTTGTCATCGATGCAGATGGAGTTGTCGACTGCTTCGTCACCAAATCCGACATAGGACTTCACATTGAGATTGCGATCGAGGATCAGCGCTGCGCCGGGGGCAGCCGCAGCAAGATAGCCATCATAGGTCATGGCCAGCCCTATGATCCGCGACACGGATTTGGCGATGTCGGCCGGCAAATCCTCCACCAGATTTTTGGAGGCTACGATGCGGACGTCTGCCTCGGGATCATTGTCATCGAATGACTTGAGCACTTTGGTCCCGCCAAAAACGCAGTAGTGATAGCCATCCTTGTCAAAGAGGTTGTAGACCCCGTTGATGCCAGTCTGAATGTTGAGGCCCATGGAACCCATTGTAGCAAGCGCGGCGACAATCTGGCTTTCGTCGCGAGCGCGAGATGCCGCATCAAGCTTGTCGAGGACAGTGTGGATGCTTTCGTTGGATGCCATTTCCGCATCCGCCTCGAAGCCGGGATACGGCACGAAATTGCCGGCCTCCATCGTCTTCCCCGTCAGGCGAAGCTTCTGAACGCCCACCGCCCCACTGGCAAAAGCGATCGTCTGATCGCCCACCTTCTTGAGCGTGGGATTGGAGGTGATGACCGTCGGAACGGTCTTGACCTCTTCGGTCTTAAGCTTGCGACCATGCACGGGGCCGGCGAACAGCACCGAATCCGTCGCGCCGGGATTGAAATGCGAGGTCGGATAGACGCTCTCGGCAAGCCAGGGATTGCGCGGCGGCATAGTCGGCAAGTCCTGAGCGATAGCTGCATGCAGAACAGGTCGCAAGCATGTCGAGCACGCCAGTAAAGAACCAAGACCAATCAGAACGTCGCGGCGGTTGCTCATAGCATGCCTCTTCCATCTTGATAGAAGTGAGCGTGTGGGCGTTTCGAAACAGGTTACATAGCTGTAATACCGAAGTTTCGTTCCCTCAACCTTGTCGCTGAGTGGCGCGTGATTCCGTCCGCCACTGCTCAGATAGTGGGAAGATCATCGAGTGCACTGGATCGGGTTTTGGTCATTTATGTTTATCCTTCCGCCGCTCTCTAGCTATTCGCAGCATCTTTTCCGCGGTCTCACTGAGCGTGTAAATTGTTTCGAGTGTTGGTCATTTTATACCGCTGCTTCCCAATCGTCGTAGTCCTTGTTCTTTAGGATCCGAGGCAGCGAAAGTTCAAATAGGCGGACTATATTCACAGGGATTTTTTTCCTCGTGCGTAGCTTAGGATCGTAACAACGCAACGGAAACTTTCAGTTGCGTCCAGCGTCCGCATGAAGCCCCGCATACGATAACTTGCACGGTGCTGCCAACTTTTTCAATGATTGCACTATATTTAGTGTTTACACTAATGCCAGACGCTTGATATTGTGCCCGACACTTACGTCGGAGTTCCGTTATGTCGGATGGTTTCGTTTACATTGTAGAATCGCCCAGCGCGACTGACTTCGCAGACAGGCGAACGGAGGGAAGCGCGCTTTGCGAAGCATTTAATCTTTCGCGCACGAAACATTCCTATTGTATCGCTGTCAATAAGGAGCAGTTTTTACTCGCCTTATCGATCAAAGAACCGGGAAACAGGTTTGGAACAGCAGTTGCTCACCATGGCTGCATGCCGGTACTGCATCTGAGCATGCATGGTTTCGCGGAAGGCATCCAATTAACGGACGGTACCGTTATTTCCTGGGCGGAACTCCGCGATATTCTTTCGCCCATCAATGAGGCGCTCCCGAACGGACTGATGATTGCTTTCTCGACATGTGGCGGAGGCAGTTCTATCCGAATGAACATGAGGGAGGAGGAGCACGAGAGGCCGTTCTTCGCGACGATTGGCAGCTTCAATAACATCCTGTACGATGATGCTCTCGTTGCCTTCATCGCCTTCTATCACAACTTGTTCAAGGGAAAGAGCGTCCAGGAGTGCGTGGCCGCAATGAAGGCAGCATCAGGCGACCAAGGTTTTGCCGTGTATTCTGGCCCGGAAGAGAAACAGCAGTTTATTCAGTACATGCAGCGTGAACGCCTAATCGCGGCCCTCAGGGTTCCAAATGCCGCATCCAGGCCGACTGGCGGGCTGTTAGGGTTGCTTACGCCCTCTGCCGATACGGATGGTTAAGCGCGTCTGGCAAAGTTGGTCTAGTAAACCGACAAGATAGTTGGTTGGCAACGATCACCACGCCTTCCTCGATGAAACGCACGCCGGCTGATTAGAGGCATGGCGGAGAAGAAGGGATTCGAACCCTCGAGAGCCTTTTGAGCCCTACTCCCTTAGCAGGGGAGCGCCTTCGACCACTCGGCCACCTCTCCGAGGACGCTGACTAAAGATGAAACCCCTTGTTTGCAAGGGCTTTGTTGGCTTTTCCGTAAAAAATGCCGCAGGCGAGCCGGCGCGCGATCCTGGCAAATCCATCGCCGATAATATTCATGCGTTGTGACCAAGTTCTGACAATTTCGCGGCCTAGCCGCTATGCACCGGGCCGTTGTTGCTGATCGTGCCCGCGTCGAATCAAACCTGTGGGTTGTGTGATTTCGGGGACTTGGCGAGCAACTCCCCCTTCTCGTAGTCTCGCGCATCGCTCGCACCGCAGAAAATTGGATGGGTCTCTTATGAAAACAGTTCTTGTTGCGGTCGCGCTTGCCGTTGTGGCATCCCAGCCGGTCTTCGCCATGGATGCGCGCGAAGAGACAGGCCTGCGCAAACTCGATCCGCAAACCCGGCTCGAACAACGTTGCGACGTCGAGGCAATGGAGCGCATTCGCAAAGACGAAGGCAAGTTCAACCCGGACAAGGTTCTGGCCTATGCCTTTGCCGAGCCACGCATGCAGGCGCATGGCATCCAGACCCGCGGCGCAGCTTTTCGCAGCGGCGGTGCGTGGTACCACCTCAAATACAAGTGCGAGACGAGCGCCGACAACATGCAGATCGTCGCGTTCAAATATAAGATCGGCGATCTCGTGCCCGAAAAAGACTGGACCACGCATTTCCTCGTTCCCTGATGCTCGACACCACGGCGCTGGTTGGCTAGCCTCCATTCGAGAAAATGGGGGAATCTGCATGCAACTCAGATCATTAGGCTGCTGCACGTTGGCCGTATTCGTGGCGGCATGCACGACCACCAACAGCAAGACCGCAGGCACGGATCAAGTCGTGGCAGATGCAAGGACCCTGGTTATCGCCTCATATCAGTGCCAGGACGCCTTGGGGCGCGAACCGCACTACTCGGCTATCGAAAGCAGCGAAACCGTGTTGAAGGCGCTGGGCAAATCCGCCGATCAAGCCGATCAGACCGTGCGCGGCTGGCTGCGCGAGGTAAACGCGGGGCCGAAGCAACCAGGCGATTTCGACGCGAAGACCTGCAAGGACAGATTGTTGACACTCGCTGAAAAAGTGCGCGTTGGCTACGAGGCTATCAAGCGAAAAGGGAATTAGTCCGGATACGAAAAGGGCGGCTTGCGCCGCCCTCGGTGTCAGTTACTGATGACTGCGGCCGCTGCCACCCATCTGGTTTTCGCGCCACCTGCGGTCGCGATAGGTGCGAACATTGCGGCGCTCCCAATCGGACCGGCCCCAATGGGACCTGCCCCAGTTTCGGTTGTAGCGGTGATTTGATCTGTTCCAGTTACGGCGATTGTCCCAACCGTGACGATAGTACGGACGATACCTGTCGCGCGAACGTACCTGCTCAATATTGGACGTCACCTGCACGGGCTGGGAAGGGACCGGCGCGGCAAACGATGATATGGCCGAGCCCAGCAACATCGCCAAACCGACGATTGCGGCCGACAAGGCGGAAAGTGTTCTTTGCATATAAATGCCTCCTGACAAAAGCGGTACAGTTCTCAAATGCACCTCGAAGCATGAACTTGTCGTGAACGGATTGGTTCCCTGTTCACGCAATTGCTACCGCAGATCGCAGACATGCGCGGATCTGTAAATGCCGGTTGCAATTCTTGAATGGCACAGGCGGAACCGAGACCTTATTTGATCGTTATCCGCGACGCCTAAGGATCACACCCAATCGAATACTGGAGGTTGCAGAATGACGACACCGACCGTTCCGCAGGATGTTTATCAACGCCACGAAAGAGAATGGCAAATGCTGCGCGAGGCGATCGCCAAGTCTCAGGAGTTGCCCGAAAAGGCTGTGAAAAAGCCAGCGGAGATCAAAACCGTTGCGGATACTTATCGCTGGCCGCCCATTCAGATGCATCAATGAGCGGAACGCAGCGCCGAGGCAGTAGCCTCGAGCCCCGCCATGGCAAATCTTTGGAAATGCTCGACGATTTCATTCTGGGCCTGGGGTTCGGCGGGGTTTAACCCGGGTAGGACGCGCGTGAAGATCTGCTTGTTGCCGACGACCAGCATGGCAAAGGGCGAAATGATGTTGAGTGCGCAGCGCGTTACCGCCGGATCGTCATGCGGCAATCCCAGGATCTCGCCGACAATCGTCGTAACCACGAGCTTCTTCGGCAAAATTTCCTTGTCGAGAAGCAAAGAAAATGCCGGTGATGGCGAAAGAATCTCACGTCCGAGCACCCCGAGCGCCCACGACGATCGAGCCGAACCCGTCACCGCACGTGCGAGCAATCCGATGAGGCTACGCAGCTTTTCCCTGGGGTCACCCGGACCTTCCGCTACAGTCACAAGACTTTCATAGGTCAGGAGGCGGCGGTGTGCCTCGAGCAGCACTTGCCCGTAGAGACCGTCGATACCACCGTAATAGTAGTTGACGGCGGCAGAGTTGCTGCCTGCCAGTTCGGCAATTTCCTTGCCGGTGGCGCGATCGAAGCCCTTTTCGGCAAAGACTTCCCCTGCAGCCTCCAGAATCTGAGCTTTGGTGGTGGCGCCATCCTCGCGCCGGCCGGGAAGTTTTCGAGTGCTCTGTTTCGCCATGGAATCATTGTAGCGGAGTTTACCGGTTTTTCAAAGTTGAAATTCAAATTGTAATTTGACATAAACGTGCAAGTTGAATATGATGTGCGGCCATGGGCAAAAAAATCCGCATATTGATCATTCTGGTCGTTCTTGCTGCGCTTGGCGTTGGCGCATGGTGGTACTGGCACCGTCCGGCAACCGCCGACGCACTGACACTCTATGGCAATGTCGACTTGAGGCAGGCCTCCCTCGCCTTCAATGGCTCGGAACGCATCGATCAGGTCCTTGTCGAGGAAGGCGATGTCGTGAAAAAGGGACAGGTGCTGGCCCGCCTCGATACCGGCCGGCTTGCGCCGCAGGTCCGCGAGGCTGACGCGACCGTTGCCTCACAGCGCGCCATGGTCCTGAAGCTGCGCAATGGCAGCAGGCCGGAGGAGATCGCGCAGGCCCGCGCCAATCTCACGTCGGCGAAGGCCGATGCGGACAACGCCAACATACAGCTCGAACGGCGGATGAGCCTGACGGTCAATTCCACGATCAGCAAACAGGAACTCGACACCACCAAGGCAGCGGCCGCCGTTGCCGACGCCAAGGTCGAAGTGGCCCAGAGCGCGCTGGAACTCGCCATCGCCGGTCCCCGCGCCGAGGACCTGTTGCAGGCCGAAGCACAGCTGCGCGGCAGCGAAGCGCAATTGGCGCTGATACGCGAACAGCTCAACGATGCGGAATTGATAGCGCCCGTCGATGCCGTGGTGCGCTCACGCCTGATGGAGCCGGGCGAAATGGCCGCGCCGATGAAACCGGTGCTTTCGCTCGCCGTGATCAAGACGAAATGGGTACGGGCCTATGTCTCCGAGCCCAATCTCGGACATGTGAAACCCGGCATGCGGGCGCGGATCACCACTGACAGCTTCCCGGACAAACCGCAGGATGGCTGGGTCGGATTCATATCACCGGTGGCGGAGTTTACGCCGAAAACCGTGGAGACTGCTGATTTGCGATCGAGCCTCGTCTATGAGGTCCGGGTTTTTGTCGATGACAAGGATGATCTTCTACGGCTTGGCATGCCGGCTACTGTCACGCTTCTGCCGAACGAACCGCTGAAGCCACTGCCGGCCGGCGGCCAGGAGACCGACGCCAAGGCAAAGTCATGACAGAAGCCGCGCCTTCCGCACCGGTTGTCGCAAGAAACCTCTTCAAGACGTTTCAGCGCGAAACCGGCGAGACGGTCAAGGCGCTGGAGGACGTCTCATTCGAGGCACGGCACGGCACGTTGACCGCGCTCGTTGGGCCGGACGGCGCCGGCAAGACAACGATCCTGCGCCTGATCGCCGGGTTGATGACCGCTGAAAAGGGCGAGCTTTCCGTGCTTGGCGTCGATGTCGCCGCGGACCCGCAGAACATTCAGAACCGTATCGGTTACATGCCGCAGAAATTCGGCCTCTATGAGGACCTGACCGTTCAACAGAATCTCGATCTCTATGCCGATCTGCACGGTATCGGCCACGACGCGCGCAAGGAAATCTACCCTCGCCTGATGGAAATGACCGACCTCGGCCGCTTCACGGATCGGCTGGCAGGAAAGCTTTCCGGCGGCATGAAGCAGAAGCTCGGCCTTGCCTGTACCCTCGTTCGCGCGCCGGAGCTACTTCTTCTCGATGAACCGACGGTCGGCGTCGATCCCCTGTCGCGGCGTGAACTCTGGGAAATTGTCACCAGACTTGTGCGGGAAGACGGGCTGACAGTCGTCGTCAGCACCTCCTACCTCGACGAGGCGGAGCTTTGCGATCATGCCGTGGTCATGCATCTCGGCAAGGTATTGGCGCAAGGCAAGCCCGAGGAAATCACCGCCAGGGCAAAGGACCAGGTATTCATCGCAACGCCCGACGCCGGCACGACCGCGAGGTCCCTGCAGGCGCGGCTGTTTCGCCAGGAAGGCGTCGCCGACGCCGTGCCGGAAGCCGGCAGAGTACGCGTCGTGAAGCAACCGGATTTCGGCGGCGATATCCGCATCGACGACAAGCCTGTCGAGCTCGAACCAGTAAAGCCGCGCTTCGAGGATGGCTTCATGATCCTCTTCAGCGCCGTGGCCAGGAAAAGCCAGTCGAGCGCGGTCATCCTCGACAGGCCGAAGCCGGCTGGTGGCAGCGAGATCTCCGTCGAAGTCCATGATCTCGTGCGCAAGTTCGGTGACTTCACTGCCGTCGATCACGTCACGTTCGAGGTAAGGCGCGGCGAAATTTACGGTTTGCTCGGCCCGAATGGCGCAGGCAAGAGCACGACCTTCCGCATGCTGTGCGGCCTGATGCCGGCAACGAGCGGCACCTTGCGCGTTGCCGGGGCGGACCTGCGGACGTCGCGCGCCGAGGCCCGCGAAAATCTCGGCTATGTGGCGCAGAAGTTCTCGCTCTACGGCGATCTCTCCGTGGACGAAAACCTTGATTTCTTTGCCAGCGCCTATGGCCTGCGCGGTGCGAAGAAGCGCCAGCGCATCGAATGGTCAAAAGATCAATTCGAACTCGGCAGCCTGTCGACACTGCCAAGCGGGCAATTGCCCGGCGGCTTCAAGCAGCGCCTCGCCATGGCGGCGGCGCTCTTGCACGAGCCGGATATCCTTTTCCTCGATGAGGCGACCAGCGGAGCCGATCCGCTGGCGCGGCGCGAATTCTGGGGCCGCATCACTGCGCTGTCCGAACAGGGCGTTACCGTGATCGTCACCACCCATTTCATGGAAGAAGCCGAGTATTGCGATCGCATCATCATTCTCGATGCCGGACGCAATCTTGCCGAGGGAACGCCCGCCGAAATCCGCGCCCATGCCAAGCCGAAGAAAGGCGAAGAGGCCAACATGGAAGACGCCTTCATCGCCATCGTCGAGGAATCGCGCCGCGAAACGCGCGAAAAGGCAGCGTAATGGGCCACCAAACCAGCGAGGGGTCAGCCATGAACGCGCCCGCTTCGCATCCCGCCAGGAACAGCCTGCGCCGCATCCTGGCGTTGGTGCGCAAGGAATCCTGGCAAGTCGTGCGCGATCCGAGCAGCATCGCCGTCGGCATCGTCATGCCCATGATCCTCCTGATCCTCTTTGGCTACGGACTTTCCTTCGACCTGAAGAATTTGCCCGTGGCGATGGTGATCGAGGATTCGTCGGCCGAGGCCCGCAATGCCGTGTCCGGCTTCGAACTCTCGCCCTATTTTCAGACGCATCGGGTGATGACCATGGCCGAGGCGCAGCGTCTTCTGATGAACAAGACCGTCAACGGTATCGTTCGTATACCGCCTCAGTTTGCGCGCGATGTCGAGGCTGGGACGGCGGAGATCCAGTTCGTGGTCAATGGCAGTGATGCCAACACCGCCCGGATTGCACTCGGCTATGCGCAGGGTGCCGTCGGTATTGCAGCTGCTCGGCAGATGGCCGAGGGCAAGATCGTCAGCAACGGCGCGACGATCGATCTTGAACCGCGCCTCTGGTTCAACGCGGCCAATGACAGCACCTATTTTCTCGTCCCCGGGCTCATCGTATTGGTCATGACGCTCATTGGCGCCCTGCTGACGGCGCTGGTCATCGCGCGCGAATGGGAGCGCGGCACGTTTGAGGCGCTCTTCGTCACCCCCGCGCTGCCAAGCGAGATCCTCCTCGGCAAGACGGTGCCCTATTTCGTGCTTGGCATGCTCGGGCTTGCGCTTTCGGTCATCGGCAGCCAGGTTCTGTTCGGCGTTCCGCTGCGCGGATCGCTCTGGATCCTGGTGGTGGTCTCGACGTTCTATCTGCTGGTTGCGCTCGGCATCGGGCTCTTGATTTCGTCGCTGACCAAAAACCAGTTCGTGGCGAGCCAGATCACGCTGATCGTCACCTTCCTGCCGGCAATGATGCTCTCGGGGTTCATGTTCGACATCAGGAGCATGCCCTATGCGATCCAGGTCATTACCCATATTTTCCCGGCGCGCTATTTCGTCAGCGTGTTGCAGACGCTGTTTCTGGCCGGCGATATCTGGCCGGTCATCCTGCCAAACGCGGCTGTGCTGGCCGCGATGGCAGCGGTGCTGATGACCGCCTCGGTCTTCGCAACGCGCAAGAAACTCGGGTGAGCCAGTCATGAAGGAGTCATTCTTCCGCATCATCGCCCTGATCCGCAAGGAATTGCTGGCAATCTTCAAGGATCCGAAGAGCCGGATCGTGCTTGTGCTGCCGCCGATCCTGCAGTGCCTGATCTTTGGCTACGCGGCGAGCTATGACCTCAACAACGTTCCCTATGCTATCCTTGATCACGATCACAGTGCCGCCTCCATCGAATTCATCTCCAAGCTTGACGGCTCTGGAACGTTCACGCGCGTGGCAACGCTGCAGCGGACCTCGGACATCGCGAAATTCATCGATGAGGGGCGCGTGCTCCTTGTCATCGTCGTCGACGAGGATTTCGAAAAGCGGCTGATGGCGGGGATGCCGGCCAAGCTGCAGGTGATCGCCGATGGCCGCAACTCCAACACGGCGGGCACGGCGCAGAGCTATATCAGCACGATCGCATCGGACTTCGCCACGCGCTGGCGGGCAGATAATGGTCAGGATCCGCCCGGCGGCATGAAGCTCACCACCCGGGCGTGGTATAATCCAAGCCTTGAAACGCGCTGGTACATGATCCCTTCGCTGATCGGCACGATCACGATGATGATGACGTTGATGCTCACGGCAATGTCCGTGGCGCGGGAGCGCGAGGCAGGCACTTTCGACCAATTGCTGGTCACGCCATTTCGGCCCTCCGAGATCATGATCGGCAAGGCCCTGCCCTCGATGCTGGTCGGGCTCAGCCAGGCAACGACGATTCTTCTCGTTGCCCAATTATGGTTCCAGATCCCGTTTACCGGGTCCTATTTCATGCTGTATCTCGGATTAATACTGTTTCTCGCCGCAGCCGTCGGCATCGGACTGTTCATCTCGTCGCTCGCCGCCAACATGCAGCAGGCCATGATCTATTCGTTCGTGCTGCTTATGCCGTTCATGCTGCTTTCCGGCCTGACGGCGCCTATCGGCAACATGCCCGAGATCCTGCAGTATATGACCCTCGTTAATCCACTGCGCTATGCGATCAGTATCACGCATCAGGTCTATCTGGAGGATGCAGGCGTAAGGGAGCTCTATCCGGAAATGCTGGCGCTGGTCGCGATCGCCGCGGTCACCCTGCCGTTTTCGGCGTGGCTGTTCCGCAACCGGCTGACATGAAACGGCGGCTATTTGTCAGGAAAAGACTTCATCGCGATATCGACAAGCCTGTAGACGTCTTCACGGCTGGCGCCGCTCGACGCCTGCACGGCGGTACCTTGCGCAACGGTCAAAATGTACCGGGCAAGGTCCTCGGGATTGCTGTCGTCAGGCAGGTCGCCCTCGCGCTTGGCGCGCTCGAACCGACGCGCCAGCGCCTTCTGACCGACTTGAATACGCTCGACAATCGTCTTGTGGATCTCGAGCGCGGCATCGCTGCAGGAACTTGCGGCGTTGACAACGAGACAGCCGCCGGGATTGCACGCTTCGGTCTGCGCCCGGACGAACCCGCGCAAAATGTCAAAGGCAACCGTGCGCGCCTCCGGCTGTTCGAGCGCGCTCCAGAAGAACGCCATATAGTGCTCTTCGTAACGCTGCAGCGCCATGCGGAAGAGTTCTTCCTTGTTGCCGAATGTGCCGTAGAGGCTTGGTTTTGTTATGCCCATGCCGTCAGTAAGGTCAGTGATGGACGTGCCTTCGTAGCCCTTGCGCCAGAACAGCTCCAAAGCCGTCTGCAAGGCATCGTCCGCATCAAATTCCCTCGGCCGTCCCATGGACAAGACTCCCTAAAAGAATTATACCGCTCGGTATAAAATCGGTTGACAGCTGCTGTACCGCAGCCTTATATCACCGCTTCTATACCGATCGGTATAGAACGTCAATGATCGAGTTCCGATCTGCCATCCTCCCAAGTGGCATATATTTTCAAAGCAGGTGACCACGATGTCAATCAGCACTTTTAAGAAGAGCCTCCTCGTCAGCGGCATTGTTCTAACGCTTGCAACCGTAGGTGGCACAAAAGTTTTTGAATTCTCCAAAGGTCATGCAGAAGTTGAAAAGCAGCAGGCTCCCGCTCAGGCAATGCCGGTGTCGGTAGCGCTCGTCCAGCCGAAAAACGTGACGCAGTGGAACGAATTTTCCGGCCGTCTTGAAGCAATCGATTCGGTGGAAGTGCGCTCGCGCGTTGCCGGCGCTGTCCAGTCGATCCATTTCAAGGAAGGCGCGATCGTCAAGCAGGGCGACCTTCTGGTGAAAATAGACCCGGCGCCGTTCGAAGCAGAGGTTGCGCGGGCTCGCGCCGAGGTTAGCGCTGCACAATCGAAGCTCGCCTTTGCCAAGAACGAGCTTGAGCGCGGCAAGCGCCTGATCGATTCCCGCACCGTATCGCAGAGCGATTACGACCAGCGCATGAACGTGCAGACCGGCGCGCAGGCTGACCTGCAGGCAGCTGAGGCCGTTTTCAAGACGGCCATGCTCAATCTCGACTATACGGATATCCGCGCACCGATCACCGGACGCGTCGGGCGCATCGAGATCACACCCGGCAACCTGATCGCTGCCGGCCCGAGTTCGCCGCTTCTGACGTCGCTCGTCTCGATCAGCCCGATCTATGCAAGCTTCGAGGCCGACGAGAACGTCGTCGCCAAGGCGCTCGCCGATCTGCCGAGCGGTCTCAACGGCCGTGACTTCGTGGATCGCATTCCCGTGCAGATGGATGTGCAGGGGTCGAACGGCGTTGCCGGAAAACTCCAGCTCATCAACAACAGCGTCGATGTGTCGAGCGGCACGGTCAAGGTGCGTGCGGTCTTCGACAATGCCGACGGCAGGCTGATGCCGGGCCAGTTCGCCAAGGTTCGCATGGGCCAGGCCAATGAGCGTCAGGAACTGCTCGTCGATGAAAAGGCTGTCGGTACCGACCAGAACAAGAAGTTCGTCATGGTCGTCAATCCGCAGAACATCGTCGAATATCGCGAGATCACGCTGGGCGCGCGGGCCGAAGGCCTTCGCATCGTGACGGCGGGCCTGCAGGCTGATGAAAAGATCGTCGTCAACGGCTTGCAGCGCATCCGTCCCGGTTCACTCGTCGCACCGCAAATGGTGGCAATGGGGGCAACGGCGGCGGCTGACCAGCAAGCGCTTGCGGAACCCGCAAAGCAATAACCCAGAGCCCCTCCGGGCAGGTGGAATGACATGAACATTTCCAACTTCTTCATCGATCGCCCGATTTTTGCGGGCGTTCTTTCTTTCGTCATCTTTCTCGGCGGCCTGATTGCCCTCACGGCGATGCCCGTTTCGGAATATCCGGACGTGGTCCCGCCTTCGATCGTGGTGCGCGCACAGTATCCGGGCGCCAATCCCAAGGTCATTGCGGAAACGGTGGCGACGCCGATCGAGGAATCGATCAACGGCGTCGAAGGCATGCTCTACATGGGCAGCCAGGCGACTGCCGACGGCCAGATGACACTGACCGTCACCTTCGCGCTTGGTACCGATCCAGACAAGGCGCAGCAGTTGGTTCAGAACCGCGTCTCGCAGGCGGAACCGCGCCTGCCCGAGGAGGTGCGCAGTCTCGGCATCACCACGGTGAAAAGTTCGCCGGACCTGATGCTGGTCGTGAACCTCATCTCCCCCAACAACCGCTATGACATCACCTATCTGCGCAACTATGCCCTGATCAACATCAAGGATCGGCTTGCCCGCATCACTGGTGTCGGCGATGTGCAATTGTTTGGCTCGGGCGACTATTCGATGCGCATCTGGCTCGATCCGCAGAAGACGGCCGAGCTTGGTCTCTCGGCAACCGACGTTCTTAGCGAAATCCGCGCCCAGAACGTGCAGGCGGCTGCGGGCGTGATCGGTGCGTCACCGAGCCCGAACGACGTCAATCTGCAGCTGTCGGTCAACGCGCAAGGGCGGCTTCAGTCGGAAGAGGAATTCGGGCAGATCATCGTCAAGACGGCAGCCAACGGGGCGATCACCCGCCTGAAGGACATTGCCCGCGTCGAGCTTGGCGCGGCGCAGTATTCGTTGCGCTCGCTGCTCGACAATAAGCCTGCGGTGGCAATCCCGGTTTTCCAGGCGCCCGGTTCCAATGCGATCCAGATCGCGGACCAGGTGCGCAGCGTCATGGACGAGATGAAGTTGACCATGCCGGAGGGCGTCGACTACGAAATCGTCTACGATACGACGCAGTTCGTGCGCGCTTCTATAGAGGCCGTGATTCATACGCTGCTTGAAGCTGTCGTTCTCGTCGTCCTCGTGGTCATTCTGTTCCTGCAGACGTGGCGCGCCTCGATCATTCCGCTGATCGCCGTCCCGATCTCGATCATCGGCACATTTGCGGTGATGCATCTTTTCGGCTTTTCGGTGAATGCGCTCAGTCTTTTCGGCCTCGTCCTTGCCATCGGCATTGTCGTCGACGATGCAATCGTCGTCGTGGAAAATGTCGAGCGCAATATCGAGAACGGGCTTGCGCCCCGGCAGGCGACCATCCAGGCCATGCGCGAAGTTTCGGGACCGATCATCGCCATTGCGCTTGTCCTCGTCGCCGTGTTCGTGCCGCTCGCGTTCATCACCGGGCTAACTGGCCAGTTCTACCGGCAGTTCGCGCTGACGATCGCCATTTCGACGGTGATCTCGGCGTTCAACTCGCTGACCCTGTCGCCTGCCCTCGCCGCCCTGCTCCTCAAGGGACATGACGCGCCGAAGGATCGGCTGACACGATTTATGGACGCGTCGCTGGGCTGGCTGTTCCGCGGTTTCAATGCCGTCTTCACACGCGGCGCCAACGGCTATAGCCGGGGCGTGCGCGGTGTCATTTCGCGCAAGACGTTGATGATGGCGATCTACCTCGTCCTCATCGGCGCGACGGCGTTCATGTTCAAGAGCGTTCCCGGCGGCTTCGTTCCGCCGCAGGACAAGCAATATCTGGTCGGCTTCACCCAGCTGCCGGATGGCGCCACCCTTGACCGGACCGAGGCGGTCGTTCGCCGCATCGGCGACATCGCGCTGAAGATCCCGGGCGTCCAGAGCACAATTGCTTTCCCGGGCCTCTCGATCAACGGCTTCACCAACAGCGCCAATGCCGGCATCGTCTTCGTCTCGCTCAAGCCCTTCGAAGAGCGCAAGACGCCGGAACTCAGCGCCGGAGCCATTGCCATGCAGCTCAATCAGCAACTGTTCGGCATCCAGGAATCGTTCAGCGCCGTGTTCCCGCCTCCCCCCGTGCAGGGTCTTGGTGCGATCGGCGGCTTCAAGTTGCAGATCGAAGACCGTAACGGCCTCGGCTACCAGGCGCTCGACGACGCAACCAAGGCATTCCTCGGCAAGGCGGCAGCGGCTCCGGAGCTGACAGGCCTCTTCTCCAGCTATCAGATCAACGTTCCGCAGCTTTACGCAGATGTCGATCGCGCCAAGGCGCGCCAACTCAACGTATCGCTGCCGGAGATCTTCAACACGCTGCAGATCTATCTCGGTTCCGTTTACGTCAACGACTTCAACAAGTTCGGCCGTACCTATTCGGTGCGGATGCAGGCGGAGTCGAATTTCCGGGCGAAGGCCGAGGATATCGGCGACCTGAAGGTACGCTCGGGTACTGGCGAGATGATCCCGCTTTCCGCCCTGATCAAGGTCGATTCCAGTGCGGGTCCCGACCGCGTGATGCGGTATAACGGCTTCCTCTCCGCCGATGTGAACGGCAATGCCGCGCCCGGATATTCGTCCGGTCAGGCACGCGCGGCTGTCGAGAAGATCGCCGCCGAGACGCTGCCGGCAGGCATCGGTTTCGAATGGACCGAACTGACATACCAGGAGATCATTGCCGGCAACTCCGCCTATCTGATCTTTCCGCTGTCGATCCTTCTCGTATTCCTTGTGCTTGCAGCCCAGTATGAGAGCATGGCCTTGCCGCTGTCGATCATCATGATCGTGCCGCTCGGGCTCCTCGCCGCCTTGACCGGCGTCTGGCTGACGGCTGGCGACAACAACGTGTTTACGCAGATCGGGTTGATCGTTCTGGTCGGTCTGTCGGCCAAGAACGCGATCCTGATTGTCGAATTCGCGCGCGAGCTCGAGTTTGCGGGGGCGACACCCTTCAAGGCCGTCGTCGAAGCGAGCAGGTTGCGCCTGCGCCCGATCCTGATGACGTCCCTCGCCTTCATCATGGGCGTCGTACCGCTGGTTACCTCGACGGGGGCGGGCGCTGAAATGCGCAGCGCCATGGGCGTCGCGGTCTTTGCCGGCATGATTGGCGTGACCCTGTTCGGACTGTTCATGACCCCGGTCTTCTACGTTCTGGTCCGGGCGCTCAGCGGGAATCGGCCTTTGCGTCATGCGACGCATGGCAGCCATTTCGAAGGCACGTCAGGCCATAATTCGGACGTGATTCTTCCGGCCCCGTCGCCGGCAGAGTAAAAAAACGCGGCGGCGCGGGCTTAATCCCACCCGCGCCGCTCGAATCAAAGCATTGATCCAGCATCGATTTTTTCCGCCAGAAAGCGGCCAGCGCTAATTTCAATTTGGTTATGGAACTTTTTGGGTGACAAAAGGTTTCAAACTGTTACAGTTATGTGACCAGCCGAATTCGGCACTGACGATCATGATCCTACCGCGTGTTGCGGGGGTCGTTAAAATCAGGAGAACGCCTTGAGCAGCTTTGCCGCAGCCAATGATAATCGGAAGGTCAGCGACGGATTTATTCCCTTCGTTGTCTTTGTGTTTCTGACCGAAGTCGCAGCAACTTTCCTGCTGACCGTGCCCAATTGGTATTGAGGCCGCAAAACACGTCCCAAGGTTTTTCCATACTGCCGATCCTGGCGGGCGCCATCGTGCTTTTGATGATTGGCGGCTTGTTGTTTATCTGAAGACGCCCTCCCCCATCTTATTTCATATGCCCAAAGTCTGACTGTTCAACCTGCCAGCCAAGCGACATAATGGCGGCGGCCAGTTGCGTGACGGCCCTTGCCAACCCCGTCCAGCCTCAACCGCAATACCGTGCCCGCGGACGGATGATCTCTCCGCTCTGCACTTGTTCGATCGCGTGTGCGATCCACCCCACCATCCGTCCGGTTGCGAAGATGGTGAACGCGGCGCGCTCCGGCAGGTCTCGCGATATACTCAATGCGGCCAGCGCTGTATCAATATTTGGCAGCACGCCCAGATGCCGGGACAGAGACCAAACAGCGACCACAGGCGGGGCATCCGGCGCGAGGCGATCCAGAATGAACCGCGCTCTCGGATCGCCGTCGGGATACAGAGGATGCCCGAAGCCGAAGCCATAAGGCGGTTGGCCGGCTTGCTCAGTCAGAAAGCCTTCCATGTCTCCGTCCTGCGTGGCCTGCAGCGCATGCCGTGCCAGCGATGCGACACCGCCATGCCGGGGGCCACTGAGCGTCGCGAGACCGCAAAGCAACGCAGCCGCGAGGCTCGCCCCCGTCGATGCAGCGATCCGCACGGAGAAAGTCGATGGGTTCAACTCGTGATCGCTCAGTAGGACCAGTGCACGGCGCAGATCATCGCATCCCTGCGCGTCTGTCCCCCAAGCCTGGCCCAACCGCAGATGAATTGGCCCGGATGCTGGTGCGCCAAGCAGGGCATTCGTCACATCGGAGATCAGCCTACCCCCCTCGCGAGCGATGCCTTCGGGCGTAAGATCTTGCATCGCGGAGGCCTTCGGAATGCTGAGCGCAAGCGTTTCCAGCGCCCGACTGACCGGATCCGGCAAAAAACTCGCGACATCGCTCGCGGCAAAATCAACCGCGCCAACCGTCCATAGATGCGCGGCCATATCCTCAAGCGTCAGGATGTTCGCACACTCCTCAATCGACCTTCCACGCAGCCAAATCATGCCCTCCCGCACCTCGGATATCGCGGTGGCAAGTATAGGTTGCCCCCAGCGAAGCGCCTGTTCGGCAACTTCTGCGCGGGCTCGCGGGCGGTGGTTCTGTTGCAGCAGGGCTTCCACGTCAGAGCGCGCGTAAAGGCTACGCCGCGCGTCCCCGGCATCAGCCTGAGCACGCAGAAGGCTGCGGCTGACATAGGAGTAGAGCGTCTGAGGTTTGACTCCAAGCAATGCGCAGGCCGTGCGGGTATCGAGCCAGTCCAGCGATTTCATATTGATTATATTGATCAAGATTTACAGCCTGTCAATTGGACGATTTTATGCGCCTTTCACGGCAAGGAGGCACCAATGACGGATGATTTCGAGCGGCAGATCGACGAGGCGCTGGGCCTTGATCTTTCTCCAGACATCGACGTGTTGCAATGCGCTGGCGGCGAACTCAGATCCTGTTTTCGGGTGTCGGATCTGGCAGAAGCCGCATTCCGGGTCGCGGCAAGGGAACTCGCTGCGTTGACGGGCGCGCGCGAAGTCTCGGTTGACCGTCGGTTGGCGCTGATGTGGTTCGGCATGACGCTGAGGCCTTCGGGCTGGAGCCTCCCCGCGGCCTGGGATCCGATATCGGGCGATTACCAGACCGCAGATGGCTGGCTCCGGTTGCACACCAATGCCCCACATCACCGCGATGCCGCGCTGCAGGTGCTGGGCTGCGGTGCTGATAGCGCACGTGTTTCCAAGGCGGTAGTTGCTTGGCGGAAAGGGGTGCTGGAAGATGCGGTCGTGGCGGCTGGCGGCGCGGCCGCGGCCATGCACAGTCTGGAGGAATGGGCGGGGCATCCGCAGGGGCGGGCAGTGGCCGCTGAACCATTGATCACCTGGCGGCAAAGCGGACAGGGGTGCCGGTTCACGGGCCTGCGCGGTCGACGGGTGCTTGACCTAACCCGGGTGCTGGCCGGCCCGGTTGCGACCCGGTTCCTTGCAGGATTTGGCGCGCAGGTCCTGCGCATCGACCCGCCCGGCTGGCATGAACCGGGTGTGGAACCGGAAGTTACTCTCGGAAAGCGCCGGGCGGGGTTGGATTTGCACCTGGCGGACGATCGCCGCATATTCGAGACCCTGCTTTCCGAAGCCGATGTTCTGGTGCACGGCTACCGCCCCGGCGCGCTCGATAAACTGGGCTACGACGATGAACAGCGGGAGCGCCTGTCGCCCGGCCTGATCGATGTCAGCCTGAATGCCTATGGCTGGAGCGGGCCATGGAAAAGTCGGCGCGGCTTCGACAGCTTGGTCCAGATGAGTTGCGGGATTGCCTACGAGGGAATGCGGCGGGCCACGGCAGACCGGCCGCTGCCGCTTCCAGTACAGGCGCTTGATCACGCGACAGGATATCTGATGGCCGCAACGGTCCTGCGTGCTTTACGCCAGTGCCAGTCGACTGGCGTCAGCTTATCCGCCCGCGTGTCTCTCGCCCGAACCGCGGCAATGCTGACCGCCGCAGGTGCCCGCGATTTTCAAGGCTCTGCACTTGATGAAAGCATAGCCGATTTGGCGCCTGCCCTCGAAGCCACGGCTTGGGGACCGGCCAGGCGACTAAAATTCCCAGTCCGCCTTGAAGGCAAGTCGCCAGAATGGGCGGCGCCCGCTGGATCTTTGCGGGACGATACCCCAAGCTGGTGATCCTTTGGGGTCATTTATTCATACCGGTCCGCCAATCTCGTCTCATCCCCGAAGTTTCGCACGCATTACACCTCCTAAGTCGACAACTGACGAAAGGTCCTGAAGGAGGGCAGGCGCGCCATCGCCAGAAGGCGGATACACCAGCGCATGCCGCCCGGCGCGCCAGAAATGGTTATTCTTGATCGCGAGAGACCAGCGGGAGAACGCTGGACATGACGGAAGATGGAGAATTGGATGCCGAACGTCTTTCGAAGCTCGCGGAGCTTGGAAAGGGGGATCACGAACGCGGCTCAAAGCAGCCTCTGCACGGCTTGTTGTTTATCTGAAGACGCCCTCCCCCATCTTATTTCATATGCCCAAAGTCTGACTGTTCAACCTGCCAGCCAAGCGACATAATGGCGGCGGGGCGATAAGTTCGTATTCTGGTGGCCCAGGAGGGACAGATGAGATTTACGGTGTTGTTCGTGCTCTTGCTGCCGCTGTTCGTTGCCGCATGTCAGACTATTACCCCCGAACAGCAGCGGGCCATGGACAACCAGAAGTGTGCCTCCTTCGGCTTCAAGCTCGGTACGACCGCCTTCTCAAACTGCCTGCTCCGCATCGATCTCGACCGGCGTGCCGATCGTCGTGCGCAGATGCAGTTCAACCAGCCCGTGTTCATTTACGGGCCGCCCTATTACGGCCCGGGCTGGTGGTAGGAGCGATGGCGAAAGCCAATCAAAACCTCTCCTGAGTCTGTCATCGGACTGAGGCACCAGCAATTCCGGCCATCACGATCTTATGACTCGCGCGTGTGCTTGTACCGCAAAAGGCCGGGGCATAACTTGGCTGTTGAACGCGCCGCCGATAACGTGCAGCCTGCATGCAAATTACTCGGACCTGGGAGATTTAAAATGCAGCTTGGCATGATTGGGCTGGGGCGCATGGGCAGCAACATGACGCAGCGCCTGTTGAAACGCGGCCACGAGCTGGTGGTCTACGATACAAGAGCCGAGAGCGTAGCCGAACTGCAGCGGCTCGGAGCGGATGGCTCGACCGTGCTCGAGGAATTCGTGGCAAAGCTGTCGCGTCCGCGTGCGGTATGGCTGATGCTGCCCGCAGCTGTGGTGGATACGGTGCTCGCCAAGCTGGTACCGCTGCTCGAGAAGGATGATATCGTCATCGACGGCGGCAATTCCTATTACCACGACGACATACGGCGCGGCGCGGCGCTTAAATCATCCGCCATCCATTATGTGGATGTCGGGACGAGTGGGGGCGTGTTTGGCCTTGAACGGGGCTACTGCCTGATGATCGGCGGGGAACCGGACATCGTGCAGCACCTTTCGCCTATCTTCGCAGCGCTCGCGCCGGGAAAGGGCGATCTGCCCGAGACCGAGAGCCGCCGTGCCATGCCGGCGGGCGAAAGCACGGCGGATCAGGGTTTTCTCCATTGCGGCCCGCACGGCGCCGGTCACTTCGTCAAGATGGTGCATAATGGCATCGAATACGGCCTGATGGCCGCCTATTCGGAGGGGCTGAACATCCTGCGCAATGCCGATATTGGCCTGCGCTCGCACGAGGCGGATGCCGAGACGACACCGCTCAAGAACCCTGAACATTATCAGTATCAATTCAATCTTCCCGACATTGCTGAAGTCTGGCGGCGGGGCAGCGTGATAAGTTCATGGCTGCTCGACCTCACGGCCGACGCGCTTTACGAAGATCCGGGCCTCGCCGGCTATGCGGGGCATGTGTCGGATTCCGGCGAAGGCCGCTGGACGCTGATTGCCGCCATCGACGAGGCGGTGCCCGCCCCTGTGCTCGGCGCCGCGCTGATCGAGCGCTTCAGTTCACGTGGCAATGCCGATTTCGCCAACAAGGTTCTGTCCGCCATGCGCCGAGAATTTGGCGGACACGTGGAAAAGCAGGCCAAGCCCGGCGGGCAATAGGGTTGCGCCGGCTGCCTGTCTGACAGGAGCAGAAACATGGCTAGGATATCATCGAGATTTGGCTTCCCGGCAGCGCTGTTGGGAGGATTGCTTTCGCTCGCCTTCCCGCTCGCGGTTCATGCAGAGAACACAATGTCCAAGCAGACGGCAGCAACGCCAGCCACCAAACGCGTCAACGTTCGCGGCGCGATCGAAAGCTTGAGCGACACTGCGATCGTGGTGAAAACTCGCGAAGGACCCGATGCGACCGTTGCCTTGAGTGACGGCTGGCAGGTCGGCGGCGTCGTCAAGGCTTCGATCGACGATATCAAGAAGGGCGATTTCGTCGGCATAACCAATGTGCCGAAAAGCGAAGGTGTTGCGAGCGCCGTCGAGGTCGTGCTCTTCCCGGCCGCTCTTAAAGGCACGGGCGAAGGCGACCGGCCCTGGGATCTGAAGCCGAACAGCAGCATGACCAACGCGACGGTCGCTGATGCGGTCAAGGACATCGACGGACGGACGCTGACGGTTGTCTATCATGGTACAGAAAAGAAGATCGCTATCCCCGATGGAACGCCCATCGTGACGCTGGCCAAAGCCAGCAAGGATGACCTGAAGCCTGGCGCCACGGTGTTCATCTCAGCCGAGCGCGGCAATGGCGACAGCCTTTCGACAAAGCGCATCGTCGTCGGGACCAACGGTATCGTTCCGCCGATGTAATGAATGGGATCGCGCGCGTGCGCGGCCCATCATCCAATAAGCGCATGGCCAGACAGACTTGTGACTGTCCTTTGCGGGGCTGACCGCGGATGCTCGCGAAAGGCCGCGGTTATGGCCCGAAGCGCTTCCCGGCTCTTCGGATCCGTCAGGGAAGAGTGCAAGACAATCGACAAGGAAGGCAGCGGCGGCAGCGCAAATCTTTCGCTGACTTCCACGACATCGGCCGGCGCCAGCCTGTGTGGAAATGCGGCGACGGCAAGCCCTGCCGAGAGGGCGGCGACAATTGCGGACGTGCTTCCAATGAAAACCTCCGTCCACGAAATCGCCGCCCGATCCAGCAGGCTGGTCGAAACGTCGCGAACGACGCAGCTAGGTGAGAGCCCGGCAATGCGCAAGGGTTCGCCCTTGCAGTGAACGAATCCCGGCGCGGCGAACCACCCGAAATGCTCGGGTCCCAGGGTTTCGCCATCGCGCCTGTCATCATCGCAGCGGATTATGACCGCATCGAGTGAACCGGCATCGTACAAATCCAAAAGCGACCGCGAACTGTCGACACGAACCTCGATTATCAGTGTCGGATCCAGCGACTTCAGCTTTGCCAATAACGATGATACCTCCGGGCCCATGACATGGCTCGCTATGCCAAGCGCAAAGCGCCGGCGGGAGGCGGTCAGATCGGCCAATGCCCTTTCATGGGCAGTAAGAAAGGCCCGCGCCGATTGAATGAACATCTCGCCCTGGGCCGAGAGCCTGACCTGGCGCGGCGTTCGCTCCAGCAATTTTTGCCCCAGCCGGTCCTCCAGTCGTTTCAGCTTTACGCTGATTGCGCCCTGAGTCGTTCCCAGCACCTCCGCTGCACGCGTGAAGCTTTGAAAATCGGCAATGGTCACGAACGCTCGTACGGCATCCACTTCAAGTGAAATCACTTCGATCATCCAGATTTGTTATCACTGATATGCGTTATCATACGATTGTGTTGTCATCAACTTCGCGACATTTTGCTCGTCGGTGTTCCCTCGCAGCCAAGGTACTGGCCGCTCATTCGATCAAGGCAATCATGACAACCGACGTTTCAAGAAATACGATGGCGCTGGCCGCCGTCTGCTTGTCCGCGCTTATGCTCGGGCTCGAAATCTCCAGCATTCCCTCCATCCTGCCGACGCTCCAGAGCGTTCTGCCGGCAAGCTTCAAGGAGCTTCAATGGATAATGAATGCCTATACGATCGCCATGTGCACGGTGTTGATGGCGATGGGCGCGCTGGCGGATCGTTTTGGCCGCAAGCGTATTTTCCTGATCGGGATATTTGTCTTTGGGGCGGCATCTTTCGCTTGCGGTCTGGCTAACACCCCGTCGCTGCTCATCGGTGCACGCTTTCTGCAAGGCGCAAGCGGCGCCGCAATGCTGGCGTGTCAGGTCGCCGTTCTTTCCGATCACTTTCGCAGCGGCAAGGAAAGGGCACGCGCATTTGGCTGGTGGGGCATCATTTTCGGGATCGGGCTCGGCTTTGGTCCCATTATCGGAAGCCTGATCGCGAGCTTTGCAGGCTGGCAATGGGTATTCCTGATCCACACGGTGCTTGCGGTCGGCACCGCTTTTCTTACGCTCGCAGGCGTGGTCGAGTCGCGCGATCCGCACGCGACGCGGATCGACTTTGCCGGCATGGCGACCCTCTTGCTATCCGTGTTCTGCCTTGTCTACTTCATCACCCAGGGTCAAGCCATTGGATTGACCAGTCTGCACGGGTTGGCAATTCTGGCATCGAGCGGCATCAGCCTGCTGGCATTCATCGTCATCGAGAACTCCACTTCCCGGCCGATGTTCGATTTCCGCGTTTTTAAAGTGCGCCTCTTCTCCGGTGCTCTCTTGGGATCGAGCGGCATGAACTTCAGCTTCTGGCCATTCGTCATCTACTTGCCTATCTTCCTGCAGGCGGTCCTAGGCTACGACAGTATCGAAGCAGGGTTCATTCTGCTCGCCTACACGGTTCCCAGCCTTGTCGTTCCCCCGCTTGCCGAGCGCCTGCTCCTGCAGCGGGGACCGCGGTTCGTCATTCCTCTCGGCCTCTTTACGATCGGTACGGGCTTTCTGCTGATGCGCTTTGCGACGTTCGGTGATCTAGCTGGCATTGCGATTGTGCCCGGCTGCATTGTTGCCGGGGTCGGATTGGGACTGACGAATACGCCCGTCACCAACACCGCCACCGGCGCACTGCCCGTCGAACGCGCGGGCATGGCATCGGGAATGGACATGAGCGCCCGCATGATCTCGCTGGCAATCAATATCGCTTTGATGGGCTTCATACTCGTTCTGGGCATTTCCGGCGCCCTCGCCCCGAATTTTCCCGCATCGGCGGCCCTGATCGATGCCATAGCCGCCGGCAATTTCTCCGAGGCAGTCGCCGCAGGCGTCTCACACGAACAAGCAATAAGCGCGTTGAACAATGGATTTGGCTGGGTGATGCTCTATGGCGCAGCTGCCGCCTGGATCATGGGCGCATTCAGTTTAACGGTTCTCCCCCGACGCTGCGACAAAGTCGGGTTGGCTGCGGCGTCGGGGAGCTAGGTGCGGGCCCGCCTTGGCATGGGCGGGCCAGGGGACCTTATCCATGTGCCCCTGCCTCGCTGTCGAGATGAGCCATCTGGACCGCAGCATAGCGGTCGCCGGCGGCCGCACCCTTGGGCACGGCCTTTTCGATAGCCGCAAGGTCGTCGCGGCTGAGGCTTGCATCGAGAGCACCAAGCGTTTCAGCAAGACGATCGCGGCGGCGTGCGCCAATGACGGGGAAAATATCGCTCCCCTGCGCTACGACCCAGGCAATGGCGATCTGCGCGACAGACACGCCCTTTGCCTCCGCAATCTTCTTCAGCGCCTCGACGAGCGCGAGGTTGGCGTCAACATTTTCGGCCTGGAAACGGGGACTATGGGCGCGCCAGTCACCGGTCTGCGCGCTCTCCTTCGTCCAATGGCCACTGATCAGCCCCCGCGACAGCACGCCGTAGGCGGTGATGGCGATGCCAAGTGAGCGGCAGGTCGCAAGGATATTGTCCTCGATACCACGCGAAATCAGTGAATACTCGATCTGCAAATCGACGACCGGATGGACCGCGGCAGCACGGCGGATCGTCTCCGAGCCCACCTCGGAAAGCCCGATATGCCTGACGTAACCAGCTTTCACGAGATCGGCAATTGCGCCTATCGTTTTTCTTCAATCGGTACGGCCGGGTCGAGCCGTGCGGGGCGGTAAATGTCGATATAGTCGACACCGAGGCGCTGCAGCGAATAGGCTGCGAAGTTCTTGACCGCCTGCGGCCGCCCGTCAAAACCGGTCCAGCCGCCTGCTGGGTCGCGCAGCCCGCCGAACTTGACGCTGAGCACCGCATCCTGACGCCTGACACCCTTAAGCGCCTCGGCAATCAGCAATTCGTTGTGACCCATTCCGTAGAAATCGCCGGTGTCGATGAGGTTGATACCGGCATCGAGCGCGGCGTGGATGGTGGCAATGCTTTCAGCGCGATCGGACGGCCCATACATGCCCGACATGCCCATGCAGCCGAGCCCGATCTGCGATACGCGCGGCCCGGTCTTTCCAAGTTGATGATGTTGCATTTCGTTCAATTCCTTTGCCTCGGTTGAAAGCACTATAGGCTCTCTGTATTTGTGCGATAATCCGCTATATTGTGCATGGGTTGTTTGGAAAACTGCACAATGACAGATCCTGATCTCTCTGATCTCAGCGCGCTGGTTGCGGTGGCGCAGACGCGGAATTTCCGCGCCGCAGCGATGATGCGCGGCGTGTCCGCCTCCGCGCTGAGCGAAGCCATACGCCGCCTTGAGGCCCGTATCGGCGTGCGGCTTCTCAACCGCACCACGCGGAGCGTTACCCCGACCGAGGCTGGCAAACTCCTCATCGAACGATTAACGCCGGCCCTTGGCGAGATCGCCGGCGCGCTCGACAGCATGAACAGTTTCCACGACAGTCCGACGGGGACGCTCAAGCTCAATGTTCCGGTCATCGTAGCGGAACGGATCTTGCCGCCAATCATCAACGCTTTTCTTGCGGCCCATCCAGGTATCACGCTCGAGATCACCGCCTCCGACACATTCATCGACGTGCTCGCCGCTGGGTTCGACGCCGGCATCCGTTATGATGAACGTATCGAGCGCGACATGATCGCAATCCCAATCGGGCCCCCGACCCAGCGTTTCGTCGCGGCGGCGGCGCCCTCCTACCTTTCGGCTCACGGCCTCCCCGCCCATCCGCGCGACCTGGTGAACCATGCCTGCATCCGTCACCGCTTTAGCAGTGGCTACATTCCGCATTGGGAATTCGAACGGAATGGTCAAGTCATCAAGGTGACGCCCAAGGGCCCGCTCATCGCGTCGACAGCCGAAATGGAGGTCAAAGCAGCGATCGATGGTCTGGGGCTGGTCTATACATTTGAGGAATTTCTTGCCGAAGCGCTCGCCAGCGGCGCGCTGGTCGCGGTCCTCAGCCCATATTGGCAGAGCTTTACCGGCCCGCGCCTTTACTATCCAAGCCGCAAACACATGGCGGCACCGTTGCGCGCATTCGTCGACTTCATAAAGGCATCCGCTAAATCGCCGTCAAAATAGAATCGCTGGCCTTGCATCGCAGCGGCGACTATGCCATGACGCGCCTCCCTTGCCGGGGGCGCATTTCGCATCCGCTGAATTCCGACCTTAATGACATCACGCGATAGAAGGAGCGCTGCCATGGCACACGCGCTGGGCTTTGATTTCGGCACGACCAATACGGTCATGGCGCTCGCGGAGGGCCGTTCGACACGCTCCCTTGCCTTCACCAGCACGGCCGGCACCGCCGACAGCATGCGCACCGCCCTCTCCTTCATGAAGGACCCGCGCGCCGGCGCCGCGGCCCTCAAAGTCGAAGCGGGCCACGCTGCCATCCGCCAGTTCATCGATCACCCCGGCGAATGCCGTTTCCTGCAGTCGATCAAGACATTTGCCGCAAGCCCCCTGTTTCAGGGCACGCTGATCTTCGCCAAGCGCCAGACCTTCGAAGACCTGATGGAGATTTTCCTGCGTCGGCTCAGGACTTATGCCGGCGATCACTGGCCGGCCGATATATCGCGGATCGTCACCGGACGGCCCGTGCATTTCGCCGGCGCCAATCCCGATCCGCAACTGGCCGTCGAACGTTACAACGCGGCGCTGACCCGCTTCGGCTTCCCAGAAATTCATTTCGTCTACGAGCCTGTGGCCGCGGCCTTCTACTTCGCCCAGAACCTGAAATCCGACGCAACAGTGCTCGTTGCAGATTTCGGCGGCGGCACGACCGACTATTCGATCATCCGCTTCGAAACAAACGGCGGCAAGCTCAGCGCCACTCCAGTCGGACATTCAGGCGTCGGCATTGCCGGCGACCATTTCGACTATCGAATGATCGATCAGATCGTCGCGCCGCAGATCGGAAAAGGCAGTTTCTTCAAGAGCTTCGACAAGACACTGGAAGTACCCGCCTCCTGGTATGCCAATTTCGGCCGCTGGAACCAGCTGTCGATCTTCAAGACCTCGAAGGAATTTTCGGCGCTGAAGAAACTTGTCCGGGATAGCCTTGATCCAGAACGGCTCGAACTTTTCGTCGATCTCGTCGAACATGACGAGGGCTACCCGCTCTACCAGGCAGTCTCCGCCACCAAGATCGCGCTTTCGTCCGGCGATGAAGCGGCGTTCGATTTCGCACCGCTTGGTCGCGGCGGCCACAAGACGATCCGGCGCGCCGACTTCGAGTCGTGGATCGCGGGCGACCTTGCCCGCATTGAAGGCGCGCTCGACGACGTTCTCGAAAAGACGGCGACGCCTGCCGGGGCAATCGACAAGGTATTCCTGACCGGCGGGACCTCGTTCGTGCCCGCCGTGCGGCGCATCTTTACCGAGCGCTTCGATCACAGCCGCATCGAGACCGGCGGTGAACTCCTGTCTATCGCCCATGGGCTCGCACTCATTGGAGAGCGCGACGACGTCAGGCAGTGGGCCGTCTAGACCGCTTTTCGCTCGGTCGCAAAGATCAGCAGAACCAAAAGGCCAAGGGCCGCACCTGACGCTGCCGTCGCCCACCAGCCGCCATAGAAATAGGTTGCCGCCGCAAGCGCGGATCCCGCCGAGCCAAGCAGAAAAACGATCGTCATATAGACGGCATTCAAGCGTCCGCGCGCATGGTCGTTCAGCGAGAAGATGATGCGCTGGCTGAGGATCTGGTTGGTCTGCACGGCGCTGTCGATGAAGATCGCCGAAAGCACCAGCGCAGCGATGGAAATAGCGGTGCCCGCCCAACCTGCCACAAGAAACCAGATCGTCAGCGTGATCATGGCGATCGCAGTCCCGCGTTGCGTGTGGCCGCGATCGGCAAGCCGCCCGGCGATCGGCGCCGCTGCCGCGCCCGCTGCTCCGGCGAGGGCGAAGAGAGCGATCTGACGCTGGCTGTAGCCAAATCTTTCGGTCAGCAGCAGCGGGATCGCCGTCCAGAACAGGTTGAAGCTCGCGAAGATAATGCCCTGGTAGATTGCCCGGCGCTGCAGCGCGGGTGTCGTCACCAGCAGATGCGCCATGGATTTCAGGATTGCGCCGTAGCCCATTGAACCGTGAGGACGGCGGAGCGGGAGTGCGATGCGCAGGAGGGCGAGAACGACGAGCATGGCCCCCGCGGAAATCCAGAATATCGCCCGCCATCCGAACTCCGAGGCAACAAGGTTGGCAAGCGGCCGCGCCAGCATGATGCCGGTCAGGAGACCAGCCATGACGTTGCCGATGGTGCGCCCGCGCGATGCCGCCGGCACCAGATGCGAGGCGAAGGGTACGAGCACCTGCGCGCCACAGGCAAAAAAGCCGATAGCAAAGGAAAAGAACAGAAATGTCGTTGCCGATCCGGACATGGCAGCGCCGGCAAGCCCGATCGCCGTGCCAGCCAGAGTTAGAAGGACGAGGAGACGATTTTCAACGAGATCGGCTAGGGAGACGAGGAAGAGCAGTCCGGCACCATAACCGAGCTGAGTCACCGTGACGATGAAGCCAGCCATGCCGCCATGCATGTCGAGGTCGGTGCTGATCAGGCCGATCAAGGCCTGCGCATAGTAGATATTGCCTACCATCGCCCCGCAGGCGAAAGCGAACAGAAACGTAAGAGCCGGCGAAAGTCCCGGCAATTCGGGCGTGTCCGTGATGGCAGTTTCAATTTGGGCGGCGTCGCGGGAATGGGGCATCAAAATCGATCTTTCGACCGGCGCTCCTCTTCGCCGGTTATGTGTGGCTTACAGATGTGGCTCGATCAGGGAAAGATCGGCCTGCGACAGGCGATCGGACGCGGTGCGCGCCTGATGCCAATAGGGATAGATCAACGGCAGAAGGCTCACCTTGTCGAGTCTTTCCCGCTCCTCGGACGTCAGGCTGATTTCGGCGGCCTTCAGATTGTCCGCAAGTTGCTCGTCCGTGCGCGCGCCGACGATCACGGACGTGATACCGGATCGCCCGAGCAGCCAGGCCAGCGCGATCTGCGCCGCAGATACATCGCGGCTTTCTGCGATTTCAACCAGCACGTCGACAATATCGTAGAGCCGCTCCTGGTCGCGGATGGGCGGTTCGCCCCAATTGGCAAGCTGCCGCGTGCCTTCGGGCGCATCCTTGTCGCGGCGATATTTTCCGGAAAGCAGGCCACCGGCGAGCGGGCTCCAGACAAGCACGCCGAGCTGCTGGTCGAGCGTTGCCGGAATGAGTTCGTACTCGGCTTCGCGGGCTTCGAGACTGTAGTGAATCTGCTGGCTGACCGGCGCTATATAATTCTTGAGCGCAGCCGTGCCGATTGCCTTCATGAGGTGCCATGCCGAGAAATTGGAAACGCCGGCATAGCGCACTTTTCCGGATCGGATAAGCGTGTCGAGCGCCTCAATCGTTTCATCGATCGGCGTCAGCCCGTCCCACTGGTGCAATTGGTAAAGGTCGATATGGTCGGTGCCAAGCCGCTTCAGGCTGGCCTCGGCCGCGCGGATAATGTGGTAACGCGACAGGCCGGCATCGTTGATTTCGGAGCCCATCCGGAACCGCGCTTTGGTGGCGATCAGGACGCTGTCGCGCTTGCCTTTCAGGGCCTGGCCCACGATCTCCTCCGAGGCGCCGGCTGAATAGATGTCGGCCGTATCGAAAAGGTTGATGCCGGCGTCGAGGGCCATGCCGATCTGACGCTTCGCGCCTTCAAGGTCCGTGTCGCCGGTCTTGGCGAAATTGCCCTGGCCGCCCATGGTCATGGTACCGAGGCTCAAGCAAGACACGATGA
The DNA here is from genome assembly GCF_000686005.1 of Phyllobacterium sp. UNC302MFCol5.2. Taxonomy (NCBI): domain Bacteria; kingdom Pseudomonadati; phylum Pseudomonadota; class Alphaproteobacteria; order Hyphomicrobiales; family Phyllobacteriaceae; genus Phyllobacterium; species Phyllobacterium sp. UNC302MFCol5.2. The sequence goes on from NZ_JMLL01000010.1 coordinate 174,008, forward strand.
GGCCGGAGCGGCCAAGCTGACGATACTCCATGTCGGACTCCCTGATGATGCAGATGGGCTGCGCCGGAACGTGACGAAGGGCCTATCTATAATTGTCCGCCGCGCGGATGTCGCCCCCGGATTGAACCGGATGACGCAAATGTGCACCGTGAGCAACTGCCAAACACTACGAAGCCGGTTGCAGGCGCAACCGGCTTCGGGCCGTGATCGACAGATATTGGTTTAACGCACCCAAACGACGCGTCTCGTGCTCCGGTCGATGAGCGCTGGCCTCTGGTCGACGTAGACGTAGGAATAGCGCGGCTGGTCCGGGATATCGTTGAGCATTACATCTCCCGGAATGACCGTGCCGCTCGAAACGGGACCATCGATCATCACTGTGTCGACCGGATGTCGCTCAATATAGGTTATCGCATCGTCCGGCACGGCTTTTGAACTTTCGGACAGGTAGACCACCTGGCGGCTGCGCATCGATACGATCACCGGACGACCGTTGACGTAGACATAGCCAAAATCGGGATTATCCGGAATTTCGTGGATAACGATCCTCTCCGGCACGACATAGCCCTGTGAAACACTGTCGTCGAGCACCACCGGATCGGACGGATTCGCGATCACGTAGTCACGGGCGCCCTGCGGCACTTCCACGAGCACGTCCTGCGCAAGGGCGAAACCGGTCGTTGCAAACAACGCGGCTGCCGTCAGTGTGAGAACCTTGTTCATTGTGACCTCTCCTGTTTCATTCGCAGGGAAAACCCCGCGGGGGCCGATATGGTTCCGAGAAAATGGCAGGCGCATTGGCGCCTTCACGGCTTGTTGTGTTGAACCTTCGGGTCGGTTATGGCCGTAAATGACGCAGACGAAACGCCAAAACAGGATCGCCATGAAGTATCCGTGGAATGATCGAGCCGGTAAGCCATCGGTCATCAAGATCGCGGCGCTGGCAGTCGCTTTTCTGCCTCTGTTGTGGATTGCTGCAAGCTACAAGACCAACATTCTGGGGCCCCGGCCAATTACCCAGGCGATCCACGAGACCGGCGATTGGGCCATCCGTTTCTTTCTGGTCTCGCTGACGATTTCACCACTTCGCGCCATTACGCGTTGGTCGAAGCTCATTCTTGTCCGGCGCATATTGGGGCTGACGGCCCTTGCCTACGCGCTCCTGCATTTTTCGCTCTACATCGTCGATCAGAACTTCAACCTTTCAAGGGTCGCCACCGAAATCTGGCTGCGCATCTACCTGCTTATCGGTTTTGTCACCCTCCTCGGATTGGTAGCGCTCGGCGTCACCTCGACGGATGCCATGATCCGGCGCATGGGGAAAAACTGGAACAGGCTGCACCGTCTGGCTTATCCGCTGGCCGCCCTCGGTATCCTGCATTTCTTCATGCAGTCGAAGGCCGATGTGACGGAGCCCACCTTAATGGCGGGGCTTTTGTTCGCGCTTCTCGCCTATCGCGTGGCCAAGGTGTGGGATTTTGATATAGCGGCAGTACCGACGCTCATCGCCATCGCCGTCATCGCGGCGTTTGGAACAGTCCTCATCGAATATGCCTGGTTCGCCGTTGCGACGCGGATCCCCCCGTCCCGCGTCCTCCTCGCCAATCTCAGTTTCAGCCACTCGATCCGGCCAACCTGGTGGGTCCTGATGGCCTGTCTGATACCCGCCTTCTGGGCGGCGATAAGACCGATGATTGGCAATGATGGCCGCAAGATCAATCCGCTATCGGCCAAGTAAACGCAGAAGTTTTGCTTTTCACCGACGCAAAAACTGCTATCGCTTTTGCCATGGAACCGCAATTTACCCCCCTCATCGACTCCTTGCCCTCGACAGTGCCATTCGTCGGACCTGAAGCGCTCGAGCGCAAACGCAACCGCATTTTCCGGGCGCGGCTTGGTGCCAATGAAAACAGTTTCGGTCCGGCGCCGTCAGTCATTGCCGCCATGCAGGAAAATGCGGCGGATGCCTGGAAATATGCCGATCCGGAGAACTTCGATCTGAAGCAGGCGCTGGCTGCCCATCTCGGTGTGGCGCCGGGCAACGTCGTCGTCGGCGAAGGCGTCGATACGCTGCTCGGGCTTGCGGTGCGCCAATATGTTCAGCAGGGTACGCCCGTCGTCACCTCCCTCGGCGCCTATCCGACATTCAATTTCCATGTCGCGGGATTTGGCGGACGACTGGTCACGGTGCCTTATCGCGATGACAGGGAAGACCTTGACGCTCTGCTTGACGCCGTCGAGCGCGAAAACGCACCGCTGGTCTATTTCTCCAATCCAGACAACCCGATGGGAACGTGGTGGGCGGCGGCGGATATTGAACGTTTCATCGCAAGGCTGCCTACCACGACGATGCTGATCCTCGACGAGGCCTATGGCGAAACCGCGCCTGCCTCTGCCATGCCGCCGATCGACGTTTCGCGCCCCAACGTGTTGCGCATGCGCACATTCTCCAAGGCATATGGCCTTGCCGGCATGCGCTGTGGCTATGCCATCGGCGCTGAGCGGCAAATCCTTGCCTTCGACAAGATACGCAACCATTTCGGCATGAACCGGCTGACCCAGGCTGCAGCGCTCGCAGCGTTGAAGGATCAGGATTACCTGACCTCGGTCATCGCGCGGATCATAGCCGGTCGCGACCGTATCGCGCAGATCGCCGCCGGAAATGGCTTGAGGGCCATCCCGTCCGCCACGAATTTCGTCACCATCGATTGCGGCCGCGACGGGCCCTTCGCGCTCTCCGTCCTCAACGCGCTTATCGAGCGTGACGTCTTTGTGCGCAAGCCCATGGCGCCCGGGCTCGACCGCTGCATTCGGGTGAGTGTGGGGCTGGAACACGAACTCGATTATTTCGCCGAGCAGCTTCCGCTCGCCCTCGCCTCACTTGCTTGAAGCCTCAAAATCACGGAGAAACCCCGGTGGATATCAATCGCGCCTTTGTTGGCCTTGGCGGTCTTTTCGGAGCGGCGGGCATCGCCGCCTATGCGGCCGCGGCTCATAGCGCAAGCGGACATATGGCGACGATTGCGCCGATCCTTTCCATCCATGCGCCGGCGTTTCTTGCCCTCGCTATTCTCGCGAGGATGAGCAAGGCCGCCTATTTCGGCGGTCTGGTGCTGGTGCTCGGGCTCTTGTTCTTTATCGGCGATCTTGCGGCACGCGATTATACCGGCGACCGGCTCTTCGCTTTTGCAGCGCCGCTTGGCGGCTCACTGCTTATTCTTGGATGGCTGATCGTTGCGGCGACGGCTTTTCGCGGGCTGGATTTCAAAAGCCAAAGATAAACGGCTCGCCATCGGCCAATTGTTTATGATTGCAAAGGCGCCGACGGCAGGCTCGAGAGGCGGGCAAGTCTGGCAATGTTCGGCAGGCTGTTAACGCGCCCGCGAAGCTCGCCGAAAGATTCGGCAGACCGCAACGGTTGACGCTTCCTTTCAGATAGAAAACATCTTCCCTCGGCCCCGCGTATCCCCCATCAAGATATCCCGCTGGCATCCACTTTTCGGAAAGACTTTTCAAGAAACGCGATCCCCTTTTCAGGGAGATCGACTGGGCCACCGCCGCCGATTTGAAGGGACGCATCGGCAACGGTTTCTGCGGCATCAGTTACCCTTGAGCCTCGCATTGCACGTCGAGTAATAGCCGCCGCCCTGCTGGATCCAGCGCAAGCCGCCCAAAGTGCCCTTCTCCTTGTTGGCGTGATATTGCTCGAGACAGGTGTGCATCCGCGCCTTGGCCGGCGTTTCTGAAGCAAATTTCGCCGCCACCGATGAGGGGTACGTCGCCTTGCCGGAGTTCAATGTCGCGGTGGTGTCGGTCTTCTTTGGCGACTTTTTCGGCTTTGCGACAGGTTCCTCCGCTGCTGTGGCATCGGATGGCTGGGCATCGGTTTCAGCTGCCGCTGCCGGCGTCTTTGCGGCATCGGTTGCACAATTGGCCTTGCGAAAATCATTCCACGACACACCGGCTGCTTGACCCGCCGCCTGCGCAGCTTTGTATTTGACGCTGCATTCTTTCATGCTGAGAGCGCTGGCGGGCAAGGCGTAGTTCAAAGGAACGAGGACGGCGACGAGGGCAATAGTTTTGCGGGCGATTCGGTAATCGATCATGAAAACCTGCTCTGAAAATGAATCATCAAAAAGCTCTAACAGTGTGATCCTACATGCACCTTTCGCTCCTTGCCATGCAGACTTTCGTATAGGAAAAGTAGGGTTGAATTAATCGAACGATCGTTTTATTAACCCGCCATGGCACGAACCACAGGATCTGAAGGCGTTAAGACACGCAGCGCGATTGACGCGGCTGCGAAGCGTCTTATTGCGCGCGTCGGCTATGAGGCGATGTCGATGCGCCAGCTTGCTGATGAGGTTGGCGTCCAGTCGGCGGCGTTCTATCATTATTATCCCAACAAGCAGCAATTGCTGTTCTCGCTCATGCGGGCGCACATGGTCCGGTTGATCGACGCATGGGAGGAGACCAGCTCTGGCGTGGAAGACCCCGTCGAGCGATTCGCCGCTTTCATACGATTCCACATCACTTATCATGCCGATCGTCGCGATGACGTGCATATCGGCAATATGGAATTGCGCAGCCTCAGCGCCGACAATCGCGCCGTGATCGTCGCCTTGCGCGGGCGATATGAGAACAGCTTGCGCGAAATTCTCGACGACGGGCTCGATGCCCGCCAGTTCGTCATCGATGACATTGCGCTGATGACACGCGCGATCATTGGAATGACGACCGGTATCAATCTCTGGTTCCGCAGCGATGACAGGCTTACTGTCACCGAGGTGGCGGAAAAATACGTTCAGATGGGATTGCGCCTTGTTGGCGCCAAGAAGATCGAGACAGCTACCACGGGAGGACGCAATGTATCAGTCAGGACTAAGGTTCGGAGTTTCTGAAGACATCGAGGCGCTGCGCGACACCGTACATCGTTTCGCCCAGGAGAAGATTGCGCCGCTCGCGTCGGAGATCGACCGTACCAACCAGTTTCCCATGCACCTGTGGCAGGAGATGGGTGCGCTCGGCCTTCTCGGCATGACTGCCAATCCTGAATTTGGTGGTTCCGGGCTCGGTTACCTCGCTCATGTGGTGGCGATGGAGGAACTGTCGCGCGCGTCGGCCTCGGTCGCCCTTTCCTATGGCGCCCACTCCAACCTCTGCGTCAACCAGATCAATCGCTGGGGCACCGACGAGCAAAAGGCAAAATTCCTGCCGAAACTCTGTACCGGCGAGAATGTGGGCGCACTTGCGATGTCGGAGCCGGGTTCCGGGTCGGACGTCGTTTCCATGAAGCTCCGGGCCGACAAGAAGAACGACCGCTACGTTCTCAACGGCAACAAGATGTGGATCACCAATGGTCCGGACGCCAATACGCTCGTCGTGTACGCCAAGACCGATGCTGCTGCCGGTTCGCGCGGCGTCACGGCTTTCCTGATAGAGAAGGAGTTCAAGGGGTTCAGCACGGCGCAGAAGCTCGACAAGCTTGGCATGCGCGGTTCGAACACCTGCGAACTCGTGTTCGAGGATTGCGAAGTCCCCTTCGAGAACGTCCTTGGCGAGGAAGGCAAGGGCGTCAAAATTCTGATGTCCGGCCTCGACTATGAGCGCGTCGTTCTTGCCGGCGGTCCGCTCGGCATCATGGCGGCCTGCCTCGATGTGGTCGTTCCCTATGTGCATGAGCGCAAGCAGTTCGGCCAGCCGATCGGCGAGTTCCAGCTCATGCAGGGCAAGCTCGCCGATATGTATACGACGATGAACGCCTGCCGCGCCTATGTCTATGCGGTGGCGGCAGCCTGCGATCGCGCCGAAACCACGCGCAAGGACGCCGCCGGCTGCATTCTCTACGCCGCCGAAAAGGCAACGTGGTGTGCGCTCGAGGCCATCCAGGCGCTCGGCGGCAACGGCTACATCAACGACTATCCGACCGGCAGGCTTCTGCGCGATGCAAAGCTTTACGAAATCGGAGCCGGCACCAGCGAAATTCGCCGCATGCTGATCGGCAGGGAGATGTTTGCAGAGTCACAATAGCTGCCTGTCGCGTTTCGAGTCCCCGCTGCCAATCAATTGATCCTACAGGAGACCGCATGACGATTCTTTCATCCGAGGTCAGCACCACGTCCGACGTCTTTATCGCGAATCGGGCGCGGATGCAGGCGCTGGTCAGCGAAATCGAGACTAAGGCAGCAAAGGTCAATCTTGGCGGCACCGAAGAGGCGCGCAAGCGCCATACGTCGCGCGGCAAGCTTCTGCCGCGCGACCGCCTGGCCCAACTCCTGGATGCAGGCTCGCCCTTTCTCGAAATCGGTCAGTTTGCCGCTTGGGGCATGTATGACGACGACATTTCGTCTGCCGGGCTTATCGCAGGTATTGGGCGGGTATCGGGCAAGGAAGTCATGATCGTTGTCAACGATGCCACGGTCAAAGGCGGCACCTACTACCCGCTCACTGTGAAGAAGCATCTGCGCGCCCAGGAAATCGCGCTCCAGAACAACCTGCCTTGCATTTACCTCGTCGATTCCGGCGGCGCAAACCTGCCGAACCAGGATGAAGTGTTTCCAGACCGCGAGCATTTCGGCCGTATCTTTTACAATCAGGCCAATATGTCGGCGGCGGGCATTCCGCAAATTGCCGTCGTCATGGGATCGTGCACCGCGGGCGGCGCCTACGTTCCGGCGATGTCGGAAGAAACGATCATGGTGAAGGGGCAGGCAACGATTTTCCTCGGTGGCCCGCCGCTGGTCAAGGCGGCGACGGGCGAGGACGTGTCGGCTGAGGACCTTGGCGGCGCCGATCTTCACACACGCGAATCCGGTGTGGCCGATCACTACGCGATGGATGACGCACATGCGCTCGCCATTGCCCGCCGCATTGTCGCAAATCTCAATCGAAAGAAGACGATAGGGCTCGATCTTCGCAAAGTGAGTCCGCCGCTGTATGACCCGGCCGAACTCTACGGCATCGTTCCGACCGATTTGCGCCAGCCATACGAGGTGCGCGAACTGATCGCCCGCATCGTTGACGGCTCTGAGTTCGACGAGTTCAAGCAGAACTACGGCACGACGCTGGTCACGGGCTTTGCCCATCTCTACGGCATGCCTGTCGGCATCATCGCCAATAATGGCGTGCTCTTTTCGGAAAGCGCACTCAAGGGTACGCATTTTATCGAGCTATGCACCCAGCGCGGCATTCCCCTCGTCTTCCTGCAAAATATCACAGGCTTCATGGTCGGCCGCTCCTACGAGGCGCGCGGCATTGCCAAGGACGGAGCCAAGCTCGTCACGGCCGTTGCAACGGCGCGGGTACCCAAGGTCACGATGATTGTCGGCGGCTCGTTCGGCGCCGGCAATTACGGCATGTGCGGACGGGCCTTTTCGCCGCGCTTCCTGTGGATGTGGCCGAACGCCCGCATTTCAGTGATGGGGGGCGAACAGGCCGCTACGGTGCTTGCCCTGGTCAAGCGCGAAGGCATCGAACGCAAGGGCGGTGAATGGACCACGGCTGAAGAGGCTGCGTTCCGCGCGCCGATTCTCGAAAAATACGAGCGCGAGGGTCATCCGCTCTATTCGTCGGCACGGCTTTGGGATGACGGGATCATCGACCCCGCCAAGAGCCGCGATGTGTTGGCGCTGTCGCTCTCTGCCGCGCTGAACGCACCGGTGGAAGAAACCCGCTTCGGCGTGTTCAGGATGTAGGGGAAAAAGACCATGACGAAAATGTTCTCCAAAATCCTGATCGCCAATCGCGGTGAGATCGCCTGCCGTGTCATTCGCACGGCGCAGAAGCTCGGCATAAGTACGGTAGCGGTCTATTCCGATGCGGACGCCCATGCGCTGCATGTCGGCATGGCCGATGAGGCCGTGAATATCGGTCCGGCGCCGGTCACCGACAGTTATCTTCGCGCCGACCACATCATCAAGGCGGCGCTCGATACGGGAGCCGAAGCAATCCACCCCGGCTACGGTTTCCTTTCGGAAAATCCCGGTTTCGTTGATGCCGTGGTCAAGGCCGGCCTCGTCTTCATCGGGCCCTCGGCGGATTCGATCCGCGCGATGGGTCTGAAGGACGCGGCGAAGCGTCTGATGGAAAAGGCCGGCGTCCCCGTCGTCCCGGGCTATCACGGCGAGGCGCAGGAACTCGTCGTGCTCGCATCCAAAGCGCGTGAAATCGGTTATCCGGTGCTGATCAAGGCCCGCGCTGGCGGCGGCGGCAAGGGCATGCGCAAGGTCGACAGTCCCGACGACTTCGCCGAAGCCCTCGGTAGCGCCCGCCGCGAGGCCAAGAGTGCCTTCGGCGACGACCGGGTTCTCGTCGAAAAATACATCGCGAAGCCCCGGCATATCGAAGTGCAGGTCTTCGGCGACAATCATGGCAATGCCGTTCACCTTTACGAGCGCGATTGCTCGCTGCAACGCCGGCATCAGAAAGTGATCGAGGAGGCTCCTGCCCCCGGAATAACCGCGGAAATGCGCGAGGCGATGACCGGAGCCGCGGTCAAGGCGGCGCAGGCCATCAAATATTCCGGCGCAGGCACGATTGAGTTCATCGTCGACGCAACGGAAGGCCTGCGGCCCGACCGCTTCTGGTTCATGGAGATGAACACGCGCCTTCAGGTCGAACATCCCGTGACGGAAATGGTCACAGGTCTCGACCTTGTGGAATGGCAATTGCGTGTGGCTGCCGGCGAGAAGCTGCCATTGGCTCAAGAGAATATCCCTCTCAACGGCCATTCCATCGAGGCTCGCCTCTATGCCGAGGATCCCGCAAAGAGCTTCCTGCCTGCCACCGGGACGCTTTATCATCTCGCTTTCCCCAATGCCGTCAAGGACGGCGCGGTACGGGTCGAGACCGGGGTTCGCAGCGGCGACGAGATTTCGCCGTTCTACGATCCGATGATCGCCAAGCTTGTGGTTCACGGCGCGGATCGGGCTGCCGCGCTCCGTGCGATGCAAAACGCGCTGAGCGAGACGGAAGTCGCCGGGACGGTTACGAACACGGCTTTTCTCGCGGCGCTGGTGCGGCATCCCGGATTTGCCGCAGGCGATGTCGATACGGGGCTGATCGACCGCGATCTTGCCGGGCTTATCGCGCCTGTTGCGATTGAAGCAGGGGCGAAGGAACTCGCCATTCTCTTTGCAAGCGGCCTGCTCAAGCGCCCGGTTTCCACCGATCCCTGGACCGCCTTGCGCGGTTACAGCCATCATGCAGCCCTCGCCTATCCTTTGGTGCTTGAGGAAAACGGAGCGATCACTCGTTACGAGGTGTCGGTTCTCGGCGATGAGCGATACAGAATTTCCAGTCCCGCCGATATGCAGGAACTGCGCGTTCGCCATGGACCGGCCACGTGGCATGTCACCGGCAAGGGCATCAATGTTCACGCCAAGGCCATGACGATACCGCATGGGGTCGCGGTGCTTGCCAAGGGCGCGGCGGCGACGTTCAGCGTTGCCGACCCGTTTCTCCTTGCCGAAGCGGCAGGCGGTGGAGGCGATCGCCTTGCCGCGCCAATGCCGGGCCTCGTGAAATCTGTGCGCTTTGCGGCGGGCGATCAGGTCAAGAAGGGGCAGGTTTTGCTCGTACTCGAAGCCATGAAGATGGAGCATTCTATTACCGCACCGCATGATGGCAGGATCGCCGAAATTGCCAGCGAAGGCACGCAGGTCAAAGAGAAGTCGTCGCTCGTGCGGTTTGAAGACGCGGGCAATGATTCTTCAAAGATTTGAGGCAGCAAGCACGTCTTCGGCATGCTAGGAAAGTGGCGCGGAGCCCGCAGCAGCGGGCGCCGGGCTATGTTCCCGCCTTTAATTCAGGAGATTACCTATGGCCACAAAATCCCTCCAGACGATAAAGCGCGCGCCCCTCGCCACCCCTACCGACCTTGGGGAAAAGGCGACGCGCGATATTTCCGCCGCCGTCAATGCGCTGCTTGCCGATACATTCGCGCTTTACATGAAAACCAAGAATTTTCACTGGCACATGAGCGGCCCGCATTTTCGCGACTATCATCTGATGCTCGACGAGCAGGGCGAACAGATCTTCGCCATGACCGACGTTCTTGCCGAACGCGTCCGCAAGATCGGCGGCACCACGCTCAAGTCGATCGGGCAGATTTCGTCGAAACAGCGCCTTCTCGACAATGACGCGAATTTCGTGACGCCTGAAGACATGATCGCCGAGCTACGCGACGATACAAAGAGCTTCATCGGCTATCTGCGCCAGGTGCATGAGCTTTGCAGCGAATACAATGACAGCGCCACGACCAGCATCATAGAGAACTATATCGACGAGTCCGAGCGGCGCCATTGGTTCCTGTTTGAAGCATCGCGCGTCGGCCCGGCTGGCGTCTGATCGATCCGTTACGGATAACCCCGGCCGTCCCGGCGGCCGGTTTGTTTCCGTGATCTCCCCCGGCAGACCGATACTATCCAAACAAGACGTGCTCTAATCGTTTGCCTTGGCCAGCCTTGCCAGCTGCGCGCGGCCTTGCGTCTCAACAATCATGGTCTCGACCGATGAAATGTTGAGGGCCAGCGTTGCGATCTTCTGCAAAGTATTGTTGTCAGGAAATGTCTTGGTCTTGGCTGAGCTCGTTATCAACTGCCTTTGGGCAGCCGTGAGCCTAGCGAGCAATTCTTCGAGTTCATCCATGAATGTCCGTCCGCCGTGGTTGCAATAAATACAATACTTATAGTTGTAGCGTAGCAGTATGGCCAACTTATACTGTAATCACAATCTTGTGTCCATCCACGGCTGGCAATCTAGCCATAGAGTGCAGACGAGAATTTTCTACACGCTAAGGTTGTGTCCATTCCGACAGATCAGTGTGCCGTCATCCATTCGCGGGCTTCGCGCAGGGCGGTTGCGAGATCAATCTTGGACATTGTCTTGCCAAGTTCGGCCCGCAGTTCCGCGGCGCGATCGCAGCCCTTGATGGCGGCGATGTTGAACCATTTGTGCGCGGCCACCAGGTCGATGGCGCAATCGCGACCGGTCGCATACATGATGCCCATTTCGAAGAGGATGTCGGTCTGGGCGGAGCCACCGGCGTCGCCGGTTTCGACAGTCTGAAGATCAAAGCGTGCCATTTCAGTCAAACCCCTTGTTGAACCAAATTCGCGTCGAACGAAAAGCCCTGTTAGACTTCTGAGAACCGCCATTTGTTTGTTTCGGCGTGCTCTTTCGATGCTTTCGAGAATGAACGATAGGCTTGAAATTGCTGTTAAAAGCCATGATTAACCGCGCACAAACAAAACAAAAACAACTCGTAAACTTCGCAATTCATTAAATATAGCACGCCAGCAATTGCAGGCATTTGCCGCAAATTTGCCTAAAATCGGATCTGCCGGCCTGAAGAGTTTGATAACCAAACGCGCGGTTTGCGAATCTGAACTTCGGCAATTCACCCGAGCGCCACGCCGTTTAAAACAGGCGGATTTCTGACCGGGCCGCTTTCATTCACTGATATTTTGATTTACGTTTACGTATGCGTAAGAAAGGCGATGCTGGAGAGATCGCCTCGTATCGGGAGGAAATTCATGAAGCGCAATATAGTTTTGGCCTGCACTGGCTTTGTCCTTATGGCTGGCCCTGCCCTTGCAGAAGAAGCGATCGTCGGATCGTGGAAGCGGCCAAACGGCACCATCATTCAATATTCGTCCTGTGGGACAGATACCTATTGCGGCACGGTGATGACCGGCGAATACAAGGGAAAGTCGATCGGCTCGATGTCCGGCAAGAGCGGTTCCTACAAGGGCACGGTCAACAAGCTCGACGAGGGCAAGACCTATAATGGCAAGGCGACGGCAACCGGGGCGACCCTTTCGCTTTCAGGCTGTGTCATGGGCGGGCTCATCTGCAAGAGCGAGAGCCTGACGCGCCAGTAGAGGTCGGGTGGGGTAGACTTTCGTGAGCCGGGTAGCGGCGCTCCTCGCGTGCGTTTGCGTTATCCACCCTCTTTGAGCTCTTGACCCGAGGACCCATTCTTCCTTCGCGGGGCAAACAGCGTCGACGATGGATCCTCGGGACAAGGGCCCGAGGATGACGGAAGTGAGGGGAGCCAGAGGGACGTCCTCCCTCCGTGGCAGAACAGCGCCCGCGGTGACGGCAGTGCAGACTGCCGAAGGATGGAGGAAGTGGAACAGGCCCAAGGTGACGGCAGTGGGTCAGTCCGCCGTCTGCACTCTCCCGTCCGATGTTTATCCGTAGGACGGAGTCGAATGAGCGGACTTCGATGGCTGAGTGGCGGCAATCCTCGCATAAATTCCCATCATCCACCCTCTCCGCCGTCATCCTCGGGCGTTAGACCCGAGGACCCATTCTTTCTTCGTGGGCAGACAGCGTCCGCGATGGATCCTCGGGACAAGGGCCCGAGGATGACGGAAGTGAGGGGAGCCAGAGGGACGTTCTCCCTCCGTGGCCGAACAGCGTCCGCGGTGACGGCAGTGCAGACTGCCGAAGGATGGAGGACGTGAGCACGGCCACCGGTGACGGTAGTGGGTCAGTCCGCCGTCTGCACTCCCCCGTCCGATGTTTATCCATAGGACGGAGTCGAACGAGCGGACTTCGATGGCTGAGTGGCGGAGCTTCTCGCATAAATTCCCATCATCCACCCTCTCCGCCGTCATCCTCGGGCGTTAGCCCCGAGGACCCACTCTTCCCTTCGCGGCGCAAACAGCGTCGACGATGGATCCTCGGGACAAGGGCCCGAGGAAGACAGAGAGGAGATCCCGTGGATGGCGGCAGTGGGGGGAGCCCAAGGATAGCGGAAAACGAGAACGGCCCGAGGCGACGCAGTGCAGATGACCCTTTTTGACGCAAGTGGGGACCGCCGGGGGATAACCGCCGTGGGAATCGTACGGCACACTTGGCGCTGATAACAACAGGGACCACTCTGCCCGCGTTCTGTTTGAGCGGCGACCGGATCGCCGCCCAGCAAATCTCAGATGTTCTCAGCGACCAGGCTTGCCACCTTCCGGTGAATTTCATTCCGGCTATCCGCAGTTCCCTTCGGATCGTAGAGATAGACGGCCAGCAGGATCGGCTTGCGGCTTGGCGGCCAGATCACGGCGATATCATTGGCCATGCCGCTGTCGCTGGTACCGGTTTTGTCGCCGACGCTCCAGCCCTTGGGCAAGCCGCCGCGCAGACGTTTGTCGCCGGTCTTGTTCGCAAGCAGCCACTCGATGAGTTGATCGCGTGAGGATTTCGCCAGCGCGTTGCCGAGAACCGTTTTCTGCAGATCTTTCAAAATGTGCGCCGGCGTAATGGTGTCACGCGGATCGCCGGGCGCCGCCTCGTTCAGTTCTGTCTCGCGCCGGTCCAGTCGAAACGTCGCATCGCCGAGGCTGCGCGCATATTGTGTCAGACCTTTCGGTCCGCCGAGATTGTCCAGCAGGAGATTGCCGGCGGTATTGTCGCTCAACGTGATCGCAGCTTCGCAGAGTGCAGCAAGGGTCATGCCCTCGTCGACATGCTTTCCCGTGGCGGGCGAGCCGGCAACAAGGTCGCCCTTGCCATATTTAATGACCCGGTCAAGTTTTTCTTCCTTGCGATCGACTTTCGCCAGTACCGCTGCCGCGGCCAGGAACTTGAACGTGCTGCACATCGCAAAGCGCTCATGCGCGCGGTATTCGATCTTGCTGTCGCTCGCCGTGTCGAGTGCTGCAACCCCAAGGCGTGCACCGGTCTTTTCGTCTAGCCCCTTGAACGCCGCATCGAGATCAACCCTTTCGGCCGGCGCGGCATAGGCCAAAGCCCTCGGCAACGCCAATGCCGGTATCACCAGCATCGATCCGAGCAATGCTCCGCGGCGGGTAATTGAACCACTCATTTCATATCTCCATGTCTTACAAACCGACTGCGCGATTCACGCGTGGCGAAAGCTGCGATCCGAACTGGCAAATTCCGTGGAGAAACTGTGACGAAAAAGAGCGTCTGAACTTGACCAACAGTAAACCTTTAGGTTATTTAACTTATTGGTAAATTTAGGAGGGAACGATGCGAAAGACCTATCATGGGAGCTGTCATTGCGGGGTGGTTCGTTTCGAGGCCGACATCGACCTCACCCAGGGCACCAGCAAGTGCAATTGTTCGATCTGTGCCAAAGGCCGTTTCTGGAAGGTGATCGTCGGCGGCGATGAGCTCCGTGTCGTTACGGGGTCAGAAAAATTGATCGCGTATCGTTTTGGCGGCGGCGCAATTACCCATTTCTTTTGCGACACATGCGGCATGAAACCGTTCGGTCAGGGCGAGATGGAAAGCATGGGAAAGTTCTATGGCGTCAATGTCGCCTGCCTCGATGATATGCCTGTCAAAGACCTGGTAGCGGCGCCCTTGGAGTATCAGGATGGGCTCCACGACCACTGGGAACGGCGGCCGCAGGAAGTGCGCCATCTTTAGATGGAATTTTGAGTTCTAAAAAAATGAACGAGCAAAAACAACACTCTACGCCGTGAAAAGCCCTTTATTTACAGCATATTAGACTAATGTCTAATTGTTTCGAACAATTCCCCCGGCTATAAAGAAATCGATTTTAGCGTGTAGTTGTTTTCGAAATGCACTGTTGTTGACCACCTTTATCCTGCGGTTGCTGGTGTCTTAAGTATCCAGTCGTTTATGTGCAAACCCTCCCTGCACATAAAGCCGAAATTTCGGGAGGATCAGGGATAGAATGGTGCGTAGGCCATTCCTTTCTTGAGGCATGTGCCCGAACTTTTGTCGGGCAGGCAACCGCAGGACCAATGCGCTCGAGCAGCTCCTTCGCTGGTTACGGGCAAAAAGACAGGCAGCCATGGAAGTCCCCCCATGGCTGCCTTTTTCTTGTGGTGGATGAGTTTCCCGTGCCTGGTCGCAGCGATTTTGCGGCGCCGCGTGGGCGGACGACTTTACGCCTTGTTAGTGGCCGCAAGTTGCCGAGCGCTGGCCGATGCCTTGGCCGAGCCCTGTAGGCGGCAGCGAGTTGCTGAGCACTGCTGGTTGCGGACTTTGTCCAATGTTGGTTGCGACAGCGATCTGCCGAGCACTGGCCGAGGCATTGGCCGAGCCCCGTAG
This sequence comes from Phyllobacterium sp. UNC302MFCol5.2, assembly GCF_000686005.1. Taxonomy (NCBI): domain Bacteria; kingdom Pseudomonadati; phylum Pseudomonadota; class Alphaproteobacteria; order Hyphomicrobiales; family Phyllobacteriaceae; genus Phyllobacterium; species Phyllobacterium sp. UNC302MFCol5.2. The sequence goes on from NZ_JMLL01000010.1 coordinate 189,056, forward strand.
GCGGCAGCGAGTCGCCCGGCCCTGTTGGTTGGGAAACTTGGCCGAGCCCAGGCGGCGGAAGTGAATTCGCTACGCGAGTTGGTTGAGACGAGTTTGCCTAGCTTTGGTGACGGCACGGCATTCGCCAAACCCTGTCGTTTGCAGACTTCGCCGTGCCTTGGTAGCGGGAGTGAATTTGCTGCGCGAGTTGGTTGCGACGAGTTTACCGAGCCTTCGCAGCGGCAGCGAGCTTGCAGCGCCGTGTTGGCTCAGGACTTTGAGCCTTGATGGCGGAAGTGAATTGGCTATGCACGTTGATTGAGACGAGTTTGCCGAGCCTTGTCAACGGCAGCGAGCTTGCAGCGCCGTGTTGGCTAAGGACTTTAAGCCTTGGTGTCGGAAGTGAATTTGCTACACGAGTTGGTTGAGACGAGTTTGCAGACCCTCTTAGCTGGGGTGCCCGCGGGGACAGCCTCTTGCTTTCGCTCTTGTTGACATAATCCTGTTTCGTGACAATCATAACCTTATGGGGATTGCGGTCTCCCCACGAGGCGTCATGCCCAAGTATCGCGTCCAACAACCCCACTTTAGCGGAGGGACGCGAAATGTCTTCGACGACACGAATTTCACACGAAAAACTGGCACGGCTTATCGGAACGCCGGCATGCCCTGTCCTTATCGACGTCCGTACGGACGAGGACTTTGCCTTCGATGAGCGATTGATTCCCGGCTCACGCCGCCGTTCATATGCGGCAATCGAAACCTGGCGCGATGAACTCGTCGGCAAACGGGCGATCGTCATCTGCCAGCAAGGCAGGAAGCTCAGCGAGGGGACCGCGGCGCTGCTGCGTTATCACGGTGTGCCGGCCGAATCGCTCGACGGCGGTTACGAGGCGTGGGTCACGGCATCTCTGCCGCTGGTTCGCGTGTTACGCCTGCCGACGGCAGACCCGAATGGACCGACAATCTGGGTCACGCGGGCGCGGCCAAAGATCGACAGGATTGCCTGTCCCTGGCTGATCCGTCGATTTATCGACCCTGATGCCGTGTTCCTGTTCGTCGCGCCTGCGGAGGTCGAGGCGGTGGCCGAACGTTTTGGCGCGACGCCCTTTGATATCGAAGACGCGTTCTGGAGCCATCGCGGCGAACTTTGCACTTTCGACGTGATGATCGAGGAATTCGGCTTGACGTCAGCACCGTTATCGCGCCTTGCAACGATTGTGCGCGGTGCGGATACCGCCCGGCCGGACCTTGCACCCGAGGCTCCGGGATTGCTTGCCGCATCGCTCGGCCTGTCGCGGATGTATTCCGACGATCTGGCACAGTTGGAAGCTGGCATGACGCTCTACGACGCATTCTATCGCTGGTGCCGTGATGCGACGGGCGAAACGCATAACTGGCCTAATCGCAAGCTTGGTGCATGAATTGACCGTTTCAGCACCCGATGGCGTGAACGCCGTATCCCAAGGGCGAACGGGCAATGACATCTCGTTCAGCGAAGCCCTGCGCGTCTGGATGCGTGTCGCATCATTGAGCTTCGGCGGGCCCGCCGGGCAAATCGCGGTGATGCATCGCATTCTGGTCGATGAGAAGCGTTGGATCGGCGAGAACAGGTTTCTGCATGCCCTCAATTATTGCATGCTCTTGCCCGGACCCGAGGCGCAACAGCTGGCGATCTATATTGGCTGGCTGCTGCACCGGACCAAAGGCGGCCTTGTTGCCGGCACGCTGTTTGTCCTTCCCGGCTTTCTGTCGATCCTCGGCCTCAGCATTATCTACGTCCTGTTTGGCAATGTCGGGATGGTGGCGGGGCTGTTCTTCGGCCTCAAAGCAGCCGTGCTTGCCATCGTGCTGCAGGCGGTGGTGCGGATTGGCGGGCGCGCGCTCAAGAATTGGGTCATGATGTCAATCGCCATTGCCGCTTTCGTGGCAATTTTCGTCCTGCACGTGCCGTTTCCACTCATCGTTCTCATCGCGGCATTGATCGGCTTCATCGGAGGAAAAACCGGATCGACGCTGTTTCAATTAGGCGGAGGTCATGGCGATGCGGCCTCCGGTCTTGCGGACCGGGACTCGGCGCTCGGCGAAGACACGCCCGAACACGCCCGGCCGAATCTAGCCTGGTCGCTGAAGATAGGCGCCGTCCTTCTCGTCCTTTGGCTTGCGCCGGTCGGTGCCATAGTCCTCGCTCTCGGACCGGACAATGTGTTCAGCCAAATCGGCATTTTCTTCAGTAAAATGGCGATGGTAACGTTCGGCGGCGCCTACGCGGTTCTCTCATACGTCGCCCAGCAGGCGGTCCAGCATTATGGATGGCTGCAGCCCGGGGAAATGCTGGACGGGCTTGGCATGGCGGAGACGACGCCGGGACCGCTGATCATGGTGGTACAGTTCGTCGGTTTCCTCGGCGCCTATCGAGCGCCCGGCTCGTTGCCGCCGCTCACGGCAGCCGTGCTCGCTTCGATCCTGACGACATGGGTGACGTTCGTGCCGTGTTTTGTGTGGATTTTCCTTGGGGCTCCCTTCATTGAGCGGCTTCGCAACAACCGGGCACTGACGGGAGCAATGACCGCGATTACCGCCGCCATCGTCGGCGTGATCACCAACCTTGCCGTGTGGTTCGCGCTGCACGTGATGTTCACCAGCATCGTTCGCTGGGAGGCATTGGGCATCACGATCGACGTGCCGGTGCTCTCTTCTGTCAACCTCGCTTCCGTCGCGCTGACCGCCAGCGCGATCGCCGCCATTTTCTGGCTGAGGTGGGGAATGTTGCCGACGCTTCTTGCCACGTCATTGGCGGGCATGGCGTGGTATCTCTTCCACGGGCTGAATTGAAGCCCTGCCCCGTCAGGGCTTCAATTGCGCCGGTTCAGCGGGCCCGCTGGCCGAAGAGCACCTTCTTGGCTTCCTCGTCGTCGGCGAGATTGCGCCGCTCTTCTTTGCCGAGTTCGAGCCCGCGCTGCACGGCGGGCCGCGCACCGATCGCTTCGAACCAGCGCTTCAGATTTGGAAATTCGCTCAAATCCTGACCCTGGTTGGCATGCGGCACGACCCAGCCATAGGCGGCCATGTCGGCGATGGAATAATCGCCGGCAAGATAGTCGTGCTCGGCAAGCCGCCGGTTCATCACGCCATAAAGGCGGTTTACCTCGTTGGTATAGCGATTGAACGCATATTCGATCTTCTCGGGGGCATATTGACGGAAATGATGCGCTTGGCCGGCCATCGGGCCGAGACCGCCCACCTGCCAGAACAGCCATTCTTCAACCGCGACGCGGCTGCGTTCCTCCTGCGGATAGAATTTTCCGAATTTCCGGCCGAGATATTGCAGGATCGCGCCGGATTCGAACACCGAGATTGGCTCTCCGCCCGGTCCCTCGGGGTCGATGATGGCCGGCATACGGTTGTTGGGGGCGATCTTCAGGAAAGAAGGCTCGAACTGTTCGCCCTTGCCGATGTTGACAAGTTTCAGATCGTAGGGAACGCCGAGCTCCTCGAGCATGATGGATATTTTCCAGCCGTTGGGCGTCGGCCAGTAATAGAGTTCGATCGGTCTTGTTTGGGAGGTCATCGCAGTCTCCATGCGTGGGGGAATGTTCAAGAGAAATAGAACTTCCATAGCCGCGCGCAAGATGGGCCATGCAATTCCGTTGAACGCCAGATGAACGGCGGTCTCAGCTTTGGTTCAGCACGCCTCGCCTAATTTGCGCTCGATACGATGGGTGCCGAAGCGGGCCGAGGAGATTCCGGGACATGATGCGGTCGACAGCAAACTTTTCGCTGATTTTCCTGAGGGCGCTTGTCTTTTCGGCGATCCTCGTCGGGCCGGTCATCGCCTTTGCGGCCAGCTATGAAAGCCGCTCGCCATCCAATGGCGGCGTTGGGCTCGTACTCGTCGTTGCCTTGCAGCGCGTTTGAGACAGGTGCATTTCAACTGTCACCCGGAGCGACTATATTGCGGGGATGGATAAACGAATCGGAACAAGAAAGCCTGTCACGATCAGCATGCCGCCGCATGTTGAACCCGAAGAGTTCATGGACGAGCATGCGGCTGTCGAGGCGCTGCGCCGGATCTACGAGCGCAATACGCAATTCCTGCGCGATGCCTTCGACAAGGTCGCGAAAGGCGAAGCCAAGGACACCCTGCATTTTCGCGCCTTTTACCCCGAGGTGCAGCTTTCCACGTCAAGCTATGCGCAGATCGACTCGCGCCTTGCCTTCGGCCATGTGTCTTCGCCCGGCCAGTACGCGGCGACCATTACCCGCCCCGACCTCTTTGCAAGTTACCTCGAGGAACAGATCAAGCTCTTGATCCGCAACCATGGCGGACCGGTGACTGTGCAGGAATCGACGACGCCCATCCCGATCCACTTCGCCTTCCTCGAAGGAACGCATGTTGAATCTTCGATCGCCGATGCGTTCACACGGCCCCTGCGCGATCTTTTCGATGTGCCGGACCTCAATGCAACCGACGACCGCATCGTCAATGGCGAATACGAAGCGGATGACCTAGACGGGATCATGCCGCTCTCACCTTTCACGGCACAGCGCGTCGATTATTCCCTGCACCGGCTGTCGCACTATACGGCGACGCATCCGGTGCATTTTCAGAACTATGTGCTGTTCACCAACTATCAGTTCTATATAGACGAATTCTGCGTGTGGGCGCGCAAGCTCATGGCAGCCGGTGGTGGCGGCTATGAGCGTTTCATCGAGCCAGGCAACCTGATCACCGAGGCAGGCAGCAGCGCGCCGACATCGGGCGTTCCGGCAGGTCGCATGCCGCAGATGCCGGCCTATCACCTCGAACGCCGCAATGGTTCGGGAATCACCATGGTCAATATCGGCGTTGGCCCCTCCAATGCCAAGACGATCACAGACCACATCGCGGTCTTGCGTCCGCATGCATGGCTGATGCTCGGGCATTGCGCGGGCCTGCGCAATACGCAGGCGCTCGGAGACTATGTGCTGGCCCATGCCTATGTGCGCGAAGACCATGTGCTTGACGATGACCTGCCCGTATGGGTGCCGATCCCTGCCCTTGCCGAAGTTCAGGTGGCGTTGGAACAGGCTGTCGCCGAAATTACCGGGCTCGAGGGCTATGATCTGAAGCGCATCATGCGCACCGGCACGGTGGCGACGATCGACAACCGCAATTGGGAATTGCGCGACCAGCGCGGTCCGGTGAAACGCCTGTCACAGTCGCGGGCCATTGCGCTCGATATGGAATCGGCGACGATTGCTGCAAACGGCTTCCGCTTCCGCGTTCCCTACGGCACGCTGCTGTGCGTTTCCGACAAGCCGCTGCATGGCGAACTCAAGCTGCCGGGCATGGCGACGGAGTTCTACAAGCGCCAGGTGGCCCAGCATTTGCAGATCGGCATTCGCGCGCTGGAGAAGCTGGCTGAAATGCCACCCGAGAAACTGCACTCGCGCAAGCTGCGCAGTTTCTACGAGATGGCATTTCAGTAGCACATCAAGCGATCTGGCTCAGCTGCGCATGCCTACCAGGCAGAACATCGCGCCCTGCGGATCAAGGCATTGGAGGATAAAGGCGCCGCCCGGTACCTCCTGCGGCCCGAACAGGACCTTGCCGCCCTTGCTCGTCACCCGTTCCTGCGCCGCATCGATGTTGTCGACGCAGAAATAGAAATTCCACATTGGCGGGACCGACTTGTCCATCCGGTTCATCATCCCGCCGACAGCTTCGGCACCGGCGGCGAAGAGCTGGTAAGTGCCCATATCGCCCATATCGATCGCCTGGTCCTTGGTCCAGCCGAAGAGTTTCGAATAGTAGTCGAACGCGCCCTGCCAGTTCTCGGTGTTAAGCTCATGCCAGCCGATCGTGCCCTGCGCCGGCGGTTTCGGCATATCGCCCTGGTCCGTCATGCTTGGCGCAAATAGCTGAAACGTTGCGCCCTGCGGGTCGGCGACAACTGCAAAGCGGCCAACATTGGGGATATCCGCCGGCGCGCGATAAACCTTGCCGCCGAGTTGCTCGACTTCCTTCGCCTTCGCATCGACGTCCTGCGCCCAGATATAGCCAGTCCACGCCGGCTTCATGTCCGGGCCGCAGTCGTCCGGTATCGTCATCAGGCCTGCCACTGGCGCGGCGCCCACGTTAAGCAACGTATAGCGCATGTCGGGATGTCCAGAATCCTTTGGGTCCCAGCCGACGACATCACTATAGAAAGCCTCTGCCGCCTCGGCGTCGGTGGTCATCAATTCATACCAAATGAAATTGCCGGGTGTGGTCATGTTAGTACCTCCTCCATGATTGGCCGGACTATATCGGGATCTCGTGATTAAATATTGACATTTAGGTTGATATCAACATATATAGGCCATGTCAAAGCCGATTTCCGTCCCTTTCGAAACCACCCTTTATGTCCGTGATACCTGCATGTGTCTTGCCGTGCAGCGGACGGCGCGCGCCCTTGCCCGTCGCTTCGACGAGGCGATGCGCCCCTACGATGTCACCAACGGGCAGTTTTCCCTGCTCATGTCGCTGAACCGTCCGCAGCCGCCGAACCTGCGTTCGGTGGCATCGCTCCTTGCCATGGACCGCACCACACTGACCGCAGCGCTGAAACCTTTGGAGCGTCGCGGCCTCGTGAAAGTGGAGATCGACCCTGCGGACAAGCGCAGCCGATTATTGGCGCTCACGCCGGCCGGGAGCAAGCTCCTGTCCGACGTCTTGCCGGTATGGACCAGCACGCATAAGGACATTCAGGCGCTTCTCGGCAATGACGAACACGATCGCCTTCTCAGCAATCTGGCAAAGTTGCTTTGATCTTCAAGCATGCGCGAGAATGTTGACGATCCTGCCCGACGGATCGCGTACGTAGAAGCGGCGCACGCCCCATGGCTCGTCTGTGATGCCATAGGTGATCTCGTAGCCCGCCGCCAACGCCCGCGCATAGAGAACATCGACATCATCGACCTCGATGGAAAGGTCGGGCACGGGCGTTCCTGAACCGCCTTCGCTGGCAATACTGAGCTCAGGCCTGGTCGTAGCGGCGGACGCCAAGGTCAGGATCCAGCCATGATCCATGACCACATTTAGACCGAGCAAATCTTCATAAAATGCCCGAACGGCGGCAGGATCGGAAACAGCGAGATTGGCGACGATGCGCTTGACGGTCATTAAGTGCTCCGGTTCGACTATACCAGTTGGCTCATGGATATCTAGCTTCGCGAATGATGCAGTGAAAGACCCAATGCGATTCCCGTGCGCCGAAAGTCCAACGCGCTGCATCTTGGAAACCGAGCAGAGGATGCTATACTGTTTTTGGAGTGGGAACGGACTTCCGCCCGTCCCCTTTCTCTGGTTATGTAAAATGAACCCGGACACAGACTTGCCAGCCTGTCCGGGTTCTTTTCACTTCCAGAGTGATGCTAAGTGGTCTGAACCACATAACTTCACCTCCAAGTTTGACAGCAAGGCTGTTGCCTCAGTCGGGGAGCCAATCTTCCCGATGCACCGGCTGGCGTGGTGCCTGCTGCTTTGCCTGCAAACAGTGCAAAACATCGCGGGAAATGGGCCGCGCGGCAACGAATTCAGGGTTGCAAATGCTGCGCGAAAAAGTTGACACCGATTGCAGGCGCGGACGTAACACCCTCTTGGAGTCATCATCTTGATTGCGTCGCAATTGCCGGTTTAATGCGTCCAATGACGACCCCATCATCGCATTCGCGGCTCAGGCTCGCTGCAGTCCTCATACCGAGCCTGATCTCGGTGCCGCTGGTTCTTGGCTTTTTCGGATCGGCGCATCCGCTCTTCGATGCCTTTGCGCATTTTCGCATGCATCTCGCCGTACTGATGGCCATCTCGGCAATCCCTGCGCTCATCCTTGGCCTATGGCGCGAGGGGCTGATGTCGATCGTCTTCGCGCTGACGGCGCTAGGGACGGTATTGATACCCACACCTGCTCCTTCGGCCGAAGGCGGAAAAGAGCCCGCATCGAATGGCGGCCTGCCCGAATTCAAGCTGATGCAGCTCAACCTTCGCTACGACAATCGCGATCAGTCGGAAGTCATTCGAACGATCGCGCGCGAAACGCCCGACGTCATCACCTTGCAAGAAGTATCCGACGACTGGCGATCCAGACTCAAAGCTGTTGAAGGACGATATCCTCACAAGATCGTCTGCCCAAGCACGAAGCGCGTCGGCGGCGTTGCCATCCTTTCGCGGCGGCCTTTCGCGCTCGGTACGACACCGCAATGCGTCGGGAACAGTTTGATGGCGCTGGCGCGCATCGATTTCGGCGGGCGCAGCGCACTCATAGCCTCCGTGCACCTTGGCTGGCCCTGGCCTTTCGAGCAGGCGGAAAATGTCGAGGAGATGCAGCCCTATCTCGTGCGCCTTGGCGGTCCGATGATCCTTGCCGGCGATTTCAACGCTGCACCGTGGAGCCAGACCATCAGGAACCTCCTCGACGCCAGCAACACGCATCCAGTCGACGGCTTGCGTCCAAGTTGGCTGATCAATGGCACTTTTGCCCATGCCGCGCGCTGGATCGGCCTACCGATCGACCATGTGCTCGTATCAGAGCGCATTGCGGCAAAATCGGTGGATTCGCTTCAGCCGGTCGGCTCCGACCATCTGCCGCTGCTGCTGCGATTTTCAATAGAGGGCGTGGATGACAATGGACCGGACGAGCAGACCGTCATGCTCCGCAATCAGGAGCCCGGCACGATGGCCGGGCTTTGAGAACTACATGTTCGTATAGACGGGCCCCTCGCCGCCCTGCGGCGGCACCCAATTGATATTCTGATTGGGGTCTTTGATATCGCAGGTTTTGCAGTGAACGCAGTTCTGGGCGTTTATGACGAATTTCGGACCCGACGCCTCCTCGACCCACTCATACACACCCGCCGGGCAATATCGGGTCGATGGCCCGGCAAAGACATCATGTTCCGATGACTTCTGCAGCGCAGGGTCCTTGACGATGAGGTGAACCGGCTCGTTCTCCTCGTGGTTGGTGTTCGACAGGAACACCGACGAAAGGCGGTCAAATGTGAGAACGCCATCCGGCTTCGGGTAAGCGATCGGGCTGTATTTGCTCGCGGGCTCGAGCGAGGCAGCGTCGGTCTTGCCATGCTTCCAGGTTCCGAACGGCGACCAGCCGCCAAAGATCGTGTTGAGCCACATGTCAAGACCGCCGAGCATGACGCCGCCAATGGTGCCGAGCTTAGACCACATCGGCTTGACGTTGCGCACGCGCTTCAGGTCCTTGCCGATTTCACTGGAGCGCCAGGCATTCTCGTAAGTGATAAGTTCATCATTGGCGCGGCCTGCCGCAAGCGCCTCGGCGACATGCTCGGCCGCCAGCATGCCGGACAGCATGGCGTTATGGGAGCCCTTGATACGCGGCACATTGACGAAGCCGGCCGAGCAACCAATCAGCGCGCCGCCCGGGAACGACAGTTTCGGCACCGATTGCCAGCCACCCTCGGTGATGGCGCGCGCACCATAGGAAAGGCGTTTGCCGCCTTCAAACGTACCGCGAATGGCCGGATGCGTCTTGAAACGCTGGAATTCCTCGAAGGGCGACAGGTAGGGATTCTTGTAGTTGAGGTGCATGACGAAGCCGACGGCGACAGTATTGTCCTCAAGGTGATAGAGGAACGAGCCGCCCCCCGTCTTCATGTCGAGCGGCCAGCCGAAGGAGTGCTGCACGAGCCCGAGCTTGTGCTTGGAGGGATCGACTTGCCAGAGTTCCTTCAGGCCGATGCCGTACTTCGCCGGCTCCTTGCCCTCGCTGAGCTTGAAATTGTTGATCAACACTTTGGCGAGCGACCCGCGCGCCCCTTCGGCGATGAGGACATACTTGCCAAGAAGAGCCATGCCGCGCGTATAGGCGGGACCATGCGTGCCATCTTTTTCAATGCCCATGTCGCCGGTGGCTACGCCGATGACTGCGCCGGTATCATCGTAAAGAACCTCGGTGCCGGCGAAGCCGGGGTAAATCTCAACGCCGAGTTCTTCCGCCTTGGTACCGAGCCAGCGGCAGACATTGCCGAGCGAAACGATGAAATTGCCATGATTGTTCATCAGCGGCGGCATGGCGAAATTAGGCAGGCGGATAGAGCCCGAGTGTCCCAGCACCAGGAAATGATCGGCCGTTACCGGCGTTTTAAAGGGGTGGCCCTCCTCGTCGCGCCAGCCGGGCAGCAGTTTGTCTATGCCGATGGGATCGACGACGGCGCCGGAAAGGATATGGGCTCCGATCTCACCGCCCTTTTCGAGAACGACGACGGAAAGTTCAGGATTGATCTGCTTGAGCCTGATGGCAGCCGAGAGGCCCGACGGTCCGCCCCCGACGATCACGACATCAAACTCCATGCTTTCGCGCTCTGGAAGTTCTGGTGTCTCGCTCATGCTTTCCTCCTGAATACCTGCTATGTGCCCCGTAACACGATTCCTGCCCGTGTTTTTCCGATTTGTAACGCAACAATAGCCGCAAGACAGTGCCTAGAAAGCATTCCAGATGCGGCCAATTGCCCTCATGTTACGACGAGCGCGGCGATTCATAATTTACCTTGACGTAAACGTCAATCAACTGCCGCCCTGTGACAGTTGCGCGATGCGGCAATTCGTTCATACTTAGCCACGAACATAGCCGAAGCTGGTGCCCATCGTTTGATGATTGGAGACCGGATGACACGATCCCGGGCAATCTGGATGCTCAAAGGCCTCCTCGCCGCCGCTTTGCTGTTCGCCGCCGCCGTTTCCACTGCAATCGCAGCCGAAGAACCCGAACTTTGGGTGGCGGGGCCCTATTCATTTTCCGACGAACTCGGCGGTTTTACGATCCGGTCGATCAGCGGAACGGGTACGCTGAAAGACCCCATCATCCTCACCGAGGAGTTTCCTTCCGCAACGCCGACAACCCTTGTCATCCGAACCGACAGGGTCGCTCTTGCAAATCCCAGCGAGGATGCCGGCATTCTCTTCTACTTGCAGGTTCGGGCGATCAACGGCAGCGGCCATCCGTGGATCGAGTTCGAATTCGAACTGCAGGAGCAGCTGAACGTGCCGAGCGACTATGGCGACGGCCTGTCGTTCTATCAACCGGGCGACAAGACCGACCTCGTAAAGTCGCGGGGCTTTGCGCATTACAGCGACGATTTCGAGCCTTACGACCGCCTCGTGTTCAGTGGCGGCAAACTCGATCCCGGCCAGAATGCGACGTTCCAGTTCCCAATCGCTGATTTTACGCCGAAGCGCGTGTTCTATCTGGTGCAGGACCCACGCATTCCGTCCTCTTGAACTTGCAATCGCCCGCACAATTTGCGACTTCAGAGGAAAAGGATTTCCCATTGCCCAACCTGCGCGAGCTCTTGCACTTTTATGCCGAGGCCGGTGTTGACACGCCGCTCGAGGATGTGCCCGTCGACAGGTTTTCGCAGGTCGAGGCAAAGCGTGCTTCGCCAGTCGCGCCCATTTCCCCTCCTGCGAGGTCCGCATCCGAGCCGGCTTCTGAACGCCCTCAAGCCAATGTAGCCGCGCCGGCGCTCGCCAAGGCGTCCGTGCCTGACGACGCGAAGATCGCAATGGCCCGCCAGCTTGCATTAGGGGCAGGTTCGCTCGAAGAACTGCGCGAGCAGCTCGCCGACTTCGACGGGTGCAACCTGAAGTTCACGGCCAAGAACCTCGTCTTTGCCGATGGCAATCCAGCCGCACCCGTCATGTTCGTAGGCGAGGCGCCCGGGCGCGAAGAGGATCTGGAGGGCGTGCCCTTCATCGGCCGCGCCGGGCAATTGCTTGACCGCATGTTTGCCGCCATCGGCCTTGATCGCAGCAGTGTCTATATCGCCAATACAATCCCTTGGCGGCCGCCCGGCAACCGGACGCCGACGCCGCTCGAAACCGAAATCTGCCGTCCGTTCTTCGAGCGCCAGGTGGAACTCGCCAACCCAAAGATTTTGGTGGCACTCGGCGGCCCGGCTGCCAAGGCATTGACCAATGCCAGCGAGGGCATTTTGCGGCTGCGCGGCAACTGGAAGACCCATCTCACGCCGTCCGGCATCGAGATACCGGTGATGCCAACGCTTCACCCGGCCTATCTCCTGCGCAACCCGGCGCAGAAGCGCTTTGCCTGGCGCGATTTCCTCAATGTCAAAATGCGGTTGCGCAGCCTGGCCGAATAATCCAATGGCTTGGCGCAAAACTGGAAAGGCAGTGTCGTAATTATCGGCTTGCGGGCCGAACGAAACCTGTAGCTTTCCAGGCTGACACGCAGGATCCTTCGATGTTTCTCCAGCTCTTGCCGATTACGGCGCTATTGACCAGCACGTTTCTGATGCTGACGGCCGGGGGCCTCGCGGGAATTCTGTTGCCGCTGCGCGCCGGCATGGAGGGCTGGTCGCCGACGACGATCGGCTGGCTGGGTACGGGCTACGCGCTTGCCTTCACCGGAGGCTGCATCGTCGTGCCACGACTTGTGCGGCGTGTCGGCCATGTCCGGGTCTTCGCCGTTCTCCTGACGCTGCTCAGCATGTCGATGCTCCTGCATGGCTTGATCGTCGATCCCTGGGCCTGGACCGTTTTTCGCGCTCTGGCCGGATTTTCGCTCGCCGGGAGCTATATGGTCATTGAGAGCTGGCTCAACGAGCGCGTCACCAATTCGACGCGCGGCATGGTGTTTTCGATCTATATGATCGTGTCGATGATCGGCCTCCTTGTCGGGCAATATATCCTGCCATTCGGCAACCCCTTGACGCAGGCGCTGTTCATGATCGGCGCCCTCATCTACGCCGCCGCGCTCATACCGACGGGCCTTTCCAATGCGCAGTCGCCGCGTCCGCTCACCCAGGTCTCGCTGGATTTGCCCGGCCTCTTTCGCAAGTCGCCTGCGGCGCTGGTCGGCTCGCTGCTTGCCGGTATCATCGCGGGTGCATGGAATTTCTTGTCGGCGGTCTATGGACGCGATATCGGGCTTTCCACCTTCGGCATCGCCACGATGATTGCCACATCGATGATCGGCGGGGCGATTTTCCAGTACCCCATCGGCCGCATGTCGGATTTCATCGACCGTCGCTACGTCATGGTCGTCGCCGGGATTGGCGGCGTCGCCATATCCTTGACGATGATCATGCTGCAGCCAACGACGCCATGGGTCATCTATACGCTGATGTTCGCTTTCGGGACCGTGCTCTTCCCCATCTATTCGCTGAACGTGGCCCATGCCAACGACTTCGCCGAGCCGAGCGAATTCGTCAAGGTGTCGAGCGGACTGCTCATTGTCTACGGTGTTGGCAGCATGATCGGGCCGCAGATTGCGGGCCGGCTCATGGACTTGAACGGCCCGTCCGGATTCTTCGTGACGATGGCGATTACCTACGCCGCCTACGGATCCTACGCGTTCTGGCGCAGCCTGCGCCGTGCCGCGCAGGCGCCCTCGACGCGGCCGGATTTCGCCATTCGCCCACATGACCGCCCGCAAACGCCCGAAACCTTGCAACTGCACCCATTAAGCGAAGCGGCTCAGGGCGAGCAGCAGTAGGGCAATCACCCCTGCGGCGTCGATGCCTTGCGCGCCCTTGCGCGTGCAAGGCCTAGCCGGTGCTCACGGTAGATGATGAAGATGCCGGCACTAATGACGATGACCGCGCCGGTGATCATTTCCGCGGTCGGGATATCACCGAAGAGCAGATAGCCGATAGTAATCCCGAGCAACATGGATGTGTATTCGAACGGCGCAATTGTCGACATGTCGGCGTGGCGGTAGCTTTCAGTCAGCAGGATCTGCGCGACGCCGCCGGCGATCCCGGCCATGATCAGATAGGTTGCCTGCAGGCCCGTTGGCCACACCCATCCGAATGGAAAACTTACGAGCGCGATAAGGCTCGACGCGATCGAGAAATAGACGACGATTGTGGGTGTACGCTCCGTTTGCACGAGCTTGCGCACGAGCAGCATGGCAACGGCGGCAAGCCCGGCGCCGCCGAGCGTGGCAAGCGCGCCGATCGCCTCGCCGCCGCCAAATTCCGTCGTCCCGGTAAAGAAGGACATGCGCGGCCAAAGGATGATCAGGACACCAACGAGCCCGAAGCATACCGCCGACCAGCGGTAGAGACGAACCGTCTCGCGCAGAAATATCGCGCTGCAGACAACGGTCAGGAGCGGCGTCGCGTAAGAGATGGCAATCGATTCCGGCAGCGGCAGTTTGGTCAGGCCGTAGAAACTGAGGCTCATGGCGCTGACGCCGACAAAGCCCCGCCAGAAATGGCTGAAGGGCTCGCTCGTCCTGAAAGCGACTGACATCTGCCCCTGCCATGCGATGAAGGCAATGACCGGAAAGATTGCGAAGAAGGAGCGGAAAAATACAAGCTGGCCGGCGGGAATGCCATCCGATGCCTTGAGCAGGCTCGACATGCAGACGAAGACACAGACGGAGGCGACTTTCAGACCAATCCCGAGCATCGCATTGGTCGTACGCAATTTGTCTGCAACGGGCGGTTCACCTTCTTGCGGGTGAACGATAGTGGTCACAACGGGAATTCCTTGGGAGTAGGCGGCGAGCGATATGATGAGGACTGGAAACTGATATATCTATATGCTTGTTTTCACAGGCACACCAGATGGAATTCCGATCACGTTGCGTTTGGCGCTCAAACAATCGGGTGATCGCTGCCCTCAGGGTTTCCTACCGACGCAACTTGCTCTAGGTTCCGGCACCACACAAAGGATTTTTCGACTATGCGTACCGATACCGGCAAGGTTTTTCATCTGGAAGATTACAAGCCGACCGATTTCCTCATTCCCGAAACACATCTGGATTTCACGCTCGATCCGGAGCGCACGATTGTCAAATCGAAGCTTATCGTCGAACGCCGCGCAGGCGTCGGCGCCGATGCACCGCTCATTCTCGATGGTGACGGACTCAAGCTTGTCGATATCCGCATCGACGGCGCCCCGCTCGGCGACAATGCCTACATGGCCTCGCCGGAGCGACTCGAGATCCGCGGCCTGCCGGAAAACGGAAGGTTTACGCTTGAAATAACCACGGAGATCAATCCTACTCTCAACCGGCAATTGACCGGCCTCTACCGCTCGAGCGGCGTGTACTGCACCCAGTGCGAGGCTGAAGGCTTTCGCCGGATCACCTATTTCCTCGACCGGCCGGACCTTCTTTCCGTCTATACGGTCCGTATCGAAGCGGCGCGCAGCGAGGCGCCTGTCCTGCTCTCAAACGGCAACCCCAAGGATAAGGGAGCGCTTACGGATGGGCGCCACTTTGCAGTCTGGCACGATCCGCATCCCAAGCCCGCCTATCTCTTTGCGCTCGTCGCCGGAGATCTCGGCGTCATCACCGACAGTTTCACGACGGCTTCCGGCCGCCATGTCGATCTCGGCATCTATGTCGAACATGGCAAGGAAGCGCGTGCGCTCTATGCGATGGACGCACTGAAACGTTCGATGAAGTGGGACGAGGAGGCATTCGGCCGCGAATACGATCTCGACATCTTCAACGTCGTCGCCGTTTCCGATTTCAACATGGGCGCGATGGAGAACAAGGGGCTCAACGTCTTCAACGACAAATATGTCCTTGCCGATCCCGAGACTGCCACCGACGCCGACTATGCCGGCATCGAGGCCGTCATCGCCCACGAATATTTCCACAATTGGACAGGCAATAGAATCACTTGCCGGGATTGGTTCCAGCTTTGCCTCAAGGAAGGTCTGACCGTCTACCGCGATCACGAGTTTTCGGCCGACATGCGTTCGCGGCCGGTCAAGCGTATTGCCGAGGTCAAGGCGCTCAAGGCGCATCAGTTCCCGGAAGACGCAGGTCCCCTCGCCCATCCGGTGCGCCCGCGCCAGTTTCGCGAGATCAACAATTTCTACACCTCGACGGTTTATGAAAAAGGTTCGGAAGTCGTGCGCATGATCCGCACGATCCTTGGACCCGACCTTTTTCGCAAGGGCATGGATCTCTATTTCGAACGCCATGACGGCGATGCAGCGACCATCGAAGATTTCATCAAGGTCTTCGAAGATGCCTCCGGCGAGGATCTCAGCCAGTTCGGCCTCTGGTACGACCAGGCGGGAACGCCCAATCTCGCCGTCACTTACGACTACGACCAGGCGACCAAGACATTCGAGATCGAAATCGAACAGTCGCTGAAGCCGACGCCCGGACAGGCGTCGAAGAAGCCGATGCACATTCCCATCAAGTTCGGCCTGCTCGGTGCCAAGGGCCGCGAACTCAAGCCGCGATCGGCGAAGGGCGGGCTCGTTGATGGCGACGTGATCCATCTGCGCAAGCGCAAGGAACGTTTCACCCTTTCGGGCATCGCCGAGCGCCCGGTGCCATCGCTGCTGCGCGGCTTCTCCGCGCCGGTGACGATGACGAGTGAGCTGACCCGGACTGACCTCATCTTTCTTGCACGCAACGATGGCGACGAGGTCAATCGCTGGCAGGCATTGACCGAGCTTCTCAACAGCAAGCTCACCAGCAACGCCAAACGTATTCGCGGCGGCAAGCCGGCGACCATCGAAAGCTCATCGATCAAACTTCTCGGGGAGATCGCGGCCAATGTTGCACTGGACGAGGCTTTCCGCGCGCTTTGCCTGAGCGTTCCGTCCGAGAGCGATATTGCGCGCGAGCTCGGCGCCAATATCGACCCCGACGCGATCCTCGCGAGCCGCGACGCGCTGATCAAGACCGTTGCCGAAGCCAATGAGGAAAAGTTCACCCAGATTTACGAACAGCTCGCCGATGACGGGCCGTTCCAGCCCGATGCCGCCAGTGCGGGGCGGCGTGCGCTGCGCAACGTCCTCCTCGATTATCTGAGTGTCGCGGAAGCGGATCCGAAGCGGGCGGCTGCTCAATTCAACGGCGCCGACAACATGTCGGACCGTGCAGCGGCGTTGCATGTGCTTGTCCAGCGCTTCAGCGGCAGCGATGCGACCAGCCAGGCGCTCAAGGCCTTCGAGGACCGCTTCGGCAGTGACGCGCTGGTCATGGACAAATGGTTCATCGTCCAGGCGATGCAACCCGGCGTCGGAGCGCTGCAGAGGGTGCAGCGCCTCATGAAGCACAATCTGTTCTCTCTCGACAACCCCAACCGCGCGCGTGCGCTCATCGGCGCATTTTCGAGCGGCAACCAGACCGGTTTCAACCGCGCCGACGGCAATGGCTATGTCTTCTTTGCCGAAACGATCCTGACGATCGAAAAGAAGAACCCGCAGCTTGCCGCGCGCCTGCTGACGGCAATGCGCTCTTGGCGCTCCTTCGAGCCGGTACGGCGCGAACATGCGCGCGAAGCGCTGGCAAATATCGCCAAAGTCGGCGGTCTTTCGGCGGATGTTCGCGATATCGTGGAGCGAACGCTGGCTTAGGCCGGGTCTCCCGGCAACCTGCGATCAGGGAATTCGAGTCATTTCAAGGTGTTACGATCCGTCGTTCATCGGAGGCCTCGAATTGCCTAAACTATTGATAAATATTTAACAAAGGGACTAGACACAAAGAATCAGTTTTGATTCACTGTAGCTGCTTCGGATGTGCGGCGTGCCGGAGCAAATCACGGGACACAACGGCAATTCGAGGGGGCCATTCAATGGCAAATGCGGACGCGTATCGCGCGCCGACGGGGAAGATTTACGCCAAGGACCGGACGACTGCGCGGGGGCGCAACCGGCTCTCGGGCCACGTAAAGCTTCTTGCCGACCCCGCCTATGGCAAGCTTCTCGCCACCGAACCCTACCTGCGCCGCGCCATTCCGCCGCTCATCGTCGTCTTTCTCATCGTGCTCGCCGTCATCCGCTCGATGTCACTGCTCGCCTGGCGCGACGATGCCGAACGGACGGCCCGCGCTACCCTTTCCATGGCTGCCATCCATATGGCGAGCATCATCGACAATCGGATGAACGGCGGCCAGAAACTCGGCCGCGGCGATCTTCAGAACATCATCGCCGAGACCCGCGCCAGCGACCTCATCCCTCAGGGCATGTGGTTTGCAATTGCCGATGCGGATGCGCGCATTATCGCCTCGTCCGAAGGCGGCGAGCGCTGGCGCGAACGCAATCTCGAAACCTTCGTCACCGAGGGGCAGCCGCTGTTCTTGTTTGGCGAGCGTGCCGGCACCATGCCCGTCAAGGTCGAGGGAACGCCTGCCTTTGCCGCCTATAGCCGAACAGCCAATGCGGCGCATTCTGTCTTCGCCATGCAGCCGGTCGAGGACGTCTTTGCCGAGTGGCGGCGCACCGTCTCGGTCAATGTGACGATGTTCGCAGGAACAGCGACGATCATGCTGATCGTGCTCTACGCCTATTTCAGCCAGTCGGCCCGGGCCCAGGATGCAGACGAGCTCTACCAGCACACGCAGGCACGGGTCGATACCGCCCTCGCCCGCGGTCGTTGCGGCTTGTGGGACTGGGACATGGCACGCGGACGGGTCTACTGGTCACGTTCCATGTATGAAATGCTGGGCTACGAGGCGCATGATGCGATCCTCTCGCTCGGTGACATTTCGTCGATCATCCATCCCGACGACGACAAGCTCTATCATGTCGCCTCGCAGGTCGCGGCAGGCGAAATCAACCAGATGGATCGCGTCTTCCGCATGCGCCATGCCGAGGGCCATTGGGTATGGATGCGGGTGCGCGCCCAGGTGGCGGGCGAAGGCGACCTGCATCTCGTTGGCGTCGCCGTGGATGTGAGCGAGCAGCATCGCTTTGCCCAGGCGACGGCGCAGGCCGACCAGCGCATCCGTGAAGCGATCGAAAGCATCTCCGAGACCTTCGTTCTCTGGGACGCCGACAACCGGCTCGTCATGTCGAACGGCAAGTTCAACGAGTATTCGGGACTTGCGAATGAGTGTCTTTTGCCCGGTATCGGTCGTGACGAGCTGGAGCCGCGCATCCGCGCCGTCGCCTTCGAAAAGCGCATGGCCAATGAGAATGGTCGCAACGGCGCGCTGACCTTCGAAAGGCAGCTTGCTGACGGACGCTGGCTGCAGGTTAACGAGCGGCGCACGCAGGATGGCGGGCTTGTCTCAGTTGGCACCGACATCACCCAATTGAAGGTGCACGAGGAACGGCTGGTCGACAGCGAGCGGCGCCTCATGGCGACCATTCACGACCTCAGCCTCGCCCGCAAATCCGAAGTCGAGCGTACGCTTGAGCTTACGGAGCTCAACAGCAAATACGTGGTCGAAAAGGAACGTGCCGAGGCGGCCAACCGCGCCAAATCCGAGTTCCTCGCCAACATGTCACACGAACTGCGCACGCCGCTCAACGCCATTATCGGCTTTTCCGAGATCATGCATTCGGGGACCTTCGGCGAACTCGGCTCCGATCGCTATGTCGAATATGTGCACGACATCCACACCAGCGGCAATTATCTGCTCAATGTCATCAACGACATCCTCGACATGTCGAAGATCGAAGCGGGACATTTCTCGCTCGACCGCGAGGAAATCGATCTCTGCCCGCTCATCCACGAGACCGTCCGGGTCATCTCGCTGCAGGCGCAGGAGAAGGACATCAAGGTCGATACGCGCATCGCCGACAGTGTCACGATCGACGCCGACCGCCGCGCGATCAAGCAGGTGCTGCTCAACCTTCTCTCCAACGCCGTGAAATTCACCGATACGGGCGGGCGCATAGCGGTGCGTGCGCGCAAAGTTTCTGGCGCGTTAGTCTTCACAGTGGAGGATACGGGCTGCGGCATCCCGAAATCGGCGCTGAAGAAAATCGGCCAGCCCTTCGAGCAGGTGGAAA
The DNA here is from genome assembly GCF_000686005.1 of Phyllobacterium sp. UNC302MFCol5.2. Lineage (NCBI taxonomy): Bacteria > Pseudomonadati > Pseudomonadota > Alphaproteobacteria > Hyphomicrobiales > Phyllobacteriaceae > Phyllobacterium > Phyllobacterium sp. UNC302MFCol5.2. The sequence continues at coordinate 208,770 of NZ_JMLL01000010.1, forward strand.
ACCAGTTCACCAAGTCGCATGCGGGCTCCGGACTTGGCCTCGCCATCTCGCGTTCGCTCACGGAGCTTCACGGCGGGGCGCTGAAGATCCGTTCGACCGAGGGTGTCGGCACCATTGTCTCAGTGCGCATCCCGACACGAGCGCTGGAAGCCGCCTAGCTACTTCTTCTTTGCTTTCTGCAGCAATGAGTCAAACGTCTTGCGTACCGACATGGCTGTCTCCTGAAGTTGCGCCTCCACGCGATCAAGATCGGGAAGGTCGGAGGCCTTGCAGAGAAGATCGCCAAGCCCCGGCGGGAAATCCTCGCGCTTGACATCACCGTCGAGGCACAGGCGGATGATCTGGGTAACGCCAGTATAGAGGTTTGCCGCCTCGACAAGACGGTCGGCTGTTGCGGGATCGACGAACTCAGGCTTCAGCTTGCGCAGCACTTCTGCCGTAGATAGGGCCACGACCGGCCCTTCGACATTGCCGGTGAGCACCGCAAACTGGGCGATGAATTCGAGATCGATGATGCCGCCGGCGACAAGTTTCAGGTCCCAGGCGTCGCTCGGGGGTTTCTCAGCTTCAATCAGAGCCCGCATTTCGGCGGCATCCTTGGCGATTTTCGCCGCGTCGCGTGACATCGCAAGGATGCCGGCCACGTCTTCCTGAATCTCGGGGAAGAAAGAGGCATCGCCGGCAACCGGGCGCGCCCGGGTCAGGGCCATATGCTCCCACGTCCAGGCATCATTGCGCTGGTATTTGCGGAAGGCGTCGATGTGCGTGGCGACCGGGCCCTTGTTCCCGGACGGCCGCAGACGGAAATCGACTTCATAGAGAACGCCTTCCGCCGTCGGCGCCGAAAGAGCCGCTATGAGGCGTTGCGTCAGGCGCATGTAGTATTGCGACGGCGCCAGGCCTTTTTCGCCATCTGACTCGTCCGCATCCTCGTCATGATCGTAGAGCAGGATGAGATCGACATCGGAGCCGGCGGTCAATTCGCGGCTGCCGAGCTTACCCATGCCAAGAATGGCGATGCGTCCACCTTTGATCGAACCGTGTCTTACGGCGAATTCGTCGATCACCGCCTGCAGGGCGCGGTCGATGACGAGATCGGCAAGGTCCGAAAAGGCCTTGCCAGCGCGCGCGCCGTCGATCGCGCCGGTGAGCAGGCGAATGCCGATGAGAAAACGGTGCTCGGCGGCGAAGATGCGCAGCCGGTCGAGAATATCCTCGTAAACCTTGGAGGGCCCGAGAAAATTCTCCAGCCGCTCCGCAAGATAGCTGCGCGTTGGAACATCGGCGAAGATCGCCGGGTCGAGCATGCCGTCGAAAATATGCGGCTTGCGGGTGATGATCCCGGCAAGTCTTGGCGCCGCGCCCATGATCAACACCAGAAGGTCGAGGAGGCGCGGATTTGACTGCAGCAGGCTGAAGAGCTGTATTCCCGCCGGCAAGCCCTTGATCATTTCGTCAAAGCGCATCAGCGCCTCGTCGGCACGGCTCGTCGCGCCGAAGGCCTTCAGCAGGACCGGCGTCAATTCGGTGAGACGCTCGCGCGATTCCGCCGACTGCGTGGCTCGGTAGCGGCCAAAGTGCCAGGTACGGATGACGCGGCAAATATCGCTCGGGCGTTCGAAGCCAAAATTGGCGAGCGTCTTCAATGTGTCCGGATCATCGACATCGCCGGTGAACACGAGGTTTCCGGCCTCGCCGGTAAGTTCCTGCGCCTGTTCGAACAGCGCGGCATAGTGGGTCTCGACAATCGTCAGCGCCGCGCGGAAATCCGCCGCAAAGCTTTCACCATCGCGATAGCCCATCAGATGCGCAACGCGCAGGAACTCCTCGTCGTCTTCCGGCAGCATATGCGTCTGCTCGTCGGCAATCATCTGAATGCGGTGCTCGACATCTCGCAGGAACCAGTACTCTCGCGTAAGCGTGTCGCGCGCTTCCTCGCCGATCCAGCCGAGGTCCTCCAGTGCCGCAAGCATATCGAGGGTGCGCGAGCCCCTGAGCTTGGGAAAACGGCCGCCGGCAATGAGTTGCTGCGTCTGGACGAAGAATTCGATCTCGCGAATACCACCGCGGCCAAGCTTCACATTGTGGCCACGCACTGCAATTTCACCGTGGCCCTTATGCGCGTGGATCTGCCGCTTGATCGAATGCACGTCGGCAATCGCGGCATAATCGAGATATTTTCGCCAGACATAGGGTGCAAGTTCCGCAATCACCCGTTTGCCGGCGGCGATATCGCCGGCAACGGGCCGCGCTTTGATCATTGCCGCCCGTTCCCAGTTCTGACCTCGCCCCTCATAATAATTGAGGGCGGCGCCGACAGGAATTGCCAGCGGCGTCGAACCCGGATCGGGACGCAGCCGCAAGTCGGTGCGAAAAACGTAACCGTCCGCCGTACGGTCCTGAAGGATGCGCACCAGGCGGCGCGTCAGTCGCGAGAACGTTTCAACGCAGTCATAGGGGTCGGGAATGGCCGGGCTGTGCTCGTCGATGAAGACGATGAGATCGATATCGGAGGAATAGTTCAGTTCGAACGCGCCGAATTTCCCCATGGCGAGGATGATCCAGCCCGAATCAACCTCCGGATGCTTCAGATCGGGGAGCTTCAATTTGCCGGCGGCATGGGCGTCGAGAAGGAGGAAGCGCGCGGCCGCTCCAACACTCTCTTCGGCCAGGCGCGAAAGCCAGAACGTGGCATCATCGGCCGAAAAAACACCTGACAGATCGCCGAGTGCGATAAGCAGATGCCCTTCGAGCTTGTGCTGCCGCAGTGCCGTCATCAGATCGGCTTCGGTGAGGTCTTCCGCATCGCTGCCCGCCGCGATCTCATGCAACAGCGCTTCAAGCCGCTGGGGGAGCGAACGCTCGAACAGTGGATCGAGCAATTGCGGACCCTGCAGGAGCGTACCGCGCAGATAGGGCGAAAGATCAAGAACGGCAGACAGAAAACCGGCAGCGGGCTTGTTGTCGTTCAGCGCGCTGCTGAAGCCGCAGCCTTTTTCCGCGGCATGGGCAAGAAACTCGCGCAAGAGAGCCGCAGCATTCTTCTTATCCAAGGGCGCCAGTTCCCGCAAAACCTGCGAAAAGAATGGCGCATCAGCATTCGCCGCCTTGGATATGCCGCTCATCCGCTTTCCTCTCCCGCCGGAAATGTCAGGACCGCCCGTAACCCCGGCGCGTTGTCTGCTAGTTCCAGGGAACCACCGTGCAATTTCATGACCGCCTTGGCAAGGCTGAGACCAAGACCGGAACCGGGTTGCGAACGGCTTTCCTCAAGTCGCACAAAGCGTTCCGTCGCGCGTTCCATCTGATCGGCGGGAATACCCGTTCCATTGTCGGCAACGATGACTTTCACCTTGTCGTCCGCTCTGACGACGGAAAGCGAAACCTCCACGGGACGGTCGACGCCGCTGGCATATTTGATCGCGTTGTCGACAAGATTGGACACGGTCTGCGCGACAAGTTCCCGGTTGGCCCTGACAGGCGTTGCATCAACGGGTCCGAGCAAGAGCTGGACACCGGCCTCCTCGGCGGAAGGCTCGTAAAGCTCGAACACGTCCTCGGCGATCACCGAGAGCGGGATTTGTTCGAGCGCTTCCGTGGAATATCCGGATTCCAGGCGCGAGATCATCAGGATCGCATTGAAAGTGCGGATAAGCTGATCGGAGTCGCTGATCATGCCTTCCATGGCAGCGCGCCACTGTTTCGTCGTCCTCGCGCTGGCGAGGGCAGATTCTGCGCGATTGTGCATGCGCGTCAGGGGCGTCTTCAAATCGTGGGCGATGTTGTCAGAGACATGCCGAACGCCTTCATTGAGTTCCTGAATGCGCGCGAGCATGCCGTTGAGATTCTCGGACAAGCGGTCGAACTCGTCACCGGACCCGCTGACCGGCAGGCGGCCGGCGAGATCGCCGCCCATGATCCGCTGCGATGCGACGGAAACCTTGTCGATGCGCTGCAGCGCGCGGCGGCCGACGAAGAACCAGATCAGGAACGCGCCGATGCCCATGGTACCGAGAGCGGCCATGAGCGCGCGGCGCACGACGAGGCGAACCTGCTCGGGCTCCCCGAGGTCACGCCCGACCATGACGCGTATCCCGTTCGGCATGACGATGACGCGGGCAATGGCGGTGTGGGTCTTTGCCTCGTTGCCCTCGCCGTAACGCTCATAGATGATGGGACGTTCGATCCAGCCTTCAGTCTGGAGGACGCCGATTTCAATGCTCTGGACGTTTCCGGCGACGATCCGCCCGGCGGGGTCGGTCACCAGATAGAGATAGGCGCCGGGCTGGCGGCCACGCCGATCGATCGAACGCACAAGCCCGGCAATGCCGCCGCGCTCATAGGATTGACCGATGCTTTCGATCTCTTCGTTGACGGCGGTCTCAGTTTGGGTGGTCAGAAGACGCACGGAAAGGCTGGTCATGTAGAATACGAGGCCCAGCGCGCAAACCGTAAAGAGCAGGAGGTAAAGTGCCGACAGCCGGACGGCCGTCATCTTCATCATGGCGGAGAAACGGCTCATGCACCGGTCTCGGCTGCCTTGAGCATGTAGCCGGCACCGCGCACCGTGTGCAGCAGCGGCGTACCGAAATCCTTCTCGATCTTGCCGCGCAGGCGCGAGACATGGACATCGATTACATTGGTCTGCGGATCGAAATGATAGTCCCAGACATGTTCGAGCAGCATGGTACGGGTGACGACCTGCCCGGCATGGCGCATCAGATATTCGAGCAGGCGAAATTCTCGCGGCTGCAGGATGATGACCTGGCCGGCGCGCTTGGCCGTATGGGAAAGACGGTCGAGTTCGAGATCGCCAACCCGGTAAACGGTCTCGGCCTCTTTTGGGCTAGAGCGGCGCTGAAGCACCTCGATCCGTGCGAGAAGTTCGGAGAAAGCATAGGGCTTGGTGAGATAATCGTCGCCGCCAGCGCGAAGACCGGTAACGCGATCATCGACCTGGCCGAGGGCAGAGAGGATCAGGGCCGGCGTGTCATTGCCGCGCGCCCGAAGCGCCGCCACAACGGAAAGCCCATCGCGACGCGGCAGCATGCGGTCGACGACGAGCGCATCATAGCTGCCCTGCTCCGCCAGCGCGTAACCGGTTTCGCCATCGCCGGCGACATCGGCCGTGTGGCCGGCCTCAGCAAAGGCCTTTTCCAGATATCGGGCCGCTTCGCGGTCATCTTCAATGACGAGAATCTTCATGGCGCAATTCTAAGCCGGTTTTGGTGAATGCGTTAAGTGGTGCCCCAAAAGAAGTGGGCGGCAGATTAATCGAAGGAGATCTGCCGCCCTTGTTTGCGTTGGCGCTTGCGGGGTGGGGGATGTGAAGCGCCGCCGCAACCTTTAGATCAGGATCAACCCTGATTGATCGGCAGCGCCACGAAGCGCGACTGATCGTTGGTCTGGACCTGCAGGAGGACCGCCTTGCGGCCGGCCTTCGTTGCAGAGGTGATCGCCGTCTCAATGTCCGCGCCGCTCTTTACCGGCAGGTTGTTGACCGAAACGATGATGTCACCCGTGGTGATGCCCTTGTCGGCTGCGTCGCCCTGGCGGTCTACGTCGGTAACCACGACACCCTTGCCGTCGTCGGAAGGCATGACGGTCAGGCCGTAGTCATCAAGAGCCGAAGGCTTTGCAGTCTCCTGGTCCGGCTGCGTGTTCTTCGAGGCCAGCTGGTCGTCGCCCGGCATCGCCTTGATCGCAACGTTCAAGGACTTTGCCTCACCCTTGCGCCATACAGTCAACTCGACATCCTTGCCCGGATTGATCGCAGCGATCTTCTTGGCAAGGTCACGTGGGTCGGAGACGGTCTCGCCGTTCACGGCCGTGATCACGTCGCCTGCCGAAACGCCAGCCTTTGCGGCGGGGCCATCAGCCTGCGGTTCGGCAACGAGAGCGCCCTTCTCTTCGGCAAGGCCAAGGGATTCAGCGATCTCCTTGTTGACCGGCTGAATCTGTACGCCAATCCAGCCACGCGAAACCGATCCGGTCTTGATGAGCTGATCGACAACGTTTTTGGCTGTCGTCGAGGGGATGGCGAAGGCGATGCCGACGCTGCCGCCCGATGGGGAGAAGATAGCGGTGTTGATGCCGACGACTTCGCCGTTGAGATTGAAGGCCGGGCCACCGGAGTTGCCGCGGTTGACGGCAGCATCGATCTGAAGGAAGTCGTCATAAGGGCCTGCGCCGATATCACGGCCGCGAGCCGAGACGATGCCCGCCGTAACGGTACCGCCGAGGCCGAACGGATTGCCGACGGCAACGACCCACTGGCCGACGCGGATCTTGTTGTCATCGCCGAACGAGACATAGGTAAACTTGCGCTTGTCATCGACCTTGAGGACGGCGAGATCGGTACGCTTGTCCTTGCCGATCAGCTTGGCGTCGAGTTCGGTGCCGTCATTCAGCACGACCGAATAGGCGCTACCGTCTTCAACGACGTGGTTGTTGGTGACGAGATAGCCGTCTTCAGAGATGAAGAAACCGGAACCCTGGGCAGTCGGACGGATGCGGTCCGGACGGTTATGATCACGCGGGCCACCCTTGCGCGGCTCCATGCGCTGGCCGCCCTGGCCACCGAAATCATAGAAGAAGCGCTTCAACGGATGGTCGTCCGGCAGCTGATCAAGGCCCGGCATGCCCCCCGAACCATCGTCGGCCGTCTGATGAACGGCGCTCTTGACGCGGACGCTCACAACGGCGGGGCTGACCTTCTCGACAACGTCGGCAAAGCCGGGCTGCTGGGGAGCATCGACACGCACGGCTTCAGCCTGAGCCGGAACGATAGCGGCGAGCGGACCCGTTGCCAGGAAGCCCCCGACGAGCGCCGAGGACAACATTGCGGCAGCGATGCCCTTGCGGAAGTGTGAGGACTTGCGAATATTCGGCATGAATGTATCTCCTTGAAAGTCCGATCGTTAGGAGGACGATCGCTTTATAGCAGTAGTGATACAGATAGGAACGTTACCCCGCTATTTCCGCAACATGACAAATTTGTAAGATTGACGTTGTACGACATGTGGAAAGCTGGCTACAAACCGCAGGCGCTTCCACCTTCTGTTACCTGGAGACACCCATGCCGCCGCTTGGCTCAACGCTGCGTATCCATAAGCCTTACGAAGGCGTTTATGCCTTCTATGATGGACGGATTGACGGGGTGCGCGCCTATTCCGAACGTCCCAACTGGCTGGATGACGGCGCTTATTCGCTTGGCGTATGTTCCTATGCACTGCTGTCTGGAGATGAGGCGCTTGTCTATGACACGAGCATTTCTCTTCCCCACGCCCGAATAATTCGCAAGACCCTCGAAGATGCCGGAGCAAGCAGGATTACGGTCGTGCTGAGCCACTGGCATGTGGATCACGTTGCCGGCAACGAAGTTTTCGCCGATTGCGAGATCATCGCCAATAGCCTGACGGAAAAGGCGTTGCGCAATCATCGCGACAATCTGGAAAACAGGGATCCGCCAATCCGCCCGCTGGTCATGCCCAACCGCATTTTCGAGGATGAATTGAGCTTGAAGATCGGTGCGTTCGAGGTCGATTTACGCGTCGTCGATATTCACAGCCGCGATGGCACGATGCTGCTGCTGCCGGCAATGGAACTATTGTTTGCCGGCGATGCGCTCGAGGATCCGATAACCTATGTCGCTGAACCCACCAGGCTGAAAGAGCATCTTGCCGATCTCGCCCGCATGGCGACCTGGGATTTCTCGAAGATCCTGCCCAATCATGGCGCGGAGGATATCATTGTCGCGGGCGGTTATGGGGCGAGCCTTATCGATGCAACAAGAAACTATGTCGAGAAGCTGATCACGGTGCGCCAAAACAGGGATCTCGCGAGCGACGACCTTCAAGCATTTGCAGAAGAGGATTTTCGGTCGGGAGCGATCCATTATTTCGCTCCCTACGAGGTCGTGCACCGCGAGAACATCAAGGCAGTTCTCTCGGGAGAAGCGGAAGAATAGTCCGCCTTATTCCTTCGGAGCGGCGAAGATCTTTTTCAACTCGCGTTTTTCGCCATCCGTAAGCGGTGTGATCTGCGCAGGATTAGCGCGACGCCGCTGTATCGAAATAAGAATGGCGAATCCTCCGGCAACAAGCGCAGCGATCGGGAAGCCCCAAAGCAGGAGCGTCGAGAACTGCAACCGCGGTTTCAGAAGCACGAACTCGCCATAGCGCGCGACAAGAAAGTCGAGCACCTGCTGGTCAGTATCGCCCGCGACCAGTCGCTCGCGCACCAACAACCGCAAGTCCTTGGCAAGATCGGCGTTCGAATCGTCGATCGACTCGTTCTGGCAAACCATGCAGCGCAATTCTGCCGAGATGGTACGGGCACGTTTCTCCAGGGCCGGATTGCTCAACATTTCGTCAGGCGACACCGCCTGCGCTGCGCCAGCCAGGCACAAAGAGAGGCCGAGGATAATTAGAACGAGCAGGCGCTTCATGCCGTCGCCCGCGCCTTCGATATCTTCGCTTTCGCGGGAGCACCAATGCGAAGACGCCGGTCGAACAGCGAGAGACAGCCGCCAGCCATCATCGCAACGCCGCCGAGCCAGATCAGAGTGACCAACGGTTTCCACCACACCCTCACAACGACGCCGCCATCCTTGGCCGCATCGCCGAGCGAAACATAGAGCTGGCTGAACCAGAACGTCTTGATGCCCGCCTCCGTCGTCTGCATCTTGCGGACGGGGAAGAAACGCTTTGACGAAAGGAGAACCGTCACTTCGGTACCCGAACTGTTAAGGACCGTAAAGTGACCCTGATCTTCGGTGTAGTTGGACGATTTCACGGACTCGGTCCGGTCAAAACGCAACGTATAACCGCCCGCGGCGATGGTATCGCCGGGCTTCATCACGAGAACGCTTTCCGTTGCAAAAGTCGACACCGCCACAATGCCGAGCAGAGTGACGCCGAGTCCGAAATGCGCGAGCGTCGTGCCGAAAACCGAACGCGGCAGACCGACGAGGCGCTGGAAGGCAGTGCTTGCAGAGGTCTTGCCGAAACCGGTCTTGAGAACGAGATCGGTGATCGCGCCAAGCATCAGCCACACTGCAAGACCGATACCAAACGCCGCGAGAACGCCGGACGCCGACGTCTGGTAGAGCACGAGACCAACGGCAATGAGCGCGATAAAGAACGCGGCCATCAATCGTTGCGCTACGGCGAGAATATCTCCGCGCTTCCAGGCAAGGAGCGGTCCGAACGGCACCGCGGCCAGCAACGGTAGCATCAGCGGGCCGAAGGTGAGATTGAAAAAGGGCGCGCCCACCGAAATCTTCTCGCCGGTCAGCGATTCGAGCAGCAGCGGGTAAAGGGTGCCGATCAGCACGGTTGCCGCGGCCGTTGTCAGGAAGAGGTTGTTGAAGACGAGCGCCCCTTCGCGCGAAATCGGCTGGAACGGGCCGCCGGGTTCCAGCGTCTGCGCCCTCCAGGCGAAGAGCGCCAGCGATCCGCCGATGAAGAGCACAAGGATCGCAAGGATGAACAGGCCGCGTCCCGGATCGGTCGCAAAGGTATGAACCGACGTCAGCACGCCGGAGCGAACGAGGAATGTGCCCAGCAATGACAGCGAGAACGTGAGGATCGCGAGCAGTATCGTCCAAATTTTCAGCGCCGAGCGCTTCTCCATGACGAGCGCCGAGTGCAGCAGCGCCGTTCCCGCAAGCCACGGCATGAAGGAAGCGTTCTCGACCGGATCCCAGAACCACCAGCCGCCCCAACCAAGCTCGTAATAGGCCCAGTAGGAGCCCATGGCGATGCCGCCGGTCAGGAACAGCCAGGCGGTCAAAGCCCATGGGCGCACCCAGCGCGCCCAGGCGGCGTCGATCCGGCCATCGATCAGGGCCGCGACGGCGAAGGAAAAGCAGACCGAGAACCCGACATAGCCGAGATAAAGCATGGGCGGATGAATGGCGAGGCCGATATCCTGCAAGATCGGATTGAGATCCTGGCCTTCGATCGGCGCAGGATTGATGCGGGTGAAGGGGTTGGACGTCGCCACGATGAACAGAAGGAAGGCACTGCCGATCCAGGCCTGCACACCCAGAACATTGGCTTTGAGCGCAGGTGGCAAATTATTGCCGAAGAAAGCGACGAGCGCGCTGAAGAAGCTGAGGATCAGCACCCAAAGCAGCATGGAGCCTTCGTGGTTGCCCCATACGCCGGTGAATTTATAGAGCAGCGGCTTTTGCGAATGGGAATTCTCAAAGACGTTCTGCACCGAGAAATCGGATAGGACATAGGCTGTCGTCAACGCAACGAAGGAGAGCGCGATCAGGGCGAAGACCGTGAAGGCCGCGGGAACTGCGACCGCCATCATCCGCTCGTCGTTGCGGCGCGCGCCCAGAACAGGCAGGACCGCCTGCACTATCGACAAGGCAAGGGCGAGTACCAGCGCGAAATGTCCAAGTTCCACTGTCATTGCTGCTTTGCCTCCCCTTGCCAGACACCCTTGGCTTTCAGACTGTCTGCAACCTCCTTGGGCATGTAGTTCTCATCATGCTTGGCGAGGACGCTATCGGCAACGAATGCACCGCCCGGCGTGAACCTGCCCTCGATCACCACCCCCTGGTCCTCACGGAAGAGGTCCGGCAAAATGCCCTCAAACGTCACAGGCACGCTTTTGATGTGATCGGTAACGGCGAAACTTACTTTCGCGCCCTCACCGCGCACGACGGTGCCCTTTTCGACGAGCCCGCCCAGCCGGAAGCGCGACTCCGACTGCATATCGGTTGCCTGAATATCCGACGGCATGCGAAAGAAGGCGATCTTCTGCTGAAGCGCAAACAGCACGAGCGCTGCCGCGACGCCGAGAACGAGCAGCCCGCCGCCGATCACCGAAAGCCGTTTCTGTTTGCGCGTCATCAATTCTTCTCCGGCGTCCCGGGCTCGTCTTCAAGCCCGAGGTCCTTGGCAACCGCATCAAGCTGAGCGACCTTGTCGGCACTCAGAACCAACTTTGCACGCCCAAGCGCTTCAATCGCATCGTTTGGGCGGTTGAGAACCACGTAGGAGCGAACCAGCCGTTCCCAGCCCTCCACATCATCAGGCGATTGTTTCAATTTTTCGGCAAGCCCGGCGACCATCGTTTCGATCATCTCGGCACGATCCTGGCTGCTCATGCCGGCTGCCGCTTCGACCTGCGAGGCATCGGGGCCCGTCTTTTCGACATTGCTGACATCCGGCGCATCACCCGAGATTTCCTGGTCCAACCTGGTCAACGCGGCCTGCGCCTGATCGCGCCATGGAACGTCCGCGGGTGCTTCGACCAAAAGCTTTCTGATCAGATCGCGGGCTTCCGTGAGGCGACCCTGCTGCATCCACCCGTCAATGATGAAAAATTGCGGACGCATGTCCTTTGGATCGAGTTCAAGCGCGTGCTTGAAGACCGCCTCCGCCTCAGGCGTGACCTTGCCGTCGGCGGCAGCCGTCATCGCCTGCCCGAGGCCCAGTTGCCGCGTCGCGGTGTCGCCATTGAGGCGGATTGCGTTCTGGAACGCGGTTATCGCATCGGCAGGCCGGCCAATGCGAAGATAGATAGGCGCAAGCACCTCCCAGCCCTGCCCATCGTCCGGATTGAGCGTGAGGTGAGCCTCGGCGCGCGCTATTAGCTCGGCGGGCGTACTTTGATCCGGCGGGCGCGACAGACGCTCGGCCAGCGGCTGTGCCGGAAGATCAGGCGAGCCCGTCTTCGTATAAATGCCCCAGGAAATCAATGGAATGGCAATTACGGTTGCGAGCGTGAGCCATTCGCGCAACGCACTTTTCTGCGGACGAATGCTTGTCCTGTCGATTTCGACGGCCTTTGCAGATTTCAGCAGGCGGCGGCCGATCTCGGCCCGCGCCTGTTCGCTGCTCACATGGTCGATGAGCCCTCGCCGCTCGTCCGCGTCAAGTTCAAGCAGCTGATCGCGATAGACTTCGACATCATATTGACTGTCCGATGCCGATGGCTTGACGCGGCGCGTCAAGGGCAGAAGCACGAGCAACGTCGCGCCCACGGTTAAAATTGCAGCGGATATCCAGAAAACCATGGGTTGAGACATAGACTCCCATCCGCCTAAAATCCAAGGGATTTCGCAGATAGGGCATTTCGCCGCAAAACTAAAATGTGATCAGATTGCTGCTATGTAAGCGGTGTCCAGCTGCCGTCTTCATTTCGGCAAGCCGTCCCGCGCGCTGATTGCGGGGTGCCGTCTATCCTCACGGTATGCGTGTACTGGCGGCAATTTTGCGATCCCACCTGATAGGGCTGCGCGGCAACGACCTCCCCGGAGCGAGTGCCAGTGCTGTTCTTCCACTCGACGGTCTTGCCGGCGGGAGAATACTCCAATGCCTGGTATTCGGCTTGCAGGGCGCGCTTGCGATCGGAGGCATCGAGCGACGCATTGCCGACCAGCCCATTGCCGAGGGCTGCAATCACGCCGGAGGCCGGCGCCTTTGCGCCTCCAGTGAGGCCGCTGATGGTTCCGCCGCCACTTTTCGATGCTGAGGTCGTCGAGCAGCCGGCGAGGAGTGCGACCGCTAGGAGGGAAATGGCAATCTCAAGTTTCATCATCTGTCCGTCTACAAATACATCAAATACATGGGCAGCAATCGTTTATGGCCTGATTGAGCGCCGTCTTGCAAGCCTCATTCAGGTTCCGGCGACGGGCAGTGTCAAACGGGCGCTCAAGCCGCCAAGATCGGCACTGCGTTCCAGCCGAAGTGTGCCGCCATATTCACGCACGGTGTCGTGGACGATGGAAAGCCCAAGACCGGTGCCCGGCTTGCTCTCGTCAAGTCGCTTGCCTCGCGTCAGGGCATCCTTGATCTGTTCGGGGGCGAGCCCCGATCCATCGTCATCGACGCTGATCTCGAATCCGGCATCTACCTGGCTGAGCCTAAGCCTGATGACGCTATTTCCCCATTTGCCGGCGTTCTCAAGGAGATTGCCGACCATTTCTTCAAGGTCTTCCTGTTCGCCTGCAAAGATGGCATCGTCCATATAATTGTCGAAGCGTACCTCCTTATCGGGATTGAGCTTCGCAGTTACGCGCACCAACCGTTCGAGAATCGGCGTCACCGGCGCTCGAAACACCACGCTGTCGCGCTGGGCGGCGACGCGGGCGCGTTGCAGATAGTGCTGGACCTGTACCTGCATAGCCGCGCTCTGCTCGGCGATGAGGCGCCCCTCGGTGCCGCCGATCGTGCGGCTTTCATTGACGAGCACGGAAAGCGGCGTCTTCAGCGAATGGGCGAGGTTTCCGACCTGGGTTCGCGACCGTTCCATGATGCGGCGATTGTTGTCGATCAACGCATTCATCTCGCGGGCAAGCGGCGCGATCTCATCGGGCAGGTTCTCATTGAGGCGTGTTACCTTGCCTTCGCGAATGTCGGTAAGGCTCCTTCGTACACGGTCGAGGGGTCTCAGGCCGAAAAGGATGACGGCAGCGTTGATCAGCGTGCCGCCCAAGCCGAAGATACCGAGGTAAAAATACAGCGTATGGCGAAAATTGGCGATTTCGCCTTCAACTTCGCTGAGATTGCCCATGACGCGGAACCGGGCGACACGGTTCTCCGCGTCGAGGACGACCTCCGTTTCGACGACAGAGAGCTGCTGCCCATTTGGCCCCTCTTCCGTGTATGAGCGCTGGAACGAGGTGTCGAAGGGAACGAGGAGCGTGGACGGCGAGTCGATGCTCTTGTCGCCAAGCGAAATGGAGCGGAGCGAGCCCTTGAGATTGTCACCCACCGGCTCGAGCGACCAATACCAGCCCGACATCGGGCTGGAATAGCGCACTTCTCCAGGATCGGGGCGGCCTGCAAGTGTGCCGTCATTGACGCTGACCGACGCGATGACGCTGAAGAGATGGGCCGAGAGCAATTGCTTGAAGCTTTGCAGGCGCGCCTCGCCATAGAGCGCCGAGATGATCGTGGCGATCGCGAAAAACGAAATGATGGTCCAGAGCGTCGACAGGGTGATGACGCGCAGGGAAAGCGAACGCAGGCTGGGAAGATAGCTGCTCAGGCGGATGTTCACGCGTCGCCCTTTGTCGTTGTGGTGATCGAAAGGTGGTCAGCAGGCGGCAGGCGGGACACAATCAGGACTTGCTGTCCTGTGACTTGATCCGGTAGCCCATGCCGCGGATCGTTTCGATCAGATCCATGCCCATCTTCTTGCGCAGACGTCCAACAAAGACTTCGATCGTATTGGAATCTCGGTCAAAATCCTGGTCGTAAAGATGCTCGACGAGTTCGGTGCGCGAGACCACTTCGTCCATATGATGCATCAGGTAGGATAGAAGGCGAAACTCGTGCGAGGTCAATTTCAGCGGCGTGCCGTTGACCGTGGCTTTCGATGTCTTCGTGTCCAGCCGCAACGGTCCGCATGTAATCTCTGACGAAGCATGTCCTGCGGCGCGGCGGATAAGGGCACGCAGGCGCGCTAGAACTTCCTCGATGTGAAAGGGCTTCGCCACATAATCGTCCGCCCCGGCATCGATGCCGGCAACCTTGTCGCTCCAGCGATCGCGCGCCGTGAGCAACAGGACCGGCATGCTGCGGTTGTCCCGCCGCCACTTTTCAAGAACCGTCAGGCCGTCCATCTGCGGCAGACCGATATCCAGCACTGCCGCGTCATAGGGCTCCGTATCCCCCAGGAAGTGCCCCTCCTCGCCGTCAAAAGCCTTGTCGACCACATAACCGGCCTCGGTCAGCGCTTCGACCAATTGGCGATTGAGGTCACGATCATCTTCGACGACGAGTATTCTCATCCATTGTTTCCCAAGCGCAAACTCAGTTTGCCGGTACGGCCACTTCGACGCGGCGTGGCCGTTCGCCATCCCGGCCTGGAATGAGCACCACGACAACGCATACTTCCTTGCCGTTCTGCACAACGGACGTGGCGCGCGCAAGGGTGCCGCCTTGCGAGTCCGCGACCTGTTGGCCGACAGACGAACAATCCGCGGCTTGGGCGCTGCCGGCCCCAAGGACGCCAGCGACCGATATAAGGCCCGCAAGGGGCAGGGAGAAAATCAGGTGTTTCATCATGGCGTTATTAGTATCGCTTGGTGTCTGAACGATGCATGAACAGTTGGGATGCAAAGGGCAGGATTGCCACTACGTCACGCCTTTTAACACTATATTTCTTTACGTGAAATGAGCGACGTCGCACTTATGCGGCCAAATAGCGCTGCGATTCCGCTGAGCGCGGTCATGAACTGTACGATGGTTGCGGTGAGCTCGGCCGGTTGGACATGCTCAACGGAAATGTTGAAGAAGCCCGAGCAGGACAGCAAAACCGTAACGATCGATGCCCAGATCGTCTTCGAAAGGTACCAGGGTTTTTCATTGGTCATAATCAAATCCCTTTTAAAAATGGCTTTATTTCAATAGTTTATGGCGAATTGCCAAATGAGCCTGCCGGCTGGGTCCCGTGACGGCCGAAATCATCGCGACGTAGAAGTCAAAGTCTGCATCAGGATTGCCCAAGTCGTCCCGGCGCTGTTGCAAGCCATAAAACCAGCTCGGACCAGCAACCTCCGCGGAACGCACCACGCGCTCGCCAAGGCGAATCTCGATGCGGTAGGCCTCTCGTTCCTCGCCGAGTGGTATGTCGGCGGCAAGCCAACTATCCGCATCGATTCGGCCGCGCCTGATCCAGCGGAAGCGCAAATCGCCATTGGCCTCAAGGCTTGTTTGCAGGTGCACCGGCTCAAGCGGTTGCAGAGCGCGCAGGCCAGCCGTCGCCGCGACGGTCGAATAGAATTGGTCGGTAAATTCCTCGCCGGACGCTCCGATGCGCCAATTCAGGGTAAGCCCCGCCTCCTGCGGTTTCAGTCCGATCGGCGCGACGGCACGGTCGAGAAGGATCAATGTCGTACCCGCCGGCCTTGCTTCACGCGCTTCCCGCTCTGTTCCGCATTGCCCACGCAACAGCCCGGACAGCCGCCAGCGATCGCTCTCAACCTCTTCCGCGTTCTGACACTGCAGCATTTCCCAATGGCCGTCTGCGGTCGCCAGCAAAGCAGTGTTGCCGCCGTTGAGCATTTGCGAAAGGGTAATTGACCGCAATTCGCTGGAGTGGAGATGAACTTCGAGGAATTGCCCGTAGATGAGCCGCCCGCTTGTGTCACGGCCGGCGAGAGGAACAGTCAGTTCGCCCATTGTGGCCTGGTCTGCCAGCTTCGTCCGGGCTTCGAAGCCCGACATTTCCGGTGACGCGTAGGCGCTGACCCCACGCCAGGGCTTGGCGAGAGCCGCAATCCGGAATTGATCCGCAGGCTTTTCAATCCCAGGCCACATCGGCAGATCGATGAGTTCGAAATGCGGCTTCCCGACAATCATGACGCTACCGGCAACGGTGGCCGCAGGAAGGTCTGCCTTGGCGGGGTAGTGGACGTGGCGCGACATCGCCCTCGCGGCAACGCGGCGTGTTCCGCCATCCTCGATGGAGGTGACCACGAAAACCGATGCGGCATTCTCGCCGGGGAGCCTGATCTTGTCGCCGGGTTTCAGCGCCGCGTGCTTCCAAGGGAGTTCGCACACGAGCGAACGGCGTGCGGCTCGGCGCGCTTGCAGCCGCTCCTCGGCCAGCGAAACGGCCTGTCCCTCATCGATCATTCCTGCAAGGGTGAGGTTTTCCGTTCCTTTGCCATCGGGCCGTTCGGCGAAGGCCACTGCCCCCTGAAAGTCGAGCAAGGGGTCGCGATAGGCAATTTCGACGCGCGACGGCTGATCCATCAACTCGTCCAACCGCCATTTGACCGGGCCGGAATCCTCCTGTTCCACTAACTCGTCGATGAGAGCCGCCTCGCCGCTGAGCCGCGAACTGCTTCTGAAGATCAGCCGCCCGCCATCCTCGAAGGCGTCGATCCCGAAAAGCGTCAACAACGGCTCGATCGCCGCCCGCACGCTTGTGGGCTCATCGATGACGTAGCCGCTGACGAAGCCGTCGACGGCGCTTGTGTCGAAATTTGTCGCCCCAAAATCGCGGAGGATCGCCGAGAGGAGCTCGTCCAGCGCCACGCCGGAGAGCCGTCCGTTCAGCCAGTGACCGGTGGTCCAGTTGCCTCCGTCTGCCCATAGCTTGCGATTGAGCGGGAACTCCGGAAACGGTCGCGTGTCCCAGGCCCAGACATAGAGGCGCTCCTTGTCCAGCATCTGGCCACCGCCGCCCGCAATCCAATGACTGAAGTGCGCGCGCAAATAGCGGTTCTGGGCAAGATCATTGCGCCCGTGGTCCGAGAAATAGGGAAATGCGCCTTCAGAAGATTTCATGTCCGGAAAGACATTCGGCTGGTTCGGCCCCTTGTCGGCCGCCGGACATCCAAGCTCCGTAAGCCAGACCGGCTTCATCATCGGCCGCCAGGCGGTCGGCGTGGCGCTTTCAACCCCGCCGATGCGGTTGAAATGCAGGTTCTGGCACCAGCTCGGAATGTCCTTGTAGCGGTAGATCCATGGCTTGCCTCGCCCATCGGTGATCGGCGTCCGCTTTCGCGTCGTCCGGTCGGCGCTGGATGCATAGTACCAATCAAACCCTTCACCGGAGCAATCTGCGATCGCAAGGCGGCGACGTCGTAAGGTGCCGCGAAACCGTCCGGCCCTGGCACGCTATAGTCCTCGTCGCGCCAATCGCTGAGCGGCATATAATTATCTATGCCAACGGCATTGATGTCGGGATGCGCCCAAAGAGGGTCGAGATGGAAATAGACATCGCCGGACCCGTCCTGCGGATGGTGGCCGAAATACTCGGTCCAGTCGGCGGCATAGGTCAGTTTGCAGCCGGCGCCGACCACCTGACGGACATCGGAAGCAAGTAGGCGCAGCCCGTCGACAAAGGGAAAGCCGTTCGACTGGTCCCTGACGATGGTCAGTCCGCACAATTCCGAGCCGATGAGGAAGGCGTCGACACCGCCCGCCAGTTGAGCGAGATGCGCCATGTGCAATATCATGCGGCGATAACCCCAGTCGTCTGCATCTCCCTTGAACTCAACCTGCCCCTTCTTGACGCTGAAGTCTTTTGCCTTGCCGAGAAATGCCGCGATCTGAGCCGCCGCGTTGGCCGTCCGATTGGCGGTGGCGGGCCGCAACGGCGCCGGGTGGCAGGTTATGCGGCCCCGCCACGGAAAGGTCGCTTGACCGCTACCCCCGTAGGGATCGGGCAGTTGGTTACTGTCCAGAATATCAAGCATGATGAAGGGGTAAAGCGTCACCCCGAGCCCCCTCGCCTTCGCATCCATAATCGCGGCGATCACGCTCGCATCGGACGGCGTGCCGCCGTAGGCCGCGCCCTCAGCAGTCCGCGAGATCAAATGAGCATCGGATCGAGCGATGCCGCCGGCGTACCAGGGTTTGCTTTCGCCACGCGCCTTGCGCTCCATCACGCCCGGCTTGATCCGGCACTCACCGGCGCGTAGGTCCGTCCCGAACCACGGGACCACGATCGCGACATGCTTCAGCGAGGGGCAAAGCGCCTGTAGCTCGTCCATCGAGGCCTGCCAGTCGCTCTGTGCGCGCAGGCAATTGCGATTGAGCGATCGCGTCTCGCCCTTGCTCGGCTCGTCTGTCACAGGTTGCGGCGATAATCCGAACTCGGTCGCGCCAGGTATCAAAGCGACTGCCGGCAGATCACGAGCGGCAGCACCGACAGCGCGAACCACCTCAAACTGGAATTGCGGAATACGCCCGCCAAACTCATCGACAGGCATGCGCTCGAAGACCACATAGGCCGTGCCGCGATAGGCGGGGGCATTGCCGGCTCCCTGCTTGGCTTCGATCAAGGGATCGGACGGCTGGGTCTCGCTGCCCTTGTACACCCGCATCGTGCATTTCGTCTGGTCGAATTCCTTGCCGTCGGCCCACATGCGGCGGATCAGACTGATCTCGCCATTGGCCACAGCGATGGCAAAATTGGCAAAATACGAATATTCGGTGACTTTCGGCCCGCCCTTGGAGCCGCGCCGATCGCTCTTGACCTCTTCGAAACGCGTCGCCCAGACCAATGTGCCAGGCAAACGCGCGGTTCCGTAGAGACGCGGCAGCCCGGCACCTTCTTCTGCAAGGGTCGGCCGCATCGACGACATCCGGCCCGTTTCGACGCGCTCGCCAAACAGGGCCTGATCGATGAGATAGCCACCGAGCGAGGCGGCCGCGGTCCCGATTGCGGCTGCCACCGTACCCTGGCCCAGCAGCCATCCCGCCGCAGTTGTCAGAACAATTGTTGCCATCTAATTGGATCTTTCAGCAATCTGCTGCCGGTTCAGGAAATGCGAAGGCTCCGGCAACCCGGCGGCGCCATTGCGGCACAAGGGCCGATTCCAGTACCGCATGTCCTTCATAGGCGTGAATGAAGCGCTCAGGACCGGCCAGGATACCGAGATGCTTCGCAGCGACATTGTCTCGCCAGCGAAAGACGAGCAGATCGCCGGTGCCTGCTTCGCAAGGCGGCTTTTCGATCATGTGCCGCTGCGCGGCTTCAAGCAGCGGATCGCCACCGCCCGCCTCTGCCCAATCCGCCGAATAGGGTGAGACCTGTTGCGGCTCGCTGCCATATAGCGCACGCCAGATGCCGCGTACGAGGCCCAGGCAGTCGCATCCGACCTGGCAACGTGATCCCGCATGGCGGTAGGGTGTGCCGATCCAGCGGCGCGCTTCGGCAACAGCAAGGTCAGCAGCCGTCATGGTACCAACGGCCCGCCATCAAAATTGCCCTTGCCGTCGGCGTAATTGTAGGCGGCATCGTTGCCCGGCAGATGCGGGAAGCCGCGAAAGTTGACGCTGTTGCCAAACTTCGCCTTACATTGGGCAAAACTCTTGTCGCATCCCGGCAAAAGTTCGAACCGATCGCCGACCTTCGGATCCGGAAACTGCGCGTCGCGCAGGCCGAGCCGTATTCCGCCGCCATATTGCCCGCTGCTTAGAGCAACATTTGACGTGCCGTTCATCCAAGTGAGCGCTCCATTGTCAAACCACTGGCCAGTCGGCGGCTGCAAACCCGAGACCACGATTTCGCGATCGGATAAAATCTGGATCACCACGCCGGCCTGTTTAGCCGCACCGTAGCCGCAACGACGGTCTCCGAGTTGGGCGTCGCATCGACGAGTGACGCGCCTGCCGCTGATCTTATCGAGGTCGGCGGCACTGCTTTTCAGTTCCGCCACGAAACGCCCGCCTGAGCGGGTAATCGCGCCAATACGCGAACTTCGCAGAAGGGTGCACTGGTCGGGAGCATTCCAGTTGACGAGCCAGGTTTCTACCACCGCCAGATCGAATGCCCCGCGTTCGATGTCCGCAACAGCGATGCTCAGAGACGAAAGCGCGCCCTCCACTTCCGCGCTGTCGACGCTGAGCCCCAATGAGGTCGTTGCCTCGCTGCCGCTGAGGCCCGTCTGGGGCTCGCAGGCAACGCCCGCGACGGAGAGTGTCCGGTCGTGATCTGTAAAGCCGAAGACTGCTGCGTCACGTCGGCGGATAATCCAGCAGAAACAATGGGTTGTAACCTCACCTGCAAGATGTGATTCCAGCAATGGCGAAAGTTGCGTCATGCCTTCACCTCAATGATCGGTATGGACGGAATTTCGCCCGCCTTGAATGATCTAAGGCTGATCGCCAGCCGATCCGTATCGAAGCGAGCCGGCACGTCGAAGCCGAAACCGGCGGTGATGCTTGCTCCCGCAGGCGGGACCTTTCCCTGCTGGAAACTGACGCGTCCGCTCATAGTATCGACGGCGAAATCGCCGCTACTTCGCTCTACCCCATTGACCGCCACGCGTACGCTGCCGGGCTCTGGCTTGGTGATGGGCCTCGCATATTCACCGTATCGCTTGGTCAACTGGAATATGGCGTTAACGCCATCGCCATGCCCAAGCCACTGATCGGCAGGAGAAACCGACTGTCCAGACTTGCATGACAAATGATCGAAAGGATCGCGGAACCGGAAAGCGTAGAGCGAGCCGCGGCGCGCCTCGAAGAATGTCATTACGCTCTCGAGATCGGCGAGCGACCGAATGCCGGTGCCCGCATCATAGTGACGCCGCGATTGGGCCCAGCGAGCATTGCGCTGTTCGAGACCGGAGGTCAGCGGAACGATCTCATTGCGCCATTCGGGGCCGCCGGTCGCGCCGAACGACACGCCGGTTGGAAAACGCACGTCATGGAAACCAGTCATGGTTGACCGCCTTTAAAGGGTTCGCGCCCCGCGTTGAACCGCACGCGCCAGCATGCCGGTCATCTGCGCTTCCGATTTGCGGAAGGAGGCGGCATCCGGCGTCGTCACGTTGAAGGTGACATGGAGGGGTGCGCCGCCACCCTGGGATACGACACCAAGCTTGCCGTCGGCACCGCGCGCCAGCGGCATGATCGCCTCGGCGCCGGCTTCGCCCATCAATCCCAATGCACCGCCATCGTTGAAGTAAGTAGGACTGTTGACGACGCCGCCCTTCGCATGCGGCTTTGCCCCCTGGAGACCGTTGAACAGCCCTTCAAACCAGCCGGACGCCATTTTCTGCAAGGGTGCAAGACCGGCGCCGAGGGCCATGTTGGCAAGGCTCATTCCGAGGTTGCGCAAGACATCCTCAAAACTCCTGCCGCTGACGGCCGCACCCTTCAGCGCGTCGCTTATGGTGCGACCGAATTGCTTCGACCTCGCTTCAAGGTTGGTGAGAACACTTTCGACGGACTTTCCATCGGCCGTAATTTTCAGCGGCACGGCAAATTCTTCGGTGGCCATTCATTGCTCCACATCATCGGGAAACATGCGCACAATTTGTTCAATTTCGGATCGTGTGGGTGCCAGGAGCGCGCGCGGCCGCGCGAAGGCGGCGTTGAGCTCGCGCAAGGTCATGGCCCAGAACGCCGATGGCGTGAGCCGCAGCAGGCCCAATCCCGCCTTCATGATGGCGTCCCATGGAAAGGCGTCGACCGGCTGATCTGCTGCGGCTTTCAAGGGTTTGGCGGCGCTTGCTCCGATTTTGAATCACCGAAGGTCGCGCTCAGCAGTTCGCTCACGATGGTTGCAAAGCCGGCGGCTGCGCCCTCCGTGCGCATCAGAGCCACTGCCTCTGGCCCTACGTCGTTCCCGCCGCCTCTAAGTCCAGCAGCGATGATCTTTATGAGATCGCCGGCAGAAAGCGCGCCGCCGGCAAACCGTCTCAGCAATGCGCCAAGATCCTGCGCCCCGTAGGCGTCCTCGAGTTCGGCAAGGGCACCAAGCGTCAGGCAAAGCGTGAAGTCGCGTCCGTCGAGATTGGCGCTGATCTCACCACGGCGGCGGTTAGGCATGGGCCGCCTCCGTGAATTCTACCGGACCCGCGGATTCCAGCGCGATCTCGAAGGTCACCTCGCCGTCATGCGCCCCGCCATATTCCAGCGCCATGATCTGGAACAGTCCGCGCAGGATGCCGAAATCCGGCAGGACGACCTGCCAATTGGCGATGGTGCCGTCGAAGAAGGCCTGGCGGATAAGCGCGTCGGATTGTGCATCCTTGAACAGCCCGGAGCCGCCGATCGAGGCGCGCTGCACACCGCTTCCGCCGAGCAGTTCGCGCCAGCGGCCGATGGCGTCGGCATCCGTCACGTCGACGGCTTCGGCGTTGAAGGCGATGCGCTTGGAGCGCATGCCGGCAACGGTCATATAGCTGCCGGCGGCGTTGGCGATCTTCAACAGAATGTCTTTACCTCTTTGGGCACCCATCTCGTGTCCTTTCTTATGGCTGTTCTTCGGTGACGGCGCGGTAGCGGAGCACACCGAGGTAGCCGTCTCGATTGTCTTCGGGCCGCGCCAACAACGATTGCGGAATCAGGTTGATCAGCCGGTGGCCGGTGAGCGTCAGTTGCGTCCCGGTCAAAAGCCGATCGATTGCATGCATGATCTGCATCACGGATTTGCGGCCGCTCGCCCGATCCCAGACATTCAGCGTGAAGATATGTTCGCTGCCACGCTCGCTCGCCGTGCTCCAGTCGTAAGTCGTCGAGGCGCCAAGCGTCACATAGGGAAATTCCGCCTGCGCCGGCACGCGGTCGTAGACACGGGTATTGATCAAGCTTTTCAGCGACGGATCCGCCTTCAAGAGTGTTAGAACCGCCTTCTGGAGTTCCAGTCCGGCGCTTGTCATCGCTTCGGCTCCGGCATGGGCTGGCTTGAGACGCGCACCGGTGTCTCAGGCTTCGGTGCTGCGATTTCCTTCTCGGATAAAGCGATAGCTTGCCAGCGCAGGGTCCTTATGAGATCGGCGACCGTCAGCTCCATGGTGATTTTCATTGAACCTCCTCGCGCACGCGGCAGACAAGATAGCGGCCGCTCTCATCCGGATCGTGCAGTGTCAAAATCTGGAAAATGCGGTTGCCTTTGCGCAGGCGCATGGCGCTCGTGATATCGCGGCGCATGCGCAGGGTTATGCGATGCGTCGCCTCGGGAAGCGCCTGTTCGCCCAGCCAGCGCACCCCTGCGTCTATGGGCTCGACCTGCGCCCAAAGCGTGCCGATTTCGGTCCAGGCGACGACAAGGCTGCCGGCATCGTCCATGTCGTACCGGGGCTCCTCCAGCGACAGTTCCTGCGACAATCTTCCAGGATCGATGAACAGCGTCGGCATCAAAGGGATATCCTGCGCCAAAGGCCGACCGTCCGCTCGAAGGCTGGCGGATAGGAGACTGGCTGCTGCGAGACATCGAAGACGCCGCGAAACTCATACCAGTGCGCGACAAGGGTCATGATAGCGTGGCGCAAGGCATCGGGGACGTCCGTGCCTGCCTCCCCGAAACCGGCCTCGAAATCGATCTCGAGGCCGGAGAGCGCCGCATGGCTCGGTGCAGCAAGGTAAAGCCGCGCTGGACGGGTCGAACCGTTCAAGTGAATAGAGTCTTGTGCAAGAGCGACCGGCGTCCCGTCGTCCTGGTATGCTGTGACCGAAACAATGGAGCGCAGGGGATATTTGGCAATCTTGATCAAGCCATGCCTCGGCCAGCGATCGGCATAAAGTCGCCAGGTCTGGGTGACGAGCGCAAGACCGGTCTGTTGCTCCAGCGTTTCGCGCGCCGCCTTGATCAGACCAATCAGGAGCGCGTCCTCGCTGCCATTGTCGAGACGCAAAAACTGGCGCAGTTCCGCCAGCGTCACCGGCTCGAGCGCCGGCGCCGTCAAAATTGCAAGAGTCATGGAAGTGTCCTGATTGGAATGGGTTTTTGGTGCCACACGGCACTCTTCCGCGCGGGACAGAGTGCCGCCGTGCCGGGTTCCTTATGAGACCGCGAACTTCAGCAGCTTGATCGCTGCAAAATCCTGGACCCCGCCGCCGACGCGCTTGGTCGTATAGAAAAGCACGTAGGGCTTGGCTGAGTAAGGATCGCGGAGCACACGCACGCCCATGCGATCCACGACCAGATAACCGCGCGCGAAATCGCCAAAGGCGATGGCAAAGCCGCTGCTGGAGATATCCGGCATGTCCTCGGCCTCAGTCAAACCAAAGCCGAGCAGAGACGCCTGCTGGCCCGGTGCGGCAGGCGGTACCCAGAGATAGTTGCCGTCATTATCCTTGAGCTTGCGCACTTCCGCCTGCGTCTTGCGGTTCATCACCCAATTCGCATTCTGGCGATAGCCGGCCTTTATCGAATAGATCGTATCGAGAAGAATGTCGGAGGCGGCAGTTGCCGGAAACTTCGCGGCGACGCCAGTCGCGAGGAAGCCGATCTTGCCCCAGGCCCAGGCATTTTCCGCCACCGTGTCGTAGTTCAGAAACCCGCGCGGCTTGTTGACGCCGTCGCCGGAGACGAATGCCTTGCCCTCCTGCTCGGCAAAGGCGGTTTCCACCTCCGCCGAGATCCACTGTTCGACGTCGACCGCGCCATCGTCGAGCAGCGATGCAGTCGCCGCCGGCATGGCGTAGAGTTCCATGGTCGGGAACTGTAGCTCTGCCAGCTTGGAGGCATCGGTCTGCGGCCTCGCATCGGTTTCGCCAACCCAGCCTACTGCCGGCCCCTTGATCGAGAAAGGCTTCTTCAGCAGCGAGCTCGAAACTTGCCGCACCGAGGCAAGGTTGCGGATTGGCGAGATTGCGGCCAGCCGTGTGCCGATCTCGCGTTCCATCTCCGGGGGCACGAGGTAGCCACCATCGGCGGCGGTGCCTATCGACAGCGCCTTGGCTTCGATCGGGCGCAGACCGCTTTCGTCGCCGCGCCGGACATAGTTGTCAAAAGCCGTCTTGTGCTCGAGCGAGACCAAAGGGTCAAAACCGCCATCGAGGTGGGGACGTTCCCGCTTCAGCAGCATGTGGTCGATGACCCGCTTTTGCTCGTCAAGCGTGTCATTGATGCGGTCGAGCTTTTCATTCGTCAGCACGTCCGTTCCGCCCCGGCGCTCGATTTCCGCAAGCCGGTACTCGTTGGTGCTTTTATACTCGTCGAACGAACGCATGAACGCATCGAAGGAATCGTCCACGCTGCTCGCGTTTTTCGTCTCAAGATCAGGCATTGATGTCTGTTGCGTCATCGTTTTTCCTTTGGTCATTGAAATGGCGTTGCGGCTCTGATGTATCTGGCAGCGGCACGAAGCTTGGCTGAGAGGCGCTCCGCTTCGGTATGTGCCTGCCGGGCGAGGCTCTTCACTTGGCCAACGCGAGCCGAGGGCAGCATCGGGAATGTCACCACCGAGATCTCCCAGAGATCGGCTTCCTGGATATGGCGGATGCCGGCCCTGCCGGATCTGGCGCGCACCGTTCGAAACCCGATCGAAAGGCCATCGATCGCCCCCGTTCGCATCAGTTCGAGGATTTCCCCGGCACGGGCGACTCCCTTGGTCAGCCGGCCCTCTACATAAAGACCGCGGCTGTCTTCCCTTATCTCGGTCCATACCCCTATCGGCTGGTTGGGATCATGCTGCCAGAGCATGCGGATGCCGAGCGCGCCGCGTTCGCGTACGGATTTGGCAAAGGCGCCGGGTTCTATGGCGTCCTTGCCTAGATCGACCTCGCCAAAGAGGCTGGCGTAACCGGAGAAGCTGCCATCGGGCGTAACCTTTTCGATGGAAAGCCCGGCAAATTTCTTCTCGATCACTGGAGATATCGCTTTAGCGCGCATCCGCGATATCCTTTTTGTTTCCATTGCTTGCGTTACAATGCGGAGTTTTCGATTCACCCGTGCGGGCGGCAAGCCGCGCAAACAGGCCGAGCGCCGTCCAGGCCGCGAGACTTGCGGCCGTTGCGCCCATCAGCATCAGTTCGCCGTCACCGAGCTGACCGCGAATATCGAGCTCCACCGCGATCTTGACGCCTGCGGCACCGCCGAAAGCGAGCCCGCAGACAATACCGACGATAAAGCGGATCGCAGCTTCGCTCTTGTCCTTCGGCAACATGTAGGCAAGCGAAACAGCCGATCCTGCTACCGCGCCGACCGCTTTTGCCGCGAGTATCCAAGCGGCGTCCGACCAATGTGTCATAGTCAATCTCCCGAAGTTTTCTGCGTGTAGCCGACAGCCTCGCGCTTTTCCTCGTCGCTGAGGAACGGCGCCGCCGCGATGCGCTGCCAGAGGGCGTCGCGCTCCTGCGCCAATCCGTCGACGCGGTCGAGATCAGGTTCGAGCCTGAATTTTCCGCCATAGGCGGGGCCGAGCCAATTGCTGAAAGCCTTCGCCGTTCGCACCACCAGCGGGATAACGCTGAGGCGATAGAATGCACGGTTGGCTTCCGAATAATTGGCGTAGGTGTTGTCGCCCGGAATGCCCAGCAACATCGGCGGGATGCCGAAGGCGAGCGCTATGTCGCGGCTTGCCGTATTCTTGGCGGCGACAAAGTCCATGTCGCGTGGCGACAGACCCATCGACTTCCAGTCGAGTCCGCCCTCAAGCAGGAGCGGGCGCCCCGCCTTGGCGGCGCCCGTATAACCTTCTTCAAGCTCGGCCTTCAGACGGTCGAACTGCTCTTCGCTAAGATGGCTCGTTTCGCCCGGCGCATAGACGAGAGCGCCTGACGGGCACGCCGAGTTGTCAAGCAACGCCTTGTTCCAGGTCGCTGAAGCATTATGGATGTCGAGCGCCATCGACGCCGCTTCGAGCGGCGCAAAGCCGTAATGATCATCGAGCGGGTGGAACAACTTTAAATGCAGGCTGCGGCCTTCGCCGAGCGGCACCGTCCGCTTCTGCACGCCGGCACCATAGGTGAGCGCCGTCGGCCAGCCGCGATCGTCCGCGACGATACGCACGCGGTCGGGTCTGAGAAGATAGAGTTCGCTCGCGCCGCTGCCGCTCTCCACCCGCTCCACATAGGCATTGCCCGACAGAAGGAGGTGACCATAGAGCTCTTCGAAAAGGCTCGACCCATCCATCCCGCGATGCGGATCGGCGAGAAGCTGGAGGGCGGGATGGCGGCTGTCTTCAGCATCGCCTTCATAGAGCAGCCAGGGGATCGAACTTGCAGCTTCGGCGAGATGGCGTACGCAGCGATAGACGACAGCGTTGCGCATGAAGCCTTGCCGCGACAGCCCGCAATAGCCGCTCTGCGACCAACGCGCTTCGCGCTCGAGCTGCAGTGCCACCAGGCCCGGCGCGGATTTACGCTGGAGATGCGGGTTCTCGTTCGCGGCGCCGCGGCGCCACGGCCATTGAATTGCCATTTGACTATTGCTCTCCGTCTGACGGATTGAATTGAGGCAGT
Source organism: Phyllobacterium sp. UNC302MFCol5.2 (assembly GCF_000686005.1). Taxonomy (NCBI): domain Bacteria; kingdom Pseudomonadati; phylum Pseudomonadota; class Alphaproteobacteria; order Hyphomicrobiales; family Phyllobacteriaceae; genus Phyllobacterium; species Phyllobacterium sp. UNC302MFCol5.2. Next base: position 236,399 of record NZ_JMLL01000010.1, read on the forward strand.
CGCCGTTAGGCCACGACGCGCACGCGCGGACTGCCGTCGCGGCGACGAAACAGATCGCCCAGCGCCCAGACGAGGGCGTCCACACGATCGGGCGAACGGCCGCTGGATAGACCGGAGGCGGTGAAATCGCACATCTCGTCCTCCAATTGCCGGAACCGCCCGGCGTGACGCACCCTGCCCTGTTGGTAGAGCGCGGCGATCGGTTCGGCGCGCAAAGCCTTGCCGCGATTGGCCCGTACGGAACGGACCGGCACCGCAGCATCCTCGGCTGCGATAACCGCCGCGACCATATCGCCACCCTGGTTGACCTCGGCGATGATGAGGCTTGGCCGGGGCAAGGCTCGCATCGGCCAGTACCCAGGCGATACCCGCGCCATCGAGCCCTGCGGCGACGATCCCGCATGCGTCCGACTTCTTGTTCGCGCTTGCCGGCGGATCGATAGCCACAACGATGCGCTTCAGATCCGGCACATCAGGACAGTGGATCTTCTCCAGCAATGGGCGCGACCACAGGGCGTCGGGGTTGTCCTCGATCAGTTCACCATCAAGTTCCTGTCGGCCGAGACGCGTTCCGCCATAGAGTTCGCTGACATGATCGATAAAGCCCGGGGCGAGGTTCGCCGCATTCTCTTCGGTTCGCATGCGCCAGACCGGAATTGCCGGATCGGCGATCATGGCTTTCAGGAGCGGCAAGGGACGCGGCGTCGTCGTAATAACCTGACGCGGCTTGGTGCCGAGCCGCAATCCGAATTGCAGCATGTCCCAGCTCTCCTGCAGATTGCGCCATTTCGCCAGTTCGTCACACCAGGCGGCGCCGAATTGCGGGCCGCGCAGGCTGTCCGGATCCTCCGAGGAGAACATCGAGGCAGTCGCGCCATTGGCCCAGAGAAGCCGGCGGCGGCTTGCTTCGAAGCGCGGACGTTCGGTGCGGGACACCGCCATGATCCCCGAAGGTCCGTCGATCATGATTTCGCGCACGTCGGCAAGCGTTTCGCCGACAAGTGCGATATTGCCGGATTTGACCGTGGAAAAGGGCGGAAGTGCGTGAACCATGCCGTTGACCCATTCTGCACCCATCCGTGTCTTGCCGGAGCCGCGCCCGCCGAATATCAGCCATGCGTGCCATTCACCGCGTGGCGGCTGTTGTGCATCGCGCCCCCGGATCATCCATTCCCGGACCGCGGCTCTCGACTCCCGTTCGTTCAGATTGGATCTGGACCAATTCTCTTGCCCGCATTTCCGCAAGTTCATCGATCCTCTCGTCAATGCGCATCAGGACGTTGCGCAATTCGTCGGTGCTGAGGCCGCCAACGGCTTCGAGTCTTACGGCGGCAAATCGTTCCTGGAGATCGCCCACCTTTTCGATGGTGCGGGTGAGCAACGCCAGCGTGTCGAGTTTGGTCTTGCTGAGGCTGTCTTCCTCAAGCGCAGTCAGCGCTTCCACCTCTTTTTGCAAGAGGTTCATGATCTTCTCGGCGAGCCGCAATTGCCGGCTCTTTTGTTCGAACCCTCCGCCGGACAGCCCGTTGCGCTTCAAGGCGCGCAGGAACTGCGCTTCGTCTTCCCCGAACAACGGTGCGATCTCGGCTGATGAAATGCCATAGTCACGGCAGAGCGCAACTGCGCTCCGCCGCCGCATGACGGACGAGGAAGAGGCCATGAATGTCCTGAGAGATCGCTTTGCGAACCGTCAACGCTCGCAGGGCGATGCTGCCCTGCGGAGCACTGAAGTCACATTTCCGACGATGACCAAAACCTACTGCACGACCGTTACGCAGTCAAGGACTATTTTCCTATATATGAATTTTTTCTCTCTAGGCCGCTTTGTGCCAACCCAGAGCCAGCATACCAGCGCCAATCATCAGCGATCCGCCGGAGCGATTGACGATGCGCTGCACCTTGGGTTTGCGGATCGTGTGGCGGGCCATGGATGCCATCAGCGCATATGTGCCGGCGTTAAGCGTTGCCAAAACCAGGAATGTCATCTCGAAGATGACCATCTGGCCCAGCACGGGACGCGACAGGTCGAGGAACTGCGGCAGGAACGCAACGAAGAAGATGATGCTCTTCGGGTTAAGGGCGGTGACGACATAGGCATGAAGAAAGACCGGCAGCGCCTTCTCCTCCTTGACCGCCGCATCGCCGCCATCAGGATTGGCAACCGGCGCTCGCCAGAGCTTGATGCCGAGATAAATCAGATAGGCTGCGCCCACCCATTTGAGGACGGTAAAGATCGTTGCGGAGGCGGCAAGCAGGGCGCCAAGGCCGAGCATTGAAGCTGTCATTGCGGTAAAATCGCCAAGCGCGACACCGGCAACCGTTGCCACGGCAAAGCGGCGGCCATGGCCGAGTGCGTAAGAGATGACAAGAAGGATGGTGGGGCCGGGAATGGCAAGGAGAATTGCAGATGCCGCAACGAATGCGAGCCAATGTTCAATCGACATGCGTACCATCCTCGAGTGAAAAATGGCATCAATCCACCGGTTGCTACCAATTGCAAGCGCAATTTGCAGGCTTGCGCTTCGGCAACACTCCTCGATCAAATCATCTTGCGCGGCTCGCCGCGTCTTGTGGCCTTAGTCATAAAAGCGGTATTCTTTAGTCTAAGAAGCCACCATATAATCTCTGCAAAACAGCCGTCCTAAGAAGCTGTTAAATGTAATCCGCTACACCATGTCCAATCAGGGTGGACGTGCCAAGCGTAGGGCAGGCAAGAACTCATGGAAGAGCCCAGGCCAGGCAAAGAACGGAAGCGATTCAAGGTCTCGCCGCTGCTGGGCCTTGATGCCTGGATCGATTCAACCCTTTACGAATTGCGTTTTCGCCTCGTCGAGTTCTGGGAAGATACGACGATTTTCTTTCGCCGGTTCCATGTCACCGGCTGGCGTCGCGTCGTCATAGAATTGCTGGGCGAAGGCTTTACCTGGGGCACCGCGGGGTCGGTCGTCATGCTGACGCTTGCCATTCCCGCCTTTCACGAAACCGAGAAGAACTGGCGCACGCGCGACGACTTTGCGGTGACGTTTCTCGACCGCTATGGCAATGAGATCGGCCAGCGCGGTATTCTCCATCGCAGCGCCGTTCCTATCGATGAATTGCCGGATCACGTCATCAAAGCGGTCCTAGCCACCGAGGACCGGCGTTTTTTCGATCATTTCGGCATTGATTTCCTCGGCCTGTCGCGCGCCATGACAGAAAACCTGCGCGCCAATTCCGTGGTGCAGGGCGGCTCGACGATCACCCAGCAGCTTGCCAAGAACCTTTTCCTTACCAACGAACGCAGCCTCGACCGCAAGATCAAGGAAGCCTTCCTTGCCCTTTGGCTCGAATCGAACCTCACCAAGAAGGAAATCCTCCAGACCTATCTGGACCGGGCCTATATGGGCGGTGGCACCTTCGGCATCGCGGCCGCGTCGCAGTTCTACTTCGGCAAAAGCATCAAGGACGTCAATCTTGCGGAAGCCGCGATGCTGGCCGGCCTCTTCAAGGCGCCCGCCAAATATGCACCGCACGTAAACCTGCCAGCGGCCCGCGCCCGCGCCAATGTCGTGCTGACGAACCTTGTCCAGGGTGGGTTGATGACCGAAGGCCAGGTGGTCGGCGCCCGCCGCAACCCGGCGACCGTCGTCGATCGCGGCCGGTCCGAAAGTCCGGACTATTTCCTCGACTGGACTTTCGATGAAGTCCGCAAGGTCGCCCAGAAGTTGCCGACACATACGCTCGTCGTGCGGACGACGATCGATATGGGCATCCAGAAAGCGGCCGAAGAGTCAGCGGAGTATCACCTTCGCCAGTACGGCAAGGAATATAACGTCACGCAAGCGGCCATCGTCGTACTTGAAAACAATGGCGCTGTGCGGGCAATCGTCGGCGGACGCGACTACGGCGAAAGCCAGTTCAACCGCGCGACTGCGGCGCAGCGTCAGGCGGGATCGTCGTTCAAGCCATATGTCTATGCCGCCGCGATGGAAAAGGGCATGACACCGAAGACGCTGGTGTCCGGCGGCGCCGTCTCCTGGGGCAACTGGTCGCCGCAGAATTATTCGCGGCAATATCTCGGCAAGATCGACCTGACGACGGCGCTGGTCAAATCCATCAATACGGTTCCCGTCCGGCTTGCCAAGGACTACCTGACGACCGCGCCCATCGTTGCGCTCGCCAAGGCAATGGGGGTCGAATCGCCGATCAGTTCGCACAAGACCATGGTCCTCGGCACATCCGGCATGACGGTGCTCGATCAGGCGACCGGCTATAACGTCTTTGCCACCGGGGGCATTGCCGGGATGCGGCATCCCTTTACGCAAATCCTCAGTCAGAATGGCGACGTGCTTTGGGACTGGAAGAAGGATGGCGAGAAACCGCACCGCGTTCTTTCCGAGACGGCCAACAACAATATGAACATCATGTTGGCTCAGGTGCCGGAATGGGGCACCGGTCGGCGTGCGGCGCTATCCATGACGCGCGTTGCCGGCAAGACTGGCACGACGCAGAGCTATCGTGACGCCTGGTTCGTCGGATTCACCGGCAACTACACGGCAGCCGTATGGTTCGGGAACGATAATTTCACCCCGACCAAGGAACTCACGGGCGGCATCCTTCCTGCAATGACCTGGCAGCGCTTTATGAACTACGCGCATCAGAACATCGAACTCAAGGCCATACCAGGGATTGACCCGACCATGCCGAAACAGGAGAAGGTCGCCGAGGCCAAGCAAAAGGCCGCCGACGATGACGCCGATGCCCTGACCGCCATCGAACGGCCGCGGGTCCTTTCAGGGGCGACCGCTACGGCCGTGCGCGAGATCGGACAGGCCCTGAAAGCCGCCCCGCAATTGAAACTGCCGGTCCCGCCCGAAAAGGTCTCGGTGCTTTGATTGCGTCCCCGAGCACGCCCGTGTAGTCATCGTCTTCATGCTTCGCAATGTTCTCCTTGCCCTCCTTGCGCTTGTGATTGCCGTCGGCGGCGGAACGCTGAGCGCATGGTATGCGGTGAGCCGATTCGACGGCTTCGGTTCGCTCGCCATCGGACAATGGACGGCGCATCCCGACGCGGGCACGCCGCTCTCCGATCCCTATGCGAAAGCGCGGGCGGCGCGCGAAGGCGCCTTTCCGCTCGGCGGCACCGAGGGCCTCGTCTTCTACGCCTATAGCGACAACGAGGGCAAAACGCTGGATCGGCGCTGCACGTACAAGGTGGAAGGAAATACGCCCAACACCCGTTTCTGGACGCTTTATGCCGCAGACCGCGCTCTGACCTCGCTCGAGCCAGGCAAGGACAAACTCCCAGCGCTGCACTCGCGGCAGATATTTCGCAATGATGATGGCGGTTTCAGCATCAGCGTTTCGCCGACGGCGCAACCGGGCAACTGGCTGGCCACTAGCGGCGGCGGACGCATGGTGCTCGTCATGACGCTCTATGACACTCCGATCGCCGGCAATTCCGGTCTGGTCAATATGGCATTCCCGACGGTTACGAGGATCGGGTGCGATGGCTAGGTTTCTTCGTGCAATCCTGTTTGGCCTTGTCGGTGCCGCCCTCATCCACCTCGTGGTGGTGCTGCTGGTGCCCTATTACTCCGACCGCAACAGCTGGTCCCGGGTCGCCGCTTACGGTGACGATTGGCAGTTCCATCGCGTCACCCGCGACGGAGCGCCGGGGATGGTTTCCCTCGCCTTCGATCCGCTGTTCCAGGCATCCGTCTGCCGCTTCGACATCACGGATCTGCCCGCGCACATTACCGGCCTTGGAACGACACCCTACTGGTCTATTTCAGTCTACAATCGGCAAGGCGAAAACCTTTATTCGATCAACGACCGCACGGCGATCGCCGACCAGCTCGACCTTGTCGTGGCAACGCCCCTGCAAATGATCGAGCTCAACAAGACCAAGCCCGAGTCCGCCGAGAATTCGGTCCTTATCGAAGCGGACATGGATGAGGGTTTTGTGGTCGTGCGCAGTTTCATACCGGACGCCTCGTGGCAGAGCCAGGTAACGGCGTTTCTTGACAGCGCGGCCTGCACGCCGCTGCTTTAACCAGGGCCTGTTGGCAAAGTATGGAGGCGTAGTTTTGCCGCTGCCAATGCTGGAAACGCTGCGGATGTTGCGAACACGCAGGACATGCAGCAGAAAACGTCGATTGTCCTGAGCTGGACGAGTTTTTCTGCCTCTTGCAGCCTAAACAAGAGTTCCAACGATTTGTCACTCTACGCTGCAAACTCCACGTAGCAATCATAGGTAACAATATCGACCATGACGCTCATCTTATGGAAAATTTTAAGGTTGATCTCCTCATCTATTCGATAGCTATCGTACACCAGAGGATCATCGATGGGATTACCAAATAACGCTTGGAAAAACTCGTGATCGTCGCGCATAAGGTTCATCCGGTTAACGAGATTATTTCCAGTTTTCTCGTATAGACTGATGTACCTTGGCACTGTAATTCTCCTCAAGTTCACGTAATTCTGGTGGCTCTGTCTGCTGCCTGTCCTGCGATCGCACCAACCCTACGAGAAAGTTGCTTGGGGGGGCCGGCATTGTGGCATTCTGCATAATCGTTCTAGTACTCGTTTGGGACTTTGGAAATGTTACATCATATTTCATTCGGTGTTCCTGATATGGAGCGCGCTTCCACATTCTACGACGCTGCTCTAACAGCGCTTGGCTACGTGCGTGTCTGGGAGGATTTAACTCCGAACGATCCCCATCAAGCCATCGGGTACGGCTTACCCGGCGGTGGTGACAAATTCTGCATCAAGCTTACAGCGGAGCGTTTGACTGTGCCCTGGGCAGGTTTTCACCTTGCATTCGCAGCTCCCAACAGACAGGCTGTTGTGCTGTTTCACCAAGCGGGAATAGTTGCAGGTGGCCGTGACAACGGAGCGCCCGGTTTGCGCCCTCACTACGGAGAGAATTACTTTGCCTCCTATCTGATCGACCCCAACGGATATCATCTTGAGGCAATCTGCAAATCAGCCGAATAGCGAGCTCAGTGCAGATCCTAAACTATCGTATCACGCTGTGCCGACTACACCGGCTGGGGCGCCGGATCAAGGAACCTGCGATTTGGTTTTGGTTTGGCGCGCTTTGGCGGCTCAGGCGCATAGCGTTCGTAGCGCACGCCCGGAAAGATCGTGATTTCGGCCTGGTGGTGCCGATTTATCTCTGCGCTAGGCCGGCGCTTGCTGGTGGTGCTGCCTGGAAATGCTATGACAAATCCCATGACTTCATCCGTATCGGTCTCTGGTTGGTCTCCCTGGATACTCCGATGCCTACGCGCGCAAGAACTGCGCCATAATTTCATTAGACATACCGATGGTTAACGGCTTGCTAACGCTTGGCGGCTAATTTTAGCCATTGTTTAACCGCGTTGTGTTCCGAGTGGAGTGTGTTCGTGAAGTATCCTGAGTTTCGGGCGCTTGAAGACCGCAACGGCGGCAGCAAGGCTGACGATCTCCTCACCGCATCGATTACCGCTTTCTGCTGCATCGCAAGGCCAGCACGGAGCGACGCACAGCAACTCGAAGACCTTGCCGTTCCCCTGCTCGCCCTCGCCTCGCCGCGCGTCCGTCGCCATGCGGCTGCTGCCTTGTCGGAAATTCCGCACGCACCGAAGCGCCTGATCCTGGCCCTTGCCGAGGACGACATCGATATCTCGGCAACGCTATTGCTGCGCTCGCCGCTGCTCACGCCAAAGGACCTCATCGACATCATAACCCACAAGGGGATCTCGCACGCCCGGGTCATAGCCCGCCGGCGATCGGATGATCCGCAACTTCTGGGTGTCCTGCGCAGCTTCAAGGATACGGCCATAGACAATGCGCTCGAGATCAAATCTCATTTCGACCTCGACGACGATGCGCCGATTGCTGATGCAGCGGTCGCGCCAGAATCGCCCCGGCTGCGCGAAACCCGCGAAGCGCTGAAGGCTCTGATGCGCGATGCTGCCTTGTCCGATGAAGGCACGCTCGCCAACCACCTTGTCGATGCTGCACTGCTTGACGAGACGATGTCGTTCGAACGGGAGTTGGCCATCGCGCTTAACCTTGATGTCGAGACGGCACGAAAAATCACCGGCCACGGATTGAATGCCGAATTGACCATCGCTCTGGCGTCGCTTGGCCTTTCAGCGGAAGCGGCACATCTGGTCCTTACCGGGCTCTTCGGCCTGGTGCACAAGGATCTGCGATCCCTGCGCCTGTTTATCCAGTCTTATCGCCAGATCGACCGCGACAAGGCGCAGACGACCGTCGATCGCTGGAAAACCGCTGAAAACTCGGAAAAGCTGCGGCAAAAGCTGCGCGAGATGGCCGAGGATTACGAAGACGGCGGACGCCGGGTGTCTTAGAGCGGTTCCTATCCAAGAAGCGCTCTACCGCCAAATTACTCGGGAGCAATCGGGAAGAGTCCGGCGCGATCATCGCGGTAGTCCTCAATCTCGACGACCCAAAGATCACGGTCCCAGCGCTTCTGCTTTTCGAGGTCGGCATCGGCTGTGGTCTCTTCCACACCTTGCCTGAGGGCAGAAAACAACCGCTCCTGCGGCTTCGTTTCGTCATAGGCCATTTGCGGCGCCGGACCGAAGAGGTCATAGGTTCCGTCGGCATTGCGGAACTTGATGAAGATCGCACCCGCCTCGGCAGCGCCCTTGTTGGAGAGCGCCGCGAACGCGCCGCTATTGTTGACGCGGCGCAAAAGCGCCGAAACCCAGAACTCTGATGTAAGACGCATTTTTTAGGCTCCAATCAGTTGATCAGGCCGATTTCCTGCATCTTGGCAAGGAGTTTCGTATCAGGCTCTCCCGTCACCGGAAGTCGGAACAGTTTCTGAAATTCGCTTACGGCAGCCTTGGTCGATGCGCCAACCTTGCCATCGATCTCCACCATATCATTGCCGAATGCACGCAGGCCCGCCTGCACGCGCACTATCTCGGCGGGGGAAAGGCCGCCTGCTGTGCTGCTCGCGGCGACATCCTGCGCGGGATTTGTCGATATTTTCTGAACGGTCGCTTCTTCGGTCTGGGCCGGCTTCTTAGCCGGAACCGCAATGCTCGCCGTCGTTTCGCTGGGCTTATCGACAGTTGCCTCGGTATCGATGCCGATTTCGGCGGCTGCCTTGCGATAGGCTTCGATAGCCGCCCGGGTACCCTTGCCGGAAATGCCATCAACCGTGCCGGTGTAGAGCCCAAGCGCCAGCAGCTTTTGCTGCAGCTTGGCAACCTCGGGATCGCCGCCGGGCGCCAGCACCGGATCGCCGTTGATGGCGGCGGCAATCGGATCCTGGCTCTGGGGAACGGGAACCGACGTCACCTTGCGGATCGGCGCATCCGCTGGCTGATGGTCTGAGTTATCGGATGCCTTGCCGAGCGGGTTCGCTTGCTGCTTGATCGGCTTGAAAACGAGCTCCGGCCTTGTGCGGAAGAACACGCCATCATGCACATGCGGCTGATACCAGAGTGCATTGGCAGAGATGAAGCCGAGCGTCACCAGGAAGGCGGTCGTGCCGCCGGCGATGGCCGGATTGCTCGCCACCAACCCGCCGGCGGCCAGCAGAACCATCGTTACCCGTCCGCGCTTCGGCGCGCGCCGCTTCTTAGGCCGATTTACGGGTTTCGGCATGGGAACCTCCCCTCATATCGCTATCAATCCTGAATTCGACCACGTTTGCCGCCTCATCCTCGATGTGATCTTCCATTTGCGGACCTTCGAGCGGGATGCGCACGTCGACGACAGTGCCCTCGCCGGGAGTGCTCTTTATGTTGAGGCTGCCGCCATGCAGGCCGACGAGGCCCTTGACGGTCGCAAGACCAAGACCGGTGCCTTCGTGTTTGCGCGTGTAATCGTTCTGAACCTGCCGGAAGGGCTGGCCCAGCGTCTTCAGGTCAGCTTCCAGAATGCCGATCCCCGTATCGCTGATGGAGAAGGCCAGCATTTCATCTTCGATGAGCGCATCGATCGTAACCACGCCGCCGCTCTCCGTGAACTTGACAGCATTCGATACGAGATTGATCAGCACCTGATTGATGGCGCGGCGGTCGGCAACTACGGTCCCGACCCGCGGGCTGACACGGTCGCACAGAGTAACGCCCTTCTGCGCGGCCTGGTGCGCCATCATGTCATGGACCATCGTCACGGCATCCTTGAAGGCGAAACGCTCGGTGACAATGGGATAGGTCCCCGCTTCGATCTTCGAAACGTCGAGGATGGCATTCACAACGGAAAGGAGATGTGTTCCCGAACGGTGCACCAGTTCCACATATTCGCGCTGGCGCGAATCCGGCAGCTTGCCGCAGATTTCCTGAAGCAGCAGGTCCGAGAAGCCGATGATCGAATTCAGCGGCGTGCGCAATTCGTGGCTGACCGAGGAAAGAAACCGGCTCTTGGCGATTTCAGCGGTTTCAACCTCGCGGCGCGCATGGGCAAGTGCGTTCCTGTCGGCAACGGCCTGGGCGATATCCGTGGCAATCACGAGGAAACCCATGCCTTCGCTGTGCGGAACCGCCCGCAGATGGTGCGTGGCAAAGCGGATAGTGTGCTCATGCTTCGACGTTTCGCCGGCTGCGACGCTGCGCAGCTTCACATCGGCGGTGGCGACGGGCGCCCCTCCCTTCAGATCCGCGAGGAAATTTGCGTACTGCACACGGTCCGAAACGTGCACTCTCTCCATCAAAGCTGTGCCGATGAGCAGGTTGCGCGCAATGCCGAACTGTTCTTGCGCCCGCGGCGAAAGGCACTCGATCGTTCCATCGATCGCAAGCTTGATCACTACACCTTCGATGACGCTTTCGAGATCGGCGATGCGATCGTCGCGGCGTGCCGACCGTGCGTGGCGGGTAAGCGCATTGCCGGTCCGGGCCACCAGGATGCCCATATAGCCAAGCGATGCGAGAAGGACAGGCGCAGAAAGGGCCACCAAACCGCCATTCTGGAATGCCACAATCGAAAGGACAGCAAGGGCTGCTGCCGCAGTGCAGCCGGCCACTCCCAGCGCAGTCCTGGATTTATGGACGAACCATGTCTCGAGCGGGATCGCGGCCGTCATCAGCCACAAAAGCAGGCTGGCCGATCCTGCGCTGACGCTGATGGCGGTAATCGCCGCGCCATAAGCAATTAGCGCAGCTGTGCCGACAGTCGCGCTCTTTCGCGAAATCGAAAGCGCGCCGCAGAAGATCATCGGCAATGCCAGAACCCCAACGACGAGGCTCACGATGACTGCGATATCATTCGTCAAAGGGTGAGTTGTCAGCATGGCTACCGCCAGCAGTATCGGCATCGCAAACATGCTGCCGGCGATGCGTGCGTCGCGTGCTCGTTCCGCCGCGTCCACGACGGATGCATTTACCCAGCGCTTGCAGAGACGTTCATAGGTCTCGACAATACTGGATCGAATGACGGAATGAATCGGCACCAGCTTTTTCCTGCTTTCCGCACGTTCCGGCCTAAGCCGGATGAAATGCGGTCATTTTCCGAATGTCGCTTGCAACATTCTTGTCGGCGTTAACTTTTGCAGACGAGGCTTTAAGGAAAGGATAAAGCGGACCATACCCCGGCCGGTTGTGTCCCGTTTTGAGCGATTGTGGCGGGCATGGTAAATGAAGGGTTGCCCTTGGCCGCCGCGCTTCCTTTCGAATCGTAAGTATGCAGTTCCGCTTCGAAGAATTCTTAATCCTTCGTTTCTATGATCGCTCAAATTCGGAGGTTTGCCGCAACGAGTTCTTGCCGGTTGTGTGGCAGGCTTATCCCATAAAACGCCACCACTAGGGATCGGGCAAAGGAAAAGGAATGGGTTTCCTGATCAGATTTGCGATCAAGTTCTGCTTCTGGATGATGCTGGTATCGCTGTTCATTCCGCCGGCGAAGGACGAGCACGGCGGAAACCAGCCTGGTCCGCTCGAAGCTTTCACGGCTGCACGGGAAGCCATTGTCGACCTTGGTGATTTCTGCAACCGCAAGCCGCAGGCCTGCGAGACAGGTAAAGCCGCCTTCGCCAATGCCGGCGAACGCGCCGGCGACGTTGCCAAGGCAGGTTACGACTATCTCGACACACAACTCGGCAAGGACGTGCCCCGGCCGGATGCAGCGGTCGCCGCTTCTCATGGCGACGCAAAGCCCGTTGCAGGCGCCGATGCCATCAAGGCGAAATTGCGCGAACTCGCGTTGCGCGAATTGATCGAAGCCGCTGACCGCCAGAGCGAAGCGTCGCCCAGTGTCGACAAGAAGGCGCAGACCGGTACAGTCATCCGTAACTAGCCGGCGTGGCGAGGCTAACGTTTCATCCATCGGACGATACCGGAGCCCGATGGATTTTAGGGCAAATTCACCCTGCCCTCCCAAGAATCCGGCTGGCGCACAACAACCTTCCGCGTGGATTGTCTCGCCATCCGAGAAGCAGAACTGTTTTTATCTAGGCAAGACGTGCTCTAATCCCGTGACGTTTGCCGCCAGGTTGCCTATATGTGCCTTGAAAGGATCCAAGGCATGGCACAGACAATCGACGACATTATTGCTGATTTCGATTTTCTCGATGATTGGGAAGATCGCTATCGCTATGTCATCGATCTCGGGCGTGACTTGAAGCCCTATCCCGACTCCGCCCGCGATGCTGCCCACAAGGTGAGAGGATGCGTCAGCCAGGTTTGGCTGAAAAGCTCCCTGAATGGCGACGTGGATCCTGTCATTGATTTTCTCGGCGATTCAGATGCGCATATCGTTCGCGGCCTCGTCGCCATCATGATGGTGCTCTATTCGGGCAAGCGCGCATCGGAGATCATGGCGATCGATCCCGACGCCATCCTGAAAAAGCTTGGGCTCGACGAGCATCTCACGCCGCAGCGGTCGAATGGCCTGCGCGCCATGATCGGCCGGATCCGCAGCGAAGCGCAGGCTGCCCTCGCCACAGCGTAAACTTCAAAGTGCCGGCCGATAATCTTCTGTTCCCCAGTGAATGATGCGCTGGCTGTGCCGTGACGGCATTGCCGGATGATAGTGACGGTCAAGCGCAGCAAGCGCCGTTCTTAAAATCAGCTTTGCCGAACGGACGGGCCACTGCCGTTCCCGTTCGACAAGCTCCAGCCCCTTCAAGAAGCAACAAACGTCGACCAGGACGCCGGAAAGCTCCGGCCCCACCGCTTCCAGTGCGCGCTCAACACGCTGACGGGCAGCAAGCGCCGCATCGGTGATTTCGAGGACGCCGTTTGAACGCGAGGCGCTGCCCGTCACGTCCCAATTTGCCCCGATCGAGGGCATCAGGTTGCCAATCGTATAGTCCGCGCGAAGCCGTTCGCCCGCCTTGAACGCTTCGTCATTGATAAAGGGCGTTCCGCCGGCATCTTTGCGCTTGCGGAGCGTGGCAAGGGGCGATTCACTCTGGTTGCTGCGTACCTGGGATGTGCCATGTCGGTCAGCGAGGACCACCGTCGTCTCTTCGCGATGCTGGCCGGCGAAAGGATCGTCCGATAAGACGACCCGGCGTAAATGTGCTTTGCCGGCTTCGCTGAGGGAAAGTTCCGTTCCGCGCAGTGTCGCGCTGCCGTTGCTTAGTGCCGATTTGACTGCGGCATGCTCGACCGAAATCGCGCCGTGCTCGCAGCTTTCCAACATCACCCGCCCATTTCCGGCTTGATCGACAACTAAACCCGGGCCTTTTGCCAGGAAGCGCAACAGTCGCAACTCGCGGCTCTTGTCGTTCGCTGCTCTCATCAGCGCACCGTCCCGTCGCGCATGAACGCGACCTTCACGATGTTCTCGATCGTCTGGACAATATGGTCAAACTCCAGCTCCTCGCGCATGTCCTCGATAAGATGGCACGCGTGATTCACCGTGCTCCGGTCGCGGCCGAAGGCGCGCCCTACCTCACTCATGGTCAGAGCAAGCGTCACATGCGCAACATACATGCCGATCTGCCGAACCCTTGCCACCGGGCGCTCGCAGCGTGAATGTGAGCGCAGTTCGCGGCCGCTCACATTGAAAAGCGTCGAAAGAATATCGATGAGGCCATCGCAAACCTGGAGCAGCCGCTCGTCGAGAGGCGCTTCCTCGTCGATGGACACAAGCTCCGGTACCTTCGGTTTACCGCGCCTTGGCCGAAGCGAGTGGATCATCGCCTTGGCCTCAGGGGCGGAACGGATCAGATTGAGCAAACTCGAAGACATCCTGGCTCCAATTTCTAATAGGAATATCTTCTTATATTGGACCCTTCAAGTGCGTGGATAAGTTTTCCTGACAGCCTATCTTAAGGATCTGTACTTACATCGTATTTTTGCCTTCAATCTCCAAAAGCGAGGACACAAATCCTACACCCAGCGTCATCGCGCATACTCGTTTGATCCACAACATAGGGGACAAAGCGTGTCGGCGATCGATTGGAACAGACAGAAAATCGCATTTCTAAAATCGCAGGAGCAAGAGACAAGCGATGCTCGCCAGCGACTTGCGCTGCAAATTCTTTGTGGCGAGGATCTGAGTATGGTTCTCTTGCTTGACGCGGCGAAGAAGGAACATCTGTGCAAGCGACTGAAGCGGCTGATCGAACGCGAACGCCTCAAGGGCGCCGCAGGCCATTGGAGCTATGATCTCAACCGCCATATTGGCCTGAAGCAGGCGCTTGAAACGCTAAAAGTATCGCTTTCCAGCAGCGAGCCCGAGAAACAGATCCGCACCGCTTGAATGCAAAACGGCGCCATGCGGCGCCGTCCCGTCTGCGTGGCATATGCCCTTGGTCGATCAGGCAGCCTTCTTGCGCTTGCGACCGAGGCCCATGTTCTTGGCCAGGCGCGAACGCGCTGCTGCATAGTTCGGAGCGACCATCGGATAGGACGGGTCCAGATCCCACTTTTCGCGATACTGTTCCGGCGTAAGGCTGTAGTGGGTCATCAGGTGACGCTTCAACGACTTGAACTTCTTGCCGTCTTCGAGGCAGACGATGTAGTCGTCCGCAACGGACTTCTTCGGGTTGATGGCCGGCTTCGGCTTTTCCTGAACAGCAACGACTGTTTCGACGCTGCCCCCAACTCGGCCGAGCGCAGCATGAACGTCGGCGATGAGAGTAGGCAAGTCACCGGCTGGCACCGAATTGTTGCTGACATAGGCAGCAACCAGTTCGGCAGTGAGTTCAAGCAGGACGTCGCCGGCAGTTGTGTTTGAATTGTCGAACGTGGTCATCTAAGTCCAATTCCTTCGTCTATTTTTTTATCTCGGTAGGTAGATTAAAATCACCAATATAAAGTCGAGAACACGCGAGGTCTCCAACGCCTTTGATGACACTCTATTGCGGAACGCATTTTATTTGTCAAATCAATACTTCGTTCAAAAAAGAAATATTTCAAATAATCCCGTGAATAGAGATTAACAGGACGCAAACGACGATGGACGCAAGAAAGCCAGGGCCCGGCCACAGGTGCGACAACACTTAGGGAATGCTGACAGCGATTTGCGGCATACCACTAAGACAAAAAATGGCAAAAATGAGGAACAACGATCCGCGTCCCAAGCATTCTATAATAACAGATATTGCCGATTCTAGTGTTCATGCCTACATCTGGCGTAAAAAGGAACCCTCAATGACCACAAGAACATTCAAGGTCGTCAAGTCGGACGCACAATGGCGTGAACAGTTGACATCCGAACAATACCAGATCACGCGAAATCACGGGACGGAACGTGCTTTTTCCAGTCCGAACTTCGACAGCAAGTTGAAGGGGACCTACAAGTGCGTCTGTTGTGACCGGCCGCTCTACCGCTCCGAGACAAAGTATGACTCGGGCACAGGTTGGCCGAGCTTCTACGCGCCCATCGAGCCTGAGGCCGTTTTTGCTGTCGAGGACCGCTCCTACGGCATGCTGCGCACCGAGATAAAGTGCTCGGACTGCGACGCCCATCTCGGCCACGCTTTTCCCGATGGGCCACCGCCTACGGGCGTGCGCTATTGCATGAACGGCAATGCGCTCGTCTTCGATGAGGATTGACGCGGCTCCGGCGTTTCTTGCACATAGTTTGTGAACGGGTATTTCCGCCCGCGGGACGCTCCCGCCGGTAACCATGAAAGTTTTTAGATGACCAACGCTTCGCGCTTCCCCGCTCTTGCTGCACCTCAATCCGAAAAAAGGCCCGTCTCCGACACACGCCACGGGATTACCCGCGTCGATGACTATGGTTGGATGCGGGCCGAGAACTGGCAGGACGTTTTTCGCGATCCCGCTACGCTTGATCCGGCAATTCGCCAGCATCTCGAAGCGGAAAACGCCTATCAGACAGCGCTGATGGAAGATACCAAACCGCTTCAGCAGCGGCTCTTCGACGAGATGAAAGGCCGGATCAAGGAGGACGATTCGTCAGTACCTTCGAGAGATGGTCCCTATGCATATGGCACGTCCTATAAGGTTGGTGGCCAACAGCCGCGGTTTTTCCGCACGCCGCGCGATGGCGGCGATGAGACCATGCTGCTCGACGGCGATCTCGAAGGCGAAGGCAAGCCTTATTTCCGTCTCGCGTCGGCCGATCACTCGCCCGATCACAACAAGATGATCTGGGGATACGACGACAAGGGCTCCGAGTTCTTCACGCTGAAGGTACGCGACCTGGCAAAGCTTCAGGACCAGACCGACAGCGTGAGCGACACGACCGGCGGCGGTGTATGGAATGCGCAATCCAATGGCTTTTACTATACGCGGGTCGATGCCAATCACCGGCCATCGCGTCTCTACTATCATGAACTCGGCCAACCGGAGAGCGAGGACCGCCTCATTTATGAGGAAAAGGATCCAGGCTTCTTCCTCGGCGTCGGCGGCAGCTCGCTGAACGACTTCATCTTCGTCGATATTCACGATCACCAGACGTCAGAAATATGGCTGATCCCCGCCAACGACGCGACCGCCAAGCCAAAACTCGTTGCAGGGCGCGAGCCGGGCGTCGAATATAGTCTCACCGAAGGCGGCGACGTGTTTTACATCCTCACCAATGATGAGGGCGCCAAGGATTTCAAGATCATGAGCGCTCCGGTGGACGCGCCCGAAAAGTCGAATTGGACCGAAGTGGTCGCGCACAAATCCGGACGTCTTCTCCTTGGTCATTCCGCCTATTCCAGCCATCTCGTTTGGCTTGAACGCGAGAACGGTCTGCCGCGTATTCTCATTCGCGATCGCAAGAGCGGCGAAGAGCACGCCATCGCCTTTGACGAGGAAGCTTATGCGCTTGGTCTCGAGGGAAGCGCCGAGTACGACACCGACGTCATCCGCTTCTCCTATTCGTCAATGACCACGCCAACGCAGGTCTATGACTACAACATGCGTACTCGCGAGCGCACCTTGCTGAAGACGCAGGAAGTACCCTCCGGGCACAATCCTGAGGATTATGTGACGCGTCGCTTGCTGGCCCCTGCCCCCGACGGCGAACTTGTACCTGTCTCGATCGTCTATCATCGCGACACCAGGATCGATGGCACAGCACCGTGCCTGCTCTATGGCTATGGCTCCTATGGGATCAGCATACCCGCGAGTTTCAATACCAATTGCCTCTCGCTTGCCGACCGAGGATTTATCTACGCGGTTGCGCATGTTCGCGGCGGCAAGGACAAGGGCTATGACTGGTATGAGAACGGCAAGCGGCTCAACAAGAAAAACACGTTTACCGATTTCATTGCCGCTGCACAGCACCTCGTAGCCGGAGGGTACACGAGCCACGACCGCATCGTCGCGCAAGGCGGTTCGGCCGGCGGCATGCTGATGGGCGCTATCGCTAACATGGCGCCGGATACATTCGGCGGCATCATCGCCGAGGTGCCATTCGTCGACGTAATCAACACCATGCTCGACGATACGCTGCCACTGACTCCGCCCGAGTGGACGGAATGGGGCAATCCGATCACTTCGGCCACCGACTATGAATATATGGCCTCCTATTCGCCCTACGACAACGTTGAAGCCAAGGCCTACCCGCCAATTCTGGCCGTCGCGGGCCTGACTGATCCGCGCGTTACCTATTGGGAACCAGCGAAGTGGGTGGCCAAACTTCGTGAGCTCAAGACCGACGACAACCCAGTACTCTTCCGCATCAATATGGAAGCCGGGCATGCGGGGGCTTCGGGGCGTTTCTCACGTCTGGAAGAGGTGGCCTATGTGTACGCCTACGCGCTGAAGCTCGCCGGAAAAACACAAATGTGAACACCATCGCAGAAACTTCCGAGTGCCCCGTGCCGTTGCTCAATGAAACGACCGCGCAATGTTGCGGCAGATTGAGTATAATTGCTGTGTTGGCCACGGAGGTTTCTTGCAATGTTACAAAGCAGGCTCATGCTATTGGCTGCTATGGGGCTCGCCGCCCAACCTTTTCTCGCCGTTGCCCACATTGATCGTGCGGCGGCCGTACTCAAGAATGTAAGCGAATATGCCGGGCGGCGATGCAATACGCCGCCGCGCGGCTCCGGCATCATCATCGGCTATTATTCAGGCACGACCGACAATCCGATCATCTCGTTTGGCGGCGATGAAGCGCCCGTCTTTGCGGTCCGTTGTTTCACTTCGTTACAGGAATGCCAGGGCTGGCTCTATACGATGCGCAGCAAATATAATGATGGCCCATCTGTTCTGATCCGCTGCGAACGGCGCTGATCGCTGGTATTCACTGTGGCGCCGGAGCCGGATAGCCATTCGGGTGCGGCGGCACTGCCTTCAAGTAGGCGGCGATTGCCTCACGATCGGACGCATCGATCTGGGCCATGTTCTGGATGACGTCGGCCATGGAACTTCCAAGCGAATCGAATTCCGGCGTGAAACCGCTCTCGAGGGCGTAAGCGATGTCCTTCTCCGACCAATCGCTGATGCCGCCCTCCCCGTCCGTAATGTTGGGGACGACGCCCTTGCCTTCTGCCGCCTTGGCCCCCGCAAGCCATCTGCCCTTGTCGAGCCCGCCTATGGCGTTGCGCGGTGTGTGACACTCGCCACAATGTCCGGGACCCTCAACAAGATACTGGCCGCGCTTCACCGCATCCGTCGCCTCGGCAATGGCAAGGACGGGTTTCGGCGAAAGATAAAGCCGCTTCCAGAGCCCCAGACCACGCCGGACATTAAAGGGGAAGCCGAGTTTGTGCGGACCGGAAACATTGTCCGAAGGCGGCAAAGTCTTGAGGTAGGCGTAAAGATCGGCAACGTCCTGTGGCTGCATGCGCGCGTAGGACGTATAGGGGAACGCTGGGTAGAAATGCCGGCCATCGGGCGCAACGCCAGCCATCATTGCATTGGCGAGGTCCTCGAACGACCAATCGCCGATACCCTGTTTTGAGGGGGATATATTCGGCGTCACGAAGGTCCCGAACGGGGTGACCAGGTTGACGCCGCCGGCCAGGACCAGCCGTCCATCACCCTTTGAGCCCGGTGCTGCATGGCAAGAAGCACAGCCGCCCTGCCAAAACACTTTTACACCGCGCTGAACATCGCCGGGTGTCACCTCGGCAAGTTGTGACGGATCAAGCCGGACGGGCGCCGTAAGATACCAGAAACCCGCTCCAGCGATGACCGCGAGCAAGATGACGATGAGCGCGGCCCTGCGCATCATCGATACGGTCTCAGTCTTTCTTGATTCGAAATGCCTTGTGGCACGTACCGCAATTCTCGGTCACCTGATTAAAGACGACCTTGAAGCTGTCGAGATCCTTTGGCTCGGCGGCTGCTGCCTTGGCGGCGTCGGCCTTGTACTTGGTCATGGCCGCTTCAAAACCAGCGCTGTCTTCCCAGATTTTCGGCGAGGCTGTTGTCTTGCCGCCCGTCTCGGAGCCTTTCGGGAATAGTGTCGCGATATCGATTTTCTGCGCATCCTCGTTCAGATGCTTCAGCGCGGTCATGACCAATTGGGCGTCAAAAGGCTTTTCGCCCTTGATGATCGGTGTGATGCTACCCACGGTCTTGCCCTGATCCTTCATCAGTGCCTGTCGGTCGGCGATCGGATCTGCATGCGCTGACATCGAAAAAACAGCGACGGCAAACAGCGGCGTCGCAGTCAAAGCGATCAGTCTATTCATGGGTGTCTCCCAACTCTTGTGGCTAAATATGGTTTGGCTTCAAGGGTTTCCGGTTGGCACTCTAGATCAACGGCAGCGAAAATCACCCGTACCGCTCGATCAACTTTTCGTTTGTTGAAAAGACCCCGGCACTTGGCCGGGGTTTGTGCGTCTCAGAGTGAAAAGTAGACGCCGGTACGATAGTAACGCCCGCGATTGTATCGCCGATCATCCCACCCGCGATAGTGCGGGCGATCCCAGCGGCGATGGTATGGACGATCCCAACGGCCATAGTGCCGACGGTCCCAACGGCGATCCCAGCGTCTATCCCACCGGCGATCCCAACGATGATGACGCCTTTCCCAACGATAGTTTCGGCGGTCCCAGCGATCATGGACCGGTTGTACATTCGGGTTTGGAACACCGGCACGAGTGGCATCGACCGGCCGTTCAATAGCGACTGGCGCAGCGCTTGCGATTCCGGTCCCACCGACCGTTCCAAACGAAATAAGCGTGGCACATATGGCCGAAATCAATTTTCGCATCATTCCTCCAGTGAAAGCCGCTTCAGTTGGCTTCAACGTGTTCAATATGTGGAGCCTAAGACTTTAGGCATAGCTCCTGAACGCTGGATGAATAACGAATGTGTCAGAGATTGGATCGATCCGCCGCGATCACTTATCGAGTCAATTTGCTCACATATGTGACATTGTCTCGGCCATGCCGCGCGCTCAACCCTGCTATCCCTGGGCGGCCACGCTTCCAATTGGGCGAATAGTAAGTGACGACGTTCGGACGGTTTCGAAGCGAACCTTCAGACGTTCTTTTGATTATTTTCTTTGACGGTAATATTTCAAGCGAAACCGACAGAGCTTGCGTAGCAGCAAAAGAATTTGAATAAAATGCAACGCAATTCAACAACCCCACAATAACAATATATGCACACTTTTTCATGGTTAACCTCCGTTTACGCCGATTATTTTTATTATTTTTACTAGATCAGAGCGGTTTGTGGCTTGCTTTCCCAATTAGTTGCTAGTCGTTATTTTGAGACTGTTACAATTTCTCGTCCAATTCGCGAATATCCTAATGTTTTCAGAGTGATAACTCGCTCAGCCATTGTGCGCCGGAATGTTAGGGTTAATAGAGTTTTAAGCGTGTCGGCGCGCGTCAAACGCCATCTGGTGCGGATACTGACAAAATATGGCATGATATTTCAGAGAGATTTTGCAATGTCCCGATCAAAACGCCTGCTCGACCTTATCCAGATCATGCGCCGCCACCGCCGTCCGGTAAGTGGTAAGGTGCTCGCCGATGAGACCGGCGTGAGTATTCGTACGCTCTATCGCGACATCGCTACGCTTCAGGCGCAGGGCGCGCATATCGAAGGCGAGCCGGGTCTCGGTTATATGTTGCGTCCGGGCTTCATGTTGCCGCCGCTTATGTTTTCCGAAGACGAACTTGAAGCGCTGGTCCTCGGCTCCCGCTGGGTCGAAAAGCAGCCAGACAAACGACTGGCGCTTGCCGCGCGAGACGCACTATCGAAGATCGTCGCTGTTCTTCCGGATGACTTGCGCAGCGATGTCAATTCCTCGGCCCTACTCGTCGGCCCACCGGGTTCTTCGCCGGATACGATCGACCTCGCCGCGGTCAGGAAAGCGATGCGTTCAGAACGCAAACTTGAAATCACCTACAGCGATGGCAATGGAACACAGTCGCGCCGTTTGATCTGGCCTTTCGCTCTCGGTTTCTTTGATCGCGTCCGTGTCGTTGTCGCCTGGTGCGAATTGCGTCAGGACAATCGCCATTTCCGCGCCGACCGGATTTTGGCCCTTCAGACCACGGATACACGCTATCCCAAACGCCGCCATGCGCTCATCAAACAGTGGCGGGAGGCCGAAGGCATACAACCGCTGGATTGAGCGTCTGCTACTGCCAAAAACTGACAGTAGTTGAGGCTAGAGTGCTCCCGTCAAACAGGAGGCAAGAGTGTTAAATCCCAATTTCATGCTGATTTATGTGAAGGATGCAAAACGCAGCCGGCATTTCTATGCCGAATTGTTCGATCGAGACCCTGTAGAGGAGTCTTCCTACTTTGCGATGTTTGTCCTCGATTCGGGCCTCAAATTCGCAATGTGGTCGCGCGAAAAGGTCCTGCCGGCACCCACCGAACAGGCTGGCGGGAGCGAACTGGTTTTCGGCGTCGATAGCGATGCGGCGCTGGAAGCGCTGTATAGTGAATGGATAGACCGCGATCTCGCCATTGCTCAACAACCGACACGGCTGGATTTTGGATATAGTTTCGTCGCGCTTGATCCGGACGGACACCGTCTGCGCGTCTATGCGCCGGCGGAGGACGCTACCCAATGACCCGGCACTGGATCGCCGTCGCATCGGCCGACCACGTCCGCAGGGGGCTCAAGGGCGGCTTCATGCAGGTTTGCCACGGCAAGATTGCACCATTGAATCGTATCGAGGCCGGGGATCATGTCGCCTATTATTCGCCAACTGAAATACTCGGCAGCAAGGACGGGCTGCAATCATTCACGGCCATTGGTACTGTAAAAACCGGCGATCCCTACAATTTCGATATGGGAAATGGCTTCGTCCCGTCCCGGCGTGACGTCGATTGGGACGAAGCACACACAGCGTCGATACGTCCTCTGCTCGACAAGCTTGAATTCACTGCGGGCAGGCCAAACTGGGGCGCCCAACTGCGCTTCGGCCTGCTTCAGATCAGCGCTGGTGATTTTGCACTGATTGAAGCGGCCATGACAAACAAGACGGCCCCGTGAGAACGGGGCCGTTTGTGTGACTAGCGATCTTGCTGCCTGGATAGTTGTGAGAATCATCGCTTGTTGAAAGTTTTTTATTGACGATGGTTTGAGGAGCGCTCACCCGCTTCGCTAGTCGGTAGGAACATAAGGCACGGTAAAAGAAGCACGGCCTTGGCAGCTGATGTGTTGAAGACTTTGAGCCCTTGAGACCGTCCGTTAAGGGCAGCAACGCCCTGCATCGGTACAGTTCGATATGCATGTTCGCTCAGCAGATTTTTTTAGCTTTCGACCGCAGAAGGGTGGCAATATATCGTTTCATTAACTGCTTCCGTATTAAGTGACTAAAATCTCAAAGGCATTTTCTTGAATGTGTTCGTTATAGCGTTGGAACTTTTTGGGAAAAGTGACAACGTTGTCCCTATTTGCCCCTATCGAGTTTGTTTATAATTATCCCATTGGTCGGATTGAGTAATTTTTGAAAGATATTTGCATGCCGCCATCCAGTTTCGGGGCTGATCTCCTGGTCGTCGAAGATCAACACTTGATGCGACTCGCCTTGGTCCACGAACTCCAAACCGCATTTCCTGCCTCGGTAGTTCATGCAGCGGGGAGCATAAGTACGGTAATTGAACTGGCCGAATTGATCCCTTTCGCGCTTGTACTCATCGACCCGGGCCTTCCCGGCTACGATCCCCATTCAGCGCGCGACCGCCTGCACGTCATCAGGTCGATCGTGGAGCAGACACCGGCGGCCATCCATGTCGTCATCACCGGCTCGGACAGCCTGGAAGAATGGGAGGCGTGCCAACGGCTCGGCGTTGCCGGGTACATCGCGAAGAACAATCTCAGGCCCGGCGCCATGGCGGATATCGTGCAGGAAATCGCCGAAGCGGGAAAATCGGTCGGCCTTGACCACGATGAAAGCACCGAGCCGGAGGTCTATCATTCGGCCCTGTCCCCGCGCGAGCAGGAGGTACTTGTCTGGATGCGGCAAAGGCCGTCCGGCGTCAGCAGAAAGGAAATTTACGATCAACTGGGATCGCATCTCAACATCGACGCGGCTTCGGCCGAGCGCTATTACAAGCGGGCGAAGGCAAAGCTTTTGAAGATCGGTGTGTTGTCGAATCTGTTTTGATATGTGCTAATGTCTGTTCGTTGTTTGATTCTGTTTATTTTAGCTTTTTCCGCACCGGTCAGGGAATTCTAAGCGGTCACGACCTCTGGCAAATCGCTGGGCCTTCACCGTTATTCTTTTGCCGCCCGCGGACAATGTTGTTCGATGGATATTATGAGAATTACTTTCGATGCGCACGAAATAATCGTGCCAATTCTTCCCGGCGACGTATCGGAGAAAATCTGGTCCGCACTGCAGAACGGTACCTATGAGGCCAAGGAAGCTTTTTGGGTGAAGCGCGCCGTCCGTCCCGGCGATCGAATTCTGGAGCTCGGCACGGGTCTCGGCATCATTGCGTCGGTAATGGCGGCAACCGATGACGTTCGCATTCTGGCGTTCGACGCCAATCCTGAAGTCGTCGCGCTGGCGCGGAGGGTGATCGATACAAATGGCTTCGATAATGTGACCATCAGCCACGGCCTTCTCATGGCCGGCAAACCGCGCGAGGTACCATTCTATCTGCGCAAAGATTTCTGGATGTCTTCGACATTCGCAGACCAGGGCCCCTATGAGCACGTCATCACTATCCGGTCAGTGGAAATTGACGAGATCATAGCCGCCGCAGGGATAACGATCCTCGTGATGGACATCGAGGGTGGTGAATACGAGTTACTCCGCGGCGCGCAATTACCAGGTGTCGAGCGCGTCTTCCTGGAGTTGCACGACCATCTTTACGGGCTGGATGGTGTTATGCAGATCATAGCGGCGATGGCGGCGAACGGTTTTGCTTTTGATCCGCGCGGCTCCAGCGGAGCATGCGCATTGTTTACCCGCGATCTGACGCCACGGGCATTTGACGATGCTTTCGCTCTTGCCAGCGTATAGGTTGCTCAAGGCTTGGTCGCTTGTTGTTTCCGTCGGCCTTTGTCTCGTTGCAGGATGTGCCGTAGCCCAACAGTCGGACGACGCGGCATTAGTTCTCAAAGATACGTCAGGTCAGATTGTCAGGAGTTACACGCGTGATCAATTCCGGGAAGAATTCACGCCTCGGGAACGAACCACCGATACGCCCTGGAGCCTAGGTGTACCTGTCGGCTTTCGCGGGCCCTTCCTCAAAGACATATTGGCGAAGAACAACCTCCTCGGCGGCTCATTTGAAATTAGCGGCGCCGACAGTTTCGTAGCCAAGATCAGTTCAGAGGAGATCGAGCGCTACGCGCCCATTCTCGCGACAGAAAAGAAATGCACGGACGAAGACAAGTACAGCGGCGCTTGCAGCCCCGGCCAAACGTATCGGCTCTTGTCAATTGACGATGGCGGGCCACTTTATCTCATCTGGCCGCTCCACGACTTACCGCCAAGATATCTCCCCAGCCGCAACGCTATTTGGGTTTGGTTCGTCATATCGATCAAGGCTCTTTCATGAAAAGGTATCTGTCGCAAATTTGCTCGTTTCTTCTTTACGCCGGCCTCCTGACGTCGGTAGGCTTGACGATTTGGGTGCTCCTGCGAACAGATGTCTACAGGCGAGAGACTGAAATCGTTTTCGGGCAGAGTTCGGAGGTGCAGTGGCGAGCATCGCAATCGCGCGACAAGGTGGCGCGGATTGTTGGCTATCTGAACATCGCAGTCCAGACAGGGCAGCGTGACCCGCGTTTGCTCACGGAGATCCGGATGCTGCGATTCAACCTCAAATCACTCGCAGCCCTCGAATATGCCAAAGATTTCATGCCACCAAACGACCCCAACGGCCTCGACCGCTCGATAGGAATGCTCGATACGGTCGTTCTACCCAACGTATTGGCTCAGACAAATTATAACGAGGTTCTGCATGACGTCGCCCTCATCGACCTCTACCTGGCCGGCCTTCTGGGCGCGACGGTGGACCATAGTCAGGCGATAAGCGCTACAACGCGCATTGGAATTGACGCGGCCCGGAATCGCCTGACGTTTTTCGCGGCGCTTTCGGTGATCATCTTGAGCGCCATAGCGATTTACCAGCACAACAGGGACAAGAGCCGCGAGGATCAGCACATAAGGTCGTTTTCTCTGCTTTTCGCCCATATGACCCGCACGCGCATTGCAGCGCTGCGCCTGTTCCTCACCTATATCGATGGGAAAGTTCAACCATCCGCGGAAATGACGGAGGCTGCTCTTGCCACCATTCTCGAACTCGATTCAATCAATGAAGGGCTCATGCTGATTGGCCACAGGCGTTCCGACGCGCGCTCAATGCCGCTTGGCGATGTCGTTGCCGAGATCGCCGGCAAAAACAAGCAGACTCTGATAATTCGAGCCAGCGAAGAAGCCTTCGCCATCCGCGTTCCTGCAGCGCAATTTCATCTGCTTATCGATGAGCTGGTTCGCAACGCTATCAACGCGATACCAGCATCCAAACAGCCGCAGATCACGATAGGGGCCGACATCCATCGCACCTTCATGGGAGCGGCTCGCCTTGTCCTTGCTGTCAAGGACAACGGTAAGGGTATGAGCGCCGGCCTGCTTGCCAAAGCGCGCGAACCATTCTTCTCGACCAAGGCTGGGGTCCATGTCGGGCTCGGGCTGACCAATTCAGTTGAATTAATTAAGTCAATGGGTGGGAAACTTCAGATACAATCGACGCCGTTCGTCGGAACGGAAGTTCGTATATTCTACCCGATCTGAGCACCGGACGAGATCATTGCTATTATGCGAGGGCGCGAAATGTCAGCGTGGCGGGCATTGCTTGGGCTAAGCTGCAAACAAAAACGGCCCCGCAAGGACGGGGCCGCTTTACTTCGAGAAACAGCCCCTACTTGGCCTTTTCGTAGAGCTCGAGCACATAATCCCAGTTGATGAGATTGTCGACGAACGCTTCGAGGTACTTGGGACGGGCGTTACGATAGTCGATGTAATAGGAGTGCTCCCACACGTCGACACCGAGGATCGGCGTGCCGCCATGAACGAGCGGATTCTCGCCATTCGGCGTCTTCGTGATTTCGAGCTTGCCGTCCTTTACAGACAACCAGGCCCAGCCTGAACCGAACTGCGTGGTGCCGGCGTTGATGAAATCCGTGCGGAACTTGTCGTAGCCGCCAAGATCGGATTCCACGGCCTTTTCGAGCGCGCCCGGCAGTTTCTTGCCGCCGCCGCCCTTCTTGAGCCAGTGCCAGAAATGCAAATGGTTGTAATGCTGGCCGGCATTGTTGAAGAGGCCGGGATTCTTGCCGAAGGACTGCTTGACGATCTCTTCGAGCGAAAGATTTTCGAGACCAGCTTCGGCAGCCAGTTTGTTGCCGTTGTCAACGTAAGCCTTGTGGTGCTTGTCGTGATGGTATTCGAGCGTTTCACGCGACATAAAGGGCGCAAGCGCGTCGTAATCATACGGCAGTGCGGGCAATTCGAAAGCCATGGAAGTCTCCTCTTCGATTAATTCTGTGACTGGATTGGCCGCCCGGTTGGGTACCGGTGCGTTGGTCGCCAATCCTGACAAAACCTGCCTTCGTTACATAGGTCCCAATTACTTCAGGAGCAATGCAAAACGGATCAATATTTCCGGCCGTTGCCTTTCGGCGGGTTAAATTTTCGGCGTGGAATGCGCAAACTCCCAATAAAGCTCCCGTGCCTTCTTGGCGATGGGACCCGGTTGAAGGTCGCGATCCTCGATGCGGGTAACGGGAACGACCTTCGAATGGTTCCCCGTCGAGAAAATCTCGTCGGCCCTGAGGAAATCGTGAACGCTCAACGTCGCCTGTGTCGTGCGGAAACCGTAGTCGGCAAGCACATCTATCGTGCGGGCGCGCGTGATTCCGGAAAGGAACGTCCCGTTGGGCGCAGGCGTGAAGATGTGACCGTCTTTGACGAGGAAGATATTGGAGGTGCCGGTTTCCGCGACATTGCCGAGCATGTCGAGGACGAGCGCGTTGTCGAAGCCCCGCGATTTCGCTTCCGTAATCGCCCGTGCATTGTTGGGATAAAGGCAGCCTGCCTTGGCGTTGGTCGGCATCGTCTCGAAGGTCGGGCGCCGGAATGGCGAGACAGTGACCGAGAAACCGCTCGGCGCAATCATCGGCGCCTCATAGAGGCACAGGCAAAACCGCGTCGATTCCGGATCCGCGGGTACGCCCATATAGCCGCCATGCTCGGCCCAATACATCGGCCGGATATAAACGGCGGTATTGCCGTCGAACTTCTTTAATCCATCATGGGTCAGCCCGATGATTTCGTCGACGCTCATCGTCGGATTGAGCCCGAGCGCAACCGCTGAGGCATTCACGCGCGCCGCATGACGGTCGAGATCGGGAGCAACGCCCTCGAACCAGCGCGCTCCATCGAAGACCGATGATCCCAGCCACATCACATGGCTGCGGGGGCCGATGAGTGGCACATTTCCTTCATACCAGTCGCCATCGACATAGGTCCATGTCAATGTCTGGGCTTGCGTACTGACGGCCATGATGCTGCTTCCATTCCCTCTGATCTGCTTTTCCTATCGAACGGCCAATTGCCTTCAAAATCAATGGCAGTTTCGGCTTCGAACGCCAAGTACCTATTGGCTCTTCATGTTCTTAGACGAAGGTCTAATTGCCAAAATGCGCGGACTCCAGGATTATAAAATTACAGTGTTCCTGCTCCTCGCCGTTTCTCCCCTTTGGCGAGGGTATCTTAACAGACCCGCCAGGGTCTGTTTTTTTATGTCGATCCGATCGAACAATTTGGCTCGTTGGCAGCGAGCAAAACGATCTTTCACGAAGTGTTTATCCGCCGGTGAACGCACTTTCAGTCGTTCCCGCGCCGTTTTGTTGCTTGGCAGCAACAGTGGCGCCGCCGCCTTCATTGCGCCCTATTGTAATCGGCTCGCGGCCATAATCATTGTGCGTCTAGAGCAACCACAAGCGTTTGTTCAAACCCATCCTTCCACGAATTTGGTTCAATCATGCAAAATACAATATCACGTCGCGGCTTTCTTGCGGCGTTGACTGCGACGGCCGCCGCCGGCCTCTCCGGTTGCGCTACAATCCGCGACGATCTTCCTGTCATCCAGGTGGACGACGCCGGCAATCCGCTCATGCAACCGCAAATGGATGTGGACCCGGCATTTGCCTCCTACGCGGAAATGTACTCCGCCCGGGAAGACGGCGGACATTCTCTGCCGGCCATACCGATCGCCAAGATGGACAAGCGCTATCTGCGCCAGATCGTCCCCGATCCGACCGGTGAGCGCCCCGGAACGCTTGTTGTCGACACCAACGACAAGTTCCTCTATCTCGTACGCGAAGACGGCCAGGCTGTTCGCTACGGCGTCGGCATCGGCAAGCAGGGCTTTTCATGGTCCGGCCGCGCGGTGGTCCAGTGGAAGCGCCATTGGCCGACCTGGACGCCACCGGACGAAATGATCGCCCGCCAGCCGGACCTCGTAAAGTACAGCGCCCGGAATGGCGGCATGGAGCCCGGTCTCAAGAACCCGCTCGGCGCACGCGCGCTTTACCTATTCCAGAACGGTGTCGATACGCTTTATCGAATACACGGCTCGCCGGAATGGTGGTCGATCGGCAAGGCGGTCTCGTCCGGCTGCGTCCGACTCATCAATCAGGATGTGATCGATCTGTACGATCGCGTTCCGAACAAGACGCCGGTGCTGGTGATCTAGCGAACTGACGAAAAGGGCCGGCAGCAACCCGCCGGCCTTTCGCAATGCTGATCAATGCTAAAATAACGGTGCCTATCGCCGGCTCAGGCTTCCGAGGATGCCCCGCACCAGAGCACGCCCGAGCGAGCTTCCGACCGAACGGACGACGGACTTCATCGCCGCCTCGGCTACCGTCTGCCGGCCGCGTGGCTGGCCACCGCGCGGGCCGGGCTTGCTGCTGCCGCCGAGGATATCCGGAAGCGTCCAGCCACTCGTGCTGTCCGCTTCCTCGACCTGTTTGGCTGCGTCGGCTTCGGTCTTGGCCTGTTCGGCCTTCTTCTGCAGGAGTTCGTAGGCGGATTCGCGATCGACCATCTCGTCATATTGGCCGGCAACGGGGCTGGCATTGATCAGGCGCTGGCGTTCGTCGCTGGTCAGCGGTCCGATGCGGCCGGATGGCGGCCGGATCAGCGTGCGCTGAACCATGGATGGCACCCCCTTGTCAGCGAGCGTCGAAACCAGCGCCTCGCCCGTGGCGAGGTTGGTGATTGCCGCGAATGTATTGAAGTCGGGGTTCGGCCGGAACGTATCGGCGGCCGTTTTCACCGCATTCTGCTCGCGCGGCGTATAGGCGCGCAGTGCATGCTGCAGCCTGTTGCCAAGCTGTGAAAGCACGGTTTCCGGCACATCCAGCGGATTTTGCGAAATGAAGTAGACGCCGACGCCCTTCGAACGAATGAGGCGAACGACTTGTTCGACACGGGTGAGCAGCGCCTTCGGCGCTTCGTTGAAAAGCAGATGCGCTTCATCGAAAAAGAACACCAGACGCGGCTTTTCCGGATCGCCCACTTCCGGCAATTCCTCGAAAAGCTCCGACAGGAGCCAGAGCAGGAATGTCGAATAGAGGCGCGGATTGTTCATCAGCTTGTCAGCGGCAAGAACGCTGACAACGCCGCGACCATTGGTGCCGGTGCGCATGATGTCGGAGATTTTCAGGGCCGGTTCGCCAAAGAATTTCGTGCCGCCCTGCTGCTCGAGGACGAGCAGCGAGCGCTGGATCGCCCCCACGGACGGCTTGGTGACGTTGCCATATTTGGTAGAAAGCTCTTCGGCCCGCTCGGCGACGTTGACCAGCAAGGCCTGCAGATCCTTCATGTCGAGGAGCAGCAATCCGTCCTCGTCGGCGATCTTGAAGGCGATATTCAGCACCCCCTCTTGCGCGTCGGTCAGGTTCATGAGGCGTGCGAGCAGCAATGGGCCCATTTCCGAGATGGTGGCACGGATAGGATGCCCCTGCTCGCCGAAAATATCCCAGAAAATAACCGGCGATGCGCTGAGCTCATAGGGATCGAGCTTCACATCGGCGGCGCGCTTCATGAGAAAATCCTTCGCCTCGCCTTTGGCTGCGATGCCGGAAAGATCGCCCTTGATGTCGGCGCAGAACACCGGGACGCCCGCCTGGGAGAAACCCTCTGCCAGCACCTGCAGTGTCACCGTTTTGCCGGTGCCGGTCGCGCCGGTGATAAGGCCGTGCCGGTTGCCGAATTTCAGCAGCAGCGATTCTGCCTGCTGGTAGCTGTCGTCGGGTTTGCGGCTTGCACCAAGAAAAATGCTGTCAGCGGCCATGTCGTTCGATCCTCGCAGGAAGTCACTCACTACACGGTATAGACAGCCAATCTGGATGCGACAATGGTTGCTTGGGAATAATGGCGAGGGCAAGCCAGCTTGAGCATGTGTGACGGGACCGTTCACGCAGATTTGCGTGATTTTTATTGCCTGCGTCGCAAGGTCCAGCGGTAAATTTTCCAACCTTCTACGATAATTTGCCGAGGTGCGTTTTAGAGCTGTCATCCAAGCTGAAATAGACTTGTGTGGCGCGGATTTCGCGCATATTACGTAAACGTAATTCATGACGAGACGGGAGATTAGGCTCATGGAAGAACTCATCGCGCGGATTTCCGCCAATGTCGGCACCGATCCGGCAACCGCCACCAAGGCCGTCGGCCTGATCCTCGCTTTCCTGCAGAAGGAAGGTCCGGCGGACAAGGTCGGCGAACTCATTGCAGGCTTTCCCGGTGCCGAAGCCGCCATTGCTGAGGCTCAGTCAGGCGGCGGCCTGCTTTCCGGCTTGATGCCGGGTGTGATGGGCCTTGGCTCGAAGCTTATGGGGCTTGGGCTCGGAATGGGCGAAATCAGCGGCATTTCCAAGGAAACCATCGCGTTTGCCCGCGAAAAGGCCGGCAGCGGCCCGGTTGACGAAGTGGTCAATTCGATACCCGGCCTCAGCCAGTTCGTCTGATTTTATGCCATTTTTATAAAAGCGCGCGCCGCCTGGCGCGCGCTTTACCTTTTTCAGGTGCGATTGATCGAAACACCACCATCCACGAGCATGGCCGATCCTGTCGTGAAGCTTGCTTCATCCGAGGCGAGGTAAAGCACCGACTGGGCAATCTCGTCCGGGGTCGCAATCCGCTTCAGCGCGTGCATTCCCTCGACGAATGCGCGCTTCTCGGGAGTATCGGTCCAGGCATCCGCCAAGCGCGTCGCAGTACCGCCCGGCAGGATCGCATTTACTCTTATGCCGCTCGGCCCCAACTCGGCCGCGAGCGTTTTCATGAGGCCGATGATGCCCGCCTTGCTCGCTGCATAGGCAGCAGCGCCCGGCATTCCCGCCGTGTAGCCGACGAAAGTGGACGTGAATATCAGCGAACCGCCACCGCGACGCTGCAAAGCCGGTATTTGATGTTTTGCGCCCAGAAAAGCGCCCGTCAGATTGACGTCGAGTGCGTTGCGCCAGCCTTCGAGCGATATTGCGGCGCTGGGTCCCATCTCACCGTTTATTCCGGCATTGTTGAAGGCGATGTCGAGCCCCCCGAAACGGCTCTCCGCCAATGCAACCGACGCAGCAGCAAATTCTTCGTCGTGGACATCCCCAACAAGTGCGGCCGCCCTGCCCCCGTTGCTCTCGATGGCATCGACAAGCTGTTCGAGTTTATCCCGACGCCGTGCCGTCACGACCACGTTTGCACCCTCGTTCGCAAATAGCAGCGCCGTTGCACGGCCTATCCCGGAACTTGCACCGACGATGAGTGCCGTCTTGCCTTTAAGTCTGTCCATTTTCGCTGCCTTTCAGGTTTCGATCCTGATGCAGAAATTTCACAACCGCGCAGCGCCAGCCACCCGAAACCTGCGCGTTGTCCAACACTGAGCAAACGTGGCAAAAAAGCCCGCTTTCTCAATATGTTGGCCAAACGGCACTTTGCTTTGTTGCGAAGCAGCATGAGTCCTCCTAAAGTCGCCGACAAAAATGCGCCGACCGGGAGTAAGCATGGATTCGTCACTGATTAAGGAAACGGAGTTTGCGGCAATTGACCGGGATATTTGGGTCAAGCTTGCGCAAAAGGCCTTGAAAGGCGCCGATTTCGATGAATCCCTGACATCCAGGACCGACGATAACATCAAGATCGAGCCGCTTTACCAGCGCAAGCGCAAGGCGCAGCTCACGCCGCGCAAGAACCCTGCGCAGCCGTGGCGTATCGTCCAGCGCATCGACGATCCAGATCCGGCGCGCGCCAACAAACAGCTGCTTGAGGATCTTGAGAACGGCGCTACCGGCATCGCACTCGTCTTCGAAGGCGCGCCAAACGCCTTCGGCTACGGCCTTCCCTCGACCCGCGAGGCTGTCGACGAAGTGCTCTACGGCGTTCATCTCGACATGATCCACCTGCGCATGGATGTGCACCCGCGCAGCCGCGCCTGTGCCGACTGGTTCGTCGACTATATGCGCCCGCGCGACGTCAACCCCAAGACGCTGAGCTTTTCGCTCGGCATCGATCCGGCGGCGACGCTTGCCGGTACGGGCCGGCTTCGCATGACGCTTGCAGCCTTGAAAGCATCGCTGCCGCAGTCCCTCTCGGGTTTCTTTTCGCCCGACCTGCCCGGCATCGTTCTCGAAGCCGATGGCCGCGTCTATCACAATGCCGGCGCTACCGAGGCGCAGGAACTCGGCGCCATGCTGTCGATCGCCGCCGGGCATTTCCGGCTATTCGAAGAAGCACGCCAGCCCATCGTCTATGCGGCGCCGCATCTCGGCTTTGCGCTTTCGCTCGATCAGGACCAGTTTCTGTCTATCGCCAAGATCAGGGCGTTGCGCCGGCTGTGGGCGCGGCTCCAGCAAGTCTGCGGCAGCGTTCGCCCTGCTCCCGCTGTGATCCATGCCGAAACTTCCATGCGCATGATGACGAAGCGCGACCCGGAAACCAACATCCTGCGCACGACGATTGCCGCTTTCGCCGGCGCTGTCGGCGGCGCGGACTCGATCGCAATCCTGCCGCATACGATCACCCATGGCCTGCCTGATCCGTTTGCCCGCCGCCTCGCCCGTAACACCCAGCTTATTCTCGCCGACGAAAGCAATCTCGCCTTCGTCGCCGATCCGGGTTGCGGGTCCGGGGCTGTCGAGGGGCTCACCGAAGCGCTGTGCAAGGCGGCATGGAAGGAGTTCCAGGCGCTTGAGCGCGACGGCGGTATTCTGCAAAGCCTCGTCGACGGCAAATTCCAGGCGCGCATCGTTGAGGCCCGCAACCGGCGCGCCGCCGAATATGCGACGGGCAAACGGGCCATCGTCGGCACCACCATCTTTCCGCCGAAAAAGGAAAGGCCGGTACAGGTAATCGACGCACCGCACATGCCGCTGCCGACCGACGGTGTTGTACATTGCGAACCGCTGAGCTTTCCGCGCATAGACGAAACCTTCCAGGCCGCCGAGTAAAATGAGAATTCCGGATTTCACCACCATCGATTGGCAAGAGCCGAAACCGCTGACATCCAGGCTCGACAGGTCAAGTTGGAAGACGCCTGA
Organism: Phyllobacterium sp. UNC302MFCol5.2; assembly: GCF_000686005.1. Lineage (NCBI taxonomy): Bacteria > Pseudomonadati > Pseudomonadota > Alphaproteobacteria > Hyphomicrobiales > Phyllobacteriaceae > Phyllobacterium > Phyllobacterium sp. UNC302MFCol5.2. The sequence continues at coordinate 270,746 of NZ_JMLL01000010.1, forward strand.
AGGGATCAAGGTCAAGCGCAGCTATGGCGACGCAGCCGTTAAAAATCTTCCGCATCTCGACAGCTATCCCGGCGCCGCGCCCTTTATTCGCGGGCCCTACCCGACCATGTATGTGCAGCAGCCCTGGACGATTCGCCAATATGCGGGCTTCTCGACCGCCGAAGAATCCAATGCATTCTACCGGCGCAATCTTGGTGCTGGCCAGAAGGGCTTGTCCGTTGCGTTCGACCTTGCAACGCATCGCGGCTATGACAGCGACCATCCGCGTGTTGCCGGGGATGTCGGCATGGCCGGCGTCGCCATCGACTCCATTCTCGACATGCAGCAATTGTTCGACGGCATCCCGCTCGGCGAGATGACGGTGTCGATGACCATGAACGGCGCCGTCTTGCCGATCCTTGCGCTCTATATCGTTGCGGCCGAGGAGCAGGGGGTCGCGCAGAAGCAGCTTGCGGGAACCATTCAGAACGACATTCTGAAGGAGTTCATGGTTCGCAACACCTATATTTATCCGCCGCAACCATCGATGCGGATCGTCTCCGACATCTTCTCCTATACGTCGGAGAACATGCCGAAGTTCAACTCGATCTCGATCTCCGGCTATCATATGCAGGAGGCCGGTGCGACCGCCGATCTCGAACTCGCCTATACGATTGCCGATGGCATCGAATATGCCCGCGCCGGTGTCGCGGCCGGCCAGGACATCGACAGTTTTGCACCGCGCCTCTCCTTCTTCTGGGCGATCGGCATGAATTTCTTCATGGAAGTCGCCAAGCTGCGCGCGGCACGCCTGCTCTGGGCAGCGCTGATGAAGAAGAACTTCAATCCGAGGGACGAGCGCTCGCTGTCGCTGCGCACCCATTCCCAGACCTCCGGGTGGTCGCTGACCGCGCAGGATCCGCACAATAACATCATGCGCACGATGATCGAGGCGATGGCGTCTACGCAGGGGCACACCCAGTCGTTGCACACCAACTCCTTCGATGAAGCGCTGGCCCTGCCGACCGATCACTCGGCCCGTATTGCGCGCAATACGCAGCTGATCCTGCAAAAAGAATCCGGCACCACGCGGATCATCGATCCTTGGGGTGGATCGGCCTATGTCGAGCGCCTGACGCACGATCTTGCGGCGCGGGCCCTGGCGCATATCGAAGAAATCGAAGCGCTCGGCGGCATGGCGAAGGCAATCGAAAAAGGCATTCCCAAAATGCGGATCGAGGCTGCGGCGGCGCGCACGCAGGCCCGGATCGACAGCGGCCAGCAGCCCGTCGTCGGTGTCAATTCCTATCGCCCGACAAAAGACGTCGAAGTGGACGTCCTCAAGGTCGATAATGCGGAGGTCCGTGCCCGCCAGCTTGCCAAGCTCCAGCAGCTCAAGGGCACGCGCGATGTTGCTGCGGTCGACGCCGCACTTTCCGCGCTGACAAGCGCCGCGAAGGCCGGAACCGGCAATCTCCTTGATTTTGCCATCAAGGCGGCGCGCGCCCGCGCGACAGTTGGCGAGATTTCCCTCGCGCTCGAAAAGGCTTACGGCCGTCACGTGGCGGAAATTCACACGATCTCCGGCGTCTATCGCAAGGAGATCGGCAAGAGCGATGCGGCCGACCGGGTGCAGGCGAAGGCAGCCGCCTTCGAGAAACGCACCGGAGAGAAGCCGCGCATCCTCGTCGCCAAGATGGGACAGGACGGCCATGACCGCGGCCAGAAGGTTATCGCAACCGCATTCGGCGATCTCGGCTTCGAGGTCATCGTTGGCGCCATGTTCCAGACACCTGAGGAAGTCGCCGATCTGGCCGTTGAAAGCAACGTGCGCATCGTCGGCGTATCATCGCTTGCGGCAGGCCACCTTACCCTGGTGCCGGAACTCAAGGCAGCTTTGAAACGTCACGGCCGCAATGACATCCTGATCATCGTCGGCGGTGTCATCCCGCCGCAGGATTTCAACGCGGTTCTCGAGGCCGGCGCGACCGCGATCTTTCCGCCCGGCACCGTCATTGGCGAGGCCGCCGAAAAGTTGATCGATAAATTGCTGGATTCATTGTGACATGATCTTTGTTTATACGCTCGAAGACGATTACCTGATGGCGAGCGCCGCACTTGCGGGCGCTGAGCTGCCGGCAAACGCCGTTTGGGTTGACCTCCTCAACCCGACGCACGAGGAAGATCATCACGTCGAAAGCTGGATGAAGGCGTCGATCCCGACCCGTGACGACATGCATGAGATCGAGGAATCGAGCCGCTTCTACGCCGAGAATGGTGCGCAATATCTGACTGCTCCAGTCCTGTACTCCACAGGCGAAAACAGCCATGGCATCGGCCCGATTTCCTTCATCCTGACGGGTCAGCGCCTGGTTACGGTTCGCTATACCGAGCCAAAATCGTTCAACCTCTACATCAGCCGCGCAACAAAGCCCGGCAACGGCTTGATCAACGAAAAATGCACGGGCGTCAGCATCCTTCTCGGTCTTATCGAAGCAGTGACCGATCGTCTCGCCGACATCCTCGAAGACGTTGCCGGCCGAATTGATCTGAACTCGCACGCAATCTTCCGGCGCTCGGAAACCGACAAGCCGATGACCACCAAGAATTTCAGGGACAGCCTCAACCAGATCGGCATAACGGGGGCGTTCCTGTCGAAAGTACGTGAAAGCATCACCGGCGTCAGCCGCCTCCTCGTCTATATGACCGCCTTCACCAACCAGGAGCCGTACAAGAAGGATACGCGCGGCTGGATCAAGTCCCTCGAGCGCGACACGCAATCGCTGAGCACCTATGTTGACTTCCTTTCAAACAAGGTGACGTTCCTGCTCGACACCGTGGTCGGCCTGATCTCGATCGAGCAAAATGCCATCATCAAGATATTCTCGGTGGCCGCCGTTGCCTTCATGCCGCCCACCCTTGTCGCCTCGATTTACGGCATGAATTTCCATCTGATGCCGGAACTCGACTATCGCTGGGGCTATCCAATGGCCCTTTGTATTATGATTGCTTCGGCGGTGGTTCCGCTCCTGATATTCCGCAAGAAGGGCTGGCTGTAGCGCACCCTACGAAGGTTTTACTTGAAGATTGGCGATTTGCTGTGTTATAATTTTTGTTATAACATTGGAGCTGAGCCATGAATGTCACGTTACGAAAGATCGGCAATTCCGAAGGCGTGATCCTGCCAAAGGACGTTCTCGATCGCCACAACCTCAAGGCAGGCGATCAGTTGGTTCTGACTGAAGACGCCGATGGCCTTACTCTTCGGGCTTTGCACGATGATCCCGAAGCGTTTGAGAAAAAAATGCAGATCGCACGCGAGCGTATGAAGAAGTACGAGACCGCCTATCGCGCTCTCGCCAAATGATCGAGTTCCATTCTCGCGAATTCGTGGAGTCGCTTCACGCGGAGCAACTGCGCCTGCATGGCGGCGCTCCGGGTGTGCGCGACGTCGGAATGCTTGAATCAGCTCTAAATCGGCCGCTGCAGAAGGAAGCTTACGGCGACCCCGATCTTTGCGAGCTTGCCGCGGCCTATCTCTATGGCATCGTCAAAAATCATCCGTTCATTGACGGCAACAAACGCACCGGATTCGCGGCAGCCGATCTTTTTCTTGTTTTCAATGGGTTCAGCATCGAAGCACCGGCTCAGGACATCATCCAACTGGTTTTAAGTGTCGCCGCCGGCGAAATCGACGAAACCGGCGCGGCGATGTTTTTCCGCGACCACATAGAAGCGATCTAAAGTTCAATGATTTGAGTCGGCTGGCTTAGTTGTCTTCAGTTGTGATTCAACTTCAAGGCGAGACGGCTATTTTCGTGATTTCCCATTCGTGACCGTTCAACTCGAACGTATCACCGACTGATTTTCCGAACATCACCTTCGCCATCGGCGCCACGTGCGAGATCTTGCCGTGGCTGGCATCGACCTCATCCTCACCGACAATCTGCCAGGTCTGAGTCTTTCCCGCATCATCGGCGATGGTTACGCTCATGCCGAAACGCACAACATCACTCTTCGGATCGGGATGCGAGACTTCGGCCGTTTCGCGACGCGCCGTCCAATAGCGCAGGTCGCGCGACGCCCGGGCGATCAACTCGCGATCCGCCTCCGCGTTGCCCTTGGCCAATTCCTCGTGCAGCGCGGCGATCTCGGCATCGATCATGGCAAGGCCGCGTTCGGTTACGAGATTGCGATGCGGACTGATCGGACGTTCGCCAAAATCAATCGAGGCATTGCTGTCGTCCTGTTTGGTAAAAGCACTGCTCATTACTCCAAAGTAGGGATTGCCCGCCCCAACAGCAAGTGCAATCCTTTGATGTATCCAGACCCTCGCTCTATTCTGCCTGCAACTCCAAGGAACAATCATGATCAGCAGACGACTTGTCCTCGCCGGTCTGACCGGGGTCGCCTTCAACCACGGCTTCCAGCAGGTTGCGCAAGCAGCATCCAACGCGTCTGCGCCGCTCAACGCCGTCGATTACGGTCTTCAACCGGGATCGACACAGGATCAAACGGCGAAATTCAACGCGCTTCTCGAGAGCGCAAGCGCCAAAGGCAATCAGGTTTTCCTGCCCGCCGGGACCTATATCGTTTCCGCCATCCTATGCCCGTCCTATGTCAATATTCTCGGCGTGACCGGCCAAAGCCGCATCGTCTATGCGGGCACAAGCGGCTTTGTCCAGGCAAGCGACTCCAAGCTGATCCAGTTCACCGGACTCGTTTTTGACGGCAACGGAAAAGACCTCGGCGACAAGGTGAAGGGGCTCATCGAGGCCAACAATGTCAGCACCTTGTTGATCCGCGATTGCACAATCGTTGGATCGGCGCAGAACGGGCTTTCGCTCTTTCAATCGGGCGGCGCAATCGACGGCAACCGAATTTCGGGCGTAGCCGACGCCGCGATATTTGCCGCCAGTTCTACGGGCCTTGCGATCACCCGCAACACGATCAGCGATTGCGGCAATGGCGGCATCCTTGTTCATCGTTACGACAAAGGCCGCGACGGAACCATCATCAGCGGCAATCGCGTGCAAAAGATCCGGGCCGATTCTGGCGGAACGGGCCAGAACGGCAATGGCATCAATGTCTACAAGGCCGATAATGTCATCGTCGCAGACAATGTCGTCAGCGACTGCGCCTTCACGGCCGTGCGCGGCAACAGCGCCGGAAACATCCAGATCACCGGCAACAATTGCACGGGCAGCGGCGAGACGGCGATTTACTCCGAGTTTGCGTTCGAGGGCGCCATCATCGCCAACAATATCGTCGACGGCGCCGCCAATGGCATATCGATCGTGAACTTCGACGATGGCGGGCGCCTCGGTACCTGCACCGGCAATATCGTACGTAACCTGTCGGTGAGGGGCCCATACGCAGGCACATTCGGCATCGGGATTTCGGCGGAAGCGGACAGTACCATTACCGGAAATCTTGTTGAGGGCGCGCCGACCTACGGCCTCCAGCTCGGCTGGGGACCCTACATGCGCAATCTCGTTGCCAGCGGCAACATCGTCCGCAATTCCGGCGAAGGCATCTATGTAACGGTCGTCGATGGGGTTGGACCGGCCATCATCACCGACAATATCATTCAGGGTGCAGCCAAAGGCGCGATTGTCGGCCACAAGTGGGAAGAGGTTGCGATAAAGGATCTTACCCAGAAGGGCTCGGCCTATCCCAACCTCGTCGTCGAGCGAAATATCGTCAGTTAATATCCGCCTCAGTCAGTTCTTCCGTCGGGCTGATGACCCCATAGGTGATGCCGTTCCAATTGCGCATTTCGCGATCGGCAAACCTGTCGAGCTTCGATTCAAGCTCCGCTTCATTGCGGAAAATACGCGCCAGAACCGTCGCAATCATTGCCTCGGAAGCTCGCGTCGCGCCATCGTCGCACTTGACGGCGATGCCGAGTCCAAGCTCGGGGACGGCACCGACAAATACACCCTCCGCACCCGTCTTCACGAATATGCGGCCCGGAGCCATTTCCATAAGTTCGGTGCAGGCGCGATGTGTGCCGGCGACATAGAAGGGAGCGGCCATCGCCGCGTCCATCAAGCGCCGTGCCGCCTTCGCGCGCTCTGGCGCAAGGTCGGTCCCCGTCGCCATGCGCGCAAAGCCATGCGCGAGGTTCTTGAGGGGAATAGCATAGGTCGGTATGGAGCAGCCGTCGGTGCCGCAATAGTCCAGCGTGTGGGGAGCGCCGGTAACGCTTTCCATCGCTTCGCGCACCATATCCTGTTCAGGCGAGCCCAGCGCCGAGTAGCCGCGCGTCTCGACGCCAAGGTGCCGGCAGGTGCAAAGAAACCCCGCATGCTTGCCCGAGCAATTGTTGTGGAGCGCCGTCGGCTCCTGCCCGCTCTTGGCCAGCGCAATGAGTACCGGCTGCTGTGTCGGCCAATGGGCGCCGCATTCGAGCGCCGAAACATCAAGGCCTGCCCGTACCAACATGTCGGCTGCCCGGCTCACATGCTGGGGCTCGCCGGAATGCGATGCGCATGCCATGGCAAGCTCCTCATTACCGAAACCATAAGCATCGGCTGCGCCGCTTTCGATAAGCGGCAGCGCCTGGATCGCCTTGATCGCGGAGCGCGGAAATGTCGGGCGCTCGATATCTCCGAGCGAATAGACGATCTTGCCGTCGCCATCGGTGACAACTACCGAGCCGCGATGACGGCTTTCGACCGTTTCACCGCGGAAAACCTCAACGAGAACCGGATTAGTCATGGAGATCATCTTTCAAATTGGGTCGAAAATCTTGCGCCTTGCCGATTTATAGGCCGTCCCGCCATCGATACCAAGCTCGGCCAAGCGGAATCATTGCATGGGGTTGGCGCGCGAAGCTGAAAGGTTGAATCAGCGCCTTCAAGCGCCAATTCAACCTGTGGCCGAACCTATTTGATCCGTTCGAGAACGGAAACGTAATTGGCGACCGCTGCACCGCCCATGTTGAAGATGCCGCCAAGCTTTGCGCCGGGGACCTGGATGCCTCCTGCTTCACCGGTAAGCTGCATCGCCGACAGAACGTGCATCGACACGCCACTTGCACCAATCGGATGCCCCTTCGCCTTGAGTCCCCCTGACGGATTGACCGGAAGGCGGCCATCCATGGCAGTCTCGCCCTCAAGCGCGACCTTGGCGCCCTCGCCCGGTTTCGCCAGACCCATTGCCTCATATTCAATTAGTTCGGCAATCGTGAAGCAGTCATGAGTCTCGACGAAGGAGAGATCGTCGATTGTAACCCCGGCCTGCGCCAAGGCGCGCTTCCACCCTAATGCGCATCCTTCAAATGAGAGGATGTCACGCTTCGAGATGGGCAGGAAATCCTGAACATGCTGGGCGGCACGGAATGCGACGGCGCGCTGCATTTTGAGCGCGGTTTCTGTATCGGTTAGGATAAGCGCCGCAGCGCCGTCGGAGACGAGGGAACAATCGGTGCGCTTGAGCGGGCCGGCCACGAATGGGTTCTTTTCGCTCTCCTGCCGGCAGAATTCATAGCCGAGATCCTTACGCATCTGCGCATAGGGATTGCCGACGCCGTTCTTGTGATTCTTCGCGGCGATCATGGCCAGCGCATCGGACTGATCGCCATATTTCTGGAAATAGGCGGCGGCGATCTGGCCGAAAACGCCGGCAAAACCCGCGGGGATATCGCCTTCCTCGGGAAGGTAAGATGCTTTCAGCAGATTCTTGCCGATCTCCGGGCCGGGTGTAGAGGTCATCTTCTCGACGCCGACGACGAGTACAACCTTGGCCGCGCCCGCCCGAATGGTCTTGATCCCCTGATGAACCGCCGCCGAACCCGTGGCGCAGGCATTTTCCACGCGGGTCGCGGGCTTGAAACGCAGCGAATCGCTGGCCTGGAGGACGAGGCTGGCCGTGAAATCCTGCGGCGAGAACCCCGCGTTGAAGTGCCCAAGCACGATCTCGTCGACATCCTCGGGACCGATCCCGGCATGCTCGAGCGCTCCGATCGCGGCCTTGACGATCAGGCTTTCGACCGTTTCACCCTCGAGTTTTCCAAACGGCAAATGCGCCCATCCGACGATGCAGGCTGTCATCTTGTTTCCTCCACAAATGTCATGGCCATTGACCTAACCACGATCAGACTTTTGTTCAAGGTGCATGCCCGTCGTGGCGAACAAGAACGCCCAAACTCGTTCTCTTAATCCTACTCCCTTCCACACACCAGTGCACAGATTTTTATTGATTGACCAGTCAATCAAGAATAGATTTGCGAGGAAGAGGTACCAGGCAATGCCGAAATTAGGAATGGAACCGTTGCGTAAACGCGAATTGATCGATGCTGCGATCCGCACCATCGGCCAACGCGGCTCGCTCGATGTGACTGTCGCCGAAATTGCTCACGAAGCCGGTGTTTCAGCGGCGCTGGCGCATCACTATTTCGGCGGCAAGGAACAGTTGATCCTGGCAACCATGCGGCATCTCCTGAAGGAACTCGGCAACGATCTGCGCAATGCGATGCACAAAGCGCCAACAGCCGCTGGGCGCGTTGCGGCCGTCATCGCAGTCAACTTTTCGGCCTCGCAATTCGCACCGGAGACGGTTGCAGCGTGGCTGACATTCTATGTCCATGCACAAAAATCCGATGAAACGCGCCGTCTCCTGCGCATCTATGCGAGGCGCACCCATTCGAACCTGGCCCATGCGCTCGGACAGATGACCGATCGGGCGACGGCAGCGCAGATCGCCGAAGGAGCCGGCGCAATGATCGACGGCCTCTATATTCGCCATGCGCTACGCAATGGCGCACATGAGGCGGCGTCGGCCATCGCCCTCGTCGAAGATTACGTGAATATCAAACTCGCAGCCGCCGGAGCACTGCAATGACAAGGCCCAACATTCTCATCATCGTGGTCGATCAATTGAACGGCACGCTTTTTCCGGATGGCCCGGCGCCTTTCATCCACGCGCCGCATCTGAAGGCGCTTGCCAAGCGTTCAGCCCGATTTGCAAAAACCTATACGGCCTCGCCGCTTTGCGCCCCGGCGCGGGCATCGCTGATGTCGGGCCAACTGCCTTCGCGCACGCGGGTTTACGACAACGCTGCCGAATTCGCTTCGGACATTCCGACCTACGCGCACCATTTGCGCCGTGCCGGCTACTATACCGGCCTTTCCGGCAAGATGCATTTTGTTGGACCGGACCAGCTCCACGGTTTCGAAGAGCGGCTGACAACCGATATCTATCCTGCCGATTTCGGCTGGACGCCTGACTATCGCAAGCCGGGCGAGCGGATCGACTGGTGGTATCACAATCTCGGTTCCGTGACCGGCGCCGGTGTCGCCGAAATCACCAACCAGATGGAATATGACGACGAGGTTGCGTTCCACGCCCGGCAGAAGCTCTACCAGCTTTCGCGCGAAGCCGATGATCATGCACGGCGCCCCTGGTGCCTGACCGTTTCCTTCACGCATCCGCACGACCCTTATGTCGCCCGCCGCAAATATTGGGACCTCTACGAAGGTTCGGAAGCCCTCGACCCCGATGTCGGCGCGATTGGTTTTGTCGATCAGGATCCGCATTCGCAGCGCCTGCTCAAGGCCTGCGACTACGAGGCCTTCGACATTACGGCCGATCAGGTACGGAAGGCGCGCCAGGGCTACCTCGCCAACATTTCCTATATCGATGACAAGGTCGGCGAGATTCTCGATGTTCTGCAGACGACCCGGATGCTTGAGGATACAATCATCGTCTTCACGTCGGATCACGGCGACATGCTCGGCGAGCGCGGCCTGTGGTTCAAGATGAACTTCTTCGAAGGCTCGGCACGCGTGCCGCTCATGATCGCTGGCAGGGACATCCACGCGCAGCTTGTCGAAGCGCCCGTATCGACACTGGATATCACGCCAACGCTGGCAGCACTTGGCGGTGTGGATATTGCTGAAGTCTTGCCCTGGACCGATGGCGAGGATCTTGGCCCGCTCATGCGCGGCGATGGGGCGCGCAGATCACCCGTGCTTATGGAATATGCGGCTGAAGGCTCGAATGCGCCGCTCGTTGCGTTGCGCGACGGCAAATACAAGTTCGTGCACTGCGAGATCGACCCGCCGCAACTCTTTGATCTTGAATCGGATCCGCACGAACTCAACAATCTTGCGGGCGATCCCGGTCATGCTGGGGTCGTCGCCGATTTCACGGCAAAGGCTCGTGCGCGCTGGGATATGGCCGCCTTCGATGCAGCAGTGCGCGAGAGTCAGGCGCGGCGCTGGGTGGTCTATGAAGCATTGCGCAACGGCTCGTATTACCCCTGGGACTATCAGCCGCTGCAAAAAGCGTCTGAGCGCTACATGCGCAACCATATGGATTTGAACGTTCTGGAAGAGAATGCCCGCTATCCGCGTGGCGAGTGAGACCGGGCATGGAAGCAGATTTCGTCATTATCGGTTCGGGTTCCGCCGGCTCCGCCATGGCCTACCGCCTGTCGGAAGACGGCAAGCATTCGGTGATTGTCATCGAATATGGCGGCACCGATATCGGGCCCTTCATCCAGATGCCGGCCGCGCTTTCCTTCCCGATGAACATGAGCACCTATGATTGGGGTTTCAGCTCCGAACCCGAGCCGCACCTCGGCGGTCGCAGGCTGGTCACGCCGCGTGGCAAGGTCATCGGTGGATCGTCGTCGATCAACGGTATGGTGTATGTGCGCGGCCACGCTCACGACTTCGATCACTGGGCCGAGACCGGCGCCGCCGGCTGGTCCTATGCCGATGTGCTGCCTTACTTCAAGCGGATGGAAAATTCGCATGGCGGCGAGGCGGGATGGCGCGGCACGGACGGCCCGCTGAACGTCCAGCGCGGGCGCCGCGACAATCCCCTGTTTCACGCCTTCGTCGAGGCAGGCAAAGAAGCAGGCTTCGAAGTCACCGACGACTATAACGGCTCGAAGCAGGAAGGCTTCGGAGCGATGGAGCAGACCATCTACAAGGGGCGGCGCTGGTCGACGGCGAACGCCTATCTGCGCCCTGCCCTCAAGCGCCAGAATGTAAGCCTGATCAATGGGTTCGCGCGCCGCGTGATCATCGAGAATCAGCGCGCGACCGGTGTCGAGATAGCGCGGCGCGGCAAAACCGAAATTATCCGGGCGCGGCGCGAAGTGATCATTGCCGCCTCTTCCATCAACTCCCCCAAGCTGCTCATGCTGTCCGGCATCGGTCCGGCCGCGCATCTCAAGGCGCACGGCATCGATATTGTCGCTGATCGGGCAGGTGTCGGCCAGAACCTGCAGGACCACCTCGAAGTCTATATTCAGCAGGAAAGCCTCAAGCCGATAACGCTCAATTCCAAACTCGGGCTTGTTTCCAAGGCGATGATCGGGGCCGAGTGGCTGTTCTTCAAAAGCGGGCATGGTGCCACAAACCATTTCGAATCCGCAGCCTTCGTGCGGTCGAAACCCGGTATCGATTATCCGGACATCCAGTACCATTTCCTGCCCGCCGCGATCCGCTACGACGGCAAGGCGGCTGCCAAGGGCCATGGCTTCCAGGCCCACGTCGGACCAATGCGCTCGAAGTCGCGCGGCAGCGTAACGCTGGCCTCATCGGATCCGTTCGAAAAGCCGAAGATCGTCTTCAACTACATGTCGCATCCGGACGACTGGAGCGACTTCCGCCATGCCGTGCGCCTGACCCGCGAGATTTTCGGCCAGTCCGCACTTACCCCTTATCGCGGCCGCGAAATTTCCCCGGGCTCGCACGTGCAATCGGATGATGAAATCGACGATTTCCTGCGCGAACATGCCGAGAGCGCCTTTCATCCCTGCGGTACCTGCAAGATGGGCGCGACCAGTGACCCGACCGCCGTGGTCGATCCGCAATGTCGTGTCATCGGGGTGGAGGGACTTCGCGTTGCCGATTCGTCGATTTTTCCGCGCGTGACCAACGGCAATCTCAACGGTCCATCGATCATGACCGGCGAAAAGGCTTCGGACCATATTCTCGGTCGCGATCCACTGCCGCGTTCCAACCAGGAGCCCTGGATCAATCCGCGCTGGCAGGTGAGTGACCGGTAAGGTATCCATACGCATTCAAAGGAGAGCACCCATGCGCGCGCAGCCGACGGCATCGCATTTCATCAACGGCCGGTTTGTCGAGGACAAGGCGGGCAAGCCGCTTGATGTGATCTACCCGGCTACCGGCGAGACCATCGCCAGGCTTTTCGGCGCAACGCCTGCCCTCATCGACGAGGCGGTTCAGGCGGCAGCCGCGGCGCAACCCGCCTGGGCGGCGCTGAAACCGGTAGAGCGTGGCCGCATCCTGCGCCGCGCCGCCGATATCCTGCGCGCCCGCAATGCCGAGATCGCTGAACTTGAAACGCTCGATACCGGTAAGGCCATTCAGGAAACGCTCGTCGCCGATCCAGCCTCGGCCGCCGATGCACTCGAATTCTACGGCGGCATCATTGCCGGGTTTAATGGCGAGATGATCGAGCTTGGCGGCTCCTACGCCTATACGAGGCGCGAAGCTCTCGGCGTCTGCGTCGGCATCGGCGCCTGGAACTATCCGATCCAGGGCGCCGGCTGGAAATCGGCACCGGCTCTCGCAGCGGGCAATGCCATGATCTTCAAGCCTTCGGAAAACACGCCGCTTTCTGCTCTGGCGCTCGCGGAAATCTACAAGGAAGCCGGCCTGCCTGACGGCTTGTTCAACGTTGTCCAGGGTTTTGGCGATGTCGGCTCCCAGCTCGTCGACCATCCGCTCGTCGCCAAGGTATCGTTGACCGGCTCCGTGCCGACCGGCAAGCGGGTCCTTGCCCAGGCGGGCTCGCACATGAAGCATGCGACAATGGAACTCGGCGGCAAGTCCCCGCTCATCATCTTTGACGATGCCGACGTGGAGAATGCGGTCGGCGGTGCGCTTCTCGGCAATTTCTATTCGACCGGCCAGGTCTGCTCCAACGGTACACGTGTTTTCGTCCAGGGTGGTATCAAGGATCGCTTCCTGGAGCGCCTGACGACCCGCACGAAAGCCATCCGCCTCGGCGACCCGCTCGACCCTGACATCCACCTTGGACCGCTCGTCAACGCGGCGCAGCGCGACAAGGTCGTGTCCTACATCGAGAAGGGCAAGGAAGAGGGGGCGACTCTCCATTACGGCGGCGGCGTACCGCAGATGCAGGGATTTGAAGGCGGCTGCTTCGTCGAGCCGACCATCTTTACCAATGTGACCGACAATATGATCATTGCCCGTGAGGAGATATTCGGGCCGGTCATGGCCGTTCTCGATTTCAAGGACGAGGACGAGGTCATCGAGCGCGCCAACGACACGGAATTTGGACTGTCGGCTGGCGTGTTCACGCAGGATCTTGCGCGAGCGCATCGGGTCATCAGCCAGATGAAGGCCGGCACCTGCTGGATCAACACATATAATCTGGCGCCGGTGGAAATGCCTTTTGGTGGGTTCAAACAGTCCGGCGTCGGGCGTGAGAATGGCCTCGCAGCGCTCTACCACTACAGCCAGATAAAATCGGTCTATGTCGAGACAGGGAAGGTCGAAAGCCCTTACTGATCGACCGGGTGACCGTTACTTGCCGACATAATCCACGTATTGCGTGAGCGCGCAGACGAGGTGATAGAAGATCGAGGCGGGAACGTCTTCCGCCTTGGCGCGGCCGGTCTCGTCGATGAGATCGATCCACAGTCCCCTCGGCGCCGGTTCGATGTGCCAGCGGAACAGCCGGCCCACACGCGCCTCGATCTCCGGCTTCAAATTCGGTCCGCCATTGCCGTCAAGCGCGATAGCCGCCTTAACGGCTTCAGTCTGCGGCCAACTGCGTGAATTGGTGTCGAGCGGCAGGCCATGGCGCGACACGGCGCCATAGGCAAGGCCCGTCGCCCGGTTGAGGCCGTTGGCAATGGCCGAGGAATAGAGCTTGCGCGCAAAGCGGACGAGATCCTTTTGCCCGGATGCGGCGGCGAAATTGACGAGCAATGAAGCCCATTCGAAGTGGTGGCCGGGTTCGGTCCACTCGCCTTCCTCGCCGGGCGCCCGCTCCCAATCATTGGTAAAGTACTCGCCCAGCGTCCAAGTTTCCGCATCGAACATGTGGTGGCGGAAAAGATCGACGATGCGCGCCGCCCGTTGCAGATAGTCGCGATTGCCGGTGGCGTTATACCAGGCCAGAAACGCTTCGAGCAGGTGCATGTGCGGGTTGGAGCGGCGCAGGCCCTTCCCGTCCGGGGTCTCCAGAAAGCCGGTCAGGCGCGCGTCGGCTAGATATTCGTCGATGAAGGCAAATGTTTCGGTGCCCAGCGCGAGCGCGCCCGAATGGCCAGCCTTATGCGCATGCGCAAGCGCCAGCAGGACGAAGGACTGGTCATAGGCGTCTTCCGTGGCGTCGAGCACGCTGCCGTCTGGGTTGAAGGTCTTTACCCAGCCGCCGCGGTCGGTACGGCCGTTCCTGGTGATGAAATCGATGCCGTGATCGATCAGCGCCGCTGCCGGGCCGTCCCAGCCCATCTCGTGGGCGACGGCAAATGCATAAATCTGCCTGCCGATGGTGCGCATGCGTTTCGGCTTGGCAACCGGCGTCGCCTCGAAGGACAGCGCCTCGTGAAATCCGCCGAAACGCTCATCGACACCGACGGTCGACCACAGCGGCAGCGTCTCGCTGAACAGCCAGTGGCGCACACGGTTGGCATAGGCGCCGACCTGCGGGAGACGGTCTTGCGAAGGGGTGAACTTGGTTTCGAGCCGTCCCGACTTTTCCAGTTGCTCGACGATCTTGCGCACGTTCTGGCTTTCGCTGACCGGGGCGACGAAGGTTGCATCCGCCGTCGCCACAACAGCGGTGTCGCGCAGGCCCACGACGGAAAGTAGCCCGCCTTCGCTGCGCAGATAGCTGTGCTCACAGTCGATGGCTACGACATCACCAACGATGACGTTGCCGTTGGCGTCGACCGAACCGACATCGAGTAGCGACTGCCAGGAGCCGAGGTCGTTCCAGCGGAAGGTCGCCGGGACGAGCGCGATACCCGAAGCCCGTTCCATGATGGCGTAGTCGACGGAAATCGACGGCACTTCGGCATAAAGCTCATAGGGAAGATAGGTGCCGGAAACATTGGTATCGGCAGCATCGAGCGCGGCGACGGCCTTGTCCCATATCTCCGCAGCGTGCGTTTTGAAGGCTGCGCGCATGGCGCTGGCACGGAAAAGAAAAATGCCGGCATTCCACAAGAAATTGCCCGATTCCAGGTAGTCCCTGGCCTTCGCTTCGTTGGGCTTTTCGACAAAGCGCACGACATCGCGCGTGCCCTCGCCCGTCGCCCCGACCTCGATATAGCCGAAGCCGGTCTCGGGACGGTCCGGCTTGATGCCGAAGACAACGATCCGCCCGGCCTTTGCCGCGGCAACGCCGGCTTCAACGGTGTTCCAGAAATCGCGATCGGTGGTGATCTCATGGTCGGAAGGCACGACGAGCACAAGGTCGTCGCCATGCTCCCGCAAGGTCACTTCGGTGGCAAGCACCACGGCCGAGGCAGTGTTGCGGCCCATCGGCTCGAGGATCGGCCGCCCACCGGCGAGGTCGACGCCAGCAAGATCATGCTGGATGCGCGCGGCGTGTCGTTCAGAGGCGAGAAGATAGACAGGTACGGCCGTGTCGTCTGCCCGCGCGCTCATGCGCCGGACCGTTCGTAACAACATCGAACCTTGACCGGAAAGATTGTGGAACTGCTTCGGAAAATCCTCGCGCGACAGCGGCCATAGCCGCGAACCAACACCGCCGCTCATGACGAAGCTGATAATCTTCTGCTTTTCCGCCGCCATCGAACGCAGCCCCGCACTTTCTACGCATTGAAGACTTGATGCCAATCGATACAGGAGTTTGGAGGGCGATCACAGAGGAAAATAAGGCGTAGGACGCTCGGAAAAAGGTTTCCAGACCATTATCAAAAAGTGGATAGAAACGACTTGCAGGTACCGAGACCGGACGGTATATACCGCGCGTCACTGGTTACGGAGTGTAGCGCAGCCTGGTAGCGCACCTGCTTCGGGAGCAGGGGGTCGGAGGTTCGAATCCTCTCACTCCGACCAGTTGAATCAGGCGCCGATTTCCATTGTGGCCAGAACAATTCCCTTAACCCCATGAGGTTAGCCCACAGTGGTGTAAATCCATTGCGGCCCAGCTTTGCTAAAATGGCGTGATCAATAAGGGGTTATTGATGTGAACGACGCTACACTTATCCTGCTTTCCATCTTTACGGTCATTGGTGCATATCTGTTCTACGTGCCTCCACTGTAGACCAAGCGGCCGGCATCCGCGAATGTTTGCGCGCTCTAAAATATGAGCCGCGGAACAGCCTCGATCAACGCACGCGTGGTCTCGGCTTTCGGCGCTTTGAGCACGGTCTCCGTATCGCCGCTTTCGACGATTCGCCCTTCGTCCAGCACGATCAAGCGCTCGGCGAAAGCGCGGACGACGGCAAGGTCGTGCGATATGAAGACGTAGGCAACGCCGGTTTGCTCCTTCAGATCGAGGAGCAGGTTAAGGATCTGGGCACGCACCGAAACATCGAGCGCGGATACGGGCTCGTCCAAAACGATCAGTTCCGGCTTGGTCATGATCGCCCTCGCTATCGCCACTCTTTGCCGCTGGCCGCCTGAAAGCTGACGTGGCGGGCGATCGATCAAATCTGTGCCGAGGCCGACGCGCTCCAGTGCGGCGCCAATCGTCGCCGCATAGTCGCCGGGGTTGGCGAGCCCATGCAGGCGCAATGGGTCCTCAAGAATATCGCGGACGGTGGCGCGTGGATTGAAAGCCGCGAGCGGATCCTGGAACACCATCTGGAATCGGCTGCGACGCCGGCGCAGACGCTCGCCGCGCAAGGCAGTGATATCCTGCCCGGCCAGATGGATCGAACCCTTGTCCGGGTCGGCAAGGCGCATGATAAGGCGCGCGAGCGTGGTCTTGCCTGAACCCGAAGCACCAGCCACGGCCAGCGTTTCGCCCGGAGCGAGCACAAAATTGATATCCCGTAGGCCAGCCGCGCCCCGATCGGCGAAGCGTTTGCTGATATTTTTGACTTCGAGGACCGGAGCGGACAACGTCATTCGAGATCTGCCGTATCGATTTCGGCAAGGCGCCTTCTACGCGGTGTATCGAGCGAGATGTGCGTGTCGACAAGCGCACGCGTATAGGGGTGGCGGGGCGCGCCGAGCACGTCTGCCGCAGGACCGAACTCCACGAGCCTTCCCCGATAGAGCACGCCGATCTTGTCGGCGCGCTCCGATGCCAGCGCGATATCGTGCGTGACGAAGATGAGCGTCAGCCCATTGTCTCTGACGAGTCGATCGAGCAGATTGACAATGTGTCGCTGTACGACGGTATCAAGCGCGCTTGTCGGCTCATCGGCGATGAGCAGCGAAGGATTGCCCGCAAGTGCGATGGCAAGGGCGATACGTTGCTTCTGTCCCCCAGAAAATTCGTGCGGATAGCTGTTAAGCCGTGTGAGAGGACGTGAAATCTGGACCGCGCCCAGCAATTCGGCGGCGCGGACCCGGGCCGCAATCCAGCCAATCCCCTGGTGGATCATCGCAACTTCAGCGATCTGGTCACCCACATTCATCACCGGGTCAAGACTGCCATTGGGGTCCTGGAACAGAACACCAATATCCTTGCCCGGTCTTGGCTTGTATCCAAGTGCGGGAAAATCAACCGACCCTGTGGCCTTTGCCCCCTCGGGCAGAAGCCCGGCGACCGCCATTGCCAGCGTGGATTTCCCGGAACCGCTTTCGCCGATGAGCGCGAGCCTTTCACCTTGGCTCACCTCGAGCGAGATATCTTCAAGAGCAACGGCCGCGCCATAACGCACGCCGAGGCCCGCTATATGCAAATAGGGCTTGCTCATGGCTGCAGCCTTTCTGAGCGCGACAAGCCACGACCGAGCAAATGAACGGCAAGAACAGTAATGACAAGCGCAATCCCCGGGAAGATGGAAAGGTATGGCGCGGAGCGAAGAACGGAGCGCCCTTCTGCGATCATGCTCCCCCAGGTCACGCGATTGGGGTCGCCGAAGCCGAGGAACGACAAGGCCGCCTCGATGAGGATGGCGGCGGCGACGGAAATAGCGGCAAGCGATGCTGCCGGCCCGAATGCATTGGGCAGAATTTCACGAAAGGCAATCTCGAGCGGATGCATGCCAAGCGTGCGCGCCGCCGCGACAAAATCACGTTCGCGCAGCGACAGAACCTCGGCACGGGTGACGCGAGCCGCTTGCGTCCAGGTGCCGAGGCTGATTGCAAAGATGAGCGTCGGCACGCTGGGCCCCGTAACACTGATGGCGGCAAGTGCCAGAAGAAAGCCGGGAACGGTCTGGAAAGCCTCGGTGATCCGCATCAGGATCGCATCGGCGATGCCGCCGAGAAAACCTGCCAACGTGCCGACGACGCTGCCGACGATGAGTGCCGCGGCGGCCGAAAAGAACGCAACAAGCAGCGTGGTGCGGGTCCCGTGCAAGAGACCAGCGAGCACGTCGCGTCCGAGCCGATCGGTCCCGAGCGGATGCGCTGCGTCGGCGAAGGGGCGAAGCAATGGTTCGCCGCTGATCGCCAAGGGATCTCCTGGCGCGAGGATGGGGGCCAGCAGCGCCATGAGGATGAGCGCCGTCAGGATTACCGCGCCCATCCGCCCTTCGCCGTTAAGATTGCGCCAGGCATTCATCGGCCGGTTCTCACGCGCGGATCGAGCTTGTCATAGGCGAGATCGACGAGAAGATTGGCAACTATGACGGTTATGGCGCTGCAAAGAATAATCCCGAGGAGCAGCGGTGTATCGCGCCGCGCCACCGCTTCGGCGGCGAGGCGGCCAAAGCCTGGAATGGCGAAGACGCTTTCGACGACGACGCTGCCGCCGAGCATGGCCGCCGCCTGAAGCCCGAGCATGGTGACGACCGGCAGCACCGCGTTGCGGGCGACATGGCGCCAGACGATACGCCAATGGCCGATGCCGCGCGCCCGCAGCGACTGCACAAATGGCTCATGCCAGATTTCGCCCATGCGATCGCGCATGAGACGCAAATAGAGGGCGAGGTAGACCATGGCGAGCGAGGTGACGGGCAGGATCAGGTGCGCGCCAATATCGCCGAGACGGGTGAACCCCGACTTGCCGGAAGCAATCGACTCGATGCCGCCGACAGGCAGCCAGCGCAGATCGACCGCGAAAATTACGATAAGCACCAAGCCCAGCCAGAAACCCGGAACGGCATAAATCGCCAGCGAGGTGACCGAAAGAAATCGGTCGCGCAGCGAACCGGGACTGGCGCCGGCAATCACGCCCAACACGGATCCAAGGAAAAATGCCAGCGTCGTGGCAAGGGTCATCAACAGCAGCGTAATGGGCAGCCGCTCTAGGATCACCGAGCCGACCGACCGCTGATATGCGGTGGACCAGCCGAGATCTCCTTGGGCGAGCGCGGTGGCGTATGCCTTGAAACGGTAGGCGGGGCCCTTGTCGAGCCCCCACTCCTGGCGCAATTGCGCCAACTGCTCGGCGTCGAGCGTGCCCGAGCGCGCGACGTAAGAATCGACCGCATCGCCCGATGCCGCCTCGAGCAGCAGGAAACTGCCGACGAGAACGATCGCCAGGACAGGAAGAGCGCCGAGCAGACGTTTCAGCAACAGGGAAACGAGAGGCGGCAAGATTACTCCGGTCGGGCGACGTGTGCGATTGATTCCAGCGCTAGGCTAGAGGGTTTCCCGTTAAAATTGAAGCGGTTCCTGTGGCTGTTATGGCTTCACCCAAACGTTCGACCAGTTGGAAACTGCCCAGCGCGGATTGTCCGACACGTTTTGCACCGAGTCGCGCGCAACCGTGATGAACGAGAATTCGGCGACATTGATCAACGGCACATCGTCGGCAGCTTTCTTCTGCAGGTCCTTGTAGAGCCCTGCCCGCTTGTCTGCATCGATGGTCGAGGCAGCGTCCTTGATCAGCTTGTCGATGTCGGCATTGGCATAGCCGTACTGGTTGGAGAAGGGCACCCCGGCCGGCAGACCGCTCTCAAACAGGATCGTCGTCGAGATTGCAGGATCTGAGCGGTAGACGGGGGTCGCCACCGTAATGTCGAAGTCATGGTCTGTATAAACCGCCTTCAGGTGGGCTGGCGTGTCGTTGCTGACAATCAGGGCGTCAATCCCGATCTTGGCCAAAGCCTGGCGAAGATAATCGCCGAACTGTTTGGTTTCGTTGAAGAACGGTGCCGGTAACAGTTTAAGGGTGAAGCGGTTTCCGTCAGCGCCGCGCTTGTAGCCGGCTTCATCAAGCAGCGCCTCCGCCTTCGCCGGATCGAAAGCATATTTTGTGACATCGGGTTCAAAGAACGTCTTGTCATAGGCGGGTACGGGGCCCGATGACGATTTCGCATAGCCAAGAAAGATCGTCTTCACCACAAAGTCGTGGTCGATGGCATGGGCGATTGCCTGGCGTACCTTGAGGTCAGCGAGTTCCTTGCGGCGATGGTTTATTTCCACGATGAGCTGATAAGTCAGGCCTTCATAGCCGTTGGCATAGACCTTGAGGCCCGGCACCTTCGAAATCCGGTCGAGGTCGGCAAGCGGAACCGCGGAAAAAGCTGCAAGCTGAATCTGTTCCGCCTCGAGCGCATTGCCGGCGGCAGCGCGATCGGGAAGGAACTGATAGACGATTTCGTCGAGCAGGGGCTCGTCCTTCTGCCAATAGGCGTCGTTGCGCTTGAGGAGATAATACTCGCCCGGCTTGTACTCGCCAAACTTGAAGGGTCCCGTGCCGACCAATTGCTGATTGGCGGGATTCTTTGCGATGTCCGTGCCTTCATAGATATGCTTCGGCACCACGGAGGTCACGACCGGCAAGGCATTGCGAATGAGCTGGAACGGTGTCGGCTGCGAAAACTTCAGTATAGCCGTGTGGTCATCAGGCGTATCGACGCTGTCGAGGTTCTTGAACACAACGCGGCCGAGATTCTGCAATTTCTTCCAGACTTCGAGCGCAGAAAATGCAACGTCGGCGGAGGTAAACGGCTTGCCATCATGCCAGGTCACGCCCTCGCGCAGTTTGAATGTCGCCGACAATCCGTCGGGTGACCCCTCCCATGACGTCGCAAGGCGCGGCGAAAGCCCGTCCTTGCCCTCGTAGGATTGCTCGGCGAGCGGTTCGATGACCTTGCTGGCCACGAAGAACACGCCGTTCGATGCAACGATAGCCGGGTTGAGATTGGCCGGTTCGCTATCACCGGCGACGATCAGACGGCCACCCTTGACCGGCTCCTCCGCCGCCCAGCCCCTGCCGCCGAGAGCGGCGATAGCACCGGCACTGGCGGTCGCAGCAAGAAATGCGCGTCGATTGAGGATGATACGGGACATTGGTAACCTCTCGGGCTCAAGTGGAAGTTCGATTGGACAGGATTTCTTCGAGGGCCTTGACGGCGGCGCGGGCAAAAGAAGGTTCGGCGGAGGCACCCATATGGCCGACGCGCAGCACCTTGCCGGCGGTTTCGCCGCGGCCGAGCGAAACTAGAATACCGTGATCATCGAGCAGCCGGTCGCGCAGGGCGGCATCGCTCCAGCCCTCGGGCACGCAAAATGCGGTCGTCGTCGGCGCGCACCATTCCTCGCGCTTCGGCCAAAGCTGGACACCGATTTGCCTTAAGCCATCGCGCATAATCGCCGCCGTTTGTGCGTGGCGGGCCCAGACATTTTCGGCGCCTTCACTGAAATAGCGATCGAGCGCGGCGTCGAGCCCATATATCTCCGAGATCGACGGCGTTACGGGGAAGCTTCGTCCAGGCTCCGAGGCGTCCTTCCAATCAAGGAGACTGAGGAACGAGCCGCGCGGCGCGTCCCCGTTCGCTTCGATCTTTTGCCAGGCACGCTCGCTTACTGAAATGAGACTGAGGCCCGGCGAAGCGCCAAGACACTTCGACGGCGAGGTGATGAAAATATCCGCATTTACGGCGTCGGGATGGATATCAAGGCCGGCAAAGGAAGAAACGGCATCGACGATGAGGTAAGCCCCGTGTTCAGCGACGACCTTGCCGATCTCGGCCAAGGGATTGAGCGTACCGGATGGCGTATCGTGGTGACAGACCGAAACGACCGCAATCTCCGGCCGGCGCCGCAGGACCTGGCGAACCGCCTCGGCTTCGATCACTTCGTCAAATGGAACGGCAAGCTCGACGACCTCCTTGCCATAACGCCCCGCCCAGGCGGCAAAGCCTTTGCCGTAGACGCCGGATACGAGGTTGAGGACGATGTCGCTCTTTCCGATCAGCGCCGCAGCGGCCGCCTCGATGCCGAGGATCGCCTCGCCCTGCATGATGACTGGCGCGAGCCGGGACCGCATGGCCTTGCGCAGTTTATCGATGACATCGGCATAAAAGGCCTGGAATGCGGGGTGATAATCGTAAATCACCGGCCGACCCATTGCCTGGAGCACCTCGGGGTAAACCGGGACAGGCCCGGTCGTCAGCATCATTGGCGGAATGGGAAGCCTGGATTGCACTGCCGAACTCGTCCCGTCCTCATCGATGCTCTGTCGCCGACGCAGACCATATTCTGCCGAATGCCGGAAACCAAGGAAAACTCTTTCAAACCTTGGCCGTTCGGCAATGCGAATATTTCGAAGCTTCGAACCCGGGCCTCGGCTCTCAAGGAACTTTCTGGCGCAGGCTTCAATTGTTCGCCATAGTAAATCCCTGGCCCAGGCAAGAAACAGGACGGCATCATGAGCAAATATGTCTTGATCGGTTCGGAAGGATGTGGATCGGTGATCGTCGAACTCGCCATGCGCGAAGCCCAGGCAGAGTTCGAACTCGAAGAAATCCCCTACCTCGAACCCGGACCGGACCGGGACCGTCTGCTCGAACTCAACCCGCTTGGTCAGGTTCCGACGCTTATCATGCCAGATGGCAGCGTTATGACCGAGAGCGCGGCGATCATCCTCCACCTCGCGGATGCCTTCCCCGACCAACGCTTCGTGCCCTCATCCAGCGATCCCCAGCGTCCGGCGTTCCTCCGCTGGCTGCTTTATATCAACAGCGA
This sequence comes from Phyllobacterium sp. UNC302MFCol5.2, assembly GCF_000686005.1. Lineage (NCBI taxonomy): Bacteria > Pseudomonadati > Pseudomonadota > Alphaproteobacteria > Hyphomicrobiales > Phyllobacteriaceae > Phyllobacterium > Phyllobacterium sp. UNC302MFCol5.2. The sequence continues at coordinate 293,755 of NZ_JMLL01000010.1, forward strand.
GATTTATCCGACGACAACGTTCGCCGACGATCCCGACCGCTGGAAAATATCCGAGACAAGAAGCCAGGAATACAAGGATGCCATCGATCAATACCGGATGGAGTTGTGGGCAAATGTCGAGCAGGTCGCCGACGACCCCTATTTTCTTGGCGAGAGGCTTTCGGCTGTCGATTTTTACATTGCGGTCATGCGGCATTGGCGGCCGGGCAAGAAAGCCTTCGCCAAGGCGTTACCCAAGCTCAACACCATTGCCGACAATGTCTCCCGCCTTCCCCAGTTCGAATCGATCCTGAAGCGGAATTTCCCTGATTCCTGACAAGGGAAAGTTTCAATCCTCGAATTCGGCCCAGGTAGGCGCGTGGTCGCTTGCATTGGCCAAGCTCCGCGCGTCGCGGTTGACGCCCGCATCCGTCACCCGTTCATAGGCCGCAGGCGATGCCATCAGCATATCCAGCCGCAGACCCGCATCGCGATCCCATGCATTGCGCATATAGTGCCAGAATGAGTACATTGGCTCGTCCGGATAAAGCGTGCGCACGACGTCGACCCACCCTTGCGCCGACAGCTTGGCGAATGCCTCCCTGCTCTCCGGTTGCAGCAAGGCATTGTCCATCCACGAGCGCGTATTGTAGATATCGAAATCGGTCGGTACCACGTTGAAGTCACCCGCGAGGATGACCGGTATGTCCATTTCGAGAAGTTCCGCCGCGTATTGGTGCAGCCGCTTGAACCAGGCGAGCTTGTACTGAAATTTCGGCCCGGGTTGCGGGTTCCCGTTCGGCAAATAGATCGACGCGATCAGAACGCCGTTCACCGCTGCCTCGATGTAGCGGCTTTGCACATCCTCGGGGTCACCCGGCAGCCTGTCGCGCGTGAGGATCGGCTTGGCGCCGCGCGCAAGGATCGCAACACCGTTCCATGATTTCTGGCCTTTCCAGACCGCTTCATATCCGGCATCGCGCAGCGCCTCTGCCGGGAAGCTCGCATCCTCGCACTTCAACTCCTGCAGGCAGACGACATCCGGCGCGGACGTTTCCAACCAATGCAGAAGATTCGACAGTCGCTTGTTGATATTGTTGATATTGTATGTGGCGATCTTCACTGGCGATCCTGGTTGCCCGCTCCCATATGATTTCTACATCATTTCGGAGCGCCGCCAAGCGTTCTTGCCAAGCGTATGCGGAACCTTCGGCGCAGCTTTTTGCTTTTGCATTGAAAGACGTGGTCGAAATCAACCGAGGAGCAGGATATGAATCGCGGCATCACCATCAATCCGCATCCGGAGCCGGTAACGGTCCGGTTCCACGATGTCGTGATCGCGTCGAGCGATCGCGCAGTCGAACTGCACGAGCCCGGACATGAGCCGGTCCTTTATTTCCCCTTCGACGACATCTATTTCGTCCATCTCGAAAAGACCGAAACGCACACGGAGTGCCCATGGAAAGGCACCGCGTCCTATTGGCGTGTGCTCGGTCAGGGCGAGGCCTCGGACGATGCCATGTGGTCCTATGAGGAGCCGAAGCCGGAGGTCGCGGCCATCCGCGGTTATGGCGCGTTCGATCAGAGGAAAGTCAGGTTCGAATAGGACGCCGTTTGGAACCTTGGCGCCTACCCTTCGTTAGGAAGTATTCCCACCGAAAACGAGGATGGTACCATGGCCACGGAAAACAATTTCGTCACCGACCGGGGTAATGGCGGTGAAACCCATCAGCATGTGCCCGAGAAAGGCCCGCATGGAGCCGAGGGGCACCTCACCACCAACCAGGGCATTCACGTCAGCGACAACCAGAACAGCTTGCGGTCCGGGGAACGCGGACCGACCCTGCTCGAAGACTTCGTCCTTCGCGAGAAGATTTTCCACTTCGACCACGAGCGAATCCCCGAGCGCATCGTCCACGCGCGCGGATCGGCGGCACATGGCTATTTCGAGCTCTACGAATCCCTTGCCGACATCACCAAAGCCGACCTCTTTCAGCGCAAGGGCGAGAAGACGCCGGTGTTTACCCGTTTCTCCACTGTGGCTGGAGGTGCGGGATCGGTCGATACACCGCGTGACGTGCGCGGGTTCGCGGTCAAGTTCTATACCAAGGAAGGCAACTGGGACCTCGTTGGCAACAACATCCCGATCTTCTTCATCCAGGACGCGATCAAGTTTCCCGACCTCGTTCACGCGGTGAAGATGGAAGCCGATCGCGCATTCCCGCAAGCAGGCAGCGCCCACGATACATTCTGGGACTGGGCCTCGCTCATGCCCGAAACGACGCACATGCTGATGTGGGCCATGTCTGACCGGACCATCCCTCGGTCCTTCCGCACCATCGAGGGCTTCGGCATCCACACCTTCCGTCTCGTCAATGCCAAGGGCGAATCCACCTTTGTCAAATTCCATTGGAAGCCCAAGCTTGGTCTGCAATCGACCGTGTGGGACGAGGCGCTTAAGCTGCAAGCGGCGGACAATGACTATCACCGGCGCGATCTGTGGGAAGCAATCGAATCCGGCAATTTCCCCGAATGGGAACTTGGCCTCCAGCTTTTCGACGAGAAGTTTGCGGATGCCCAGCCCTATGATGTGCTTGACCCGACCAAGATCATTCCTGAAGAAGTCATTCCGGTGCGCAGGGTTGGACGGCTCGTCCTCGATCGCAACCCTGACAACTTCTTCGCCGAGACCGAACAGGTCGCCTATTGCCCGGCGAACATCGTCCCGGGTGTCGATTTTACCAACGATCCGCTGCTTCAGGGCAGGCTCTTCAGCTATCTCGACACGCAAAAATCACGGCTTGGCACAGCCAACTTCCATCAGCTTCCGATCAATGCGCCCAAATGCCCGGTGATGAATTTCCAGCGCGACGGCCAGATGCAGATGAATATTCCGAAAGGACGCGCCAACTACGAACCAAACAGCCTTGCCGCGCATGGCGAGGAAGGCGGGCCGCGCGAATGTCCGGTCACCGGGTTCACGACTGCTGAAGGCCGGACCGATCAAGCGGAAACCGGCGGCAAATTGCGGATACGTGCTGAACTCTTCGCCGATCACTACAGCCAGGCAAGATTGTTCTGGCGCTCGCAGCAGCCTTCTGAACAGGCGCACATTGCCTCGTCCTTCGTGTTCGAGCTCTCGAAAGTAACCCTTGCGCAGGTACCGCCCCGCATGGTCGCAAACTTGCGCAACGTTGACGAAGATCTCGCCAAGCGCGTGGCAAACGGGCTTGGCATCGAATTGCCGGAAAAGTCGGAGGCCGCACGCGCGCCGCTCGACATGGAGCCCTCACCTGCTCTCAGCATCCACGGAAACATGAAACCCACGCTTGATGGACGCTCGGTCGGTATCCTGATCGATGACGGCACCGATGCCGCGGCGCTCGGCGCGCTAACCAATTCAGTCAAGCAGGCAGGCGCCAAACCTGTCATCGTCGCGCCAAAAATCGGCGGCGCCAAACTGGCCAATGGCGATACAATGAAAGCCGATGGTCAATTGCTCGGTACGCCGTCGCAATTGTTCGACGCCGTCGCCGTTGTCGTCTCCGCCGATGCTGCCGGCAGGCTGGCGAATGAGGGAGCGGCAAAACAGTGGGTGATGGACGCCTTCGGCCATCTCAAGGCGATCGGTTATACGGCCTCGTCCAGGGCTTTGCTCGACGCCGCCGGTATCAAGGACGATGCCGGCGTCGTGCCGGTTGAAAAAGGCTTCACCGATGCCGCCACCAAGCGCTATTGGGACCGCGAGCCGAAACTGAGGATGCTCGCCTAGGCTAAAAGCCAGTGGAGACGGAAGCGCATTGACAATTTGTTTCCCCTCTGCACGATCCTCTCCACCGTCATGCTCTGGCTAGGTCCCGGATAGATTACCCGTGCGCGCTCCTTGGTTGTACATGCCACACCTACCTGTGGGTCATCGGGACATAGGCCAAGAATGACGGTGGTGGACAGGGTTCATGGCGCTGACGTCCCCCTATCCGTGGCGAGAAACAAGCCTCAAGGTGCAACGGTGGACCTTTATCTGACATGGGAAGACATCGCCATTCGCCTCGGCCTGACCGTCGTGGCGGGTGCGATCATCGGGTTCAACCGGGAGGCGAGTGGGCACGCTGCCGGCCTGCGGACGACGCTCCTGGTGGGCCTTGCCGCCTGCATCGCGATGATCCAGGCCAACCTGCTTCTGACAACAGTCGGCAAACCGCCTGATTCCTTCGTCAATATCGACGTGATGCGCTTGCCGCTCGGGATACTCACCGGCGTCGGCTTCATCGGCGGCGGCGCGATCTTCAAGCGCGGCGACCTCGTCAGCGGGGTGACGACGGCGGCGACGTTGTGGATCATGACGGCGATCGGACTTGCTTTCGGCAGCGGCCTCATCGAACTGGCATGCGTTGCGACCGCCCTCGTCTATTTGATCCTTTGGGCGATGAAACTTATCGATATCCGGATTTCCCGTGAGCGAAAGGCGTTTCTTACGATCGTGCGCGAGGACAGCGAAACGTCGCGCGCATTCGAGCAGGAACTCGCTTCCATCGGCTATCGGACGCGCTTCATGAAACAATATCGCCGGCCTGACAGTAACCACGTGACGGTTACCTATGAGGTGCGCTGGCATAGGCCGGAGATAGCCGGGCCGCCGCTCGATCTGATCGAGTTCGTCGAGAAAAAGTACACGATCGAACTGTTCGACACGATCCTCGACTCCGATCGCGGCTGAGCGCTAGGGCTCAAGCGGGATGACATCGACGGACTGCTTGCCTTCCTGCGAACCGCTTGTCTTCAAGATGCCAACGATCGGCGACACATCGGCGTAGTCGCGACCATAGCCGATGGTGATGTGGTCATTGCCGGCAACCATGTTGTTGGTCGGGTCGAACTCCTGCCAGCCGGCTTCGCGGCCGCACCAGGCCCGTACCCAAGCGTGCATCGCGTCGGCGCCCTCGAGCCGCTCCTCGCCCGGTGCCGGTATCGTGCGCAAGAAACCGCTGACATAGCCGGCCGGGATGCCGAGTCCGCGCAATCCGGCGATCATCACATGGCTGAAATCCTGGCAGACCCCAGCCTTGAGGTCGAATGCCTGCCGCGCCGACGTGCGAACGTCGGTCGCCTCGCCGTCATAGGTGAAGTCCTTGTAAATGCGGTGGTTCAGGCTGTTCACGACCTCCATCACCGTGCGCGCCTGGGCAAGGCTCTCCGCCGCATAGGCGGTGATCTGCGGATCGATTGCGGCATAATCGGTCGAGTTCAGAAAGTGATGCGGTGCGTCCGCTGCTATCGACCGAACACTGCGTATTTCCTTCTGAAGGCCAGCCATGTCCGGCGAGACATCGAGCATTGTCGGCGGGCGCGTGACATTTACCCGCGCCGTCATCGTCACATCGAGCGTCTCGTGCGGATTGCGGTAGGCTATCGATGTTACGGTGTTGGCGAAGAAATCGGTAAACTCGGATCGCTCGGCTGCAGACGGGTCGAAGGACAGGCTTGAGGCGATCACCCGCTGGATGCCCGGCATCGTCTGCGGCATGACGCGAATATGGTGACGCCCGCCGGCGGCGGAGCGCTCGTAATCATAGTGTAGGTGCAGGCGGATATTGTAGAGCATCGGTCGCCTCAGGCGAAATAGGTGTCGGAGATCGTATCGGAGAGCACTCCGATTTCATAGGCAAGTCCATGGAGCTTGTCCGGCGTGAGCTCCGACGCTTCCATAATGGCAAGGTCGGTGTGGAGCCGAAACACCTTCTTCATAAGTACCGGCATCTCAGTGCTCGAATCGCGCGCCGGCAGAAGCCCGAACTCCGTCTTCAGGGCCTCCAGCTGGAAAAGAATGGAGCGCGGGTTGAGCGGATCGAGCGCCAGAAGATCGAGCACGCTGAGGCGTCCGGAATAGACGCTATATTGGCGCCGGTGGGTCATGACGCTGTCGCCGATCTCCAGCAGCATTTCGAGCGCCCCATCCGCTGCGTCCGGACGCGATAGCGTTGCCAGGATGCGCGCCATGCCGATGCTACGCTCGATGCGGCGTCCGATTTCGAGGAAGCGCCAGCCGGTGAACCGGTACATGTTCTCGTGCACGAGGCCGGAAAAGCCGGCAAGCTTGCGCAGAACGATGGTCATTGCCCGGGTTGTGTCGTCGCCCGCAGCCACCACATCATGAAAACGATGGATCGTCTTCGAAAGATCCCGCAACGCCAGCCAGCCATCCGGCGAAAAGCGATCGCGAATACGGCTGGCGCTGAGCATTGCTCCGTCGATCGAGCGCGAGAGGCCCTTGGGAATGGCGCTGTCGAGATCGACGCCGAGAGGCTTCAGATAGGCGCGCATTTCTGCGAGCAGCGGGAGTTCCCTGTTGGCCGCCTCCGCATGACGCGCGTGGCAGGCCCGGAGGATGCGCGCGGTTCCTTCCGCCCGCTCGATATAGCGTCCCATCCACATCAAATTTTCAGCGGCACGGCTCGGGAGCGTGCCCGGCACGTTGCGCCGGAAAGCGTCGTCCTCGCGCGGCAGCAGCGTGTCCTTGCCGACCGGTCCGCTGCTCGTGATCCACACGTCGGCGGCCTGCCCGCCACGCTGCATGGCGATCGCAGCAGTGTCGAGGGTAAGGCCCACGCGCGCAAAGCCACCGGGCAGAAAGCTCCAGCCATGCTTCGTCCGCGCGGCGAAGACCCGCAATACGAAGGGGCGCGGTTCCAGCTTGCCGTCGACATAGACCGGCGTCGTCGAAAGCTTGACCGCCTCCTGCCCGACAAGGCTGCGCCCGTCATCCTTCAGCCGTAAAAGCAGTTCGCTACGTGCGCCATCGTCAAGGCCGGCGCCGAGCGCGGTCGCGCCCATATCCTCGAACGGCAACTGTCTCGACATCGCCGGCCCGACCATCATCTGGTCAAGGTGGTCCATGACGTGCCGGCGCTCCTTGTCCTGGCCGCACCACCATGTGGCGATGCTGGGCAGTGCAAGGTCGCGCCCATGCATCGCGTTGGAAATGGCCGGGAGAAACGCCAGCAAGGCGCGCGTCTCCAGAATGCCGGAGCCAAGTGCGTTGACGAGGGAGACAGAACGTTGCCGGAGGGCCCCCACCATGCCGGGGGTGCCGATCCAGGAATCTGCCTTCAGTTCAAGCGGATCCATATAGGCGGCGTCCATGCGTCGCCACAGCACATCCACGGGCTTGAGGCCCGAAACGGTGCGCACCATGACCTTGCCCTTGCTGACGGTGAGATCATCACCCTCCAGCAGCATGAAGCCGAGATAGCGCGCGATATAGGCGTGTTCAAAATAGGTTTCGTTGTTGGGCCCGGGCGTGAGAATTGCTGCACGTCCCTGCGGGTTCTTGACCTGCGCCTGCAGCGAATCGCGAAACTCCTTGAAGAATCCGGCAAGCCGGTGAACGTTCATGGACGCGGAAACATCCGCGAGAGCCCTCGTACTTGCGACGCGGTTTTCAAGGGCAAAACCCGCACCCGACGGCGCTTGCGTGCGGTCGCCGAGAACCCACCACCTGCCGTTGGGCGCCCGGCCGAGTTCGAAGGCGCAAAAATGCAGGAAATGCCCGCTCGCCGGCTTCACGCCTGCCACTGCATGCAAATATTCGGAATTCGAAGCAATAAGATCGGGCGGCAGCACGCCCTCGCCGATCAGCCGGTTCTCGCCATAAATGTCGGCGACGATGTCTTCCAGGAGATCCGCACGCTCGGCAAGACCGCGCGTGATCGACTGCCAGTCATGCTCGTCAATCAGAAGCGGGATATGCGCCAGCGGCCATTCTCGTTCCTGCGTGCCGGTTTCATCGTAGACCCGGTAATAAACGCCCGCATCGTGCAGATATTGGCTGGCCTTGGCAAAGCGGGTCGCGAGCTTTTCAGGACCGATTTGATCGAGCCTCCGAAGCAGGGATTCCCAACCCGGACGCACTGCGCCGGAGGGGTCGATCATCTCGTCGGCAACATTGGGCAGCGGTTGATAACCCGCGAGCAGCCCTGACACATTTGGCGCTCTCACGGGCGATGGCATGGTTGCACACCCCTCGGGCCGCGGTGGCGGGGCATCTGGCTAGACAGAGCCGGGGTAAAACTCAGACCCATCCGATCTCGCATTCGTCGCATCAACTTGGCCGTGGCCGCCTGAGGTCGAGGGTCATCGGAAACTCGCCGGAAGGTTGCTCCTTCCTGAGTTCATAGGCCCCCGCCGTGTGTCCCCGCGCTTCGAACCTCGCAAGGCGGCGCGCCTCCGCTTCGTTCGAATTGACTGGAAACGTATCATAGCTGCGCCCACCCGGATGTGCGACATGATAGACGCAGCCGCCGATCGCCCTGCCCGACCATTGATCGTAAATATCGAAGACAAGCGGCGTATTGACCGGGATCATCGGATGCAGCCCGCTGCGCGGCTGCCACGCCTTGTAGCGCACGCCTGCGACGGCTGTACCCTGCGTTTCGGTCATCCGCAGCGGGACTTCGCGCCCGTTGCAGGCAACGCTGTGGCGCGCAGGATTGAAGTTCTCCATCTTCACTTGCAGGCGCTCGACCGAACTGTCGACGAAGCGCACCGTCCCGCCGATGGCGCCCTGCTCGCCCATGACATGCCACGGTTCCAGCGCCTGGCGCAGTTCCAGCTTGACGCCCTCGCGTTCGATCTCGCCGCAGAACGGAAAGCGGAATTCGAGCTGTGCCTCGAACCATTCCGGCCGGAACTCGAAGCCGTTTTCGCGCAGATCGGCGAGAACATCTAGAAAATCCGCCCAGACAAAGGCAGGCAGCATGAAGCGATCGTGGAGCGACGTGCCCCAGCGCACGAACCCGCCCTCGATGGGCTTGTTCCAGAAGCGTGCGACCAGCGCCCGAACCAGCAATTGCTGCGCGAGGCTCATGCGGGCATTGGGCGGCATTTCAAAGCCGCGGAACTCGACGAGGCCAAGCCGTCCCGTTGGTCCGTCGGGCGAGAACAGCTTGTCTATGCAGATTTCCGCCCGGTGGGTGTTTCCAGTGACGTCGATCAAAAGGTTGCGGAAAAGCCGGTCGACCAGCCAGGGCAGAGGCGGTGCGCCGCGACCCGGCATCGGCACCTGCGCCATGGCGATTTCGAGCTCATAGAGACTGTCATGGCGCGCCTCGTCGATGCGCGGGGCCTGGCTTGTCGGGCCGATAAAGAGGCCGGAAAACAGGTAGGACAAGGATGGATGCCGCTGCCAGTGAAGAACAAGGCTCTTCAAGAGATCCGGCCGCCGCAGGAACGGGCTGTCATTTGGCGTTTCGCCGCCGACAACGACATGATTGCCGCCGCCCGTGCCGGTGTGCCTGCCGTCGACCATGAATTTGTCGGCGCCGAGGCGCGACTGGCGCGCTTCCTCATAGATCGCCGTTGTCGTTTCGACGCACTCACGCCAGTTGGCGGCAGGATGGACGTTGACCTCGATGACACCCGGGTCCGGCGCTACGCGAATGACGTTGATGCGCGGGTCCTGCGGCGGACTGTAGCCCTCGATATGAACCGGCAGTCCGAGCTTCGCCGCGGCAGCCTCGGCGGCGCCGACAAGTTCGAGATAGTCCTCCAGCGCTTCAACCGGCGGCATGAATACGCTGAGGCGGCCCTCGCGCGGCTCAACCGAGATCGCGGTGCGCACCGCACCCCCAATATCGCCGAGTTCCTGTTCCACTCGCTCCTGCTGCCCGCCTTCGGCGGCTGTAAAGGAGGCAACAGCCTGCGGCGTGTCCCGGGCCGCCGGATCTGCCTGAGCAATCGAGTCGGCAAGCGGTCCGCGTTCCACGGAGGGGTCCACGGGCACGATATAGGGATATTCCGAAGGCGGGACATGCGGCAGCGCTCCGAGCGGCAGGCGGTATCCGACTGGCGAATCCCCTGGCACCAGAAAGAGCCTGCCACGGCGTGTCGTCCACTTTTCGCTGCGCCAGCGCGGGCCGGCAACAGCCTGGCTGTTCCAGCGCTGTACCGGAAGCACATAACCCGTCGGTTCAGTCAGGCCACGTTCGAAGACGCGGGACATGCGGCTGCGCTCTTCCGGGTCTTTGAGTTTCGAATTGGAGGGATCGACATTGGCCGGCAGGTTGCCTTCCTTGACCAGCCACTCGGCCGGATCCTCATAGGCCGGCGCGACCATCTCCGTTTCGACGCCGAGAACATTCGCCATGCCGGTCAAGAGCTTTTCGGCGTCCGCCGGCTTGATCTCGCCCTTGCTGTTTTCGGCAGCGATGAGGTTCGGATCGACCCAGATCGGCTTGCCGTCCTTGCGCCAGTAGAGCGAGAACGTCCAGCGCGGCAGGCTTTCGCCCGGATACCATTTGCCCTGCCCATAATGCAGGAAGCCGCCGGGCGCAAAGCGATCGCGCAGTCGGCGGATCAGCATGTCGGCCTTTTCGCGCTTGGTCGGGCCGACCGCATCGGTGTTCCACTCGCCGGATTCGAAATCGTCGATCGACACGAAGGTGGGCTCACCGCCCATGGTCAGCCGCACGTCGCGCTGCTGCAGCATCGCATCGACCTTGTCGCCCAAAGCATCAAGCGCTGCCCAGGATTCGTCCGAGAACGGTTTGGTTATGCGCGGATGTTCGGAGACCCGTGTCACATGCATGTCGAAATTGAACTCGACATTGGCGGGTTCGGCCATGCCGGAAATCGGGGCGGCATTCCTGTAGTGCGGCGTTGCGGCGAGCGGAACATGGCTTTCGCCGGTCAGAAGACCCGAGGTCGGATCAAGTCCGATCCAGCCCGCGCCCGGCAGATAAACCTCGCACCACGCGTGAAGGTCGGTGAAATCCTTGTTCGTCCCCGCCGGGCCATCGAGGGCGACGAGATCGGGTTTCAACTGGATCAGATAGCCGGAGACGAACCGGGCCGCGATGCCGAGATGGCGCAGGACCTGTACGAGCAGCCAGCTCGAATCGCGGCAGGAACCGGTCGCGACGCCGAGCGTCGTATCGGGCTCCTGAACGCCGGTTTCCATGCGGATGACATAGCCAACCTCGCGCTGGATACGTGCATTGAGGTCGACGACGAAATTCACCGTATTGGTCGGGTTGCGGTCGATCGTTGCAAGAAACGCGCTCAGCAGCGGACCCGTTGGCTCCGGCTTCAGATAGATCGAGAGGTCGTCCCGGATATCCTCAGGATAGGCGAAGGGCCACGTCTCTGCGATCGGCTCGACGAAGAAATCGAAGGGATTGTAGACCGTCATGTCCGCAACGAGGTCGACCTCGATCTTCAGTTCGGTCACAGGCTCGGGAAACACAAAGCGGGCGAGAAAATTCCCGTAGGGATCCTGCTGCAGGTTGACGAAGTGATTGGAAGGGCTGACTTTCAGGGAGTGGCTGAGAACCTTCGTACGCGAATGCGGCGCAGGCTGCAGGCGAATGACCTGAGGTCCGAGCATGATCGGACGGTCATATTTATAGTGCGTCAGATGGTAGACCGCAGCGTGAATTGCCATATCGCCTCAAATAACTAGCCGCGCATCGCGCGAAACAAACTGAAACCTAAACTACTCTCTTTCATAGGGCACGTCCTAAAATGTGCCGTTGCCAATTATTTTAGCACTTGAGAATTTTGCCGTATAAACGTGCTTGCCAGCGGAGAAATCCCCGCATAGCATCCGCGCCGATGGTTTCTCCGGGATGACAACACCGGAGATGAAAAGGGAACACGGTGAGGCGTACCCAATAGGGATCGAGACCGTGGCTGCCCCCGCAACTGTAAGCGGCGAGCGTTGCCTGACGATGCCACTGATCGAACGATCGGGAAGGCCGGGCAAAGCTGAGACCCGCGAGCCAGGAGACCTGCCATCAAGCAAATGATTCGAACCGGACGGGGTGTACCGGGAGCGATGCGATGTTGCCGTTTACGGATGACCTTGAGCAACTGCTGAGGCGTCCCGTGATTGGAATATCCACGTTCCCTGTTCCTGTCCTCATGAAGGACAGGTATGCACATCGACCCTAATCATAATCATCGCCTGTGCCCGCACCCTGGCTGGATCCTGCCGGTTGACATTGCTCCGCGATTGCTATCATACGATATAACATTACATCAGTTGATCGAAGTTTCCAACGTGCGAGGATCTTCGATTGCCGGAAAACGCCAGCCATGAGTTCCATCCTTCTCAGCGCCGACATGGTCAGCTATCGAATCGGCGGCAAGTGCCTGGTCGAGGCTGCATCGCTGCAAATTGCGCGCGGATCGCGGCTCGCCATCATCGGTCCGAACGGCGCCGGCAAGTCGACGCTGCTGCGGATGCTGGCAGGGCTTGCGGCGCCAACAAGCGGAGCAATTCATATTGAAGGCGAGAATATTAGCCGCTTGACCCCGCTGGATCGAGCGCGCCGTTTTGCCTTCGTCGGCCAGGCGGATACGCCGGACCGCCAGTTGCGCGCCATCGACTACGTGGCGCTTGGCCGTATCCCACATGGCGGACTCTACAGCGCCGCGACGGACCGCGAGATTGTTGGGGAAGCCATGGACCGTGCCGGCGTCGCGTCGTTTGCGGCGCGGACGGTTGGTTCGCTGTCCGGCGGCGAGCGGCAGAGGCTGCAGCTGGCGCGCGCTCTCGCCCAGCAACCGGCGATCCTGTTTCTCGACGAGCCGACCAATCACCTCGATCCGAAGGCACGCAGCGCCCTGCTTTCGCTCGTTTCCGGGCTAGGCATCACCACCGTCGCCGTCCTGCACGACCTGCCGCTCGTCGCGCCGTTCGCCAGCCATGTCGCCGTCATGCACGCTGGCAAGATCGTCGCCGCCGGCACACCCAACGAGACATTGACCCCGCGCATCGTCAGCGACGTGTTCGACCTCGACGTCCTGCGCCTGCGCCACCCGCATCAGGACCGCGAGCTCATGGTGTTCGACGTTCCCCGCCCGGTTCCATCTGATCAGTCACGGAGACTCCCATGAAAAAAGCCCTCATCGCACTCGCGCTCACGCTGCTATCGGCGCCGGCATATGCCTTTCCGGTCACTGTCGACAATTGCGGCACGCCGCTGACCTTCGACGCAGCGCCGAATCGCGCCGTCATCCAGGATATCAACATGAGCGAGATGGCTTTTGCGCTCGGCCTCCAGCCCTCGATTGTCGGCGTGACCGGCATCTCCGGCTGGTACAAGCTCGATGAGGCGTTCAAGAACCAGCAAGGATCGATCCCCGAGCTTGCACCTAAATATCCGACCATCGAGAACCTCGTCGCCGCCAATCCCGATTTCTTCTTTGCCGGCTGGTACTACGGCATGAAGCCGGGCGGCGACGTTACGCCGGACACGCTCGCCCCCTACGGCATCAAGACGCTTGTCCTGACGGAGAGCTGCGTTCATCTCGACAAGAACCGTCCCGCAGCCTCGATGGATTTGCTCTATGGCGACATTGAAAAGCTCGGCAAGATTTTCGGCAGGGACGCCGAGGCCGACAAGCTGGTGTCTGGCTGGAAGGCGGAGCTTGCCGCGATCAAGGGCAAGATCGGCGGCAACGGCGATACGCGCGTCTTCCTCTATGACTCCGGTGAGGACAAGCCGTTCACGGCCGGCAAGTTCGCCATGCCGTCGGCATTGATCCGCGAATCCGGCGGCGTCAACATCATGGACGACATGGAGACGAGCTGGGGCACGACGTCATGGGAAACGGTCGCCGCGCGCAACCCGCAATTCCTCGTCCTTCTCGATTATCAGGATGATGCCGGCTATCAGAAGCTTTTGAACTTCCTCAAATCACACCCGGCGATGAAGGAGACGGATGCGGTGAAGAACGAACGCTTCGTCGCCCTGCGCTACGCCGAGATCACGCCCGGCCCTGCCAATATCGAAGCCATCGGCAAGATCGCTCGTGCGATGCACCCGGAAGCGTTTTGAGGGGTGACCAGCAACGCCCCTCCCGGCTGCTGCGCAGCCACCCTCCCACAAGGGGGAGGGAAAGGCGGCAATGCATTTGAAAGTATTGACGAAATGATCCACTCACCCCCCTCTGCCCTGCCGGGCATCTCCCCCACAAGGGGGGAGACCGATTGGCGATTTCGCACATTCGCTACGCGAACGAAGCGTTGGCCTTTGCGGGTTGGCGCCTTTCCCTCTCCCTTGTGGGGAGGGGTCGGACCGAAGGTCCGGGGCGGGGTTCTTGCGACCACGAAGCTATTTGTTTCATCACAGGCACGCCCCTCCCGGCTGCTGCGCAGCCACCCTCCCCACAAGGGGGAGGGAAAAGGCGGCGCCATGCATACGAAAGTCATTGACGAAATGATCTGCCGGGCATCTCCCCCACAAGGGGGAGATCGATTGGCGGCTTCGCACACGCGCTACTCGAACGAGGCGTTGGCCTCTGCGGGTTCGCGCCCTTGTGGGGAGGGTGGGACCGAAGGTCCGGGGCGGGGTTCTTGCGACCGCGAAGCCTTTCGAGGCATCACAGGCACGCCCCTCCCGGCTGTTACGCAACCACCCTCCCCACAAGGGGGAGGGAAAGGCGGAGCCATGCATACGAAAGTCATTGACGAAATGATCCACTCACCCCCCTCTGCCCTGCCGGGCATCTCCCCCACAAGGGGGGAGATCGATTGGCGGTTTCGCACATTCGCTACTCGAAAGAGGCGTTGGCCTCTGCGGGTTCGCGCCTTTCCCTCCCCCTTGTGGGGAGGGTCGGACCGAAGGTCCGGGGCGGGGTTCTTGCGACCGCGAAGCCCTTCGAGGCATCCCAGGCATGCCCCTCCCGGCTGCTGCGCAGCCACCCTCCCCACAAGGGGGAGGGAAAGGCGGCAACGCATTCGAAAATCATTGACGAAATGATCCACTCGCCCCCCTCTGCCCTGCCGGGCATCTCCCCCACAAGGGGGGAGATCGATTGGCTTCCGGCGATTAGTTCAGTCGCCACCGGCAGGGTATTGCGCCGAGATGACTGCAGGCTTTTCTCCCCCCTTGTGGGGGAGATGGGCGGCAGCCCAGAGGGGGGTAAATGAGCTTCGCCCCCGCACAACGACGCATGCTTATCGGCGCAAGCGTGGCGATGCTCGCCCTTGCCCTTGCCTCGATTGCCTATGGCTCGACACTGATCCCGCTCGGCGACGTCATGCGTGTGCTTGCCCATGCCGCCGGTCTCAGCGACACGTCTGTCGCCGCGCCGGTGCAACGCATCATCATCGACCTTCGGCTGCCCCGCGTCATCCTTGCGCTCTGCGTCGGTGCGGGCCTTGGCGTCATCGGCGCGATGCTGCAGACCGTCACACGCAACGACCTCGCCGACCCGTTCCTCTTCGGCCTCTCCTCGGGCGCTGCCGCCGGTGCCGTCTCGGTGATCAGCATCTTCGGCGATCGCTTCGGCATCTGGACCCTGCCGATTGCCGCGTTTTCGGGCGGCATGCTCGCGGCCCTGCTGGTGCTGGTGCTCGTTCGGCGCATCGAAGGCCAAGGACCCGAACGGCTGATCCTCGCGGGTCTTGCCGTCTCGTTCCTTTTTGCCGCACTCACCAACTATATCGTCTTCCTCGGCGACCAGCGCGCCGCCCACTCCGTGCTGTTCTGGACACTCGGCGGTCTCGGCCTAGCGCGGTGGGATAATCTGCCGCTGGCGATCACCGGCCTTGCCGCGATCCTCGCGTTTGCGCTCTTTAACCACCGCTGGCTCGATGCGTTTCTCGCCGGAGAAAGCACCGCCGAAAGCCTCGGCGTGCGTGTAGCGCGCACGCGCAGTATCGTTTCTATCGTATGCGCCTTTTCGACCGCGATTTTCGTCTCGGTTGCCGGCGTCATCGGATTTGTCGGCTTGATGATCCCGCACATGGCCCGCCGCTTCGCCGGCCAGCTTCACGCCGGACTGATCGTTGCCAGCGCCATTTTCGGCGCCATCCTGATCCTGCTCAGCGACGTTGCGGCGCGCCTGCTGCTCGCCCCGCAAGAGTTGCCGATTGGAATCGTGACGAGTTCGGTCGGGGCGTTCTTCGTGGTAACGATGCTCTTGCGAAAACCGCGAGGCTAAAGCCGGCCCCGAGCCACGAAATGCGGGTTGGCGAAATCCGCATCATGCGCCTGGTTGCGCCGCCCGTAAGTCAGCGGCCGGCCGTCGAGCGTCAAGGTGATGCCGCCGGCGGCGCGCAATACGGCATCGCCCGCCGCCGTATCCCACTCCATGGTGCGGCTCAGCCGTGGATAGATGTCGGCCTCGCCGCGCGCGAGCAGGCCGAATTTCAGCGATGAACCAACCGAAACGCAATCGGCGATGGCGAACAGGTCGAGATAGGCGTCGGTTTCCGGCGTCCGGTGCGAGCGGCTCGCAACTGCGACCAGAACGTCGGGAGCCGAACGGCAGGCAATGGCCTGACGTTCGATCACGCTGCCGTTGCGATCGATCGTCACTTGTTGCGCCCTCTCGGGACCGCCGGTGAAGAGCAGGCCGCGCACGGGAGCGTAGACGAGGCCGAGCACCGGTACGCCGTTTTCGATGAGTGCGATGTTGACGGTGAAGTCGCCATTGCGGCTGACGAACTCCCGGGTACCATCGAGCGGATCCACCAGATAGAAGCGGGTGCCGAGATCGCCGGGGATATGGCCGCCTGCGATCTCTTCCTCGGCAACAATGGGTATGCCCGGTGTCGCACCCCGCAACGTCTGAAGGATGATCGCCTCGGCGGCGTGGTCGGCTGCAGTCACGGGTGATTTGTCGTCCTTGAGTTCGACCGCGCAGCCTTCCTCGTAGATACGCAGGATCTCCTGACCGGCAACAATCGCGGTTTCTTCGAAGAGGGTGAGCAGATCAGAGTTGAATGTCATGCGGTGCTCTCTGGTCTCTTGGGAATTTCCCTTCCAAGGGGGGGGACCAATGCGAAGGTTCTGTCACGTTCAACGACATTCGAAGTGCCGGCGGACATGCCTATGCGACCTCCCCCATTGTGGGGGAGATGGGCGGCAACCCATAGGGACGTAAGTGCGAATTGCATGACTTGATCTAGATGGACCACGAACTCTGGTCGTAATTAAAGATGATGCCACGCTCAGCAAGCAGGTTTTCGACCTCAGAGGCAAGCTCTTCCGTCGTTCGCCCGACGGTTTTCAGATGAAGTTCCGGGTTCTCCGGCGCTTCATAGGGCGAATCCACGCCGGTGAAGTTCTTGATCTCACCGCGCAGCGCCTTGGCGTAAAGACCCTTCGGATCGCGGCGGGCGCATTCCTCGAAGGGCGTATCGACGAAGATCTCCATGAACTCGCCGTCGCCAAGCAATTCACGCGCCATGCGCCGCTCGGAGCGGAAGGGCGAAATGAAGGAGACCAGCACGATCAGCCCCGCATCCACCATAAGCTTTGCCACCTCGCCGACGCGTCGGATATTCTCCACGCGATCTTCCTCGGTGAAACCGAGATCGCGATTGAGGCCGTGGCGGACATTGTCGCCGTCAAGGATATAGGTGTGCTTGCCCAGTGATGAGAGACGCTTTTCGACAAGGTTCGCAACCGTGGATTTGCCCGAACCGGAGAGCCCGGTGAACCACAGCACGGCCGGCTTTTGATCCTTCAGTGCCGCATGCGATGCCTTATCGACGTCGAGCGCCTGCCAGTGCACGTTCGATGCGCGGCGAAGCGCAAAATCGATCATGCCGGCGCCAACCGTGGCATTGGTCAGACGATCGATGAGGATAAACGACCCGGTCGAACGGTTCGACTTGTAGGAATCAAAGGCGATCGGTTCCTGCGTCGAAATATTGCAGACCCCGACCTCATTCAAATCGAGCGATTTGGCAGCAACTTCGGCGAAGCTGTTGATATCGATTCGATGTTTGAGATCGGTGATCGTGGCCGTGACCTGATCGGTTTCGGTGCGCAGGATATAGGAACGGCCCGGAATGAGCGCATGCTCGGCGAACCAGACAAGATGGGCCGCGAACTGGTCCGCGACTTCAGGGCGCGCGCCCGGCGCAACCAGCATGTTGCCGCGCGAAACCTCGACCTCATCTTCCAGCACGATGGTAACCGCCTCGCCCTCGCCGGCGTGATCGAGATCGCCATCCCAGGTGACGATGCGCTTGACGCGCGATGTCTTGCCGGACTTCGCCACGACGACCTCGTCGCCGGGCGCTACGGAACCCGAGGCAATAGTGCCGGCGAACCCGCGAAAATCGAGATTGGGTCGATTGACGAATTGGACCGGAAACCGGAAAGGGCGTTCTTCGGCTGTGCGATCAAGCGGCACGGTTTCGAGATGTTCAAGCAGCGATGGCCCCTTATACCAGGGTAACTTATCGGATGCGCCGATGACATTATCGCCGTAGCGTGCCGAAAGCGGGATCGACTGTATGGAATTGAATCCAAGCTTGCCCGCAAATGCCTGATATTTCTCGACGATCCTGTCGAAAATCTCCTCGGAGTAATCGACGAGATCGATCTTGTTGACGGCCAGCACGATATTGCGGATGCCAAGCAGGGAGGTGATGAAGCTGTGACGCCGCGTCTGCTGCAGCACGCCTTGCCGCGCATCGACGAGCACAATGGCGAGATCCGCTGTCGAAGCACCGGTCGCCATGTTGCGGGTATATTGCTCGTGCCCGGGCGTATCTGCGACGATGAACTTGCGTTTCGGCGTCGAGAAGAAGCGATAGGCCACATCGATGGTGATGCCCTGTTCGCGCTCGGCCTCAAGGCCATCGACAAGCAAGGCGAAGTCGATATCCTCGCCATTCGTGCCGTGCTTGCGGCTGTCGTTGGTTAGGGCTGCAAGCTGATCCTCGAAGATCAGCTTCGTGTCGTAGAGCAGCCGGCCGATCAGCGTCGACTTGCCGTCATCGACGGAGCCGCAGGTCAGGAAGCGCAAGAGCGACTTCTTTTCCTGTTCGGCCATATAGGCGTTGATTTCCTCGGCGGCTGCTTCGGCTGCGGACAACTCGATCTGGGCTAGTTTACTCATCAGAAATAGCCCTCACGCTTTTTCTTTTCCATGGAGCCGGCTTCGTCCTTGTCGATCATGCGGCCCTGCCGCTCCGACGTGCGCGAAACCAGCATTTCGCCGACGATCTCCGGAAGCGTCGTGGCGCTCGATTCAACAGCGCCGGTCAGCGGGTAGCAGCCAAGGGTCCTGAACCGAACCATCTTGTCCTGCAGCACCTCGCCTGGCAGCATCTGCATCCGTTCGTCATCGCGCATGATCAGCATGCCTTCGCGCTCCACGATAGGCCGCTTGGCGGCGAAATACAGGGGAACGATCGGAATCTCCTCCTGCATAATGTACTGCCAGATGTCGAGTTCGGTCCAATTGGAAATTGGAAAGACGCGGATCGATTCACCCTTGGCGACGCGGGTATTGTAGATCTTCCACATTTCCGGACGCTGGTTCTTCGGGTCCCAGGAATGCTGGGCATTGCGGAAGGAAAAGATGCGTTCCTTGGCGCGGGACTTCTCTTCGTCGCGGCGCGCGCCGCCAAAGGCAGCATCGAAGCCATATTTGTCGAGTGCCTGGCGCAGCGCCACCGTCTTCATGATGTGGGTATGCGTGTTCGAACCATGAACGAAGGGGCTGATGCCCTGCTCGATGCCTTCCTGGTTGCTGTGGACAAGAAGATCGAACCCAAGCCGCTTAGCTTCGGAATCGCGAAACGCGATCATCTCCTTGAATTTCCACGTGCTGTCGACATGGAGAAACGGAAATGGCGGTTTTGCCGGATAGAACGCCTTCATCGCCAGATGCAGCATGACGGACGAATCCTTGCCGATGGAATAGAGCATCACCGGCTTGGCGAAGGTTGCCGCAACTTCACGGAAAATGTGGATTGCCTCGGCTTCAAGACGCTGAAGATGCGTCAGGTTCTTGGTCATCAAAATCACTATCCACTTGTGCCGGGCGCGTTATTGGCGCCAGCAAAATCACCCAGGACACCGGCGTCCTTCGACTGCCGGAACGTGCCGCAAACATAGTGGAACAGCAGCGGTTTAGAAAAGGATGGTTTCACGCCTCGCGCAAAATCGACGCCAATTTATTGCCGTTGCAGGGGAAATCTAAGAACGCCATGCTCCTGTCGAGTGGCGTCCAACCACAACCGTTTTAAAAACCTTCTATCGTGGAAAATTCATCCGGCCTTGCGATCGCCAAGACCAGCGATGAATTTATCGAACGCCTTCGCATCGGCATAGGACTTCTGCGTGCCTTCGCGGGTGATCGAATCGGCGGCATAGAGCGCAGCCCTGCGCAGCGAGGCTTCGACGTCGCGGCCTTCCACGTAGAACCGGGCAAAGCTGCCGATGAAGGCGTCGCCAGCTCCCGTCGTATCCTTAGGCTTGACCTTCAGCGGCTCGATCAGCGTCGCCTTGTCGGCCGTGATCAGCCGCGCGCCACGTGAGCCAAGGGTGACGATGACGGTGCGAATGCCCTTGGCGATCAATGAGCGGGCCGCAGTCTCGATTTCGGCATCGGTACCGGTCGGCATGCCGGTCAGCAATGCGAGCTCCGTTTCGTTCGGCACAAGAAACGTCGCTTTGGTGACCTTGCCGGCATCGAGATCCGGCGCGGCCGGCGCCGGATTGAGAATGGTCTCGATGCCGTGCTGGTCGGCAAAGGCGATCGTGTAGTAGACCGTCTCCAACGGGACTTCCAGCTGCATGAGAATGAGATCGCATCGCTTTAGGTCTTCTGCCGCGGCATCGATATCCGCCGGCTTCAACTCGTTGTTGGCGCCCTTGATGATCAGGATGGAATTTTCGCCATGCTCGTCGACGAAGATCGGCGCAACGCCGCTTGACTGGCCGGCAGCCGTATCGACATGGGTGATGTCGATGCCGTTGTCCTGCAAATTGCGGATCGTACTCTGGCCGAAGACATCGTCGCCCACCTTGGTCACCATCATGACGTCGGCGCCGAGTCTTGCGGCCGCGACCGCCTGATTGGCGCCCTTGCCGCCGAACCCCATCGCGAACGCCGGCGCTTCGACTGTCTCGCCGGGTGCGGGCATGCGGACGATCGAAGTAACCAGATCCGTCATGTTGCTGCCGACAACGGCGATACGGTGGGGCATGTGCGTATTCCTTGTGTAGTCCAGTCGTTTGGAATTTTTCTATATCAGCGATCTTGCGGAAAGAAACGGTGCCTTATCGATCGGTGTTGCGAAATGCGTTGAGAGCAATGACCAAAAGCAGGAAGCCGCCCCATATGAAATCGATGAGGTGATTGGAGAAGCGCAGGATCTGGAAGCCGGATGAGAGTAGCATCAGCGCAACCAGCGCGATGGACACGCCAAGCACCCTGCCCTTGCCGCCAGCCGGGTTTGTGCCGCCAAGAACAGCGATCAGGATGGCTTGCAAGAGGTAGGATGCTCCATAATCCGATTTCGCGGCATTGGTGCGCCCCGAAAGAATGATGCCGGCAATGGCGGCGAGAAACCCGGTTAGCATATAGGAATAGAAGATCATCCGATCCTTGCGCAGGCCGGCAAAGACGGCGGCGCGCGGGTTGGTGCCGATGAGCATGAGATTGACACCGAGTGTGGTGCGCGTGAGCAGAACGGCGACCGCACCGGCAACGACGACGAACAGGATGAACGGCGTTGCGAGGCCCAGGATCTTGCCGTTGCCGATATAGTTCCAGCCATCCGGGAATCCGACGATCGCCGGGCCGCCAGTGAGGACGACAGCGAGACCGGTGAAGATCTGGCCGGTGCCGAGCGTCGCCAAAATAGGCGTAATGCGCAGTTTGGCGATGAGAAAGCCGTTGAGGACACCCGCCAAGAGACCGATCGCCAGCGCCATCAATATGCCGATGCCCGTATAAAGCATGATCATGCCGGTGGACTGGTCAGTTCCGGTGATGACATGGTGGAAGAACACGCCGGCGAGAATTCCGGCGAGGTTGGCGATGCCGACGACCGAAAGATCAATACCGCCGGTCAGCATCGCGATCATCATGGCGATCGCGAGAATGCCGAGTTCGGGCATGATGTACGTGATGGATTCGAAATTGTAGTAGCGCAGGAACTTGTCGGGGTTGAGATAAGACATCAGCGCGAAGACCAGCACGGTGATCACGAGAAGCTGCAGGATATTGCGGTCCTGCCCGAAAATGCGCTTGGCGATAGAGCTGTTCTGCATGTCCTGTCTCACACCAGTTTCTTGCGATCGCGCCAGGCGGTGAGCGCCGTGGCGATGATGATGATGAGGCCCACGACCACCCGCTGCCAGGTGGTATCGACCTTCATTATGATGAGGCTGTTCTTGACCATAACCAGCATGAACACCCCAAGCAGCGTGCCGATGACGCTGCCGCGCCCACCGAAGATGGACGCTCCGCCGAGGACCACAGCCGCGATCACATCAAGCTCCAGCCCGACGAAATCGCGCGGATTGGCGAGCCAGATCATCGAGCCGTGTAACAGCCCGGCAAATCCGGCCAGCGCACCGGCGAAACAGTAGACGACGAACAGCGTGTTGCGGGTATTGAAGCCGACCCGGCTTGCGGCCTCCGGCGCACCACCGAGAGCGAACACCGAGCGCCCCATCATGGTGTAGCGCAGGAACAGATGTGTGAGGAGCGCGAGGCCGAAATAGATGAGGATCATCGCGGTCAGGCCGAAATTGGTGCCGCTTGCAGAAGTCAGGCTGATGAGGTCCGTCTTGGCGAAGGCGATCAGCTGCTGAGGCATCTTGTCGATGTTGATCATGCTGGTGCCAACGAGGCCAAGCAGCAGGCCGCGCACGACGCTGCCCGTGCCGAGGGTGACGATCAGCGGGATCATGCGGAAGCTATGGATGAAGAAGGCGTTGAAAGCCCCGAGAAAAGTGCCGATCAGCGTTGCGGCGACGAAGGGCAGGAGCACACCGCCATAGCCATAATAGATCATGACCTTGATCGTGAGGTACATGGCGGCGACGGCAAAAGCTGTGAAGGAAACGTCGATGCCGCCAGAAATCATCACCACAAGAACGCCAAGCGCCAGGATGCCGATGATCACATTGGCCCGCAATAGTCCGAACAGGTTGTCAAGCGACCAAAAGGCCGGGTTGATCAGTCCGATGATGATCATCGCAGCAACAAGAATGCAGGCGATGATGAATTCCGATCGACGAAACAGAGTCATTTCAAGGCCTTCAGCCGGTCGTTTAAAGCGTCTTCATGCAAAGAATCAGGTCCGATTTCATCGACGAAACGCCCTCTATGCATGATGATGATGCGATTGCAGTTCTGGACAAGTTCGGGCACGTCGTCGGAAATCATCAACACGGCGAGGCCGTTCTCGACAGCCAGTTCCCGTATCTTGCGATGGATCTGCGCCTTGGAACCAACGTCAACGCCGACAGTCGGGCCATTGAGAATGAGCACCCTTGCGCCCGTCAGCAGCCAGCGCGCCAGCACGACGCGCTGCTGATTGCCGCCGGACAGATGGTTGACCGGCGTTTGCGGACCTGGCGCAGCAATCTGCATCGCACCGAACATGCCCGACGTTGCCGCAGCCGTTCGCTTGCGATCGATGAAGATGCCGCGCACGAAATTGTTGAGCGATGTCGCCAGCATGTTGCGTTCGATCGATTGCGGCAAAAACAGACCCTCGCTGAGCCGATCCTCCGGAACGTAGGCGATGCCGGATCCGATGGCCTCCTGCACTGTCGCCGGATGCACTTCCCTGCCGTCGACCGTCACTGTCCCGGTAAATTTTGGGTTCATGCCGAAGAGCGCCAGCGCAAGCTCGGTGCGGCCGGCGCCGATCAATCCGGACAGGCCGACGATTTCGCCGGCATGGAGCGTCAGGTTGATATCCTCGATACTCCCCGGCACAGAGAGATTGCGCACCTCTAGCCGCGGCGGGCTGTCTCCGGCGGCTGGCTCCCAAACGTAGCTCTGATCGGTGAGATCATGCCCGGTCATGGCGCGGGTGATCTTCGGCTCGTTGAAATCGGTAATCGGGCCTTCGGCCACCTTCTTGCCGTTGCGCAAGACGGTCAGCCGTTCGCTGATTTCGAGCATTTCGCGCATCTTGTGGCTGACGAACAGGACGGCGATGCCCTGCGCCTGAATATCGCGCACGATACGGAAGAGCGCATCGACCTCTGGCCGCGTCAGCGCCGTCGTCGGCTCGTCCATGATGATGAGCCGGGCATTGACCATGACGGCGCGGGCAATTGCGATGATCTGCTTGCCGGACGTCGGTAAGGTTTCGACATCGGCGTCAAGGTCCATCGTAACGCCGAGACGTGCGAGTGCCTGTTCGGCAAGGTTGCGGGCACGCGTCCAGTCGACGATGCGGCGTTTTTCGAGAAGCATCGTATTGAGCGCGAGGTTTTCGAGAACGCTGAGGTTCCCGAAGAGAGAAAAATCCTGGTAGATGACCTGAATGCCATGCTGTACCGAATGCGCGGGCGTCATGCCGGTTACCGGGACGCCGTCGATGCGTATTTCGCCCTCGGTCGGCTGGTAGACGCCAGCCATGATCTTGATGATCGTGGATTTGCCGGAACCGTTCTCACCGGCAAGGCAGTGAATTTCACCGGGCTTGATCGCCAGCGAAACCGCGTCCAGCGCCACGAGGCCGCCGAAACGTTTGCTGATATTATTCAGCTCCAGAAGATACTCGCTCATGCTTGCTCCGGCCATTCGAAATGTCCGGGCGACAACGCTGCCGCCGCCCGGACAAAAAGGCAAATCAGAAGTTATAAGGGGCCATGTTATCGACCGTGACGCCAACCCAACCAGCGCCGTAGAGCAGGTTTGGCTTG
The DNA here is from genome assembly GCF_000686005.1 of Phyllobacterium sp. UNC302MFCol5.2. Lineage (NCBI taxonomy): Bacteria > Pseudomonadati > Pseudomonadota > Alphaproteobacteria > Hyphomicrobiales > Phyllobacteriaceae > Phyllobacterium > Phyllobacterium sp. UNC302MFCol5.2. The sequence goes on from NZ_JMLL01000010.1 coordinate 318,384, forward strand.
GAAGCGTCGGGCGCTGTGAGGCTCGTATAGCCGGGAAGGCCGAGGTCGAGGCCGGGCTTGATCTCGGCATTCTTCTTTTCGAGCGCCATGACGGCAAGCTCGTTCATGGCATAGCCGGCAACGGCGGGATCCCAGAACTGGATATACTGGATGTCGCCATTCTTCAGGTATTCACCGGCAACCGAAACCAGACCTGTTCCCGCGAAGAAGACCTTGCCCTTCAGACCGCCCTCTGCGATCAGGCGCCCTGCCCCGGCCGAAGTCGGCATCGGCGCGCCAAGAATGCCGGTAACGTCCGGATAAGTGGTCATCGCCTCTTTCAGCTTGTTGTAGTCCTGATTGGCGTCGTCATAGGTCTCGAGACGCTCGGTCGCCAGCGACATTTCAGGAAAGTTCTTCTTCTGATATTCGATGGCGCCGTCGATCCAGTCCATCTGCGACTTCGAGGTCAGGCTGCCGACCGTCGCAAGATACTTGCCCTTGCCGCCCATGTTCTTTGCAAGGACTTCCATGAGCTTGGCGCCATAGGCCTTGTTGTCGAAGGCTTCGAGCTCGTAATCGACATTGACGATGTTGGAGGCTTCATGGGCGATGACGACGATCCCGCGGTCGCGGGCCTTCTTCAGCACCGGCTCCACCGCCTCGACCGAGAACGGCACGATGCAGATGGCATCGACGCCCTGTGCGATCAGGTTTTCAACGATCTGGACCTGCGCAGCAGCGTCGGCCTGGCTCGGCCCGACCATCCAGGTATCCATCCCGGTATCCGATTTGAACTGTTCAACGCCGGCGCGCATGCGGTCGAACCAGGCAATGCCGTCGACCTTGACCACGGTGGCGATGGAATAGGTCTTGCCGCTAGCCGACGTGACATATTCCTTTTTGACTTTGGATGTATCGATCGGCCCTTCGGCCTTTGCCGGCGCGACAAGAGCCGCGACAATGGCGAGTGATGCGAGCAGTTTCTTCACAGGCATATCCTCCTTGGTTGTTGCCCAAACCGTGCGGAATGGCATAGCCACCCGCCGACCTTTCGAAGTGTCAGGAAGAAAACTGGAGGCAAACGATCAAACCAAGCGGCATTGCGCGCCGCGACCTTGGTTCTGCCTTGCCGATCTTCGCGCCGGACCACTCCCGTCCAGATGCGAATGCTCACTCCCTGCGATTCATACTTACGTGATGAAACGTTTCATTCAACATTCAAGATGATGGGGCAGTTGTCAATATGGAAGCGACGCATGGAACAAATGTTATTTGAAATGTTAAAGTGTATGCAATTCAGAGGTGCAGAACGGTCGAGATTTCGAGTGCCAAGGCCAAGATTTCCGTGATGTCCGGGATGGCTGGGGCGCCTGGATTCGAACCAGGGAATGGCGGTACCAAAAACCGCTGCCTTACCACTTGGCTACGCCCCAAAATCTTGCTGTCTATCCAGGCGAAGCGCCCGACCGCGCGGCCTTATAACCTCTGGCTCGGGGTTGCGCAACGTGAATGATCGGCCATTTGTCGCTCTTCGCAATTGTTTCCATATAATTTTCGTGACAAGGGTGACTTCGATTTCACGCCGTTCCGAACGAGGCCCGGATTGCCCTTTGCTGCATTGCTTGCGCCATTCATCGCCACCGCCATCGGCGCTGCCATACTGCTTGCGGCCATCATAAGGCTCCTGCCGAGCAATTTCCTCGGCGCTACCATTACGGAGCGGTCCAACCATACGCAGCCGGCGCGCCAGCTTGGCGGCCTTGCCATTATCCCGGCAGTCCTCCTGGCGCTGTGGATATTCGGCCCGGCAGCCGGTCTCGACTGGCGATTTCTTGCCTTGAGCAGCGCCGCCGCCCTTATCCTTTGGGTCACCGGGTTTTTCGACGACCGCCATCATCTGCCCGAAAGTGTCCGGCTGATCGCACAATTTCTCGCGGCCGGAATAGCCGTCTATGGCCTCGGCAGTGAATTCCGGCTGCTGCCCGACCTCCTGCCGTTCGCCGTCGAGAGGCTGCTCCTTGCCTTTGCGCTCGTCTATTTCATCAACCTCACCAACTTCATGGACGGTCTCGACCTGATGGTCGTCGCCGGGCTTGGCATACCGCTGGCGCTGGCTGCGGTTCTCGCGGCGATCGGCCTCGTGGCTTCGGGTACGGGCGTGCTTGCCGCCTGCCTCGCAGGAGGCCTCTTGGGATTTGCCCTGTTTAACCGCCCGAAAGCGCTGGTTTTTCTCGGCGATTCCGGCAGCCTGCCGATCGGGCTTTTGAGCGGGCTTGCCTTCTTCCTGGTTGCCCGCGACCTTTCAATCGCCGCAGGCCTGCTTTTGCCGCTGTTCTTTATCGCCGACGCCACATCGACGCTGTTCATGCGGCTTGCGGCACGCGAGAACATTCTCGCTGCCCACTCCAAGCATGCCTATCAGATCGCCAAGCGGTCGGGCTGGTCGGTCTGGCAAATCGTTACCTGCGTCGGCGCACTGAATTTCATCCTCGGCATCTGCGCCTTCCTGACATTCGATGGCGGGCTTGTTGCGGCCGGCGCAATTTGCGCCGGACTGCTGGCAGTGACGTTGCTGCTGTCACGCTTTCGCAGCGCTGGACAACGAAGTCTTTAAGACGTTGCGCGCTCGTAGAGCAGCTTGCGGACGCCTTCAGTATCGCGCCGCTCGATCAGAAGCTGGAGTTCTGCCACAGCATCCGGCAGGCGGTCGGCGGCGTTGGACCGGCGTTGGGCGCGCAGGATTTTCGTATGGCTCGTCGACCCGACGCCGGTGGGATCATAGAACAGTTCCTCATGCAGCTTTTCACCGTCGCGAATGCCCACCGTGACGATCTCGATGTCGCCATCGGGGTTGCTGCTGTCCTTCACCGACAGTCCGGCGAGCAGGATCATGTTTTCGGCAAGATCGCGGATACGCACCGGTTCGCCCATTTCCAGCAGCAATATGTCGCCGCCCTCAGAAAGCGCGCCGGCCTGGATGATGAGCTCGGCAGCTTCGCGCACGGACATGAAATAGCGGGTCATGTCGTCATGGGTAACCGTCAGCGGCCCGCCCTGCGCGATCTGCTCGCGAAAGAGCGGCACCACCGACCCGCTTGAACCGATGACATTGCCGAAACGGACCGAAGCAAATATCTGCCCGGTCCCCTGCTCCCTGGCGATATCGCCCTGATGCCGTACGATAAGTTCCGCCCAGCGCTTGGTCGCCCCCATGACATTGGAGGGCCGAACGGCCTTGTCGGACGAGATCAGCACGAAGTTCCGCACTCCGGCCTGTTGTGACATTGCGGCCAGCACATCGGTGCCGATGACATTGTTGCGCGCGCCCTCGACGACGTTCTCTTCGACAAGCGGCACATGCTTGTAGGCGGCGCAATGGTAGACATTTTCAACCTTGTGCTCGGCGAGCAGCGCGCGGATCAGCGAAGCATCGCTGATCGAACCAAGCGCCGGAACGATCACGCAATCGGTCATGCCCGCCAGCTCGCGCTGGAGCTGGTAGATGCTGTGCTCGTTGACATCGAAGACAATGAGCTTGGCGGGCGCAAGCTTGACGATGGTGCGGCAAAGCTCCGAGCCGATCGAGCCGCCGGCGCCGGTAACAAGGATCACCCGGCCTTCCACGGTCTTGTCGAGCAGCGTCGGGTCGGCCGGAACGGGCGAGCGGCCGAGCAGGTCGTCAATGTCGATATCACGCAGGTGGCTGACCAGATACTTGCCGGCCGTAAGGTCGGAGATAGCCGGGAGAATACGAACCTTGACGTCCAGAGCCTTCAATCGACCGATCAGCCGGCGACGCTCGATGCCGCTCAGCGATGATGTCGTGACGATCAGTTCGCTGATACCGAAATTATCGATCAGCGTTTCAAGGTGTTGCGTAGGATAGACGCGGATACCGAGAATATCCATGCCATGCAGGCTCCGGTCGTCGTCGATGAAACCGGCAACGGATACTTCGTTCTGGCTGCGCAGCGCATTGGCAAGCTGGCGTCCCGCATCGCCCGCACCGAAAATCAGACATTGCCGCGCCATGAGCTTGTCGCGCAGTGCACTCCACAGCAGCCATTTGGCGCCGAAGCGGCTGCCGCAGATGATGCCAATGCTCAGCACCCAATAGAGGAAGGGAATAGCGCGCGGCACGCCCTCTGCGCCGGTCATGAGCGTAAGGAACGCCAGGCAGACCCAGAGAATGACAGAGATGGTCACGGCCTGGATCATTGTCCAGATGGCCTTGTCCGGCAGGTAGCGGATGACGGCGCGATAGAGTCCGAAGCGGATGAACACCGGCAGCCCGATCAGCGGCGCGGCAACCATCAAAAGTGCCTGTTCGCTGTTCGGAATAAAGAATGTGCCAAATCGCAGCAGATAGCTGAGCCAAACGGCAAAGGTCAGCGCGATCACGTCGAATACGACCAGGATCAGTTGCTTGTAACGACGCGGCATCATCGAGACGCCCTGCCGAAAATTTTCCAGTGTCATTGATCCTCGATGTTCACGGCATGCAGACGGGCTTGATAAGGGACAGACGTTCAAAAGCACCTTTGCGCAAGGGATGAGCCGGCCAGGCGTCTCGCCCTACAACGGAACCCCAAACGGACGCAAGACCAGTAACATAGGGCTACATAAATGCAATGACCGGCAGCTCGTCAATCAATCACCATGTGCATCGTCGGTTTATCCAACACAATCACAACGGCTGTACTTTCCCCGGCAATGGCGAAGCGCGGAAAGGACAGCCACATGGATCAGACGTCGAACCTCAAATTGCCCTATATCGCCCCCTCGCAGGCGCAAAAGCACGTAACGCACAACGAGGCGATACGCGCGCTCGATGCTCTGGTGCAATTGTCGGTGCTGAGCAGCAATGCGCAGGCGGCGCCATCCAATCCCGCTGAAGGCGACCGCTACATTATCGGATCCGGGGCAAGCGGGGCCTGGGCCGGCAAGGATCAGCAGGTCGCCGCCTTTCAGGATGGTGCATGGGCGTTCTTTCAGCCCCTTGAGGGCTGGTCCGCATGGATCGCCAAGACCGCGAACTTCCTCGTGTTTACGAATGGCGCTTGGAAGGCCGCTGCAAGCGGTGGTACCAATCCCGTGAATGCGGTCGGCATCCAGACTGTCGCGGATGATACGAACCGCCTCGCCCTGAAAAGTCCGGCATCACTGTTCGACCACGCGGGCACGAGCCATCAAATCAAGATCAACAAGTCCGACGACAACCAGGCAGCGTCGCTCCTCTTCCAGTCGAACTATCAGGGCCGCGCCGAAATGGGCACGATATGGGGCCGCGACTTCCGTATCAAGACCAGTGCGGACGGCAGTAGCTGGCGCGATGTCATGATCGCCGACAATGCGACCGGCGTCGTGCGCTTCCCCAATGGCATTGCCAGCGCTGCCACCGGTAAACGCCTTTCCGGGCTTGTCTTTTTGCCGGCCGGGCCCGATGCGACGATCTATCAAATGCCGGGCAGCGCCACGCCGGCCGCCGCCAAGGTCGCCTCGATCGCCGCCGACATCATCACGCTCGCTGCCAATAGCGCCGTGAGCTTGTTTGGAACGGCCATGCGCGACGTCGCGATGGTCCGGCTCTGGAATGTCACCAAATCGCCAGCCCAGTCGGCCTGGGTCAAATGGGACACCGCCCTCAACGGACTTCAGGTCGTAAACGCCGATCATATCAAGCAATGGGCCTCCGGCGATGCGCTGCAGATCGTCGATCCGGTCAAAAAGACAATCGCTATCGATATCTCGCCGCTGATGCAAAAGCGGCTCGGCGGCGTGTTCGCACAGGACGGTGTGCTGCTCACGATCGTCAATTCGGGCAATCCCGTCGGCAGCCTCGTCCTGCCAAGTTCCGATCTGTCACCTCAGTCCGGAGCGAACCTCGTCTATTTCCGCGGTGATGAGACGCGCGTGTTCAACGTTGTCGGTGTCTATGGCTGATCAACTGCCCCGATAGGTCGAATAGGACCAGGGAGTGACCAGAAGCGGCACGTGATAATTTGCGTTCGTGTCGGCAATCGCGAAGCGTATCGGCACATCGTCGAGAAAGGCCGGGGTGTCGAGCGCAACGAGCTTGTGCTTGAAATATTCCTCGACGAAAAACGTCAGTTCGTAGCGGCCGACCGCCATCTCGTCCGCGGAAAGGAGGGGCTTGTCGGTGCGGCCATCCGCGTTGGTAACGGCGGTTTTGAGCAGGACAGGCCCGCCCTCCTCGATACGATGGAGTGTCAGGGCCATCCCGTCCGCGGGCTTTCCGGCGGAATTATCGAGAACATGCGTGGATAACTTTCCCATGTGAGGTCCTTAAGTGATCAAATCGTGCAAGCGAAACCGCGCAATCAGCGCGATCTGCCGTAAAGCTTCGGCGACTTCCTCGCCGGCATTGTGATCGAGGCGCTGGCGAAACGCCGCCATGATCGAGTGCTTGTTATGGCCGCGCACGGCAAGGATAAATGGAAAACCGAAACGGCTCTGATACGCGTTGTTGAGACGATGAAACTCCTCGAATTCCTCGTCGGTCAGCCGGTCAAGTCCGGCTCCGCGCTGTTCGCTGGTTGATTCGACGGTAAGACTGCCCTGGCGCGCCGCCTTCCCTGCCAAATCCGGATGCGCACGGATCAAGCCCAATTGTGCCGCCTGACCGGCCTTTTCGACGGCGACGACCATGGCGCCGTGCAGGATCTCGACGCTGGTGAATGGCCGCTGGCCGGCGACCGCCTCGGCGACCCACGGCGAATGTTCGAAGACACCGCCGAGCGCGCCAACGAATTCCTCCGTGCTGGCACTGTTCAGTTGTTCAAGCCTCATGTCCCCTCCCTCTCAAGCTGTTCGGTTGGCTTTGGCCTCCCCTACTGACCGTAGAACATTTTCCGGCGTTGCCGGAGAATCGAGATACGGAACGCCTCCGTGGATCGAGGCGATAGCGTCGCGGATCGCCAGCCAGACCGAAATGCCGAGCATCAATGGTGGTTCGCCAATCGCCTTGGAGCGAAATACCGTCTCCTCCTGGTTCGGCATATTGTCGAGAATGCGGACGTTGAATTCGGGCGGAACGTCGCGCGATCCCGGTATCTTGTAGGTCGAAGGTCCGACGGTGCGCAATTTGCCGGCCTTGTCCCACCACAGTTCCTCGCAGGTCACCCAGCCCATGCCCTGCACGAAAGCGCCCTCGATCTGGCCAAGGTCGATGGCGGGATTGAGCGGCGAGCCGACGTCCTGAAGGATATCGGCTCTGAGGCAACGGGTCTCGCCGGTCAGCGTGTCGATCGCAACTTCAGCAACCGCTGCTCCGTAGCTGAAATAGAAGAACGGGCGGCCCTTCATCGTTTTGCCGTCCCAATGGATCTTGGGCGTCGCATAATGGCCGGCCTCGGAAAGCTGAACGCGCTTGGCCCAGGACATTTTTGCAAGTTCGCCGAACGAAATCGATTCATTGCCGGCATGAACGCGGCCCTCGCGGTAGACGATCACGTCTTCCTCGACGTCGAAATGTTCGGCGGCCACCCGCGTCATGCGCGCCTTAATCGCGGTCGCCGCCTTGAAGGCTGCCATGCCGTTGAGGTCTGAGCCGGTCGAAGCGGCCGTCGCGCTGGTGTTCGGCACCTTGCCGGTCGCAGTGGAGGATATCCGCACCATGTCGAGCTCGACCTGGAACACTTCGGCGACAACTTGCGCGACTTTGATGAACAGCCCCTGCCCCATCTCGGTGCCGCCGTGATTGAGGAAGATCGAGCCGTCGAGATAGACATGGACGAGCGCGCCAGCCTGATTGAGCGAGGTCAAATTGAAGGAAATGCCGAATTTGATCGGCATCATGGCGAGGCCGCGCCTTATGACAGGATTGGTCGCATTATGCGCATCGATCTCGGCACGACGGCGGCTCCAGTCGGCTGAGGCAAGCACGGCTTCGGTGACCTCGACCAGGCGGTTGTCTTCTACCTTCTGGCCATACGGCGTCATATCGCCGGTTTCATCGCCATAATAATTGATGGCGCGGACGTTGTTGGGCTCGAGCTTCAGCTCGCGTGCGATCGTATCGATTATGCACTCGATGGCGATAATGCCCTGGGGCCCGCCAAAGCCGCGAAATGCGGTGTTCGAAACGGTATTCGTCTTGCAGGCATGACCGACAAAGCGGGCATGGGGGATGAAATAGGAATTGTCCGAATGGGTCAGGGTGCGCGTGATCACCGGCCCTGTGAGGTCGGGGAGATTGCCGGCCCGGGCAAGGTACTCGATGTCGAGCCCAACTATGCGGCCCGTGTTGTCGACGCCCGCCTTCCAGTTGACGACATAATCATGCCGCTTGCCGGTGGCGACCATGTCGTCGCGTCGCTTCAGGCGCATCTTGCACGGCTTGCCCGTCTGGGCCGCGATCAGCGCCGCCGCGCAGGCGATGATGGTCGGCTGGCTCTCCTTGCCGCCGAAACCGCCGCCCATGCGCCTCACCTGGCATTCGACCGCATTGGCATGAACGCCAAGGACGAGCGCCACATGGTGCTGGACTTCGGTCGGATGCTGGGTCGAAGAATGGACCAGCATTTCGCCGTTCTCGCCGGGAATGGCGTAGGCGATATGGGTTTCAAGGTAGAAATGATCCTGTCCGCCCATGCGCAGCTTGCCGGAGATGACATGGGGTGCGCCGGAGAGCGCCGTGTCGACATCGCCTTCGATGACCTGCTGCGCAGGAAGAACATAGCTCTTCTTATGATGTGCTTCCTCGATGTCCAAAAGCGGTTCGAGCTTTTCGATGTTCAGTTTGACGCGTTTGGCGGCGCGATAGGCTGTCTCGAAATCCGACGCGGCGACTGCGGCGACCACCCGTCCTTCGTAATCGACGATATATTCCGCAAACAGCGTCTCGCCGTGGAGGATAGGGCCAACTTCGTTGTGACCGGGTATGTCCTTCGCCGACCAGATGCCGGCGACGCCCGGCATCGCCAACGCTTCCGAAGCGTCGATACCAAGAAGCCTGCCGTGCGCCACCGGCGCAAGAACGAAGGCCGCATGCAATGTCCCAGGCAGTTCCGGCATATCGTCGATATAGGCGGCTTCGCCAGCGACGTGCCTTGCCGCAGAGTCATGGGCGATACCCTTGCCGACGATACTGCGGTGAACGATCTTGGCATCGATATTCATAGCGCCATCACCTCCACCGTCTCGCCTGCCACATCGCGCCAGAAGCGCTCGGCAAGGTTTGCAGCGACCTCAAGGCGATAATCGGCGCTACCACGCCAATCGGTCAACGGCTTGAACTCGGTTGCAATCGCTGCGGCGCAGGCTGCAACTGCCTTTCTGTCAAAACTGGTTCCGACGAGCGCGCGTTCAGCTTCAGGAGAGCGGCGCGGTGTTGCCGCCATGCCGCCAAAAGCGATGCGGGCGCTGCGAACCTGACCTTCCTCTCGCACGATCGAAAACGCAGCGCAGACGGTGGATATATCCTGGTCGTAGCGCTTCGATATCTTGTAGACGCGAAAATCCTGGCCTTCCCTGGGCTTGGGGATCGAGACAGAAGCGATCACCTCGTCGGCACGCAGTTCCGTCTTGCGGTAATCGAGGAAGAAATCTTCAAGCGATAGGAAACGGTGGCCGCTCTGGGAGGCAAGCTCGATTTCGGCGCCGAGGGCAATCAGCGCGGGCGGTCCATCACCGATGGGGCTCGCGGTGCCGATATTGCCGCCGATCGTGCCCATGGACCGGATTTGCGTCGAACCGAAGCGCCGGATCAGCGTAGCGAAGGATGGATAAATCGGCGTGACCGCAGCCAGCACTTCCTCCCACGTCACCGCCGCGCCGAAACTCAGATGATTGTCGGTCTCGCGAATCGCCCGCAATTCGCTGACCCGAGCCAGCGAAATCACATCGTCCCAATCGCTGTGATAATCGGCCAATGCCACGCCGAGGTCGGTGCCGCCGCCAAGTAAAATCGCCTGCGGTCTCTCCTTGCGCAGTTGCAGAAGCGCATTGAGCGTCGCTGGCTGATCGAACGACGCACCGCCGGCCGAAACCGATCGGCGCGGCTCAATCTTCGCAAAAGCCGTAACTGCGGGGCCGCTGATGCCGGCGCCACCGGCACCGATTACCTTGCGTGCTGCTTCGACTATGGGCCTGTAGCCGGTGCACCGGCACAGATTGCCGGCAAGGGCATCGTGAATATCCTGTTCGCCGGATTCCGGGTTGGCCGCGGCGAGACCCGCGATCGAAATGACGATGCCGGGCGTGCAGAAGCCGCATTGGGAAGAACCGTTTTCCGCCATCGCGAGCTGGACCGGGTGCAGGTGTTCGCCCTTCAAGCCCTCAACCGTAACCAGCGCACGGCCGTCGATCTGGCCCATCGCAAGGATACAGCTGTTGGCGGCGTGATAGTGCACGCGAGGTTCGGCGCCCTCTTCTGAAGGATCGCCGACGAGGACAGAGCACGCCCCGCAATCGCCTTCCGCACACCCTTCCTTGGTACCTGTCAGGCGCGCCGGACCGCGCAACCAATCCAGCACCGTCATATCGGGTCGAACTGCAGCTTCCTGCAATTGACCATTGAGAAAAAACCGCATCGTCGTAGCCATGTCAGCAGCTTCGACCGGCTGGACGTGGGCGTCAAGTGGCGAGATTGCGCAATGACATAGGGGCGATCAGATGGAGCCAATCCGGTAAAGACGGTCTTCAAAGAAGAATTCTTCGAGATTGTTGCCCTCGCCGCCGCGGTCGACGACCACGAAGTCCGATTCGGCCTCGAGCGATATCAGCGGATGATGCCAGGCGTTGCGGGCATAGTTGACGCCCTGGTTGCCCTGGCACAGGAACGCGACCGGCGATCCCGGCCGCCCGCCTTCATCTTCGGCCACCACCGCAAGGTAGGGCCGGCCCTGCAGCGGCATGAAAGCCTGGCTTCCGAGGGGATGACGTTCCAGCATCTTGATGTCGATCGGCGGCGCGAGACTCTGGCCGCGAAATATATTAACCAGCACGCGGGCTCCCGGTCCCGTCACATCGACCTTTGCGAGGTCGTGGAAGCGCTGCGTCGTGCCGCCGTTGATAAGGCGCATCTGCGCGCCTGCGGTTTCGATGACGTCGCCATAGGGTGAGAATGCCGCCCGCGTCAGCGGCGTGACATTGAGGCTGAGGATTTCCATCTTAGTTTTCGTCTGCCGGGGGGTGATGTTCGTGCCAATGATTGGCGATATCGATGCGCCGCGTGATCCAGGCGCCTTCCTGATGCTGGACATAATCGAGGAAGCGCTCCAGCGCCGCGGCGCGTCCCGGCCGGCCGACCAGCCGGCAATGCAGGCCGATCGACATCATCTTCGGCGCGCCTTCCCTGCCCTCGGCATAAAGCACGTCGAACGTATCCTTGAGGTAGGTATAGAACTGATCGCCTGAGTTGAACCCTTGCGGCGTCGCAAAGCGCATGTCGTTGGCATCGAGCGTGTAGGGCACGATCAGATGCCGGCCCTTTGGACCCTTGACCCAATAGGGCAACTCGTCGGCATAGCTATCGGCGGAATAGACGAAGCCGCCCTCCTCCATGACGATCTTCAGCGTATTATCCGACGGTTTACCCTGGTAGATCCCGAGCGGCCGCGACCCGGTAATCTCGGTATGCAGGCGTACCGCTTCAAGAATGTGCTGTCGCTCAGTGTCCTCGGGACAGTCCTTGTATTCGAGCCAACGCAGGCCGTGGCTCGCAATTTCCCAATCGGCCTCCTTCATGGCGGCGACAGCTTCGGGGTTGCGCGCCATGGCAAGGGTAACCCCATAGACCGTGACCGGCATCTTGCGCTTGGTAAACATGCGCCACAGCCGCCAGAAACCGGCCCGTGCGCCATACTCATAGATCGATTCCATGTTCAGGTTGCGCTGGCCCGGCCAGGGCTGCGCGCCGACGATCTCCGACAGAAGGCACTCCGATGCCGGATCATTATCGAGGATCGAGCTCTCGCCGCCTTCCTCGTAGTTGACAACGAACTGCACGGCGATGCGTGCGCCGCCCGGCCATTTCGGGTCGGGCGTGTTTCGGCCATAGCCGATCAAATCCCGCGGATAATCTGACAAGACGTGCCTCTTATTTTTGAACGAGTATCATGAGAAACTGCGAAGGCCGCATCGCAAAGTCAATGGCCGGCGCAAAAACAAAGGCCGCGGACGATGCCGCGGCCCAACGATGGTTGCGGCAAGTTCTTAACGGCGCTTGAGCAACGAGCCAATGGCCGGAACGATGGCAGCCGCCAGAGCGAGCTTCAAAATGTCAGCGACAATGAATGGACCAACGCCGAAGGTGAACGCCTTCTCGAAGCCGAAGAGATAGGCCATCCACAGGAAGCCGAGGCCGAGAATGGCAACCTCCGCGGCTAGCATCGCCGCGCCGAGAACGATTGGATTGCGGGCATAACCCTTGTCGGCGGCGGTGCCGACGATCCATGCGGCAACGAGATAGGAGACGAGGTAACCGCCCGTCGGTCCAACCATATAGGCAAGGCCGATGCCTTTTTCTGGCGTGCCGGTGAAAATTGGCATGCCAAGCGCGCCTTCAAGCAGATAGAGCGCCATGGTAGCGACGGCAAGCCGCGAGCCGTAGGCGGCGGAGATGGCGAATACGGCAAAAGTCTGCATCGTCACATTGACGAAGACCATGTCTACCTTGGTCTTGGCGGCAAGTGTCATCAGCGCGGTGCCGATCAGGGCGAGCGTGACATACCAGACCGCTTTGGCGAGTTGACCTTCAGGCTGGAATTCTTGGGCAAGGGAACGGGTTTGCGCAGCGATCATGTCGATATCCTCTGTATAGCCTTCGCCGTGGGGCGGTATTTCCACCGTTTGTGAAAACGGTATATTGGGGATTATGCCGCGCCGCAATATGTCGAAAAGGCTTCGAAGGGTCCGCTTGCGTTCATGTCTCTAGTTTTCGACACCAGTTTTGCGCCGCGCTACGGTGAAGCGGTCGATATCGCCCCGAAGGTTCAGCGGATAACCGTCAACAATCCAAGCCCGTTCACCTTTCACGGCACGAACTCCTATCTCGTCGGCCGTGAGACGCTGGCGTTGATCGATCCTGGACCGCTGGATGACGCCCATCACGCAGCGCTCATCCGCGCCATCGCCGGGCGCCCGGTCAGCCACATCTTCGTCAGCCATACCCACCGCGACCACTCACCGCTCGCCGCGCGCTTGCGCGATGAACTCGGCGCCGTCGTCGTCGCCGAAGGGCCGCATCGTCCGGCGCGGCCACTGCATGTCGGTGAAGTCAATCTCCTCGACGCCAGCGGCGATACGGACTTCGTTCCTGATCTCGTGGCCAGTGACGGGTCGGTGATCGAGGGCGACGGCTGGGCGCTGCGTTCGATCCATACGCCCGGCCACACCGCCAATCATATAGTATTTGCACTCGAGGAGATCGGCGTGCTGTTTTCCGCCGACCACGTCATGGCCTGGGCGACATCGATCGTAGCGCCGCCGGACGGCGCAATGTCAGACTACATGCGCTCGCTCGACCTGCTGCTTCACCGCCATGACCGCATCTATTTCCCCGGGCACGGCGGACCTGTCACCAAGCCAAAGACCTTTGTGCGCGGCCTGAAGGCGCACCGCAAAATGCGCGAACGCGCCATCCTCGAGCGCGTGCGGGCCGGCGACCGCACGATTCCTGCCATGGTCGGCGTCATTTACCGGGAAACCGATCCACGCCTGCATGGCGCCGCCGGCCTTTCGGTTCTTGCCCATCTCGAAGATCTCGTCGCGCGCGGCGTCGTCCACACCGACGGCAATCCAGCCATTGACGGCGTCTACTGGTAGCGATCGGCTAGGGCTGCTCCGGCTGCGTCGTTTCCTCGTCGGGCTGGGTGCCCTGCACCTCCGTGTCAAGCGCCGTCATGAATGCAGTGATGCGGTCGGCATTCTCGCCAAGATCATGAATGCCGTAGCGGGAGACGGAGCGCATGTCGACATAGGTAGTCTCGCCTTCGTCGGTGAGGCGGATAACGACGTCGCTGGTAAAGCCGAGCAGCCAGGTGCGGGCCACGACTTCGAGAAGGATTTCCTCGTCGTCGCCGGGTTCCCCCTTCTGGCTCAGCACCGTCCATCCATTGTTGGAGATAACGGTATTCACCGCCGTCAGGATCCGATCGGGCGAACCGTCATAGCGGCGGCCCGTGACCTGCGGATAGGCGCTCGATTGCAGTCCCCGGCTTTCCTCATCATTGACGAGCGGGTTCATCCGCTCGCTACGCTGGCCGGCAGCGAAAAGCTCAGGCGGGTCGGCTATATCAGTGGAAACGTCGTAGAGTGTCGGCAGCGTCAGTGCCTGGTAGAGGGTCATTGCGAAGGGCGCCAGAACGATGAGGGCGACGATCCCGCCCCAGAACGCACTCGGTCCGCCCCGGTCGCCCCGGCGCCAAAGGCTGGTGAAGCCCTTGAAGCTCAAAAGCAATGCAAGCAGCGCCAGCCCGGCGACGACCGCAAGCAGCCAGAGAAATTCCGGCGTCTCGATGCGCTCGAAGCGATGCCCGAGCCCGGACAGAACGAAGAGGATCGCGGCCAGAAAAGCCACGCGCACCGACCACTTGGCTGAAATCGACTGGCGGCGGCGAAAATGATGGCGCATGGAATCCCGGCGATGCACAAAACGGCTCGCCAAGAGCTAATCGCATAATCGACACGAGGCAAGCGCGCGTGACAAATCACGTGTTTCCAATTCCAGCATATCCATCCATTCATTCGCTCTCCCGCCCGGCACTCGAGCCGGGAGGGAAGCGTTGTCGCTGTTCGCGCTCTGCTTAGACTACATAGTCCATGTAGACGCGCTTTGCCTCGTCATACTGCCTGCCGATGGCTGGATCGCTCTTGCCGATCCTGCCGTTTTCGAGCCGGCCTGCATAACGACGCAGATAAGTCCCATCATCGAAGAAGGCCACGTCGTACCAGCCGTCAGCCGTTGCTGTTTCCACAGCGGTCGTTCCCTCGGCGACGGACTTGGTCTCACCCGTATAGGCATTTACCATGGTGAGTTTGCCGTTCGGGTTCCACTTGCCGAAACCGAACTCGATCTTGGCAGCATCGGCCTTCGACTTGACGTCGACGATTTCGGCGAACAGTTGTTGCGTCGCAGTCTGGAAATTACCGCGCAGTTCAAGAAGATAGCCATTTGGGCCATGGATGGCATAGGAATACAGACCATCCGGACTCGTGGGTGTCAGGACGTCCGAAAGCTCGCTTCGCAAGCCGTCTTTCTTTGCGCCTTCAACGCTATAGAGTTTCACCTTGTCCTTGGTGGTATAGGGAATAACGGTAAAAGCCGTACCGAGCGGCCCAGGATTCCTGAATGTCAGCCGCACGGATTTCGATTCGACCGCTGTGATTACGTGGAAGTCATAAGCGATGGGCAATTTTTCGCAGCGTGCGCGGTCTTGTTTCAGCGCGGTTTTGGTGTGAAGGGGATCAGCCTTCATATGATCGACCCCAGCTGTAGCTCCTTGAAGCCACCCAACGGGCACTATTTTTTTTTCTTCACTTGACATGATCCGGGCTTTAGTCGCGGCCGGTACAACCTGCTCGAGGGCGGTGGTTTCCGACCGTTTGAAATCCAGTGTGCTGGTAAGGTCACCTGCGATCGCCAGCCGCCACGACGAGAGATTTTCGAAGGCCGGCGCGTCCGGCTTTTGAAGGCCGCGAGCGACAAGCCATTTATCAAGAAAGCGGATGGCCGAGGTGTGATCGAAAACTTCCGAATTGACGCGGCCGCCCGTGCTCCAGGGCGAAATGATCAACGCGGGAACGCGAGCCCCCATCCCGATGGGGTTTTTAGATTGGATCGAGGTTTCAGAGTTAGCAGTGCCAGGGACGTCGAATGTTATGCCGGGCGTGGTCTTGCCGTTGACGGGGTCGATGGGTGGGACCGGCTGCACGACATGGTCAAAGAACCCGCCATTTTCATCATAATTGATGATGAACAGCGTTTTCTTCCACACTTCCTTGTTGGTCGTGAAGGCGCGCAGGATCTCGTGCACGTAATATTCGCCGAAATGTGGCGGGAAGTGCGGGTGTTCGGTGAACGCCTCGGGCGCGACGATCCATGAAACGGCCGGAAGCGTGTTATCCCTTACGTCCTGTTCAAATTGCGATGGCACGTCGACGCTGGTTCGCAGAACCGGATTGACCGTCTGGTTCTTCTTGTAGATCGCTGTGGACTTGTCCTGAAATTGCTTGAAGGCGTCGAGAACATTGTCACCGTAATTGCCGGTGAACGTATTTCCGTCCAGGCCCTCCTGATAGAATTTCCAGCTTACCCCCAGTAACTCCAGTTTCTCGGGATAGCTTGTCCAGTCCAGCTTATCCCGATCTGCAGGGTTGGCATGGCTGAAATAGTCGTTCTCCGTTCTGCCCTTGCACGTCCCGGTAAAGAATATGCTCCGGTTTGCGTCGGTGCCGCCGTTATGCGCACAATGGTACGCATCGCAAAGCGTGAAGGCTCGTGCCAGCTTGAAGTACAGCGGAATATCGATTTCGGTGTAATGGGACATGGTGACGATTTTTTTCTTCTCGATCCACTGGTCCATAAGACCACCGTTCCAGGCACCCAGGCTATCGCCAAACCTGTGCGCTGGATCCTCGATGTAGGTACCGCCGGCGCTCGAGGGGTCGACCGGCTCCAGCAGAGTTGGTACGGCGCGCTTGTCTTTGAACATGCGATAGGGCGTCGAATCCGGTATGATGCCGGTGACGGGGTCAGGCTTTCTGGGCCAGGCCGCCGATTGCTGCCAGACCGATTTGCCGTTCCTCAATTTCATTGGACGCGGGTCGCCAAAGCCGCGAACACCGCGCAGCGTGCCGAAATAGTGATCGAAGGACCGGTTTTCCTGCATCAGGAAAACGACGTGCTCAATATCGGCGAGCGAACCTTCCTTGCACTCACCTTCCACCGTCAGCAATTCATCAATGGTTGAAGCCGACTGTGCGAGTGCCTCCGCCATGTAGGCCGAGCATGCCGCATAGGCGGCGGCGCTGGTGCCGGCAAGGCCGAGCAACTTGATAAAATCACGTCGTTGCATAAAAAGTCCTCTTAAATGAATTCATTAATCCAGTGACCGAACGATGAAATCGTCATCCGGCATCAAAATGGTAAGTCGGTGCGGGCTAAATCCGATCAGGCGACGAGCGGCTTGTAGACCCTTTCCTTTTCGTCATATTGCAGGCCGATAGCGGGATCACTTTTGCCGATCTTGCCGTTCTCCAGATGTCCGGCATAGCGTCGCAGATAACGCGACGGCGCATTTACCGCGTCCACGAACGAGACATCGTACCAACCATCGGACGTCGGAATATCGACCGTGGTGGTACCGGCTTCAACCAGTACGATATTGCCGGTATAGGCGTTGGTGACCTTCAGGCGGCCGTTGACGCCGGGCCACTTCAGCGTGAAGCGGATGGTTTTTGCTTCGTCGATGGAAACAGCATCGGAAACGTCGGCGAGTTGCAATTCCGTCGGATTGGCGCCCGGGGCCCCCATGAACTCAAAGAGATAGCCATTGGGGCCATGCACGGCATAGGAGTAGTTTTTGGTGGTCGCGTTTTTCGCGCCGAAATTTGCATAGGCCTGATCCTTCACCGTAACCGGCGTTCCTTTCGAGCCTTCGACCGAAAAATACCAGGGACCGTCGCCCGGCCATGTGCCTGGCCTGTCATAGGGGATGACATAAAACGAGGCGGCGAGCTTGCCTCGATTGGTGATCGAATATTTCACGTCATTGGCGGTAACGGTAGCACCAACAAAGAAATCATAGTCGAGCGGCATGATCTCGCAACGCGTCCGATCCTGCTTCAGGAGCGTCGGCTTGGCGATGTCGGGATCGCTCTTGTAGATGGTCAGGTCAGGGTTGAGGCCCGGCGTCTTCCTGGCATTGCTTTGTTGCGCGGCGGTAAAGACGACGCCCAGCTTGGTCGTATCGGCCACAGCTTCCGGTTTAGTAAGCACCTTGCGCTTGAAATCGAGCGCACTCGTGAAATCGCCGGCGATGGCCCGGCGCCAGGACGAAAGGGGATAGAAGTCGTCCTTAAGTTTCTTGCCTTTTGCCATGAGCCAGGCGTCGACGAACTGGATGGCCGATGTATGATCGAAGATTTCCGAGCACACCCTTCCGCCGACGCTCCATGGAGAAATCACGAGCGTCGGGACCCGTACACCCATGCCCATCATATTCATAAGCTTTGAGTTGCTTGTTACGGCTGCTTCTGAATCAATATCGCGCTGCGGAGTGCTGGTGGCGGTAATCAGGCCCGTCACCTTGATACCGGGCGAGGCTTCGCCGTAGGTGCTGCTAAATGGAGGGGTCGGCGCGGGAACATGGTCGAAAAAGCCGCCATTTTCATCATAGGTGATGATGAATACAGTTTTTTTCCACACTTCGACGTTGGCTGTAAATGCGCGAAGAATTTCGTGGACGTAGTACTCACCAAGATGCGGAGACCATTTCGGATGCTCGCAGAAGGCTTCAGGCGCGGCGATCCAGGAAACAGCCGGCAGCTTGTCGTCGATGATGTCTTGCTCGAACTGCGAAGGCTTGTTGGGATCGGTTCGTAAGATCGAATTTACCGTCTGGTTCTTCTTGTAGATCGGCGTGGTGTTATCGCGGTATTGCTGGAAATATTCGAGCGTGTTGTCGCCGTAGTTGCCCGCAAAGGGATCGCTCGTCCAAGTAAGGCCGTCCTGGTAGAATTTCCAGTCCACGCCGATTTCTTCCAGCCGCTCGGGGTAACTCTTCCAGTTCGGCCTTGCGCCGTCCTTGGAGCCGCTGAACGAATCGTTGCCGATCTTTCCGTTGCTGTGCCCGGTGTAGAAATAGCTGCGGTTGGGATCGGTGTAGCCGTGAACGGAGCAAAAATACGCATCGCACAAGGTAAATGCCTTGGCCAACTTGAAATAGAGTGGAATATCCGCTTCCACATAATGCGCCATGGTGACGATCTGCTTCTTCGGGATCCAGTTGTCCATGCGCCCGTAGTTCCACGCACCGACACCGCTGCCGTAGTCATGCGCAGGGTCCGTAATGAACACCCCGCCCACGGTTCCTTCCGGGCTTGTATCGTCCGAAGGCTTGTTGGCGGCAATATTCGGCATGCGGTACGGCTTTATCCGCTGCGCATCCGGAGCCGGGGGCTCCTTTGTCGGATCGAATCCGGCCTGCAATTGCTCCCACACGGGACGTCCGTCACGCATGCGCAGCGGACGCGGATCACCGAAACCGCGCACGCCGCGCAGCGTGCCGAAATAGTGGTCGAACGACCGGTTTTCCTGCATCAGGAATACGACGTGCTCGATATCGTTTAGCGAGCCGTTGTTGATGCAGTCGTTCGATGCGACCAGCAGATCTTCGATGGTGGCGGGCGCGTCGGCAAGAGCCTCCATCATGTAACTAGAGCACGCCGCGTAGGCTGCTGCGCTGGTTCCGGCAAGACCCAGCATTTTGATAAAATCGCGTCTATCCATGGATAAACTCCCTGAAAACCAGTTCGTTAATGAAAAATCAAAACGGCATGAAAAAACTTACTGGCAAACGCTCTTGGCGATCTTCAGAAGCTTGTCATTGGAAGCATCACGTTCCTTGATGGCCTTGTCCTTGGCGGCAAACGCTGCATCACGCTCGGTCTGCGCGGCCTTGATATCCGCTTCCTTCTTGGCGATTTCGGTCTTCTGGCTGTCGATCTGCGCTTGCGCCTGATCGCTTTGCTTTTGCAGGTCGTCCCGCTTGGTGGCCATGGCGGTCAGATCCTTAGCGGACTGCTCAAGCTGTTTGGTCAGATCGCCTTTGTCGGTCGTCGCCTGATCGAAGCTCTTTTGCAGTTCGTCGCGCTTAGCGGCCATCGTCGCCAGATCCGAGCTGGCTGTCTCGAGCTGCTTGGCAAGCGCGGCTTCTTCGGTCGTCGCCTGATCGAAGCTCTTTTGCAGATCGTCGCGCTTGGCCGTCATCGCGGTCAGGTCCTTGCCGGACTGCTCAAGCTGTTTGGCTAGCTCGGCCTTGCCGGCAGTTGCCTCATCGAAGCTCTTTTGCAGTTCGTTGCGCTTGGCGGTCATCGCCGTCAGATCCGAGCTGGCCGTCTCAAGCTGCTTGGCAAGAGCGGCCTTGTCGGTCGTCGCCTGATCGAAGCTCTTCTGCAGATCGTCCCGCTTGGCAGTCATGGAAGCCAGATCCGCACCAGCCGTCTCAAGCTTCTTGGTCAGACTGGCCTTCTCCGCCGTCGCCGTGTCTACGCTCTTTTGCAGATCGTCGCGCTTGGCGGTTATTGCAGCGAGATCCTTGCCGGACTGCTCGAGCTTTTTGGTCAGGTCCGCTTTGTCACCGGTGGTCGTGGCAAGCTGGGTTTTGAGCGCCGTGAGTTCCGTGGTTTTCTCCACGACGGATTTGTCGAGTAAGGCAATCTTCGCCAGATTGGCCTCAATCTCCGTGAGCTTCTGGTCGCGTTCGGCGGCGATCTTGTCCTTGTCGGCAACCATCTGCGACAGTTGCGTGGAAATGCTTTCCTTCTCAGCCGCAACTTTTTTCAACTCGGCAGCAAGCTTGTCCTTGTCGGCTGCAACAGTTTGGAATGTAGTTGTGATAGAAGCTTTTTCGCTGCTGACCACTTCGATCGTCTTCTTGAGTTCCGCGTTCTCCTTCTTGGCGCTTTCCAGTTCTTCGGACTGGGCGTCGAACGTCGATTGTGCAACGGAATTAGGCGCCGGTTGCGACGAGTCCGAACCGTCGCAGGCAGAAATGAGGACGAGCGGAATGAGAGCGAGAAGATTGTTCTTCAAAATAATTTCTCCAAATAAATAGCCGGCCAATTAACTGGCGGGTCGCTGCGAAAATCGTTTTCTTAAAAAAGATGGCGCACAACCCCTTACATGAGAAAGCACGCGTCAAAATCCTGAAGTGGGGTAAGCGAATACGGGGCAAATGTAATAGCTGGATGACAGGCCCCGACATTCCGGAACCTGCATCATCTTGCCGCACGACCGACCGCACGTTTAGCGCGTTTACATTTCGTGAGTGGATGGTTCGTCGCTCTGCTGACATCATCGCAGTGGTGATTTGGGCTGCATCCACGTCGCAGAAAAAGCGGCAGTCGGCGGGCCAGTTAAGTAATAAAAATAAATAGATAGAGAATGTGAGGCTGGGGCATGATGCCAGACGTTGAAAAGCCGGTGTCACTAGAGGTTGTGGAGATCGAGCTTGCGCTCGGTGCGCAGGATATCGTGGCAGACGGCTTCGAAGGCGCACTGCAAAAGGCTGCGGAACTCGTCAATGGCGAGGTGATCTTCAACATCCGGGCTCCCGAAGATAGCGACGAGCAACGTATTGGCGCCATCTCGATTTCTGACGGCACAACGGACCAGACCGTTTTTATCATGCTCGGCAAGGACGGGACCACGCTAAGCGTCACGCCCGAACAGGACCAGACGACGCTTTTCGACAAGCTCGGGCCGGATTTCGCCGCTGTCATGAAAGGCTTGCGGCGCTAACGCCTTTTCACGCGCGTCGCGCCTTTCGCTTGCCGACAACTCTCGCTAAGATTGAACCTTCCTCTCAAGCCGGAGTCCTGAAATGGCGAATAGCCGTCCCCTCACCAATGTCCAGCAGCGCGACGTCAACGCAATCCTTCATCCCTATACCCCGATCCACAAGCTCCAGGAGATGGGGCCGCTCGTCATGGGCCATGGCAAGGGCGTCTATCTCTACGATACGCAGGGCAAGGAGTATATCGAGGGGATGTCGGGGCTTTGGTGCGCTGGGCTCGGCTTCGGCGACGAGGAAATGATCGAGGCGGCAACCGAGCAGATGCGCACGCTGCCCTATTATCACCTCTTCGGCGGCAAGGGCATGGAGCCCGCCATCGAGCTTGCCGAAAAACTCAAGGAACTGGCGCCCGTGCCGATCTCGAAGGTGTTTTATACATCGTCGGGTTCGGAGGCCAACGATACGCAGGTCAAGCTTGCCTGGTATTATAACAATGCGCTTGGCCGGCCGAACAAAAAGAAGATCATCTCGCGCGTCAAAGCCTATCACGGCGTCACAGTCATGTCGGCTTCGCTTACCGGACTTCCGGGCAACCACAAGGGTTGGGACCTGCCGGTTCCCGGCATCCTGCACACCGATTGCCCGCATTATTATCGTTTCGGGTTTGAAGGCGAGAGCGAAGCGGAGTTCGTCGCGCGCCTCGCACAATCGTTGAAGGACATGATCGAGCGCGAAGGTCCGGAGACGATTGCCGCGTTCATCGCCGAGCCGGTCATGGGCGCGGGCGGGGTCATCGTGCCGCCGGCGAACTACTTCGCGGCAATTGAACCCGTCCTGCGCGAGCACGACATCCTCATCATCTCCGACGAGGTGATCAACGGTTTCGGTCGCACCGGCAACTGGTGGGGGAGCCAGAGCGTCGGCATGACGCCGACGACGATTTCGGCTGCCAAACAGCTTACCGCCGCCTATTCGCCGCTGGGTGCCGTGCTGGTGCCCGAAGACGTCTACCAGGCCTATGTCGATCACAGCGCCCAGCTCGGCACGTTTGGCCATGGCTTCACCTATGGCGGTCATCCTGTCGGTTGCGCGCTCGGCATCAAGGCGATCGAGATTTACCAGCGCCGCAATATCGTCGAGGAGGTCCGCCGCCTGACGCCGACCTTCGAGGCGCGGCTTGCCAGGGTGAAGGATCATCCGCTCGTCGGCGATGTACGCAATTGCGGGCTGATGGGCGCGGTCGAACTCGTCGCTGACAAGGCCACCAAGCGCTCGTTCGATCCGGCGCACGGGGTTGCGGCGCAACTCGCGCGTTTCCTGGAGGGTCACGGCGCCGTCCTGCGCGCCATTGGCGATTCCATCGCATTCTGCCCGCCGATGATCATCACCGAGGCCGAGCTCAACGAGCTCTTCAATCGCTTCGAGCTCGCGCTTGCCGATACAGAAGCGCATGTATCCAGCAACAGCCTGCGCGCTGCTGCCTGATCAGAGCATTCACAGAAATGAAAATGGCCGCCTTGCGCGGCCGTTTTTTCTAGACGCCCGACTGCACCGGCTTTTCGCTCTCCGTCACGTCCTCGAGACGTACGAAATGGAAGCCTTTTTGCTTGAGGGCAAGGACGCCCTTGACGACGCCGGCACCGGCAACGCGCGACGGCTGGTTGATGTGGGCGATGATGACATCGCCATCCTTGGCTCCGGTGATGCGCTTTTCAACCTGGGCCGACATCAACGATGCACCCATATCGGCATTGAGCGAATAGCCCGCGACGCGATAGCCCATCGAATGGATCAGTGCGATGGCGTCGTCGCTGTAGCGAGCCGTTGCATCGCGATACCATACGGGCTTTACCTTGGCTGATGCCTCCATCGCGAGCGCTCCGCCGGCGATCTCGGCCTGGATCGCCTCCTGCGAGCCTGCCGTCTTCAGCCCGAACATCTCCTGCTGGTTGTCGATCGCCGGTACGTGATTGAGGCCATGGTTTTCGAGTTCGAACAGATCGCGATGTGCCTGCAGGATTGCGACGGCTTCCGGATTACGCTTGAGCCAACGACCGGTAACGAAGATCGTCGCCGGAATGCGATTGTCCACAAGGGCATTAAGGATGCGCATGTCGGTTTGGCCGGCGCAGGCATCTAAAGTCAGGGCAACTTGCGGCGCGGCGTGACCGCCCTTCGCAATGTAGAGTTTCGGCTCAACGAAATGCGGCTTATCGCCAGCCACGGCATTCGCCATGGGCAGCGCCAGCAGGAGGGCGGTGAGGGCTGGCAAGGCTTTGACCACGGTGTTCGCCGTTCTTGGAGGAATCTCGCGCGCAGATAGGCCAAGCAAACCGAGCGGATTTAAGGCAGAACCGCTCAGCCTTTCTTTGGCTTTGCCGATGCCTGCGCCGCTGCGAGCCTAGCGATGGGCACACGGAACGGCGAACAGGACACATAGTCCAGCCCGGTTTCGTCGCAGAACTTGATCGAGGCCGGATCGCCGCCATGTTCGCCGCAAATGCCGAGCTTGATACCCGGGCGTGTCGCCCTGCCCTTTTCCACGGCGATGCGGACGAGTTCGCCGACCCCGTCGACGTCGATCGAGACGAACGGATCCTGCTCGATAATGCCCTTCGCCTGGTAGGTCGTCAGGAAGGAGGACGCATCATCGCGCGAGATGCCGAACGTGGTCTGCGTCAAATCATTGGTACCGAAGGAGAAAAACTCGGCGACCTCGGCGATCGAATGCGCCCGCACGGCGGCGCGCGGCAATTCGATCATGGTGCCGACAAGGTAATTGATCTTGATATCGGCTTCCTTCATCACATCGGCAGCCACCGCATCGATGCGCGCCTTGACGAAATCGAGTTCGGCCCGAAGCCCGACTAGCGGCACCATGATTTCCGGTTCGACCGGCGCACCGGTCGACTTGGCTGCGGCAACGGCTGCCTCGAAAATGGCACGCGCCTGCATTTCCGCGATCTCCGGATAGGAGATTGCGAGGCGGCAACCACGGTGGCCGAGCATAGGGTTGAATTCGTGCAAACTGTCAGTGCGCTCGCGCAACTTGTCGGCGCTGACATTCATCGCAGCGGCAACCTCGGCGATTTCTTCCTCGGTCTTCGGCAGAAATTCATGCAAGGGCGGGTCGAGCAGACGGATCGTGACCGGCAGACCGTTCATGATCTCGAACAATTCGACGAAATCCGATCGCTGCATCGGCAGCAGCTTCTCAAGCGCGATCCTGCGGCCCTTTTCGTTGTCGGCGAGGATCATCTCGCGCATGGCGACGATGCGCTCGCCCTCGAAGAACATGTGTTCAGTGCGGCAAAGGCCGATGCCCTCGGCGCCGAAGGAGCGCGCCGTGCGCGCATCGGTCGGGGTTTCGGCATTGGCACGCACCTTCATGCGCCGCGTCTTGTCGGCCCATTCCATGATCTGGCCGAAATCGCCCGAAAGCTCCGGCTGCAGCATGGGCACGGAGCCCTTCAGCACCTGCCCCGTGCCGCCATCGACGGTGATGATGTCGCCTTTCTTAAGAACGACGCCCATGGCGAGCAGCGTTTCATTGCGGTAGTCGACCCGCAACGAACCAGCGCCGGAGACGCAAGGCTTGCCCATGCCGCGCGCAACCACAGCCGCGTGGCTGGTCATGCCGCCGCGCGTCGTCAGGATGCCTTCTGCCGCATGCATGCCATGGATGTCTTCCGGGCTCGTCTCGATACGCACGAGAATGACCTTGCGGCCTTCGGCCTTCGCCTGTTCGGCATCTTCGGAAGAGAAGACAAGTTCACCCGTGGCAGCGCCCGGAGATGCAGGCAGGCCGGTCCCGATCACGTCGCGCTTGGCTTTCGGATCGATGGTCGGGTGCAGCAACTGGTCGAGCGAGGCCGGATCGATGCGCAACACGGCTTCCTCGCGGGTAATCAGCCCCTCGTTCGCCATGTCGACGGCAATCCTCAGCGCAGCCTTGGCCGTGCGCTTGCCGGCCCGTGTCTGCAACATCCACAATTTGCCGTCCTCGATGGTGAATTCGAGATCCTGCATGTCGGTATAATGCTTCTCAAGCCGGTCCGAGACGGCGCAGAACTCGGCAAAAGCCTGGGGCATGACTTTCTCGAGCGACGGCTTGTCGGACCCGGCGGCGATCCGCGCATCTTCGGTGATGTTCTGCGGCGTGCGAATGCCGGCAACGACATCCTCGCCCTGGGCATTAACCAGGAACTCACCGTAAAGCTTCTTTTCGCCGGTTGATGGATTGCGCGTGAAGGCGACGCCTGTCGCCGAGCGATCGCCCATATTGCCGAAGACCATCGCCTGAATGTTGACGGCCGTGCCCCAGTTTTCCGGAATGCCGTGCAGGCGGCGATAGGTAATCGCACGCGTGTTCATCCAGCTCGAAAATACAGCGCCGATCGCGCCCCAAAGTTGCTCCTCGGGATCCTGCGGGAATGGTTTTTCCAGCTCTTCCTCGATTTTTTCCTTGTAGAGCTCGATGATGTTTTTCCAATCGTCGGCGCTGAGTGCCGTATCGACCTCGTGGCCGAGATTGGCCTTGGTGTCTTCGAGGATTTCCTCGAAAACCGAGTGGTCGAGGCCCATGACGACATCGGAATACATCTGGATGAAGCGGCGATAGCTATCGTAGGCGAAACGGGGATCGCCCGATTCCTCAGCAATTGCTTCCACGGTTTCGTCATTCAGGCCGAGATTGAGGACCGTATCCATCATCCCGGGCATCGATGCTCGCGAACCCGAGCGCACCGAAACGAGAAGCGGCTTTGCCTTGTCGCCGAAGGTTCGGCCAGTCACGGCAGCAATATGCTCCAGCGACTTCTTGACGTCGGCGCTGAGCGCTTCAGGGTATTTGCGGCCGTTCTCGTAGAACCAGCTGCACACATCGGTGGTAATCGTAAAGCCCGGAGGAACCGGCAGGCCGAGTGCGCACATCTCGGCGAGGTTGGCGCCTTTGCCTCCCAGGAGATTTCGATCATTGGCAGAACCCTCTGCCTTGCCGTCACCGAACGTGTAGACCCATTTCATTCTAGCAGCCTCCCTTGGCACAAGAGAGGTCTACGCGATCGATCCGTCAAGCACCACCGAAAAATGCTGCATTGCACCATTCAAATCGATTAGCAGAGTAAAACAGCATTAAGCTTTGAAAAGCTTCGTCATTTCAGCGGCTGGAACTCAGCTCGCTTCGCGCAATTGCTCCGCAGTCTGGAGATCAACGGAAACAAGCTGGCTTACACCCTGCTCGCCCATGGTGACGCCGAACAGCCGGTTCATCCGCGCCATGGTGATGGGGTTGTGGGTAATGACCACGAACCGCGTATCCGTGGAGGAAGCCATCTCGTCCATCAAATTGCAGAAGCGCTCGACATTGTGATCGTCGAGCGGCGCATCGACTTCGTCGAGCACGCAGATCGGTGCGGGATTGGTGAGGAACACGGCGAAGATCAGCGCCATCGCCGTCAGCGCCTGTTCGCCGCCGGAGAGTAGCGTCATGGTCTGCGGTTTCTTGCCCGGCGGCCGCGCAAGGATTTCGAGCCCTGCCTCGAGCGGATCGTCGGATTCGATCAGTTGCAGTTCCGCCGTGCCACCGCCGAAGAGATGGGTGAACAGGCGCTGGAACTGGACGTTCACCACCTCGAACGCCGCAAGCAAGCGCTCGCGACCTTCGCGGTTGAGGCTCTGGATGGCCTGGCGCAGTTTCTTGACGGCCTCAATTATGTCCTCGCGCTCGCTGACGATCGCTTCGAGGCGGGCGGAAAGTTCCTCCTGCTCTTCCTCGGCGCGCAGGTTGACTGCACCGAGCCGTTCGCGCTCGATTTTCAACCGCTCAAGATTTCGTTCGGTCGCGTCCACATCCGGAAGCGGATCATTGGGTCCGAGACCTGTCAGCTTCAAGGCCTCGTGCGGTGCGCAGTGAAGGGCCTCAGTGATGCGCGCTTCGGTATCCTTGCGCCGCTCCTGCGCTGCCGCGAGGCGTTCTTCAGCGCGCGCCCTGCCCTCACGCGCTGTCGCCAGCGCCTGAATGGCTTCGGTTGCGGCCCGGTCGAGTTCATGCTGGCGGTTTTCGGCCACGGCAAGCCGGTCTGCGGCATCGCGGCGAAGCAGGTCGGCCTCGGAAAGCTGCGACAGCAAAGTACGGTTGCGATCCTCTATTTCCTCCGGCGCATCCGCCAGTTGCTCGGATTCGCGCTCGGTTTCGAGCCGCCGTTCGATCAGCGATTTGATCTGGCGGTCGGCGTTGTCGGCGCGCCCGATCCAGCTCTTGCGCTCAAATGCAATGGCTTCGAGCCGGCGCATGCGATTGTCCGCCTCGCGGCGCAGCCCGTCATGAATGGCGCGCGCTTCCGACAGTCCGGCGCGGTCCTGCGTGACCTCGCTTGTCAGATGGGCGAGACGCAAATCGAGGTCCTGCAGGTCGATCGCATGGGCCAGCCTCGTTTCGGCGTCCACATACTGTTCGTGCGCTTCTTCGAGCGTTTCGGCGAGCCGTGTCTTGCCCTCTTCGAGCGCTGCTCGGCGGCTCGACAGTTGGCCCGCCGCCCGCTCGGCCGCTGCCAGCGCTTCGCGTGCGTCACTCACTGCGCGTTGCGTGCCGCGGACCCGCTCGCGGGCTCCACGTTCGGCATCGACCAATTGACGGACACTGGCTTCCGCGCCGGCAATCGCGGCTTCCGCCTCGCGCAACCGTTTCGTTGCCGCCACAACTTCGAGATCGAGTTCTGCCAGCCGGTTCTTCTGGGCAAGCCGCTGCGCCGCCGGCGTTGGGGCATCGGCCCTTGCGGTATAGCCATCCCAGCGCCATAGCGCACCGGAGCGGCTGACCAGGCGTTGCCCGGCTTGTAGCGACGCTTGCAGCCGGGCACCATCGGCTTCATCGACGACGCCAATCTGCGCCAGACTGCGTGCCAATTGCCGTGGGGCGCGGACAAATTCCGAGAGCGACCGGACGCCGGACGGAAGATCCGGATCACCGCCCGCATTGTCGACGTCGCTCCAGAATACGGGTGCACCATGATCGGTCGGTGCGTCGAGATCCTCCCCGAGCGCGGCACCGAGCGCAACTTCGTACCCCTTGTCCACCTTGATCGATTCGACAACCGGCGGGAAAAGGTCCGTGCCTCCGGCGTTGATCATCCTGGCAAGTGTATGCGCCTCGGTTTCGATACGGCCAAGCTCAGCACGCGTCTCCTGCAAGGGTTGCCGCAGTTCCGCTTCTCGCTGGCGCGCATCTTCGACGGCAGTTTCGGCAATAATCGCGGACTCTTCGGCCTGCGCCAACTCGGCTTCGGCGGCTTCAACCAAACCCTGCTTTTCGACCGGGTCAGCCAAGGCAGAGATCTCGCCGATCACACTGGCGAGATCGCGTTCGACATCGCCAAGCTGGCGCACCAGCCGGTCGCGGCGTTCAGCGCTATCTCGCATGTTGCGCTCGATCTGCGCCCGTTCGGCGGATGCTTCGGCGCGTTCGGCCGTAAGCTTGGTAAGCGCAGCCTCACTTTCCTTCAGCTTCGCATCGGCGCGTTCGAATTCGGCGCGTGTCGCAATCTCGCGTTCGCCGGCGCCGGCATTTTCTTCGTGAAGCGCCTGTTCTTCTGCCTCGAGCCGGGCGAGAACGTCAGCATTGTCGCGCACCATTTGCTCTTCGCGGGCAATGTCCGCCGTAAACTGCACAAGTCGCTTTTCAAGTTCACCCTGACGGGCGCGGATGCGCTCTGCCTCTTCGTTGAGTTGTGCGCGGTCGATGGTAAGGCGTTGAAGAACCGCGGCGGCCTTCGCCTCTGCCTCACGCAGGTCCGGCAGCTTGTGCGCGCCGATGGCCTGTTCCTTGGCGGCATTCATCTGCAGCTGGGCCTGCTCGCCGACGCCCGATGTCGCCACCGACAGCGCCGACTGGGCTTCGCCTTCATGCGCCTTGGCGACCGCCCACTTCAGATGCAACAGGATCGCTTCGGAACGGCGGATATCGGCGGAAAGGCTCTTGAAGCGGTTTGCCTGGCGCGATTGCCGGCGCAGGCTTTCGATCTGGGTTTCGAGTTCGCCGACAACGTCTTCAAGCCGCTCGAGATTCTGCTCGGCCGCGCGCAGTCTCAGTTCCGCCTCATGCCGGCGCGTGTGCAGGCCGGAAATGCCCGCAGCTTCTTCGAGCAATGCACGGCGCGCTTGGGGCTTTGCCTGAATAAGTTCACCGATGCGGCCCTGTCCGACCATGGAGGGAGAGCGCGCGCCTGTGGACTGGTCGGCAAACAGCAGTTGCACATCCTTGGCGCGCGCATCCTTGCCGTTGATGCGGTAGACGGACCCTGCCTCGCGTTCGATGCGGCGCGATACCTGCAGTTCATCGGCATTGTTGAACGCAGAGGGTGCAGTGCGGTCCTGATTGTCGAGAAAGAGCGTTACTTCCGCCGTATTGCGCGATGGGCGCGTTCCGGACCCGGAGAATATCACGTCATCCATGCCGGATGCGCGCATGTTCTTGTAGGAATTCTCGCCCATCACCCAGCGCAGCGCTTCGACAAGGTTGGACTTGCCGCAGCCATTGGGGCCGACAACGCCGGTGAGCCCGCCTTCGATGACGAATTCAGCAGGCTCGACGAAGGATTTGAAGCCGAGGAGGCGGAGTTTGGTGAAGCGCATCAGCAGCCCTTCCCGTCACCGGGCGCCCGAATGCAAACGGCGGGCGCACCGAAGCCCCCGCCGACAACTGTATCGCAGGTATTAAAGCAGGCCGTCGATGATCGCCGACATTTCGTCAACCGAAAGGGCTCCCGAGTATTTCGAGCCATTGATAAAGAAAGTCGGAGTTGCATTTACTCCGAATTCATTGGCTCCGCGCTCACGCGCAGCATTCACATCATCCAGAAGTTTTTGGTTCGTCAAGCAAGCCTTGAACGACTCCTGTGTAAAACCGGCCAATTTGGAGATTTGCAGCAAAGGTTCTTCTGCATTTGCTGCGCCCGCCCATTGTTCCTGCTGTGCGAAGAGGACTTCGACCATCGGATAATAGCGATCTTCCGGCGCGCACCGTGCAAGCATGAAGGCGGCTGCAGCACGCGGATCGAACGGGAATTCGCGAAGGATGAGCTTCGCCTTGCCGGTGTCGATGTATTTTTCCTTGATCGTCGGCAGGGTCGTCGTGGCGAAATGCGCGCAGTGCGGGCAGGTCATCGACGCATATTCGACGATGGTGACAGGCGCCTCGGCCTTGCCCATGACGATGTCCTTCAAGGTGCCTGGCGCCATGAGCTTGGCTTCGTCGATCTTGCCCGCCGGTTCCGGGGCTTTCACCGGCGCCGTCCCATCCGCAGGTTTTGCTGCTTCCTGGGCCCATGCGTGGCCGGATGCAAGAGCAATGGCGGCCGTCGAGGCGGCGGCGAGCGCCAGTACGTTTCTGCGGGTGAAGAATTCAGTCATAAGTTCACCTGTCTCCGGTGTTTGATCTGTCTACTGACTCGTTAGAGCCCATGGCAGTTTCTTAGAGCAATTCTTGCTTAGATAGAAGCAGTTCTGTTTCTCGGATGGCGAGCCGATCCACGCGGAAGGTGGCGAGGCCGATGTTTATCCATCGGACGAAGCCGCCTGACAAAGTGGGTGGCCGCCAGCCGGAAACCCGAAGGGCCTGGTGAATTTGCTCCAAATCCTTCGGGCTTCGGCGTCGTCCGATGGATAAACATCGGCCTCGCCAAACCCCTCGACCTTGAAACCAAATTCCCTCCGGCAGAACGGTTCTATCTAAACAAGAATTGCTCTAACGCAGAGACAGCGATCTGTCTTTGAATTTTTCGTGAAGGATCAAGGTCCGTTGGTGGCAGCTCAGCGCCCCTTACGCTCCGCATGGATGCTGTTTCCAAGCCGCTCGAGTGCCTCGCGCAATCCGTCATGCTCGATAGGCTCGACGGCATGGCTGATCTTGCGTGAGGTCTCTGCGTCGACGGGCGGCAAGGAACGCTTTTTCACGACGGGCAGCGCGACCGGCTTTTGCTCGATCTTGATGCGCCCGACCGCAGCAAAGCCCAGGAAGGCATTGACACGGCTAATGATTTCCCCGGTCTCATGCTGAACGCGCATCGCGGTGAATCCCTGGCAAGCAATGACCAAGGTGGCCGGTTGAAACGGATCATCCTCGCGGGCGCGCCGGGGCCAGATGAGTTTCAGCGGGCGGGATAATCCGCCAAGACTCGAGCCGACGACTTCGTCCCACGCCTGGACGAGTTCGATCGTGATCCCGGCCCGTTTGCGCAACACAGGATCGAGGATGCCCGCGGCGGGATCGGCCAAGGGCCGGAATCCTTTCCGCTGTTGGCTATCGTTCATCGGATCGTCGCCATCATGTCAGCGGCCATTGTAGCCGCGGAACCACTCTACGAACAAAGGTATGCCTTCTTCCAACGAAGTCGAGGGAGAAAACCCGAGATCGCGTGCGGCAAGGTCGATATCGGCATAGGTGCGCGGCACATCGGCGGCCGGCATAGGCGCAAATTCCTTGGTCGCTTCGCGGCCGCATGCCTTTTCGATAATCTCGATAAAGCGCATCAGGGCGACGGGCTTGTTGTTGCCGAGATTATAGACCGGGGCCGTTGCTTCCGGATTGGTCAGGATGCGGTTCATTGCGCCAAGGACGCCATTGACGATATCGTCGATGAAGGTGAAATCCCGTTCCATCTTGCCGTGATTGTAGACCTTTATCGGCTCCCCTTTGAGGATCGCATCCGTAAACAACCAAGGCGCCATGTCAGGGCGGCCGTAAGGGCCATAAACGGTGAAGAAACGCAGTCCGGTGGACGCAATCTTGTGCACATGCCGGTAGGAATGGGCCAGGAGTTCGCCGGAACGTTTCGTCGCCGCATAGACGGAAACCGGATTATCGACAGGATCGCTCTCGGAAAACGGCACTTTGCTGTTGGTCCCGTAAACCGAAGACGAACTCGCATAGACGATGGGCGGGCGCTTTTTCATCCGCAATGCCTGTTCGAAGACCGTGACCTGACCATGGACGTTCGCGTCGACATAGGCAGCGGGATTTTCGACCGAATAGCGCACCCCCGCCTGGGCGGCCAGGTGAATGATGACATCGGCATCGGTATCCTCGTCGATCGCAGCGGCGAGTTCGCCGGCATTGGCAATGTTGGCGCGCACGAAGCGGATGCCGGCATGACCATCAAGAGCCGAAAGCCGCGTTTCCTTGAGCGCTACCGGATAGTAGTCATTGACATTGTCGATCGCGACAATCTGGACGCCTTCGGTTGCGAGCCTTCTTGCAACGTGAAAGCCGATAAAGCCGGCGGCTCCTGTGACAATGGCCTTCATCGTTCTCCCGTTACCCTTTGCGACGTGCCCAAGTTCATGCCCTTGCACTCAGCGCCGCAACGTCCGCCTCGGCGTGTTGGGCAACCTGGGGGATCGAAAGAAATGGTGCATTGCCCGGCATCCAGCAGATCAAGATGGTCAGATAGATAAAGACGGCGTCCGTGGCATCGTGTCCGAACATGATCCCCAACATGCCGGTTATGATGTAGCTCGACAGCAAGAGCAACGCGATTGCCGTCGCAAGGTCGCGGCCCTGCCCCGGCTCCTTCTGGCGCGCGCCGATTATAGGGGTAGCAAGGAGCGCCATGACACCGAGGACGCCGAGAATGCCGCCGTCAACCGCAGCGTTCAAAAGTCCGTTGTGAACATGGGTAAAGGTCATCTGCTTTTCAGGCGGCAGATTCAACACCGCGTTGACCGAGGACATTCTGTTCTGCGGACCCTCGCCGAGAAGCGGCGACTGCAGGAATACCTGCGCGCCGGCCGACCAGAGCATAAGACGCGCCTTCAGCGAGTTGATGTTCTCCTGCGGCTGGTCAAGGTGAGTGATATCACTCTCGAGCGCATGGTAGCGCTCGGTTACCTTGATCGACGCGACGGAAATGACCGCCACGATCAGGACGGTTCCCACGACCTTCGCCGCATTGGTCAGCGACGGCAACGACTGGCCGCGCAAATACCAATAGAGGATCGCAAAGTGCACCGGCATGACCAGCCAGGCCGATCTTGTCCCCGAAAGAAAAGCGCAGGCCATTCCGCAGGCAAATCCCAGGATCGCAATCACACGCTCAGTCTTGCTATTTGAGTGGGCGTTGAGTAGCGCGATACTGCCGAAGAGCACAGCAAACAGGCCAAAGACCGCAGCATTGCCGGCGCCGGCTTCAGCGCGCGTAGCAAAGAAAGCTATCTGGACGAGGCTGTAGGCGAGTGCTCCGATCATGCCGATGCCCGCGCCGGTGATCAGGAAGGGTACGAGGCGGCCGGAAACGCCGGCATGAAGCCGCGGAAGTACCGCCCAAACGGCGAGGAACGGGATCATTTTCAGAATGTAGGTGAGGCCGGCTTTCGCATTGGGATGGAGGACGACCGAGACGACCGTAACGACGATATAGAAAGTGACGCACCAGGCGACGCGTTTTTCAGTCGGTGTCAGTTTGAAGGGGAAGCGCTTGAACGCCAGCGAGATAACTGCCCATATGAAGGCAAGGACGAGCGTAACTGACGTCCCACTTGCCAAAAGGCCCGGGAAAAGCGCGAAGAGAAATGTGAAAATGCGATTATTGCGATCGATTCCAATAAAATGTCCCCTGGCGGGGAACATCAAGGGCTTGGTCAACTGATCTGGAAACATTCATGATTCCGAATATTTTTGTTCTTGTACTCGCAGCGGTTCTGTATGAACCGTTGGCCCCGTGTAGCGCAGTTTGAGATTGATGCAACCAATAACCGCCAACCTGCTCGATTGGTATGATTCTCACCACCGGATTCTACCATGGCGCATTTCGCCGCGCGAGCAGAAGGCCGGGAAAGCTGTGGATCCCTACCGCATCTGGCTGTCCGAGATCATGTTGCAGCAGACGACGGTCGAGGCCGTGAAGCCCTATTTCAACGCCTTTGTCGAAAAGTGGCCGACCGTGAAGGACCTTGGCGCTGCCAGTCAGGATGCAGTCCTGCGCGCTTGGGCGGGGCTTGGCTACTATTCGCGGGCGCGCAATCTGAAGAAGTGCGCCGATGCCGTGTGCGCCGATCACGGCGGATCGTTCCCTTCTGATATCAACGGGTTGAAGTCATTGCCGGGGATCGGCGACTATACAGCCGCGGCGATTGCGTCGATCGCGTTCAACAGGCCTGTCGCGGTCGTCGATGGCAATGTGGAGCGTGTTATCAGCCGCCTTTACGCAATCGACACCCCTCTTCCCGCCGCCAAGTCTGAAATCCGCGCCCGCATGCAGGCGCTCACCCCTGACGAACGTCCCGGCGATTTCGCGCAGGCCATGATGGATCTCGGTGCGACAATTTGCACGCCGAAGCGGCCGGCCTGTTTTGTCTGCCCCGTGAAAGAGGGCTGCGAAGCGCTGCAAACGAGCGATCCGGAACTTTATCCCGTCAAGGCGGCCAAGAAGGAAAGGCCGATCCGCCTTGGGGCGGCGTTTGTTGCCGTCTCTGCGAACAACGAAGTTTTGCTGCGCAGCCGCACCGAAACCGGTTTGCTTGGCGGGATGGCCGAGGTGCCCACCACAGCCTGGACAGCGCGGCAGGACGGCGCGACGGATATCGCCAGCGCGCCATTTGCGGCCGACTGGATTGCTGCCGGCAACATCACGCACATTTTCACGCATTTCGAGTTGCGGCTTGCCGTCTTCAAGGCAGGCAATATCCCTGCAATGCAAAACCTTGACGGTTGGTGGGTAAAAATCGAAAAACTTTCAGCCGAGGCGTTGCCTACGATCATGAAAAAAGTCATTGCAGCAGCCATCCCCCACGCTTTTGCAAAAAGAGGTAAGGACGTATGACACCCGTCAAGCATATCGTTTTCGACATTGGCCAGGTTCTCATCCACTACGAGCCCGATGCCGCTTTTCGGGAACTCATTCCGGACGCCGCCGAGCGGAAATGGTTCTTTGACAATATCTGCACGCATGAATGGAACATCGAACAGGACCGTGGCCGCAAATGGGCCGATGCCGAGGCGCTGCTGATTGCGGACTTTCCCGACCGGGAAGATCATATCCGCTCCTTTCGCAAGAACTGGCACATGATGATCACTCATTCGATCGATGGCAGCGTCACGATCCTGCGCCAGCTCATCGCCGACGGTCATGACGTCACCATGTTGACCAATTTCGCGTCTGACACGTTACGCGAGGCCTGGGAACGCTTTCCCTTCTTGACCGAGAGCCGCGGCGTAACCGTTTCAGGCGATATCGGGCTGATCAAGCCGGACAAGGCCATCTACGATCACCATGTCGCGGCCTTCAACCTTGATCCAGCTGCAACACTGTTCATCGACGACAGCGCCAGGAACGTCGCGGGGGCACAGGAGGCTGGCTGGCAGTCCGTGCAATTCACCGGTCCAGAGGCGCTGAAGGTAGATCTCAATAATCTCGGCATTCGCGTCTGACCGCCAAAGACGAAACGCTCAGGCAGAAGCCTGAGCGTTTCGGATCAGAACGGCACTGGAGGTCCGCGTCCGATCGGAACGTCAGCCTCCGGCTGTCGTCATGCCGCTTCGCACCTGCTTGCGTAACTCGTCGATCGGCTTGAGAACGCCTGCATCTTCATAGTGCCAGAAAGTCCAGCCGTTGCAGGCATCGAGGCCTTGCGCCTTTGCGCCCATCCGGTGGATGGAGCCCGCATCGCCACCTGCCGTGACCGTGCCGTCGGCCCTGATGATGGCCGCGTGACGGCGCCGCGCATCGCTGAGGATGGCGCCGGGTTTCAACAGGCCGGACTCGACGATACTGCCAAAGGCGACGCGCGGCTCGGCGCGCTTGCCGGTCATGACCGTGAGTTCAGCCCCAGCCAGCGGCTCCACGGCAGCGATGCGAGCCGTCGCAGCATCGATATATTTCTGCTCGCGCTCGATGCCGACGAAATGTCGCCCGAGGCGCTTTGCCACCGCGCCCGTGGTTCCCGAACCGAAGAAGGGATCGAGAATGACGTCGCCGGGTTTTGACGATGCCATGAGAATGCGGGCAAGCAGGGCTTCTGGCTTCTGCGTTGGGTGGATCTTGTCGCCATTCTCATCTTTCAGACGCTCCGCACCGGTGCAAATGGGAAAGAGCCAGTCCGACCGCATCTGCAGGTCGTCATTGGCAGCCTTCATCGCCTCATAGTTAAATGTGTAGCCCTTGGACTTCTGGTCGCGCGATGCCCAGATCATGGTCTCATGCGCATTCTGGAAGCGGCGGCCGCGAAAGTTCGGCATGGGATTGTTCTTGCGCCAGATGATGTCGTTGAGCATCCAGAATCCCAGATCCTGCATCATCGAGCCGACGCGGAAAATATTGTGATAGGACCCGATGACCCAGATCGTGCCGTTGGGCTTGAGAACGCGTCGGCACGCCAGCAGCCAGGCACGGGTGAAGGCATCATAGGCCTGAAAGCTTTCGAACTGGTCCCAGTGGTCATCGACCGCATCGACCTTCGACTGGTCGGGCCGATGCAGGTCACCATCGAGCTGCAAATTGTAGGGCGGGTCGGCGAAGATGATATCGACGGAATGATCCGGCAGCCGATTGAGGGCGGCCACGCAGTCACCCTTTAAAATTGTATCGAGCCAGGAGGATTGCGGCGCTGCCTGGGGCAGTTCATTCACGAGACGAACAACGGACATGGGGTACTCGACTACTGGGGACGCATTACAGAGCCTCATGGTTACCGGACGCGGTAAATTTCGCGTTAAGAGCCGGCGTTATGCGGGAAACTGTTCGTGGTGCACAGCGCCCCAACCTTTCGGGGCGGGATGGCGGGGGTAAGTTCAGCGCCGCCCTCATCGCCACAGCCCCGCTTTTCTTTGACGCCCGGCCAATTAGCGTGTAGTCGATGCCGGTAAATCCCCTAAGCGACCGAAATGCTGCACGATGGCAGCGCTATTTTCACGAACAGGTATGATTTAATGGAACCACAGCTCATTATTTTCGACTGCGATGGCGTGCTCGTCGATTCCGAATTCCTTGCCGCACAGGTCGAGTCCAAGCTCCTGACCGATGCAGGCTATCCGATCGAACCCGAAGACATTGCCGAGCGCTTTGCCGGCCTGACCTGGACCGACATCCTGCTTCAGGTCGAGAAGGAAGCAGGAATTCCAATTTCCGCGCAGTTGATCGAAGAATCCGCCAAGCAGATGGATTATAAGCTGCGCAACGAGCTCAACGTCATCGATGGCGTCGAGCAGGTCGTTGCCGCGCTGAAATATCCGAAATGCATCGCCTCGAACTCTATCAGTTCCTCGCTCAAGATGATGCTGGAGCAGAGCACGCTCTACGATCTGTTTGCCCCGCACATCTTTTCGGCGCGTGAGGTCGGATCGCAGAAGCCGAAGCCGGCGCCGGATGTCTATCTCTTTGCGGCGCGGCATTTCAACGTAGATCCAGCGCGGGCGATCGTCATCGAAGACTCGACACATGGGGTTCACGCGGCCCGGGCAGCGGGCATGCGGGTTATCGGCTTTACCGGCGGCGCCCACACCTATCCGGGTCATGCAGACAAATTGACGGATGCCGGTGCTGAAACAGTCATCAGCCGCCACCGCGATCTGCCGGCCGTGATCGAAGCCATGTCGGTGTGGTCGGAAGCCGTTTGATCCAGCCTCAGTCAAAAAGAAGACGGCCGGTATTTCCACCGGCCGTCTTTGTTGACGATCTAGTTCTTTTTCTTTGTTTTTGCCTTGGCGCTATCGTCCGGACCTTCGTCGAAGCCGACAAACACCTGAACGTTGCGGCTCGCCGGCTTGGGGAAGCTCACGTTCGGATCGTTGAAGATGAACTGGGTGGCCGCGCCACTGTCGTTGACCGCAACCGCCTGCCTGCTCAGCTTGGAGTAGACAACATCGGAGCCCTGGATGACGGCAACACGGATTGGCACCGTTACCGTACCGGGCGTGAACTTCGCCCCGGGAACGATCTTGCCCGAAACGGCGACAGTCATGGTCATCGTCGTGTCGTCCGAATTGCAAGAGCGGGTTTCGTCCGACATGGATGCCTGATAAATCAGGTTCGCCGGGTTCTTGTCGGTGGTCTTCCCGTAATTGTTGATGACCGAGGTTCCCTCGCGGATCGTGACGGGCGGGCAGAAGGCGCGCAGTTGCGAGGCGGTGAGGCGCTTGTCGGCCTCGGCGGTGGCCTGGGCCTTGGGGGAGTTCGTGTCCACGGTCCCGCCGCTCGTCGAACAGGCCGCAAGACCCGCAGCAAAGACCAATGCACAAATTGGGGCGCAAAGTTGATAGAAGGGCAGAGTTTTTTGTGTTTCTGACTTCATGAACTGAACTTTCCTCGTAGAACGAACCTTGACGAACGAACGTGTTCTATATCAACGGTTCGATGAGAATGCGACGGGGCTGCGCAAGCTTTTTGCCAGGGCTGCGCGTGCATCCAAAGGCAAGGGATATTTGAGATGAAATACGTTAGTACACGCGGCGAAGCGCCGGTTTTAGGATTTTCCGATGCCCTTCTCGCCGGCCTTGCGCGCGATGGAGGGCTCTATCTGCCCCAGGAATTTCCACAATTTTCTTCAGACGAGATCCGTTCGCTGCGGGGCAAGACCTACGCCGAGATCGCGATCCACGTGCTGACGCCATTCATTGCCGGCGATATCCACCAGGCCGATTTCGAGGCGATGGTACACGAAGCCTACGCCACCTTCCGCCATGAGGCGGTCTGCCCCTTGGTCCAGACCGGACATAATGAATTCGTGCTAGAGCTTTTCCATGGTCCGACGCTCGCATTCAAGGATGTGGCGATGCAGCTTCTGGCGCGGCTGATGGACTACAGTCTTGCCAGGCGGGGCGAGCGGGCGACCATCGTCGGCGCAACGTCCGGCGACACGGGCGGCGCGGCTATCGAGGCCTTTGCCAACCGCGACCGGACCGACATGTTCATTCTGTTTCCGCACAACCGCGTCTCGCCAGTGCAGCAACGACAAATGACGACGTCGGCAGCGTCCAATGTTCATGCGCTCGCCATCGATGGCAATTTCGACGATTGCCAATCGCTCGTTAAAGGCATGTTCAACGATCTCAACTTCCGCGACGCGCTCTCGCTCTCTGGTGTCAATTCGATCAACTGGGCGCGGATCATGCCGCAGATCGTCTATTACTTCACGT
This sequence comes from Phyllobacterium sp. UNC302MFCol5.2, assembly GCF_000686005.1. NCBI lineage: Bacteria > Pseudomonadati > Pseudomonadota > Alphaproteobacteria > Hyphomicrobiales > Phyllobacteriaceae > Phyllobacterium > Phyllobacterium sp. UNC302MFCol5.2. The sequence goes on from NZ_JMLL01000010.1 coordinate 357,972, forward strand.
CGGCGCTCAGCCTCGGCGCTCCCGACCGGCCAATTTCGTTCACTGTGCCAACCGGCAATTTCGGTGATATTTTCGCAGGTTACGTTGCAAAGCGCATGGGCCTTCCGATCGAGCGCCTCGCCATTGCCACCAACGACAACGATATACTTGCCCGGACGCTGGAGACCGGCAATTACGAAACGCGTGGCGTGGTACATACGACCTCGCCATCGATGGACATCCAGGTTTCCTCGAACTTCGAACGCTTGCTCTTTGAAGCGCACGGCCGTGACGCGGCCTCGGTGCGGCGCCTCATGGACGGCCTCAAGCAATCCGGAAGCTTCTCGATCGCCGAAAAGGCACTCGGCTTCATCCGCTCCGAATTCGGTGCCGGCCGCTCCAGCAAGGCGGAGACAACCGGGATTATCGCGAGCGTACTGAAGCAGTCCGGCTATCTGCTCGATCCGCATTCGGCCATCGGCCTGAAGGTAGCACGCGAAGTTCTGCGATCGACGGCGCCAAGCGTTGTCCTTGCCACGGCTCATCCGGCCAAGTTCCCGGATGCCGTGAAGGAGGCAAGCGGCGTCCATCCAGACCTGCCGCTCTGGCTGGGTGATCTCATGCAACGAAAAGAACAGTACACGGTACTTCCCAACGACCTTAAAAATGTGGAAGAGTATGTGAGCCGGCATTCAAGAGCGGCAAAGTAAGGAGCATTGCATGGGCGTTGAAATCAGTCGCCTCTCCAACGGTTTGACGATTGCGACAGAGACAATGCCGCATGTGGAGAGCGTAGCCCTTGGCATTTGGGTCAAGGCAGGGTCACGGAACGAGGCAAGCAACCAGCACGGTATAGCCCATCTTCTCGAACACATGGCCTTCAAGGGAACCGAGAACCGCTCCGCCTGGAAGATCGCCGCCGATATCGAGGATGTGGGCGGTGAAATCAACGCCGCGACCAGCGTCGAGACCACTTCGTATTATTCTCGCGTCCTGCGCGATGACATGCCGCTCGCGATCGACATTCTCGCCGACATCATGACGAGTTCGAAATTCGACGCCGAGGAACTCGAGCGCGAAAAGAACGTCGTCATGCAGGAGATCGGTGCTGCGCACGATACGCCCGACGATGTGGTTTTCGATCGCTTCACCGAAGCGGCCTTTCAGAACCAGACCATCGGACGTACCATCCTTGGCACGCCGGAGACCGTCCAATCCTTCTCGTCGGCCGACCTTCGCCGCTATATGGACGAGCAATACAGCGCCGAGCGCATGGTCGTCGTCGCCACCGGCGGCGTCAAGCACGACGAATTCGTCCGAGAGGTCGAAAAGCGCCTCGGTTCGTTCCGGCCGAAATCGACGGCCCCGGAACCCGAAATCTCCCACTATGTCGGCGGCGATTTCCGCGAACAGCGCGAATTGATGGACGCCCAGGTGGTGATCGGTTTTGAGGGCCGCGCCTATCATGTGCGCGATTTCTATGCCTCGCAGCTTTTGGCGATGATCCTCGGTGGCGGCATGTCTTCGCGCCTCTTCCAGGAAGTGCGGGAAAAGCGGGGCCTGTGCTACTCGGTCTATGCGTTCCATTGGGGGTTCTCCGAGACCGGCGTTTTCGGGGTCCATGCTGCAACCGGGCGCAATCATTTGAAAAAGCTCGTACCCGTGATCATAGACGAGCTGCACGCTGCTGCCCGCAATATCAGCCAGGAGGAATTGAACCGGGCACGGGCGCAATATCGGGCGAGCCTGCTGATGTCGCATGAAAGCGCAGCAAGCCGCGCCGGACAGATCGCACGCCAGATGCTTCTCTACGGCAATCCGATATCGACCGACGAACTGGTCGAGCGTCTCTCGAAGATCACTGTTGAACGTTTGACCGACCTTGCCGGACGCCTGTTCCTCGACACGACGCCTACAGTCGCTGCGGTCGGCCCGATCGGTTCCCTGATGAAGTTCGCCGATATCCGTCATGGACTGACTGCCCCAGCGTCGAGCCCGAGAAAGATAGCGGTCTGACGGCGATCCGGAGCGGCAATGATCGCCCTGCCCTTTCTCAAAAGCGTGGCCCCGCCCTTGCAGGGCAAGCGCATTTACCTGCGTCCGCCGACGCTTTCCGACTATCGCGCTTGGGCATCGCTGCGCGCCGAAAGCCGCGAATTTCTCGCGCCATGGGAGCCGCTGTGGGCGGTCGATGATCTGGAGCGCGGCGCATTCCGCCATCGCATTCGCCATTATGACGACGAGGCGGCGGCAGGCACGGCCCATCCGTTCTTTCTCTTCCGCAATACCGACCAGCGCTTGCTCGGCGGCATCACACTTGGCAACATCCGCCGCGGTGTCGGCCAGAATGGCATGATCGGCTACTGGATCGGCGCACCCTTCGCCGGACAGGGGTTCATGCACGAAGCATTGAGCCTGCTCATCCCCTATGCTTTCACCAAGGTGAGGTTGCACCGCCTGGAAGCTGCCTGTATTCCAAGCAATGAAAGATCGATCCGCCTTCTCGAAAAAGCCGGATTTCAGAGAGAAGGACTGCTCCGTTCTTACCTAAAGATAAACGGAATGTGGCAAGATCATCTTCTCTTCGCGCTGATTGAGGATGATGCAAGGGCTGGCAAATGAAAAAGTATCGGTGGCTTTGTTGGGACGACAGATGCTGAAAGGCTTATCGCGGGCTCTGGTCCTCATATTCATGCTGCTCGCGGCCCATACCGCCGCCAATGCCTTCGAAACAATCAAGATCACCAAGGAAAGCACGGCGCTCGACCTGTCGAAGGCCGTCGAGGTCTATCGGAACCAGGGCGAGACGTTCCAGATTTCAACGGCACCCGGTACGGACGGCATCGTTCGGCGTATCGAGGTGCAGGCAAACGACAAGCGTTCGACCGGCGACTGGGCGGCCTTTTCGCTCGCCAATCCGACCGACGAACAGATCGACCGGCTGATCGTCGCGCCGCATTTCCGTCTTGTCGGATCGCGCTTCATCTGGCCCGACCTCGGTTCGACACGCATCACGTCGATTACCCCCAGCGAAGGCTTCGCCCTCGACCGGCAGGCAAGCGACGACGCGGATATTTTCCTGATCACGCTCAACCCGGGTTCGGTTATCACCCTTGTCGCGGAGCTTGCTTCTCCCAACCTGCCACAGGTTTATGTGTGGGAGCCGAATGCCTATAAGGATACGGTCAATTCCTATACGCTCTACCGCGGCATTCTGCTTGGTATTGCCGGCTTGCTCGCGCTGTTCCTGACGATCCTTTTCGTCGTCAAGGGTACCTCGCTGTTCCCGGCGACGGCAGCCCTCGCCTGGGCGGTTCTTGCCTATATCTGCGTCGATTTCGGCTTCTGGAGCAAGCTCATCGAAATCGCGCCGGGCAACGAACAAATGTGGCGGGCGGGCACCGAAGTAGCGCTGGCCGCGACGCTCGTGATCTTCCTTTTCACCTATCTCAACCTCAATCGCTGGCACGATAATTTCAGTTATGGCGCGCTGACCTGGATTCTCGGTCTCGGCATCGTCTCCGGCGTCGCGATCTTCGACCCGCCGATTGCAGCCGGCATCGCCCGCTTTTCCTTCGCGCTGACCATCATAGCCGGCACGATCCTGATCGGATTCTTCTCGTTCAGGAGCTATGACCGGGCGATCATGCTCATCCCGACGTGGATCCTGCTCCTGGTCTGGCTGATGGGCAGCTGGTTTACCGTTGCCGGCATTCTTGCCAACGACATCATCCAGCCCGCCCTCGCAGGCGGCCTTGTCCTCATCGTTCTCCTGATCGGCTTTACGGTCATGCAGCACGCTTTTTCCGGAGGCGCGTTGCAGCAGGGGCTCTTCTCAGACGTCGAGCGGCAGGCGCTCGCCATCATCGGTTCGGGCGACATCGTCTGGGATTGGGACGTGCCGCGTGACCGCGTTGTCACGACGCCCGACCTCACCAATTTTCTCGGAGCGTCGGCAAGTTCCTTGCACGGGGCCGTGCGCAACTGGCTGCCGATGCTGCATTCCGACGACCGCGACCGTTTCCGGACAACGCTCGACGTCATTCTTGAGAACCGTCGCGGCCGCATCTCCCAGACCTTCCGCCTGCGAGCCAATGACGGCCACTATTATTGGTACTCCTTGAAGGCGCGCCCGGTCATCGGTTCGGATGGTGAGATCGTACGCTGCGTCGGCACCCTGATTGACGTTACCGAACAGAAGAAGGCGGAGGAGCGGCTGCTCCACGATGCTGTCCACGATAATCTGACCGGCCTTCCCAACCGCGAACTTTTCCTGGATCGCCTCGGCTCGGTGATCACCATGGCGCAAACGGAAAGCAAAATTCGCCCGACTGTGTTCATCATCGACATCGACCGCTTCAAGCAGGTCAATGACGGCCTCGGCCTCTCCGCCGGCGACACCTTCCTTCTGACCATATCGCGCCGCCTGCACCGCCTGCTGCGCCCGCAGGATACGTTGAGCCGTCTCTCGGCAGACCAGTTCGGCCTGATCCTCGTATCGGAAAGCGAGCCCGCCAAGATTGCCGCCTTCGCCGATGCGGTGAAGCAGGCGATCCGCGCGCCCATCGCCTTTGCCAAGCGCGAGATTGTTCTTACCGCATCGCTCGGCCTGATCACATGGACGAGCGGCAGCGCCGCCTCGCCGGAGGATCTGGTAAAGGACGCCGAGCTGGCGATGTACCAGGCGAAACGCTTTGGCGGCGACCGCATCGAGCCCTTCCGTCCGGCCTTCCGCGCGGTCGGAAGCGATCGCCTTCAGCTTGAATCGGACCTGCGGCGCGCGCTGGAACGCCGTGAAATCCATATGGCCTATCAGCCGATCGTGCGCCTCGATGACAACAGCATAGCCGGCTTTGAAGCGCTCATGCGCTGGGATCATCCGCGCCGCGGATCGATCCCGCCTTCAGAGTTCATTCCCGTCGCCGAAAGTTCCGGCCTCATCGTCCAGCTCGGCCTCTTTGCGATGCAAAAAGCCGCCGAAGATCTCGTCAATTGGCGCCGTACCCTCGGAGCGACACCGCTCTTCGTCTCGGTCAACATTTCGAGCAGCCAGTTGATCCGCCAGGATCTCATCGATGATGTCCGCTCGGTCCTGCTGCAGACGCAGATCGAGCCGAGCAGCCTGAAGCTCGAACTGACAGAATCTCTGATGATGGAAAATCCGGAGCGCTCCGGCTATGTGCTTTCCAGCATCAAGGCAATGGGCGTCGGCGTCTCGCTCGATGATTTCGGCACCGGCTATTCTTCGCTTTCCTATCTCACGTCATTCCCGTTCGATATGATCAAGATCGACCGTTCGTTCCTCAAGGCCGATCAGCCGCAAAAGGTGACGTTGCTGCGCTCGATGATCAGCATGGCGCATGACCTCGGTCTTGCCGTCGTGTCGGAAGGTATCGAAAATGAAAGCGATGCGCTGCAATTGCGCCAGATGGGCTGCGAATATGCGCAGAGCTTCATGTTCAGCCCGCCTTTGACGCTCGACGTCGCCACCAAGCTTCTGCGCGAACAGTTCCAGCAGTCGAAGGCTGCGTCGTAAGACTAAAAGCGGGCTTGGAATTGGCGAAGAGACTGCTATTATTCGTAACTGGAGCGTGGGGCGAGCTTTCGCCCGCCCCACCTTTACCTTAGGTAATCAATCGAACCCGGATGCAGACTTGCCAGCCCGTCCGGGTTCTTTTGGTTTCAAAGGTAATAGTCAGTGGCAAAAACCACATGCCTATTCTCCGAGTTTGAGAGCAAGGCCGTTGCCACGGTCGGGAGGCCCATTGTCCCGATGCACCAGCTGGCTTGATGCTGCTACTTGGCTCTCGCTTTCATTGATTGCTTGGATTTGGATTCCCAACAAGAAATGCAGGGTTGAATCCCTTGCTGTATCGCGTTGCAGCGCGACAGAAAAAATGTCAAAACCGATAGGTTAATTTAGGCGTGGCCGGCGACCGTGGCGAGGCGCGACGGATCGATACCCATATAGGCGAGCAGCCGATCATAGGTGCTGTCAATGTTCGGATCGAAGAGCAGATCGTGCGGCGCCTGGCAAGTAAGCCAGCCATTATTGGCGATCTCGTTTTCGAGCTGGCCGGAGGCCCATCCCGAATAACCCAAGGTCATCAATGCCTTGCGGGGACCACGTCCGCCTGAGATGGCGCGCAGGATGTCGACCGTTCCCGTCAAGCAGAGTTCCTCGGCAACGGGCATTGTGGAATCCGTAAGATAGTCGTCGGAATGGAGGACGAAGCCGCGGCGCACTTCGACGGGCCCGCCGTTGCGGACGAGGAAATCGCGCGTTCTGTCCGGCATCATGATGACTTGCTGCTCATCGAGCACGCCAAGCTGCACCAAAATTTCCGCAAATTCCATTTCTTGGGCGCGATTGATGATGAGACCCATCGCGCCATTTTCCGAGTGGGCGCAGATGTAGATAACCGAGCGCGCAAAACGGCTGTCTTCCATCCCCGGCATGGCGAGAAGGAATTGTCCATTCAGAAAACCGGCTTCGTTGGTCGCGTCTCTCAAGTTTCCCATAAGAATAAGGGTACCAAGGATTCTATAAATGACAACGCCCAATGGTAACGAATTGTAAACGACAGCGGTTACCGGGAAGAAAAGTTTGGCTGAACACGACTTCGTCACACAGATATGATGGGCAAATCCCCTCATCTCCTTGATCGCAACGAAAAGCATTGTAATTGTCGCCGCCATGAAAACAAAATTCCTTTACCTCGTTGCCTCATTGCTCTTCGCTCTTCCGGCGGCCGCTGCCAGTTCAGACTGGACCAGCACGCCCGGCGGCAAGGTCCGCGTCATCGTCGACAATCCTGCGGTCGGTACCCCGGAGGTCCGCGGCGCCATCCAGATCAATCTCGATCCGGGCTGGAAAACCTATTGGAAGGAACCGGGTGACGCAGGCGTGCCCCCGGAACTCGATCTCACCGCGAGCAGCAACATCAAAGCCTATGCGCTTGCCTTCCCGACGCCGCACCGTTTCGCCGATGGAGGCACGCAGTGGGCCGGGTACAAGAAGCCCGTGTCACTCCCGTTCACGCTGACGCTGGAAGACCCAGCCAAGCCGGCCCATCTCAAGGGGCACGCCTTCCTCGGCATATGCGAAACAATCTGCATTCCCGTCACGGCCGAGTTCGATATTGCCATCGACGGTACGCCGAGCGACCCGCTGACCAAAGCGCAGATATCGACCGCATTTGATCAATTGCCGGCACCAGCATCGGCGGAATTCGGCGTTCGAGCCGTCACGCGCGACAATGACCATCTTGATTTCACGGCTGATCTTGCGGCGGGCAGCGAAGAGATCGATTTATTCGTGGCTGCGGAAGGCGGGGCCAATTTCGGCATGTCGAAATTGAAGAGCCGCGACGACAAAAGCGCCGTCTTTGCCGTGCCGCTCGTTTCGGGCGCACAGGCAAAGCCTGGCCTCCTCTACTATACGCTGGTGCAGGGCGACAAGTCGGTATCCGGAAAAATTCCCTTCAAGGAATAGCTCGACTTTTCACCATCCGCACCCTATCTGCGATAGGCCTTTGCGCAATCTCAAGAGGAGCGATTCATGACTATCAAGGTAGGCGAACGTTTGCCCGATGCCACATTCAAGACCAAGACCGATGAGGGCGTCAGCGAAGTACGCTCCGACAGCCTGTTCAAGGGCAAGAAGGTCGTTCTCTTTGCCGTTCCTGGTGCCTTCACGCCCACATGCAGCATGAACCACCTCCCCGGTTATCTCGAAAACCGCGACGCTATTCTCGCGAAGGGCGTCGATAGCATCGTCGTCGTCGCCGTGAACGATCCGCACGTCATGGGCGCCTGGGCCAAAGCGACCAACGGCGAAGGCAAGATCCAGTATCTGTCGGATGGAAATGCGACCTTCACCAAGGCCGTCGGCCTCGATATCGATCTTGCCGCCGGCAATATGGGCGTGCGCTCGAAGCGCTATTCCATGCTCGTCGAGGACGGCGTCGTCAAGGAACTCAACATCGAGGAAGCGCCTGGACAGGCCGTTACATCGAGCGCTGCAACCCTGCTCGGGCAGCTCTGATCTTATGGCTGCGAGGGCTTTACCGGCCCTCGCCTCCTTGAACCACCGGCTTGCGCTTGAACGGAGCCATGCCCGCGCGCGCAAGTTCATCGGCGCGCTCGTTTTCAGGGTGGCCGGCGTGCCCCTTTACCCAATGCCACACGACCTTATGTCGCTTGCGCGCCTCATCAAGCTGCTGCCAAAGCTCGGCGTTCTTTACCGGCTTCTTGGCCGCCGTTTTCCAGCCATTGCGCTTCCAGCCTTCGATCCAGCCTGAAATACCGTCGCGCACATAGACGGAGTCCGTATAGAGATCGACGTGGCAAGGTTCCTTCAGCGCGCTCAGCGCCGCAATCGCCGCCATGAGTTCCATGCGGTTGTTGGTTGTGTCCGCCTCGCCGCCGGATAGTTCTTTTTCGTTGCCATTCCAGCGCAGGACAGCGCCCCAGCCACCCGGACCAGGATTGCCGGAACAAGCGCCGTCGGTGAACGCTTCGATATCCTTCATGCGCGTCGTCCTTCGAGGACCAGCCCGTATTCCTCGGCGGACTTGATCTGGCGATGAAACCGCATGCGGCGCAGATACTCCATCGGGTCCTTCTTCACGACGAGGCTGCCCTCAGGCGTGTTCAGCCAGTCATAGAGGCGGGTCAGCATGAAGCGGAGGGCCGAGCCACGCGCAAGGATCGGCAGGCTTGCCGCCTCGTCGGCCGAAAGCGGCCGGATGGAATTATAGCCGCGCAGCAGCGCAGTACCCTTGGTGAGGTTGAACGCATTGTCCTTTTCGAAGCACCAGGCGTTGAGACACACCGCAACGTCGTAGGCGAGAAGGTCGGTGCAGGCGAAATAGAAGTCGATGAGGCCGGAAAGCTTGTTGCCGAGGAAGAAGACATTGTCCGGAAACAGATCCGCGTGAATGACACCATGCGGCAGGTGCGATGGCCAGTTCGCCTCGAAAAACGCGAGATCGGCTTCGGTTTCGCTGGCAAGGCCAGGTTCCACTCCGTCCGCGCCTGCCCTGGAATTCTCCCAGAGCGGCCGCCAGCCTTCGACCGAGAGCGCGTTCTTCCGCCGCATGGGGAAATCCTCGCCCGCAATGTGCATCCGCGCTAGCGCCTCGCCAAGCGCGAAGCAATGCTGCACCGTCGGGCGGCGCATCCACATGCCTTCAAGGAAGGTAACGATCGCGGCGGGGCGGCCGGCAAGCTCGCCAATGCTTGAACCGGATTTCTGGTTCACCGGCAATGGACAACTGATCCCCTTGCCCGCGAGATGGCGCATGAGACCGAGAAAGAACGGCAGGTCGTTGCTATTCACCCGCTTCTCGTAAAGGGTCAGAATGAACGAGCCTGCACTTGTGTGCAGGAGATAGTTCGAATTCTCGACACCTTCGGCAATGCCCTTATAGGAGAGCAGCTCGCCGATCTCATAGTCCTTGAGAAAATGCGCCAGGTCGATTTCGTTGATGTCGGTGTAGACGGCCATGATCAGGGGCTTCCGTTGACGAAGGCCATGTCGAGGCTTGTCAGTTCTACGTCACGCAGATCGCGCATGACGTGGAAGTTTTCGGTCTCGATGGTCGTTTCAGCAAGTTCGATGGACACGGTGTAGCGTTCCGAAAAGAATTGAATGATTTCGTCGACGATGATTTCCGGAGCCGAGGCGCCGGCGGAAAGTCCAACCACGGATATGTCGCCGACCTGGTCCCACTCGATGTCCGAGGCGCGCTGCACCAGCATCGAGTGGCTTGCGCCCGAACGCTCCGCGACTTCGACGAGCCGCTTCGAATTGGATGAATTCGGCGCGCCGACAACAAGGAAGAGGTCGCATCCCGGAGCCGCCGCCTTCACCGCGTCCTGGCGGTTGGTGGTTGCATAGCAGATGGATTCGGCGGCCGGTGCCATCAAGGCTGGAAAACGCTGCTGCAGGGTAGCAATAATTCCGGCGGTATCGTCCACCGAAAGCGTTGTCTGCGTCACGAAGCCGAGATTGTCCGGATCGACGGGCATGTAGGCCTCAGCGTCCTCGATCGTTTCGATCAGCGTAACGGCGCCTTCCGGCAGTTGGCCCATCGTTCCGATAACCTCCGGATGGCCGGAGTGACCGACCAGGATCACGTGCCGGCCGAGGCGCTGATGCCGCATCGCCTGCTTGTGCACCTTGGAGACCAGTGGACAGGTGGCGTCGAGATAAAAGAGGTTCTTGTTCTGCGCATCGGCGGGAACAGATTTAGGCACGCCGTGGGCGGAAAAGACCACGGGCTGGTCGCGATGTTCCGCTGGGATTTCGTCGAGTTCCTCGACGAATACGGCGCCCCGGGCCTGCAGGCCCTCGACCACATAGCGGTTGTGCACGATTTCGTGGCGCACATAGACCGGTGCGCCGTATTTTTTTAGAGCCAGAACCACGATCTGGATCGCCCTGTCCACCCCGGCGCAAAATCCGCGCGGTCCGCAAAGGCGGATTGTCAGCGGTCTCTTCTCAGGCATCTTTATCGTCTCGCGGAACCGGTTGAAATGCTACTTGGACTTGGGCGGCAATTAGCGGGAAGTCAAGTCGGAAGACGATGCTGCATCGACGGCCGCCTTGTTTTCCGCTGGGAGTTTATAGCGTCGCCGCAGCGAGATTGCCAAAATTACGACCAGGGTTGCCGCAAGGCCATACCAGGTGACGGCATATTGCAAGTGGCTGTTGGGCAGATCGATGATCGTGACCCCGCCGACCGGCGCACCACCCGGGTTGGGCGTCTTGTCGGCGTCGATGAAGAAGGGCACGAGCTTTCCCTTTTCGATCCCCGACTGCGAGGCCATAGTCGCGAGGTCTTTCCAGTAGTAGATATTGGCGGAAAGATCATTGTCCGGAACAAGCGAGGACGGCTTGGCATCCAGCGGGTTGCGGGCAAGGCCGGTGATCGTCACCTGGCCCTCGACCTCGCCCGCTGGGCGCGTCGCCGGTTCCTTCCGGTCGTAGGGCACGAAGCCGCGATTGACGAAAACCGCGCGGCCGTCATCAAGCAGCAGCGGCGTATAAACGTAAAAGCCGGAATAACCGTCGTAGGTCGCGAAGAAATGCCGCTCCTTGTCGTTCAGCAGCCGGCCGGCAACCTTGACGGTGCGGTAATCGACATCCTGACCTTCGTTCCAGACCTTTTCGATTTCGGCGAGCGGAACTGGTGCGGCATGGGTCCGCGCTTCGATCTCCGCAAGGAGACCTTCCTTCCAGTAGAGCCGTTCGACCTGCCACGTGCCGAGCGCCACGAGAATTGCGAAGAGCACTGCGCCAAGGATAAGCGTGATCCAGGGAAATCTTGGGCGGTCCGCCGCTACGTATGTCTTACTCATGAGCGGTCGGGCGATCGAGCCGTCCCTCTGCGGCCTTGTGCTTGTACTGGAGGGCGATGAGAATGCCCTTCATCCAGCGGAGCGTGGCGAGACAAAGCACGAGTGCGAGCGGTATCCACAGGATGAAATGGACCCAGAGCGGCGGGTCGATATTGACCTCCATCCACAGGGCAAGGCCAACCACGATGAAGCCGATCAGCAGCATGACCAGGACGGCCGGCCCCTCGCCCGTATCGATGAATGAATAATCGAGACCGCAATTGGTGCATCGCGGAGCGGGCTTTACAAATCCATCGAACAATTTGCCCTGGCCGCAACGCGGGCATTTGGCCTTGATGCCAGCCACGATCGGATCGGTCGGCGGGTAAAGGGCTGTGTCTTCGTTCATTGGAATCTGCGCTCAAAGGATTGTTTCAGTTGGCGTTGTGATCGGGACAAGCGTCCAGATTAAGGCCACGGCGATTAGTGACGCCGTTTGGTTGATCTGTCCAGCAGCCAAGTTGAAGCACATCCCAAAGAAAAGGGCGGGCCATGTCGCCATGCCCGCCCCTTCATGTCTCGACAGATGCCGCTTATTCGACGGCCATCGGTGCGCCCCAACCGGCCCATACATAGATGGAGAAGAAGAGGAACAGCCAGACGACGTCAACGAAGTGCCAATACCAGGCTGCAGCTTCGAAGCCGAAATGCTTCTGCGGGGTGAAGTCGCCGCGGATCGAGCGCAACAGGCAGACCGCCAGGAAGATGGTGCCGATGATCACGTGGAAACCATGGAAGCCGGTCGCCATGAAGAAGGTCGCGCCGTAGATCGAATCCTTGAAGGCGAACGGTGCGTGCACATATTCGTAGGCCTGCACGAAGGTGAAGAGCATGCCGAGCAGAACCGTCAGGGTGAGGCCCGTGATGAGGCCCTTGCGGTCATTGTGGATGAGCGCATGGTGCGCCCAGGTAACGGTGGTTCCCGAAAGCAGCAGGATGATCGTGTTGTAGAGCGGCAGATGCAGCGGATCGATCACCTCGATGCCCTTGGGCGGCCAGATGCCACCGGTAAAGGCGGTACGGGCGACCTGCTCGACCTCGCCCGGGAACAGGCTTGCGTCGAAGAAGGCCCAGAACCAGGCAACGAAGAACATCACCTCCGAGGCGATGAACATGATCATGCCGTAGCGCAGGTGCAGTTGGACAACGCGGGTATGATGGCCCTGCTTGCTCTCCTTGATCGTATCCGACCACCAGCCGTACATCGTGTAAAGGATGATCACGAGACCGATGAGGAAAATCCATGGGCTCGTCAGGTTGGCCCTGAACAGCACGAGTTCACCGCCGGCGTGGTAGCGCATGAATGCGATACCGCCGAGGGCCAGGACGAAGGCACCGACCGATCCGAGGAACGGCCACGGACTTGGATCGATGATGTGGTAGTCGTGATGTTTCTGGTGTGCTTCGGCCATTCTAACCCCCGCAATTTCTGTTCATCTGTAAGACACCGGCGAGAGCCGGCGCAAGTTCAAAGCTGTCCTGACCCGTTCTCTTTCTTGACATCGGTATTGGCGGCAAGCGGGGCCGGCATTGCGATGGGGAAGAACGTGTAGGACAGGGTGATGGTATTGACGCCCTTCAGTTCGGGCGCGTTGACAATGTCCGGATCGACGAAGAAGACGACCGGCATTTCAAGGTCTTCGCCAGGCTTGAGCACCGTATCGGTGAAGCAGAAGCACTCGACCTTGTTGAAATAGGCGCCGGCGGCCTGCGGCGTAACGTTGAAAGCCGCGCGTCCGGCCGTCGGCTTGTCCGCGATGCTCTTTGCCTCGTACTTGATCAACGAAGTCTCACCGATCTTCATCGTGACTTCGCGCTGCACGGGCTCAAATTTCCACGGCAGGGCGCCGGAGGTGTTCGCATCGAAGCGGACCGTGATCGTCTTGTCGAGAATCGTGTCGGACATCTGTTCGACTCGTTGCGTCGTCCCGCCATATCCGGTCACCTGGCAGAACATCGCGTAGAGCGGAACCGCCGCAAAGGCCATGCCAACCATGCCGAAGAAGAAAGCAAGGCACGAAATCGCAATCGTGCGATCCGAAACCTTCCGCTTCCGCCCGGATGGCGCATTTGCGCTCTTTACGGTTTCCTCAGACATTGAACCACTCATTACATCGGCCGGATCAGGATGTTGGCGCCGAGCTTCGCCCAGGTGCCGACATAGACGATGATGACAAAAGCAGCGAGCGCCAGCGCAAGTGCGATAGAACGGCTGCGCTGCGCCTTCTTCTGCTTGTCGGTTAGGGTCACGCGATCATTGCTCATATCAGGCACCTGCCAATAGTAGTGCTTTGCGCACGAGAATTTCGCCGAGAAGGACAGCGTAGATTCCGAAGAGGTAGAGGATGGAGAAGGCGAACATCTTCTTTGCCGGCTTGATTATGTCCTTGCCCACCGGCGCCCGCCATACCCGCCAGGCATAGACGATGAAAGCGACGCCCATGGCCGCGGCGAAAAGGCCGTAGGCCGGGCCGGCGAAGCCCATGATCCATGGCAGAACCGCAACGGGCGCAACGAGGAGCGTATAGAGAAAAATCTGGAACTTGGTCGATGCCGGACCCATCACATTCGGCATCATCGGGATCTTCGCTTTTTCATAGTCGTCCGACATGAACAGCGACAGCGCCCAGAAATGCGGCGGCGTCCACAAAAAGATGATCATGAACAGCACGATGCTTTCCATGCTCACCGAATTGGTAACGCAAGCCCAGCCGATCATGGGCGGGAATGAACCGGCGGCGCCGCCGATAACGATGTTCTGCGGCGTCGAACGCTTCAGCCACATCGTATAGACGACCGCATAGAAGAATATCGTAAAGGCCAGCAGGAGTGCCGAAAGCACATTGATGAAAAGGCCGAGCGTGACGACCGAAAACGCCGAGAGCAACAGGCCGAAGGTCAGCACTTCCTGGCGGCTGATACGCCCGGCGGGAATCGGCCGCTTGGCCGTGCGCTTCATCACGGCATCGATATCGGCGTCGTACCACATGTTGAGCGCGCCCGAGGCGCCTGCCCCGACGGCGATACAAAGAATGGCTATGCCCGCAAGGACCGGATTGATATGTCCCGGCGCCGCCAGCAAGCCGACAAGCGCGGTGAAGACCACGAGCGACATAACCCGCGGCTTGAGCAGCACGACATAATCCGACGCACTGGCCTCCGAAAGGCCGATGCTCGTATCCATGCTCGCGTTTTTCTCAACCAATGCCATTTGTTCGTTCTTGCTGCAGTCCGATAGATTGTCGTCAGGGCCATCCGGACCACTACCATCAATGGTCCGGACAGCCATTGTCTTACTTGATACGCGGGAGCTGTTCCCACTGATGGAACGGCGGCGGCGAAGAAAGCTGCCATTCCAGCGTGGTCGCACCGACGCCCCATGGGTTTGCCCCTGCCTCACGCTTCTTGGCAAAAGCCTCGAAGACACCGAAGAGGAAGATCAGCACGGCAACACCGGAAATGTACGAACCGATCGACGATACTTCGTTCCAGCCGGCAAAGGCGACCGGATAGTCGATGTAGCGGCGCGGCATGCCGGCAAGGCCGAGGAAGTGCTGCGGGAAGAACACGAGGTTTACGCCGATGAACATCACCCAGAAGTGCGTGTTGGCGATCGCGTGGTTGTACATGTAGCCCGTCATCTTCGGGAACCAGTAGTACCAGCCGGCGAAGATACCGAACACTGCGCCGAGCGAAAGCACGTAGTGGAAGTGTGCGATCACGTAATAGGTGTCGTGCATGGCGCGGTCGAGACCGGCATTGGCGAGCTGGACGCCCGTCACGCCGCCAATGGTGAAGAGGAAGATGAACCCGATCGCCCAGATCATCGGCGGCTTGAATTCGATCGAGCCGCCCCACATCGTTGCGATCCACGAGAAGATCTTCACGCCCGTCGGCACGGCGATGACCATCGTCGCGAAGACGAAGTAACGCTGGGTCTCGAGCGAGAGACCCACGGTGTACATGTGGTGCGCCCAGACGATGAAGCCGACGACGCCGATGGCAACCATTGCGTAGGCCATGCCGAGGTAGCCGAAGATAGGCTTCTTCGAGAAGGTCGAGACAATGTGGCTGATGATGCCGAAGGCCGGCAGGATCATGATGTAAACTTCCGGATGACCGAAGAACCAGAACAGATGCTGGAACAGCAGCGGATCGCCGCCGCCTTCAGGCGAGAAGAAGGTCGTGCCGAAATTGCGGTCGGTCAGAAGCATGGTGATGCCGCCAGCCAGAACCGGCAGGGCCAGGAGCAGCAGGAAGGCGGTAATCAGCACCGACCATGCAAAGAGCGGCATCTTGTGCAACGTCATGCCCGGAGCGCGCATGTTGAAGATCGTGGTGATGAAATTGATCGCACCGAGGATCGAGGACGCACCGGCGATATGCAGCGAAAGGATCGCGAAATCCATCGCCGGCCCGGGCTGGCCCGTGGTCGAATAGGGCGGATAAATCGTCCAGCCGCCACCGGTGCCGTAGCCGCCGGCAGGACCCGGAACGAACATCGACAGGATGAGGAGCAGGAGCGCTGGCGGGAGCAGCCAGAACGAGATGTTGTTCATGCGCGGGAACGCCATGTCCGGCGCACCGATCATGATCGGCACCATCCAGTTGGCAAAGCCGCCGATGAGCGCCGGCATGACCATGAAGAAGATCATGATAAGGCCGTGCGCCGTCGAGAAGACGTTATACATCTGCTTGGCGCCATCGATGGCGGCGTCGCCTTCATAGCCATAGACCATGGACGCAAGGCCATGGAAAATCTGGATGCCGGGCTGTTGCAGCTCGGCGCGCATGGCGATCGAAAGAGAACCGCCAATGAGACCGGCCACGATCGCGAAGATCAGATACAGCGTACCGATATCCTTGTGGTTGGTCGAATAAACCCAACGCGTCCAGCCTGTCGGCTTGTGAGCGTCGTGGGCTTCGTGAGCTGCAGAACCTGCCATCAAAGTGCTCCCGTTCCTAATCTAGTGCGTCAGCCAGCTCAGTTGCCGGCGACGTTCACGTTCTTGTCTGCATCGATTTTCGCGGTCAACGCCTTGTATGCGCCCGGAAGATCCTTTCCGGCAGCGGCGAACCACGTATCGTATTGTTGCTGCGAGACCACATGGATCGCAATCGGCATGTAGGCATGGTCCTTGCCGCAGATCTGCGAGCACTGACCGTAGTAGAGGCCTTCCTTTTCAGCCTTGAACCAGGTCTCGTTGCTGCGGCCGGTGACGGCATCCATCTTCACGCCGAAGGCCGGCATGGAGAAGGAATGGATCACGTCGGCGCCGGTGACGAGAAGGCGGACCGTGGTATTGACCGGCACGACCATCTCGTTGTCGACGGCGAGGAGATATGGGAAAGCTTCGCGATCTTCCTTGCCGAGGGTGGGGCGGTCGGCATCCTTCAGAAGCACCGAATCGAACGAAACCGGCGCCTCACCGGCCTGATATTCATAGCCCCAATACCACTGGTAGCCGGTCGCCTTGATCGTCAGCTTGGGCTCTTCTGGAGAATATTGGGCTGTCAGGAGCTGGAAAGAGGGAATTGCCAGGAAAAGCAGGATGACGACTGGTCCAACCGTCCACACGATCTCGACGGCCGTGTTGTGGCTGGTCTTCGAGGGAACCGGATTGGCGCTCGCACGATAGCGAATCATGACCCAGGCCAGAAGCACCATCACGAACAGCGTAATCGGGACGATAAACCATAAAGTATAGCGCTCGAACCAGACGATCTGCTCCATGATGCCGGTAGCAGCGGGTTGGAACGTCATCTGCCAGGGCTCGGGCTTTGCTGCATGAGCAGCTGTTCCAGCACCGAGCAGGCCACCCAGGACACCCATCAGCGTGACAAAATTCTTCTTCACCTAGAAATCTCCCGAATGAAGCTTTGATTCCATACGATAACACCGGGCGCAGGAAGGCCCGGTCATATGCCGCGTTCAAACCACACATTAGCTTACATCGCAAGGAAGGCGAACGTGATCTCATGCGGCATTTTTGCGCGCAGCTTTCCATTGCGGAGGCACACGGCGGCTTGAACGGGCATGTTTTTTCGCATCCGCCGCGTTTTTGCTGCCCAAGGCATAAAAGGGCTCACAATCCGGCCATTATTGCATTACACGA
Source organism: Phyllobacterium sp. UNC302MFCol5.2 (assembly GCF_000686005.1). Taxonomy (NCBI): domain Bacteria; kingdom Pseudomonadati; phylum Pseudomonadota; class Alphaproteobacteria; order Hyphomicrobiales; family Phyllobacteriaceae; genus Phyllobacterium; species Phyllobacterium sp. UNC302MFCol5.2. The sequence goes on from NZ_JMLL01000010.1 coordinate 375,473, forward strand.
CACATTGATGGCCGCTCTATGCTGGGGAGTGTTGGTGCGGCATTCTTTTCATCTTCGACGGGTAGGTTTAACGTCTGGATGATTCGTTTTGGAGCCTATATGTCGTTTTTTCCGCTACGCAGCATCGCCATCGGCCTGCTTACCCTGTCGTTGACCGCCCTTGCGGGCACTGCCATGGCAGCGCAGCAGAGCGGTACGGTCAAATCCACGCACGGAGCATGGTCGATCCTTTGCGATACGCCCGCAGGCGCCAAATCCGAACAGTGCGCTCTCATACAGAATGTCGTCGCCGCCGACCGGCCCGAAATGGGCCTCTCCGTCGTCGTGCTGAAGACTGCGGACAACAAGGCTAAAATCCTGCGGGTGCTCGCGCCCCTCGGCGTCCTCTTGCCCAACGGGCTCGGCCTCAATGTCGATGGCAAGGACATCGGCCGCGCCTATTTCGTGCGCTGCTTCGAAGATGGCTGTTATGCAGAAGTCATACTCGAAGACCAACTGGTCCAGACATTGAAGACCGGCAAGGCCGCAACCTTCATTGTATTCCAGACGCCCGAGGAAGGCATCGGCATTCCCGTCGAGCTCAACGGGTTTGGCGAAGGCTTCGACGCCCTTCCATAGTCGGCTCATATCAACAAACACGCGCGTCTTGTACTTGTCGTGGGACGATGAATGGCCTACATGCCGTTCATGTATTTTGAAACGGACGTTTTATTATGAAAAGCCTTATCGACAGTTTTGATGTGCCCCGTGAAAAAGTCCTTGAAACGGTCAAGAAAAGCCTTGCCGGCGCCGACGATGGCGAACTGTTTCTCGAGTACAGAGAATCGGAAGGCCTTGTCTTCGACAATGGCCGCCTGAAGAACGGGTCTTTCAATCAGGATCAGGGCTTTGGCCTGCGCGCCGTTGCTGGTGAAGGCGTCGGCTATGCTCACGCGGGCGAGTTGTCGCTTGGTGCCCTGAAGCGCGCCGCGGATGCCGCATCCGCGATCCGTACCGGCTATGCCGGCACCTATACCGCTGCCCCACCCGGAACCAATCGCAGCCTCTATAGCGACGAAAATCCGCTCGGGTCGCCGACATTCGAGGCGAAAGTCAAGTTGCTGCAGGAGATCGACGCCTACCTTCGCGACAAGGATCCCAAGGTTCGACAGGTCTCGGTCTCGCTCGCTGGGTCGTGGCAGCAGGTCGAGATTTTGCGCGCCGACGGCCATTTCGTGCGCGACATACGCCCGATGGTCCGCCTCAACGTCAGTGTCGTCGTCGGTGAAGGTGACCGCCAGGAAAGCGGATCGTTCGGCACCGGCGGCCGCAAAGGTTTTGGCGAGTTCATCGCGACCGACAAATGGCATCACGCCGCGGACGAAGCACTGCGACAGGCGCTCGTTAATCTCGAAGCCATCCCCGCCCCCGCCGGCACCCTGGATATCGTGCTTTCGAGTGGTTGGCCCGGCGTCATGCTGCATGAAGCTGTCGGCCATGGCCTTGAAGGCGATTTCAATCGCAAGAAGACGTCCGCCTTTGCCGGACTGCTCGGACAGCGGGTCGCCTCCAAGGGCGTCACCGTGGTCGATGACGGGACCATTGCGGAACGGCGCGGATCATTGACGATCGACGACGAGGGCATGCCGACCAACAAGACGGTGCTGATCGAAGACGGCATTCTCGTCGGCTACATGCAGGACCGGCAGAACGCCCGTCTCATGGGCATGCAACCGACCGGCAATGGCCGGCGCGAATCCTACGCGCACGTGCCGATGCCACGCATGACCAACACCTATATGCTCGACGGCGACAAGACGCCCGAGGAAATCATCGCTTCGGTCAAGAAGGGTATCTACGCCGTCTCGTTCGGCGGCGGTCAGGTGGATATCACCTCCGGCAAATTCGTCTTCGGTTGCACCGAGGCCTATCTGATCGAGAATGGCAAGGTCGGTGCGCCGATCAAGGGCGCCATGCTGATCGGCAACGGACCGGACGCGATGCAGCGCATCTCGATGATCGGCAATGACCTGCAGCTTGATACCGGAATGGGCATGTGCGGCAAGGCGGGGCAGTCGGTCCCCGTCGGCGTCGGCCAACCGCATCTGCGTATGGACCAGATGACGGTCGGCGGCACCTCGGTTTAACCGGCCTTTATCGCCTAGATGTGGACAGGCAAGATTCACCCTCTGTCCGGCAGGACAGAGGGTGTGCTTCAAATTCAAGCCCTCTATTTCTTGCTCAACAGCGCCACGGCCTCGACATGGGGCGACCAAAGAAACTGGTCGATCGGGATCACCCGGTCGATCCGGTAGCCGCCCTTGACGAGTATGCTCAAGTCTCGTGCCAGGGTGACGGGATTGCATGACACCGCCGCGACTTTCGGCACGGTGGATTTGGCAATCTCGATCGATTGCGCTTCGGCGCCGGCACGCGGCGGATCGAAAACAAGTCCGTTGAAGGGCGCGAGTTCACGCGCAAGAAACGGCCGGCGGAAGAGATCGCGGCGTTCGGCGGTCACCGGCTTCAGGCCCTGCACCTGGCGCACGCTACGGTCAAGCGCGGCCACCGCCGCTGCATCACCCTCCACCGCATGCACCGCGGATTTCTCGGCAATGCGCAAGGCGAACGTGCCGGCACCCGCAAAAAGGTCGAGCGTCTTCTTGGCCTTGGCGAGATGGGCGGTCACCAGAGCTGCCATGGCGTTTTCTGCATCGACTGTCGCCTGCAGGAAGCCGCCGGCTGGCAAAAACACCGGCACCCTGCCGAATTGAACCATGGGCCTGCGCGGTTCGACGATGATTTCGCCTTCATAGGTCAAGCGGGCAAAGCCCTTTTTCAGCACCAGCGCCGTCAGGGCCTGGCGCTTTGCGGCGTCCGGGGCCTGGCAACCCGAGACCATGATGTCGAGACCCGAGGCCGTTGCCGTCACGGTCAACCGAAACGGCTTCATCCCCCCACCGACAACCGCAACGAGATCGCGCAGGTCATCAAGGCGCGACACGATATCAGGCAGGGTCACCGGGCATTCCGAAATGTCGATGAGATCATGGCTGAGATGGCGATTGAAGCCGAGCACCGCGCCGTGATCGCTCGTGCGAGCCGCAAACACCACGCGCCGGCGGGTCTGCGGCATGCAGGGCACCAGCGGTTCAAGATCGAAAGCGAGCCCCCTTCCCGCGAGGGCTTCCTGAACCAGCGAGCGCTTCCACACCCGATAGGGTTCATCCTGCCAATGTTGCAGCGCACAGCCGCCGCATTCTTCGAAGTGGCGGCAGGCAGGAGCGATGCGCTCCGGCGAGGCTTCGAGCAAAGCCATGAGCGTGCCCCGACCATTGTCGAGCGCGATATTGGCGGTCTCGCCTGGAAGTGAGAACGGAACGTAGGCGATCCCGGATGCCGTCGAGGCAATGCCGTCGCCGCCCGCTCCCATCTTCTCGATTGTAACGCGTGTGCTCATCAAACTTTTCTTTTCAATCCGGCGAGAAGATACTCGCGGTTGCCGTCGCCGCCTTCGATCGGCGAAGGACAAAGTCCGAGCGCGTTCCAGTCCGGCATTGCATCAAGCCATTTTCTTAGATCATCCGCCACCCGTTCGCCATCCTTCGGGTCGCGCAAAATTCCGCCCTTGCCGATGGCCTCGCGCCCGGCTTCGAATTGCGGCTTGACGAGGAGGACGCAGTGCGACCCGGGTTCGGCCAGATCGAGGGCTGGCGGCAATGCAAGTTTCAGCGAGATGAAACTGACGTCGGAGACGACGAGATCGGCCTTCAGGCCGCCAAAATGGTCTCGGGTCAGTTCCCGCGCATTGAGCGATTCAAGGTTGGTTATCCGCGGGTCGCCGCGCAACCGCTCATGCAACTGTCCGTGCCCTACGTCGACAGCTGTGACATGGGCCGCGCCGCGTTCAATCAGCACTTGCGTGAAGCCGCCGGTCGAAGCGCCGATATCCAGGGCTGCTCGCCCAGCAACGGGAATGTCGAAATGGTCGAGGCCGGCAATGAGCTTGAGCGCAGCGCGGGAAACGTAGGCGCTGGCGGGGTCGTCAACGAGGATGATGGCGGCTGCGCCAATCACCGCGCCCGGCTTGGTGACGACGGCACCATCCACTTTGACAGTCCCACGCACGATCGCATCGCGGGCGCGCGAGCGGCTGGCAAAGAGGTCTCGTTCGACCAGAAGCTGGTCAAGCCGCATTGTCACGCGCGTGCTGGCGCAACCAGTTGATCGCGTCCGAGCGCATTGAATACGGCCTGTACAATACCGGCGTTGTCGAGCCCGGCGCGCGCATACATGGCTTCGGGCTTGGCGTGATCCTGGTAGGCGTCCGGCAGGGTCAGCACGCGGACGCGCAGGCCATGGTCGAGAAGCCCGTCGCGGCTGAGGAAATGCAGCACGTGCGAGGCGAAGCCGCCGACCGCGCCTTCCTCGACGGTGACGAGAACCTCGTGTTCGCGCGCGAGGCGGCGAATGAGGTCCTCGTCGAGCGGCTTGGCGAACCGTGCATCGGCGACCGTGGTGGAAAGACCGGCGGCGTCGAGTTCATCGGCGGCAACGAGGCACTCCTGCAAGCGCGTTCCGAACGACAGCAGCGCGACCTTGGCGCCCTCGCGGACAATGCGTCCCTTGCCGATCTCGAGGATCGCTCCACGCTCCGGCAGGTCGATGCCGATGCCATCGCCGCGCGGGTAGCGGAAGGAAATCGGACCTTCATCGTAAGCGGCGGCCGTTCGGACCATATGGCGAAGTTCGGCCTCGTCCGATGCGGCCATGACAACAAAACCCGGCAAGGCAGCAAGAAAGCCGGTGTCGAACGAGCCGGCGTGCGTTGCGCCGTCGGCGCCGACAAGTCCAGCGCGGTCGATCGGAAAGCGTACGGGCAAGTTCTGCAACGACACGTCATGGACGACCTGATCGTAGCCGCGCTGCAGGAAGGTCGAATAGATGGCGGCGAAGGGCTTGTATCCTTCGCTCGCCATGCCGGCCGCAAAAGTTACCGCATGCTGTTCGGCAATGCCGACGTCAAACGTGCGCTGCGGAAATACTTCCCCGAAGAGATCGAGACCGGTTCCGCCCGGCATCGCCGCCGTGACAGCGACGATCCTGTCGTCACGGCGCGCTTCCTCAATAAGGCTCGTCGCGAAGACCTTCGTGTAACTCGGTGCGTTTGCAGGCGGTTTTGCCTGCGCGCCGGTGATCACGTCGAACTTGTTGACGCCATGATATTTGTCGGCTGCCGCCTCGGCAGGGGCATAGCCCTTGCCCTTTTGTGTGACGACGTGGATCAAGACGGGACCGTCCATCGTGTCTCGCACGTTCTTCAGAACCGGAAGCAGATGATCGAGCTTATGGCCATCGATCGGGCCGACATAATAGAAGCCGAGCTCCTCGAACATGGTGCCGCCAGTCCAGAATCCGCGCGCATATTCTTCCGAAAGCCGCGCCTTTTCCTGCAGGAATTTTGGCAGTTTCTTCGCCAACTGTTTTGCCGTCTCGCGAAACGTGCGATAGGCCCGGCCGGAAACGAGGCGCGCAAGATAGGCGCTCATTGCGCCGGTCGGCGGCGCAATCGACATGTCGTTGTCGTTGAGAATGACCACGAGCCGCGCATCGAGCGCGCCGGCATTGTTCATCGCCTCGTAGGCCATGCCCGCCGACATGGCACCATCGCCGATGACGGAGACGACATTGCGCCTCGTTCCGGCGAGGTCGCTGGCGACAGCCATGCCGAGCCCGGCGGAAATCGAGGTGGACGAATGGGCAGCGCCGAATGGATCGTATTCGCTTTCGCTCCGCCTGGTGAAACCGGAAAGCCCGCCCTCCTGGCGCAAGGTCCGGATGCGGTCGCGCCGACCGGTCAGGATCTTGTGCGGATAGGCCTGATGGCCGACATCCCAGATGATACGGTCGTGAGGCGTGTTGAAGACATGGTGGAGCGCAATGGTGAGCTCGACGACGCCGAGGCCCGCGCCAAGATGACCACCGGTCGTCGACACCGCATCGATAAGCTCGGTGCGCAGCTCAGAAGCGAGTTGCGGCAGGTCCGACTCCGGTAGCGCGCGCAGGTCCGAAGGGATCTTGACGCGGTCGAGCAGCGGTGTGTCAAAATTCTTGGCCAAGGTGCGAGGCTCCGTTTAAAAAGTCAGGCGTTCCTAGAGTAAATCGACCTGTGCGGCAAGGAGCCGGGCCTTTGCCCTACCCCTCCGGCAGGGGAATGAATTCTTCTTCGTCGCCAGGGACGATATCGAAGCGGCCGCTGCGCCACTCTTCCTTGGCCTGTTCGATACGCTCCTTGGACGACGAGACGAAATTCCACCAGATATAGCGCTGAGAGGGCAGAGCTGCGCCGCCAAAAAGCATGAAATGCGCGCCTTCCGGTGCACTGATGATGATTTCGTCGCCGCTGCGAAACGCTAGCAGGCGGTCGGCCGGGAATGTCTCGCCGGCGACCTCGACCGGGCCTTCCAGCGTATAGATCGCCCGCTCTTCGGCCGCTGTCCCCGGTATCTGGATGCGTTTTCCGGGTGCAAGGCGAATATCGACATAGAGCGTTTCGGCGTGCTGCTGTACCGCTGACTTGGCGCCGTGGAGCGTTCCCATGACCACGCGCACGTCGACGCCGTTTTCGCTCATCGAAGGAAGCTCGGCGACGCCGGTATTGGCAAAGGCCGGGTCGATCTCTTCGAGATGGTCCGGCAAGGCGAGCCAGGTCTGAAGGCCGGAAATGGGCAGCGGCTCCTTGCGCAATTCTTCCGGCGACCGCTCAGAATGGACGATGCCGCGCCCCGCCGTCATCAGGTTCACATCGCCTGGACGAATAACCATTTCGGTGCCGAGGCTGTCGCGATGACGTATCTGGCCGTCGAAAAGGTAGGTCACTGTCGAGAGTCCAATATGGGGGTGCGGGCGCACGTCGATCCCCTGGCTCGGACGCAGAATTGCCGGGCCCATGCGATCGAAAAAGATGAAAGGGCCGACGAGCCGGCGCTTGGCGGTCGGCAGCGCGCGGCGCACTTCAAGATTGCCGATATCGCTGGTGCGAGGAATGATCAGCGTTTCGATGGCGTCGGCGGCCGTCCTGTCGCCGGGCTCGGGGTCATTGCCAGGGAAAAAGCTCATGGGCGCACTCCTTGGGTCACACCACGACCCGAATTGATACCAACCATAGAGTCCCGGCGCGCCGTTGAACAGCGTCGCTCAATTACTCGGGATCAAGCGGCTCGGTGCCGACCGGCTGTCCGTCACGGCCGAGGCGAATCTTTTCGACCTTGTCTTCGGCAACTTTCAGCAAGGCATCGCAATGTTTCTTCAGCGCTTCGCCGCGCTCGTAGATGCGAATCGACTGTTCGAGTGGCACGTCACCGCGCTCGAGGTCATCGACGATCTTCTCCAATTGGTCGAGCGCCTGTTCGAAGCTCATGGCAGCGATATCGGTATTGTTCGGGGCGTCTGCCATGGTCAACCTTCCATCAAGCGTTTGATATGCGCGCCCGCGGAGAGCGACATTCCCTTGAGGTCGTAGCCGCCTTCAAGAAGGCTGACAAGGCGATTTCCAGCAAAGCTCCCAGCTCTTTCCATGAGCATGGCGGTTGCCCAGTCGAAATCCTCTTCATCGAGGTTGATTTCGGCGAGCGGATCGCGGCGATGCGCGTCGAAGCCCGCCGAAATGATGATGAGTTCGGGCTGGAAAGTATCGAGCGCGGGCAGAATCCGCGTGGTGAACGCTTCGCGGAAATGGTCGCTGCCGGTCATCGGTGCAAGCGGCGCGTTGACGATATTGCCGGCGCCGGTTTCGGATTTCGCACCGGTGCCGGGATAGAGCGGCATCTGGTGCGTCGAACAATAGAGCACCGAGGGATCGTCCCAGAAAATTTCCTGGGTGCCGTTGCCGTGGTGGACGTCCCAATCGACAATCGCGACCCGTTCAACGCCGTGCGCGTTTTGGGCATGGCGTGCGGCAATCGCGGCATTGTTAAAAAGGCAAAAGCCCATGGCCTTGTTGCGCTCGGCGTGATGGCCGGGCGGGCGCGAGGCAACGAAGACATTGTCCGCCCGCTTGGCAAACACATCGTCGATGGCGGCGTTGGCCGCGCCGATCGCCGTCAAGGCCGCCTCCCAGCTTTTCGGGCTGACTGTCGTATCGGCATCGACGCGCGTCAGCCCCTCATCCGGTATCGTGCCGCGGACGCGCTCGATAAATTCCTGCGGATGCGCATAAAGGATCGTCGCCTCATCACCCATCGGCGCTTCGGCACGGTCCAGACCGTCAAAAGCGCTATCCTCCAGCACCTTGGCGAGCGCGCGCAGCCGGTCGGGACGCTCGGGGTGGCCCGGGAGCGTTAGGTGTTCGAGATAGATCGGATGCGTATAAAGGCGAGTAACCATGAAAACTTTCTGCGCTGCCAAAAGGGCATGACCATGACCAATTAGTTGCAGAGCGAATTTGCACCGGTCGGAGCAGCTTGTTCAAGGCGAAAGTGGACGGGTTGATACGAAAGTCGAATTGACGTGGCGTAGCGAACAACCCTCTCATAACAAGGTCCCGTCAATTGCGCGTGAACACATGACTACCATCTCCGATGTCAAGAAACTCATCGCTCCCTTGCTCGAACGCCACCATGACCTCGCGCTCGTCAACCGCAAGCTGATAATCAAGTCGGTCCGACATGTCCTGCGATTTGTGTGCATAGACCGTCGGAGTGACCCGTTCACGTTTGCTGCCGATACAGCCGTGAACCTGTCGTTTTTGAACTTTGGCGGTTGGTCGCTGAGCGGTGGGCGAATGCTCTACATACCAGGACGGCTTTGGGACACGCGCGATCCGGAATCGCTGCAGCTTCTTCGCGATATGATCGAGTTCGAGGCGCTGCCTGAGTTGCGCGCCATCAATACGATCGACGATTTCGTTGCACACCGCTCGAATGACCCGGAGAATTCGCGGTATTTTTTCGCAAACCTCAACTGCTTGGCTGTCATCGCCATCGTCAAAGGCGATCTCGACAAGGCGGCATCGATCCTTGAGGCGGGCTTGGCCAGTGGCAAACAGGATTGCGTGCCCAAATATTATCCCCTGCTTCTCGCCCGCGACCAGCAAGGCCTCCTTGATTTCTTCCGCAGGCAGCAACTGAACTCGATCGCGGCGCTCAAACTCGAAAGCTACTTCGAGCCGGCGCCCTTCCCGGTCGAGTTGCAGGGGCAACCGGGCGCTAGGCTTCACCCAGGGCCTGCGTAAGATCTGCGACCAGATCGTCCGGATGCTCGATGCCAATCGACAGGCGGATGGTCGAATCGAGAACGCCGATACGCTGGCGCACATCGAAGGGCACGCCCGAATGCGTCATCGTCGCCGGGTGGCTGGCAAGTGATTCCGTGCCGCCGAGGCTGACCGCAAGCTTCAAGATCTGCAAGGCATTCAGGAACTTGAACGCCGCAGGCTGACCGCCGACAATATCGAACGAGAAGGTGGAACCCGCGCCGGTGCATTGCGCCGCGAAGGTCTTGCCGAGCGGCGATGACGGGTCATGATAAGGCAGGTAGTGGATTTTCTCGACCTTCGGGTGCTCGCGCAAAAAGTCGGCGATGATGGCCGCATTGTTATTCGCCTTCTCCATTCTAATCCCAAGCGTTTCAAGCGAACGGCCGAGCATCCAGCACGAATGCGGATCGAGCTGGGTGCCGATAGCGCCGCGCAGCGCCTTGACCTGTTTCATGACGGCCTTGGAGCCGAGGGCCGCGCCCGCGATAAGATCGGAATGGCCGCCGACATATTTGGTCAGGGAATAGAGCGAAATATCAGCGCCATGCTCGATGGGGCGCTGGAACACCGGCCCGAGCAACGTGTTGTCGCAGGCGATCACTGGGCGATGGCCTTGCGTTTCGGAAATTGCGTCGGCAACCCGGCGGATCATCGCCACGTCAACCAGGCTGTTCGTCGGATTGGCTGGCGTTTCGATCAAGATCACGGAGACCCGCCCGCGCTTCATCGCGTCCTCGGCGGCAGCTTGAACGGTTGTCTCGTTCACACCGTCGGCAAAGCCGACTGCGGCCACGCCCATGTTGAGGAAGGTCTTCGCAAGCAGCGTTTCCGTGCCGCCGTAAAGCGGCTGCGAATGAAGGATTGCATCGCCGGGACGGACGAAGGCGAGGAGCGTCGTTGCGATGGCCGACATGCCGGACGAGAACAGGGCACAGCTTTCTGTACGCTCGTAAACGGCAAGTCGGTCCTCGACGATTTCGCTGTTCGGATGGTTGAAGCGCGAATAGACGAGCCCGCCGCCGGTGCCCTCCGGCGGCTCGCGCCGCCCCGAGACGAAATCGAAGAAATCCCGCCCCTCCTCCGCCGACTTGAACACGAAGGTCGAGGTGAGAAATACTGGCGGCTTCACCGCGCCTTCGGACAATTCCGGATCATAACCGTAATTGAGCATCAAGGTTTCAGGATGCAACTCGTGATTGCCGATGCGGGTTTTGGAGGGATGGGGCGCGGTCATAACAGTCTCCTCGCTGGTAGCCTTACCAGCGAGACTATAGCAGATGGGAAGACCGTTCCTTGCGAATTTGCCCGGCTAATCGCAAGAGTTTGAAGGTTAGAGGATGTCCGTCTTCGTGATCTGGATGCCGAAACCCTCGAGGCCGACATAGTGGCGCTCGCGCGACGATAGAAGCCGGATCGAGGTGATCCCGAGATCTTTCAGGATCTGCGCGCCAAGTCCGATCTGCCGCCATTCCTCCTCGCGCACCTTCGCTTCGGCGTGGGCCTCGCGGTCCTGGAGGGTGGCACGATTGCGGTCATCGTCACGGCCGACGCCGACGGAGCCTTCGCGCAGATAAACGATCACGCCGCGCTTTTCTTCGGCAATGCGCTTCATGATGCTGTCGAGCGTGTTGCGCGCGCCGAATACATCGCTCAAGACGTCTTCGCGCTGCAGGCGTACCGGCACATCCTCGCCGTCACGAATATCGCCGTAGACGATAGCCGCGTGGTGCATGGGCTCCCACGGCAAGGCATAGGTAATGGCCCTCGCCTTGCCAGCGCACGTGTCGATATCATATTCGCCGATGCGCTCGATCAAGGTCTCCTTGCGCTGCCGATAGGCGATGAGGTCGGCCACCGTTACCTGGTGCAGATTGTTCGTCTCGGCAAAGGCCGCGACCTGCGGGCCGCGCATTACCGAGCCATCGTCATTGACGAGTTCGCAGATGACGCCGACTGGCGGAAGCCCGGCAAGCTTGCACAGGTCGACGGCAGCTTCGGTATGTCCGGAGCGCATGAGGACGCCGCCTTCGCGCGCGACAAGCGGGAAAATGTGTCCGGGCCGGACAAAATCCGCCGCGCCTGCATTGGGATTGGCGAGATTGCGCACGGTGAGCGTACGATCATCGGCGGAAATGCCCGTCGTGGTGCCATGCTTGTAATCCACCGTCACGGTGAACGCCGTTGCATGCGGCGCGTCGTTCTCGGCGACCATCGGCGCGAGATTGAGACGCCGCGCATGGTCGCGGGGCATGGGCGTACAGACGATGCCCGAGGTGTGGCGGACGATGAACGCCATCTTTTCCGGCGTGCAATGCACGGCCGCAACGATCAGATCGCCCTCATTCTCGCGTCCGTCATCATCCATCACGACGACGATTTCGCCGCGTTCGAAGGCGCGCAGAGCATCGACGACCCGTTTTTGATTGTAAGCCATGAAAGCGCCCCCCTAAATGCGGCCGGTCTGGCCGCGATGCCTCAAATAATGATCCGCGATGGCGCATGCGACCATCGCTTCGCCGATCGGTACGGCACGGATGCCGACGCAAGGGTCGTGCCTGCCCTTGGTCATCACATCAACCTGCTGGCCATCGGCATCGATGCTGCGGCGCGGGGTCAGGATCGACGAGGTCGGCTTGACGGCAAAGCGGGCAACGACCGGCGCGCCGCTCGAAATTCCGCCCAGTATACCGCCGGCATGATTGGAGAGGAATATGGGTTTGCCGTCATTGCCCATGCGCATCTCATCGGCGTTCTCCTCGCCGCTGAGCCTGGCCGACTCGAAACCGTCGCCGATTTCAACGCCCTTCACGGCGTTGATCGACATGAGGTAGCTTGCAATATCCTGATCGAGCTTGGCATAGACCGGCGCGCCAAGACCTGCAGGCACATTCTCCGCGACAACCTCGATGACCGCACCGATCGACGAGCCCGCCTTGCGGATGCCATCGAGATAGGCGGCAAAGGTTTCGACCGAGCCGGCATCGGGTGTAAAGAACGGGTTGTTGTCGACCTCGGCCCAGTCCCAGCGAGCACGGTCGATCGAATGTATCCCCATTGCGACCAGCGCGCCGCGCACCACAAGACCCGGCACGACTTTGCGCGCAATGGCGCCGGCAGCGACGCGCGCGGCGGTCTCGCGGGCCGAGGAGCGCCCACCGCCGCGATAGTCGCGAATGCCATACTTCACATCGTAGGTATAATCGGCGTGGCCGGGGCGATACTGGCGGGCGATATCGCCATAATCCTTGGAGCGCTGGTCGGTATTCTCGATCATCATCGAGATCGGCGTTCCCGTCGAGATCATGGTGACGCCGTCATCCTGCAACATCACGCCCGAGAAGACCTTGACCTGGTCAGGCTCGCGTCGCTGAGTCGTGTACTTCGACTGGCCTGGCTTGCGCTTGTCGAGATAGGCCTGGATTTCGGCTTCCGTGAAGGAAATTCCCGGCGGACAGCCGTCGACCACGCAGCCGAGCGCTATGCCGTGGCTCTCGCCCCAGGTGGTGACACGAAAAAGATGACCGAAGGTATTGTGCGACATGTGGTTTACCCGCCTTTGGGAGGCGTTTTATGAGTGTTTCCTCCCGTGGTCAAACCCGTCGCTGCTAAATTCTCAATGCGGTGCGGATCCTTATGCTCCCGCGATTGCTTTCGCCGGCGACGGTTTCGCCGCCGACGAAAAGATCTCGGAAACGGATCAGTCCAAAGTCACGCCTGTGCTTTTGACGATGGGCTCCCATTTGGCGATTTCCGCCTTCACATGGTCGGCAAGCGCTTCCGGCGTCGATCCGACGATCTGCGCGCTGAAATCGTTCATGCGCGTGATCAGTTCGGGATTGGTGAGCGCGGTATTGGCGGCCTTGTTGAGGCTGGCGACAATCTCAGGCGGAGTGCCCGCAGGCGCAAACAGCGCATTCCAGGTATAGGTCTCATAGCCCGGCACGGTCTCGGCCACCGTCGGCATATCCGGGAAGGACGGCGCACGTTCCTTCGTCGTGACGCCGAGGCCCTTGAGCGACTTCGCCTTTATATGGGCCGAGGAGGACGGCAGATTGTCGAACATGATCGAAACCTGATTGCCGAGAAGGTCGTTCAAGGCCGGACCTGCGCCCTTATACGGAATATGCTCCATCTTCACGCCGGCCATGCTCTTGAACAGCTCACCCGAAAGATGCAGCGGCGTACCGTTCCCGGATGAAGCATAGGAGTACTTGTCGGGATTGGCCTTCAAAAGATCAATGAGTTCCTTGACATTGTTGACGGGCAGCTGCGGATTGACCACGAGCACGTTGGGAACGACGACAAGAAGCGAGACCGGCGCGAAATCCGTCACCGGGTCATAGGGCTTTGTCTTCAACATGAGCGGATTGAGCGCGTGGGTCGCAACGGTTCCCATCAGGATCGTATAGCCATCGGGATCGGTCTTGGCGACGCGAGCCGCACCGAGATTGCCACCGGCACCGCCGACGTTCTCGACGATCACCTGCTGCCCGAGCGATTTCGACATATTGGCTGCGACGAGGCGGGCAACGAGATCGGTGGATCCGCCGGCGGCAAAAGGCACCACCAATGTAATGGCCCGCTCCGGAAATGTCTCGGCAGCTGCAGGCAATACCGATGCAACGATCGAACCCGCGGCAAGTCCAAGAACAGTGCGTCTGTTAAACCCCATGAATATCTCCTCCATAATCCCGGTTGATTTAATGCATATCGTAATCATCAAAACATAACGGCGCGCAGGGATTACGCAATAAGACTTATGGCGGTATGAAGGACTTAAGCGCGGTAAAGGCGTCTTCTACAAGGCTGTCGAATCCGGCCGGTGGCCGTAATGCGATCAAAATCGCTAAATCATCGTCGAGTGTACTCGAAGTACCAATACAATTGCGCCGCTCATGGCGAGCAGCGCTTTCCTGGGTTCCAGTTGTTGCTTACTTATCGAGATCCTGGGCCATCATCAGATGATGTTCCAAGGCCGGCTCTGTCGTAGCGGCCCACGACTTAAGGTCGGGATTATCGCCGCCCTCGCCGTAGCGCTTGAATAGGTCCACTGCGTCCTTGTGCGCCGAAACCTGATCGGAGTGATACTGCTTGGTGAAATCCTCACCTTGCAGACCGTTGAGCTTATCGAGCGTGCTTTTCTGCGCTGATGTCATTGCCGTCGGGATTGAGGCCTAGACATTCCCGCTGTCAACCAACTGCTTCAACTCCGCCGACGTCTTCTGATGGTCCGCGATCATCTGCTTCGCGAAAACCTTGGTAGGATCGTCAGCCCGTTCCGCGGCGAGCTTACTGGACTCGATTTCAAACATGTCACTGGTGGCAGCTTCCATAACGAAATCTTCCGTTTTGGGCGCCACCCCGATCAGAGAGTTGACGCCGGTCTTTTCAGCCGCCGTCTGGGCAAACGTCGGCGTTGACATCATTAACAAGGCAACAGTCACTAAAAGCTTGTTCATCTGGGTTCTCCTTTGCACTGAGCGAACAATGCGGGGTAGAGAACACTGTTCCAAGCACGCAAGCCGATGCCAGCGCGCTCGAGTTGGACAATTCTGCCGTTGTTACGATGGTGCTGGGCCTCTTCCTGATCGGGTTCGCGTCAATAAAAGGCGTAGCGACCGAACCTTACCGCCATGGCGCACGATGGACATGAGGCTCTCCGGGCGATTCTAGGATCGGCTAGTTGCCATTCAGAAAACGAACCAAATCGACTAGCGCCATGCTCACGGTCGCGGCGGTGGCCACAACGGCGAGTGCCCTTTCGGGGAAAGCAAGTCTGCCAACCGTGCTGACGCGTTTGCCATCCCAATATAAGTGGCCGGTATCCCTGTGAACGCCGATTTTTCCAGAACCATCAATTGTCAGAGGCTCTACGCCGGTCGGCCAATGCGTGGGCATATCGTCGCTCATTCTTTTCTCCTCTTATTCAGGAGTAACCAATCGCGTCCCTGACCGCAAAGCAAGAGGCCTGCTCTCGGGCGTTTGTAGTCAACGCCTTTAGGCCTATCGCTGCGGCTGTGTTGTCGGGGTGGTGACGTTGCTGGCCGGCCTACCGCAACCAAATCAGCACGGCGACAAGGTGACATTCTGCATGCCGTAGCACGGTGAAGCCTGAGCGCATTACGAGGTTTATCGCAGGCCCCGCCCGTTCTGATCCATCAGTCCCGCCAAGTGCGGGGCTTCCTATATCTTGGCGTGCTTCAGAATATCATTGATCTTGCCCTGCCAGCCTTTGCCGGTGGCCTTGAACTTGGCGATGACTTCTGGCTCCAAACGAAGCGAAATCTGCTGACGAGGGTTGTCGACAGCCGGCCGGCCACGCGAGCGCTTGATACTTTCTGCCAGGTCGGGAAAAGCCTCTGCAAAAGGCTTCGCCTGGGCGAGTTCTTCGTCAGTCGCTTCTGGTGCATCGGGATCGCTGGCGATCTGGCGTTGGATTTCGGCCTCTTCCTCCTCAGTCAGAGGCTTCGCATCTTTAAACTTGGTACCCATTACAGGCTCCTTTCTTTCTTACTGGCGTGGCGCATCGAGATAATCGTGAATGCCTCCGAACCAAGCGGGCGAAACACGACGGTAATGATCAATGCGCCCTTGAAATAACCGATGGTGCTTTCCTCAAGGCAGGTTGGCATCCTAACCGTGTCGTGACCTCGGTGGCCACGTGTACCAGCGGGCAGATTCAACCCTATCGCTTGTGCGCTCGGAAATAGTGATACCTAACGAGATGACGACCGGTGCGACCGCTGACGCCTTCAACGCGATAGCAGATCCGCTGCTCACCGAGCGTGTCAACGCAGCGCTGCGAAAGCTGATGTCCTGATCGAATGCCGGCGGAGACACAAAATGCCCCCCCGCATAAGGTTCCTGCGAGCGAGCAGGCCGGGCGGGTGTAGATTCCTTCACGGAATTCCCGAGTATCGCAAGCGTCGGCGTGACGGTTCTGATTTCAACAAATCTACCGCAGATTCGCAATTCTTTTGCCACAAATCTTCGCTCTAAGTGTGCGCGTCGCCCGACCACCGATTTGATAAAGAGGATTCGAAAATGCGCTTCTTTGTAGCAACATTCATGTTTATTGCCTCCCTGCTCCCGGTCGGTGCGCTTGCGGACGATGCACAAGGGACAATCACCAAGATCGACGAGGACAATTCGACGATCACGCTCGACGACGGCAAGGTCTATAAATTGCCGGGCGAGTTCGATCTTAGCGTCATCGAGAAGGGTATGAAGGTCACGTTGATGTTCGACGTCGTCAACAAGGAACGCTTCATCACCGATATCGAAGAAACCCAGGAATAATCTGGGCTAGAGCCAGGTAAGCTTGCCGTGCTCAAGGCGCAGGATGTGATCCTGCGTAATGGCGAGGTTGGCCGCGTCGTGGCCATCCAACCCGTTGATCATCTGGAAAATGGTGCGAAGACAGCCGCCATGCGTAACGCACACGGTCGGCCCCTTCACCTCGGACAGCCAGCTCGCCACGCGGATGCCGAGCATCGCATAGCTCTCGGCTGTTGGACCGGGCGGCACGAAGGTCCACTTGTTGCGCGCACGTTCCTCGACAAGTTCCGGCGTCTTCCTGGCGATGTCCTCGATCATATAGCCCTGCCAGTCGCCGAAGCTGACTTCCATCAGGCGCGGATCGGTGTGGTAGGCAGCCGGATCGACACCCATTCGGGTGCGGATGCGCTCCATGGTCTCGCGCGTGCGGCGCAACGGACTCGCAACGAAATCGAATCCTGCGCCGTCGCCGATGAGCGACTTGATCAGATCGCCGTTGCGGTCGGCTTGAGCGCGGCCGCGCGCATTGATATCGATATCTTCCTGCCCCTGGATTCGCTCCGTCACATTCCAGTCGGTCTCGCCGTGACGCGAGAAATAAATCAGCGTGTCGGGCGGGATCACTGCGATGCTCAATCTTTCACGACGGAAATGTCAGGTGCGTCCACGGCTTTCATGCCGACGACGTGATAGCCGCTGTCGACGTGATGCACTTCGCCGGTGACCGAGCGGGAAAGGTCGGAAAGGAAATAGAGACCGGCGTCGCCCACTTCCTCGATGCTGACCGTGCGGCGCAGCGGCGCATTGTACTCGTTCCACTTGAGAATATAGCGGAAATCGCCGATGCCTGATGCGGCAAGCGTCTTGATCGGTCCGGCGGAAATGGCATTGACGCGAATATTGTCGGGGCCGAGATCAACCGCGAGATATTTGACGCTCGCCTCGAGCGCGGCCTTGGCAACGCCCATGACGTTATAGTTGGGCATCACTTTTTCGGCGCCGTAATAGGTGAGCGTCAGGATGGAGCCGCCATCTGTCATCAGCTTTTCGGCGCGCTTGGCAACTGCCGTCAACGAATAGACCGAGATCAGCATGGTCTTGCTGAAATTGGCTTCGGACGTGTCGACATAACGGCCGGTCAATTCGTCCTTGTCGGAAAATCCGATGGCGTGCACGAGGAAATCGAGCTTGCCCCATTTCTCTTCGAGAGCTGCAAAACAGGCATCGATGGTCGCGGCGTCGCCGACATCGCAATGGCCACAGAGAAAAGCGCCGAGTTCCTCCGCAAGCGGCTCGACCCGCTTCTTCAAAGCGTCGCCCTGATATGTGAAAGCGAGTTCGGCGCCAGCGTCATGAGCCGCCTTGGCAATGCCCCAGGCGATGGACCTGTTATTGGCCACGCCCATAATCAGGCCCCGTTTACCCTGCATCAAACCGGTTTTGGCGGTCATATACCAACCCTTCATGAGACTTATGATCGATGTGCGGTATCGCACAGCCCGCGCCGGGCTTCAAGCATGCTCTCAATGTCGTTTTGGTTTTTCAGTTGCCGGATTCGCGCAGGAATGCTTCGAGCGCCGGATCGCGATTTTCGGGCAGCATGATGCGAACATGAACGAAGAGATCGCCATGTCCCTCGCCCTTTTTCGGCAAACCCTTGCCCTTCAGCCGCAAAACGCGGTCGGAGCTCGTCCAGGGCGCGACTTTGACCGCCACGCGGCCATTCAACGTATCAACTTCCTGGCGCGATCCGAGAACGGCATCGCGCAGCGATACCGGCAGTTCGACATGGATGTCCCGACCATCGACGCGGAACTCAGGGTGCGGCTTGAAACGGATCGTCACCAGAGCATCGCCCGCGGTGCCGCCCAATACTTCCTCGCCCTGACCCTTGAGCCGAATCGTCTGGCCGTTCTCGACGCCGGTAGGCAATTTGATCGCAAGCCGCTTGCCGTTCGGAAAAATCGCCTCGACCTTCTCGGCACCCGCGGCCTGCTCGAGCGTGATATCGATGGTTGCCTGGAGATCAGCGCCCTTGCGCGGTCCAGCGCGGCGCGCGCCGCCGAAGCCGGCGCCACCCATGCCGGCGCCCTCGCCGAAGAGGCTGCTCAATATGTCTTCCGCCCCGAAGCCGGAATTGCCGGCCGTGCTCGAGCGGAATTCGAAACCGCCCGGCCGATGGCGCGCACCGCCGAAACCGGCGAAAGGATCGCCCTCGCCGCCACCAAAACCTTCAAAACCATGGGGAGCGCGCTGCTTGCCTTCCGCGTCAATCTCGCCGCGATCGAACTGGCCCCGGCGCTCCTTGTCGCCGACGATTTCATAGGCCTGGTTGATCTCGGAGAAATTTGCCTGCGCCTTCGGATCATCCTGATTCTGGTCGGGATGGTATTTCTTGGCGAGCTTGCGAAACGCCGATTTTATTTCTTCTGGCTTCGCCGTCTTGGCGACGCCCAACACGCTATAGGGATCGCGCATGTGTCTGCCTTTCCTCGCACAAGCGAGATGTCCTGGGATTCCGCAGCTATATGCTCATGAATAGGAAGAAATTCCAGAGTTTGATGCAAAAAACTACGAAAACAGCTCAAAGCTTGCAACCGCTTACATAGGGGCGAACGATTTCAACGTCCACTGGCCGCCATTTTGCATGCACGTCTCGCCCTTATAGAGCATGACCCCGTCGAACGACTCGCGCGATGTCTGGAATTCGCGGCAAAGCTCTGTCTCGTTCTTCTTTTCGGCAATAGCGGTGATGGTGCCCTGGCTGCCGGTTTCCGGGTTGGACCACGGCACGGGTTTTTTGCCCCACTGGGTGAAATTAAGCGCGGATACGATATTGCGGACGGTCGTCTGATCGGACGATCCTTTCGCATCGACGGCTTGCGCCGGAGCGACCGAACCGGTCACCGCTGTCTGGTCCGGAACCGCCTTCTCGATACTGAAACCCTTCATGGCACAGCCCTGGAGCAAGCCAAAGACGACGATGATCGCGGAGCCTTTAAAGAGCCCGCCTGCACGCCGCCAATCTGCACGGAATTGCTTGCTACCGGAACGTGGAAACGCCAAAAACATGCCTTTCTCTAACAGGGTCAATTCGAAATGACTATGGGACTATGGATTAAATGAAGTTAACAACGGATTACCCACCCATGGAACGTTATCAAATCGTTAGCTTTCGGGTATCCAAGTCAGCTTTGAAAAACGTGCCGGTTTTCTGTGGAAAGCTCTTTTGGAAAGCGAGAGAGAAGCATCACCTGGACGCGAACCATGACAGGCGTGCACCGACCTCGGTTGCGAGGAGCAACCCACGAAACGAGGTGTCTGCACGCCCCTCATATTCCATCGAGCAGGAATTGAAACGTGCTGGCGAATCCCATGAAGGCGGCCATGATCACCCATAGCTCCCTCATGAAGCCAAGCCCGATGAGTTGGCCAGGTCCCTCGTACCCGGCAGAGTATTGGATATCATGCAGTTGAAGCTCGGGCGTTTCGGCAAGGACTTTGGCGATAAGCTGATATTCCGCAGCGTTGGAGAAATATTGGCAGTCGTTGATGGCTGTGTCGACTTTCTGCTTAAGATCAGAGAAAAATTTGAAGTGCAGCAGAACACCGTATATCGGGCCGAAATTGCGCTTGAACGGCCGGGGCTTGTGTATTCCACGAGACAACGAACTCTCACTATCCCAATAGGTAAGCGGGTATTTTATCAGCTGGTTCGACAAGCCGAACTTCCTGCCTCGTAAACCGCCCTTTATCGACCATCCCGAACTCGCCTGTCTGATAACATACCCGGTGGCATCAAACTGGTTTGCTATCTCCCAGGGCGGAACATCATCGGAAAGGTTCGCGCATGAATGCTCCCCCGGATATAAGTCGATCATGGGGGCGGCCATTCTAAAATGTTGCTGGATAGAAAGATGCGCAGCAACGTCAGTAATCGGTTTCTGATAGCAATCCTGATAAACAAGATACTCATCTACATCCAGATTGAGGTACCACCGGTTCTGACCATAGTGGTTGAAAATCCATTCCCTCCACAGGATCGAGCGTTGAGCGTCCGCGTATCTAACCGTCGACCGCCAGAGGTCGACGTCATTCTGGGCGGTTAGATATTCGACGGTTCCATCGCAGGATTGGTCGTCAATAACGATAAAACGCGCCACCCCGAGCTTTCTGTAGTGCGTCAGAAACGAACCTAGAAACTTCCTTTCGTTTCTGACCGGCACCACAACTGCAATGTCACTGTCCGTATACTGTGACGTCGCTGTCGCGATCTGATGCATTCCAAGTTGGCTTGACAGGAGAGGAGCAGCGTTTCGCTCTTTGAGCCACGTGCGGACCGCCGCCAGAAAACCACGGTGCCGAAGTCCGATGGAGTTGCGCGAAGGATAGCATGTGTTGTTCAA
The DNA here is from genome assembly GCF_000686005.1 of Phyllobacterium sp. UNC302MFCol5.2. Classification (NCBI taxonomy): domain Bacteria; kingdom Pseudomonadati; phylum Pseudomonadota; class Alphaproteobacteria; order Hyphomicrobiales; family Phyllobacteriaceae; genus Phyllobacterium; species Phyllobacterium sp. UNC302MFCol5.2. Next base: position 396,392 of record NZ_JMLL01000010.1, read on the forward strand.
CGAGGCGTCCTCAACTCCAGAATGTTGTGCGGGCGGTTCACGCAAACACTTGCGGCGCCACACTCAATAAATGTAACTGATTCGAAAATGTTTCATAAATAGGCCGAGGAATCGGTTCATTAACGTCCCGTCGCAGACCTCAAGCGCGCTCACGTGCCATCTTATTTAGCTGGAAGCCAGGTGCCGCTTGCCATGCAGGGCATGGAGAAGGTAACAAAATTCGAAGACTCTAACCGGAGTTGAGGATACGCCGTCAAGCGACCTCGGCACCCGTCTTCGAAACCTAGGGAATGATCAAGACCCATGACGTCAACAGATGACTTCACTGAGAATTCCGAGCCATTCGCCCTCTTCGCGGAATGGCTGGGGGATGCCACCAAAACCGAGCCCAACGATCCGAACGCTGTCGCGCTTGCGACCGTCGATGCGGACGGTCTGCCGGACGTGCGCATGGTTCTCTTGAAAGGGTTCGATACACAAGGCTTTGTTTTTTATACGAATTTTGAAAGCCGGAAGGGCGAGGAAATCCTCGGATCGATGAAGGCTGCCATGTGCTTCCACTGGAAGTCACTGCGCCGGCAGGTGCGTGTACGCGGCCCGGTCGAAATCGTCAGCAAGGAAGAGGCCGACGCATATTATGCCACGCGGCCGCGTGGCAGCCGCATCGGCGCATGGGCATCTAAGCAGTCGCGACCGCTCGAAAGCCGGTTTGCGCTGGAAAAGGCCGTGGCAGAATATACGGCCCGCTACGCGATCGGCGAAATCCCGCGTCCCGACCATTGGTCAGGTTTCCGGATTCGCCCGACATCCATTGAATTCTGGCACGACCGGCCATTCCGCCTGCACGACCGCGTGGTCTTCAGCCGCGACGAGCCAGCCGGTGACTGGAACAAGACGCGGCTCTATCCCTGAGCTGCGTTCAGGATCTCGGCTCTAGCCTTTCTTGCGGCTGAGGAAGGCCATGAACGCCGCCCGCGCCTCGTCCGACTGAAGGCGCTCGGCAAAGAGCTTGGCCTCGAGATGGATACGGTCGATGGTTTCCTGCCGCGGCATCCGCAACAGATCGCGGGCAATCTGCATCGCCTGCGGCGGCTTGGCGGCGATTTCGGTCGCCGCCTTCAACACGGTCGCCTCAAGTTCGTCTGTCTCCACCAACCGGTAGATCAGCCCGGCTTCCTTCGCCTCGACCGCATTCAGGCCATCACCCATGGCGAGAAAGGCAAAGGCGCGTTGCTGACCCATCAGAGCCGGTCCGAGCAGGCTTGATGCCGCTTCCGGGACGAGGCCGAGATCGACAAACGGCGTCTTGAAATAGGACTGTGGTGTAGCGAAGCTCAAGTCGCAATGAAGCTGCAGCGTCGATCCGACACCGATGGCAAGGCCGTCTACGCCCGCGAGCAGCGGCTTTTTCGCATTGGCGACCGCTACGAGAAAGTCGATGACCTCCGTGCCCATTTGGCCCGTGGTGGCGAAGGCCATGAAGTCCTGCAGGTCGTTACCGGAGGAAAATGCGCCAGGCACGCCGAAAAAGACATTGGCGCGGATGTCTGGATCGCTGTCGCTGTCGGCAATTGCCTTCAACATCGCCGCATACATTGTGCGTGTCAGCGCGTTCTTCTTGTCGGGTCGATTCATGCGAATGACTTGAACCGCGCCGTGGCGCTCGATCTGTATATGCTCCGACATATCGGTCCCCTGTTAAGAAAGCGTCGTGCGCGCGGCGAGCAGGCTGGCGGCGCCATGAATGACGCGGTCCTTTAGCGCCGCCGTTTCGGCGAGAATATTTTCGGCGAAGAATCGTGCAAGTGCCGAGCGCCCGGCATTGTTGCCGCCGACCGCTGCCTTGGCGAGATAGGCCGCGCCCGCGGCAAGACCGAAGAGCCGCAGGAAGGGCGTCGCCCCCGCAAAGGCGTCGCTGACCCTCCCCTCGGCGATCGCCGCCTGCAGCCAGGTACCCGCTTCGGCAAGATCGTCGAGGCCGCCAAGAAGGCGCTTTCCGGTCTCGCCAAACCCGATGCTGTTCGAGGCGTTGACGGCTTCGGCGATTTCTCGAAGCTCGGCGATATAGCCGGCGAAATGCTGGCCGCCGGCAAGCGATAGTTTGCGCTGGACAAGGTCTATGGCCTGAATGCCGTTGGTGCCTTCATAGATTGGCGCAATGCGCGCATCACGCAGCAGCTGTGCGGCGCCCGTCTCCTCGATATAGCCCATGCCGCCATGAACCTGGATACCGATTGACGCAACGTCTACGCCTATATCGGTCGAGAAAGCCTTGGCGACGGGGGTCAAGAGATTGGCCCGATCGGACCAAAACCGCGCCTCATCGCCTTCGCCGGTCTTGGCCATGTCGATGGCATGAGCACAGGCGTAGGCTATTGCGCGCGCGGCACCAGTCAGGCCCTTCATCGTCAATAGATTGCGCTGGACATCGGGGTGCTCGACGATCGGACTCATGCCTTCGCCCTTCCAGCCGGGCGCTCGCATCTGGCGGCGGTCCTCGGCAAAGGCGAGCGCTTTCTGATAGGCAGTCTCGGCAACAGCGACCCCCTGTATCCCGACCGCAAGGCGGGCGTTGTTCATCATGGTGAACATGCAGGCGAGACCGCGGTTTTCCTCACCGATCAGCCAGCCGACCGCACCCGGCTCGCGGCCCTTGGCAAATCCGTCCCCGTAGATCATCGTGCAGGTTGGCGAGCCATGGATGCCCATCTTGTGCTCGACGCCGCCACAGAAAACATCATTGCGGGCCCCGAGCGAACCGTCCTTGTCGAAGAGGATTTTCGGCACGAGAAACAGCGAGATACCTTTCGTTCCCTGCGGGGCGTCGGGAAGCCGGGCGAGGACGAGATGGACGATGTTGTCGGTCAGGTCGTGCTCGCCATAGGTAATGAAAATCTTGCTGCCGAAAATGCGATAGGTGCCATCCTCGGCGCGTTCGGCGCGCGTGCGCAATGCGCCGACATCGGAGCCGGCCTGCGGCTCCGTAAGGTTCATCGTGCCCATCCATTCGCCGGAGACGAGCTTCGGCAGATAAAGCTGTCTAAGATCGTCGGCCGCATGCGCTTCCAGCGCCTCGATGGCGCCAAGGGTCAACGTCGGGCCAATCCCGAATGCCATGGAGCCCGAGTTCCACATCTCGAATGTTGCAATGGCAAGCATCATCGGCAGGCCCTGCCCGCCGAACTCTTCGGGGCCGGTCAAGGCGTTCCAGCCGCCGCCGATCCACTCGCGATAGACTTCCTTCCAGCCGGGCGGGGTCGTCACTTCGCCATCCTTGAGCGGGGTGCCATGCTTGTCGCCGACTTCAAGCAGGGGCGCGACGCGCGTCGAGGCAAAACGCCCCGCCTCTTCGACAATGGCATCGACAAGGTCACCCGAAAGGTCGCCGAAGCGGCCCTGTTCCAACGCGGCGTCAAGACCGGCGGTTACTCTGAGCGTGTAGATAATTTCCTCGACGGGCGCGCGGTACATGTCACGTCTCCTCATGCGTGATGGCAGCGGGCGCACATTGCAACCGCATCAGGGCGCAAGCAAGTGTATTTTTACGTAAACGTAAGATATTTGGAGAAGGCGCTTTCGCTTCGTGATGGGCGCAGCGGGTGCAAAATCGGTGACTAACCAAATATTAACCGCGATGCGGCGACCATCCTTGGTTAGTATGGGTTTGATCGCACCGTGTGAAGGATTTCCGTTTGACGATCCGCGTGCCCAGATTTGCCATTGCAACGGTCCTCGCGGCCTTGTTTCTCGGCGACCCGGCGCAGGCGGCATCCGAATTCACCACCCCATGGTCGAACAAGGCGCGCGCCATCGTCCTCGACGGCTACGAGCACAATTCCTTCAATCTCGTTGAAATCGCCAAGGACCCCAGGATTGCGGCGTTCATCCACAAGGGATCGGACGGCCTGCCGGCAAACTACCAGTGCAAGCGCATTGCCGATGCCATGCAGCAGGAGCTGTGCAAACGCATCTGGCGCAACTATGCAGTCTCACGCGAGCTTTACCAGACACGCCGGATTCTGGCGAAGGCGCTGGGGTTAAAATGGGGCGCTTATCATCTCGCGCGCCCGGGCAATCCAATCGAGCAGGCAAACCATTTCGTCGATTATGCCGAACCGAGCGACGACGAACTCGTCGCCATCGATATCGAAGAGAACGATCCGTCGAAGTTCATGTCGCTGCAGGATGCGGAGATTTTCGCCGAGCACATCAAGTTCAGGATCGGGCGCTATCCGGTCCTTTATACGAATGGCACGACCGCGCGTTACATCGCCGACCATCGCCTGGAGCTTCCGATCCTGTCTCGCCTGCAGCTCTGGTACGCGCGCTACGAAAGCGATATCGCGCCGCATTTTCCCAAAGGCAACTGGCGCGATTACGCCCTTTGGCAATTTACCTCGCCGAGCAACTGCAACAAGCAGAAGTGCCCCTATCGCCCGGCCGGAACCAACCGCGACATCGACGTCAACATTACCGATATGACCGTGGCGCAGTTGCGGCGGGCGTGGCCGTTCGGCGAACTGGTTGATGCGATACCGCCTGACGACCTGCCGACGCCGGGCAATCGCCCTTCGCCGCGCGACGATATATTGATGGCAGCGGCACAGCCGCCGCTTATTGATTACCGTCGCCTGAAGGAAATGACGGTAACGTTGCACGCCGCCGCAGCGAACTTCCTTGCCGAAGCCTCGACACTGCTTGAAAGGAATGACCCGCGCACAGGCAAGGTCGACCAGTCTATAACAGCTTCGATCTCGCTGAAGGGGGATACCGACGAAAGGCTGAATGGCCTTTCGGCACGCAAGGCGACCGTGGAGCAGTTGTGGACGAGCCTACGCGAAGCCTCCGAGCCGGCGGCACCCGACCAGCGCGTCGTGGTAACCCATTACTGCTTCAAATACTTCGTGCCGAAGTCCAGGCAAACGATGGAAGGGCAGCTTGCTGCGCTCGAGCCCTTTCTATAGGGCGACCGTCTTCTCGCGCTCGATGGCTCGCCAGCCGATGTCGCGCCTATAGAAGCCCTCCGGCCAGTCTATCTTGGCAATGGCAGCGTAGGCTGCGGCCTGAGCCTCCGCCACGGTACGGCCGCTTGCGGTTACGTTCAGTACGCGCCCGCCATTGGCGACGAGTTCGCCGTCTTTCTCTGCCGTTCCGGCATGAAATATCTCGACGGATCCGTCGGCAGCAGCCGAATCGAGCCCCCTTATGACGCTGCCCTTTTCAGGCGCTGCCGGATAACCCCGCGCGGCCATGACAACAGTCAATGCAGGTTCATCATTCCAGCGCACCGAAACCTGCTCAAGCATGCCGTCGGCAGCGGCCTTAAGCAGCAGCAGCAGATCGTCCTTCAAGCGCAGCATCAGGACCTGCGTTTCCGGATCGCCAAACCGCGTGTTGTACTCGATCAGCTTCGGCCCGTCCTTCGTGATCATCAGGCCCGCGAAGAGAATGCCGCTGAACGGCGCGCCGATTTCCGCCATGCCGCGCATAGTCGGCTCGATTAGTTCGCGCATCGTCCGGTCGATCATCGCCTGCGGCATAACCGGGGCGGGCGAATAAGCACCCATGCCGCCGGTGTTGACGCCGGTATCGCCTTCGCCGACGCGCTTGTGATCCTGGGCGGTGCCGAATGGAAGCGCGGTCTTTCCGTCACAAAGGCAGAAGAAGCTTGCCTCCTCGCCATCGAGATATTCCTCCACCACGACCTCGGCGCCGGCACCGCCAAAGGCTCCGGAAAAACAGGCTTCAACAGCGTCGAGCGCTTCCTGCAACTCGAATGCCACCACAACGCCCTTGCCGGCGGCGAGACCATCAGCCTTGACGACGATCGGCACGCCCTGTTGCCGGACATAAGCCTTGGCGGCATCGGCCTGCGTGAAACGCTGGTAGGCGCCGGTCGGAATATCGAAACGGGCGCAAAGGTCTTTGGTGAATCCCTTCGAGCCTTCAAGCCGAGCCGCAGCCTTGGACGGACCGAAAACCAGAATGCCGGCGGCGCGAAGCTCGTCGGCTATGCCGGCAACCAAAGGCGCTTCGGGTCCGACCACGACGAAATCAATGGCGTTTTCCTTGCAGAAAGCGACGATCTGCGCATGGTTGGCGGGGTCGAGCGCGACGCACTCCGCGACCTTGGCAATGCCGGGATTGCCCGGCGCGCAATAGAGCCTCGTCAATACGGGCGAGGCCGCGATCTTCCATGCCAACGCGTGTTCCCGGCCACCGGACCCAATAAGCAGGACTTTCATCGACATCGTGCTCCGCATGTTTACGAGTTGCCGTGTCGGTATGGCCTTGACGCTTGAGGGTCAAGCACCTCGCGCAAATTTGCCCGGAAATACGTCTATAATGCTTGACTGCATCGCTGCCCACTGCAAGGTCAGGCCATGACTTCAGAGAAAGACACGATCCAGTCGACACAATCGCGCGGCCGCGTATTCGATGCGCCGTCGGGCCATTGGGTCTATCGCACGCTTCCGAACTGGCTGTGGCCCTATGCCCAGCTAGCGCGTTGGGACCGTCCCATCGGCTGGTGGCTTCTGCTTTGGCCTTGCTGGTGGGGTGCGGCACTCGCCGCCAGCGCTGGCGCAAAGGTGGGCGACCCGGTGTGGTCGGTTCTGCCCTCGCCCTATCACCTTGTTCTGTTCCTCGTCGGCGCCATCGCCATGCGCGGCGCCGGCTGCACCTATAATGACCTTGCCGATGAGGATATCGACAACAAGGTGACGCGCACGCGCTCGCGGCCACTGCCCTCGGGACAGGTGACGCGCAAGCAGGCCAAGGTTTTCCTCGTTCTGCAAACCCTGGTCGGATTGGCGGTGCTGCTGCAGTTCAATCGCTTCACAATCCTGCTCGCCATCGCATCGCTGGTGATCGTCGCGATTTATCCGTTCATGAAGCGAATCACCAATTGGCCGCAACTCGTGCTCGGGCTTGCCTTTTCCTGGGGCGCTCTTGTCGGCTGGTCGGCGCATTTCGGCGCGCTCGCGTGGCCGGCTGTCCTGCTTTATGCCGGATCGATCCTCTGGGTCATCGGCTACGATACGATCTACGCCCACCAGGACAAGGAAGACGACGCGCTTGTCGGTGTGCGCTCAACCGCACGCCTTTTCGGCAACCGCACGCGCGAAGCGCTCATGATCCTTTACGGAGGAGCGCTGGCGCTGTTTCTCTGGGCCTTTGCCATGGCGGAAGTGCCGATGCCAGCAGTCGCCGGCCTACTGGCCGCCGGCGCGCATATGTACCGGCAGATCATGACCCTCGATATCGAAAACCCTTCAGAGTGCCTGCGCCTCTTCAAGTCGAATAGCGTCGTCGGCTGGCTGATCTTCCTCGGCCTCGTCTTCGGCGGATTGTGGACCGTGGTCAAGCCGATGTTCTGATTGCCGGGGCTCCGGCCTATCTGGAGCCCTGGGCAATCACCTCCTGGCCCCCGATGACCAATCGCAGTCCGAGATCGCCGACCTTGCGCCGGGCGAGGAACCTTGGCCGGCGGCGACGAGGCTCGCGGCCCTGCCGGCGCTCCTTCGGCGCGGAAACGGTCACAGGACCGATGCTCTGTTCGAGCTGCCGCGCAATACCGTCCTCCTCGACCAGCATCATCGGCAGGGCGAACAGCGAGGACCAGGCGCGCCAGTCGGCGGCGATGTCGTTGAGGTCGTGGGCGACCAGCAGAGGTACGGAAAGATGTGGGTCGGTGTGCATGAGTTCGAGCGTGACGGTGATATCGCCGAGTTCGTCTTCGGTTGCCCGCGCGGTAACGCCCAGAAAGGCGCAAGCCGGCAAAGCCAGCGAGACCGGCAAATGGCTCGCCGGCAGCAGGCGTTTTACCACCGCGCCGCGCTCATGCAGCGTGAAAGTGACATCGCCGCGGTCATCGCGCGTGGCATAGGTGACCGTTTGTGGCAGGTGGAATGGATCAAGCCGGAACTCCCGACCTGCCCAAACCGGCTTGGCTCCGGCTTTGTTCATGTGACGCCTTCTGTCGATCCTGAGAGCCGGTATTCCGGTCATCTCGTTTTATTTCCCTGTAGAGCGGACCGTTTTCGGTCTCGTATGGGGAAACAATAGGCGCCGACTCTGCCAATCCCGCTTAATGAACGGGGTTAACTCTTTCTCATCGCGAAGGATGGTTATCGAAAACCAACCGGCTCCAAGATTTTGGTAAGGCGGATGAATGAAAGGTTAGGGATACAGCCATGCACTGGGCGTCTCCCCCTGGGCTGCCGCCCATTCCAAGGGTGAAGATACTTTGAGGCTAAAAGCCAAAGCCCGGTAGGTCCTGCACCGAGGGCGATCCCAGCTTAAATGCGCTGGGAAGCTAAAGCACCTTGCCCGGGTTCATGATTCCGGCCGGATCGAATGCCTTCTTGATGCGGCGCATCAGGTCGAGCGCCACCGGTGATTTCGTCTCGGCGATTTCCTTGCGCTTCAACTGGCCGACGCCGTGCTCGGCGGAAATCGAGCCCCGATAGGCGCGGACAATATCGTGGACCCGTGTGTTCACCTCGACCCAGCGCGCTAGAAACGCCTCCTTGTCCGCACCAACCGGCTGCGAAATGTTGTAGTGGAGGTTTCCGTCGCCCATATGGCCAAAGCAGACGATGCGCGCGCCAGGAACAAGATCGAGCACAGCTGCATCGGCCTCGGCGATGAATTCGGGAATGCGGGCGACTGGCACGGAAATATCGTGCTTGATCGATCCGCCCTCGGGCTTCTGGGCGAGCGACATGGCCTCGCGCATGTGCCAGAAGGATTTCTCCTGCGCCGTGCTGTCGGCAATCGTCGCATCTTCGACGAGACCGGCCTCGTAGGCTTCGGTGAGGATCGCCTCGATGGTCTCGCGCGCATCCTCGGCGGAACGTGACGAGGATATATCGATGAGGACATACCATTGGTGGACGCCCTGCAGCGGATCACGCACGCCATCCGTATGCGCGACGGAGAACTCGACCCCGATGCGCGGCATCAGCTCAAAACCGGTGAGCGACGGTCCGGCATGGCTTTGCGCTATCGCCAGCAGTTTCAATGCATCCTCGGGGCTAGCCATCCCGGCATAGGCGACGCCCTTGCCGCGCGGCAAGGGAAAGAGCTTCATGACCGCCGCAGTGATCACGCCAAGCGTTCCTTCCGCGCCGACGAAGAGGTCCTTGAGGTCGTAGCCGGTATTGTCCTTCTTGACATAGCGAAGGTCGTTGAGAATCTCGCCGGTCGGCAACACGACTTCGACGCCGAGGCAGAGTTCACGCGTATTGCCATAGGCAAGCACGGCCGTACCGCCGGCATTCGATGAAAGATTGCCGCCGATCTGGCACGATCCTTCTGAACCGAGCGACAGCGGAAACAGCCGGCCTTCGCGTTCCGCTGTCTCCTGCAATGTCTGGAGGATAACGCCGGCTTCGACGATGGCAAGGTTGCCTGCCGGGTCGATGGAGCGAATGCGGTTGAGCCGCGAAAGCGAAAGGATCACCTGCTGTCCGCTGGCATCGGGCATCTGCCCGCCGACGAGCCCGGTATTGCCACCTTGCGGCACGATCGCCGTACCGGTTTCGGTCGCGAGTTTCAGGATCGCCGCGACTTCCTCGACGGTCGAGGGTCGCAGGACCAGCACTGTCTTGCCGCCAAATTTTTCGCGCGGCTCGATCAGGTAGGGCTCGATATCGTGGGCGTTGCGCAGCGCATTGCCCACGCCGACGATGGCGGAAAAGCGCGCAAGAAGATCAGGCGTCAAACTCATTTTATCTCATCCATTTCAGCAATTGCCGCGTCACGGGGTGCGGCGGCACGAACAAGCCGGTCATTGATCGCTTCGCCAAGTCCCTCGAAAGGTATGGGCTCCACGGCGATCACCGGACGTTTCAGGCGATCGAGGCGCTTCATGAAGTCGAAGAGGTTGGCGGCCGCCTCGCGCAAGTTCCCCGTCTCGCTGAGATTGAGGGTGGCACTGGCATTTTCAGCCTTTTGGGCACGGCTCGGCCCGAATGCCAGCAGTGCCTCACCTTCCCTGACCTCATGCACGTTCAGCCTCACACGCGCCGAGGGCGCATAATGCGAAGCCATCATCCCTGGCGCCTCTATCGCCGCACGCTGATCAATGCGTTCGAGCTTGGTTCCTATGACGGTCTCGATGTCTTCAGCAGCGAGGCCGCCCGGACGCAGCAGAGCAATGCGCGTCCCGTCGACCTTGACGATGGTCGATTCCAGGCCGACCTCCGAGGGGCCGGCATCGAGAATGAGGCTGATCCGCGCGCCCAGATCCTCGTTGACCGCTTCGGCGCTGGTGCCGCTGATCTTGCCGGAGGTGTTGGCGCTTGGCGCGGCAAGCGGGTGGCCGAGCGCCGCGATGATCTTGCCGGCGACGCCGCGCGGCATGCGCAGCGCAATCGTGTCGAGACCGGCGGCAACGAGGGGGTGAATGGCGGTATCGGGCTTGAGGGGCAGAACGAGGGTGAGTGGCCCCGGCCAGAAAGCATGCATCAGTCGCCGCGACAATGGATCGATCACAGCGTAGCGTTCGGCCATGTCGATATCCGAAACATGGCAGATCAGCGGATTGAAGTGCGGCCTGCCCTTGGCTTCGAATATGCCGGCGACAGCGTCGCCATTGGTGGCATCGGCGGCAAGGCCATAGACTGTCTCGGTCGGAATCGCGACGAGCTTACCCTCGGCGAGCGCACTGGCTGCCGTTCGCACTGCCTGATCGTCTGTCTTCAAAATCGTCGCCAAGGCGCTCTCCGATACCGGACTTGCCTACACGATGCCGCTATCGCCTCGCAAGTATCGGCTGATGAACACGCCGAATGAGTTCATGCGTAAAATTGTATCGATCCGAATCAAGGCTTGGCAATAAATCGCTGTTAAAGCTGGCTTTTAACAAAGAAACGTCACGGGGTAAGGACGAAAATGCTGCGCCAGACCATCGCTGCCACCGCCATTATCATGCTAATGGCCCCCGCTTACGCAGGCGGCTCCATCGACGTTGTGAGCGGATCGGCAACGCCGAACTCGATCTCCTATGTGGGTTTTGACAGTTTCGACGCAACCGGCAACCCGATCTGCACGCCTTGTGAAGCACAGCAGTTCGCGGAAGCAGCACGACTGAAAGCCTATGCCGAGCGGCGCGAACGGTCGCGGCAATATATGGCGCGCCTGCAGGGCCGCGAAGTTCCAGCTTCTACGGCAACCGCCGCCGCTCCGGTATCTGCCTCGCCGATTGCAGCGAATGCCGCCGAACTCGTGGCGCCCGGCGAGCCAGTGCCGCAAAGGGCACTGGCTGATGTGGCGGACACGCCGCTGCGCACAGGCCTGCAGTGAACGTAGGGCGCTCCACCTGAAGAGGGAGCGCCTAACCCTTTGTCACCCAACGATCTTCGAGAAGTCCGCAACGGTATTCGTGGCCGTGCGGATGCGCGCGAGCAGCGCCAGGCGGTTGGCCCGGATAGCCGGGTTCTCGTCGTTGACGAGCACCTTCTCAAAGAATGAATCAACTGGTTCGCGCAATGCACTAAGTGCGATCATGGCGCCGGAAAAGTCTTCATTTTGAATCGCTTGCGCGGCTTCCTTCTCGGCTTGATTCACCGCCGCGGACAAGGCTCTCTCCTCGTCCAGATTAAAGAGGGCAGCATCGACAGCATTGGCGATCTGCGTTCCCTTCTTTTCCTCGGCGCTCAGAATGTTCGCGGCGCGCTTGGTGCCCGCGAGCAGGTTTTGACCTTCCTCGGTGTTGAGGAAAACGACAAGCGCCTCGACACGGCGGGCGATCAGCAACAGGTTGTCGGCGCGCTCGGTAAGCACCGCATCGATAAGATCATGGCGGGCGCCGAGATCGCGGAGGTAAACCTTCATGCGGTCATGGAAGAAGGCGAGCAAATCCAGCAGTACGGGATGCGCCTCTTCGATAACATCGTTGCGAAGGCGTTTTTCAAAACCGGAAACGGCATTGATGACGTCTTCTTCGCCATCGACGTCGCCCGACTGCTGAGCGGCCTGACGTTGCTCATAGCCTTCGACGCGCTTTTCGATACTGTCTTCGCGCAGCTGCGAAAGTGCCATTTCGAAGACCGGCATCAGTTCGATCTTCCAGTCGTTTGAAAGCAAAAGACGAACGACGCCGAGTGCCGCCCGGCGAAGGGCAAACGGGTCCTTCGATCCCGTCGGCTTTTCATCGATCGCCCAGAACCCGACAAGCGTGTCGAGCTTGTCGGCCAGGGCCACAGCCACCGAAACCGGATCGCTCGGCACGATATCGGAGGGGCCCTGCGGCTTGTAATGCTCTTCGATTGCAGCAGCGACCGAAGGATGCTCGCCCTGCAAGAGCGCATATTCACGGCCCATACCGCCCTGCAATTCCGGAAATTCGCCGACGATCTCGGTCGTAAGGTCCGCCTTGGCGAGAACGGCAGCGCGCATGGCAAGCGCCGGATCCGCGCCGACGAGCGGTGCGATCTCGCGGGCAAGCGCCCTTATGCGGATAATGCGCTCGCCCTGTGTGCCGAGCTTGGCGTGGAACGTAACGTTGAGGGCGTCGAGGCGCGCCATGCGCTGGTCGAGCGGCTTAGCAAGATCGAGATCGAACCTGATCGCAGCGGCGGCCAGCGTGTGCATGTCCGGCAGGTCATGCTGGTCCGTGTTCCAGAAGTAAAGGGCATCGGAGAGCCGGGCGCGCACGACCTTGCCGTTACCAAATGCAATCTCGCGTCCGCCATCCTTGGCTTCGATGTTCGAAACGAGGATGAATTTGTTCGACAGGGGATTCTCACCCGCACCCGCACCTTCGCTGTGGCCTCCCCCATTTGAAGGCGAGTTGGAGGCCTCACGGCCATTCTTATCCTCGTGATGGGAAGGGGCGGACGTTAGATCCGGGGTGGGATGAAGCGTCTGCTTGCGCGTAACGAAGCATTTCTGGTTGGTCTTGATCGTCAGTCGGACCACTTCCGGCGGGATCGCGAGGAATTCTTCCTCGAACTCGCCCATCAGGACGACCGGCCATTCAACAAGCCCGGATACTTCCTCAAGCAGGCCCTCATCCTCGACCAGGTCAAGGCCGGATGCAAAGGCAATGTTCTGGGCGTCGGAAAGAATTATTTCCTTCCGCCGGTCGGCGTCGAGCACCACCTTGGCCTTTTCGAGCTTTGCCACGTAGTCATCGAAACGGCGAACGGTTATCGGCTTGCCGTCGCTCAGGAACCGATGACCATAGGTGACGTTGCCGGCCCGCAGCCCGTCGACCTCGAAATCGACGACAACGGGCTCCTCGGTTTCCGGACCGAAAGTGCAGAGGATCGACTGCAGCGGACGCACCCATCGCAAGCTTCCGGGCTTCGCCGAGGCGGTACCCCAGCGCATCGATTTGGGCCAGGGGAACTCACGGATGATCTTCGGCATCAACTCGGCGATGATTTCTTCGGCGGGACGACCCGGCTTTTTCAAGTGAGCAACGTAGAAATCGCCTTTCTTGGGGTCGGTGTGGACATGCGCCTCGGAGATATCAAAGAGACCGGCGGAGCGAAGGAAGCCGGCAATTGCCTGTTCCGGCGCCTTGACGCTCGGTCCCTTGCGTTCCTCGTGAATATCTTTGGAGCGCGCGGTCAGTTCGCGCACGTCCAGCGTCAACCGGCGCGGTGTCCAGTAGTCGCCTGCCGCCTCGTAGGTCAGGCCAGCCTCGACGAGACCATCCGTGACAAGCTTTTTTAGATCCCCCGCAGCCTTGCGCTGCATGCGAGCGGGAATTTCTTCCGAGCGGAGTTCGAGCAATAGATCAGGCATGGTAACTCCTGCCCTCGAAAACGGGGCCAAGATCAAAAGTTAAGCGCTTTTTGGGAAGTGAGTTTACACCCCCACCCGCACCTGCGGTGCGACCTCCCCCATCGAAGGGGGAGGTGTTAAGGTCGGCGCCCGGGCCACCCTCCCCTTGATGGGGAGGGTCGAACCGCAGGTTCGGGGTGGGGTGACAAATCATCTGTTCTTTGACGACCGCGAATATCGTATCGAGAACGCTTTCAAGTTCAGTCCGGATCTCGTGGGTCCAGAAGCGCAAGACGCGATATCCCTCACCCTCCAGCCATGCCGTGCGGCGAATATCGTGCCGGCGCCGGTCTGCCAGAGCATGCTGAAATCCGTCTACTTCAATGATCAGTTTCAACCGGTGCGAAAGGAAATCCGCGCAGTACGGCCCGATGGGGACCTGCCGGCGGAAATGCGAACCCTCCAACGGAATACGCCAGAGTTGGCGCCAAAGCTTGCGCTCCTCGTCCGTCATATCGCTGCGCAGCTTGCGCGCCGAAGCGATCTTGAAGGAAGAAATCTTCTTCATTTCTGATACGAAGCTCCACCGGCTTCCGTGAGCAAAAATGCCTCGCCGCACTGCCGGGCGAGATTGCGTACCCTCAGAATATAGCTCTGCCGCTGGGTGACCGAGATGACGCCGCGCGCATCGAGAAGGTTGAAGGCATGGGAGGCCTTGATGCACTGGTCATAGGCCGGCAGCACCATCTTATGGATGGCGGAATTGTCGCTTTCCCTGGGGGCGCCCGCCTTGAGGAGGGCCTCGCATTCGACCTCGGCTTCCTCGAAGTGGCGAAGCAGCACGGCCGTGTTGGCATGTTCGAAATTATAGCGCGAATATTCCTGCTCGGCCTGCAGGAACACATCGCCGTAGGTGACTTTCTCGTCGCCTTCAAGTCCGTTGAAATTGAGATCATAGACATTGTCGACGCCCTGCACGTACATGGCGAGACGCTCGAGACCATAGGTCAATTCGCCGGATACGGGCGAACATTCAATACCGCAAACCTGCTGGAAATATGTGAACTGAGAGACCTCCATTCCGTCGCACCAGCATTCCCAGCCGAGGCCCCAGGCACCGAGCGTCGGGCTTTCCCAGTCGTCTTCGACGAACCGTATATCGTGCACGAGCGGATCAAGGCCGATGGCGCGCAAGGAACCGAGGTAGAGTTCCTGAAGGTTCGCCGGCGATGGCTTCATGATCACCTGATACTGGTAATAATGCTGAAGACGATTGGGGTTCTCGCCGTAGCGTCCATCCTTCGGGCGGCGCGATGGCTGCACATAGGCGGCTTTCCACGGCTTCGGTCCGAGCGAGCGCAGCGTCGTCGCCGGGTGGAACGTGCCCGCTCCCACTTCCATGTCGTATGGCTGCAGGATCACGCAGCCGTGCTCTGCCCAATAGTTGTGAAGCGTCAGAATGAGACCCTGGAACGAGCGGGCCGGCTGCAAGTGATCGGGCAAGGAGGAAGACACCGGGCGACCTTTTGGCAAGAAGGATTGGAGTGCACGTCCTAAGGCGTGCACTCCTACCGGTCAAGCAAAACGACGTGATCAGCCCTTCTTGTCGGGTGCCGGCGCAGGCGCAGGCTCGACGGGCGGCTTGGGCGTCTCGGTGCCGTTTTTGGCGACACCCGGATCCTTTTCATCGGGCAATCCGTTTTTGAGCTTTTCCTCGATCTTCGCCAGATCTTCCGGCTCGGGCTTGGAATCGCGCGCATGGGCCCACTGGAACGTTGCTTCGAGCTTGCGGCCGGCGCGCCAATAGGCATCGCCCAGATGGTCGTTGATCGTCGCATCTTCGGCCCGCAGCTTCACCGCCTGTTCGAGCTGTGCAACCGCCTCGTCGTAACGACCGAGGCGATAGTATGCCCAGCCGAGCGAATCGACGATATAGCCGTCCTGGGGACGCGCCGCGACGGCCTTCTTGATCAGGTCGAGGCCCTGCTCAAGCTTCATGTTCATGTCGATCCAGGAATAGCCCAGATAGTTCAGCACTTGCGGCTGGTCCGGATAAAGATCGAGCGCCTTGAGGAAATTGGGCTCGGCCTTGTCCCATTCCTTCAGCCGCTCATAGGCGATGCCACGCTGGTAATAGATCGACCAGTCTTCCCGCTTGGGGTTTGCAAGCGCGGCGACGGCCTTGTCATAGGTCTCGGCGGCCTGCCGGAAATTCTTGTCCTGCGAATAGATGCTGCCGATCGCAAGATAGGTGCGCATATCCTGGGGATTGCTTCCGAGCAGGCTGTTCAACTCGGCAATCGCCTCGTCATTGCGCTTGAGGATCGCCAGATTGATCGCGAGTTGCATCTTCGCGTCGCGGCTATAGGGCGAATCGGCGGGAATGCGGCCGAAATAGTCGATGGCCTTTTCAGGCTGTTCGAGCTTGGCGCTGATATCGCCGAGCTGGAACAGAGTGGCGTCGTTGTCCGGACGCAGCGGCATCGACATCTGCAGATAAAGCTTGGAGAAGGCTTCGGCGCCATTGCGATCGATCGCCGTCGCAATCGTATAAAGCACTTCGGCAGCGCCCTGCTGCGGCGTCTGGATCAGCGGCTTCACCGTCTTGGCATCGCCAATTTCCTTGCCGAATTCGGTCAGCACCATACGTCCCGACAGCATTTCCGAAGCTTGCTGAATCAGAGCCACCGCGCCGTCGCGATCGCCATTCCTGAATTTGAACGAGGCAAACGCCTCAACCAGCCGCTCATAGGTATCGGGCGCCGCAGCGACACTGACCTTGTCGTCAATCGCGTCCTGGTAAAACTTGGCAGCCTTGTCCTTTTGCCCGGCCATATCGGCGATCAGCGCCGAATTATATGTCTTGAACAGGTTGAAGCCTTCGGGACCCTCAAGCTTGGCGATCATCGACAGCGCCTCGTTCGGCTTGCCAGCACCGGCCTTTGCCCAGGCCGAGATCAGCCCGGTGATCATCCGGTCGAGGTCCGACTGCAGCGACAGCATCATCAGGGTATTGACCTTCTGATACTGCTTGCGATTCATCGCATCGATGCCGAGCGCGAGGCGGGAGAAGCGTTCGATCTCCGGCACGGCCTTCAACTCTTCGGCGATCGGCAGGGCCTGCTTGAACTGGCCGTCGGTCAAAAGCACAAGGAGCAGGCTCTGGCGCAGCTCGGTGTTCTTCGGATCGAATGTCAGCGCCTGCCGGTAGAAGTTGATCGCGCTCCCGAAATCATTGTCGCGCTCGGCGCTACGTGCCGAGAGAAATGCGCCTGAAAGCGTGCCTGCGCTCAAAGGTGGCGGGGCCTTGCTGGTGGCTGCCTCCGCAGCAGCTGCACCCACGGTCAAGACGGCGAGTGTTGCCCCCATAACGGAGCCGAGCAATTTACTACGCCGCATAACAGAAAACCTCATTATCTTTCCAGTTTGCATGTTTGGCCGAATCCAGTGAGCCAACCATGGCCTTTTTACGGTTCTCTCTCAACATTCATTGAAAGATTAGAACCGCCGCGATGGCCCCACAGCGGCTTTGCTTGATCAATTTCGTGTCAATTGACCCTGCTGATGCAGAAATCGATGACTTCGAGAAGCGCATCCTTTTCCGGCGAGCGGTCGAGGGGGGCCAGCGCATCGCGGGCAATGCCGCCAAAATGGCGCGCACGCTGTATAGTATCATTGAGCGCGCCATATCGCGTCATCAAACCTTTGGCTTTCTCGAGGCCCTTGTCGTCATTTGCGCCGTTTTCGAGCGCTTCCTTCCAGAAGTGGCGCTCTTCCGAGGTTCCGCGCCGGTAGGTAAGCACGACCGGCAGCGTGATCTTGCCTTCACGGAAATCGTCGCCCGTGTTCTTGCCGAGATCCTTGGCGTTGCCGCCATAGTCGAGCGCATCGTCGACAAGCTGGAAGGCAAGGCCGAGATTGAGCCCATAGGAGCGCAAGGCCTGGCGATCCGTACGCGAGGCGGCAGCAATGATCGGGCCGACTTCGGCGGCGGCGGAAAACAGCGCGGCGGTCTTCGCCTTGATCACGGCAAGATACTCATCTTCCGTCGTTTCGAGATTTTTCGCGGCCGCAAGCTGCATCACTTCGCCCTCGGCGATGATGGAAGCGGAGGTTGCGAGGACGTCGAGCGCGTCAAGCGAGCCGACATCCACCATCATCTTGAAGGCCTGTCCAAGCAGGAAATCGCCGACAAGAACACTCGCCTGATTGCCCCAGATCATGCGGGCCGTGCTCTTGCCACGCCGCAGGTCGCTTTCATCGACAACATCGTCGTGGAGCAAGGTCGCGGTGTGCATAAACTCGACGCTGGTGGCGAGCTTTACGTGCCCGTCGCCCTGATAGCCGAACATGCGCGCGGCAGCGAGCGTGATCATCGGGCGCAAACGCTTGCCGCCGGACGAGATCAGATGGTTCGCCACTTCCGGGATCATCTCGACGTCAGAACCAGCCTTGGAAAGGATGAGTTCGTTGACGCGGCCCATGTCCGCCTTGGTCAAATCGACCAATGGCTGCACTGATCCCGTCGTATTTTTTTTCTCGTCAAGACTGACAACAACGCCCAAAACGAAACTCCTGCGGTTCTGGCCTGATGCGGCGACACCTTATTTTGACAGGATATATCCCGCAAGCGGCGAATTGGCGCGCAGAAATAGCAAGGGATACAAATTCGTGATAAGCGCTGGCCTGAACCCTGTGCTCCAACGCGGTATGGCCATGATCGAAATAATGCGCACCAACGACCCCGTCGTGATTTCCTTCGTGGAGTCACTCCTCAAAGAGGCGGGGATCGCCCATTTCATTGCCGATTCGAACATGAGCATCATGGAAGGCTCGCTTGGCGTCCTCGCGCGCCGGATCATGGTCGATGGCGAGCGCGAGATGGAAGCCCGGCAGCTTTTGAAAGATGCTGGAGTAGAACAGGAGCTGCGCAGCTGAACCATGCTCGCCCGGGACGTTCCCCACACGATTGACGCGTTCCACCGCGGCCGCTTCCATCTGCTTCAGCCTGCCGCCAAGGGCCACCGTTCGGGCGTCGATGCCATGATACTTGCAGCCACCGTGCCGAGCGGCTTTTCCGGGCGCGTCGCCGATCTCGGGGCAGGAGCCGGCGCCGCCGGCCTTGCCGTCCTGTCGCGCTGCCCCCATGCCAGCGCCGTTCTGGTGGAGCGTTCCGACTACATGGCCGCCTTCGCCCGCAATTCGCTTGATCTGCCGCAAAACGCACTGCTTTCGGGGCGCGCCAAGGTGATCGAGGCGGACGTCACCCTTGCCGGAAAAGCGCGAATCTCGGCAGGACTCGGCGACAATGAATTCGACTTCGCCATCATGAACCCGCCCTTCAACCTGCCGACGGATCGCTCGACACCGGACCCGGTGAAGGCGGAGGCGCATGTCATGACGCCCGGCATGATGGAGCAATGGATCAGAACGGCGGCCGCCATCGTCAAGCCGGGCGGCGGCATCGGGATCATTGCCCGTCCGACGTCGATCGCCGATCTTCTCGACGCTCTCAAAGGCAGGTTCGGCGGATTGATGATCGTGCCGGTTCAACCTCGCCCGCAGGAAGCTGCTATCCGTATCGTGATCAGGGGAACGCGCGGCAGCCGCGCCGGCCTGACGTTGGAGCCGGCCTTGGTCATGCACCACGCAAGCGGCAACGGCTTCACCGAACGGGCGGACGCGATCAATAACGGTCTCGCCGCGCTTTTTTAGATCGCGGCATTGCGAATTGTCGCGCACCGCCTACATGCTCCGAAAGCATTGTTTACAAAGGAGACACGCTTGGTGAGATTCGTGCGGAAACTATTGCCACGCCGCTGGCGGCCCGATCACGTCGAAATCCCGGTTGTCCGGCTGCATGGCACAATCATGACGGGTGGCGGCCCATTCCGGCAGAATCTCTCCCTTGCGACCGCGGCCTCCGTTCTCGAAAAGGCATTTGGCGACAAGGATTCACCGGCCGTTGCGATTTCCGTGAACTCACCGGGCGGATCGCCCGTGCAATCGCGCCTGATCTTCCGGCGCATTCGCGACCTCGCCGCGGAGAAGAACAAGAAAGTCTATATGTTCGTCGAGGATGTTGCCGCGTCCGGTGGCTACATGATCGCCATCGCCGGCGACGAGATCATCGCCGACCCCTCGTCCATCGTCGGTTCGATCGGCGTCGTCTCCGCGAGTTTCGGTTTTACCGATCTCATCAAGAAGATCGGTGTCGAACGACGCGTCTATACGGCAGGCAAGAACAAGGCGACGCTCGATCCGTTCCGGCCCGAGAACAAGGAAGATGTCGAACATCTGAAGTCCCTGCAGCTCGAGATCCACGAGACCTTCATCAACCTCGTCAAGGAACGGCGCGGGGAGAAGCTGACCGATAATCCGGACCTTTTCACCGGTCAGTTCTGGACGGGACTGCGCGGGCTTGAACTCGGTCTCGTTGATGGGCTCGGCGACATGCGCTCCTATCTTCGCGGGCAATACGGCCCGAAAACGCGGCTCAGGGTGATCGCGCAGCCGCGTGGTCTCTTCGGGCGCAAGCTGCCTTCTGCCGAGACCAGAATGGGTGAGCTTGGCGCCAATATTGCCGGCGGTATCATCAGCGCTGCCGAAGAGCGTGCGCTCTGGTCGCGATTCGGTCTCTGATAGACGCGGAGACTGTTTTTCATCCCCTCCACGGCGTGCTAGAGTGAAGCCGATAGGATTGCTTTTCGAGGTTTGCGCTTGATGCCCCAATTGATCTTTTTCGCTCTTGTCGGCGTCGCTGCCGTTTACGGCTACCGCTCGTTCAAGAAGGAAGCGCAGCGCGTTTCCCGGCGCGTGCGCGAAGCGGAGAAGGAAGTACAAAACCACGCGCAAGGAACCCTTGTGCAGGATCCTGAGACCGGCGAATATCGACTGCGCAAAGATTGATCGCAATGCTCGACAGCCTTGATCGAACGATCACTCTGACGGCTCCGGCCAAGATCAATCTCGCGCTGCACGTGACCGGTAGGCGCAGCGATGGCTATCACCTTATCGACAGTCTCGTCGTCTTTGCCGGCTTCGGCGACAGGATAAGCGTCAAGCGTGCTGCGCTCGATGACTTTGCCATATCAGGTCCTTACGGTCACGCCCTGCCCGGTGATGCGTCCAACCTCGTTCTCAAGGCGCGCGATGCGCTGCGCGCGGTGTTCCCAGCGCGGGCAACACCTGTTGCCATCCATCTTGAAAAGCATCTTCCAGTCGCATCGGGCATAGGCGGTGGGTCGACCGACGCCGCCGCAGCCCTTACCGCCCTTTCCAGCCTGTGGGCCCTTGATGTCGGCATCGACGCTTTAGCGGCAATCGGTCTGCCGCTTGGCGCCGATATTCCGATGTGCCTCTACGGCCAGCCGCTGATTGCGCGCGGGGTTGGCGAGGAGATCGAACCGATGGCGACATTTCCGCGACTGCCGCTTCTGCTTGCCAATTGCGGCGCTTCGATCTCGACACCACAGGTTTTTGCCGCCCTCGACAAGCGCGACAACCCGCCCTTGCCGGCTCTGCGCGCGATGCGCTCGCTCGATGACGTCTGCGACTATCTCAAGGCAACGCACAATCACCTGTTCCAGGCGACACGAGCGCTGACCCCCGGGATCGACGATACGATCGCTGCGCTCGAACGGACATCGCCGCGGCTGGTGCGCATGTCCGGTTCAGGCGCAACCTGCTTTGGTATTTACGACAGCGACAGCGACGCCGAAGCGGCGGCGGCAAAACTCCGTCGTGATCATCCTGGCTGGTTCGTCGTTGCAACGCATAGTGCCATGGAGGGAAACTGACCGTGGCGCGCATTGATGAAACAAGACCCTTCGTTCCAGTGAAGATCGCCGTGCTGACCGTCTCAGACACGCGCAAGCTCGAGGACGACAAATCCGGGAGCACATTGGCCGAACGCCTGCTTGCCGCCGGCCACACGCTGGCGGAACGCGCCATCGTGACCGACGACGTCAACAAAATCCGCGAGAAGGTGCTGTCCTGGTCGATGGATCCGGGTATCGATGTCATCATCACTACCGGCGGCACCGGCTTTACCGGCCGCGATGTAACGCCCGAAGCGCTCGAACCCATCTTTGAAAAGCGCATGGACGGATTTTCCGAAGTCTTTCATCGCATTTCCTACGACAAGATCGGCACCTCGACGGTCCAGTCGCGTGCGACCGGCGGCGTCGTCAACGCCACCTTCGTCTTCGTGCTGCCGGGTTCGCCCGGCGCCTGCAAGGATGCGTGGGACGGTATCCTGCAGCATCAACTCGATTACCGGCATATGCCGTGCAACTTCGTCGAGATCATGCCAAGGCTCGACGAGCACCTGAAGCGTACCGGAAAAGCTTAAAGCAGCTTGCTATAGGAGTTCTAGCGCTTCAACGGGGCGGGAATAATTTCTGCGCGCAGCCGCTTCATTGCCAGGCCTCGCGCAATATCCACTGATTTCTTGCCTGGGTTGAACAGCGCCATCGACTGGCGCTTGGATATAAGCAATCCGTCTGCGAGCGGATTTCCCGGCTTGAACACCCGGCTGAGGAACGGCCTGCGATGCGCATGAGGACGGGTGAAGCAGGCCGGCCCCTGCATGCGCTCCACATGCATGGCAACGGGCTCGATCCAGCCGTCGAGCAGGCGCGCGCCCGGCTCCAGAAAAAGAAACCACTCGCTTCTCGCCCGGCGAAAACCATCAAGCAGCGTCTGGTCCTGCAAGAAGATGCAGCCCGCCTGGTCAGCGACCCGGTGCGTCTGATCGACGGATCCCTCATCGACCACAACGACGTCGCTGAGCAATCCCTCGACGGCGCCACCCACCAGCCCGGCAAGCGTTCTTGCCAGAGGTTCATCCGAATTTTGCGTTTCAATCAGAACGGAGATCATTTCGAACGCTCTATCGCATAATCGGCCGAATATCCATCTGTCCTTTCGGCGCACAGATGGGTGGGATCGCGTCAATATTGTTCTTGCTTTGTTCTAGGTTTTTGCTAGGAATAGATTCATGTTGCGGCTGTGATGAGCGAATCGAGAATCGCTTCGGTCCAAGGAGAACGCAAATGAACATTGTGGTGCAAGCGGACAAAGCCGCCTTCGGGCAAGGCCGTGCACAACACGCCAATGCCGTGATCGACGAAGCGGGCCTGCGCATCGATTCGGAACGCCGCCGTGGCCGCGGCGCAGGCATGAATCCGTCGGGACGCTTTGAAGCCGAGAGCCGCCATGTCTATGACGATGGGTGGGAGACGATCGAGGACCTGCCGCCCTTCAAGACCGAGGTTCAGATCGAGAAGCCGCGCGTCATCATCACGCGCAATGAATCGCCCGACATCAGCTTTGACCGTTCGATCAACCCCTATCGCGGCTGCGAACATGGCTGCATTTACTGTTTTGCGCGGCCTACCCATAGCTATATGGGGCTTTCAGCCGGGCTCGATTTCGAATCGAAACTTTTCGCCAAACCTGATGCAGCGAAGATGCTCGACAAGGAACTTTCGAAGCCGGGCTATACGGCGAAGACGATCGCCATCGGTACGAATACCGACCCCTACCAGCCGATCGAGAAGAAGTGGCGCATCATGCGCGACATACTCCAGGTGTTGGAGGCACACCAGCATCCGGTCGGCATCGTGACGAAGTCGGCGCTGGTAATGCGTGACCAGGACATCCTTGCACGCATGGCGGAAAAGGGTCTCGCAAAGGTATGCCTTTCGGTCACGACATTGGACGGCAAGCTGGCGCGAACCATGGAGCCCCGGGCCTCGACGCCGACGCGCCGCCTGCAGGCACTGCGCAGCCTCGCCGATGCTGGCGTTCCAGTCGGGGTCATGGTTGCGCCGGTCATCCCCGGCCTTAACGACCATGAGATCGAGCGTGTCCTCGACAGCGCGAGGGCAGTGGGTGCGCTCGAGGCGGGTTATGTCCTGCTCAGGCTACCGCTCGAAGTCAGCCCGATCTTCAAGGAATGGCTGCTGCGCAACTATCCAGACCGCTACCGCCACGTGCTTTCGCTGGTACGGTCCATGCGCGATGGAAAGGACTACGATGCCGAATGGGGCAAGCGCATGCGCGGCGACGGGCCTTATGCCTGGCAGATCGGCCGCCGCTTCGAGATCGCGGCCAAGCGGCTGGGGATGAATCTCGCCAAACGGCGCTTGCGCACCGATCTTTTTTCCCCAACTCCGGGAAGCGAGCAACTTTCCTTGTTTTAACAGGGGTTTCCGTCAGGCCGCGCCCCCATCCCGGCCTGATGTGACCTTGGGTAGCCTACCCCATCGCTACCTGAGGACTTGCAGAGAATCAGAACGAATGCGAGTTTCGTCGCAACATGGCTCGATCGCGTTCTGATTCTCTGCTTCTTCCCCTGGAGCCCGTAAAACCGGACTTTACCAGCGAGCGTAAGCTCATGCGCAGCGGCGTCGAATATATCGTCGGCATCGATGAGGCCGGGCGCGGTCCGCTGGCCGGCCCGGTGGTCGCCGCCGCGGTGATCCTCAATCCGAAGAAAATTCCCGATGGGCTCGACGATTCGAAGCGCCTGACAGCGCAGCGACGCGAGGAACTTTTCGATATCATTACGGCCACGGCGCTCTCCTGCGCGGTGGCCAGCGTTTCGGCGCCGGCAATCGACGCCACAGATATTCTGAAAGCCGCGCTCGAAGCGATGCGCAGGGCGGTTTGCGGGCTCGCCATTCAGCCCGGCCACGCACTGATCGACGGACGCGACGTGGCGCCCGGCTTGCCCTGCCCTGCAACGGCCCTGATCCGGGGCGACCAGCGATCGGTGTCGATCGCTGCAGCATCGATCCTTGCCAAGGTGACGCGCGACCGCATGATGACCCAGACGGGCAAGTATCTGCCGCTGTACGGTCTCGAGTCGCATGTCGGCTATGCCACCGAATATCATCGCAATGCCATGGAAGCCCATGGCCCGGTGGTCGGACTGCACCGCTTCAGTTTCTCGCCGCTCAAGGATCGGCAGGTCTAGAGCGCTGCCTGTTTGGACAGTGTCCGTCCAAGGGACCGGATTGCTTGGCACATCGCAGCGCACCATCCACCGCTCTTCCACAGGTAGCGGCAAACAAAAAAGCCGCCCGGAGGCGGCTTCTCGACAGGCATTCAGCCAAACTTAGTTGAGGCGTGACTTTACCTCGGACAGCGAAGACTTGAAGAGGTCAGCCGACGTTTTTGTATCGACCTTGTCAGCGAGAACCCTGCTCGCTGCTGCAACTGCAACATCGACAGCCGTGGCGCGAACCTCGTTGACCGCTTCGACCTGGGCCTGGGCAATCTTCTGTTCGGCCAGTTTGTGGCGGCGCGCGATATATTCTTCGCTCTTCTTCTTGGCTTCCTCAAGCAGGCCATGGGCTTCGCGCTGGGCGATGGCCACGATCTCACCGGCTTCCTTTTCGGCGTCCTTGCGCTTGCGCTGAAATTCAGCGAGCAGCGACTGGGCTTCTTCACGCAGGCGGCGTGCTTCCTCAAGCTCGTCACGGATACGATCGGCGCGGCTGTCGAGCGACTTGC
Organism: Phyllobacterium sp. UNC302MFCol5.2; assembly: GCF_000686005.1. Taxonomy (NCBI): domain Bacteria; kingdom Pseudomonadati; phylum Pseudomonadota; class Alphaproteobacteria; order Hyphomicrobiales; family Phyllobacteriaceae; genus Phyllobacterium; species Phyllobacterium sp. UNC302MFCol5.2. The sequence continues at coordinate 421,655 of NZ_JMLL01000010.1, forward strand.
CGACGACACCCGGTACCTTGAGGTAGACGATCAGCGCGAGGAAGATGACCAGGCCTACGAGGGCGTAAAATGTTGCGTCCAATTCCATTTTCGTTCTCCTCAGCCCCGGACGGCTTTGACAGCGGCAGAGACGCTTGCCTTGTCGACATTGCCACCGATGATCTTGTTGACGATCTCGGTCGCCGTGTCCTCGGCAATGGTTCCGACTTCCTTCATTGCCTTGTCCTTGATGGCGGCAATGCTGGCTTCGGCTTCGCTGAGCTTCTGTTCGAGTTCGGCGGTAATCTTCGCCATTTCCGAATCGGACTTGGCCTTGGCCTCGTCCTGCGCGGTCTGGGCGATGGAGCCTGCCTTCTTCTTGGCGTCGGCAAGTTCCTGCTCATAGGCGGCGAGAGCTTCGTCCGAATCCTGCTTCATGCGGGCAGCCTGATCGAGATCGGTCGCGATGCGATCGCGGCGCGTCTCGATGATACCGCCGAGGCGAGGCAGGATCACCCGAGAAAGGAAGAGGTAAAACGCCGCGAATGTCAGTGCGAGCCACAGTACCTGGGAGGCGAAGTGGGTCGTATCAAAGGGCGGGAAGACAGCCTTCTCATGCGCCACACCGGTTTCGGTATGGGTTTCGGTTGCATGAGCGTCAGGTGCCGCAGGAGCGGCCGTCCCGGCAGCGCCATGCGTATCGGTCTGAGCGACGATTGTTTCCGTTGTGGATGCGGCATGCGCCGAAGACACAAACATATGTTGTCCCCTTGGGTTCGGGCGTTTCCCAAATCAGCAAACTGGATTGCTGCATAAGATTACTGGCCGCGCGCAGCGCAGCCAGTAACAGTGCGCTGTCGTGAATTATACAGCGAAGAGAAGCAGAAGAGCGATGAGCAGCGAGAAGATGCCCAGAGCTTCGGTAACGGCGAAGCCGAATACCAGGCGGCCGAACTGGCCGTCAGCTGCCGACGGGTTGCGCAGTGCACCGGACAGATAGCTGCCGAAGATATTGCCGAGGCCGAGGGCCGTGCCGGCCATACCAAAACAGGCGAGACCTGCACCGATGTACTTTGCTGCTACCGGATCCATATTAAACTCCTTTGGATAGAATTCTCATTGATAGATTTGCATTTGGCGGAGACCGCCGGTGAAGTTTTCTCAGTGACCGCCAGGATGTACTGCGTCGTTCAGGTACATGCAGGTGAGCACGGTGAAGACGTAGGCCTGAAGGAAAGCCACCAAGAATTCGAGACCCGTCAGGGCGACCGTCATGGCGAGCGGCAGGATCGAGCCGCCAATGCCGAGAGCGCCGAGTGCGCTCATCGAGGCAACGAAGCCGGCAAAAACTTTCAGCGTAATGTGGCCAGCAAGCATGTTGGCGAAAAGACGAACTGAAAGGCTGATCGGACGGGAGAGGAACGAAATGATTTCAATCGGCACCACGAGCAGAAGCAGAAGCTTGGGAACGCCGGATGGCACGAAGACGCCGAGGAACTTGAAGCCATGCTTGGCGAAGCCATAGGCCAGCACGGTACCGATGACGAGGATTGCGAGGCAGAAGGTGACGATGATCTGGCTCGTGACCGTGAAGAAGTACGGAAACATGCCCAGCATGTTGGCAACGAGCACGAACATGAAAAGCGAGAAAACGAACGGGAAGAACTTCATTCCGGCGCTGCCAGCCGAATCGCGCAGCGTCGAGGCCACGAACTCGTAGGCCATCTCGGAAACGGACTGGAGGCGGGTCGGGATCAGTCCGCGGTTGGACGAGGTGAAATAGAGAAATGCCGAAGCGACAGCAACCGTTGCGACCATGAAGGCCGACGAGTTGGTGAAGGAGAGGTCGACTCCACCCACATCAATGGGAATCCACTTGTTGATATGGAATTGATGAATCGGATCGTTTGACACTCTAACCTCGTCTGTAATGTCTCTACTTGCGGGTCCAGTCTTGCGACCTTGGCCGAAGCCTATTCCGGTTTCTTGGTGTCCGAACCCTTGCCGAGCTCCGCACCTTGGTTCTCCGCCACACGTCCCGTCGAGCGCAGGATGTTCAGCGTTCCAGCACAAAAACCAAGGAGGAGCAGCACGATCAGCCCCCAAGGTGAAGTACCCAAAAATCGGTCAGCTAACCAGCCCAACCCCGCACCAGCCAGAACGCCGGCGATGAACTCGCTCGACAATTTCACGGCCTGCGCGACACCGGAGGCGGTTTCCGTCCCCTTGTCTTGCGAACTGGGCTTGAGACCTACACCCCTGGCAGCCAATTTTGCCGCCAGAGAGCGACTGCGACTCTCCAGTTCATCCGAAGTCAGTCTGCGTCCAGCACCCGGCGTGTCACCGACAGGACCTGACTTATCGGGTTCTTTCCCGTTGGCCAATGGCATGTCCTTTACACGCTGAATGCGAGGCTTCACCCCCGCTTCGAAGTCGCGCGCAACATATTGTCCCGATCCGCGCTAGTCAAGGCGCTGGAAGGAGACTCTCAAGGGTAATTTTCGCCGTAAAATTCAATATGTTAGGCAAATATGACTTTATGTCTCACCTCTTTGGCGAAAATTCGGGTTCGAATCCTCGCCGATCGCGGTCCGTCAAGCATCGGTTCTGATACGCACCAACCAGACACACGCCCCGCAACAGGTATTCGCAACCCTGCGTTTCTTGCGGGCAACAGCGAACTTTCCGATAAATGCGGCACCGACAGTTTGAGGGAAAGCAGGTGCGCCGAGCCAGCCGGCGTATCGAGGAGGATGGGCCGCTTCGACCATGGCAAAGGCCTTGCCCTCGAACTTGGAGGTGAAGCATGTGGTTCAAGCCACTTAGCATCACCCTGATTATGAAAAGAACCCGGACTGGCTGGCAAGTCACGATCCGGGTTCAATTCAACTAATCAGGAACGGGGGGCGGGCGAAAGCTCGTCCCCCACTCCAAGAGCAATATAGCAGCTCTCGCACTAATTCCAAGACGACGAAAGTCGGATCATATCCAGCCGCCGCCAAATGTGCGGTAGAAGATGTGCGCGCCGATCTTGTCGACACGCTTCATCGTTCGCGCCCAGTTGGGGCGAACATAGACTGCATGGTAATGGGTGGCGGACCCAACTTCAGGCAGGAAAATCTGTCCGGATGTCACGGCCTGCGCCACCTGCTGCGCTACCTTCCATTCCCTCGGTTCCGTGACATGGAGCTTGCGGCCCTCGCAGGCGAATGAGAACTGGCAGCGATTGATCCAGTCATCATTCTGGTAGACGACGCCGCAAATCGTCTTCGGATAGGCCGGGTTGCGTACGCGGTTGAGAATGACCTGCGCCACTGCCGCCTGTCCCTTGATACTCTCGCTGCGCGCCTCAAAATAAATGCCTGTCGCCAGGCATTTTTGTTCTTCCTTGGTGAAAACGACGGGAGGCAAAGGCGTTGCCAGCCAATAGTGGTCGCCGGCGCCGAGCTGCGGAACAAAGCGTCCCGGCGATTTCGGCTCGTTCAGGATCGAATCGAATGGCGAGGTCTTCGAATAATCCGGCGTCGCCGGCGCATAGCCGAGTGCCAGAACATCAGGCTTGTCATTATTGACGAGGCTCGCCAGCATTGGCGGCATGTCGGAAGCCGGCTTTTCCGCAGCCCGGTTGTGAAATGCGAGCGCGATCTGGAATTCCTTGCCGGCAATGTTCGGCTTGGTGAATGCCATTGCGACTTCAATATCCTTGGAGGGGCGAACCAGCATGCTCTGGCGCTGAAGGATCGAGCCGGCGTTGAAGGCTTTCGGCGGCGCCTTCTTGCTGATCGAAACGATACGCCCCTGCTTTTCGGCGCGGTTGATCCGCTCCTCGTCTGGCGTGGCGCCACGCGACTTCTGCGTACCTTTGATGGCGATCGGACCTATGCCGGGCGCATCGACACCGCTTGCAGGAATCGAACCCGTGATCGCCTTTTCATCGACGAACGACATGTTGGCCTTCTGGATCGAACCTGCCGGCGATTTTTCGAGATAGGAACTCCAGCGCCCCTGCCCCGATTCGGATCCGGAAAGGAGGCTCGTCATATCCTGGTATGCGGTCACGGTCGGGGAAAAGAGATAAAGCGCCGCGCCAATGAGCAAAGGCGCCGCATAGCTCTTGCCGGTTTGGTTGGTTCGCAGGGAACGCAATGCCCGCACATACTCCGAGAAACGCACGCCGATAACCCCACTCAAACCGAACAGTTCGAGCTAAAAAATGAAGCATTAACCTTGATGGAGAGTTAACGGCGCAGGCAGAAGTTTAGCGAACGAGCCCACGCCGGATCTTATCCGGCGATGCCTCAGCGCTTCTTCTTGGCGCGGCCCGCGAACGGATTGTCGGATGCGCGCAACACAACGCGAATCGGAACACCCGGCATGTCGAATGTTTCGCGCAGGCCGTTCGACAGATAGCGCACATAGGATGTCGGAAAGGCTTCCGGACGCGAACACGAGATGACGAAGCCCGGCGGGCGGGTCTTCACCTGTGTGATGTACTTGATCTTGAGGCGGCGTCCGGCAACAGCGGGCGGCGGATGATGCGTCGTCACACCCTCGAGCCAACGATTGAGACGGCCGGTGGAAATGCGCCGGTTCCAGATTTCGTCGGTGGTGGCGACGGCCGCCATAAGCTTGTCGATGCCCTGGTTGCGCTCGCCCGAAATCGGCACGGCGCGAATACCGCGGATCTGCGGCAGCAGCCGTTCCGTCTTCTCACGGAGATCGGCGAGCACCATCTGGCGGTTCTCGACAAGGTCCCACTTGTTGAAGGCGATGACCGGGGCGCGACCTTCGCGAATGATAAGGTCAGCGATCTGCAGATCCTGCTTTTCGAAGGGGATCGTCGCATCGAGAACGATAATAACGACTTCGGCGAAGCGAATCGCCCGCAGTGCATCGCCGACCGAGAGCTTTTCGAGCTTGCCCTGGACGCGGGACTTGCGGCGCAGGCCAGCCGTATCGAACAGCTTGATCTTGCGGCCCTTCCATTCCCAGTCGACCGAGATGGAGTCGCGGGTAATGCCGGCTTCCGGTCCCGTCAGCAGACGGTCTTCGCCAAGCATCGTATTGACCAGCGTGGATTTGCCGGCATTCGGACGGCCGACAATCGCAATGCGCAAGGGCTTTGACGAATCGTAGTCGGGGACGTCCTCGGCATCGGGATCGTCAATATCGTCGCCGATCAGATCCGCCGATGGCCCAGGCGCAGCCGGAATGCTGACAGCGACCGAATCATCAGGGTCTTTTTCGGCATGTTCGTCCGGGAAGACGCGCTCCTCGCCCATCGCTTCGATAATTGCGTCGCGCAGATCGGGAAAGCCTTGGCCGTGTTCGGCCGATATCGGGCAAGGCTCGCCAAGGCCGAGCTGCCAGGAATCGTACATCCCGGCCTCTGCGCCACGCGCTTCCGCCTTGTTGGCAACGAGAACCACGGGCTTGCCGGAGCGGCGCACGAGATCGGCGAAGGTAACGTCGGTGGGCGTGACGCCCGCCTTGGCATCCACCAGGAACAGAATGAGATCAGCTTCGCCGATGGCGGTTTCGGTCTGCGCGCGCATGCGGCCTTCGAGCGATTCGCTCGGCATTTCCTCAAGGCCGGCCGTGTCGATCACATCGAAATTCAGATCGTAAAGCTTCGCCGAATGAATGCGCCGGTCGCGGGTCACGCCCGGCAAATCGTCGACGAGTGCCAGTTTGCGACCGACAAGGCGGTTGAAAAGCGTGGACTTGCCGACGTTCGGGCGCCCTACGATGGCAAGGGTGAAACTCATCCGTTCGGTTTCCTGTCTCAGCCGGCTGTTGCAGCAGGCGCCGCACCGGTGCTGCGCAACATATCCAGCATGGTATCGGCGAACTGGCGAACATTGGCGGGAGCCGACTTGTCGTCGGCGATCTGTTGGAACAGCTTGGCGGAATCGGCGCCGCGTCCAGCCTTCCAGGCCGCAAGACCCAGCGCCTCGCGCGCCGAATGACGCATCGGGCTTGAATCGGAAGACAGCGTCTCGACGCGGCTCGCCACGTCCTCATAGGATCCAGTGTCCACGAGAATGAAGGCAGCGCGCAGCTTGGCAAGATCGCGAATGGCCTGCGGGATCGAACTATCGGCGGAGACCTTGTCGAAGGCGGCGACCGCGCCGGCGTTGTCGCCCTTCTGGGCCAGAACGCCAGCAGCGCGCATACGTGCGAGCACCGGATAGGCTCCATAGCCATCCTTCTCGAGTTCATCGAGCGTTTTGAGTGCGTCGTCGTTCTTGCCGTCCCGAACAAGGTTGAGCGCAGCCAGGAACTTGTCGCCCGATTGAGAAGCCTGCCTCTCGGTCCAGTATTCGTAGAAGGAGAAGGCCGCGGTGCCGACGACGATTGCCACCACGCCGCCGATGAGCAGCGAGCCGTAGCGTTTCCAGAAAGCCTTCACCTTGTCGGAACGCAGTTCCTCATTCACTTCACGGAAAAAGCCGTCGTCAGTCATAGTGCCTCTTGGTTCAGCTTGCGCCAAAGTACAATTGTTAAAAACGCGGTGCAGCAGAGCCGCCCGCGCATGGAGTTCAGGCGCTTTTAGTCGGAAAACTCAAAGGATGTAAGTGGCAAACGAAAATTAGGTCATCGTCGCCGGTTACATCGGCTGAACGCCGATCAACAAAGCGTGCAATTTCCACACGAACAGGCCGTAGAGTACGACGCCAATGACGACCGCGATAATGTCGTTGGACACCGGGCCTGCCACAATGTTGGGGGAGCTAATGAGGCCGGCGCGCTCCTGCTGCTTGATGGCAATCCTATCGGCCACCGCCCAGGCGAGGAACGACAAGAACAGGATCAGCGAGGCCAGATCGCCATTGGCAAGAAGATGCGCCAATGCCCATGTCTTGATGGCGATAAGCATCGGATGCTTGAGCGCGGGTTTCATCCTGCCGGGCTTCGCGATGAAGACGCCGAGGAAGATCGCGGCAAACAGCATTAGGAGACCGGCGATATGCTTCATGAAGACGGGTGGTTCGTAAAGGATCGGGGCATCTGGACGGGCAAGGCCGTATCCCCAAACGAGGAGGAAGAAGCCGGCAAGCGAGAGTACCGAATAGAAGCCCTTCCACTTGTTCTCGCCCCACTGCTCGATCTTGGCGAGCCGCCATTGCGGCGCAACGATGCGGACCGAATGAACGCCGAGAAAAACAATGATCCCAAGAATCAGTACCAGCATGGTGCCCTCCCCGAAAGATGCCTGAGACTATAGCGGCATTGGAATAGTTCCAAGCTGATCGCTTGCGGTGGATCGCCGCGTCCGATCATCGCCACAATTGCCCTGTAGCGACGTTATTTCCCTTCCCGGAGCCGCGTTACCCCATCATGCGTTCGACCATCCTCGCCGCCGCATCCATGAGCCTGTTGTTTTCGATGCCGGCCCTGGCCGATGGCGGCGTGGCGGCGCGCGATACGCCGGGCGCAAAGCCGCAATATGTGTTGATCTCGTTTGACAATTCCGGCAGCAACGAGCTTTGGGATCGCAGCCGCGCACTTGCGCAGCGCAGCAATGCGAAGTTCACCTATTTTCTTTCCTGCGTCTTCCTGATCGATCAGTCCGACCGGAAGTCCTACCAGGCTCCCGGCCAGGCGCCGGGGCGTTCGAACATCGGCTTCGCCACATCGAAACAGGATATCGCAAAGCGCCTCGACAATATCTGGCGGGCGCGCAACGAAGGCAATGAAATCGCGAGCCATGCCTGCGGCCACTTCGACGGCAAGAACTGGACAAAGGCGGACTGGCAGCGGGAACTTGTCACCTACAAGCAGGTGTTGACCGGCGCCTGGGCGAAATATGGAAGCGATGCGGAGCCCGAAGGCTGGAAGCACTTTGTCGCCGACGAGATACGCGGATTCCGCGCGCCCTATCTTTCCGAGGGTCCCGCGCTGATATCGGCGCTCCGCGCTCAGGGCTATGCCTTCGACGGCAGCGGCGTTTCGCGAGGGCCGGCCTTGCCGGTGCATTCGGGCGGCATCTATCAGTTCGGGCTGCCGACGATCAGCGAAGGCCCGCAGAATCGCCCTGTGATCGCCATGGACTATAATCTTTACGTCCGCCATTCGGGCGCGGTGGAGCGTCCCGACCAGTTGAACGTGTTCGAGGGCCGCGCCTATGACGCCTTCAAGGGCGCTTTCGACCGACAGTATCAAGGCCAGCGCATCCCGTTCCAGATCGGGCTGCACTTCACGCTGATGAATGGCGATGCCTATTGGCGGGCGCTGGAGCGCTTTACCGAAGAGGTCTGCAACAAAGCCGATGTGCGGTGCACGACGTACAGCCAATATTTGAAGGAAACGGGCGGTGTTGCCATGCCCGTTGCCCGGGCGGAAGTTTCACAACCCGCGGCAAAGGGCGGCATCTGAGCCGCCCCTCACTTCGTCAGTCTCAAGCGTCTTCGGTCTGCGTGCGCAGGTAGTGCTCGTCGATCGACGGCAGTGGCTCATCATAGATCACCGCCTCGAAGGCGCGCAGGCGCTTGTAGATCGATATCAGCTCGACGATGGTCGTCCACGAATTGACGAGGTACTGGAACGACGACGTTACCTGCGAGAAGGCGCCGCTGATCTGGTTCATCGTGCCGAGCGTAATCTTGCCGGCGACGATCGAAGGGATCAGCACGATCAGCGAGAAGATATTGTCGGTCTGCAGGTAGAGATAGCGGGCGACGTTGAAGTACATATAGTGGAAATAGAGCCGGAAATAGTTGCGCCGGACATTGGCGAAAAGCTCCCTCACCACCGGCGGCTGGGCGCGGTCCTCGTGATCCTCACCATAGACGAGCTCCTTGCGGTACGCTGCTTCGACACGCTGGTTGCGGAACTGCAGGCCCGGCAATTTGACGCCAACGCCGGCGAGCACCACCGTTCCGAAGATCGACCAGAAAACGGCGGCAAAGACCAGCGGATGCGGCACTTCGCCGACGATCGGCAGTTCGGTGATATTCGCTGAAAGTGCGATCAGCACCGGGACGAAGGCAATCAAGGTCATGAAGGAATCGATGAGCCGGACGCCGAGCCCTTCCATGGTCTCGGCAAAGCGCATCGTGTCTTCCTGCACACGCTGCGAGGCACCTTCGATATGGCGAAGCTGGCTCCAGTGCGACATGTAGAATTCGTTCATGGCAGTGCGCCAGCGGAAGATGTAGTGGCTGACGAAGAAGGCGAGAAGCACGCTGACGGTGACCCCGACAAGGGCGACGCCGAGGAACTGGCTGACGCCCTCATAGAATTGTTCGTAGGTAACCGGCGCAGACTTCGACACTGCCGTCTGGATGAGATTGTAGAACGGTCCGTACCAGTTGTTGACGGCGACGCTGACCTGCACCTGGAAATAGGTGACAAACAGGATGAAGGCCGAGCCGAGCACCGACCAGCGCTGCCAGCGATGCGGGGAAAACCAGGCCCAGAATGCGGCGAAGATAACGACGACGATGGCAAAGTAGATGTAGAACCAGATGAATGGCGTCGACCAGAAGCTGGCAATGCCGATGATCGGAGGCGCATCGGGCGCCGCAGGCGGCAGGCCGAACCGGGCGCCAAGTTGCTCGCCTATGGTAAACCAGAAAAGGACGGCGAGAAGCGACCAGAGCACTGCCGAAATGAAGAAGAGCTTCGGCCTTGGGAAGAATGAAACGAACACAGCGACACGTTCTCCGTGTGAAAAGTTGCGCAATTCATAGTTGTTCTGAATTGCACTTAACAGCACGAATTGGTCAAACATCGCTCAACAGCGATTAAATTGCTGTAATGATCTGGCGATCGGAAAATGGGGATGGCGAGGCTACAGGCGGGCGATTTGAAAATCGCCCGCCTTACCGAAATAACTCAGCTGTTCTCCGACTGCGTCTCCAGATACGCCTGATCGATCGACGGCAGCGGTTCGTCATAGATCACTGCCTCGAAGGCGCGCAGGCGCTTGTAGATCGAGAGCAGTTCAACGATGGTCGGCCACGACCTGTAAAGATACTGGAAGGAATTGCTTACCTGCAGAAATGCAGTGCTCATCTGTTGCCAAAGGCCAAGCGTGATCTTGCCTGCCGCGATTGTTGGAATAAGCAGCACGTTTAGAAAGATTGCATCGGCCTGACCATAGAGAGAACGGGCGATATTGAAGTAGCCGTAATGGAAATAGAGCCGGAAATAGTTGCGGCGAACGTTGGCGAAGAGTTCCGTCAAAGCCATCGGCTGTGCACGGCCAGCGTCGTCCTCGCCCAGCACCAGTTCCTTGCGATACGCTGCCTCCACCCTCTGGTTCCGGAATTCAAGGCCCGGCAGCCTGAAACCGACGACCGCGAGCAGCACAGTGCCGAAGAGCGACCATCCGACGGCGACGATCACAAGTGAATACGGCACTTGCCCGATGATTGGGAGTTCAGTGATCTGCAGCGAGAGTTGCGCGAGCAATGGAAGGAATGCGATCAGCGTCATTGCGGCCTGAATGAAACTGACACCCAAGTCTTCGATCGTCCGCGAAAACCGCATCGTGTCTTCCTGAACACGCTGGGATGCGCCTTCGATATGCCGTAACCGGCTCCAATGGGCCGTGTAATATTCGGTCATGGCAGTACGCCAGCGAAAGACATAGTGGCTGACGAAAAAGATCGAGCCAACGCCGAGGGCGACATTGGTAAGGCCGATTGTCATGAACTGCCATTGCAACCAATAAAGTTCCGATGCCGCCACGGAACCCGGCGTTGTGATCGCCTTCTGGAAAAGATTAAAAAACGGGCCGCGCCAGGCATTGAGTGCCAGGTTCAGTTGGACGTCGAAGTAAGTCGTGAAAAGGATAAGGGCGGAGCCGAGAACCGACCACATCTGCCACCTGTGCGGCGCATACCACATCCAGAATGCGGCGAAGATGGCGACGGCGGTCCCAAAATAAATATAGAGCCATAAATACGGCTTGGTGATGAAAACAGCGGCGCCGAGGACAGGTGGCGCGCTCGGGTCTGCCGGGGGCATACCTAAGCGCGCGCCCAACGGCTCACCCGCGAATACCCAGAAAAGCACGGCAGCAAGCGACCAGAGCACGGCAGAAATAAAGAAGAGTTTGGGCTTGGGAAAAAACGATACAAACACGCGGCGCGTTCCTTATGCAATCTCTAGCAATTTATGGTTGTGAAATCAGTTGGTTAGATAATATTCTTCTCAAAGCTAGTGCACGGTGTCCGCAGTTAGGCAAGGCTCAACGTTTACTTTTGCCCAGCTTGCTGGTTGCAATGAGCAAACAATGGAGGACGCGATGGTTGGTGAAACGGATCTTGGCAAGCTTTTGGCAACGATGCGTCCGGTTCTCGCCGAGGGCGTCTATATGTTTGCGACCATTGCCAAGGGTGACTCGGCCCCGGCCGGCGTCGAGCCGGTGATGATGTTTCGCGAGGCGGAAGGCCTGACGCTGATCGTCGATGAAGCCACCGCTAAGCAATATGGGCTTGCAGCGATATTTCGCTCGCGGATGATAACGCTCGACGTTCACTCCTCGCTGGAGGCCGTCGGCTTTCTTGCGGCGATTACAGCCTGCCTTGCGAAGGCCGGCATGGGCGTCAATCCGGTCGCCGGGTATTACCACGACCACCTGTTCGTACCGGAAGATCGCGCCGAGGAGGCCATGAACTTACTGCACCAATTGGCGCAGGACGCCGGGCGAACCAGCTAGCGGCCACCCTGCCCGCGGCGCGCCGAATAGGCAAAGGCCGCGGCAACGATGAGGCTTGCCGCTGCGGCGAGCGTCGCGAAGATGAAGTCGCCGGTAATATTGGCAAGGTAGCCGCCCACGAGCGGACCGATGATCTGGCCGATACCGAAAGCCGCCGTCATCACGGCCATGACCTTGCGCGGCGAATGCGGCAAGAGTACCCGGCCCGCCTGGAAGCCGAAGGCGGTGATGACGATGAAAGTCAGTCCGAGCAGGAGACCGCCGATTATCGGACCATAGGGCGCCGGCAGGACGACGCTTGCCGCAACGCCGATCGCCTGCACCGCGCATCCGAGCGCAAGGGCAATGAAGGGGCCGGTCCGGTGCAGAAGCGGCGTCCACAGCCAGACCGAAACTGCCCCGGCGATGCCGGTCAGGAGCCAGACCAGCGCCTCCATCCACGGCCCACCCTGGCTGGAGCGCACGATGGCGATGATAAAGGTTGCAGTAATGATATAGCCAAAGCCGAATATGCCATAGGCGATATTGATCTTGATGAAAGCGGGCGTCCAGGCAAGCGGCGGCTCCTCTACCGCCGCGCCACTGCGAACGGGACCGGTCCTGATGAGCATAAGTACAGCCAGCAGGCCCAGAAGCGAGAGGATCGCAGCGCCGATCCAGTCTTCACGCCAGCCATAACCATTGGCGGAACTGAAGGCGACGAGCAGCGATGAAACGGCAATGCCGGTGCCGACTCCGCCGAAATGGATCGCCTGCAGGTCCTGGCGGTTGGCTGCGGCAAGGTGGCTGAAGACGATGGTCGCCGCAAACACCAGCATGAAGGCGCTGGCCATGCCGGCAAGGAACCGCACCAGCGAAAAGACGATGACGCCATCGCTGATGCTCATGATGAAGCAGAGGGCGGCACTCGACGCCAGCGCGAGGTAGACGAGCGGTCGTTCATAGCCGGACCACCAGCTGAAACCCGCCACCACCGCGCCGAGCAGATATCCCACATAGTTCGCGGAGGCGATAAGGCCCGCATCGCCCGGCGACAGGCCGAGATCGCTCATCATGCCTGGCAGGATCGGCGTGAAGATGAAGCGGCCGATGCCCATGCCGACGGCCATGGAAACAAGCCCGCCAAGCGCGAGGCGGACGGAGGATGAGGTCTGCGATTGCATGGCGGGACATTATCGCTGCAGTGCACACTGACAAGCCAATAAATTTGATGGTTGGGTTATTCGCGGTAATCGATTGCAGGCGGCTTGCCAACACTTAGGAAATATCCTAAGTGTTTATCCGCACGGAAGGAGGTGCGATTATGTTTGGTGCTACCCATGGTGCTGCGCAAGCGATGGCGCCGATTGACGGCATCTTCCGCGCGCTTTCAGACCCGACGCGGCGACGCGTGCTCGAACGGCTTGGAAGCAGCCCGGCTTCGGTCAGCGAACTTGCAGCGCCATTCGATATGGCGCTGCCCTCCTTCGTCGAACACCTCAAGGTGCTCGAAGGGTGCGGCCTTGTGCGGTCGGCGAAGACCGGCCGCGTGCGAACCTACCGGCTCGAACCGGAGCCGCTGCAATTGATCGAGGATTGGCTCGCGAAGCAACGTTCCCTCTGGGAACGCCGCCTCGATCAGCTCGACGACTATCTCATTCAACTCAAGGAGCAGGATAAATGACGCAGCTACCCGCAATAAATCCGGAACTCGATCTCGTTCTTGAACGCGTCGTCGATGTGCCGCGCGAACTTGTATGGAAAGCGTGGACGACGCCCGAACATATCGTCAAATGGTTCACGCCGAAGCCTTGGCAGACCACCGATTGCGAGATCGACCTTCGGCCGGGCGGCGTGTTCCGGACGACCATGCTCTCACCCGAAGGCCAGTCGTTTCCGAATGTCGGCTGCTATCTCGAAGTCGTTCCGAATGAGAAGCTCGTGTGGACCGATGCGCTGCTCCCCGGCTATCGTCCGTCGGAAAAGCCCTTTTTCACCGCCTATCTGACATTGGAACCCGAAGGAAACGGCACGCGCTACCGGGCCATCGCGATCCATCGCGACAGTGCGGGCAAGAAGCAGCACGAGGAGATGGGATTCCACGATGGCTGGGGCACCGTGCTCGACCAGATGGTCGCTTATATCAAGAGCGAAATGTAACTCGGCCTATTTCGTCAGCATCGGTGAGCCGTCGCGTGCATAGCGCTCGACGGTCGCCACCACGGCGCGCGACATCCTCGACGGCGGATCAATTCATTTGCCGTTGGCCAGCGCGATCTGCCCTACGAGTTTTGCCCATGGCATATCGAGAGCCCCATAAACGGCGCCGGCTTCGGGTCGCGCATTGTCCTTGAGGATTTCGACCATCAGGGTCGCATAGTCCGAGACGACAACACCGGCTTGAAGCATGCGCAGCAAGCCGGCCTCTCGCTTCGTCTGGTTGAATGTGCCGGACGCATCGACTGCAACATAGGCATCATAGCCCTTGCCGATCGCACTTATCGCAGGGAACGCCGCACAAACCTCGAGGGAGATGCCCGCGAAGATTAGCTTCTTGCGGCCGGTCGCTTCTATGGCGCGCGCCACGGTCGGATCATCAAAGGCATTGACCGACGACCGGTCGATTATCTTTGTGCCGGGCAGCGCTTCGACGAGTTCGGGAAACGTCGGCCCCCACATGCTATCGCTCGCCGTGGTCGTGACGATGATCGGGAGATTGAGGGCGCGGGCCGCCTTTGCCAGAGCGACAATGTTGTGCTTCAACTCCCCGGTGGAATAGTCCCGCACACCAGTCATCAGGCCGATCTGATGATCGACGAGAACAAGCGCCGTATTGTCGGAAGTGAGCGGTTCATAAGGACGGACCTGGTCGGACATTTCGTACTCCTGCGGTCGGCGTGGTTGAATTGCGGCGGCAAGCGAGGGAGCGAGGCCGAATGCCGTCGCAGCCGCTCCTATTGCTGCTGTCTGGAGGAAGTGACGCCGTTCCATGATGCCTCCGTCAATTTCCCGGACAGCCACCATGGCTCGCCCGGAGTCGCTACCTTTGCGGCGACGGGACGAACTTAAGGGCTGGCTTTCCGGCCAAGAAGAGGGCAAATTTCAGACTTAACGTCCATCTCTTTGGACGAAGGAGCCGGCATGCTCGATCTCAACGACTTTTATTATTTCTTTCAGGTTGTGGATCGGGGCGGCTTTACAGCGAACGTTGCGCGTGCCCAAATCGACATTGAGCCACAGGATCAGGCGGCTTGAGTCCGAGTTGGGCGTTCGCTTGCTCAACCGCACGACTCCACGCTGACCGCCCTGATCCCATACCGACAAGGCCTGCTGCCATTGGTTCGCGTCTTCATCGATCATCTGGCTGCCGAGCTTCCAAAGGTAGTATTCGTTTAGGCCGCCCAATCTGCATCCGCGTTCGGTCTCGCAGCGATCTGCGGCGCTGACAACACTGCCTATTTCGTCAGCATCGGTGAGCCGTCGCGCGCATAGCGCTCGATGGTCGCCACCACGGCGGCCGGCAGCGCGACACCGTTGGCATGCTGGCGGCGTGCTTCGAGACGCCGGTCGCCCGGAAGCCGCACGGCAGGCGTTTCCTTGACCGCCGTCAGCATCTGCTCGAGCCGACCGGCAAAGCCGGGCCTGGCAAACATGTCGGGATCAATGGCAATGATGAACTGGCCCGTGCGCGGCGGCCCACCTTCGCAATCGCCAAAGGATGATGCTTCGTAGGACCAGTGCGCGCCGCCAAGACCGGCAGCAAGAATATCGACCATCAGTGCAAGCCCGAAACCCTTGTAGCCTCCGATCGGCAGAAGACTACCCTCCATCGCCGCGGCCGCATCGTTGGTCGGCACGCCCTCTGCATCGATGGCCCAGCCGTCAGGCAGCGGCACACCGCGATTATAGGCGTCGATGACCGCAACCCTGGCGACGACGCTCGACGACTGGTCGATGACCAGTGGCGCATGCCCGTCACGTGGGACGGCAAAGGCGAGCGGATTGGTGCCGAAGAACGGCGTCTTGCCTCCGAAGGGCGCAATCGAGGGTGAAGCATTGGCCGTCATCAGTGCAATGAGCCCCTCGGCTGCCAGATCCTCGACAAAATAGCCGAGCGACCCGCAGGCATAGGAATTTGTGACCGACAGCGCCGCAATACCCGATTGGCGGGCGGCGTCGATGAGCGCCGGTAGTCCGAGCGCGATCGCCGGATGGGCAAAGCCGGTGCCGGCGTCAACGCGAAGCGCGACAGGCGACAATTGCTCAAGACGCGGCTGCGCGTGGCCGTCCACCTTCTTGCAGGCGGCATGGTCGCAATAGGTCGGAAGATAGGAAAGGCCGACGATCGCCTGTCCGTCACGTTCGGCCGCCGCAATTGATTTTGCGACCGCCGCCGCATTCTCCGGAGCAACGTCAGAGGCGATCAGGGCCCTCGCCGCGAGCGTTTCGATTTCGTCATAGGTCATCACCCTCTCGTCGCTCATGCCGGTATCACCTCTTGCTTCTTTTGCAGCCGCGCCAATTCCTCGAACGGAATGTGGCAGCGGATCCTGTGTTCGGGTTCGGAATCGAAGAGCGGCGGCTCCTGTTCCTCGCAGATCGCGCCGATCTTGCGCGGGCAGCGCGTATGGAAAACGCACCCGGACGGCGGATTGACGGCGCTTGGAATTTCCCCGTCGAGCCGGACGCGGCTCGGTTCGGTCTCGTCGAGCTTCGGTACGGCCGAAAGCAGCGCTTCGGTATAGGGATGGTGCGGCCCGGAGAACACGCGTTCGGACGGGCCGATCTCCATGATCCGCCCGAGATAGAGCACCGCGATGTGGTCGGACAGGTAACGAACGACGGCGAGATCGTGCGAGATGAAGATGTAGCTGACATGCTCCTTTGTCTGCAGATCGGCAAGGAGATTGAGGATCGCCGCCTGCACCGACACGTCGAGCGCCGAGGTGGGCTCGTCGCACACGACGATGCGCGGATCGCCGGCAAAGGCACGGGCGATTGCCACACGCTGTTTGAGGCCACCCGAAAGCTGGCGCGGCTTGACGCTAAGATGACGCTCTGTCAGCCGGACAGATCGGACCAGCTCGATGAGGCGTTTTTGCTGCGCCGCGCCTTTCAGGCCGGCCAGCGTCCGCAAGGCACGGCCCATGATGTGGCGGATCGAATGCGCGCGATTGAGCGCTGAATCGGGGTTTTGGAAAACGATCTGCATCGCCTTGACCTGATCGGCACTGCGGCTTTCGAGTTTCGACGCGAGCGGCTGGCCCTCGAGTTGCATCGAGCCGCCGGAGTCGGCCGGTACGAGACCGAGGAGGAGCCGGGCAAAGGTTGTCTTGCCGCTTCCCGATTCCCCGACGAGGCCGAGGGTCTGTCCCGGCATCAGATCAAGGGAAACGTCGTTGACCGCACGCAGGGCGTGGCCATGGGCAGCATAGGTCTTGTTGAGATCCTTGATGCGCAAAACCGGCTCGCCCCCATGGACCGCCGACGCTGCCGCAATGCTTCCCGGCGTCGTACGCGGCAGGTCCTGCGCGCGTTCGTGATAGTGGCACCGCGAAAGGCGGCCACCGAGGTCGTGCAGCGGCGGCAGTTCATTATGGCACCGGCTGTCGGCAAGGGCGCAGCGATCGGCAAAGGGACAGCCGGTGATCGTTGCGCCCGGCGCCGGGAGAAATCCTGGAATCGTGTCGAGCCTGATCTGGTCCTTGCGCTGGCCCCCCCGCGGCAGGCAGCGCAACAGTGCCACCGTGTAGGGATGGCGCGGATTGTTGAAAACTTCGGCGGTCGTCCCCTCCTCGACCAGCATGCCGGCGTAAAGAACGCCGACGCGGTCGCACATGCGCGAGACCACCGCGAGGTTGTGGCTGATGAACAGGATCGACGCCGAAAGTTCCTGCCTGAGCTTGGCAATGAGGTCAAGCACCTCCGCCTCGACCGTCGCGTCAAGGCCGGTGGTCGGCTCATCGAGGATCAGCATTGTCGGATCGCTGGCGAGCGCCATGGCAATGCCGACGCGCTGCTGCATGCCGCCGGAGAGCTGGTGCGGATAGCGCTGCATGACTCGCAGCGGATCTGAGATACGGACGCGGTTGAGCATGGAGATGGCCTGGTCGACCGCGGCCTGGCTGGAAATTCCGCGCAGTTCGAAAATCTCGGTCATTTGCCGCCCTATGCGGATCGACGGGTTCAGCGCCTTGCCGGGATCCTGATAGACCATCGATACGTTTTCGGCACGCATGCGGCGCAGCGACTCGTTGTCGAGCTTCATGACATTGTGGCCGGCCAAGGCGATTTCGCCGGCTGTGATGACCCCGTTGCGGGGAAGATAGCGCACGACAGACAGGGCAACCGTTGATTTACCGCAGCCGGATTCGCCGACAAGGCCATAAGCTTCGCCCGGGCGAATCGTAAGGCTCAGATCGCGCAGCACAGCGCGGTTGCGGCCGCCAACCCGATAGGCGACGGAGAGGTGATGCAGTTCGAGCGCATTGGGTGTCGATAAGTCAGTCATTCAAGGCCCCCTGCACGCCGTCGGCCACAAGATTGACGCCGATCACCAGCGAGGCGATAGCGAACGCATCGAAGAGCACGGTCCACCAGAAGCCGCCGCCGATCATCCCGTAATTGCTTGAAATGCTCAGACCCCAGTCCGGCGATGGCGGCTGGATGCCGAAGCCCATGAAGCTCAGCGTCGCAACCGCAAAGATGGCATAGCCAAGACGCACCGTCGTCTCGACGAGGATTGGCGGTATGACGTTGGGAAGGATTTCCACGAACATCGTGTGCAGCGCGCTCTCGCGGCGCAATTGCGCCGCCGCGACATAGTCGAGTTCGCGCTCCGACAGAACGGCCGAACGCACGGTGCGGGCAATGATCGGCGCAAAGCTGAGGCCAATGACGATGATGACCGTTGTCTTCGACGTTCCGAGCGCAACAATGGCGAGCAGTGCCACGATCACGACCGGGATTGCCATGAACGCCTCGAGGACGCGGCTGATCACGTCATCGACAAGTCCGCGGAAATAGCCGGTAAACAGGCCGAGCGTTGTGCCGGCGATGGTGGCCAGCAACGTCGCCAGCGGCGCGACCGTCAATATATCGCGCGACCCGACGATGACCCGCGAGAACACGTCGCGACCGAGCTGGTCGGTGCCAAACCAGTTATCGGCGGAGGGCGGCATGAGCGCGTTGATGATGTCATCCGCAAGCGGATCGTGCGGCGTAAAATATTCGCCGAAGAGCGCACACAGGACCCAGTAGACAACGATGACGAGACCCGTGATGAAAGAACCGGAGCGGCCGAGCGCCGCCACCACTTCCATTGCGGGACTACGCTTGATCGGCGGCGCGGGCAGGTCAGGCTGTTTGATATCGGTCGCCGTCATTGATCGATCCCCAGTCGGATGCGTGGATTGAGGACGGAATAGAGAAGATCGGCAATCAGCGTCGCCACCGCATAGACGATGCCGATCGTCAGGATACCGGCTTCAAGCACCGGGAAATCCTTGCCGCGTGCGGCCGTGAAGATCAGCGAGCCGATGCCCTGATACCGGAAGAGGGTCTCGACTACGACGAGTCCGCCAATGAGGTAGCCGGTCTGGGTGGCGATGACGGTAATCGTCGGCAGCAGCGCATTGCGCAGCACGTGCCGCCAGATGACCGTATGCCAGGGCAGGCCCTTAAGGACGGCAGTGCGCGTATAGTCGGCATCGAGCGCCTCGATCATGCCGGATCGCGCCATGCGCGCGATGTAGCCGAACAGCACGAGGAACAGCGGCAATGCCGGAAGGATCAAATAGTAGATTTGGGTGAAGATGCCCGAACCCGGCGGCCAGACGGCTGCGATGGGCAGCCAGTTCAGCCAGACGCCGAAGAGCAAAATGAAGATGATGCCGGTGACGAATTCCGGCAGAACGGTTGCCGAAAGACCCCCCAGACTGATGATGCGGTCGATGGGCCGATTGACATTCAGCGCGGCGATGATGCCGCCGAGAATGCCGAGCGGCACGACCATGATGAAAGCAACGAGCGCAAGCTTCATCGAATTGCCGAGCGCATCGATGACGAAAGGCGCAACAGGCGCCCGGAAAATATAGGAAGTGCCCATATCGCCTTGAACGAAATGGGAAATCCAGTCCCAGTATTGTACAAGCAGCGGCCGGTCGAGGCCGAGCGAATGGTTGAGCGCGTCGACGGCACGCTGGTCGGCGAGCGGTCCCAATATGGCGCGCCCGACATTCCCGGGCAGCACCTGCCCTCCCAGGAACACCATGATACTGAGCAGGAACAAGGTTACGATCGAAAGGGCAATGCGCTTCAGCAGAAAGGAAAGTATGGCTCTAGCTCCCATGTTAGCCAGCCCCACCTGCGCGGAGCTGGCTGTTGCAGGATGTCCGTTCCTCCCTTACGCCTTCGAGGCGCGGTCGAGATAGTTCTGCGACATTGCCGTCGGCTGCACGCCGGAAACGCCCTTTGCCGTTGCCGTGAGGTAGTCGAAGAAATAGCCGAAGATAACCGGCGTTTCCTCGAGCAGCAGCCGCTGTATCTTGCCGGCCGTCTCCTTCTGCGCCTCAAGGTCGAGCGCAGCGATGTATCCGGCAGCGAGCGTATCGTAGTCCTTGTTCTTGAAATGCGCCGAGTTCCACGTGCCTTCGCTCTTCAAGGGCGCGGAGAGGTAAACATTCGGCACGCCGCGATGGCCGTAGTCGGTGATGCCCATAACGGAATCGAGCCAGTTGGACTTGCCGAACACCGCATCGCCGTAATAGGCGCCCTGATCGAGAATGTTGAGCTGGATGTCGATGCCGATCTCCTTGACCGCATTCTGGATGAGCTGGGCATATTCCGGAATTTCCAGATAGCGCTCGGTGGTGAGCGTAACCTTGAAACCCTTGCCGGCTCCAGCCGCCTCCATCAGTTCCTTTGCCTGCTTCAGATCCTGCTGGCGCTGCGCAACGGTCGTATCCGTTGACGGAAAGGCCGGCGCAAACGGGCTGTCATTGCCAAGCGAGGCCCGACCCCGCATCAGCCCCTTTTGCAGCTTGTTGCGGTCGATGCTGAGCGCTACGGCGCGGCGCACCCGTGGATCCTTGAATGGGTCCATGTCCGTGCGCATGTGGACCTGGTGATGGGCCACGGATTTCAAGCTGATGATTTCGACGTTCGGATCTGTGAGCAGTGCGACGCCGGCAAGCACCGGCATCTGGTTGATTACGTCGACCTGACGGCCCTGAAGCGCAAGTATCATCGGCTGGATGTCGCCGAAGAAGGTGAATTCCGTCCGTGCCGGGAGTGCCTTTTCGCCCCAGTAGTCCTCATTGCGCACGAAAGATGCGCCGACCTTCGGCGTGTACTTCTCCAGCTTGAACGGCCCGGTACCGTTGAAGTTCTTCTCGAAATCGCCCTTGTAATCGGCAGGAATGATGATCGCGTTGTAGTTGTCCGACGACACCATGTAGGGGAAGTTGCCGTTTGGCGCGTCGAGGTGGAACTCCACCGTGTAATCGTCGATCTTCTTGGTAGCGCCCTTCTGCAGGAACCCGGTAAAGACCGAAAGCGCATTGGACGAGTTCGCCGGGTCGGCGAGGCGATCGATACTCGCCACGACGTCGTCGGCTTTCATCTCGCCGCCGCTGTGGAACTTGACGCCCTTGCGCAGATTGAAGGTCCAGACGTCACCCTTGTCATTCGGCTTCCAGCTTTCGGCCAGCATCGGCTTCAGGACAAGATCCGGGCCATCGAGGCACAGGAACTCGCCGCATTGCTGCAACATGAGCAAGCCGCCGGCATCGGCGACGCTGACAGGTTCGATCGCCGCGGCAGGCACGCTGCTGGCAACGCGGATCGTGGCGCCGGCCGTGCCTTGCGCGCGGGCAAGGCTGGGCATGCCGCCCATGCCGGCGGCGAATCCGACGCTGCCGAGGAAAGGCAGGGACAGGCCAAGCAGGCTGCCGTGACGAATGAATTCCCGGCGGCTTACCC
Organism: Phyllobacterium sp. UNC302MFCol5.2; assembly: GCF_000686005.1. Lineage (NCBI taxonomy): Bacteria > Pseudomonadati > Pseudomonadota > Alphaproteobacteria > Hyphomicrobiales > Phyllobacteriaceae > Phyllobacterium > Phyllobacterium sp. UNC302MFCol5.2. The sequence goes on from NZ_JMLL01000010.1 coordinate 443,265, forward strand.
TGCCGTCGACCAGTCCGTCGATGAGATGGTTTTCGAGATCTGTCCGGCCGCGCCGGAGCATATCGAGGAACTTGTAATTTTTCATGGCTTCTGCTCTTTCCCCTGGATCATGTTTTAACCGAACGATGAGTTAGGCAGCGCTCCTGGTCGCCGAGTTGCCGGATCGTCCGTGACCGACAAACTTAAGATGCCTTTTCCTCCGATCGCGTAATGCCCGGTCTTGGCGCCGGGTCAGGCAGCAAGCGAAAATTCTCCTTTTCAGTTCAGCGGCAAGCGCCGGTAGGTACCGGGCTTCGCAGAGTCGTGATACTTGTTCTTCGGGCCGTTCTCGGCAAAATCCCTGTGGCAGGCAGCAAGGCGGTCCCGATCGAGTGTAACTCCGAGTCCCGGCCCTTCTGGCACTGGAACGACATTGTTTCGCGGTGAAAACGGCCCTTCCTCGATGACGTCCGTGGTTTGCATTCGGAAAAGCGACTGGTTCGGCTCCCTTATCCAGCCGAGCGCCGCGCAGAGGTGAAGGTAAGCGGCGCTGCCGACGCCCGAATCGCCGCTATAGCACCAGAAATCGATGCCGGCGTGTTCGCAGGCACCAATGAAGCGGACGAGGCGGCCGATGCCGCCGTGGGTCGCGGGGTTGCCGACAATCGCGTCCGGCACCCGCAGTTCCATGGCGCGGGCAATGTCGATGTTGTGCGTCGAGAACGGTATCGAACAATGGCGACGCAATTCACGCATTTCCTCGATTGTCGCGACAGGATCTTCCCAGTTGCGAACGTTCAGCTGCTCCAAGGCTCGCACAAGTTGCCGAGCAGTTGCAAGTGAATAAGCTTGGTTGGAATCGATTCGCAGCATCACATCGTCGCCGAGCTTCTTGCGGATGAGTTCGAGCATACGCAGCGAGACCTTCGGGTCTTCGGTCGAGAACTTTCCCTCGAAAAACGTGGTCCCGAACTGCTCGTTGAGCTCGACGCAATAGTCGGCAACTTCCTCCGGGGTCTTCTCGCCAATCGTGGCCGCGCCATCGCCGCGCAGGGAGAAATAATCGGTGAAAGGTATTTCCTTGCGCACCGCCCCGCCGAGCAATTGATAGAGCGGCTGGTTCCAGGCCTTGCCACGAATGTCCCAGAGCGCCATCTCGATTGCGCCAAAGGCGAGGATGCGCGTGCGATCGTTGATGCTCTGGACGCCGGTCCAGAACGGCAGGCAAACGTTCTCGGCGCCGGCAATATCGATCGGATCGCGCCCGATCAGGCGAGGCGCCAGCGTGTCATTGATGATCGCGGCGGCGGCCGAACTCGGCGCTTCGCCGAGCCCCATAATCCCATCATCGGTTTCGACTTCAACGATGGTTGGCGAAAAGCCGTCGAGTTCGCCGAACACCCAGACATAGGGCGCTTCGAGCGTCAGGTTGATTGGGGTTGCGGTAATGCGGCGGATTTTCATTGTTAGTGGCTCAATTCGAGAAACGGCTTGCCGAGCAGATCGGGATCGACATCGATGCCGAGCCCCGGACCGTCCGGCACGCCCATGCGGCTGCCGACAACCGGGGGCGCGTTGCGTGCAGTGCGGACCGTCACCCATTCGTGAAAGGCGATGGCATGCAAGCGCCGCTCTTCCGGCGTCGATAGCGAGAGGTGGGCCATGGCAGCCGTGTCAACCTCGGCGCCGCCTGTGTCTTCCACCGTGATCATGAAGCCGAGATCGACGGCGACGTCGCGGATCTGGCGGGTCTTGGTGACGCCGCCGAGCCGCGAGATCTTGAGGGTCAGTCCGTCAGCCGCGCCCTTGCGATGAATTTCGAGCATCTGTTCGAGCGAGGTGACCGATTCATCGAGCACCATCGGCTTGTCGAGCGAACGGCGAACGGAGAGGCAATCGTCGATCGCGAGGCACGGCTGCTCCATCGTGTAGTCGATGGCGCGTGTCGCATCGGCGAACTGGCGTGCCTGATAGGCGGTCCAGCCGCCATTGGCATCACAGAAGATCACCGTACCTTTCGGCACCGCGGCAGCGACGGCGGTCACCCGCTCGATATCGTCGTGGACCTTGCCGCCCACCTTGACCTGCAGGCGATGAAACCCTTCGCCGACGATGCGCCTGGCAAGATCAACCATCGCGTCGACGGAGCCGTGGGTGACGACCTTGTAGAGATCGGCCATATCGCTTTCGCGGCCGCCGAGCATCGTCACCAGCGGGACCTCGGCGGCGCGGGCCGTGAGGTCGCAGCAGGCCATGTCGAAGGCAGCCTTGATATAGGGGTGGCCGTTGAAGACAGTATCCATCAGTCGGTTTATCTGCGCGAGCCCGCGCGGGTCCCTGCCGAGCAGATGTGGCGCGATTTCCGGAACACCTGCCCTGGCGCCTGCGGCAAAGGCAGCCGAATAGAAGTTTCCAAGTGGCGCCATCTCGCCCCAGCCGGTCACCCCGGTGTCGGAGGTAATAGAAACGAGGATTGCATCGAAACCGTCGGCACCACGCCCCTTCGACATATTGTAGCGGCCGCCGACAAAGGGTTGCATAAGACTGTAGGCTTTGATGGACTTGACCTGCACGATAACCGTTCCCGTGTTATTATCTGTGGAGAGCGCCTGCGGTCCGCGCTCAATTGTCGAGGCGTTTGCGGCTCCCCGGCTTCTTGGCGGCCTGCCTCTCCTCAAGCCCGCGCGCAAAAGCAACAAGTTCCTCAAAATCGAGGGCGATGTGCTCACGGGCGTGCCGCTGCGCCGCTTTCATGTCCTTGCCTTTGAGAAGACGCACATATTCCTCGTGCACGTCGAGCGAGGGCACCGGTTCGTTGCGTGCCCGTTGATGCAAGGCGAAATACATCTGCAGGCGGCTGGTGAGGCGCTGCCACGTATCGAGCAGGAGCGGGTGATCGGCCCATTCATAGATCAGGCCGTGCAGCTGCAGCGCCGTCTCGATCTGCCTGGTCGTGTCGATGTCGAGGGTCGCCTGCTTCACTGCAGCATGACGTCTGTCAAGTTCGGCAAAGAAGACCTCGGTGCGGAGCGGCCACGTTCTTTCGATGGCAAATTCGTCGAGAACCTGGTTGAGCGAATAGGCATCCTCGATATCCTTCGCCGTCACTTCGATCACGAATGTGCCCGCATAGGGAATGCTGGTAAGAATGCCCTCCTGGACCAACTCGCGCATGGCTTCGCGCAAGGGCGCGCGGCTCACCCGCATCTGTTCGGAGATGCGCAGTTCGTTGAGTTTCTGGCCAGGTTCGAGCTTGCCGGTGAGGATGGCCCGTTTGAGTAGGCTGACGATTTCGGCCCTGCGGGTCGTATCGACAATGGGGTCAAAATCCGTAGCGTTCATGGATGGATCCTCGTTCCGATGCAAGAAAATCAGATTGTCGACAATATTGCAATCGAGAACTCGCAGCATTAGCATCGACATGTCGATCTGACCGCTTTAACAGCAGACTGACCGAGACGTAACGCGTACCTATCCACCGGAGATCGACATGACCTTGACGGGCTTTTTGCAGCTCACCGCTTCGACATTCACGTTCCTGCTCGCCGCGACGTGCGCAAAGGCATGGGCGCTGGCGCCGAGCAACGCGAAGCTGGTTCTAACCATTGTTCTCTATTCCGTCGGCAATCTCATCATGCTGCGTCTGGTACGCGAGTTCGGCATGGCATCGGCTTTCAGCCTCTCGGCTGTCATCCAGCTTATTGCGGTCAATCTCATCGCGCTGGTTTTCTTTGGCGAGAAGCTGTCGATTGTTCAATCCTTCGGCATCATCTTTGCTATACTTGCGGTCGGACTTATAACATTCGGGTCCGCCACCGAATTATCGGCAGGAGACGCGATGCCGGAGGAGCATCAGGCGAAGCTGGTTCGCGTATCGGGCCGCGTACAGGGCGTAAGCTACCGCGTCTGGACGCGCATGGAAGCGCGCAAGCTCGGATTGGGGGGTTGGGTCCGCAACGAACCGGACGGGAGCGTATTGGCCTTTATCGAGGGGCCGGAGAACGCGGTATCCTCGATGCTCGATCGGTTCTGGCAGGGGCCGCCCGGTGCGTCGGTAAAGGATGTCGTGTCTGAGATTGCAGAGCCAGAAAATCTGTCGGGGGAGTTTCGGATAACGTCGTAAATGCGAGGACTTCGATGCGCAGGCTCATTCTCTTTCGGCATGCAAAATCGGAATGGCCGGCGGGCGTCGAGGACCATGAACGGCCGCTCGCCAAACGTGGCCGGCGGACGGCGCCATTGATGGGTGCGTTCCTAGCGCGTCAGCAGTTGCTTCCCGATCTTACCCTCGTTTCGACCGCGAGAAGAGCCATGCAGACGTTTGAGCTGGCATCCGCCGAATTTGGAGTAAAGCTCGAATGGAAAGCCGAGCCGCGCCTTTACGATGCACCCGTCAACGCACTCCTCGACGTTGTCAGGCAGGCACCCGCCACCATCTCGACCCTGATGCTCGTCGGCCACAATCCCGGGCTTGAAGAGTTCGCGCGCCAGCATGTGGCGGGTGGGCCCGAACCCGATCTTTCGCGGCTGCGCGAAAAATTCCCGACCGCCGGCATTGCCGTGATCGATTTCAATGCCAAGGACTGGACAGCTGTTGAAACCGACCGCGGCGAACTCAAGCGGTTCGGGACGCCGAAGTCGCTCGAAGATACAAACTAAAAACCGAGCCTAGAGCCGCGGCGTCAGGCTGAGCTTCATGTGGCGGTTGACATCCTTATAGAGCAGATAGCGGAACTTGCCCGGACCGCCAGCATAGCACGCCTGCGGACAGAAGGCGCGGAGCCACATGAAATCGCCCGCCTCCACTTCAACCCAATCCTGGTTGAGCCGGTAGACGGCCTTGCCTTCGAGTACGTAGAGACCATGTTCCATGACGTGGGTTTCGGCAAAGGGAATGACGGCGCCAGGCTCGAAAGTCACGATCGTCACGTGCATGTCGTGGCGCAGATCAGACGGATCGACAAAACGCGTCGTCGCCCACTTGCCCTCTGTGCCCGCCATCGGCGCCGGCGCAATATCCGCTTCATTCGCGAAAAAGGCTTCCGGCATGTCGATGCCTTCGACGGCTTCATAAGCCTTGCGGATCCACTGGAAGCGGACCGGGGCGCTGCTCTCGTTGCGAACTTTCCAGTTGCTTGCCGGCGGGATGAAGGCAAAGCCGCCGGGCTGCATCACCTGCTTCTTGCCATCGAGCGTGACGCTCAGTTCGCCTTCGAGAATAAAAAGCACGCCCTCGGCGCCAGCGTCGAGTTCGGGCCGCTCGCTGCCGCCGCCGGGTGCGACTTCCATGATATATTGCGAAAATGTCTCGGCAAAGCCGGAGAGCGGACGCGAAAGCACCCAAAGCCGGGTGTCGTCCCAGAACGGCAGGAGGCTCGTGACGATATCCATCATCACGCCCTTGGGGATCAAGGCATAGGCTTCGGTAAACACCGCGCGGTCTGTCAGAAGCTGCGTTTGCGCGGGTGCGCCCCCGTGTGGAGCGGAATAAGTTCGTTGAGCCATGGCCATTTCCTCTGCGTCTCCCGCCGAAGGCGGGCCTCGAAATCCAGATAACGCCTTCCTCAATAGCCAAACAAGGGCCGATTCATACCCCTTAAAAAATTGAAAGTGCTTGCACGTTTAACGCGAGCCACGGCCGGTCAAAATTTGTTGATGCGACAGGGCAGGCCAGCGGCTCCTACCTATCGGCCGATCAGGGAGGAGCGTCCCTCCCTAGCGCGCCTCCATGTCGTTGTTTCGTGACGTCAGCACCCGGTCGACCAACCCCCACTCCACCGCCTGCTCGGCGTTCATGAACTTGTCGCGGTCAAGTGTCCGTTCCACCTCTTCGTAGGTTCGCCCGCAATGCTTGGCGTAAAGTGTGATCATGCGATGTTTAACCTGTGCCATTTCCTCGGCATGGATCAGGACATCGGACGCTTGGCCCTGAAATCCTCCGAGCGGCTGATGGACATGTAGGCTGGCATTCGGCAAGGCAACCCTGTGCCCCGGCTCGCCGCCCATGAGAAGAAAAGACCCCATCGATCGCGCAGTTCCCATGCACAATGTGTGTACGGGAGCGCGGATGAACTGCATGGTGTCATACATGGCAAGCCCGCTGGTAATCACGCCGCCATAGGAATTGATGTAGAGCGCGATGGGCAGCTTGGGGTTTTCCGCTTCGAGGAAAAGCAGCTGCGCGCAGACCGTTGCCGACATGGCATCGTTCACCTCGCCGTTCAGAAACACGATACGCTCGCGCAGCAAGCGCGAATAGATATCGAATGAGCGTTCTCCACGCGAGGATTGTTCCACCACCATAGGGACGAGTTGCATCGTGTCGCGCATGCACAACCTCCAGATTTCCGATTGATGTTTTGAGTATTAAGCGGCGAGCAGCATTCTTGGCACGGCGTCGTTCGCAGCCCCCCGGGCTATTGTTCGCCGGTGAACGATTCCAAAAATGGTACCGCCACGGCCATTTGCACGTATGCTGAAAGTCACGATGCCTTGGTGGTGCGGCGGCTCGGTCTCCTCGATCAGCAACTCAAGTTGTTCGCGTTGCGTTTCGTGCAGAACCTCGAGCACATTCTGGTCCGGGAGCCAGCGCTTGCGAAAGGCTTCGACGCTGATCGCCTTCCAAACCTTGTCTGGGTCGGCCTCGAATTCGAAGCTAAACTTGAGCTGCGGCTCGGAACGTGAAGGGGCTTCATTCACTGGTCCATCTCCTTGAGCAGGTCCGCCAGATCGGCAGCGCGATCAGGCCAATAGGTGCGATATTTGGCAAGCCAGTTGACCAATATCAAAAGGCCATCGGGCTCGACTTCATATTGGGTAAACCGCCCTTCGCGGCGCTCCTTCAGAAGCCGCGCTTCGCGCAGGACCGACAGATGCTGCGACATGGCGGGCTGGGTTATGCCAAAGCCTTGACGCAACTCTGTGGCATTCTGCGGCGCGGCTGCGAGCTTTTCAAAAATGGCCCGGCGCGTCGGATCAGCAAGGGCTTTGAAAACGATTTGTTCCATAGATTGAGATAAGCAAACACTTATCTCAATGTCAAGCGAGCCAGTTTAATCCTGCTCAATTTGTTCGGCGCAGGCGTCTTGCACGCAGCCTCGCAGCCAGTGGTGCGCGGCATCGGCATCATGGCGTGGATGCCAAAGCAGCGAAACGGTGACGACCGGCATCGAAACCGGAAGCGGGAAGCTGTGCATGCCAATGCGCAAGGCGCTCGTGTGCCGTTCCGGCACGCTGGCGATCAGGTCCGACCCGCGGGCAAGCGCGAGCGCACTCGCAAACCCGCCGACGGTCACCACGATTTCTCGTTCAAGCCCCAGCAATTCCAGGGCCTCGTCGATGGGTCCCCTGTCGACCCCGCGCCGCGAAACACTGACATGCCGCCCCCCGACGTAGCGCCGGGTGGTCACCTCGCCCTCGCCGAGTGCGTGCTCTTTGCGAACCACACCGACGAACCAATCCCGGAACAGCGTCTGGATGCGCAGTTCCGGGCTCGTCGCCTTGCCGACGACGCCCGTTTCCAGATCGACGCTGCCGTCGCGAAGCAAGGCACTTTCCCTGTCGGCTTTCTGCACAAAACGCAAGCGTATACCCGGCGCTTCTGCGCCGAGCCGTGCCATCAGTTGCGGCCCGAATGTTTCGACGAAGCCGTCGCTGGTGCGCAAGATAAAGGTTCGCTTGAGGCGGCCGAGGTCGAGTGATTCCTGCGGCCGCAGAACGGCCCGCACATCCTCCACGAGTGGACCAACCCGCTCGCGCAGTTCAAGCGCACGCGGTGTCGGGACAAGGCCTCGCCCGGCACGGACAAGGAGCGGGTCGCCTGTCGTCTCGCGCAGACGCGCGAGCGCCCTGCTCATCGCCGATGGGCTCAGTCTCAGACGTTTGGCGGCGCGCGCGACGCTGCCCTCCGCGAGGAGCACATCGAGCGTAACGAGCAGGTTCAGGTCGGGCGGCGTCATGTCACAACAATAAGGACTTCGAGATATGGCGTCAAACGCACGATTGAAGTGCAAATGCTGCGTCTTCCGCCATCTGTCGCAAGCGCTTAGCCTACCGGGGGAAGTGGCAAGGAGCCCGAAGATGGACCAGATGGCGATTGATCGAACGGAACCGGCAGCCGGAAGCAAGGAGGTATCCGCTCGGTTGACGCTCACCGCGCTTGCACTCTCGACGCTGCTTGCTGCCCTCGGCGTCAGCATCGCCAACGTCGCGTTACCGACGCTGGCGCAGGCATTTTCCGCGCCGTTCCAGCACGTGCAATGGATCATCCTCGCCTATCTTCTTGCCGTCACGGTTTGCATCGTAAGCGTGGGACGCCTCGGGGACGTTGTCGGCCATCGGCAGGTGCTCCTCGCCGGAATCCTGCTGTTCACCCTTGCCTCCGCCTTGTGCGCCGCGGCCCCCACATTGTGGATGCTGGTTGCCGCCCGCACGGCGCAGGGGCTTGGAGCGGCTATCCTGATGTCGCTCAGCATCGCATTTGTTGGCGATACGATTCCGAAGGAAAGGATCGGCAGCGCAATGGGCTTGCTCGGAACGATGTCGGCAATCGGAACGGCGCTCGGTCCTTCGCTCGGCGGCGTGTTGATCGCCGGCGCTGGCTGGCGCGCGATCTTTCTGGTGATGCTGCCGCTCGGCATCGGCAACTTCATCCTCGCCTATCGCTATCTGCCGGGCGAAAGCCGCAAAGGCCTTGCAACCCGCACCGGCTTCGACCTGCCGGGCACATTGCTGCTGGCGGTGACACTTGCCGCCTATGCCCTGGCGATGACGATTGGTCGGGGCCGATTCGGCGGCTTCAGCGCAGGCCTGATCGGGCTTGCGGTTGTGGCGGGCATGCTTTTTGTGCTTGTGGAGAAAAGGACGAAATCTCCTCTGGTTCGGCTGGCGATACTGCGCAGCCGGGTTTTGAGCGGCAGCCTTGCCATGAACGGGCTCGTCTCGACCGTCATGATGACGACGCTGGTCGTCGGCCCCTTCTACCTGGCGCGCGGGCTTGGGCTGAGCGCCGCCCTCGTCGGCATTGTCATGTCGGGCGGGCCGATCATCTCAGCCTTGAGCGGCGTGCCGGCGGGGCGGATGGTCGATCGCCGCGGTACGCGCGCCATCATTCTGGCCGGCCTCTCCATTATGGTGGCGGGTTCACTTGCGCTCTGCCTGATACCGGCGACGTTCGGCATTGCCGGCTACATAACTGCCATTGCCATCCTCACGCCGGGCTATGCCCTGTTTCAGGCGGCCAATAATACCGCGACCATGAAGGACGTCGCCGCCGATCAGCGCGGCGTCGTCTCGGGCATGCTCAGCCTCTCCCGCAATCTTGGCCTGATTACCGGCGCATCGGTGATGGGGGCGGTTTTTGCCCGGGCATCCTCGGCGCTTGATATCGCGGCAGCACCTGCCGATGTGATCATTGCTGGCATGCATGTGACCTTCGCGGCTGCTGCGGTTCTGGCGCTCGCTGCACTGGCGGTCGCCGTGCGAACCGCGACCATCCGCCCAGAATAGGGAACGAGATCACATGTCCGGCGGCATCTTGTCGAACTTTGGCAGGGCCGGATCGACATGATCCCAGGGTAGCGCGCGCATGGCGTAGGTCACGACCTGCGGTACGTAGCGGTTCGGATCGTCGAGACTTGCCGCATGGATGGTAAAGAGTTCCGGCATGGTCGCGAAGGTCAGATAGACCGGCGATCCGCAGGTCGGGCAAAAGCCGTGCGACTTTATATTGGCGCTGTCGCCCGCAAGCGCCCACAGCTTCGCCTCGCCGCTGAGTTTCGGGTTAGCGCCGGCAAAGGTCATGTAGGATCCGTGTCCGGTGCCGCTGCGCCTTTGGCAGTCACGGCATTGGCAATCGTTAGAGAATACGGGTTCAGCCCCGATTTCATAGCGAACGGCGCCGCAGGCGCAGCCGCCGGTATAAGGCTTGCTCATGAGTTTCCTCCAATGATGGTTATGTCCGGATTGGGAAGTTAGTTTGTTTCGTCGGCGACATCGCCGATACGCGGGATGATCTTTCTCCAGCCGTCGCTCATGCTCCTGAACGCTGTATCGTTCTTCGGCGCGATGAAGCCGGAATGGGTCAGCGTGAGCCGCGTGCCGTTGTCGATCGGTTTCAGGACGAATGTTACAATCGTGTCGAGGCGCGAACCATAGCCGGTGTTGCTCTCGTGACCGCCTTTCCAGGCATAGGCGAAGCGTTCATTAGGTATGGCCTCGAGAACCTCGCAATGAATGGTGCCGTCCCACTCACCCGCCGGTGTTGTCTGATAGGTGAAGCGGTTGCCCTTCACGGGTTCAAAACCCTTGGCCGCCATCATCCAGCGGCCGATCAATGCGCCGGTGGTCAGCGTCTTCCAGATCGTCTCCGGCGCATGCGGGAAGACCTCGTCGACGACGATGTCGTGTGTATCGGCGTTCAATGCGGCGTCGTTCATGGATTGATCTCCTTGAGAAGGCTGCGAAGATTGGCGAACCGCTCGCGCCAGAAGACGCCGTAGTGGTTCATCCAGTCGAACAGCGGCTCCAGCCCTTCGGGCCTGGCGCGATAATAGACGTTTCGCCCCTCGGGCCGTTCGGCCACCAGGCCGGCACGTTTCAGTGACTTCAGGTGCTGCGATATGGCGCCCTGCGTAACCCCGCTTCCCCGCGTCAGCTCCACCACCGTGATTTCATCGGTCCCAACGATCCGCTCGAACACGGCGCGCCGGGTTGGATCGGCGAGCGTACGCATGACGTTGGTGATGGTAGCAGCATCGAGCATGAGAATACATTAGTGAATGCTAATTCATTAGTCAACGCTAATTTATAAGTTGAAGCGCATTTGAAGCGAAATAGATCGTGGTTGAAGCCATGCGGCTATCGGCGACGCATGTGTCGGTCGTGACCGACACCGAAAAGGCTTTCGTTTGGCCTCGCGTTTACCAATTCCACACGCCCGGCGAAATCCCCAGGGTCGCAACACACCATGTTAATGTGAAAGCCGCGCTAAACCTACGACCGCTGTCGGTTCGTCATTGAAAATCAGCCATCTCATAAAGCGGACGGATTTCGATCTCGCTCGGTCCGGGCATGGGGTTGGGGCAGCGCTTCACCCATGCGACCGCTTCGTCCATATCCTTGACGTCCCAGAGCCAGAAGCCGGCGACCAGTTCGCGCGGTGCGGCGAATGGACCGTCGATAACCGTGCGGTTCGCGCCATCGAAAGCAACGCGCTTGCCCTGCGAGGACGGCTTGAGCCCATCGGCATCGCGCAAGATTCCCGCCTTGGTCAGTTCGTCATTATACCTGCCCATGGCCTCGAACATCTCGGCCGTGGGAAGAAGCCCCTTTTCGCTGTCTTCGGTCGCCTTTACCAAAACCATCACACGCATCGTCTGTCTCCTTGTTTGAGCCGATCTCATCGGCCATTCATACAAACGACGAACGGAGCTTTCGGAAACCGACAAGTGTCAGCATTTTTAGACGAACGAGGCTCGGCGGGGAAAGTCTACTCCCACTCGATGGTGCCTGGCGGCTTTGAAGTCACGTCGTAGACAACGCGGTTGATGCCCTTGACTTCATTGATGATCCGCGTCGCCGCCTGGCCGAGGAAGCCCATATCGTAGTGGTAGAAATCCGCCGTCATGCCATCGACGGAGGTGACCGCCCGCAACGCACAGACAAACTCATAGGTGCGCCCATCGCCCATGACGCCGACGGTCTGCACCGGCAGAAGGACGGCGAAGGCCTGCCAGATCACGTCGTAGAGACCGGCCTTGCGGATTTCGTCGAGGTAGACGGCGTCGGCTTCGCGCAGGATTTCGAGCTTTTCACGCGTGATACCGCCCGGGCAGCGGATGGCAAGACCCGGACCCGGGAATGGGTGGCGTCCGATGAAATGGTCCGGCAGACCTAGTTCCTTGCCGAGCACGCGCACCTCATCCTTGAAGAGTTCGCGCAAGGGCTCGACCAGTTTCATGTTCATGCGGTCGGGCAGACCACCGACATTGTGATGCGACTTGATGGTCACCGACGGACCGCCGGTGAATGAGACGCTTTCGATGACGTCCGGGTAAAGCGTGCCTTGCGCGAGGAAATCGGCGCCGCCGAGCTTTTTGGCTTCTTCTTCAAAGACTTCGATAAAAAGCCTGCCGATCGTCTTGCGCTTCTTTTCAGGGTCCGCTTCGCCTTCGAGCGCACTGATGAAGCGCTCCGAGGCGTCGACGAGAATGAGCGGCAGATTGTAGTGCTCGCGGAACATCTGAACGACGTCGGCGGCTTCGTTCTTGCGCATCAGGCCATGATCCACAAGGATGCAGGTCAGCTGGTCGCCGACGGCTTCGTGGATCAAAAGGGCGGCCACGGAGGAATCGACGCCGCCCGAAAGCGCGCAGATCACCTTCTTGTCGCCCACCTGCTTGCGGATGGCATTGACGGCCTGCTCGCGATAGGCCGACATCGTCCAGTCGCCCTCGATACCGGCGATGCGGTGGACGAAGTTTTGGAGAAGCCTGGCGCCATCCGGCGTGTGCACGACTTCCGGGTGGAACTGGACGGCATAGTATTTGCGCGCCTCGTCGGCAATCGCCGCGAAGGGCGCGCCGGTCGATGTGCCCACGACCTTGAAGCCTTCCGGAATTTCAACCACGCGGTCGCCATGGCTCATCCATACCTGGTGGCGTGTGCCCTTGGCCCAGACGCCTTCGAACAGCGCGCACTCCTCCTGGATATCGAGGAAGGCGCGACCAAATTCCCGGTGGTGGCCGCCCTCGACCTTGCCGCCAAGCTGGGCGCACATGGTCTGCTCGCCATAGCAGATGCCAAGGACCGGAATGTTTGCATCGAAAACGTCCTGCGGGGCGCGCGGGCTCCCGATGTCGACGGTCGAGTGCGGGCTGCCGGAAAGGATCACAGCCTTGGGACGGATGCGGTGGAAAGCCTCGGCGGCAGACTGGAAGGGAACGATCTCGGAGTAGACGCCGGCCTCGCGCACGCGGCGGGCGATCAGCTGTGTAACCTGGCTGCCGAAATCGACGATGAGGACTGTATCTGGGTGCACGGGAGTGTTCATGGCGGGCCTTTAAAGCAAATGTCGAGTCGGTGCAATGGGTTACCACGCCGCACTGAAAAAGTGATTCCAGTTGTTTAGGGAAGAGATGAAGAGCTTGCGATTTTGATTCAACGGGCCGCTGGAATTCCCTCAAACAGCAATGCGCCCGTCTGCCAACGCCGCGCCCATCGCCTCGACCGCAAGGGCAAGCTTCTCGTCGATGACATGGAGATATTCTTTCCAGTCGTTGAGATGCCGCAGTTCCTCCTTGCCGTCGGAAATACCGCGCAGGCCGATGAGCGGCAGTCCGAAACGCTGGCAGGCCCGAAGCACGGCAAACGTCTCCATGTCGACCATTTCGGCGTGGACGCCGTCATAGGCCTCGCCGGAGACGATGTTGGCGCCCGTCGACAGGGAAGCCTCCTTGACGCCCGGAATGCGAAGCAGCAGCGGAACAACAACCGGCAGGTCGAGGAAGGGCGTCGCGCCTTTCTTGAACCCCAGCGGCGAGGCGTCCATGTCGCGATAGCTGACGTTCGTCACCTGGTAGATTTCGGCCTGTTCGAGCGTGCGCGAACCGGCCGAGCCAAGCGAAACGACAAGATCAGGGAGCGCGCGGTTGGCAGCGAGGCTGGCAAGCGTTGCTGCGACGCTCACCGCCGCCTCGACCGGACCAACCCCGGTTATCATCGGGGTAAACAGCCTTCGCAGATGCGGACCATATTCGGCATCGACAGCCATGGCGAAGACGACGTTTTTTCCGGCGATCGGCGTCAGGTAAGCGTACATGTCATCCTGTTGCATTGAGCATCCACAACGATGCGTTGAGAAGTGTCGCGAACGCCACCCAGGCGAGATAGGGCAGGAAAAGCAGCGCGGAACTTCTGTCCGGCTCCCATGTCACCTTTATGAAACCGATGATGGCGACGAGCAACAAGCTGATGACGATCAGCGCCAGTCCCATCTGCTGGAAGCCGAAAAATGTCGGCGACCAAAGGAAGTTCAGAACGAGTTGAGCCCACCAGAATTGCTGCGGCCGTGGCAGGCCGTAATCCCAGACGCGCCAGCCGGCAATGGCGATCAATATGTAGAGAATTGTCCAGACCGGAGCGAAGATCCAGTTCGGCGGGTTGAACGAGGGTTTCACCAGACCCGCATACCATTCACCGGGCAGCGTAATGTAGCCTATGGCGAGCCCACCGCCGATAACCAACACGAGAAACAAGAGAAGCGCCATGGAACGGGACATGCTCGAACCTTCTGCTGGAGGACGTGCCTTGCGGCTTTTGTAACGTTATTTTTCCCGTCTGAGAACTGAAATGAAGAACCCGTCCGTCGAGGTTGCGAGGGGTGAAAGGATCGCTGTTCCGTCCTTGAAAAGCGGGGAAAGATCCTTGGCCTCGCTGACCGCACGGTCCCAGAGCGGCTTTGTGTCGACGCGTGCATAGGCTGGGTTGCTGCTCAAGAAAGCATCGACCTGGTTGCCGTTTTCCGGCGCGAAGAGGGAACAGGTGATATAGACGAGCCTGCCCCCCGGCTTGACGTAGGCCTTGGCAGCATCGAGCACCTCGCGCTGTTCGACTTCACGGCGCTCAAGCTGCTGGTCGCTGAGGCGCCACTTCGCATCGGGCCGCCTGCGCCACGTTCCCGAACCCGTGCACGGCGCATCGACGAGTACAAGATCCATCTGCCCCTCGAGCACCGCGAGGTCTTCGACATTTGCGTGGGCCTGGGCGTTACGCACCCCTGCCCGTCGCAGGCGGTCGAAGATCGGCGCGAGCCGTGCGCGCTCGGCGTCATAGGCATGGATCTGTCCCTTGTTGCCCATTTCAGCGGCGAGCGCGAGTGTCTTGCCGCCGGCCCCGGCGCAATAGTCGAGCACCTGCTCGCCGGGCTTGGCATCGCTGAGCTTTGCCGCAATCTGCGAGCCCAGATCCTGCACCTCGAAGAGCCCGCGCTGGAAGGCCGGCTCGGCTTGCACGTTGGGATGGCGCCCCATGGCCCGCAAAGGCGGGACGCGCACCGCGGTTTCGAGCAGCGGCGCAGCGCTGGCGCCGGCCCGCGCCAGTTCCTTCAGGACCTTGTCACGATCGGCCTTCAGCGTGTTGACGCGCAGGTCCACGGGCGGACGGTCGCTGAGAGCTGCCGCCTCCCTCACCCAACGATCGCCGAATATCGCCTCGAAATGCGGCACACACCATTCCGGGACATCGGCACGGATGTGGTCGGGCGCCGAGGCAAGGTCGCGCGCTTCCCAGATCGAGCGGCGCTCGGCTTCGAGCGGCGCGGGAGCAAACTTGTCGCCGTCCAGCGCTGCATTGATCTCTTCCATGTCGAGTTCGGCATCGGAAAGCAGGACCCCGAAAGCGATGTGGCGGGCGGCATCGCTATCCATGCGCCAACCCAAAGAGAGCTTACGGCGAAGGGCGTCATAGACGATATTGCCGATGACCGCGCGGTCGCCGGCGCCGGCGAAACGGTGAGACAGGCCCCAATCCTTCAAGGCATCGGAGGCCGGTCGCTTGCGGTTCTCGATATCGTCCAAAACTTCGATTGCCGCCTGCAGGCGTCCGCCAAGTCGCATGTGCATTCCTTTTTCTGTCTTCCCTGTCGCATACATGGCCGCGGCAATAAAGAAAAGCCGGAGCGTGTGCCCCGGCTTTTCTCGGTTCAGATCGATGCAGCGTAATTATTCGGCCGCTTCAGACTTTTCTTCCTGCGAGATCGAGCTTGCTTCATAGCCATGCGCTTCCTTCAGCGCGGCGCGGACACCTGCCTCGTAGTCCGGGTGAACGCGCTTGAAATGTGCCAGCTGGCGCTCGACGATCGCGCCCGGAACGCCCTCCATCGCTGCGGCGATGTTGGAGAAGAGGCGCGACCTCTGGCCAGCATCGAACAGGCCGAACAGCGCCGCGACCTGACCATAGTCGTCATTGCCGATGCGGTGGTTATAACGATCGGCAGCGCCCGACAGGGGCAGCGGCGGTTCTTTCGCGGCGGGCTGTTCGACAGCTCCCGAGAAGCTGTTCGGCTCGTAATAGGCATCGACATTGCCGGTCTTCTGGCCGAAGAAATTCATCGGGCCATCCTTGTGATAGTGATGGACCGGGCATTTCGGTGCATTGACCGGGAGCGCTTCATAATGCGTGCCAAGGCGATAGCGATGGGCATCCGCATAAGAAAATACGCGCGCCTGCAGCATCTTGTCGGGCGAATGGCCAATGCCAGGAACGATATTCGATGGCGAGAAGGCCGCCTGTTCGATCTCGGCGAAATAGTTGTCGGCGTTGCGGTTGAGTTCCATGACGCCGATCACGATCGGCGGGAATTCGCCGTGCGGCCAGACTTTGGTCAAGTCGAAGGGGTTATAGGAAGTCCTCTCGGCCTCGGCTTCCGTCATGACCTGGACCTGAACAGTCCATTTCGGGAACTGTCCACGTTCGATGCCGCCAAAAAGCTCTTCCTGATAGGATTCGCGGGTCTTGCCGATCAGGTTTTCAGCCTCGGCATTGGTGTAGAATTTGTGGCCCTGCTGGGTCTTGAAGTGGAACTTTACCCAGAACCGCTCGCCCTGGTCGTTCCAGAATGAATAGGTGTGCGAACCGTAGCCATTCATGTACATCGGGGCGACGGGCAGACCGCGATCCGACATCAGGATCGTTACCTGATGCAGGCTTTCCGGCGAAAGCGACCAGAAGTCCCACATGGCAGTCGTCGAGCGCATGTTGGTGCGTGGATGGCGCTTTTGCGTGTGAATGAAATCGGGGAACTTCAACGGATCGCGCACGAAGAAGACCGGCGTGTTATTGCCGACGAGGTCCCAGTTGCCTTCGCTTGTATAGAACTTGATGGCAAAGCCGCGCACGTCGCGCTCGGCATCAGCCGCGCCAAGCTCGCCGGCAACAGTCGAGAAGCGCAGGAGCAATGGCGTTTCGGCGCCCGGCTGCAGCGCCTTCGCCTTAGTGTAGCGGGAAATATCGCCGGTGATCTTCAGGGTACCGAAGGCACCCCAGCCCTTGGCGTGCACGACGCGCTCGGGAATGCGCTCGCGATTCTGATGCGCAAGCTTCTCAAGAAGCTGGTAATCCTGCATCAGCACCGGGCCGCGTTCGCCGGCGGTGATGCTGTTCTGGTTATCGGAAACCGGCGCACCGGCAGTTGTTGTCAATGTCGGACGATCAGCCATTGGCCTCTCCCTAATATCTTCATGTTGAAAAAAGAATCCCACGGTGCAGCGCTGCCGCATCCGCGCGCACCATAGAACCATTCTAATCATAGTTTCCAATTGTATTTAGAATAATTATTGATAGGATTTGGTTATCATGTTTTCCGTCCGGCAAATTCGAGCGGACCCGCAGAAGCGTTGTCCTCACCGACATGGGCAAGCGGCTCCTGCCGCGCATCCGCACTATTCTCGATGAGATCCGTTCACTTGAAGAGCTTGCAGCGCAAAAGCGCGGCATCCTCAAGGGTCAGCTGCGGCTCGGCATCATTCCGACAATCGCGCCCTATCTCCTGCCGTTGCTCGTCCCCGCCCTGCATGAGGCTTATCCCGAGCTATCAATCGAATTGCGCGAAGCGGTCACTTCCAAACTTATCGAAGATTTGCGCCTCGGCGATCTTGATGCGCTGGTCGCTGCCTTGCCGATCGAATCGGAAGGGACGATCGCCCGGCCGCTGTTTCGCGACCGTTTTCTCGTCGCGACCTCGACCAATGATATCGATGTCCTGACCTCGCCGATGACCCAGGAGGATGTCGCCGTCGAACGCCTGTTGCTGTTGGAGGAAGGCCATTGCCTGCGAGATCAGGCGCTCGCTGTCTGCACCAATGTGAAGCGGCGGCAACTCGTCAACTACGGCGCGACGAGCATGGCGACGCTGCTGCAAATGGTCAGCCATGGCATGGGCCTGACCCTGATACCGGAAATCGCCGTCCGCACGGAAGCAACGCGCAACAATGTGCGGATTGTGGCTTTCGCTGATCCTGAACCTGCGCGAGATATCGGCCTGATCTGGCGCAAGCAGAGCGAGCGGCGCGATGATTTCGAGGCGCTTGCCGCGACGATCGTCGATTGCGGCAGGCAACTCGCCATCTCGGCGGACGAATTGAAGGCGCTGGCCGCATAGTCCTCCACTAGCGTCATCAGGTCCGACTTCGGCAAGCATGGTCCTCAGGTCGAGATCCCGAGGATGATGTAGTGTGATTGGGAGGAACCTATGCGACGGGCGGCAATGCGAGATGCAGCGCCAGCATAACCCATAATGCACCGTTCAGAATAAACCCAACCATGAAAAGCGGCTGCCGCAGCCTCAGGCGGTTGGACGTGATATGCACGATCGTATGCGCGACGCGCGAGACGACGAAAAGCCAAGCGAGAACCACGGCAAGAATATTGGCGCCGTTGACGACATACAGCGACAGGCAAACGACGTAGAAGAGAACCGGCAGTTCGTAGAGATTGATCAGATTGCGAATTGCCTTGACGCTTGCTTCGGGCTCGTTGAGCGGCAACCTGAAGTCCGACGGCCTCGCCTGACCGCTGATTACAGCCTCACGCCGGCGCAGAAATACCACGGCGTAAACGCAGCAGATCAGAAAGGTCAGCGCGATCATCGGCCAGAAAATTGCGGTCTGTGACATCCATAGCCCTCCATTGTTGAATACGTTCTAGTCAGGCTTGTGGATCATGCGCAAGCCTTCAATCCTCGCCATATAAGTCGAAAGATGATCGATGAACGCGCGGACCCTGCGTGGGACGAAGAGGGAGGTGGCGTAGACCGCGTGGATATCGAGCGGCGCGTAGGCATGGTCGGGAAGCACCCGTATCAAGCGGCCGCTATCGAGATGCGCCTTGACGAGCGGCACCTGTGCTCCGCCAATGCCGAGACCGGCGCAAAGCGCGTCGTTGAGCACAAAGGCGTTGTTGGCGAGAAAGGTCGAGCGAACCGGGACAGTGACAGGCCCTGCCGGCCCGATCAGCGGGATCGCCTCTCCGAGCGGCGTCCACGCGAAACGGATATGCCGATGATGAATGAGATCGTCCGGCGATTGCGGCGTACCATGTTCGGCAAGATAGCCAGGCGAAGCCACGAGAATGCGCTCGAACGTTGCAAGCTTGCGGGCAATCAGCCCGGACGATTTGAGTTCGCCAAGCCGGATGGCGACATCGACCCCTTCGGTGATCACGTCGGCGATGCGGTCGTCTAGGACAAGCTCGATCACAAGGTCCGGATGCAGCCGCTGAAATTCGATGACGGCCGGGGAAAGATGCATCTGGCCGAAGCCGACCGGACCATGCGCCCGGAGGTTGCCGCGCAGTCCGATCGTTGCCGCTGCCACGCTCTCCTCCGCCTCGTCGACGGATTGCAGGATCGCACGCGCCTCCCGGTAATAGGCCTCGCCGGCTTCCGTCAAAGCCAGCCTGCGGGTGGATCGATGCAGCAACTGCGCATTCAGGTGTCGCTCAAGCCCCATGACCTGCTGGCTCACGGCGGGCTGGGTCAGGCCAAGTTCACGCGCCGCCGCCGAGAGCGTGCCCAGCTCAGCAACCCGAACGAACGTCTTCATAGCCGCAAAACGATCCATGACGGCCTCAAATTTTCACTTATGAATGTTATAAATATCGCGCGTCTACATAAATTGAAATATATAAATCATCTTAGCCTTCGCAGCAGATCAAGGAGGCACAAATGAAATTGGGACGGAAGAAGGCGGTTGTCGTCGGGGCCAACGGGATCATTGGCGGCAATCTCATCGCCCATCTGGTTGAACTCGGCGACTGGGAGATCGTTGGACTTTCACGTCGCGGCGGAAAGGCGGCAGGCAAGCTCACCCACATCGCCGTCGATTTGCTCGACGTCGATGATACGAGGGACAAACTCGCGGGTCTTGCCGACGCAACCCACATTTTTTACGCGGCCTATCAGGACAGGCCGAGTTGGGCCGAGCTCGTGCCGCCCAATCTCGCCATGCTGGTCAATGTGGTCAATGCCATCGAGCCCATCGCACCGCGCCTTAAGCACATCAGCCTGATGCAGGGATACAAGGTCTATGGCGCGCATCTCGGGCCTTTCAAGACTCCGGCGCGGGAAACCGACGCCAATCACATGCCGCCGGAGTTCAACATCGATCAGCAGGATTTTCTAGAAGCCCTGCAAAGGGGCAAGACCTGGACGTGGTCGGCGCTGCGCCCGTCTGTCGTGGTCGGCTTTGCCCTGCGCAATCCGATGAACCTCGCTTCGGTGATCGCCGTCTATGCGTCGATGTCAAGGGAACTTGGCATACCGTTGCGTTTCCCCGGCAAGCCCGGCGCCTATGACAGCCTTATGGAGATGACTGACGCCGGTCTTCTGGCGCGGGCAACCGTATTCATCGCGACGCACCCGCAATGTGGCAACCAGGCCTTCAACATCAACAATGGCGACCTTTTCCGCTGGAGCGAGATGTGGCCGAAGATCGCGAAATTCTTCGACCTCGAGGTCGCGCCGCCGCTTCCGATGGCGCTCGGGGTCGTGATGGCGGACAAAGCGGATCTCTGGAAGCGGATGATCGACAAGCACAACCTTTTTGAAACGCCCTATGAGGACGTTTCGTCATGGGGCTTCGGCGATGCTGTTTTCAGCTGGAACTACGATTTCTTTGCCGACGGGACAAAACTCAGACGCGCCGGCTTCCACGAATATGTGGACACCGAGGAAATGTTCATGCGGGTTTTCCGCGACCTTCGCGACAGGAAAATCATTCCCTGAAGCTGTGGGACGGGCTCAGCCAGCTGCGATATCGGTCTTCGCGAAGTCGTTGCCCTTGTATAGCAAAGGTACGCCGTAGTGACGCGCGCGCATAAGACTCACTGCGTGAATAGTTCGCCCTGACGGCGCGGGCTGTCGTAGTTGAGGAAGAATTCGTCGAGTTGCGGCGGCGGCACCTGCGTCCCCGCAAGCATTGCGTGGGCCTGACCGCGATGATGGATCTGATGGACGAAAAGGTGCGACAGCACGAGGCGGATCGGCTCCTGCGAGGTGTCGCCGGTGCGCCACGTGATCGAAATGACGCGGTCCAGATCTTCTGGGCTCAAGCCATCGCAAAATTCGATCAGGCTAATGTCGAACTCTTCCTGGGCGCGCTTCAGATCGCTCGCCTTCGGAAACGGCACGTCGCCTTCGATCCCCACATTCTGCCGGCCCTTGCCGATCATGTCGGCCATATAGATATGGTCAACTATCAGATTGTGATTGAGCGTAAGCTGGATCGACGGGAAAAAGCTGGTGCGCTCCTGTGCGAATTCCTCGTCGGTCAATTGCTCGCAGGCGGTCAGAAGGCGATGGTTGGACCAGGCGCTGTTGCGCGCCATGGCCGAAAAGTGGTCGCGGAGGGCGCTGTCAGTCATCGCCTTCCGCCCTTTTGTCAGTTGCCGCCCGGATAGTTCGGGCTCTCACGTGTGATCGTGACATCATGGGTATGGCTCTCGCGCAGACCGGCATTGGTGATGCGCACGAATGTAGCCTTTTCGCGGAATTCTTCCAAGTTCCTGGCACCCACATAACCCATGGATGCACGCAAGCCTCCTGCCAACTGGTGCAGCACACCCGCGACCGGGCCCTTGTAAGCGACCTGTCCCTCGATGCCTTCCGGCACCAGCTTCAATTCATCGCGCACTTCAGCCTGGAAATAGCGATCGGCCGAACCGCGGGCCATTGCACCTACGGAGCCCATGCCGCGATAGGCTTTGAACGACCGCCCCTGATAGAGATAGACCTCGCCCGGGCTTTCTTCAGTACCCGCCAAAGCCGAACCGGCCATGGCGGCCGAGGCGCCTGCCGCCAAAGCCTTGGCGAAATCGCCAGAATATTTGATGCCGCCATCGGCGATGATCGGAACATCTGCCTTCTGCGCTGCCTCGACGGCCGACATGATGGCCGAAAGCTGTGGCACGCCCACCCCGGCGACGATGCGCGTGGTGCAGATCGAACCAGGGCCGATGCCGACCTTGACGGCGTCGGCGCCGGCGTCGATGAGGGCTTGCGTTCCAGCGGCAGTCGCCACGTTGCCGGCGATGATGCGCACGGCATTCGACATTTTCTTTGCACGGGTCACCGCGTCGAGAACGCGCTGCGAATGGCCATGCGCGGTATCGATGACGAGAACATCGACACCGGCGGCGATCAGCCGTTCAGCCCGTTCAAAGCCGTCTTCGCCGACGCTCGACGCGGCCGCCACGCGCAGGCGTCCCTGGGCGTCCTTCGCGGCATTCGGGTTGAGCTGCGACTTCTCGATGTCCTTGACCGTAACCAGTCCGACACAGTGGCCGCGATCGTCGACGACCAGCAGCTTTTCAATGCGGTGCTGATGCAGGAGGCGCTTCGCCTCGTCCTGCTGCACGTTCTCGCGCACGGTGATGAGGTTGTCGCGCGTCATCAGTTCGTGGATTTTTTGCGCAGGGTTTGATGCAAAGCGTACGTCGCGATTGGTGAGAATGCCGACGAGCCGTCCCGGTCTGCGACTGCCCTCACCGGCATTCTCGACGACGGGAATGCCAGAAATGCCATGCGACCGCATCAGCGCCTGTGCATCTGCGAGCGTGGCATCAGGGCCGATCGTGACAGGATTGACCACCATGCCCGATTCGAACTTCTTGACCTGGCGAACTTCCTCCGCCTGTCGTTCCGGGGAGAGGTTGCGGTGGATGACGCCCATGCCGCCGGCCTGAGCCATGGCGATGGCGAGCCGCGACTCGGTAACCGTGTCCATGGCGGCGGAAAGCAGCGGGAGATTGAGTTCGATATCCGGAGCGATGCGGGTGCGAATGTCGGTCTGACCGGGCATGACTTCGGAATGACCGGGTTGCAGCAGGACATCGTCAAATGTCAGTGCCAATGCGCCTGTTGCGGATTCAACGATTTTTGCCATGGACCAATTCCTTGCGGTAAAGACTAAAGGGCGCACCACACGGGTGGAGCGCCGATCACGTTCAGTTCAGATGAATTGGCACGGGCTGGTAACACGGATATGTCCGTTTGAAAAGGCTCAAACGCAATTCAAATACGATCAACTTATCGCCATCGGATCTACAGGTGGTCTATCGCGGCGCTGCAGGCGCACGATATTGAGGCAAATCCACGCCGCCGGGCGCGATGCCCGGCCGGCGGTCCACAGGGCTGCCAACGATCAGACGTCGAATTGATAGGTGACGGGAACGAAGCGATAGCCGCCTTCCTGTTTCTCGGCAAAGCCGACCGAGGGGAACGGCATGTGGTAGCCGATGAAAGGCAAGCGGTCGGTCGCAATCATATCGAAGACCTTCTTGCGGGTTGCGGCCCCCATGGCCTTGTCCGTATCGAAGGCGACTTCCCAATCCGGCCGCTGCAACGAGGCGACATAATGATTGGCCGTGTCACCTGTAATGACGAGGTGTTTTCCACCGGATTCAATGTGGAAGATCATATGCCCCGGGGTGTGTCCATAAGCTGCTTCACTGGTGATGCCGGACGCGACAGGATCCCCGGCCTTGATGAACTTGATCTTTTCGGCAAGCGGCTTGACCTTGGCGGCAACGGCCTTCGCACCGTTTTCTGCCGGCGTTCCCATGCGGGCCGGGTCGGTCCAGAACGAATATTCGAGCTCGCCGGCAACGATGCTGGCATTGGGGAATGCCGGCGTGTCGCCGTTGATGAGACCGTTGATGTGGTCGCCATGCATATGCGTGAGAACAACGATGCTAACCTGGTCGGGCGTATAGCCGGCGGCCTTCATGTTGGCCTCGAGCCTGCCGAGGCCATTCTCCCGTCCGGCCGCCCCGAAGCCCGTATCGAACAGGATAAGGTCCGATCCGGTATTGATCAGCACGGGCGAGAAGCCGTTGACGAATTTCGTCTCCGGCAGGAAGTTCGCCCGCATCAATTGTGAGACGGCTTCCTGCGTCTGGTTGGCGCCGAAGGTTGGATAGGGTCCGTCACCTGGGCGCAGTCCGTCGAGGACGGTGGTAATTTCGTACTCGCCAAGCTTGAACCGCTTGAAGCCCGGCGGCGGCGTGTCCGACTGGGGCACGGCGGCGGCCATGGCGGAATCGGCAATCAATTGCGGCATCGTCAAACCTCCGATGGCTGCTGTGGAGGCCACGAGCAAGTCGCGGCGGGAAATCTCGAAACTTTGCATGACGCCTCTCCTGTGTATTCGTTCAACAGCCAAGCTTACACCGGCATGCGAACCCGTCGTCCTTGCGGCCATGGCAAATCGATCACAAGACGGCGTTGCCGGATCACATCTCTTTGATCGCGGCTTGAGCGCCGGAACAGCGGGTGCTATCGGAGCTTTCATCAAGAGCAACTGAGTCCTGCGTATCGGACCCTGCCTCCTGTTTTCTCGGTTGTGAGAACTGGAAACATCGTGAACCGCATAGTTCCCCTCGTCCTTGCCGTCGCTCTGTTCATGGAGCAAATGGATTCCACCGTTATCTCGACATCGCTTCCGGCAATTGCTGCGGATATCGGTACGAGCCCTATTGCGCTGAAACTCGCCCTGACCGCTTATCTCGTTTCACTGGCCGTGTTCATCCCCGTCAGCGGCTGGATGGCCGATCGCTTCGGAGCAAAGAACGTGTTTCGCGCGGCGATCGTCGTCTTTGTCCTCGGCTCCATTGCCTGTGCCGCGTCGGGATCACTATTTGCCTTCGTCGTGTCGCGGTTCTTTCAAGGTGTCGGTGGCGCAATGATGACGCCGGTCGGCCGCCTCGTTCTCGTCCGCTCGACGCCGCGCAGCGAACTTGTCGGTGCGATGGCCTGGCTCACCATGCCCGCGCTCATAGGGCCCTTGCTCGGTCCACCGGTCGGAGGGTTTCTGACGACCTATTTCAGTTGGCACTGGATCTTCCTGATCAACGTTCCGATCGGCATTATCGGCATATGGTTCGCCACGCGCTATCTTCCGGCCATCGAAACGCTGATCCAGCGGCCGCTCGATGTTCCCGGATTTTTCCTGAGTGGCATCGCCGCCTCCGGCATTGTCTTCGGACTTTCCGTCGTGAGCCTGCCTGCCCTCCCCTCGTGGGTCGGTTTTTCGACGCTGGCGCTCGGGATTGTTTCTGCTGTGCTTTACCTGCTTCACGCGCGAAAGACGCCGGAGCCACTTCTCTCGCTCGATCTCTTCAAGAATCAGGTGTTCCGGGCATCGATAGTCGGGGGAAGTTTGTTTCGAATAGGCGTCGGCGCGGTGCCGTTCCTGCTGCCGCTGATGTTCCAGATCGGCTTCGGCATGACACCGTTTCAATCCGGTCTCATCACCTTTGTCTCCGCCGCTGGCGCAATGAGCATGAAGCTGGTGACGAAATGGTTTTACAGGAAGACGGGCTTCCGCAACTCGTTGATGTACGGATCGGTGGTCGCCGCAGCATTCATCGCCGTCAATGGCTTCTTCACCCCGGAAACGCCCTATGTACTGATGATCCTCGTCCTTCTTGCCGGCGGCTTCTTCCGCTCGCTGTTCTTCACCGGCACCAATGCGCTCGCCTATGCGGACATCCCGAATGAACAGACGAGCCTTGCAACACCTATCAGTTCCGTTGCCCAGCAGATCTCCATTGCGCTCGGCGTTGCAGTTGCAGGCGGCATACTCGAGGTCTCGACCAAGATGCATGGCGGCCCGCTGCAACTCTCCGATTTTCACATCGCGTTCTTCATCGTCGCGGCAGTATCGAGCTTCGCGTGCCTGTCGTTCCGGGGATTGCGAGCCGATGCAGGCGCAGAAGTTTCCGGCCACCGGCCATTGGTGAAAGTGCCGGCCGCGGCGGAGTAGGCGAACGCTAAAGAGGTGCTTTTGGGAGTATTTCCCCCTTACAATGAAAAGAACCCGGACCGGCTGGCAAGTCTGCATCCGGGTTCATTTCATTAGATAAGGAAACGGGGGGCGGGCGAAAGCTCGCCCCTCACTCCAAGACAGAATTTAGCACTTTCCTCGTTATTTCCACGTCAGGATACTGGCATCATCCCTTGAAATCGCGTGCCAGCAGATAGAGCTCGACAGACTCGGCGCGCGACGCCGGCGGCTTCACATGATGGACGGATTTGAAGTTTTTCTTCAGCAAAGCCAGCAATTCGTTTTCCGTCCCGCCCTGGAACGTCTTCGTCAGGAAATGCCCGCCGGGCCGCAGCACCGCAACGGCAAAATCCGCCGCGACCTCGCAAAGATGCGTGGTGCGGATATGGTCGGTGCGACGGTGACCGGTGGTCGGTGCCGCCATATCGGAGAGCACGATATCCGGCTGGCCGCCGAGCGCTTCCATCAGTTTGTCCGGCGCGGCATCGTCCAGGAAGTCCATTTCGAGAAGCGTGACGCCCGGCAGGGGATCGACGTGCAGATAGTCGATGCCGACGACGGTCGGTTGCTCGTCTAGCGACCCGACAATCGACGCGGCGATCTGGCTCCAGCCGCCCGGGGCGGCGCCAAGATCGATGATACGCTGGCCCTTCTTCAGGATCTTGTAACGGTCGTTGATCTCGATGAGCTTGTAGGCGGCGCGCGAGCGATAGCCGTCCTGCTTCGATCGTTGCACGTAAGGATCGTTGATGTGCCGTTCCAGCCAGCGGCGCGACGATTCCTTGATCGTCCCCGCCTTCTTCTTGATCTTGGTATGAAGGCCGCGCGTTCCCGTGCCGCCGCGCCCGCCCGTTGTTGTCTTAGCCATGTGCACTCCGGTGCCAGCGATTGCGCCACGCCCCATCGCGCGACATGAGTTCAGTCAGGATGCCTTCGCGCAAACCCCGGTCGGCCACACGCAGCTTCTGGCTCGGCCAGACATTGCGAATGGCGTCCAGAATGGCGCAGCCGGCCAGAACGAGGTCAGCGCGGTCAGCCCCGATGCAGGGATTGGCGACGCGCTGGTCAAAGCTCCAGGAGAGGAGCTTGCTCGTCATTTCGGTTACGTCGTTATTCTCCATCCAGATGCCGTCGATGCGGCGCCGGTCGTAGCGTTCGAGCCCGAGATGGATGCCAGCCAGCGTCGTGACGGTGCCGGACGTGCCGAGAAGATGAAAATTCTGGCTCTTGACGAGATCGCCGAGCTTGTGCCGCTCGGAGAAATCATTGAGCAGCTCGGCAACGTGGTTGACCATGACGGCGAAATTGTCCGTCGTCACGTCGCGCCCGCCGAAGCGTTCGGCAAGTGTTACTACCCCGACCGGAAGCGACGTCCAGGCGATGATGTGCTCGGCAAGACGCGGCGAACGACGCTCGGTGAGGTCGATCAGCGCGATTTCGGATGAGCCACCGCCAATATCGAAGAGGACGACAGCATCGGTCTCGCGCTCGACCAGGGTGCCGCACCCGGACACGGCCAGGCGTGCTTCGGTTTGCCGGTTGATGATCTCGAGTTCAAGCCCGGTCTCGTCCTTGACCCGCCCCAGAAATTCCGGACCGTTTTCTGCCTGACGGCATGCCTCGGTCGCGATAAGCCGCGCCTTGCGAACATCGTGATTCTCGAGCTTGTCGCGGCAAATCTTCAATGCCTCGATGGCGCGGTTCATGGCGCTGTCGCCGAGCCGTCCACTGGCGCCAAGTCCCTCGCCGAGCCGCACGATGCGGGAGAATGCATCAACGACACGGAATTGCCCGGGACGCGTCGGCGAGGCAACGAGAAGACGGCAATTGTTCGTGCCGAGATCGAGCGCGGCGTAAAGGGGCCCAGAAAAGCGGAAGTCTTGCCGAGACGACTGCGGTTGCGGTGTTGCCGATGCAGTTGCAGAAACGGTCGCTGGCGCCGGCGTTGCGGACGCTGGCGGCTTTACACCGGCCCGGCCACGCCGACGAAAACGATTGGGCCGGCGATTCTTTCCATGCTTGGTGGCAGCGGCAGGCGTTTCAGCAGTGGAAACTGAAACAGGCGTTGGCGCAAGCGAAGGTGCATTCGAAACAGCCGCCTGTTTCGACTTGCCGCGCCTGCGACGGCGTGCTCGTTTCCTGGGATTCTTGTCGAAGCGTCCTTCCTGGGAATCAGGCTGGTCGTTCCGCGCATCGAGCGCAGAATCCCCGTGAGGCCCGGGCCCATTCTTGGGGTGACCTGTGCTGCCATTCAGCACCGTGCCACCGCCAGACGCCCCTCCGTGCGGCGCGTTGCCCGCGCCCGTTTCGGGGTCTTTCAAGATATTTTCCTTTGAGCGCCGCGCGAACCCTGAAGGACGCAGCAGGACGCTTTTTCAATTAACGTTGAACATAATGTAACACGCTTTGACAAATATTAAAGTGCACGAGCTGAATTAGCGCGAAGCGTGGTCCATCAAGATCACGAACCTTTATCCACGCCCGCCGTAAAATCTGGCAACCTGTTGTTCCATGAATGTTCCGCCACATTAATCCAAAGGGATTAGGAGCGGCCAATATGTGCAGCAACGATCATATGTTAGTAGCGTTCCGTCGATCCTTCCGCCAGAATCCCACGCCGACACCCTCAACGAACTGCTGAACACGCTTTATTTGCAATTTCTGGTTGTATTTCTTCATTGTACAACCGTAGTCGATGGATCCTTTATGCCAGAGCATGAGCACAGGCCGGTTTCCGTGGTCGGCCTTATACTTTTGTGTGCAGCGACCCTGATCTTCCTCGTGGTCATTTGGCTTGTCGGCAGCGCCTTTGCGCGGTCCGAACCAAATTTCACCCAGAGTGAAGCGGTCGGCGGCGGCGTGGTAATTGCGTCTGTGCGTTGACGAGCCGACATACCACTTCCTGAACTGATCAACAGAACGTTGGAGTGCGCGGTAGCGAACCAATCCGCAACCGCGCAAGGGCAGTTTGCTACGTATCTGGAGTAGCGCAGCGCAACCGATCGGCCCGCAAAACCAATCCACCACCAAGGCTCCGCGCGCGAACAAAACAGGAACAAATTCCTTTTCATATAGGTCTGGTTGTGGCAATCTCTTGGAAAAGGAGATTCTGATGAACGCGATATCCCGGCAACCGGAGGATGAAATCGATGAGGCGTTGGCCTACCATCAGGGCGATGCTCGGGCGACGATTGCCGCGCTGCTTTCCGAACGCGAGTTCCTTCTGCGCGAGATCGAGTATGCCTCGCTCGCCCTGTCTTATGGCTTTGCGCGTGGCTGGAAGCCGGGACGCCAGACCCCGGCGCGATAGACTTCAGCGGCGTCACGTGCGAAGCTTGTAGCAGAGTAAAGCGAGGCACGATGAAACATAGTCCTAAACAAATACCCGCGGTGGGCGTAAAGCCAAAACCCGTTCTAAGTCCTTCCGAGCAGAAGAATCTGGCCACAACGCTTGCGGCGACCGCCATTATCAACGATGAAACCGCAAAATGGGAAAACAAGACCGCGCGTCTCAAGGCATTGCGCCTTGCGAAGGAAGCTGCGGAACAGACGGAAGTCTCCACGCGCGCTCCCGCGACGAAATCGAAGACTGTGCGCAAGGCAAAGGCGAGATGATCCCATTCTTGAGCTCAATCCGAGTTCGCATGGACGGACGGCCGTTCTCCGTCCTTTGAAGGCGGCGATAAATATTTTCAAATAGAAATGGCTATCTGAAGCACCGAGGCAATTCGTTATATTACACGCAAATATTTTATTGGGTTGTGGCATTGACGAAATAAAGCCTGGTGTTTATATAAGTCCCATCGGTATTTGGTAGTTTGTCAGTCCTTTTATTGCGCCACTAGGCGCTCTGAAAAAATCCTTCTTCAAAAATCGAGCTAAAAAACTGCTTGGCGCGTCGTGCCGAGGGTAGAAATATTTCCATTGAAAGGGTTCATCATGAGCACTGGAACAGTAAAGTGGTTCAATTCCACAAAGGGCTTCGGCTTCATTCAGCCGGATGATGGTTCGGCAGACGTGTTCGTTCACATCTCCGCAGTTGAGCGCGCAGGTATGCGCAGCCTCAACGACGGTCAGAAGATCAGCTTTCAGCTGGTCCGTGACAACAAGTCCGGCAAGATGACAGCTGATCAGCTGCAGGCTGCCTAAAGATAATTCGTCTCTGCGGTCTTTGACCACGGATGTACTGGCACTGGTTGCGAGATGAATTTGAGAAGGTCGGGTTTTCCCGGCCTTTTATTTTGCCCGGATTTATGACATTCGGGAAAACCAAGACATTTCATCGCATTGCAAAGAAATGTCTGGAAAGAAGCATCACGCCATATGACAGTGCGGCGGTAACGAATCCGCATCGAAGGAGTATTGCGGCGATGAAAGTACTTGTTCTGGGCAGTGGCGTCGTCGGTGTCACATCGGCGTGGTATCTGGCGCAGGCGGGACATGACGTTGTCGTCGTCGATCGCCAGCCTGGGCCGGCGCTCGAAACAAGCTTTGCCAATGCAGGGGAAATTTCACCCGGCTACTCTTCGCCATGGGCCGGTCCCGGCGTTCCGGTAAAGGCGATCAAGTGGATGCTGATGCATTTCGGGCCCTTGGTCGTGCGGCCAAAGTTCGATCCCTATATGGCGCTTTGGCTCATCCGGATGCTGCGTAACTGCACTTCGGCCCGCTATGCCCGCAACAAGGCGCGCATGGTGCCCATTGCCGAATATAGCCGCGACTGCCTGAAGGAGCTGCGCTCTGAAATCGGCATCGCCTATGACGAGTGCATGCAAGGCACGTTGCAGCTTTTCCGCACCCAGAAGCAATATGAAGGAACGGCCGGCGACATCGAGGTGCTCAAGCAGTTCGGCGTTCCCTATGAACTTCTTGATCCCGCGGGCTGCATCGGTGCGGAACCCGCACTTGCCAATGTCAAAGGCAAGTTCGTCGGCGGCCTGCGTCTTCCCGGCGATGAAACCGGCGATTGCCAGATGTTCACCGACAAGCTGGCAAAGCTATGCGCCGAAAAAGGCGTCGCCTTTCGTTTCAACACCACCATCACGTCGATAAACACATCCGGAAATCGCATCGCCAGCGTCTCGACGGAAACCGAGGAGTTCACTGCCGACGCCTATGTGGTGGCATTCGGCAGTTACTCGCCTTTCCTCTTGCGGCGCATAGGCGTTCACATCCCGGTCTACCCGATCAAGGGGTACTCCATCACGGCGCCAATTGCCGATCCGGATTCGGCACCGGTTTCGACGGTTATGGACGAAACCTACAAGGTCGCGATCACGCGTCTCGGCGATCGCATTCGCGCTGGCGGAACGGCCGAAATTTCCGGTTACGACCTGAGCCTTCGCGACGCGCGGCGGGCAACGCTGCATCACTCGGTCGGCGATCTCTTCCCGGGTGGCGGCGATCTTTCCAAGGCGACATTCTGGACCGGTCTGCGGCCGATGACACCGGATGGTCCGCCGATTATCGGGGCCAGCAAATATTCGAATCTTTACCTCAATACTGGACACGGCACGCTTGGCTGGACCATGGCCTGCGGTTCCGGGCGCGTCCTTGCCGATATCGTCTCTGGCAAATCGCCGGATGTCGACGCATCTCCGCTTGAAATCACGCGGTACGGCTAACCCATTTTAAACATTACAAATTGTTTAGATTGGCGTTCAGATTTCATTCATCTCGTCAGGACTAAACCAGGGGTGTCTCCCAAGACAACCTGTGGCTTAGTTCAGCCACGCAACAGACGAGGTAACACAATGAAAAAGATCGCTCTGGCAACACTTGCCCTATCGTTGCTGGCATCCCCAGCGGCTTTCGCCCAGCAGCAACATTCGCACCAGGGTTACCGCTACGGCCATCCGCAAAACGAAGTTGTCGTCAAGAAAACGGTGACCGTGAAAAGAAATCACTGGTCGCGGGGTAAGCAGCTTCCGCCGAGCTACCGCCGCCATGTCGTGCGTGATTACCATCGTTATCACCTGCGCACCCCACCGCGCGGTTATCAGTGGGTGAAGGCCGATAATGACTACGTCATGGTCAGCATCGCGACGGGTATCATTTCCGCGCTTGTCCAGGCTCGCTGAGCGTAGAAAATATTCGAAGGGCGGCGTTCAGATGCCGCCCTTTTCGATTCAATCAACAAAGACGCGAACGCTCGCTGCCCGTCCGGCTGCATCGATGACGGTGAGCGTCGAAAAACCCCCGCCATCCGGCAGCCATTGATTGACGCGGCGGCGCGATGTTTCCGGCAACGGCTTGCCATTCGCAAGCCAGCGGAACGGGGCGCGACCGCCTTGCAGCTTCAATGCCAACGGCATGATTTCGCCGTCCGCCTTTGCACCGAGATCAACCCTTGCTCCTTCGGGCGGATAGACGATTTGCGGCGCCGGCTCCCGCGTCGATGCTGTGACGAGGCCGCTCGACGTTACCGAGAATCGTCGCTGGCTGATCGGCAGTTGCGCCTGTGCGATGCGTGCTGCACCGGCAGGTGCTGGAGGCAGCGGTGTAATGGCGACGCCGGATTTGGCGAAGCCCTCAAAAAGGATCGGTGCTGCCGACCCGAAACCGGTGAGTCCCGGAACCGCGCCATTGTCGGGCCTGCCCACCCAGACACCGAGCACATAATTGCCATCGAAACCCACCGACCAGGCATCACGGTATCCGTAGCTGGTACCGGTCTTGTAGGCGATGCCACGCTGGCCGGCGCCGAGTGGAGGCATGACGCCCGAAAGGACGTCCGCGACGTTCCATGCCGCGACCGGCTCGAGCAGCGGTTCGGCCATAATTTGCCGGGGCTTGTCCTGAATGCCGTCGCCAAGACGGACGGGCCTACCCCGGTTGGCAAGCCCTGCATAGAGCTGGACGAGATCCTTCAGCGTTATGCCAACGCCGCCGAGACCGATGGCAAGCCCGGGCGCTTCATTCGGTGGCAGGACCGGCCTGATTTCGGAGCGGCGAAAGCGCATCATCAGCCGCGCCGGACCAACCGCATCGAGAAGGCGCACGGCCGGAACGTTGAGCGAGAGCTGCAATGCCTGCCTGATGCTGACATCGCCCTGATAGCTCATATCGAAATTGCGCGGGCGGTAGCCGAAGAAATCGGCCGGCCGGTCTTCGATGATCGTCTCCTGGCTGACGAGACCGTCTTCAAAGGCGAGCCCGTAAATGAACGGTTTTAGCGTCGATCCGGGCGAGCGGTTGATGCGCGTCATGTCGATCCAGCCGGAACGGCTGGCATCGAAGTAATTGGCGGATCCGACCTCGCCGACGATCTCGCCGGTGCGCACATCCGCCATCACCATGGCAACGGACACTTTTGCCCCAAACCGTGCAGCAAAGTCCTTCGCCACGCCTTCGAGCCCCTGCTGGACCGGCCGCCGCAGCGTGGTTATGTGCCGGAGAGTGTCCGGTTCCTTGCGCCTTGCGGCTTCGGCGAGATGGGCAGCGTAGGCCGGCAGCTGCAATCTTTGCGCCGGGATCGATGCGAGTTCGGCTCGATCCGCCTCTCCGTCGCCGACGACCTTTTCAACCGCCATCCGGTGCAGTACGCGCGAACGTGCCGCCTCGGCCAGCGCAAGGTTGCGGTCCGGCCGGCGCCGTTCGGGCAATTGCGGCAGAGCGACGAGAAGCGCCGCTTGCGCCACAGTCAGGCGACGTGGTTCCTTGCCGAAATATGCAAGGCTTGCCGCGCGCACGCCTTCCAGATTGCCGCCATAGGGCGCAAGAGTCAGGTAAAGATCGAGTATCTCGGCCTTGCTGAGGCGTCGCTCGATCTGCAGCGCACGAACGAGTTGCTGCACCTTGGCGGTCAGCGAGCGCCCTTCTCTTGGCTCGATCAGCCTTGCCACCTGCATGGAGAGTGTCGAAGCGCCCGATACAATGCGGCCATTGGCGACAAGCTGTACGGCAGCACGGGCGAGCGCGATCGGATCTATACCGCGATGCTGCCAGAAGCGCTGGTCCTCATAGGCGATGAGCATGCGCACGAATTGCGGATCGACGTCGGCGGCTTTTGTGCCCAGCCGCCAATGCCCACCAGGTGTTGCAAATGCACGAAGCAACTGCCCGTCAACGTCAAGGACCTCCGGGGAGACGTCGCGGGCTTTCTGCAAGGGCGGCGGATAGGCACGATCGGCTGCGGCAAGGCCAAACGCCAACGTAGCAGCCAAAGCCAGATTGGCCGCCATGCCGATGGACAGTTTGCGCCAGATCGACATTATTGTCCTGCGACGACCTCCATGCGGCCCGTGGCAGTGCGCGCCGAGAACTGCGGACGATACATGTCCTCTACGCTCGCTGCCGGATGATCATAGGTGCCGGGGGTTACGGCGCGCACCACATAGGCAAGCGTTATCTCGCCACTGTCGCCGTTGGCGCGGTCGAAGGCCGCAACGAAGCGATCACTGCGAAATTCCGTATGGGCAGCTTCGACTTCGCCGATCCAGTCGAAATTCGACAGGCTGGCGCTGTTGACGAGGCCGGGATTGTCGATCTCGAAGCCAGCCGGCAGAAGGTCGGTGATGAGGACGCGTGACGGCCAGCTATTGTTCTGGGTCACCTTCAGCACCACGACATAGCGCTCGTTCTGCTTGGCCTCGCTGACATTGGCCTCCTGGCCGTCCAGCGTGTAGTAGGTGCGCTCTATGCCAAAGCCGTTGCCGCCCGCCTGTAATGGCTGCGCCGGCGACGCGAGGGTCGTCAGAACCGCGGAGACCGGTTCCGCCGATGTGTTGGTGATCGAGACGGGCTGGGCGAG
Organism: Phyllobacterium sp. UNC302MFCol5.2; assembly: GCF_000686005.1. NCBI lineage: Bacteria > Pseudomonadati > Pseudomonadota > Alphaproteobacteria > Hyphomicrobiales > Phyllobacteriaceae > Phyllobacterium > Phyllobacterium sp. UNC302MFCol5.2. The sequence continues at coordinate 477,834 of NZ_JMLL01000010.1, forward strand.
GAGCTCGTCACCGCTCAGGCGCGCGACATAGCCGCCGGTCCGCGCCGTGCCGTTCACGTCAAGCTTCAAATCCTGATCGCCGCCCTGGATGGCACGCGCCGCCAGCAGCATCCACGTCTGTTCCTGGGTGCTCGTATAGGTCTTGCGCTCCCACTCGCTCGCGACGATCTTCGACAATTGCGGAATGATCGGCGGGACCGGGCGGCTTTCCGCGGCAAGGGCAAGGACGGCAGCATCGTCGCGAAGCGATGAACCATAGTCGGAGCGCGCGAGGCTGACATTGGTAACGAGTGTGGACTGCTGCAGCGCATCGGTGAAGATGCTTTGCGAACGCTGCGCATCGCCATAGAGCGAGAGGGCGGCGGCGAGATGCGCCCGCGCCAGCGGCGTTGGGAACTCGGCAAGTTTCGTGTCGGCATAATAGCGCAGGTCGCTGATGGCCGCCTTGCGGTTGCGCGCAAGCACGTAGAGCGCATAGGCAATCTCATTGCCCTTGTCCTTGACGCTTACGTCATAGGTCAGCGAATTCTGCAGGTTTTCCAGCGCCTGCACCAGGGCCTGTTCCGGCACCTCATATTTCTGTTCGCGGGCGCGGGTGAGGAAGTCGGTTACATAGGCATCGAGCCACAAATCGCCCGTTCCGGGGCTCCAGAGGCCGAAGCTGCCTGAAGATGACTGGTAGGACAGCACGCGGTAAATCGCGTCCTGGACGCGCTTTTGCACGTCCGTATCCTCCGCAATTCCCGACTGCTTGGCGAGTTCACTCATGTAAAGCAGCGGCAATGCCCGGCTCGTCGTCTGCTCGGCGCAGCCATAGGGGTAGCGATCGAGCGTCATCAACAGCGCCGGAATGTCGAAGGCAGCCGAACGCGTCACGTTAAGGCTCACCGAAGCTCCTTGCAGGATGCTGCCCGCCAGCAATTCGCCATCCACCTTCAGCGTGCTGTTCGGTGCGATCTTGATTGGCTTGCGTACAGTGACCGGCAGCGTTGCCGCGCGTACCGGAACATTCAAGGATTGCTCGAGCGACAGGCCGGCCGCGTTCGAAAGCTTCACCGAAACGACGCCGTCGCCCGGGTGTTCTCCCTTTAGCGGCAGGGTAATGTCGAATTTGCCACCGGCGGGCAGGTTGATGGTCTGCGAGGCGTTCGCCGCTTCGACACTGACCACCGGGTTGGTCGTTACCTGCAGCTGATAATCGCCGGCCGGTGCGTCGGTATTGGCGATGTCGAGCCGAAGCGACGACCTGTCGCCCGGCGCGAGGAACTTCGGCATGCTGGCTGTCACGACGACGGGATCGCGGATGATCACGTCAGACGTGGCATGGCCTACCCCGGCCTTCGACCAGGCGACTGCCATGATACGTGCCGTGCCGTTGAACTGCGGTATGTCGAAGCTGACATTGGCCTTGCCTTGCGGGTCGAGTTTTACCGGACCCGAGAAGAAGGCGACAAGTTTTTCGGTCGGCGGGCTCCCCTGCATCGGCATCTGCGCACCGTCGCCGCCAGTGCGCAGCTTGCCGGTCACGCCCTGCGAACCATCGATGAGGCGCCCGTAGAGATCGCGAATTTCGATGCCGAGTTCGCGCTGTCCGAAATACCATGCATCGGGGTTGGGGGCTTCGTAGCGCGTGAGATTGAGAATGCCAACGTCAACGGCAGCGACGGTGACAAATGCATTTTCATTTGCCCCCGCACCGGTGACCTGCAGCGCGATGTTGAGCGGTTTGCGGGGCTCCGTCTTTGGTACGACGTCGAGCTTGACGTCAAGGTTGCGATCGCCCGGATTGACCCCCAGCCATTTGACACCGATGGCGCGCATCGGCATGTGGCTTTCCTGGTCGTTGCCCGGGCGGAACAGAGTTGCCGTGACATAGGCGCCAGCGCCCCAATCGGCAGTGACCGGAATTTCGACTTCGCCACCTTCGGCAGGTATGTTGGCGCGCTTGGTGAGGAGGAGATTGTCTGCGCCAACGGCGATGAGAAGTTCACCGGCAAAGCGCGGCGACACCTTGAGTTTCGCCGTTTCCCCGGGCGCATAATTCGACTTGTCGAGAGCGATTTCGAGGCCGTCCGGCGTTTCCGTCGATGTTGCGGCGACATAGTAACCCGCGTCGAATTCGACGCTCGATGTAGGGCCGTCCGCAGCGGTGGTTTCAACCTCGAGCCGGAAACGGCCCCAGGTGACGGGCACCGAAATCTCCGCGCCGTCGATTGTCGTGTTCACTTGTCCGCTCGCGACTTGCTTCGTCGAAAGAATCGGCTCGTATTTCCATGAATTGCCGTCGCGATACCATTGATAGTTGCGCTCGACGCTGACCAGTTTCCATTCGAGACCCTGCATCGCCTGCTTCTGGTTGTTCTGGTCGATGCCGATCACATGGAATTTCGCAACCGAGTTTTCCGGCAGGTCGCCGGCAAATTCCGCCTTGATCCCGATCATCGGTCCTGCCGGCTTGACGGGAAGCGTCAGCGTCCGCTCGACAGCGCGGCCGCCTGCCTCCTGCATACGCACGACAATGTCGGCATTGAGAAGCTGCGTTGTCGAGGGTGCGTCGCTGATCAGGACATCGAAGGTGCCCTTGCCGGCATCGTCCAGCGGCTGCAGATCCTCCAGCGGAATGCGCGAGTCCTCACTGACCTCTTCATCGGCAAGACCGAAGGAATAGCCCTTGAAGTCGGCGCTTTCATGCGTCGGCTTCAGGGCGATCTCGCCTTCAAGATCGAGCCCCGCGGCCGGAGCGCCATAGAGGTAGCGCCCATCGACCTTGACCGGCGTCGGCTGACCGATCTCGATCGATTTTGCGTCGCTGGTCAGGTCGAATTCGACCCGGTCCGGCACGAAGTCCTCCACCAAAAACTGCTTTTCCGCGAGGGGCGATGCCTTTGGATCGGTAAAGATCTGCATGGTCCAGGTGCCACGCATGGAATTGGGCTGGAGCGCGAGATCGAGCGTATGGCCGCCGAGATTCGCCCCGTCACTGACCATGCGGCGGTCCTCGACCCCGTCGGGGCGCTTGAAGATAAAGGTAAGCGGCAGTTTTTCGATGGCGTTGGCGGCGTTGTCACGCGCCAATGCCGAGGCATGCACCGTCTCGCCGGCGCGATAGATGCCGCGTTCCGTCCAGGCCAATATGTCGATTGCGCCGGGGGCCGCGCGGCCTGTCACGCCGCGGTCGGAGAGGTCGAAGCCGGCGCGCGTCATGTCGAGGAACACGTAGTCAGCATCGCCGTTCTTGGCGGTGATTACGGCGGGTGCGGTGGCTGAGGTGCCGCGCATTAGCCCAGCGGTGAAGGTCGCCCTTCCCTCCGTGTCAGTGGTGGCCGTGCCGAGGATCTCGTTATTCTTGGCGAGAAGCTGCAATTCGACACCGATAAGCGGCTGTGCTGTCGCCAGCGAACGGGCGAAAACGTTGAGCCCGTCCGTACCGGCATAGGTCGTCAGACCGATGTCGGAGACGACGAACCACTGCGTTGCCTGTGCGTCCCACTCCTCGGCTTTCGAATCCGGCGAAACGGCGGTCAGTACATAGACGCCCGGCTTGCGCTGGGGCAGCGCTTCATCGACCGGGAAACTCGTAACCACGTCCTTGTTGAGCTCGGACTGAATGTCGATCGCGCCCTGCCATACGAGTTCACCCGATTCGTCCTGCAGGCGCTGCGCGTTGTAGCCGTCGAGCTGGGTCAGGAATTGCGAGCTTGTCATCAGCGGCGCAAGACCACGGTCGCCGATACGGTAAAGCTTCAGATTGGCGCTCGCCGTGTTGACCGAAACGATGGGAATTCCACGACGGACCGTGCTTGGCAGCACGAAATTGTCACCGGTGAATCGCACCATGGCGGAGCGATCCTGGATGTAGAGGTCAAGATCGACAGGTGCTTCCAGCGCCTCGCCAACGGAGGACGGCAGACCGGGCCGCAGGGCGAGCTTGTAGCGCTGGCCGTGCTCCAGACCTTCCACGCATATCTCGCTGCCGCTCGCCTCCATGGCTTTTGGCGGTGCCCCGTTTAGCGTGACGAACGGCGCGTAGTCCGTGCCCATCTTCACCAGAGGCTCGGAGAACTGCACGCAGGCGCGCGGCGTCGCGCTGTCCGCGTCAATGGTATGGTTGACAACGCGGAAGCCTTGCCGGGCCTTCAAGTCTGCATAAGCAGCCGCCACCGTCTTGTCGTCGACAAGCTCGAGGCTGGCCTTGTAGGCGCTGAGGGCAGCGCGATAATTCTCGGCGTTCTGCAGTGCTACCGCGAGGGCGGCGAGCGCATCGGCACGGCTCGAAGCCATGCGCGTCAGCTGGTAGCCGTTCAGCGCCGCCAGCGTGGCCTGGCCGGCAATATAGGTGTTCTTGTCGGCGCGATTGGCAGCGCGAGCCGTCTCGATCCAGAGCGCGCTGTCATCGGGGGTCAACGCGAGAGCCGTCTTGAAGTTGTTCAGCGCATTTTCGAGATTGCCCGCAGCCAGCTCCCCCCGCGCAGCGGCCAGAATGCCATCGACGCCTTGCGCCTTCTGCGCGTCCGTCGCCGTCAAGCCTCCCTTGACCTGCCGCGCCTCCTGAACGAGCTGATCCGACAGGAATTGCAGCTTTGGCGGCGCTCCGATATCAGGTTCTGCCGCCGTTTCGACGACCTTGCCGGCAATCGATCCCGGCGCCGGCTTCAGCTCTTTGAAATCCGACTTGAGAAAGCACCACCTGGCCTTGGGGTTATAGGTGAAAGCCTTGCAAGTGCGATCAGCGAGGCAAACAACCTCACATTGGTCTTGGGTAACATCCTGTTCCGTTCGAAGATCGAAACCGAAATAATCGCCGTCCTTGGTTACGACCACATCACGGTTCGTCTCTGCTGCCCCGGCTGGCGCGTAAGCTGCGAACATACTGAAAACCAAGAGAGAAAAGCCGAAAACAGCACGCATGGACATCAGGGCCTCCCAACGCTCAGGACCGGCAGATTCCGGCCCTCAATGTCGACGCTGGGCACTGTTCAAACTTCGCCGTAACTTGTCAACAGATCATACGGAAGCTGCAGCGCCCTTCTGTTGAATTTCAGTGCGGATCCAGCGCTGGAACCGCAGCATCTGCGGCGTCGGCTTGCGATTTTTCGGCGAAACCAGCCAATAGGCGATCGGCGACGGCACCCGGGCTGGAAACGGCGCGACGAGCCGCCCGTCGCCAAGGCTGTCCTCAACGAACAGGTCCCAGGCGAGCATGATGCCCTGCCCACTGATCGTCGCCTCCAGCGCGAGCCATGGATCGGAGAAGGTCGGCCCGTCAAACGGCAGCGGCCCTTGAAGGCCCGTCGCGACCTGCCATTCATCCCAACTGAACATCGGATTTTCGTAACAGATGATGGGCTGGCGAAAGATGTCGGCTGGCGAAGACAGGCGTGCGGCAAAGGCCGGAGTGCACACGGGGAACATGGATTGCGGCAGCAGGCGTTCCGGCGCGCCGTCGCGCCAGTCACCGCTGCCCAGCCTGATGGCAAGATCAATATCGGATCGGTTGAGATCGAGCAGCCCCGGAGACGGATCGATGCGGATTTTAAGATCGGGGTAAGCAGCGCGCAACCGCCCGAGCCGCGGCACCAGCCATTTCGAGGCGAAAGTGGGCGCGACGGACAGGAGCAGCACCTGTTCGGTACTCTCGGCAAGCGCGACCGCCTGCGAAATTTGCTGAAAACCATCGGCAAGGCGTGGCAGCAGGCTGCGGCCGAAGCCCGTCGGCACCAGACCGGCCCGCGTACGCTCGAAGATCGCCTGGCCGATCTGTTCCTCCGTGCGGATCAATTGCTGGCTGACGGCACTAATCGAGACGCCGAGTTCATCGGCCGCTCTGGGCAATGAGCCAAGTCGTCCGATCGCTTCCACGGCTTTTAGTCCGTTCAAATGAAACCGGTTGAGATTCTTCATTTAGATTTTCTTCATGCCAATATCGGCAATCTTGATTGCACGGCTGATCGCTCGGCCAATAATAGCGCAAATCTCGAGTTCAAGGAGATCGATTATGAAGATTTTCTTTTTGATGCGCATTTTCTGGCGGTCCGCGATCGCAAAATGGGAGCACGGCGACAGCGAAATCCTCGACTGGCAACGGGATCCGTTATCGCATCCCGTTCTCGACGCGATGTGCCTCGACGAGTTGGCTGATTTGCCTTTCGATGCCCGCTCGGTGTGTCGCCTATAACAATTCAGGCGGCAACCGATCCAGGCTTGCGGATATGCTTGGCGGCGGCGATGACGAGATCATCCAGGCCGTTGCCGTCCTTGTCGAGGATGGCGAAGAGCTGGGTGCGCATGCGCGGCTCCCAGAAATGGTTGATATGCTCGGCGACGCCGACAATCGCCTCGTCCTTCGGCTGCGTGTGGAAGAAGCCCGCGATCTGATTGGCCATGTAGACCAGTTTCTGTTCCGTCGACTTGTGGCTTTCACTATCCATATTGCACCAATTGAACTGTCGGACTTTGAATAAGTGTGGATGCGGCGGAATCGGGATTGGCCTTTGCCGGGGCACTGGCTGCCGCCTCGTCGGCTTTGGTCTTCACCTGCGTCAGCACATGCGGGACGCGTTCCGGCCGGGTGAAGACATCAAACTCCTCGCCCCGCACCAGCGCAACGAGCGTCATGCCGGCAGCTTCTGCCGTACGAACCGCCAGCGCAGTCGGGGCAGAGACAGCAATGAGCATCGAAGCGCCGATGATCGCGGTCTTCTGGACCATTTCGATCGAAACCCGGCTGGTGATGACAACCGCGCCGCTCTCGCCGTCAATACCGGCCCGGCACAGCGCGCCAGCGAGCTTGTCGAGCGCATTATGCCGGCCGACATCCTCGCGCACCGCGACGATGCCCTGCCCCGGCACATAGAAGCCTGCCGCATGCACCGCACCGGTCTCGCCGTGGAGCGGTTGGCGCTTCGACAAGGTGGTCATGGCATCGGCGATCTCCTGCGGCGTCAGCGTCAGGCGCACCTTCTCCACCGAAGCGACCGGCTTCAACGCCTGCTCGATCGATTCAATGCCGCACAGCCCGCAGCCGACCGGACCCGCCATGCGCCGGCGACGGTCCGTCAATTCCTGCCCGGCTTCGGTCGCAAGACGCAGCTGGACATCTACACCCTCATTATGTTCCTCGACGGCAATTTCGCTGATCTCGCCAAGCTGCGAAACGATCCCTTCGGAAAGGCTGAACCCAACGGCGAAATCCTCCATGTCGGCAGGTGTCGCCATCATGACAGCGTGGGTGGTGCCGTTATAGCTGAAGGCAATCGGCGTTTCCTCGGGCACAATCCGGCCTTCCACCGCATAGCTGTCATCCACGCCTTTACGGCGACGGATGATGCGCGGGACTGAAAGCCGGGTCGGCCGCTCGATCATTGCTATTCCGCCGCGTCGAGCGTCGCCGCAATCCGGCGGCTTTGGCGCGCCTGCTCGTCATATTTGACCTGCCAGTCGCTGGGCCCGTTCGATACAGCCACCTGCACCGCCGTGACCTTGTATTCCGGACAATTGGTTGCCCAGTCCGAAAAGTCCGTGGTGATGACGTTGGCCTGCGTCGAAGGGTGATGGAAGGTCGTATAGACGACGCCGGGCGACACACGATCGGTGATCAGGGCGCGCAGTGTTGTCTCGCCGGAACGGCTTGCGACCTTCACCCAATCGCCATCGCGCAGGCCGCGCTGCTCGGCGTCGTGCGGATGGATCTCGAGGCGGTCCTCTTCATGCCAGACGACATTGTCGGTCCGGCGCGTCTGCGCACCGACATTGTACTGCGACAGGATACGCCCAGTCGTCAAAAGCAACGGGAAGCGAGGCCCGGTACGCTCGTCGGTCGCGACATATTCTGTGCGGATAAATTTGCCCTTGCCGCGCGCGAAGCCGTCAATATGCATGATGGGCGTGCCGAGCGGCGCCTTTTCGTTGCACGGCCACTGCACCGATCCCTCTCTTTCGAGGAGTTCGTAGGATACACCGGCAAAGCTTGGCGTCGTCAGCGCAACTTCGTCCATGATCTGCGACGGATGCGTATAGTTCCAGTCGAGCCCCATCGCCTTGGCGAGGTTTTGCGTAACCTCCCAGTCAGCATAGCCGTTGAGCGGGCTCATCACCTTGCGCACGCGGTTGATGCGACGCTCGGCATTGGTGAACGTCCCATCCTTTTCGAGGAAGGTCGAACCCGGCAGGAATACGTGGGCGTAGTTGGCCGTCTCGTTGAGGAAGAGATCGTGGACGACGACGCACTCCATCGCGGCGAGACCCGCAGCAACATGCTTGGTGTCGGGATCAGACTGGAGGATATCCTCGCCCTGCACATAGAGCCCCTTGAAGCTGCCATCGACAGCGGCATCGAGCATGTTCGGAATACGCAGGCCGGGTTCATCCTGGAGCTTCACGCCCCAGAGCTTGTCGAATATATCGCGGGTCGATTCGTCCGAGATGTGGCGGTAACCCGGCAACTCGTGAGGGAACGAGCCCATGTCGCAGGAACCCTGAACGTTGTTCTGGCCGCGCAGGGGATTAACGCCAACGCCCTGGCGTCCGATATTGCCGGTCGCCATGGCAAGATTGGCGATGGCCATAACCGTCGTTGAACCTTGGCTGTGCTCGGTAACGCCGAGACCGTAATAAATGGAGCCGTTGCCGCCGGTCGCGAAAAGGCGCGCAGCCTGGCGCAGCATTTGCGGATCGACGCCCGAAATCTGCTGGGTGGCTTCGGGGCTGTGTTCCGGAGACGAGACAAAAGCTGCCCAATCCTGGAATTCGTCCCAGTCGCAGCGCTCGCGGATGAACCTCTCGTCAAAAAGCCCTTCAGTGATGATGACATGCGCGAGCGACGTGACGACCGCCACGTTGGTGCCGGGGCGCAGCGGCAGATGATAGGCGGCCTCGATGTGCGGGCTGCGGACAAGATCGATGCGGCGCGGGTCAACGATGATCAGCTTGGCGCCCTTGCGCAAACGCTTTTTCAAACGCGAGGCGAAGACGGGATGTCCATCGGTCGGGTTGGCGCCGATGATCATGACGACATCGGTATGCTCGACGCTGTCGAAATCCTGTGTGCCGGCCGAAGTGCCGAACGTCTGCTTCAGGCCATAGCCGGTCGGCGAGTGACAGACGCGAGCGCAGGTATCGACATTGTTATTGCCCAAACCGGCGCGCACCAGCTTCTGCACGAGGTAGGTTTCCTCATTGGTGCAGCGCGACGAGGTGATGCCGCCGACGGAGTTACGGCCATACTGGTACTGGATACGGCGAAACTCGCTGGCGACGTGCTTGTAGGCCTCGTCCCAGCTAACTTCGCGCCACGGATCGCTGATTTTCTCGCGGATCATGGGGTTGAGGATACGGTCCTTGTGTGTCGCATAGCCGTAAGCGAAACGGCCCTTGACGCAGGAGTGACCGCGATTGGCCTTGCCGTCCTTCCACGGCACCATGCGCACCAGTTCTTCGCCGCGCATCTCGGCCTTGAACGAGCAGCCGACACCGCAATAGGCACAGGTCGTCACCATCGAATGCTCGGGCTGGCCGATCTCGATGACCGACTTTTCCGTCAGCGTCGCCGTAGGGCAGGCCTGCACGCAGGCGCCGCAGGATACGCATTCGCTTTCGACGAAACTGTCATGCGGGCCAGCGGCCACGCGGCTGTCGAAGCCGCGGCCCTGGATCGTCAGCGCAAAGGTGCCCTGCACTTCCTCGCAGGCGCGCACGCAGAGCGAGCAGACAATGCATTTCGACGGGTCATAGGTGAAATAGGGGTTGGACTCGTCCTTGGGCAGCCACTGGTCATTGGCGACAGTCCCCGCCCTGGCAAAAACGTGGTTTTCGCCCTCATAGCCATAGCGAACATCCCGGAGCCCGACGGCGCCGGCCATGTCCTGCAACTGGCAATCGCCATTGGCGGCGCAGGTGAGGCAGTCGAGCGGGTGATCGGAGATGTAAAGCTCCATCACGCCCTTGCGGATATCCTTCAGGCGCGACGTCTGCGTATGGACGACCAGACCTGGCATCGCGGGCGTTGTGCAGGAAGCGGGCGTGCCGCCGCGACCTTCGATCTCGACGAGGCACAGGCGGCAGGAACCAAAAGCGTCGACCATATCCGTGGCGCAGAGCTTTGGAACCTCGATGCCGGCTTCCATGGCGGCGCGCATGATCGACGTGCCCTCCGGCACAGTCACCTCGTTTCCGTCGATGGTCAGAGTGACCAGCTTTTCGGACCGCGAGGCGGGCGTGCCGTAATCGATTTCATGAATCAGGGACATTGTCTTCTCCTATTCCGCAGCCTGGGCGACAGGCGCCGGCCGGAAATCTTCAGGAAAATGCGTCAGCGCGCTCATGACGGGATAGGGCGTGAAACCGCCAAGGGCACAGAGCGAGCCGAACTTCATTGTATTACATAAATCAGTCAGAACCTTGATCTGTTTTTCGGGTTCGACATTGGCCGCGATGCGGTCCACCACTTCGACGCCGCGCGTCGAACCGATGCGGCAGGGCGTACACTTGCCGCAGGATTCGACCGCGCAGAATTCCATGGCGAACCGCGCCTGCTTAAGCATGTCGACCGTATCGTCGAAAACGACGAGACCGGCATGGCCGATAAGGCCGTCCTTCGCCGCGAACGCCTCGTAGTCGAAGGGCGTATCGAAGAGTTCGCGCGGGAAATAGGCACCGAGCGGACCGCCCACCTGCACCGCCTTTACCGGGCGGCCGCTTGCCGTGCCGCCGCCAATATCATCGACGATGTCACCCAGCGTCAGGCCGAATGCCGTTTCGAACAGGCCGCCATGCTTGACGTTGCCGGCGATCTGCAGCGGGATGGTGCCGCGCGACCGGCCCATGCCGAAATCCTTGTAGAAGGTGGCGCCCTTGTCGAGAATGACCGGGACCGAGGCCAGCGAGATCACATTGTTGATGACGGTCGGACGGCCGAAAAGGCCCTTGTGGGCGGGAAGCGGCGGCTTGGCACGAACGATGCCGCGGCGACCTTCAAGGCTTTCGAGCAAGGCGGTCTCTTCACCGCAGACATAGGCGCCGGCGCCAACGCGCACCTCCATATCGAAGGCATAGGGCGACCCGAGCACCGATTTTCCAAGCACGCCCGCCCGGCGCGCAACCTCGACCGCCTCGTTCATCACCGCGACTGCATGCGGATACTCGGAGCGAATATAGACATAGCCCTTGGTCGCACCAGTGGCGATGCCGGCGATCGTCATGCCCTCGATAAGGACAAAAGGATCGCCTTCCATGATCATGCGGTCGGCAAAGGTGCCGCTATCGCCTTCATCGGCGTTGCAGACGATGTATTTTTGCGCGCCTGCGGTGTCGAGCACGGTCTTCCACTTTATGCCGGTCGGGAAACCTGCGCCGCCACGGCCGCGCAGTCCGGATTCCGTCACCTGGGCGACAATTTCGGCCGGTGCCAGCGTAAGCGCGTTTTCCAGGCCCTTGAGGCCGTCGTGGGCACGGTAATCCTCAAGCGAGACGGGATCGATAATGCCGCAACGAGCAAAGGTCAGCCGCGTCTGTCGCGCGAGGAACGGCAGCTGATCCGTAAGGCCGAGCCAGAGCGGATGCACCCTGCCCTCGCCCATCCCGTTGTCCAGCAATGCCGGTACCTCCGACGCCTTGACCGGACCATAGGCCACGCGGCCGGATAGCGTTTCGACCTCGACCAAAGGTTCAAGCCAATACATGCCGCGCGAACCATTGCGCACGATGCGGGCATCGAGACCGCGACTGTCGATTTCGGACTGCAGAGCTTTTGCAACCCGCTCGGCGCCGAGCGCAAGCGCGCCTGAATCGCGCGGAACGTAGAAGGTGACGGTCATAGCCGCACCTCCGTCATGATCTCTTCAAGCCGTTCTGCGTCAAGGCGACCAATCACTTCACCGTCGAGCATCGCCGATGGCGAGCAGGCGCAAAGACCGAGGCAATAGACGGGTTCAAGTGTTACGGCGCCATCAGGAGTGGTGCCGTGCCAATCAATCCCAAGAAGTTCGCGCGCGCGATCGGCCAGCGCATCGCCGCCCATCGACTGGCAGGATTCAGCCCGGCACAGCTTCAGAACGTGCCGCCCCGTCGGATGATCGCGGTAGTCGTGATAGAATGTGAAAACGCCATGGACCTCGGCGCGCGAAATATTGAGAGCGCTGGCAATGATCGGCAGCGTTTCCCTTGGAACATAGCCGAACTCAGCCTGCAACTCGTGCAAGATCGGAAGCAGAGGACCTTCTTTGCCCTTCAGTTGATCGATAATGCCTATCGCCCTTTCGGCGATATCGGTACTTGCACTCTGCATACTGTGCAGTGCCCTCCCTCATGTTTCTCCCTGTTCTTTAGAACAGATCAAATATGGCATTATATATCAATATCGCAGTCTCGTCATTCGATAGAAGATTTCTATCAAACCATATCCAAGCTTTGCGCAAGGGCCCGCGCTTCGTGCAGAAGCGCCGAAACCAGCGGCGTGTGCGGTTCGCGGTCGGCCGCAACGAGCCCGACAAGGTGGCGCGCATCGGGCTCGACAATGGGGATGGCGCGGATCGGTTCGGCAAATCCGAGCGTCTCAGCAAGGTTGAGCGGCATGATGCTCGCCCACTTGCCAGTGCGAATGTGCGAGAACAGCACGATCATCGAATTCGATTCGAGCGTCGGATGGACCTCTATTCCCGCCTCTTGCAAATGCTTGTTGATAAGGCGGCGGTTCTGCATGTCCATGGTGAGCAGGCAGAGCGGTAATTGTCCGACCTCCCTCCAGGTGACGGACTGCCGGTCGGCGTGGGTACTCCCGGCCGATGTAATGAGCTGGTAGCGCTCGGTATAAAGCGGCACCGAAGTGACACGCCCGAGTGGCTCATTGTCGAGATAGCTTATGCCGACATCGATCTCGAAATTGCTGAGCAGCGTCAGAACTTCAAGCGAAGTGCGCGACGTTACCGAGAACGTCACGTCCGGGTGCTTCTCCCGAAACGGAGTCGTCAGCCGCGACACCATGGCAAGCGCGGTCGGAATTGCCGCGATCTTTACATGACCGGCAAGTCCAAGGCGGGCGGCGCGCAATTCCTCGCGCATGGTGCGCGTGTCGCCAACGATGCGCCGCGCCCATTCAAGAACGCGCTGGCCTTCGGACGTAAGGCCCTTGAAGCGCGAGCCCCGCTGGACGAGAACGACGCCGAGCGTGTCCTCGAGCTGACGGATGGCGGCCGACAAGGTGGGCTGGGTTACGCCGCATTCCTCGGCGGCACGACCGAAATGCCGATGCCGCGCCAGCGCGATGAAAAATTCCAGCTTGTCGATCATCAAGGTTGCTCCTTCGGAGCGAACCTAGCGATGTTGACCTGTCGTCAGCAAGGCAAATTCAAACAGTCAGGAACTTGCGGACCTCCGGCCGGTCGAGGCTCGGCGCGTCGCCGGAATGTACGATCTCGCCGCGATCCATGATGTAGACGTGGTCGGCGAGTTCGCGGCAGAAGTCGAGATACTGCTCGACGAGAAGGATGGCGAGGCCGGCCTGATCGCGCAGAAACTGGATAGCGCGGCCTATATCCTTGATGATCGATGGCTGGATACCCTCGGTCGGTTCATCGAGCACCAGCAATTTCGGCCGCGTCACCAGCGCACGGCCGATTGCCAGTTGCTGCTGCTGGCCACCGGAAAGATCGCCGCCCCTGCGACCCAGCATCGTCTTCAGCACCGGAAACAGCTCGTACACTTCCGCGGGCACGGTGCGATTGCCGCGTGAGGCGGCGGCAAATCCGGTTGCCAGATTTTCACGGACGGTGAGCAGCGGAAAAATCTCGCGGCCTTGCGGAACGAAGGCAATGCCGGCGCGGGCACGCTCGTAGGACGGCTTCCGGTCGATCGGCGCGCCTTCGAAGCGTATTGATCCCGATGACAGCGGGTGCTGGCCGACGATGGCGCGCAGCATGCTCGTCTTGCCGACTCCGTTGCGGCCGAGAACGCAGGTGATCGACTTCGGCTTGACCTCCAGCGATACGCCGCGCAGCGCCTGAGCGGCGCCATAGTGGAGAGAGGCATTTTCAACGCTGAGCATGATGTTCCTATCGTCCGAGGTAAACTTCAATGACGCGCTGGTCGTTGCTGACATAGTCGAGCGAGCCTTCCGCCAGAACCGAGCCTTCATGGAGGCACGTGACCTTGACGTCGAGTTCGCGCACGAAATGCATGTCGTGTTCGACCACCAGCACCGAGCGCGTCTTGGCAATTTCGCGCAGGAGCTTGGCGGTTTCCGCCGTTTCAGCATCCGTCATGCCTGCGACAGGCTCGTCGACGAGCAACAGCTTCGGATCTTGCGCGAGCAACATGCCGATCTCCAGCCACTGCTTCTGGCCGTGCGAGAGATTTGCAGCCAGCCAGTCCCGCTTGGTGTGCAGGCGGATCGTGTGTAGAGTGTTGTCGATCCGTTCCGCCTCGTCGGCGCTTTGGCGATGGAACAGCGCCGAGAAGGCCGAGCGCTGGCCTGCCAGCGCAAGCATAAGATTGTCCTCGACGGTATGGCTTTCAAAAACAGTCGGCTTCTGAAACTTGCGGCCGATGCCGAGAAGCGCGATTTCCGCCTCGTCGTGGCGGGTAAGATCGATCTCGCCCTTGAAATAAACGTCGCCCGTGTCCGGGCGGGTCTTGCCGGTAATGATATCCATCATCGTTGTCTTGCCGGCGCCGTTCGGGCCGATGACTGCGCGCATTTCACCGGCCTGGAGCACGAGCGACAGATTGTTGATGGCGCGAAATCCGTCAAACGAGACCGACACGCCATCGAGATAGAGGAGTGTATCCTTGGCTTTCATGGTCTACTCCGCTGCCTGGGGTTCGGCGATCGGTGTCGCACGTTCTGTTGCCGGGGAGCCCGGTTCGCTGCGCTTGCGAGCGATGCGGTCCTTTCGCTTTGTCTGCCATGTGCCGTAAAGGCCGAGTATGCCCTTCGGGAGGAACAGGGTGACGAGGATGAAGAGCGCACCGAGCGCGAACAGCCAGATCTCCGGAAATGCCGCGGTGAAATAGGTCTTGCCGAAATTGACCAACACCGCGCCGAGAATTGGCCCGATGATGGTGCCGCGGCCTCCTACGGCAACCCAGATCACCGCTTCGATGGAATTGGCAGGCTCGAATTCGGAGGGATTGATGATGCCGACCTGCGGCACATAAAGCGCGCCGGCAATGCCCGCCATCATGGCGGAGACTGTCCAGACGAAGAGCTTGTAGCGATCGACCCGATAGCCGAGAAAGCGCATGCGGCTCTCCGCGTCGCGCACGCCGACGAGGACCTTGCCGAGTTTGGAGCGGACAATGAAACTGGTTACGAATACGGCAAGCGCCAGGAACAACGCCGTTGCCGCAAACAGCATCGAGCGCGTGCTGTCGGCCTGGATGTTGAAGCCGAGAATATCCTTGAAATCGGTGAGCCCGTTATTGCCGCCAAATCCCATGTCGTTGCGGAAGAACGCAAGGAGCAAGGCATAGGTCAGAGCCTGGGTGATGATCGACAGGTAGACGCCGGTGACACGCGAGCGGAAGGCGAGCCAGCCGAAGCCGAAGGCGAGAATGCCGGGGACCAGCACAACCATGAGCGCCGCGAACCAGAAATGGTTGAAGCCGTGCCAGAACCACGGCAGTTCCTTCCAGTTGAGGAACACCATGAAGTCGGGCAGCACCGGATCGGCATAGACGCCGCGCGGACCGATCTGGCGCATCAGGTACATGCCCATCGCATAGCCGCCGAGCGCGAAGAATGCGCCATGGCCGAGCGAAAGGATGCCGCAGAATCCCCAGACGAGATCGAGAGCGACCGCCAGCAGGGCGTAGGTCAGGTACTTGCCGATCAGCGATACGAGATAGGTCGGCACATGCAAGGCCGAGGTCGGCGGCAGCAGCAGATTCGAGAGTGGCACGAGGCAGGCCAGCGCCACCAGCACGGCGATAACGATTGCACCGCGACGATCGACATGGGTGAAAAACCACTGCGTGATCATGCCTCGATGGCCCTTCCCTTGAGTGCGAAGAGACCACGCGGACGCTTCTGGATGAACAGGATGATCAGCACCAGCACGAGGATCTTGCCGAGGACGGCTCCCGCGAAGGGTTCGAGGAACTTGTTGGCTATGCCCAGCGACATCGCGCCGACCAGCGTTCCCCAGAGATTGCCAACGCCGCCGAAGACAACGACCATGAAACTGTCGATGATATAGCCCTGACCCAGATTGGGGCTGACATTGTCGATCTGGCTCAGCGCCACGCCGGCAATGCCGGCAATGCCGGAGCCGAGGCCAAAGGTCAGCGCATCGACCCAGGGCGTCCTGATGCCCATGGCGGAGGCCATGCGCCGGTTCTGGGTAACTGCGCGCATGCGCAGCCCGAGCATCGTCTTCTTCAGCACCAGCTGCAGCACCGCGAAGACCGAAAGGGCAAAGACGATGATCCACAGGCGCGACCAGGTGAGCGTCAGGAGACCGAGATCGAACGACCCCGCCATCCATGATGGGTTGCCGACCTGAACGTTTGAAGCGCCGAACCAGGAGCGGATCGCCTGCTGCAGGACCAGCGAAATGCCCCATGTCGCAAGCAGGGTTTCCAGCGGACGGCCATAGAGGAAGCGTATGATGCCGCGCTCGATGACAACGCCGACGGCACCCGAGACGATGAAGGCCGCAGGCAACGCAATGAGCAACGAATAATCGAAAAGGCCCGGCGCCGAGGCGCGGATGATCTGCTGCACGACAAAGGTGGTATAGGCGCCGATCATGACCATTTCGCCGTGGGCCATGTTGATGACGCCCATGACGCCGAAGGTGATCGCCAGACCGATCGCCGCAAGCAGGAGCACGGAGCCCAGCGACAGGCCGTAGACGATATTCTGGATGCCGTTCCACAAGGCGAGCTTGCTGTTGATGCTGTCGATCGCCGAACGCGCGGCGTCGCCCACCGGGCCGTCGCTACTTTGGAGCGGAGTCAGAAGTCCCAGTGCGTCGCGGCTGTTGCCGGCGGTGACCTCCGCAATAGCCGCGATCTTGGCGTCATCCGGCGCGGTCGAATTCAGCACTGCCGCAGCTTTCGCCTGCTGCATCACGGCCTTGATCCCGCTATCTTTTTCCGCCGCGATGGCCTGATCGAGCAAAGCGATGGACTCGGGATCGCGCGTCTTCAGAATTGTTTCGGCGGCGGAGCGTCGTTCCGCAGGATTGTCGCTCATCAGCGTGAGCCCGCCGATCGCCGCGGCTATATCGCGGCGCAGACGGTTGTTGACCTTGATCTTTTCCGCGGCATTGCGCGGCACGGGTGCAAGCTTGGCACCCGTCAGGGGATCGGTGGCGGCGTAGTCCGAGCCATCGCGTTTGCCGATGAAAACGGCCTTGTCCGCCTTGACGATGTATAGATCGCCGGCGGTCAGCGCGTTGAGGATGGCGGATACCCGCGCATCGCCGGTCTTGGCGAGGCCGGAAACCGCCTTCGTTGTCTCGTCGAAATTTTCTGCAGCAAGGGCCTGGATGAGCGGCCGCAGCGTGGCATCGTCGACCGTTTCAGCCCGCGCCTCCATTCCAGGCGCAAACACGCCCGAGAGCACAAGGAATACGGCCAGCAAGCGGATCAATGGCATAAAACAATCCTGGGTACGAGTATCCTCGGAGTGGCTCCACCCCCACTTGCGTGGAGGTGGAGTGGCTTCGGATGTGCCCCAAACCGAAGCCGGGTAGGCATCAGTTGGTCACGCCGCCGCACTTGCCGCTGACGACGTTGAAATTGCCGCACGACATCGGCTTGCGCCAATCGGAAATGAGGTCCTTGGAGCCCGGCAGGTAATCGGACCATTCGTCGCCGACAACGAGACCAGGCGTCTGATAGACAATGTCGAACTGGCCGTCGTCCTGCACTTCGCCTATCAGCACGGGCTTTGTGATGTGGTGGTTCGGCATCATCGTGGCTGATCCGCCGGACAGGTTCGGCACCGACACGCCGACGATCGAATCGATCACCGCATTGGAATCCGTGGTTCCGGCAGCTTCAACTGCCTTCACCCACATGTTGAAACCGATATAGGTCGCTTCCATCGGGTCGTTGGTCACGCGCTTGTCGTTCTTGGTATAGGCGTGCCATTCCTTGATGAACTCGGCATTGGCATCGGCATCGACCGACTGGAAGTAATTCCAGGCGGCAAGGTGGCCGACCAGCGGCTTGGTATCGAGGCCCGCAAGTTCTTCTTCACCCACCGAGAAGGCAACGACGGGAATGTCTTCCGCCTTGATGCCCTGGTTTGCGAGTTCCTTATAGAAGGGTACGTTCGCATCACCGTTGATGGTCGAAACGACTGCGGTCTTCTTGCCGGCGGAACCAAATTTCTTGATGTCGGACACGATCGTCTGCCAGTCGGAATGGCCGAACGGCGTGTAGTTGATCATGATGTCCTCATCCTTGACGCCCTTGGCGTTGAGGTAGGCCTTCAAAATCTTGTTCGTGGTCTGCGGATAGACGTAGTCGGTACCGGCGAGGACCCAGCGCTCGACACCCTCTTCCTTGGCAAGATAATCGACGGCAGGGATCGCCTGCTGGTTCGGCGCGGCGCCCGTATAGAAGACGTTGCGCGAGCTTTCCTCGCCCTCGTACTGGACGGGGTAGAACAACATGGAGTTGAGTTCTTCAAAGACCGGCAGCACCGATTTGCGCGACGATGAGGTCCAGCAACCGAAGACGGCGGCGACCTTGTCCTGCTCGATCAGCTGGCGGGCCTTTTCGGCAAAGAGCGGCCAGTCCGACGCCGGATCGACGACCACCGCTTCGAGCTTCTTGCCAAGCACGCCGCCCTTCTTGTTCTGCTCGTCGATGAGGAACAGCATCGTGTCCTTGAGCGTGGTTTCGGAAATCGCCATGGTCCCGGAAAGGGAGTGCAGGATGCCGACCTTGATCGTGTCATCCGCAGCTACGGCAGGCGAGAAAGCCAGCGCCGCGCCCATGGCCGCGGCCGCAAAAGTCCCGATAAATCTGGCTGTTAGACTGGACATTCAGGTAAACCCCTCTTTTTGGTTGTGTGTACCAAGGGATTAAAAGCAATGAGTGTGCCAACTCCGGCAGCCGCATTGAAAATTATAAATTCTTCAAATTTATCTGTATTTTAGCGCCTGCTCCCGGTTAGCCGGCTTGCAGGCTCCATGTTTGCGCGTCGCCAATGCCCGGCAATTGCGCTTATACTTTAGTCATATCCGCACGCGTGATGATAATTTAATCATCGTCGGGCAAGAGCGATGCTTTTCAGATGGCGTTGACCATCGTTTGATGTATGGTGAGGCGACTTTCACACTTCCCAGGGACATAAGATGGATATCCGTCAAATCGACGAAGGCTACGCCGTGAGCGGCCAGATTTCACCCGACGACGTGCGCGATCTCGCCGCGGCAGGCTATCACACGATTATTTGCAACCGCCCGGACGGTGAATCGGCCGATCAGCCCAACTTTGCCGAGATCAAGAACGTTGCCGAAAAAGCGGGCATAGCGATTTACTACGTCCCTGTCGTTGCGGGTCAATTGACGCAGGACGACGTCGACGGCATGGCACGCGCGCTGGATGAGGCTGAAGGTCCCGTCCTCGCTTATTGCCGCTCGGGCGCCCGCTCGACCAATATCTACGGCATCGTCCAGCAGCAGAAGGACTAACCACATGCTCCCCGTCGCTGATCTTGGCGCCGATGAACTCGACGCCCTGCGCAACCGCGTCCTGCGCGATTACGAAGCCTTCCGCGCCAAGGGGCTGAAGATCGACATGACCCGCGGCAAGCCGAGCCCGGAACAGCTCGATCTCGCCAATGGCATGCTGGTTCTTCCAGGCAATGGCGACCATTATAGCGAGGCAGGCGAAGATGCCCGCAACTATGGCGGGCTCCAGGGTCTTGCCGAAACCCGCGCACTGTTCTCACCCATGATGGGTGCGTCGGCCGATTGCATCGTCGTCGGTGACAATTCGAGCCTTGCCATGATGCATGATTGTTTGCTCTGGGCGATGGTGAAGGGCGTACCGGGCGAAATGGAGCCCTGGTCGCAGCAATCAGGTGCGCCGGCCTTCATCTGCCCGGTTCCCGGCTACGACAGGCATTTCGCCATCTGCGAGGAATATGGCATTCGCATGCTCCCGGTGCCGCTCACGGGGCACGGGCCCGATATGGACCTGGTCGAGGAACTCGTCGCCGATCCCGACGTCAAGGGCATGTGGTGCGTTCCCAAATACTCCAATCCCTCGGGCGAAACCTATTCGACCGAAACGATTGAACGCCTTGCAGCCATGCGAACCGGTGCGCCAGACTTCCGCCTGTTCTGGGACAACGCCTATGCGGTGCACCACCTGACGACAGAGCGGCACGAGATTGCCAATATTATCGAGCTTTGCGCGCAGGCCGGCCACCCCGATCGCGCCTTCGTCTTCGCATCGACCTCCAAGATCACGCTCGCCGGTGCAGGACTCGCCCTGTTCGCCTCGTCAGCGGCAAATGTGAAATGGTATCTCGCCCGGGCCGGCAAACGCACCATAGGGCCAGACAAACTGAACCAGTTGCGGCACGTGCGCTTTCTAAAGAGCATGGAGGACCTGGCCCGCCATATGGACGCGCACCGCGCCCTCATTGCGCCGAAGTTCGATTCGGTCATCGAGGCGCTTGAAACCCGCCTCGGCGGCACGGCGTTGCGCGGTGGACGCAGCCGGATGGCGGCTATTTCATCTGCGTCGACACCATGCACGGCACCGCGCGCGACGTGGTCGAACTGGCACGCGAAGCCGGCGTGGTTCTGACCCCGGCAGGCGCCACCTCTCCTTACGGCCGCGATCCCAACGACAGCACGCTGCGCCTTGCTCCGACGTTTCCGTCACAGGAAGAGGTGCGTCTCGCTTCTGAAGGTATCGCGCTGTGCATCCTCCTTGCCGCCGTAGACAAGCTCATCGCACAGCGCGAAGGCGGCGTCTAAATCCTTTGCCCGACGTCGACCCGGTTGCCGTCCGGGTCGGCGAAGACGAAGGCGCGCTGGCCATAATCCTGGTCTTTCAGCGCTTGATGATACGAACGCCCTTGGCTTCGCAGACCGCGTAGAATGTCGCTATGTCGTCGACGAACATATGGAATGCGTTCGTCGTCGTCCTCGCGAAATCGCGAACCTGACTTAGGTGTATCTCCGCGGCATCCTTTTTAAGAACCATGAAACCGACCGGGCTGCCGTTTTCAAAGACCTTCTGAAAACCGAGAACTTCGCAGTAGAAAGCGCACGCAGCCTGTATGTCTTTGACAGAGAGACCGGGCGCAGCGCGCCCGAACGTGACGGTGTGAATATCCGGTTGACTCATCGCTCACTCCTGAGATTATAGGGCAGAGGCGGCGGTGCGCATGCCTGATTTTGGAGCGGTGTCCTCGACGGGACTTCGATACAACAGGGCGGCATCGAAGTCCATCCGACGCTAGTGTCAGAAGAAGGCCTGGATACCGGTCTGTGCCCGGCCAAGGATGAGCGCATGCACGTCGTGCGTGCCCTCATAGGTATTGACCGTTTCGAGGTTCTGGGCGTGGCGCATCACATGATAGCCGATCTGGATGCCGTTGCCCCCGTGCATGTCGCGCGCCATGCGGGCGATGTCGAGCGCCTTGCCGCAATTGTTGCGCTTGACCAGGCTGATCATCTCCGGCGCGACCTTGCCTTCGTCAAACAGGCGACCGACACGTAGGGAGGCCTGCAGGCCAAGCGTGATTTCCGTCTGCATGTCCGCGAACTTCTTCTGGAACAGCTGGGTGGCGGCGAGCGGGCGGCCGAATTGCTTGCGGTCGAGCCCGTACTGGACGGTCCGCTGCCAGCAATCTTCAGCGGCGCCGAGGACGCCCCAGGAAATGCCGAAGCGGGCGCGATTGAGGCAGCCGAACGGCCCCCTGAGCCCGGAGACATTGGGCAGGAGATGCTCCTCGCCGACAACAACGCCGTCCATGACCACCTCGCCGGTGATCGAGGCGCGCAACGACAGCTTGCCACCGATCTTCGGCGCAGAAAGGCCCTTCATGCCCTTTTCGAGGACGAAGCCGCGGATCTGACCGTCATGGGCGTCCGATTTCGCCCAGACGACAAAGACATCGGCGATCGGCGAGTTTGAAATCCACATCTTCGAGCCGGACAGGCGATAGCCGTCAGCGACCTTCTCGGCGCGGGTTTTCATGCCGGCGGGATCAGAGCCCGCATCGGGCTCGGTGAGGCCGAAACAGCCGATCCATTCGCCGGAAGCGAGCTTCGGCAGATATTTGCGGCGCTGCTCCTCCGAGCCGTAAGCGTAAATCGGGTACATGACCAGTGACGACTGCACGCTCATCATCGAGCGATAGCCGCTGTCCACGCGCTCGACCTCGCGCGCGACGAGGCCATAGGCGACGTAGGACGCACCGGCCGTGCCGTATTCTTCGGGAAGCGTCACCCCAAGAAGCCCCGACTCGCCCATCATCCGGAAAAGCTGAGGATCGGTCTTTTCTTCCAGATAGGCCTCTTCGATGCGCGGGAGAAGTTCGCCTTGCGCGAATGCCCGTGCACTGTCGCGGATCATCCGTTCGTCTTCGGTCAACTGCTCTTCCAGGAGAAAGGGATCAGTCCAGACGAAGGACGGCTTGGAATTGGCCATAATTGTTTTTCCTCCTTAGATGTGAAGCAAGACCTATCATCAAATCCAATCCAATGACCAGATGCTTTCCCGGCCGATTTTTCCGGGGATGCCGGCGCTCCATGGATTTCGCGGACGCGGCGAATCCACTATAGATTTTGCAATGCCCATCAAGCAGCTCACCGAGACCATTATCAACCAGATCGCAGCCGGCGAAGTCATCGAACGTCCGGCAAGCGTGGTCAAGGAGCTCATCGAAAATTCGATCGACGCGGGCGCAACGCGGATCGAGGTCGTCACCGCCGGTGGTGGCAAGAACCTTATCCGCATCACCGATAACGGTTCGGGCATTCGCTCCGACGAACTTGCCCTTGCGGTGGCGCGCCACTGCACGTCGAAACTCACCAATGATGTGCACGATATTCGCGCCCTTGGTTTTCGCGGCGAGGCCCTGCCCTCTATCGGATCCGTTTCGCGCCTGTTGCTGAAATCACGCACGTCCGACGCGGATTCCGGCTTCGAGATCAGCATCCATGGCGGTCGCCAGGACGGGCCGCGCCCGACCCCGATGAACGGCGGGACCATCGCGGAAGTGCGCGACCTTTTCTTCGCCACGCCTGCCCGCCTCAAATTCATGAAGACCGACCGGGCCGAGGCATCGGCAATCAGCGATGTCGTCAAGCGCATCGCCATTGCCTTTCCGCATATCCGCTTTTCGCTTGCAGGCAGCGACCGCACGCCGATCGAGCTGGCGGCGACCGGCGCTGGATCGTCAGGAATGCTGGAGCGGATTTCGCAGGTGCTCGGCAAGGAGTTTCCCGAAAATGCCATCGCCATCGATGCCGAGCGCGATGGCGTGCGCCTGACCGGCTTTGCCGGCATTCCGGCGTTCAACCGCGGCAACAGCCTGCATCAGTTCGCCTATGTCAATGGCCGGCCCGTGCGCGACAAGCAGATCTGGGGCGCAATCCGCGGCGCCTATGCCGATGTGATCGCGCGCGACCGCCACCCGGTCGTCGTCCTGTTCCTCAATCTTGATCCGGCGCTCGTCGATGTGAATGTGCACCCGGCCAAGGCGGATGTGCGTTTTCGCGATCCGGGGCTTGTGCGCGGCCTTATCGTCGGGGCAATCCGCGAAGCCCTCGGTCAATCCGGCATCCGGGCCGCAACCAGCGGGGCCGAAGCGATGCTGCATGCCTTCAGGCTTGGCGGCGCGGAACCCTCGCGTGCTGCCCCGCTCCATCAGAATTGGCGCGGCAACGCTGCCGTCAATCAGAATTACTCCGTTGAACAATCCCCATACCGTCCGTTCGAAGTCGAAGGCGCCCTCGCCGCCGACACCCGTGGCGGATTTGCCGAACCGGCGCAGCCATTCCTTTATGATGTCGCACAGGCCGTGGCAGCCGATGCACGCGGTGCGGCCGCTGAGGCTTCAAAGGAATTGCTTTCCGCGCCCCTCGGAGCCGCTCGCGCGCAGGTACACGCCAACTATATCGTCGCGCAGACCGAGGACAGTCTTGTCATTGTCGACCAGCATGCCGCGCATGAACGTCTTGTCTATGAGGCACTGAAGAACGCGTTGCATTCACGGCCGCTACCGGCCCAGATGCTGCTCATCCCCGAAATCGTCGACCTGCCGGAAGAGGATGTCGAACGGCTTGCCGCCCATGCAGAAACGTTGGCGCGTTTCGGCCTCGGTATCGAAGCCTTTGGACCGGGTGCGATCGCCGTACGCGAAACGCCGTCCATGCTCGGTGAGATCGATGCGCAAAAACTCGTCCGCGACCTTTCCGACGAGATCGCCGAGCACGATACATCGAATGGCCTGAAAGGCATTCTCGACCATGTCGCCGCTACCATGGCCTGCCATGGCTCGGTCCGCTCGGGACGGCGGTTGAAGCCGGAAGAGATGAATGCACTCTTGCGCCAAATGGAAGCAACGCCGGGCTCGG
Source organism: Phyllobacterium sp. UNC302MFCol5.2 (assembly GCF_000686005.1). NCBI lineage: Bacteria > Pseudomonadati > Pseudomonadota > Alphaproteobacteria > Hyphomicrobiales > Phyllobacteriaceae > Phyllobacterium > Phyllobacterium sp. UNC302MFCol5.2. Next base: position 502,388 of record NZ_JMLL01000010.1, read on the forward strand.
GCACCTGCAATCACGGTCGGCCTACCTATATCGAACTCAAGCTCAGCGACATAGAGCGTCTTTTCGGGCGGCGATAAGGGGCTTTCAATCGCGCCATGCTTGACCACCTGCGGCTCTGAGCCGTAAATGAACATTCAATCGACTGGAACATCGGCAGAATATGAACAGATTTGAAGGACCCGGCTCGCGCGAAGCCAAAATTCGTTATCTCGACGGCGACTTTCAGGTCCTGTCGCCGGGTTCCTATGTGCTCTGTGCGGTTACCTCGGAGAAGATCCCCCTGGACGAACTCAAATATTGGAGCGTCGCGCGTCAGGAGGCCTATGCCGATGCGCGCATTTCGCTCGAGCGCGAGCTTCAGGTGAACCCCGACCTGCGCAGTCGAAGCAAAGGCTGAGCGATATGCTGACCCGCCGCGCAACCCTGTTCACTCTTCTCGCGGCTGGAATTCTTGTGAGCGGCTGTACCACCGATACGGCCAGCAATGCGCCGGCATATACGGGCCCGGTTAAAACAATCCGGGGCTATCTGCAGGGACCGCCATGGGCACGCCTCACTGCAAGCTCAGTGGTGTTCGTCACTGCCTACGACGCAAGCCGGGGTAATTCGGCTCCAATGCCGCGGCTGGCCCGCACCAGCTTTACGCTGAACAGAAACGGCACATTCCCGGTCGCCTATGAAATCAGGGTTCCGGCGGCAGCCTCGACCCGCGTCGCGCTTGGCGTCGAAATCACCCGCGCCGGAGGAACGCTGTTCTCTAACGACCGGCTCTATAGCCAGACCACGGGAACGAGCCTTAATATTCCGATGCGCGAAGCGCCTCCGCGGATCAACCGAAGGTACCCTGGCATTTTATGAGGCATCCCGGCGCCGGTGACGGGCGCGATCGCGCGTTTCCCGTATGATGCGAGCGGGTGCGCCGGGCTGGTTGAAAACGAGTTCCACCTCCAAAACCGAGGTACGGCCGGCAAATGCCTTCGCCGCCTCGCTGCCGTCGAGAAGCCTCACCAGGTCTTTGGCTGTTGTGACCGGCGTCAGGTTTTCCCCATCGGCCGCTTCAGCGAGTTCGGCGAGATTGTCGTCCGTGTACGGATGATGGTCTGGAAAGGCGCGCGTTTTCTCGACGATCCCGCCCGCTTCGCGAAGCGTCGTAAAAAACTTGTACGGATCACCTATGCCGGCGAAAGCCAGTAATCGTTTGCCGGCTATCTCAGATGTGGATATCGGCTTAAGAACTCCTTCATAGATCGGTTTTGCCGCCCGCGCCGCATTGCGAATGACCCGGTCGGCGCCGTTCGCTGTACCGATCTTGAGCACCGCGTCGGTTCGCACCAGCTGGTCGATCAACGGCGCGCGCAAGGGTCCTCCCGGCAAGACGTGGCCATTGCCGACGCCGCGGCCGGCATCCACCACCATCAGAGCGAAATCGAAATGCAGGCGGGCGCTTTGAAAGCCGTCATCCATGATGATGAAATCGCATCCGGACTGCTGCAATGCCTGTGCCGCGGCAAAGCGGTCGGACGTGACGATGACCGCCGCGTGCCGGGCGAGCAACAGTGGTTCGTCGCCGACAAGGCGGGCGCTGTCATGTTCTAGATCGACACGATGCATGCCCGAAAACGCGCCGCCATAACCGCGCGAAACAATGCCGGGCGTCAGCCCCGCAGCAATTGCGGCCCTGGCAAAGGTGATTGAGGTCGGGGTTTTTCCGGCGCCGCCGATAGTGAAATTGCCGATGCAAAGCACCGGGACCGGAATCGTCGGTGGCTTCGCCCGCCTTATGCGGCGCCCGGCCACGCTGCCGTAAATTTTGGAAAACGGGCTTAGCGCCCAGGCCCGCCAATCCGGCTTTTCCCACCAGAAAGGAGGGGCCTCGCTCATCATTTCCAGCCGCCTTCGCGATTGCTGAGGCGTGCCTGCAGAACGAGCGGCTGGATGAAGGGCTCAAGTGCGGTCAAGGTGCGATCGAGCGATCCGCGCATGTCCTCGACGGTCTTGAGGCCAGCGTCGATCATGACCTGGCGTTCTTCCGGATTATTGAAGAGATAGTTGACTGCGCCCGCGAGCATATCCTTGTCGCGCACAAGTTTCGCCGCGCCATTCTTGATCAGGCGCTGATAGGAATCGCGGAAATTCTGAACATTGCGTCCAGAGAGGATCGCGGATTTGAGCATGGCCGGCTCAAGTGGATTCTGCCCGCCTTGCGCGGTCAGCGACCGGCCGACGAATGCGATCTCCGCAAGGCGCAGATAAAGGCCCATATCGCCGATCGTATCGCCGAGATAGATATCCGTATCAGCCTCGATCTGATCCGCCTTGCTGCGCAGCGCCACCTTCATGCCCATTTTTTCGATTGCCTCGGCGATCTCCGGCGCACGATCAGGATGGCGCGGCACGATGATCGTCAAAAGATCGCGATGGCGCGCTTTCAGCATGTGATGCACCTGCGCAACGATCTCCTCTTCGCCCTGATGCGTCGAAATCGCGGCCCAGGTCTTGCGGGTGCCGATCATGCGCTGCATTGCGGCAAGTTCAGTATTGTTCACGGGCGGTACGGCCGTGTCCACCTTGAGGTTGCCGGATACCGTCACCGGCCTTGCGCCAAGTGCCCGGAACCTTTCGCCGTCGATATCCGATTGGGCAACGACGTGGGCGAGATTTTCGAACAGGGCCTCGGCAATCGAGGGCCGCTTGTGCCAGCTGGCAAAGGAGCGATCGGAAAGGCGCCCATTGACGAGCACCTGCGGAACCCGCCTGGTGCCAAGTTCAAGGATCGTCATCGGCCAAATCTCGGATTCGCAGATGATGGCAAGATCAGGCTGCCAATGGGTCAGGAAGCGGTCGACGGCGGGCTTCAGGTCGAGCGGCACATATTGATGGATGACGCGGTCGCCGAGGCGCTCCTGCACCATCTTCGCCGATGTAACCGTACCGGTCGTCAAAACGACATGGATGTCCATGTCGACGATTGCTTCGACAAGCGGAGTGACAGCCGACGTTTCGCCAACACTCGCCGCATGGACCCAGATAAGCGGACCGGATGGGCGGGCAACGCTCGCCACACCGTAGCGCTCGCCCTGACGGCCACGCTCCTCCTTGCCCTTGCTGGCACGGAAGGCAACATAGGCGCCGACAATGGGAAATGTTGCCGCGCCAATCCAGCGATAGGTGCCAAGCACCAGGCGTGCCCATCTTTCGCTCATGCCGCGCCGTCCACGAGTTCATGCACGCGCTTGGTGTTCGCGTTCAAACTATTGGTCAATTCGACACGCTTGGCTTCGAGCATTGCTTCATCTGCATCTTCGGGAACAAAGATCGGGTCGCCGACAATCAACCCCGATTTGCCGAATGGCAAGGGAATGGTGGTCTTGTCCCAACTCTTCTCCAGAACTTTTCTGCGGGTGGTCAGGTAGCAGATCGGCAGGATCGGCCGTCCGGAAAGCTTGGCCAGCAGAATAACCCCGGGACCGCTATCGCGCGGCGTTCCATGCGGAATATCGGCGATCATCGCCGCGGTCTTGCCTTCGGCCAGCGCTTTTTTCAAAACGAGCAGCGCCCGTGCTCCGCCCTTTTCCGTCCCTTTCGAGCGGTCGCGACCGCCCGAGCCGCGCACGATCTCCACGCCGAAGCGCTCGGCAACGCGCGCATTCAGTTCTGCGTCCTTGCTCTTGGAAAACATGGCGACGAAGCGCACGCCGCGCGGCATTAGGAATGGCGCCATCAGATGCTGGCCGTGCCAGGCAACGGCGATGAACGGCTCACCCCCGCGTTTCATATCTTCGAGGTCCGAAGACCCCTTGAGCCGGGGATTGGTCAGATGCACCAGCCGGAAGAACTGCGTGATCAACCACACGATCATGCTGCGGACGATCGGCGAATTCGCCAGCGGGCCGCGCACCGAGCGCCAGAAGCGCTTGAGCGCTCCAGCTTTGCGGCGAGGCGCTTTAGCCGTTGCTGAATTCTGGTCAATCATGTCGATCTTTGTCCGACCACGCGCACGCGGTCAGTCCGCCTTGCCCGTGGCAGGATCCAGCAAGCGATGCATGTGGACGATGAAATAGCGCATATGAGCGTTGTCCACCGTCGCTTGCGCCTTCGACTTCCATGCGCGCTGCGCCGAGGCAAAATCCGGATAGATGCCGACAATATCGAGCTTGTCGAGGTCGCGGAACTCGACACCGCCGAGTTTCTTCAGCTCACCGCCGAATACAAGGTGAAGCAGTTGCTTTTGATCCGAAGTGTTTTCGCTCATGTGCCTGTCCAAATGATCGAGAAGGTTGCTGACTGTTTATCCGAACGCGGTTTCGGCGACAACGTCCAACATGTTATCCATGAGCAATCCGCTTGCGGCAACGAGCGCGCCGTGGCGATAGTCGCCATTACTGGTGTCTGTAAGACCGTAGGTAAGTGGCTTTCCGTCCGCGGCGACGACCCGGCCGCCGGCTTCCGATAGGATGAGATCGGCCGCTGCAAGATCCCAGTCATGCGAACTTGGCCGCACGAAGGTCCCCGCGATATCGCCGCGCGCCACCATGGCGATCCGATAGGCGAGCGAGGCAACGTAGGGCATGTGTTCGATGGAGGAGAGAAAGTGTTCCGGCAGCCGCTTGATGAAGGCCGAGGGACCGGCCACCTTATAGGGAAGGTGCTGGGCCTGGACATGGATGGCGGCGCCGTTCTGCGTCGCCCCGCCGCCTGGCGTCGCCATGATGATTTCGCTGCGGGCCGGGCAGTCGAGAACGCCGGCGACGGGCCTGCCGTCTTCGATGACGGCAACGCTGACACACCAGACGTCGGCACCTTCGATGAAGGCCCGTGTCCCATCGATCGGGTCGACGACGAAGAAGCGCTCTCGCGGGGAAGCGGCACGTTCGTCCTGGGTTTCTTCGGATATCCAGCCGTAATCCGGGCGGGCCGTCAGCAGCATGTCCTTCAGATACTTGTCGGCGGCAAGATCGGCCTCGGTTACCGGCGAGTTGCCGGTTTTCATCCAGACCTGCGGCGCCTGCCGAAAGTAAGACAGAGCGATCCGGCCTGCGCCCTCGGCGGCCTGCCGGATCAGTTCCAGGTCTTCAAGATTGAGCTTACTTGCCGGCAAGTGTCATGCCTTCGATTACGAGTGTCGGGCTGGCAATGCCGAAATTGCGATCGATGTCGCTTGCCGCAGTGAGATTAAGGAACATGTCCTTGAGATTTGAGGCGATCGTCACTTCGCTGACCGGATAGGCGAGTTCGCCATTTTCGATCCAGAAGCCCGAAGCACCGCGGCTGTATTCGCCGGTGATCATGTCGACACCATGGCCGAACAGTTCGGTAACGTAAAAACCGGTACCAACATCGCGCATCAGGTCTTGCGGCGACTTTTCGCCGGGTTCGATGGAGAAGTTCGTCGAGGCGGGCGTGACTGTCGAGCCGGAACGCACGCCCCTGCCATTGGTGGCGAGGCCAAGTTCCTTTGCTGTCGAGGTCGACAGGAACCAGTGTTTCAGCACGCCATTCTCGATCATCGTCAAGGGAACGCCCTCGATGCCCTCGCCGTCAAACGGGCGCGAAGAAGAACCGCGCACCCGCAACGGGTCGTCCTTAACGTTGATCGCGTCGCTCAGGATCTTCTCGCCCATGCGATCCTTAAGGAAGCTCGTCTTGCGTGCTACCGACGCGCCATTGATGGCGCTGGCAATATGGCCGGCGATACCTCGGGCGACGCGCGGGTCGAAAACAACGCTTACACGGCCGGTTGCCGCCTGGCGCGCGCCAAGGCGCTTTACCGCGCGCTCCCCGGCCGATCGCCCGATGGCTGCAGCGTCTTCAAGCGCGTCATAGAAAATGCGCGACGAAAAATCATAGTCCCGCTCCATGGCGGTGCCGCTGCCGGCGATTGCGCTGACGGAGCGGGAAAAGCGCGATCCCATATATTGTCCGGCAAATCCGCCTGATGTGACGAGCACGAGGCCGCCCATTCCAGCAGATGCGGAGCCTCCACCCGAATTGGTAACACCCTCGACGGCGAGCGCGGCCGCTTCGGCGGCAAGTGCTGCTTCGGTCAGTTGCGCGGCATCGACGACGGTCGGATCGTAAAGATCGAGATCGCGAATTTGGCGGGCAAGATTTTCAGGAGCGGCAAGACCTTCGAAGCTATCGTCCGGCGAGACTTTCGCCATGGCGACGGCGCGTTCGGCCAAGGCCTTTGGCTCGGCTCCGCCGTTGGCAGATATGCTGGCGATCTTGCGACCGACGAAGACGCGCAGGGAAAACTCATCGCTCTCGGAAGATTCGGTCTCTTCCACCTTTCCGAGCCGTACGCTAACGCCCGCGGAACGCGAGCGGGCAACGACTGCGTCGGCCGCGTCGGCGCCTGCTTTTTTTGCAGCTTCGACGAGCGCTGTCGCTTTGTCTAGAAATTCACGGGAGTTCAAAGAGTCGCTCATTTTATACCTGATTATATGAATGATTAGGGTAATTTATCGTATGGTCGCATGCACCCTCCTATATGGTGCAAATTTGCGCCTATCAAGGCGGGCCGAACGAACAATCGGCATTGGCGGCCGTTGATTATTGTCATTCCGCGCCGCTATCGCTGTCACGATCGGCATAGGTGATCGCCGCGTCAACGGCGCGCTTCAACTCGTCCTTGATCCCAGCCGATTCCTCGAGCACCTGCTGGATTCGCAGAAAATCCAGAACGCCGAACCGTGCCACGCTTGGGCGCAGAAAGATTGCCGGAGCCTGCGTACGCAGGCGGGTCGCGATGATCGATTGCATCATCAATTGGCTGGCACCGAACATGGCCTCGATTGACGAGGGGGATCTGCCGATATCGCCTTCCGGTCCGCCGACGACATCGACGGCGATGACGAACCGCGCCTTGTCCATCAAATGATCGAAGGGAACGGGATTATAAATGCCGCCATCGATCAGGATACGGTCGTCTCGTCGCACTGGCCGGAACAAGGCGGGGATCGCGGCGGAGGCGGCGACGGCATTATAAAGATCGCCCTCGGCCATCACGACCTCGCGCTGTCCGTAGAAATCGGTCGCGGTGACAGTGAGCGGGATCGCGAGTTCCTCGAATGTCTCGGGAATGCGGCCGGGAAGGAAATGCTTCAGAACCTTTTCGATGTTGAACTGGCCGAGACGAATGCCGCCGCCAAACATCTCGCCGAAGCTTGTCGGGCGCAGCTTCCACAGGCGCGCTGCAATCTCACCACGTTTGGAGAGGATCGCGACCGCGTATTCGCGAATCTCGACCCCGGACATGCCTGCCGCCATACCCGCGCCCATGATCGCTCCGATGGACGATCCTGAGATCGCGGCAGGTTTGATGCCAAGTTCGTCCAGGGCTTCAATGACGTTGATATGAGCGATGCCGCGCGCCCCGCCACCGCCGAACGCGACGGCAAAGGTCGGCTCGCGCGGGGTTTTACTTGCGCCTGTCGACCCGTTTGCCTGATCAAGTTCGCGCGCGACCATCGGTCCTTTTCCTATGAAAGCGGTGGGCCGACGATCAGGATCGCCGGGTCCGTCAACAACAGTTTCCTGGCCGCTGCCTTCACCTCATCCAAGGTCACGGCATTGATGAGATCGGCACGCTTGTCGATGTAGTCGCGGCCAAGGTTCTCATCCTGCAGGCCGACCAACGTGCTGGCGACCGCCGAGGAAGAGTCGAGATTGTTCACCGCATAGGACCCAACGAGATATTTCTTGGCTTCTGCCAGTTCCTCCTCGGTCGGCCCGTCCTTGGCCATCTTTGCCACTTCTGCCTTGAGGATTTGCAGGGTTTCACTGGCGCGATCGGCCCGCGTTGCGGTCGAGATCATCAAAGCCGCCATATGATCGCGGTTGGCGAGATTGGAACCGGCCGAATAGGCAAGTCCGCGCTTTTCCCGCACCTCATTATAGATGCGCGAGGAAAAGGTGCCGCCGCCGAGGATATGGTTCATGATATAGGCGGCAAAGAAGTCTGGATCCTTGCGCCGGACACCCGGATAGACCATCGAAATCGAGGTCTGGGGCAGTGCATAATCGACCTGGGTGGTCTTGCCGAAGGCAAGTTTTGCGTCGCTGACCGTATCGAGCTGGGCTTTCTCGGGCAGATCGCCGAAGACCTTGTCGAGGAGCGGCTTCAGCTCTTCCGGGCTGATCGATCCGACGACGCCGACAATCAGATTATCCCGGGCAAAGTTCCGCTTGTGAAATGCAGCAAGGTCGTCGTGAGTGATGCTCGTGAGACTTTGCTCCGTGCCTTCCGATTGACGGCCGTAGGGGTGGTCGCCGTAGAGGGCTTCGGCGAATTTGCGCCCGGCAATGGTGTTCGGATTGCGCTCCGAAGCCTTGATGCCGGCAATCACCTGCTGGCGAATGCGGTCGATGGGCGCCTGGTCGAAGCGCGGGTTGTTGACGGCCAGCGTCAGCAACTCGACGGCCTCATCGCGCTTGTCGGACAGCATGCGCATCGAGCCGGTGATACTGTCGTCATCGGCATTGAAACTCATCTCGGCGCCGACATCGTCGAGCTTGTCCTGGAACGAATTGGAATCGAGATCGCCCGCGCCCTCGTCAAAAAGCCCGGTCATGAGGTTGGCAAGGCCGTCTTTGCCCTTCGGGTCCTGTGCGGAACCACCCTTGAAGGCAAAGCGCATGGACACGAGCGGCACGAAATCATCCTGTACCAGCCAGGCGCGTATGCCCTTCGGCGAGACCACTTCCTGGATCTCGACCGCATAGCCCGGGACGACGGCAACGAGGAACAGCAGGAACGTTGCAGCGAGCCGTCTGGTTATTGGGGTAACGGCGCGGATCATTGGACGACTCCTTCGGCGGGCGCTTGCGGCTGTTCCTGTTCGGCTCTACCGGGCGCCGCCTCCCCGTCAGCGGGCACATCGGGCTTGCCGTCTTCGGGCATGAGGTAGCTGGTAACGGAACGGCCATCGACGAGATAGCGCTTGGCCACGGCCTGGATGTCGGCGACCTTCACAGCCTTTATGCGATCCGGCCATTCCTGGATATCCTTGATGGTCTGACCGGTGGAAAGGGTCGAACCATAGATGCGCGCCATCCCCGCTTGGCTGTCCCGGGCAAAGATCATGCTTTTCAGGAAGCGATTGCGCGCCTTTTCGAGTTCATCCTCGGTGACGCCATCCTTTGTAATACGGGCGATTTGCGCATCGATGCCGGCTTCGACATCGCTCAGGGTCGCATCCCCGCGCGGCGAGCCATAGACGCCGAAACTGCCGTCGTCGAGCGATCCGCCCTGATAGAAGGCGCCGGCGCTCGCTGCCGAACCGTCCTTGACGACCAAGGCCTGATAAATCCGGCTGCGCGAAGACCCACCAAGGATTTCGCTCAAAAGGTCGAGAGCCTCCGCCTCGCCCGGCTTGGCGTTCGTATATGAGGGTGCGAGCCACATCTTCTGGAAGCTCGGCTGTGACACGCGCGGGTCGGCAAGTGAAACCGTGCGTTTGGTATTCTGTTCCGGCTCCTGCGGCCGGTCGCGCTTGCCCGGCTCCGCCCGGCGCGGCACCTTGCCATAGGTCTTTTCCGCCAAGGCTTTGACGGTTGCGGGATCGACGTCGCCAGACACGACAAGGGTCGCATTGTTGGGCGTGTAATATTTCACGTAGAAGGCCAGCGCATCCTTGAGGTTCAGCTTTTCCATCTCATGCTGCCAGCCGATGACCGGCATGCGGTAAGGGCTGTTCTGGTAGAGCGTCGCGTTGACCTCTTCGGCAAGCAGCGCGCCGGGATTGCTGTCGGTGCGCGAACGGCGCTCCTCGAGCACGACGTCGCGCTCGGTTTTCACGACATCCTCATTGAGGATGAGGTTCTCCATGCGGTCCGCCTCATAGGTCATGACCATTTCGAGGGCCTGAGGCGACACCTGTTGGTAGAAGGCGGTGTAGTCATAGGAGGTGAAGGCATTTTCCTGCCCGCCGATCTCAGCGACCTTGCGCGAAAACTCGCCGGCCGGATAAGTCTTTGTCGCCTTGAACATCAGGTGTTCAAAAAAATGTGCAATGCCCGATTTTCCGGGTTCTTCGTCGGCCGAACCGACGTGGTACCACAGCATATGCGTGACGACCGGCGCCCGATGATCCGGGATAACCACGACTTCGAGCCCGTTGTCCAGATAGAATGACGAGACGAGGTCATCCTTGCTTTCAGCGGTCGCAGGCGTTTGCACGGCAGTTTCAGCCTGGGCAGGGGCATAAACGCCCGCGCCGGCGAGCGCGCCGGTTAAAACAAATGCCGCAAATATGCGGCGTATAGTCGGGATCATTGAAATCGGTCCAGTACTGTTGTTCAGGATTGCGATACAATCCCGCTGTTTACGTCTTCAATGTGACAAGCCGAATGATTGTTCCGCCATACGGACGTTCCTCGACAACCGAAAAACGCGCATCGAGTTCGACCACGGCGTCGGCCTCCTCTTCGAGGACCAGCAGCGTGTCGCTTTTCAGCCAGCCGCCATCAAGGGCGGACTTGAATGCCAGTTCGCCAAGGCCTTTCGAATAAGGCGGATCGGCGAAGACCAGATCGAACGGTTCGATTGTGCCGGCCTCGCCGAGTTTGGTCGCATCGCGGCGAAAAATCTTGGTATTGCCGAGAAGGCCGAAGGCTTCGACATTGGTGCGGATCAGTCCCCTGCCCTCGGTCGATTCCTCGATGAATACGCCATAGCGCGCGCCGCGCGACATGGCTTCTAGGCCGAGAGCGCCGGTGCCGGCGAAAAGGTCGAGGACGCGCGTCGCCTCGAACTTTTCGGGATAGTTGTGCACCAGAATATTGAAGAGGCTTTCGCGCGTGCGGTCGGTCGTCGGCCGGATCGCATTCGAAGCCGGCGTTGCGAGTGAACGTCCGCGAAATCTGCCGCCGACAACGCGCACGATCAGCCCCGCGGCTTGTTGCCACGCGGCGGACGCGAACCACCCGGACCGCCCGGCCCGCGACGCCCGCCGCCACCCGGTGCATCGCCGCGCGGCTTGCCTCCGCTGTAGGGACGATCGCCGGACTTTGCGGGGCCGCGTGCGGGCTTGCCGCTCGCGCCATAGGGCCGATCGGCGCGGGCGGGCCGCTCCGACTGAAATGACTGGTCGCCGCGCTGCTCGCGCTCTTTCATCTCGGCACGTTCGCGCTTGCCGGCACGGGGTGGCCGCGCGGGGCGTTCGCCCTCGGTCCGGCCAGCACCTAATGCGCGCTTCGGCTTCTCCGCGCCCTGATCGTCATTCGCAAATGGCCGGGGCGAATATGGCCGGCGCTTTTCCTCACCGCCCGGTCGGCTGCCGAACGAGCGTTCTTCGCGCGGGCGATCGCTGCGTGCGCGCGGCGCGCCTTCATTCGATCGCTGGGGCCTGTCGCTGCGGCTTTCGCCGCGCTTCTCTTCCGTTCGTGCCTTGGGCTTGCCGAGCGGGCGTGCGCCGGGCGCCATCCAGACATTGGCGGTACGGCCGGAGCGCGCCGGGATTTCTTCCTCTTTAGCGCCGCGGCCGGGCTTCGGCCCTGCTGCACGCGGCGGGCGTGGCTTGCGGTCTTCGTCGCGTGGGGGGCGGGCCGGCCGCTCGCTGCGATCGGTCGTCAGGCGTGACAAGGATTCCTCGCGCTTTTCGTCGGCGGTCTTGCGCGGCGGCCGCCGTTTGGCGACTGGCGCGCTCGATATCCACTCGGAAGAGCCGCGCGTCGGGCGCTCGCGCGCATCGCTAACGGGCTGCGCCAATTCACCCTTTACAGCATCGTTGGAGAAAACGTTGATGATCGGCGCATCGAAATCGGCCCCGGATTCCTCGATGAGCCGTTCACCGAGCTGATCGCGCAGCGTGCGGCCGTTCATCTCTCGCACGGCACCTTCCGGAAGGTCGCCAAGCTGGAACGGGCCATAGGAAATGCGGATAAGCCGGTTCACCGACAGACCGAGGGCACCGAGCACATTCTTGACTTCGCGGTTCTTGCCTTCGCGCAGCCCGACCATGATCCACACGTTCGAGCCCTGTTCGCGTTCAAGCGTTGCTTCGATCGCGCCATAGAAAACGCCATCGACGGCAATTCCGTCCTTCAGGCCGTCGAGCTTTGCTTGCGTGATCGAGCCGTGGGCGCGCACGCGGTAGCGGCGCAGCCAGCCGGTCGACGGCAATTCGAGCGCACGCGACAGACCGCCATCATTGGTCAGCAGCAGCAGCCCTTCGGTATTGATATCGAGACGCCCAACGGAAAGAACGCGCGGCATATCTTTCGGCAGCGATTCAAAAACGGTCTGGCGACCTTCCGGATCGCGATTGGTCGTAACCAGGCCGGCAGGCTTGTGATAGAGCCAGAGGCGCGTCCGCTCCTTTTCCGGCAGCGGCTTGCCATCCACTTCAATGCGGTCGCTGCGCTTTACATTGATCGCGGGGCTGTCGAGACGCCGTCCGTTGACGGATACGCGGCCGGCGGCAATCATCGTCTCGGCTTCGCGGCGCGAGGCTATGCCGGCACGTGCCAAGCGTTTGGCGATACGCTCGCCCTCTTCCGCTACAGCCGCGGCATCGTCGAATTTGCGCGGCGCGGGGCGCCCGCCACGGGACGAACCCGCGGGCTTCTTGTCGAAGCTGCGCTTTGCAAAGGGGCGTTTGCCGCCCTTGTCATTGTCATTTGAACTTGTCATGGAGTTAAGCCTTTCAGCAGGGCTCACTACCAGCTATGAGGTTGGCTTGCGAGCAAATTCTGGATTGCGGGGCGGCGTGACGCAAAAAACTGACCCGATGGGCCTGGCACTCACCGAAGCGAAAAGCGCCGAGATGCGCGGCGAAGTTCCTATCGGCGCGGTCATCGTCAAGGATGGCGCGATCCTCGCAAGCGCCGGCAATCGCACGCGCGAGCTCAACGATCCGACAGCACATGCAGAGATGCTGGTCATCCGCGAGGCCTGCCGCGCCTTGAGCAACGAACGGCTTACCGGCTGCGATCTCTATGTGACACTGGAACCGTGCACGATGTGTGCGGCGGCAATTTCCTTTGCCCGCATCAGGCGCCTTTACTATGGCGCGCAGGACATCAAGGGCGGCGGCGTCGAAAATGGCGCACGGTTCTATGCCCAGCCGACCTGCTTGCATGTTCCCGAAGTCTATCCAGGTTTCCGGGAACAGGAAGCCGAAGACATGCTGAAGGCGTTCTTCCGCACCAAGCGGCTCTAGCCTAGTTCGCGGGCAGCCTGATCCTTGCCGAAAAATCTGGCGCACTATCGGCGGCCATGGCGCGCTGATTGATCGACGCTTCACGGATGACTTGGTCCAACGGCTTGGAACGGTCGATCGCGCCAAGGTCATAAAGGTAACCCGGCAGATAACCGGAAAAGACAATGCGATAGTCGAGAGGAATTCCGGGCGCGATCGCCCGTGCCATGCTGAAGATCACCGTCGTGCAATTGGCGGTGATCGTATTGTAGAACTTCGCCGTCGTCGCCAGATGGTTGGCGCTGTCGAGATAGGACAGGAACAGCGCCTGGCGCGTTTCCGGACTGAGGTTGACCTGGTAGCGGTAGACGTCTTCCTTGCGCACATTGGTGCGCAGGCGAATGATGTCACGCTCGTCCGCTGCAATCATCGCCAGCTCGAACTGCTTGAAGAAGCCGCCGATCTCCGAGAACTCCTCATGGCGCTCCTTGCGGATTTCGGCCGAGAACACCACGTGCTCGCCATTGTTGAAACCGAAGCTCACCAAAGTGTGGGCGATCGCCGGGTTCGACCAATAGGAAAGAAAAATATCGACGGTCGCAAGATCGTCCAGCGCATAGGTGCGCACCTCCCAGCGCGGTGTGTAGTCGGTCGTGGTGCGCCATTCGAAGTTGCGCACATTTGAAAGCGTCACATAATTGCCGGTGAGCGTGCCCGTCACCGTCTGGGCAACATCATCCGCCCAGATCCGGGTGAGCGACGGCTTGATCGCACCCCACCAGTAGCCGAGCCCGATCATGATCGGGATCAGGACGATGAGCGCGCGCCAGACACGGCCCTTGAATTCCAGCCAAAGCACGGCGAAGGCGATGGTCACCCACAGGATCAAGCAGCCGATGGTTGCTGCAATACCAAGGGGCAGCTGATACCAGAGGGCCAGCCCGCCCCAGAGAAATGCCAGAAATGTCAGAAGGATAAGAAGAACTAACCCAAGAAATCGCAGGATGAACAATTGTTACGGTCCTCGACTGGAGAGGCGATGGATCCCTTATAAACGAAAACGGCGGATCGAAGCATCCACCGTTTCAGCAAACTATTGCAGCAGTATGAACGTTTTGGGCGCGGGCACGCGTGCGAACGCGTCAGTTCCAGGGGATGAGGTTGCTCCAGCTGAAACCCTTGCTCTTGCGGGCCGCGGCCTTACGCTCGCGCTCTTTCTTGGCCTCGTCTTCGCCGAGCTGATCGGCGGCGGCGGTTGCCGCGGGCTGACGATATTCCAGCGGCGGCTCGCTCAGATAGCGGCGGTTCGTCGGCGATCCGGCGGTTGACGCCATCTTGCGGGCGCGGAAATCTGCGCCGACATCGGTCTTGTTGCCCTGGTTGGCCGGGACCTTGTCGTTGAAGAACCCGTATTCGGTCCTGTTGCTCGCAGACTTGGACGTGACCGGATCGGGGGCTACTTCCGGCACGAACTCGGCGTTGTTCTGGTTGGCCGTCGCAGTGTCGCGGATGCGCTTGCGCCGCTGCTCGGGCGATTCCGGCCAGGCCGGATTTCCGGCGGTCTCGACCGCATCCTGCGGGGCGGGCAATTGCATTGGCTTGCCGGTCGCCGGGCGAACGAGTTCCGGACGCGGATTGTAGGCAATCTGGTTGCTCTTCTTGGGACCCAAGGCGGCCATGTTGGCGACGTCGTCAAGCAGCTGGGTGCCGGCGGACTTGTCCGTACCATAGGTTGGTGACGAGACGCAGCCGCCAAGCGCAAGCGCGCCGACCATTGCACCAAGAACCGTTATGCGTCCGTTCAAATTCATCCTTGCAACTTTCCAGAGATAAGCCGGGCAGCATATCTGCCAATCAATTTTGCTTGATCAATGCCCTGCCTTAGAAATCAGGCAGTTCAATGGCAGCCTTTTATATGAGACCGGTTGTATTTAGCAAGCCAACAGGATTCTCAAGCAAATCAACGGCGGGGAAAACTTGTCTCCCCGCCATTCTATACATCAGGCAACGAGCTTTCCGAGCCGGGCCAATTCGTGCAGCGCCGCCGCGTCGCGGGCCGAAACGTCGGGATAGGCCGAATCGGAACCGACATCATGGGTATAACGCCATGACCGCGCGCATTTGGTGCCCGTCGCGCGCTCAGGGACAACTGCGACGCCCTTGACGTCATCCGTGACGAACGCATCGGCGGGTCCGGCTTCACCCTTGATCGTGATCGCGCTGGTGATGCAGATCTCGGCCATGTCGATATCCTTGACCGCCGCCAGCAGTTCCGCGTCGGCGATATAAACAATAGGAGCGGCTTCAAGCGACGAGCCGATCCGCTTGTCGGCGCGTTCGAGTTCGAGCGCACCCGTGACGACGCGGCGCACATCCTTGACCTTGCGCCATTTGGCGGCAAGCTCGTCATTTCTCCATTCGGCTGGCGTCGGGCGGAACTGTTCCAGATGCACCGAAACGGCATCCTTGTGCAGGTCGAGCCAGGCCTCCTCCATGGTGAAAGGCAGCATTGGTGCGAGCCAGGTAACGATGCGATCGAAAAGGTGCCTCACGACCTGCAGCGCTGCCTTGCGGCGGACGCTCGAGGGCGCGTCGCAATAGAGCGCGTCCTTGCGGATATCGAAATAGAAGGCCGACAGTTCCACATTCATGAAATCGATCAGCGCGCGGGTGATGCGCTTGAACTCGAAACCGTCATAGCCGGCACGCACGACCTCATCGAGTTCGGCAAGACGGTGCAACATCAGCTTCTCGAGTTCCGGCATATCGGCATAGGGAACCTCATCGCCCTCATCATGAGCCAGGGTACCCAGCATCCAGCGGATCGTGTTGCGCAACTTGCGATAGGCATCGATGTTGGTCTGGATGATGTTCTTGCCGAGACGCTGATCTTCCCAGTAGTCCGTCGTCATGACCCAGAGGCGCAGGATGTCGGCGCCCGAATCCTTGATCACGTCCTGCGGCGTGACCGTATTGCCGAGGGACTTCGACATCTTGCGGCCCTCCTCGTCCATGGTGAAGCCATGGGTGACGAGCGTACTGTAAGGCGCACGGCCGCGCGTGCCGCAGCTTTCGAGCAGCGACGAGTGGAACCAGCCGCGGTGCTGATCCGAACCTTCGAGATAGACGTCGGCAGGCCACTTCAAATCGGGGCGATCTTCAAGCGTGAAGACATGGGTGGAACCCGAGTCGAACCAGACATCGAGAATGTCGGTTACCTGCGTCCACGGCTCGTTCGCCTTTTCGCCGAGGAATCGCTCGCGCGCGCCTTTGGCAAACCAGGCATCAGCGCCCTCTTCCTCGAACGCGGCAAGAATACGGGCATTGACGGCGTCGTCCTTGAGGACATTGCCATTTTCATCGGCAAAGACGCAGATCGGCACGCCCCAGGCGCGCTGGCGCGACAGTACCCAATCGGGACGATCCTCGATCATGGCGCGCAGGCGGTTCTGACCGCCTGCCGGAACGAAGCGCGTCTCGTCGATTGCCGCAAGCGCGCGCGAGCGCAGGGTCGTGTGGTCGCCGAGGTCCTTGTCCATGTAGACGAACCATTGCGGCGTGTTGCGGAAGATCACCGGCTTCTTTGAGCGCCAGGAGTGCGGATAGCTGTGCTTGAGCCGGCCGCGCGCAAAAAGTGCGTTGCGCGCGATGAGTTCTTCAATGACGACCTTGTTGGCGTCGCCCTTCTTGCCGTTGTCGTCAATGACGCGGGCAGCACCGCCTTCGCGATCGGGACCGAAACCCGGCGCATCCTTGGTATAGTAGCCTGCGTCGTCGACGGTGAACGGGATCACCGACGAGATCCCGCGCGCTTCGAGATCGCGACCGGCGTCCATCCAGGCATCAAAGTCCTCGCGCCCATGGCTCGGCGCCGTGTGCACGAAGCCTGTACCTGCATCATCGGTGACGTGGTCGCCAGGCAACAAGGGCACGGCGAAATCATAACCACCGCTAAAACCATGGAGCGGATGGGCAAGCGTCATTGCCGCAAGTTCATCCGCCGTAACCGTGCGCAGCCGCTTGAAGGTCAGTTTGGCTTTCGCAGCCGATTCTTCGGCGAGCGCATCTGCAAAGATCAGCTTTTCGCCGGGGCGCGGGCCAAAATCATTTTCCGCCGTCTCGACCTCGAAAAGACCGTAGGCGACACGCGGCGAATAGGCGACGGCGCGGTTGCCGGGGATCGTCCAGGGCGTCGTCGTCCAGATGACGACGGACGCGCTAAGCAGTTCACCATCCATTTTCTCACCGGTCCGAGCAATCATTCTCACTGGAAATTTCGCCCAGATCATATCGCTCTCGATATCCTGGTATTCGACCTCGGCCTCGGCGAGCGCGGTGCGCTCGACCACCGACCACATGACCGGCTTGGAACCACGGTAGAGCTGGCCCGACATGGCGAACTTCAACAACTCGCCGGCGATGCGGCTTTCCGCATGGAAGGCCATCGTCGTATAGGGATTGTCGAAATCGCCTTCGATGCCGAGCCGCTTGAATTCGCCGGACTGCACCTTGATCCAGTGCGTTGCGAACTCGCGGCATTCCTGGCGGAATTCGTTGATCGGCACATCGTCCTTGTTCTTGCCCTTGGCGCGATATTGTTCCTCGATCTTCCATTCGATCGGCAGGCCGTGGCAGTCCCATCCTGGAACGTAATTGGAATCGAAACCGCGCATCTGGAACGAGCGGGTGATGACATCCTTGAGGATCTTGTTGAGCGCGTGGCCGATATGGATATTGCCGTTGGCGTAGGGCGGGCCATCGTGCAGGACATAGCGCGGGCGATCCTTCGCGTCTTCGCGCAGCTTCCGGTAAAGATCGAGATCCTGCCAGCGCTTGACGAATTCCGGTTCCTTGGCGGGCAGGCCCGCGCGCATCGGGAAATCCGTTTGCGGCAGATAAAGTGTCTTCGAATAATCGAGTGTCGTGGCGGTGTCGGTCATTTTTCCAGCTTGTACAAGGGCCCGCGCGTGATCGCCGCAGGCAGGGATTTCATGAAAAACATTGAAGCGCAACGGCGCTATCCCGGACCTTCCGCACCACGAAGCTCACGCTTCAGGTCCGCGGGAAGGCCGGGCCAGTAATTCGTATCGTCTGAACAGGTATGGACCTTGCGCAGGACCGGCGATCGCTTTTCATGACCGCGCTTTTAGCAATCACCGCCCGCAGAATAAAGAGGCATGCGCGATTATCTTCGCGGATGCCTCGCGCAATGCTAAAGCTTGAAGTCGAAGCGATAGGTCGCCTGCAGGCCGAAGGTCGCCTGATTTTCCGACCCGCGTTGCTTGACGATGCTCGAATCGGCCGCTGGGCCCATCAAGCGGTTATATTCGGCATAGGCGCTGGTGGTGATCTTGTCGGTCGTCTGCCAGGTGATCTGGCCGCCGAAGCCGAGCGAATTCAAACCGCCGCCCGGTGAATACTGGCGAAGGCCGGATGCAGCGGATTCGCTAGCGTTTACGCCGTAATATTCCCTGAAATAGTCCTTGGTCGCCACCGTTGCACGGGGACCGGCTGAAACGCGGACCGTGTCCGTCAGGTTCTTGAAGGCGTCGATGGCGAAATCGGCGACGACACCGTCATGCGCGCCGATGCCGCGGCGGACCTCAACGCGGCCACGAACATTCTCGGTCGGATAGAATTCGGCGAAACCGCCGAGTTCGACGCCCCAGTCGACATCGTTGAGACCCTTGAGTTCATCATAGTCGCTGGAATCGCGACCGGTAATGAGCTTGCCGGTAATGCCGGCGCGGAACACACCCGTGTCGATAAAGCCAAGGGACGGGTTGTCGTTGAGCGAAGAAAACTTGAGCGAACTGCCGGGACGGCCGATCGAGATGACCGGCGCGGCACGGAACTTGTAATTTTTCGCGCCTTCATAATCCGGAGCGACGAAACCCTTGGCACCGAGCGTGATGTACCAATCGCCGGACCACCAATGGTCGCCGCGCGAGCTCTGGGTCTGGTTGTCGGAATAATATTCATCGGCAAAAGCTGGTGCTGCAACGGAAAGGACTATCGCGCTCGCGAGAGCGCTAACAAGGCGAATAGACATGAAATAACTCCGGGGCCTGTCTGGGGGGTGGCAAGCGTACGCGTCAAAACTAATCGAGTGATAGATAAAATTGCATTGAGCAACGTGGTAAACAATTTACCACACTGGCGTCAACTGAATGGAAAGGCAAGAAATGCCTCCGACGCCTCGGATTTTTCCGAGAGGGCGGCAAGTGCCGGATATTCGCCGGCCGCGATCACGTCCGGCAGCATCTCACGGGTAAACCGATAGGCAACGGCACTCGTAATATCCGCCTGGAGCGGCCGATCTGCGAAGATCCATGGGTCCGCCTGCTGCACTTCGGCTTCCAGCAAACGATACGCATCGGCAAGCTGGCCATGCACGCGATCAAGCCAGGGCTGATGCCGCTTTTCCGAAGGCCGCAGATCGTGCTCGTAGACGATCTGGACGCTCTTTTCGCAGGCGGCGAGCGCGAGGCCGATGATCCGCTGCGAGCGCGTAAAATGCGTAATTTCCGCCGGTGTCAGCCCCAGCGCGGGTTCTGCAATGCGCTCGGCATATTCGAGGATCAGGCACGAATCCATCAGGACGACGCCTTCATCCGTCACGAGCGACGGTGCTTTCACGACGGGATTGATCTTCGAAAACGCCTCGAAGGTTCGGAAAACCGACAGGGACTCATGGGAAAATGGCAGGTTCAGCATTTTCAGTGAAATTGCCACCCGCCGCACATAGGGCGAATCCAGCATTCCAATCAGTCTCATTCCATCGCTCCCGTTATTGTCAGATCATAGGCAAAGCGCCCATCTTACTCAGTCAAAATTGATCCTCTGGTCCAGCGGCGACAGCGGCTTGACACCTTGAAGCAGCGCACGCGCTTCCTCTTCGTCGCGCCGGATCTGCTGCATCATCGGCTCGAGACCGTCAAATTTTTCCTCGCCGCGCAGATAGCCGAAGAAAGAGACGGCGCAGGTTTCGCCGTAAAGATCGTCGCTGAAATCGAACACATATGTTTCAAGCAGCGGCTCGCCATCCGTATCGACGGTCGGCCTGCGGCCAAAGCTGGCGACGCCGTCAAGAAGCGTACCGTCGGCCCGGCGGAAGCGCACCGCATAAATTCCGTGCTTCAAATGGGTCTCGGGCGGAAGCACCATGTTGGCGGTCGGAAAGCCGATCGTGCGCCCCAGTTGCTTGCCGCCGACGACCGTGGCGCGAATGCGGTGCCGGTAGCCAAGGAGCCCGGCCGCCTCGACCACTTCACCTGCGCCAAACAGATCGCGAATGCGGCTTGACGAGATCGCATGGCCCCCCTCGTCACGGAAGGCATCGACGAGCGTGACGTGGAAGCCACGTTCTTCGCCCGCTGCCATCAGGAACGCCGGGCCACCCTGACGGCCCTTGCCGAAATGAAAATCGAAGCCGGCGACGATACGGGTTGCGCCAAGGCCATCAACGAGAATGCGGTCCACAAAGACATCCGCCGTCAATTGCGAGAATTCGCGGGTAAAATTGCATTCGACCACCGCATCGAATCCCAGCGCTTCGAGGATCGATGCCTTCTCGGCGGCGGGTGTCAACCGGTCCACCGGCTGGTCCGGCACGAAAACGCTGCGCGGGTGCGGCTCGAAGGTCAATACCAGCGATGGCTTGCCCTCGGCGCGTGCGGTCTCCAGCGCCCGGCCCAGAACGGCCTGGTGCCCACGGTGCACGCCGTCGAAATTGCCGATGGCGACAATGGCGCCCTTCAGTTCATCGGGCAAATGAGACGGATCGTTCAGACGCAGGATCGGCATATCTTTGTCTCACGCCAGGGCGGGCATCGTCGCAACGGGATTGCTTCCGTGCTTTGCGAGGAACGCCAGAAGCTTCTCAAGGTCATGGACACCGCCCATCACATAATCGCCGGCATGAATACCGCCGGAGATATAGAGAACATCGATGCCGAAAAGATCGGCGCCCTTGATATCCGTCAGCATGCCGTCACCGATGGCAAGTACCCGCGAACGTTCGACAGGGGTGCCGCGCACGTCTTCCGCCGCGGCAACCGCCGCCTCGTAGATCGGGCGATGCGGCTTTCCTGCGATGAGCGTGCGGCCGCCAAGCTGCCCGTAATCGCGAGCAAGCGCCCCGGCGCACCAGATGAGGCGATCGCCGCGCTCGACGACGATATCCGGATTGGCGCAGATGAACGGCAGGTTGCGCGAGCGGAAGCGCACCAGCATGTCGGCATAGTCTTCCGGCGTTTCCGTATCGTCATCGAAGAAACCCGTGCAGACGACGACATCGGCTTCGCGCTCCTCGACCAGTTCCACGTCGATGCCGTCATAGAGGGTTTCGTCGCGCTCCGGCCCGAGATGAAACACACGGCGCGGCGCGTTGCGGATCAATTCGCGGGTGACGTCGCCCGATGTGACGATCCGGTCATAGGCCGATTCCGGCACGCCAAGCGCATGAATCTGCTCCGCTACGCCGGCAAAGGGGCGCGGCGCATTGGTGATGAGAACCACCGTCAGGCCGGCCTGACGGGCCCTTTGCAAGGCCGCCGAGGCGGGTGCGAAGGAATCGACGCCATTGTGCAGGACGCCCCAGACATCACACAGCAGTACGTCGTAGCGATCCATCAATACGTCGAGGCGCTGCAAATGTATCATGTCGGTCATGCCGGTCCCTTCAGGCAAAATACTATGCGACGAGAGTCTTGAGACTGTCTCGATTAGCGGATCGTGCCTGACCTGTCACGCCGGTTATGTTTGAAAACGAACCAGAATCCCAATTGCGGCAGATCGACGAAGGATAGACCGCGCGGTTGACACGCCTCGATTTCGGAACTATCGATATATGAACACGTGTCGATATGTTTGCTATAGGCTTCACAATGTCAGACCCCCATGCCGGCCACGACCACACGCCTAAAGTCACTGCGGGCAACGAGACGAAAATGCTCATTGCACTTGCAATAACTTTTTCATTCATGATCGTCGAGATCGTGGGCGGCCTCATGGCAGGCTCGCTGGCGCTGATTGCCGATGCCGGCCATATGTTCACCGATGTGGTGGCGCTGTCACTGGCCTACTTCGCCTTCCGTTTCGGCCGGCGCGCCGCCGACGAAAAGCGTACTTTCGGCTATATGCGCTTCGAGGTCATTGCCGGGCTTATCAACGCCGTCACGCTGTTCGCCATTCTCATATGGATAACGTACGAGGCCATCGAGCGCTTCCGCAATCCCGGCGAAGTCCTGGCCGGTCCCATGTTTATCGTCGCCACAGTCGGCCTTTTAATAAACATGCTGGTTTTCTGGATCCTGACACGCGGCGGCGATACCGAGCAGGTCAACATCAAGGGAGCGGTGCTGCACGTACTGGGCGATCTGCTGGGCTCCGTCGGCACGATCGTTGCCGCGATCGTGATCTACTATACCGGATGGACGCCAATCGACCCGATACTCTCTGTCTTCGTGTCCATTTTGATCCTGCGCAGCGCCTGGGCGCTCCTGCGCAACTCGTTGCATATCCTGCTCGAAGGCGCGCCAGACAATGCCGCACCTGAAGCCATCGAGCAGTATCTGAAGCAGACGGTTCCGGGACTTGCCGCCGTCCGCCATGTCCACGTCTGGATGATCACCTCGGGCAAGCCGCTGGCAACGCTGCATGTGCGCCCTGCTCCGGATACCAATCCGCGGCTTCTGGTGAAACAGGTCGAAGCCGAACTCATGAAGAAGTTCGAGATATCGCACTCAACGATTGCCATCGACTGGCCGGAGGATACAGCGACGGACGATTGCTGCCTTGGCGATGATCTCCAGCAAGGGCACGAGCACGACCATTCCGGCCATGCCCACGACGAGGCGGATCATGATCACAGTGGTCATGATCATGCCGCGCACGAACACGGACATGAGGGACACAAACATTGAGCTCAACCCCTCCTCTCCCCCCTGAACTCACGGTTCTTGCCGAAACCTTTCGTCTCCTTGGTGATCCGACGCGGCTGCGCATACTCCTGTTCTGCCTCGAAGCGCCGCGCTCAGTCGGAGATATCGCCACGAGCCTCGACCTATCGCAATCGCTGGTCAGCCATCATCTGCGGCTCTTGCGCGGCGCCCGGCTCGTGCGCGGCAACCGGCAGGCAAAACAGATCTTCTACGAACTGGCCGACAAGCACGTCAGCGACATGCTCGTCGACATGACGCATCACGTGGGCGAAGAAAGCGCCGAGGATTGATGCGGTTGGGGCGCGTGTTTCCGCCCGATCGCCCACGCCGACTTGCAGCATTGTGTGAATTCTGTCGTCACGTCATTCGCATTTCACATGAATATGCCATAAAGCGGTTTGTAGATGGGCCCGGCTTCCAAGCATCGCCTCTCCAGGCCATTTTAAATGATGCTTTCCCTTGACTCTTCAAACCGATCCCACTATCTCCGGCCGCAGTTAGCACTCACCCCAAGCGAGTGCTAATACCGCGAATGGCGCTGCCATTCGCGTCATCGTTTTGACACCAACATCAAGGGTTCTAACCATGGCCAAGACCAAGTTCCGCCCGCTTCATGACCGCGTCGTCGTACGCCGCGTCGAATCCGAAGCAAAGACCGCTGGCGGCATCATCATTCCGGATACTGCCAAGGAAAAGCCGCAGGAAGGCGAAGTCATCGCCGTAGGCACCGGCGCTCGTGACGAAGCCGGCAAGCTCGTACCGCTCGATGTCAAGGCAGGCGATCTGATCCTGTTCGGCAAGTGGTCGGGTACGGAAGTCAAGATCGGCGGCGAAGACCTGCTGATCATGAAGGAATCCGACATTCTGGGCATTCTCGGCTAATCGCCGCGCATCCCGCAATCAACGAATTTAGATCAAACCGGGTTTAGTCCCAGGAGAGATAAAATGGCAGCCAAAGAAGTAAAATTCAGCCGTGATGCGCGCGAGCGCATGCTGCGCGGCGTCAACATCCTTGCCGATGCAGTTAAGGTAACGCTCGGCCCGAAGGGTCGTAACGTTGTCATCGACAAGTCCTTCGGCGCACCGCGCATCACCAAGGACGGCGTCACTGTTGCCAAGGAAATCGAACTCGAAGACAAGTTCGAAAACATGGGCGCGCAGATGGTCCGTGAAGTCGCTTCGAAGACGAACGACATTGCCGGCGACGGCACCACGACCGCTACCGTTCTCGCCCAGGCCATCGTTCAGGAAGGCGGCAAGGCCGTTGCAGCCGGCATGAACCCGATGGATCTGAAGCGCGGCATCGACCTTGCTGTTGCCGAAGTCGTCAAGGACCTCGTCAAGAAGGCCAAGAAGATCAAGACCTCGGAAGAAGTTGCCCAGGTCGGCACGATCTCTGCCAATGGCGAATCCGAAATCGGTGAAATGATCGCCAAGGCGATGCAGAAGGTCGGCAACGAAGGTGTCATCACCGTCGAGGAAGCCAAGACCGCCGAGACCGAACTCGAAGTCGTAGAAGGCATGCAGTTCGACCGCGGCTACCTTTCGCCGTACTTCGTCACCAACCCGGAAAAGATGGTTGCTGACCTCGAGGACGCATACATCCTTCTCCACGAGAAGAAGCTCTCGAACCTCCAGGCTCTCCTGCCGGTTCTCGAAGCTGTCGTCCAGACCTCGAAGCCCCTCGTCATCATCTCCGAAGACGTCGAAGGCGAAGCGCTTGCAACGCTCGTCGTCAACAAGCTGCGCGGCGGCCTGAAGATTGCTGCTGTCAAGGCTCCTGGCTTCGGCGATCGCCGCAAGGCCATGCTCGAAGACATCGCGATCCTCACCGGTGGTCAGGTTATTTCCGAAGACCTCGGCATCAAGCTCGAAAGCGTTACGCTCGACATGCTCGGCCGCGCCAAGAAGGTGTCGATCACCAAGGAAAACACCACGATCGTCGACGGCAATGGCAAGAAGGGCGAAATCAACGCTCGCGTCGGCCAGATCAAGCAGCAGATCGAAGAGACCACTTCCGACTATGACCGCGAGAAGCTGCAGGAACGCCTTGCCAAGCTCGCTGGCGGTGTTGCCGTCATCCGCGTCGGCGGTGCGACGGAAGTCGAAGTGAAGGAAAAGAAGGACCGCGTCGACGACGCCCTCAATGCAACCCGTGCGGCTGTTGAAGAAGGCATCGTTCCTGGCGGCGGCGTCGCCCTGCTTCGCGCTTCGGCTGCTCTTACGATCAAGGGCGCCAATGCCGATCAGGACGCTGGCATCAACATCGTTCGCCGTGCTCTGCAGGCTCCTGCCCGCCAGATCGCAACGAACGCAGGCGATGAAGCTTCGATCGTTGTCGGCAAGATCCTTGAGAACAAGAAGGACACCTACGGCTACAACGCGGCCAATGGCGAGTATGGCGATCTGATCACGCTCGGTATCGTCGATCCGGTCAAGGTCGTTCGTACGGCTCTCCAGGACGCAGCTTCGGTTGCCGGCCTTCTCGTCACCACCGAAGCCATGATTGCTGAAGCGCCGAAGAAAGACTCGGCTGCTCCGGCAATGCCGGGCGGCGGCATGGGCGGCATGGGAGGCATGGACTTCTAAGAAGTCCTCATCCAGCGACATACGGAAAAGGCGGGTTTCGACCCGCCTTTTTTGTTTTGACTTGCGTGTTCTTCAATTTCCGCTCGGCGGCTCGTTCGTCCGCCGCACTCGTGGCAGAGCGCCTTCATCCAAGTTTAAAGACGCTGAGAGAATCCTTCTATCGGGGCAGTGTCGGCGCAGTTCGCGTTGAACTTTCTTCACTCAGCCGCATGGGAGAAGAGCTGCTTTTGCTCCGAACCTTCGTGGACGGCGTCGAACCGCGCGCGTGCTTCGGCGACGCGCTGTTCGTTGCGGATCGCCCAGTCGCCTAGCGCGCGGACGGGCACCAGAAGGTCGCGGCCGAGATCGGTAAGTTCGTAGTCGACGCGTGGCGGGATCGTCGGGTAAACCGTACGGGTCACGAAACCATCGCGCTCGAGTCCGCGCAGCGTGCTCGTCAGCATCTTTTGCGAGATACCATTGATGGTCCGCTTTAACTCATTGAAGCGCATCGATTTATTGCCGAGATAATTGACAACGAGAACCGTCCATTTATCGCCGACGCGCGCCAGAATGTGATTAACCGCAGTGCATGCCGAGGTTACCTGAAAGTGATCTGGTTTCACAAAAGTGCCTCCTTGCGGGGGTTTCGAACAGTCACTTATATAGCGCCGGGCACTATTAGTTACCATCCCCCCAAGACGAAGGATTTTTTTATGTCAAAAGCCAAGATCGCCGTTATTGTCGGCAGCACCCGTATCGGCCGTTTCGCCGAATTTCCCGCCAAATGGATTGCCGACGTCGCTGCACAGCGGGGAGATGTCGAGGTCGAAATTATCGATCTGCTTGACTATCCCATGAATTTCTTCGGCGAAGAGCGCACCAGCGACGCCCAGAACGAGACCGCCGAACGCTGGAAGAAGAAGCTGCGCGAATTCGATGGCTATGTTTTCACGGTTGCCGAATACAACCACGGCCCGACGGCCGTCCTTAAGAACGCTATCGACCTTGGCGATTTCATCCAGAAGCCGGTCGCCTTTGTCGGTTATGGTGGCGTCGGCGGCGCGCGCGCCATCGAGCATCTGCGCCTCATCTTCGTCGAAATGGGATCGGCTTCGGTAAAGACCGGCGTTCACATCGCCTATTCCGAGTATCTGAGCGCCGTCAAGGGCGAGAAGAAGCTCGGCGACTACCCGCATCTCAATGAAGCAGCCACAAGCCAGCTCGACCAGCTCGTCTGGTGGGCCAACGCCTTGAAGACCGCTCGCGCGGCCTGATCGCTGGGCTGGGCGGTCGAAACGCGATCGCCCAGCCGGCAAATCCGGAGGATCATCGTCATGGCGTCGCTCGTTCTGATCAGCCATCTGCTGTGCCCGTATGTCCAGCGTGCTGCAATCGCGCTCGCTGAAAAGGGCGTGCCCTTTGAAAAGATCTATATCGACCTTGCAGCGAAACCAGATTGGTTCCTGAAAATATCGCCGCTCGGCAAGGTGCCGCTTCTGCGCGTCCCCCAGGCGGATGGCGGCGAGGCGATTCTCTTCGAGAGTTCTGTCATTGCTGAATATATCGACGAATCGCAGCCGGGGCCGAAACTTCATCCCGACGACGCGCTGACGCGGGCACGCCATCGCGGCTGGATGGAATTTGGTTCATCGATCCTTTCCGACCTCTGGGCGCTGGAGACAACGAAGGACGCTGCGGTTTTCGAAGAGAAGCGCAAGGCGATCACTGAAAAGTTCGGCCGCGTCGAAGAGGTTCTTGGCGACGGTCCCGTCTTTGCGGGCGCTGGCTTCAGCCTAGTCGATGCGGTTTACGCCCCGATTTTCCGCTACTTCGATACATTCGACGAGATCGTAGAACTCGGCATTTTCACCGACTACCCGAAGGTGCGGGCATGGCGCGAAGCACTCGCAGCGCATCCAAGCGTTCGCGAGGCGGTAACGCCGGAATATCCGCAGCTACTGCACGCCTTCCTGCAAAAATATGAAGCGTACATGCTGACGCTGGCGCGCTGAACTGTCGGCTATTTATCCGACCAGACGGCAAGCTCGTATCCGTCCGGGTCGGCGAAGTGAAAGCGCCGGCCTCCGGGAAAGGTAAATACCGGCTTGGTGATCTTGCCACCGGCTTTTTCGACCTGTTTGAGCGTGCCTTGAAGATCATCGGCGAAAAGAATGATCAGCGCGCCGCCGGGACGCGGTTTGCCTTCGGTGGTGAAGCCGCCCTTGAGATGCCCGTCGGAAAACTCGCAATAGCTCGGACCATAGTCCGTGAATGTCCATCCGAACGCGTCGCCATAGAAGCTGCGCGCCGCGCCAATATCGCTGACATTGAATTCGACATAGTCGATACATTTGTCTTTGCCTGAACTGGCCATCGTCCTCATCCTATAAGTTGCGCTTCGAGCAGGTCCTTCAGCGCCTGAAGATCACGCTTGACCCAGGCCGCATCTGCGTTGAATTTTTCGTCATCCATGCCCGGCACGCGAAAAAGCGTAAATATGAGTTCGCTCTCGTCGCCGTTGGGCACCACCCGCATAGGGATATAGACCTCGTCCCCGGTCTCCATAACCACCCAATGATCGAGAACCCCGACTTCGTTCTTCGGCGCAAAGCGCAATCGAAGTTTGCCCGCCGGCCCATCGGCCAGCCATTCATCACCGGATTTCTGCAAGGCGGATGTCAGGCCGGATGCCCATTGCGGCAGATTTTCCGCAACGCTGACGTAGTCATAAACATCCTGCCAATTGCGTCCGATTGAAATTTGAAGGGTCCTTGCTTCATGTGTAGCCATGGTTGTACTCCCACATCGCGTACGGCAAGCTTATGCGCCTAACGACTTTCTGTCTTGAACAAAACGGCCACTTATGCCGCGAGATGCTGCAGGAGCGCCGAGGGCGAAAGACCTGACAGGGATTTTGCCTCGCGGCTCAAATGTGCCTGATCGGCATAGTTCGCGTCGAACGCCAGAGCACCGATGCCGCTTCCCGGATCGCGCCGGCCGAGCTTCAAGAATTTCTGGAAACGCAGGATGCGCTCCAGCGTCTTTGGCCCATATCCGAAATTGTGCAGGAACTGCCGGCGCAAGGTGCGCTCGCTCACATTGAGCATTGTCGCCAATTCGGCAATAGCCACAATATCTTTCGAGCGCTTGAGCGTGTCGAAGGCGGCAACCATGGCCCTGTCGGGCGATGCAATTGATGGAGCGATGTCCGACAAGGCAGACTGGAGCCGTTCCGTCGCGTCCCCGATGGTTTTCGCTACGACAAGTTTTTCGGCGAGAGCCTCGGCGCGCGCACCCCATAGCTCGGACAAGTCAACACGCTGATTGACGAGTTCGGACATTGGAATGCCAAGCCATTTGCTCGCAGCGCCTGGAGCAAAGCGGATGCCGACGATATTGGCCAGGGAACCATCGACGATATGTGGGGCCGTGTCGGGACCCGCAATCGTCAGTTTGCCTTCCGACCACAATATGTCGACACAACCATCGGGAAAGACCGCCACGGTCGCCGCCAATTCGCCGATACCCTCGTGGTTCCACGCGCAGAGGAAATGCGGCCGCAACTCGGCCGTCGGCGAGAACTCGCGGTAGCGCCCGGCTGAATGCGCTGGGATGGATTCGTTGCCTGACTGTCTCACGCCGCATCGCCAATGTTGATTGATCATAAGCGCTTAATCGATTTTATCCGAAAGCCGGGCGAAATCCAGACCAACATTCCATCGCCAAACCTTGCCTCTCCGGGAGCTTCGCAGTAGTGCTCTTGCCAACTCCCACCAGGAAAATGAAACGATGAGTTCTACCCGTACGGAAACAGATACTTTTGGCCCAATCGACGTTGCAGCCGACAGGTATTGGGGCGCGCAGACGGAACGTTCGCTGCACAATTTCAAGATCGGTGGCGAAAGAATGCCCATTCCGCTGGTGCGGGCGCTCGGTATCGTCAAGCGCGCAGCAGCCGAAACCAATCTCTCCCTCGGGAAGATCGATGAAGTCATCGGCCGCGCGATCACCGTTGCCGCCGAGGAAGTCATCGAAGGCAAGCTCGACGATCATTTCCCGCTCGTCGTTTGGCAAACCGGCTCAGGCACGCAGTCGAACATGAATGCCAACGAGGTCATTTCCAACCGCGCCATCGAAATGCTCGGCGGCACAATGGGATCGAAGAAGCCGGTCCATCCGAACGACCACGTCAATATGAGCCAGTCGTCGAACGATACTTTCCCGACGGCAATTCATATCGCGACCGCAATTGAAGCCACGCATCGGCTGTTTCCGGCGCTCACCCACTTGACGGAGGCGGTACTCAAGAAGGAAAAGGCCTTCGCCGACATCATCAAGATCGGACGCACCCACACGCAGGATGCGACACCTGTCACCCTCGGGCAGGAGTTCTCCGGTTATCGCGCCGCACTCGAGTATGCGCGCAAGCGCATCGAGCAGAGCCTTGCCGATATTTTCCTTCTTGCCCAGGGCGGTACCGCGGTCGGAACGGGACTGAACGCCCCGGTGGGATTTGATACGGCTTTCGCCGAGGCCGTATCGGACATTACCGGCCTGCCGTTCAAGACGGCACCGAACAAGTTCGAAGCACTGGCGAGCCATGGCGCTCTTACGAACTTCCACGGCAGCCTCAATTCCCTGGCGACCGATCTCTTCAAGATGGCCAACGACATTCGCTTCCTCGGCTCGGGCCCACGTTCGGGCCTCGGCGAACTGAAGCTTCCGGAAAATGAACCGGGTTCATCGATCATGCCGGGCAAGGTCAATCCGACCCAGGCCGAAGCCCTGACCATGGTTGCGACGCAAGTGTTCGGCAACAATACCTCGGTTACCATCGCAGCCAGCCAGGGCCATTTTGAGCTCAACGTCTACAAGCCCGTAGTGGCGCTCAACGTGCTCCAGTCGATCCGCATTCTCTCCGACGCCATGGTATCCTTCGCAGATAATTGCGTGGACGGCATCGAGGCCGACGAGGTTCGGATCAAGGATCTGCTCGATCGTTCGCTCATGCTGGTTACGGCGCTTGCCCCTGCCATTGGTTATGACAATGCAGCCAAGATCGCAAAGACAGCCCACAAGAACGGAACGACGTTGCGCGAAGAAGCACTCGCCAGCGGCGTCTCGGCCGAGGACTATGATCGCCTCGTGCGTCCCGAACGAATGATATCGCCGGAGTAACCCCGGAAAATCATTCTATTGTGAACAATCTGTCGAGAAAATAGTGGCTTTGTTTGACAATCGAATCTAGCTATTGGCCTGTCACGACAAACCCTGGAGACTTTCTATGGCGAACAACAGCGCACTCATTCTTATAGGTCGCATACTGCTATCATTCATGTTCATCCTGGCTGGCTATGGAAAGCTCACTGCCATCGGTGGCACCGCCGGATATTTCGGCAGCCTCGGATTTCCGGCGCCGACCATCGTGGCGGTGCTCGTCGGGCTGCTTGAGCTTCTAGGCGGCCTTGCCGTACTCGTTGGCTTCCAGACGCGGATTGCTGCTCTGGCGCTTGGCATTTTCACGCTCGCGGCAACTGCTGCGGCCCACCTGAACTGGACGGGCGACGCCGGCATGGTGCAGTGGATGTTCTTCCAGAAGAATCTCGGCGTAGCCGGCGGCTTCTTCGTGCTTGCTGCATGCGGCGCAGGCGCCCTGTCGATCGACGCAAAACGCGGCTGATCAAATACAGCATCGATTAAAAAGGCCGCTTCGAGCGGCCTTTTTCTTGTTTGACGATCAGTTCGACGGCTTCGCCTCGCCGACGAGCACCGGTTTTTCCCGGTAGTCGCCGGGGAAGTATTTGCCGAGGTTCGCGATCTTCGGCAGGTCATTATACGCGATATAAGGCTGCGAAGGGTGCAGCGTCGCATAGTCCTGGTGATAGGCTTCGGCCGGATAGAACTTTTCCAACGCAGAAATCTTGGTGACGATCGGCTTCGGATAGGCCTTCGCCTTATCGAGCTGGCTGACATAGGCCTTCGCTATCTTCTCCTGATCGGGGCTGGTCGTGAAGATCGCCGAGCGGTACTGGGTCCCTGAATCCGGGCCCTGCCGGTTCAATTGCGTCGGGTCATGCGCGACGGAGAAATAGACCTGCAGAACCTTGCCGAGACTGACCACCTTCGGGTCGAACGTGACTTCCACCGACTCGGCATGGCCGGTATCGCCGCCGCTCACGATTTCATAGCTGGCGGTTTCCTTCTTGCCGCCGGCATAGCCGGAAACGGCGCTCGTTACGCCTTTCAAGTGCTGGTAGACCCCCTGCACGCCCCAGAAGCAACCACCGGCAAGCACAATGGATTCGGACTTCGCCGATGCCGTCTGGTCGACAGCCGGGGGCGGCACCATGGTGACGTCTTCACCGGCAAGCGCGCAGCCGGGTGACAGCAACAGGCCCGCAGCAAGCATAAAATGATATGGTTTCATGGTCTTATCCCTTTGCGCGTTCAAGCAGCAACCGGTTTGAAGTTGAGTGCGACCCCATTCATGCAATAGCGCAGCCCTGTCGGCTTTGGGCCATCATCGAAGACGTGGCCGAGGTGGCCGCCGCAACGGTGACACTCCACGGCCGTACGCGTCATGCCGAACGAACTGTCCTTGGTCTCGTTGACAGCGCCCTTCATCGCTGTCCAGAAGCTTGGCCAGCCCGTGCCGCTGTCGAATTTGGTGTCGGAGGCGAAGAGAGCTAGGTCGCAGCCGGCGCAGGTGAAGGTGCCCTTGCGCTTTTCGTGATTGAGCGGGCTTGTGAACGGACGTTCCGTGCCTTCCTGGCGCAAGACGTAATATTGCTCCGGCGTCAGCAACTTCTTCCATTCGGCGTCGCTGTGCTCGACTTCGAATGTGCCTGCTGCCACGGCCTTGGGCGCATTTGCGAACCTTGCCGCGACGAGGGCGCCGAGCCCTGCAAGCGCACCGCCAAAAAGCGTTCGACGTGTCATCATGAGAAAACTCCCAGCATAAAGATACCGAGGATGTCCGGTATTCTGCAGGGAAATACGTAAGGGTCGACCGAAAGGTTACAGTGCAACCCGTCCATCACGTAGAGTTGATGGATCAGTGCTTTGCTTGTGCCGCCGCAATACGCTGTGAAAGCTCCGCAACGGCCCCGGTTTCAGCCGTTTGCCGGCACGAGACCAGGCAGGCCTCCGATTTCAGAATGACCCCGTTATCGAGGATTTTCAGATGGTTGGCGCGTAGCGTCGATCCAGTCGAGCTAATATCGACGATGATGTCGGCAGCGCCGGAAGCAGGCGCGCCCTCGGTAGCGCCGAGGCTCTCGACGATCCGATAGACCTGGATGCCGTGCATCTGCGAAAAGAACTGCTGGGTCAGCCGCCAGTATTTCGTGGCGATGCGCAGGCGTCGGCCATGCCTCTGGCGGAAATCCGCAGCGACATCATCGAGGTCCGCCATCGTCGATACGTCGTACCAAACCTCCGGGACGGCAACGGCGACATCCGCATGGCCAAATCCGAGCCGCGCTTCGACGCGAACGCGTTCGTCGGCGGAGGCAAGCGTTTCGCGGATCAGGTCTTCACCCGTGACACCAAGATCGACGCTGCCATAGCCGAGCTCGCGTGCGATCTCGGAGGCCGAAAGAAACAGAATGTCAATGTCACTGTTGCCCTTGACCTTGGCCCGGTAGCTGCGCTGATCCTTGGGCAGGATGACGCTGAGGCCGGCATTTTCCAGCACCTCCAGCGCCTGTTCCTTGAGACGGCCTTTCGAGGGAAGCGCGAGAGTGACGGTCATTGTGCATCTCCCGCGATCTCTTCAAGCCGGTCCAGCCAAACGGAAAAGCCGACACCGGGAATGGAACCGACCGCGCCGAGCATCGTCAGCAGCCGGTCATAGCGGCCGCCGCCGACAATTGCGCCAAGGTCAGGCCGATCAATCGCGCGCGTCTCATAGACAAGCCCGGTGTAATAGTCGATCGGGCGTCCGAAGGCCGCATCGTAGATGATCGTTTCGTTGCCGATCCCTGCCTCTTTAACCGATACGGCGCGTGCCTCGAACTGTTCCAGTGCGAGGCCGAGGTCGAACTCATTGGCGCGGGCAAAGCTGAGAAGATAGCCGGCGGCTTCTGCGAGAGGCACGCGGATAGCGAGAAACTCCTCAAGCGCCGCAATGGTGCGCACCGGCAGGCGAACCGAGGCAAGGCTCGCCTTTTCGATGAGACGCCGGGCGATTTCCACCGGTGCCCGCCCGGATGCCGGTGAGATGCCGGCGGCCTGCATGTCCTTTTCGAGTTCGGCGGCAAGCGCTGTTTCGTCACCTTTTTCGACAAGTGCGGCCAGCCGATCCGGCAGCGTTCCCTTTTGGCGGTCCGAGCCGAGATCGGCAAGCAAGCCTTTCAACTGGGCATGATTGCCGAAAGCGCGCGCCAGTTTCTTCTGCCAGCCGCGCGGCAAGCCGAGGGAGGCGAGCACAGCTTCGAAAATGGCCTGGTCACCCAGGAGCGTTTCAAGTTGGGCCTGGGGCGCGGCCAGCCTGATCGATGCAATCGCATCGGCAAGTGACCGGGCATCGGCACGGGCGCGGTTCGCGTCGCCGAGATCCTCGATGCCGGCCTGGAAAAACTCATTGCCGCCTTCGCGGCGCTGGCGGAAGACTTCGCCGAGATAAGCGTAGCGCTTGGGCGTCGCGGCATTGCGTTCGATATGGTTGCGGCAGACCGGAATGGTGAATTCGGGACGCAGGCAGAGACTTTGGCCGTTTTCATTCTCGGTGAGAAAAATACGCCGGCGCAGATCTTCGCCCGCCATGTCGAGAAACTGGTCGGCGGGCTGGATGACCGGTATGTCCACGAGCTCGGCATCGCGGCCGGCAATCAGCGCCGCGAGATCGGCAGAAAAGGCAGGGGCGCGGGATGCGGTCATGCTTGGCGCATTCCTCGCGAATGGCAGCACTCGTCCCCCTCTGTCCTGCCGGACATCTCCCCCACAAGGGGGGAGATCGAAACGGCATCAGCGTCGCATTCAGCGCCAACGACCTGCGTTTCGTCGAGACGTGCAGGAATGCTGGTCTCCCCCCTGGTGGGGGAGATGGGCGGCAGCCCAGAGGGGGGTGAAATGACAAATGGCAGCATGTGCGTCAGCTTTACTTCAGACCCTTGGCGCGATCTTCGGCCTGCGCCTCGAGAATCTTGCGCACTTCGATCACGAGATCGCCTTCCTTCGCGGTGATCTGCGCCGGGCGGCTTTCGCGCCAGGTTACATTGTCTTCGATCTCGGCCGACAGCCGTGCGCCCTCGATGAGATCCTTGATCTGCACTTCACCATTGTCGCGCTCCTGCGAACCCTGGATGATGACACAGGGCGCACCGCGGCGGTCGGCATATTTCATCTGCGGCTTCATGCCCGATCCGCCGAGATACATCTCCGCCCGGATGCCGGCCTGTCGAAGGTCCGACACCATCTTCTGGTAGCGTCCGAGGCTTGTCGTATCCCGGTCCATGACGAGGACGACGACCGGTCCGATATTGTCGGAGACGTCGAGCTTGCCGAGGTTCTTCAATGCCGTCATCAGGCGAGAGACGCCGATGGAAATGCCGGTCGCCGGTACAGGCTCGCCGCGGAAGCGTGAAACCAGACCATCATAACGGCCGCCGCCCCCGACCGAACCGAAGACGACTTTCTCGCCCTTTTCATTAGTAACGTCGAAGGTCAGTTCGGCTTCGAAGACGGGACCCGTATAATATTCGAGGCCGCGCACGACGGAGGGGTCGATCTTGACCCGGCCCTCGTAGCCGGCCGCCGAGCATAGCGCCTCGATCGTGGCAAGTTCGGCGACGCCCTCGACGCCCTTGTCGTTGCCGCTGATGACGCGTTCGAGATTGGCGATGGTTTCGCCGCCGGTTGCGCCGCCGGCTGAGGTGAAATCGAGCACCTTGGTGATCGCCGCCTCGTCGAGGCCGGCCCCCTTGGTGAAGTCGCCGCTTTCATCAAGGCGTCCCTTGCCGAGCAATTCACGCACGCCATCCGGCCCGAACTTGTCGAGCTTGTCGATGGCGCGCAGCACGTTCAGGCGCCGTCCCGCATTGTCATCTCCAGCAAGGCCGATGGCGTCGAGAACGCCGTCGAGCACCTTGCGGTTATTGACGCGGATCATGTAGTCGCCGCGCGGAACGCCGAGCGCCTCCATGACATCGGCCATCATCATGCACATTTCGGCATCGGCCGAGACCGATGGCGCGCCGACCGTATCGGCATCGAATTGCATGAACTGGCGGAAGCGGCCGGGGCCGGGCTTCTCGTTGCGAAACACCCAGCCGGCGCGGTAGCTGCGGTAGGGTTTGGGGATGCTTTCAAAATTCTCGGCAACGAAACGCGCGAGCGGCGCTGTGAGATCGTAACGCAGCGACAACCATTGTTCGTCATCGTCCTGGAATGAGAACACGCCCTCATTCGGGCGGTCCTGGTCGGGCAGGAACTTTCCGAGCGCATCCGTATATTCGACAAGCGGGGTCTCGACAGGCTCGAAACCATAAAGCTCGTATACCTTGCGGATCTCGGCCATCATCTTGTCGGCAGCGCGCAAATCGTCAGGCGCACGGTCCACAAAACCGCGCGGCAGCCGCGCTTTTACCCTGTCTGCCTTCGTCGTCATGATGCTGTTCCGATACCCTGAAATGAAGCTTTTCGCGAGTTCAGGACGGTCCTGAGCCCAAGCCGGTTTGCTCTAACGCATAGAGGTGTTCAGGGCAAGGATTGATGGCGCGGGTCTCGACGCTGTGAAGCCAGAGCCGGCCGCTTGAAGTTCGAACGCAGCTTCTCGATCTCCTGGCGGCACTTGCAGCCCTCGATGTGATCGTTGACGAGACCCATGGCTTGCATATGCGCATACATGGTCGTCGGGCCGACGAAGCTCCAGCCGCGCTTTTTCAAATCCTTGGAAAGACGAACCGATGTCGGCGAGGTTGGGTTGGCGATCAAGGTCGGGTAGTCGACCACCTTCGGCCGCTCGTCCACCGGCGGTTCAAACTGCCAGAAATAGGCCGCGAGCGAGCCGGTTTCCTTGACGAGTTCGATGGCGCGCCCGGCATTGTTGATCGCCGAGTTGATCTTGCCACGATGGCGGATGATGCCGGCATCGGCGAGCAGGCGGTCCACCTCTTTTTCGCCGTAGCCTGCAATCCTGTGATAGTCAAAACCGTCAAACGCCTTGCGGAAATTCTCGCGCTTGCGCAGGATCGTCAGCCAGGAGAGCCCGGACTGGAAACCTTCGAGGCAGATCTTTTCGAAGAGCCGGGTGTCGTCTGTCACCGGACGTCCCCATTCGTGGTCGTGGTAGTGGACATATTCAGGCAGCGTTCCCGGCCAAAAACAGCGCGTCTCGCCCGCATCATCCGTGATAAGTCCGGTTTTCGGGGGAGTTTCGTCTTGCATCGCGCCTGTCCCTTTCCTATTGTTAACCGTGCTTGCAAACCCGCCGGTAACTATAACCCACGGTTTTCGCGGCATTTTATGTTTTATTGATTCTGATTCACTTTTTTCTACCTGCCAATCGGCAAACTCAATCCGAAACCTGACAAATCCTGTCAGTAGAGTTCCAGAGTAATTTCAATGAAGTCGGCATTATTGGTTTTGGCATCAGCGGTTCTCTCAGCGGCGATCCCGTCCGCAATGGCGAGCGAACGCTATGCGACCAAGCCTCCTGTCGTCATGAGCCCCGATCTTTCCGCGCCATGGGTGACGCAACTGCGCAAGCGGCCAGTCGGCGAAGCAGTAAACCAGGTCGGACGCCCGGTGAACCCGCGCGGCTATGTCGTCTTCAGCGAGCGCCCGGAGCGCGTGACGAGGCCGCGCCGCAATCGCGATCTTTCCAATCCTGCCGCGCGGGAGGTCTCGTTCCAGCGCCCGGACGTCCCGCTGGGCGAAGACCAGCCCAGGAAGCAGGCCATGGATCCGCAGTTCCTGCCGCAAAGCGTCGCTTATGTTGGCGCTGAACAGCCGGGTACGATCGTTATCGATACGTCCGAGCGTTTTCTTTATCTCGTTGAAGCCGGCGGCAAGGCGCGACGCTACGGCGTGGGCGTCGGCAAGGAAGGCTTTGCGTGGTCGGGAACGAACAATATTACGCGCAAGGCCATGTGGCCTGATTGGTACCCGCCGCAGGACATGATCGATCGGGAGGCCGAAAAGGGCCACTATATTCCGGCGCACATGGAGGGCGGCATCGCCAATCCGCTTGGCGCCCGTGCGCTCTATCTCGGTTCCACGCTCTACCGTATCCATGGCACCAACGCGCCGTGGACCATCGGCCACGCGGTGTCGAGCGGCTGCATACGCATGCGCAACGAGGATGTCACCGAGCTCTATGCACGGGTCAATGTCGGCACGAAAGTCATCGTCCGATAAGGGTTAGTGGGGGCCGGCACCGGGGGCGGTGCCGGGAACGGGCAGCGGCTTTCTCGAGAAAGCCGCTGCCCTTTTTCATTCGGCCGCCTGCAGGATGTTTTTCGGCGCGGGAAGCCCCTCGGGCTTCGGGCCGCCATAGGCCCAGTCGAGCAGTTCGACCGTGTGGACGATCGGCAATCTTGATCCGCCGGCGATCTGGGTGATGCAGCCTATATTGCCGGTGGCGACGATGCTGGCGCCGGTCGCCTCGATATTCTTGACCTTGCGATCCCGCAGCATGCGGGCGATTTCCGGCTGCATGATGTTGTAGGTGCCGGCCGAACCGCAGCACAAATGGCCCTCGGCCGGGTCCTTGACGATGAAACCTGCCGCCTTCAGCAAGTCTTTGGGCTGGCGCGTGATCTTCTGGCCGTGCTGCATCGAGCAGGCGGAATGATAGGCGACGGTCAGGCCGGACGCCTGTTGCGACGCCGGCATGTCGAGCGTGGCAAGATATTCGGTGACGTCCTTCGCAAGCGACGAGATGCGCGCCGCCTTGTCCTTGTAAGCCGGGTCGAGCCGCAGCATGTAGCCATAATCCTTGATCGTCGTGCCGCAACCCGAGGCGGTGATGATGATCGCATCGAGACCGCCTGTCTCAAGTTCGCGTGTCCACGCATCGACGTTGCGGCGCGCATCCGCGAGCGCTTCCTCTTCGCGGCCCATATGGTGGACCAGCGAGCCGCAGCAGCCTTCGCCTTTTGGCAAGACCACCTCGACGCCGAGGCGATTGAGCAGTCGGATCGTCGCTTCATTGATACCCGGCTTCAGGACAGGCTGCGCACAGCCGCTGAGAAGCGCTACCCTACCCGTTCTTTCGCCGTTTGGCTTGTGCACCCCGGGTACGGCCGAGGACGATGTTGCCGGGACGGAATTCGGCGCAAGTTCGAGCATCGCCGCCAGTGGCTTTGTTGCCGTCAGCGAGCCGAACAGTCCAGCTAACGGCCGCCCAAACCTTGCGAGGTTGAGCGCCAGGCGAAACCGCCCGGGATAGGGCAGGACGAGTGCAAGCACGCCGCGGGTCAACCGGTTCATAAGCGGACGCTTGTAAGTCTTCTCGATGTGGGCACGCGCATTGTCGATGAGATGCATGTAGTTGACCCCCGATGGGCAGGTCGTCATGCATGAAAGGCACGAAAGGCAGCGGTCGATATGTTTGACGATCTGCTCGTCGGCCGGACGGCCGTTTTCCAGCATATCCTTGATGAGATAGATGCGGCCGCGCGGGCTATCGAGTTCGTTGCCGAGCGTCACATAGGTCGGACAAGTGGCCGTGCAAAAGCCGCAATGCACGCATTTGCGCAGGATCTTTTCAGACTCGGCGACACCCGGATCGAGAAGCTGCTCGGGGCTGAAATTTGTCTGCACGCTACACTCCTGCAACCATGCGGCCGGGATTAAGAATGCCGCTCGGATCGAATTGCTGTTTGAGGCGCCTGGAGAGCGCCGCCAGCGGCGCGGCCTGCGGCTCGAACACGGGGACGGCCGCGCGAACACTTGCGGGCCCCCGTACCAAGGTTGCATGCCCGCCGCCATATTTGCGCAAGAGCGCCCTTACGGCGTCCGCTTCCGGCTCGCCCTCCATGCGCAGCCAGACGAGGCCGCCCTGCCAGTCGTAATAGGCATCGACTGCCGCCCCCATGCGCAGCGAGGCGACGAGCTTGTAGGCCTCCATCGGCACCATGGAAACACGCCAAACCGGCTGCTCCGTACCGTCGGCGAAAGGGATGACGTCGCGGATTTCCCGCCAGAGCCGGCGGGACTGGTCGCCGGAGACGTCCGCCATCTCGCCTGCCGAGGCCAAGAGGTTCTTCAGCATGGTCATGCGGTCGGCAACCGAAGGCGCAAACCCTTCCAGCCGCAGCAGGGTCGAAGCCTCGCCGCCGAGCGCACCATCGATAACCCTTGCCGCAACATTGCCCGGAAGATGCGCGGCAGATGCCACCTCGCCGCTCGACCCCATGGCGATCGCCATGGCACGCGCCGCCTCGTCATCGGCAAGACCGCGTATGACGAGCGTCGATTCGGTCTCGGGCGCCGGGAGCACCTTGAAGGTGATCTCGGTGGCGATCCCGAGCGTGCCCCAGGAATTGGCCATGCCTTTCGACAGGTCGTAACCGGTCACGTTCTTGACGACGCGTCCGCCGGATTTGAACAGTTCACCCCGGCCGGAGACGACCCGCACGCCGAGCACGTGGTCGCGCGCCGATCCCGCCTTGAGGCGGCGCGGACCGCAAAGATTGGTGGCAAGCAAACCCCCAAGCGTCCCCTGACCCGCAGGCTGTCCCAGAAGCGGTCCATAATCCATCGGCTCGAACTGAAACGCCTGCCCGCTTGCCGCAAGCAGTGCTTCGAGTTCGGCAACTGGCGTGCCTGCCTTGGCGCTCAAGACCAGTTCATGCGGCTCGTAGAGCGTGACGCCGGCATAATCCGACAATGCGATCGTATGCTCGGTCTGCAACGGCCGGCCGAGCCCGCGCTTGGAGCCCTGGCCGACGACTTCCACCGGCGCGTTGGCGCCAAGAGCCCATTGCACAGCTTCGACGATCTCATCCTCGGATTTAGGCTGGAAAGTGCTCACGCTCAGAATCTCGGAATGTCGGGAAACGGCATCTTACCCTGATGCACGTGCATCCGCCCGAGTTCAGCGCAGCGGTGCAGTTGCGGGAAGACCTTGCCGGGGTTGAGCAGATGCTTCTCGTCGAAGGCGCACTTGACGCGGATCTGCTGATTGAGATCGGTGTCATTGAACATTTCCGGCATCAGATCGCGCTTCTCGACGCCAACGCCGTGTTCACCGGTCAGAACCCCGCCCACCTTGACGCAGAGCCGCAATATGTCGGCACCGAAACTTTCCGCCTTGTGCAGTTCCTCCGGGATGTTGGCGTCATAGAGGATCAGCGGATGCAGGTTGCCGTCGCCGGCGTGAAAGACATTCGCAACGCGCAATCCATATTTCTCCGAGAGTTCGCGCATGCCGGCCAGCACCTTCGGCAATTCCTTGCGCGGTATGGTACCGTCCATGCAAAGGTAATCCGGCGAGATACGGCCTACGGCGGGAAATGCCGCCTTGCGTCCCGCCCAGAATATCATTCGTTCTTCTTCGCTCTGCGAGACGACGCAAGTCGTTGCGCCATTCTTGCGCGCAATCGCCTCGACCATGGCGATGAGGTGATCGACCTCGACCACGGGACCGTCGAGTTCAACGATAAGGAGGGCCTCTACGTCGAGCGGATAGCCGGCGTGGACGAAATCCTCGGCGGCATGGATCGCCGGCCTGTCCATCATCTCCATGCCGCCCGGGATGATACCGGCGGCAATGACATCGGCCACGCACTGACCGGCTTCCTCGCTGGTCGGAAAGCCAACCATCAGGGCACGTGCCGTTGTCGGCTTCTGGAGAATGCGGACGGTCACTTCGGTGACGACCCCCAGCAGCCCTTCCGAGCCGGTCATCAGCCCAAGCAGATCATAGCCATCGCTATCGAGATGCTTGCCCCCGAGGCGAATGATGTCGCCATTGATGAGGACCATCTCGATGCCAAGGACATTATTGGCCGTCAGCCCGTATTTCAGGCAGTGTACGCCGCCGGAGTTTTCAGCGACGTTGCCGCCGATCGAGCAGGCAATCTGCGACGATGGATCAGGGGCATAGTAGAAGCCCTCGTGCTCGACCGCCTTCGTTATGCCGAGGTTCGTCACGCCGGGCTGGACGACGGCAACGCGGTTCGGAAAATCGATTTCGAGGATGCGATTGAAGCGCGACATGACGAGGAGCACGGCGTCCTCAAGCGGCAGCGCACCGCCGGAAAGCGAGGTTCCAGAGCCACGCGGCACGACCTTCACATTGTTCTCGTGGCAATATTTGAGGACGCGGGAAACCTGGGCAACGGTTTGCGGTAGAACCACCACGAGCGGCAACTGCCGATAGGCAGTCAATGCGTCGGACTCGAAAGCGCGCATTTCGTTGGTGACGTCGACGACGCCCTCGCCCGGAACAATCGCGCCCAATGCCGTAACGATCTCGGCCCGGCGGCCAAGCGTCGCTTCATCACTTTTCGGCATTGTCAGTCCGGTCATTGCCTCTCCCTTGCCAACAGCGCTAGCGCTACTGGTAAACTATCTTTACCTCTTGCCCGGCACGAATGTAAATAGTTTAGAACCTTTCTCGATTGGAGAGAACAGGCCGTGCGGCGATCTCGCCTGCGATGAATTTCAAGGCTTGGGGACTTGACGTTTGATTTGCGCCAGTGAGAGTGCGCGCATGAGTGAATTCAACGATATGGAAGTGTTTGCCCGCGTGGTTGCCGCCGGCAGCATGTCGGCAGCGGGCCGCGAGCTTGGCCTTTCACCAGCGGTCGTATCCAAGCGGCTGCGGCGGCTGGAAGAACGGCTCGGCACGCGGCTTCTGCAGCGTACGACGCGCCAGATCGCGCTCACCGAAACCGGGCAAGGCTATTACGAGCGCGTGCTCGCAATCCTCGCCGGGGTCGAGGAGGCCGAGGCCTTCGTGTCGCGCCGTTCCGAACAGGCGCACGGGATGCTGAAGGTCGCCGTGCCGACGACGTTCGGGCGCATGCATATCGCGCCGCACCTCGAACCCTTCATGCGCGCCAATCCCGACCTTGCCGTCAACCTCGTCCTTGCCGATGAGTTCGTCGATATCGTCGGCGAAGGCTACGACCTTGCGGTCCGAATTGCGGAACTTTCCGATTCGAGCCTCGTTGCGCGCAAGCTTGCGCCGGTCGAGCGCTTTCTGGTCGCCTCCCCTCGCTACGTGGCCGAGCACGGCACGCCGAAATCCTTCTCCGATCTCGAAAATCATATCTGCCTTGCCGCGCATAATGGCGACCCGTGGCGTCTGGTCGGCCCTTACGGCGCTGTGGTCTGGCGCCCCTTAGGGCCGCTCCTGACAAATTCGAGTGAAGTGGTGCGCGAGGCAGTGCTCGGCGGACTCGGCATTGCCTTGCGTTCCACCTGGGATATCGGTCCCGAATTGGCGACGGGGCAACTTGTTCGCGTTCTCGGCGACTATGCCGCCTCGCGCAACATCGCCATCTACGCGGTGTATCCGTCGCGGCAATTCCTGCCGGCGAAAGTGCGCCTGTTCATCGACTATCTTGCGGCGCTCTATGGACCGGTGCCGCCATGGGACAGGCACTGATCAATCGTCGGCATGCGACTTGCGGATCGACTTGACCACAAACCACATGGCGATGATGGCAACCGGCACGAAAATGGCGGTAAGGACGGTCGAATGCAGGTCTGGAATGTAGGTCTCCGCACCCTTGGCCAGGTAATAGAACAGGCCGACGACATAGTAGGAGATCGCCGCGACGGACAGGCCCTCGACCGTCCGCTGCAACCGCAACTGCAGTTGCGCGCGGTGGTTCATCGAGGTCAGGAGATCGCGGTTCTGGCGTTCGAGCTCTACGTCGACCGAAGTTCGCAGCAATGTCGCCGCGCGCGAAAGCTTCTCGGAGAGGCTCTCCTGCCGTTCGCTGACCGAGCGGCACGTGCGCATCGCCGGCGCCATGCGGCGCTGAATAAAGGCGCCCCATGTTTCATAGCCGGTGACCGGTTCTTCCTGTAACGCCGCAAGGCGTTCGAGGACGATGCCGTTATAGGCGCGGCTGGCACCGAAGCGGTAAAGGCTCGAAGCCGCGTCCGCTTCGAGTTCGGCCGCAAGCGAGGTCAATTCGTCGAGCAATTTGTGGCTGTCTGAGGTTGCATCGCGCATCTCATTGGTGAGGCCGGCAAGACGATCCTCGATCCGGCGGATGCGCGGCGACAGCGAATGCGCCAGTGGGAGGCCGAGCATCGCCAGCGTCCGGTAAGTCTCGATCTCGATGACACGCTGCGACAGCGCGCCCGCACGCGCTGGCGACAGCCCATTGTCGAGGATCAGAATGCGCGTCAGGCCGTCGCGGTCCTGGCGGAAATCCGTGACGATCGAGGCGAGACCACCTTCGACATCACTGTAGCAAAGGCTTGCGGGATCGAACTCGCTGATCATCGCCAGCGCATTTGCATCTTTCTTGACGATTTCCAGCCGCACGCCATCGATGACGGTGCCGGGCGGGTTGAAACCATGGCCGAAAGGATGCTGCGCTCCCGCGCCGCTGCGCGGCATCGGGCCTTCCCAGAGATAGGTCGAAAACTCGGTATGGCGTTCCCAGCGCAAGGTGCCATTACCCCACGGCATGACGTGGTGGCGGGCATCGCGCG
This sequence comes from Phyllobacterium sp. UNC302MFCol5.2, assembly GCF_000686005.1. Classification (NCBI taxonomy): domain Bacteria; kingdom Pseudomonadati; phylum Pseudomonadota; class Alphaproteobacteria; order Hyphomicrobiales; family Phyllobacteriaceae; genus Phyllobacterium; species Phyllobacterium sp. UNC302MFCol5.2. The sequence goes on from NZ_JMLL01000010.1 coordinate 546,672, forward strand.
CAGGCGGCGCGATGCCGATGCTGCGGCTGAGTTCGGCCAGAACCGCATGATCGACCGTCGAGCCGCCTTCGGTCATGAAGGCGAGCTGGATCAGGAGGCGGGGCGTATCGACAAGCGGATAGGGCCGCGCATGCACCTCGCCGAGCGCCACGGCGCGTTCCGCATGCGCGGGAAAACCGAGAACGCCGCCGACAACGGACGCAAGCTCGGCAGCTGTCGCGACTGATTTTAGTCTCTTGGCCATATATCCCCTGACCGGTCTTGGGCTTGATCGGCTGTCACAGGATCGTGAACGGATTGGGTCCGGCTTTCAACAGATTCTATTTTGTCGTGGCTGCGGCAAATAAGACCCCCACTGCCTTGCAACTGGATCATTGATTTGACCAGTTTCGATTTTTGCCGCTACGCTGCGGATCGATATCTTTCTTGCGGACCCGCTATCCATGAGCAGCCCTATCTTCGCGCGCATCCAGTCCTCCCGCACGGCCGATGATATTGTCGGCCAGATCGAAACGCTTATCCTCGAAGGTGTTCTGCGCGTCGGTGATCGTCTCCCCGGCGAGCGCGACCTTTCCGTACAGTTCGACGTCTCGCGACCGATCCTGCGCAATGCATTGAAACTCCTGGAGACTAAGGGCCTGCTTGTGACGCGGCATGGCGGCGGAACTTTCGTCGCCGATGTCATCGGCGAGGTGTTTTCCAAGCCGATGATGGATCTCATATCCAGCCACCGCAAGGCCGCCGCCGACTATCTCGAATACCGGCGCGAAATCGAGAGCGTCGCTGCCGAATACGCCGCACGGCGCGCGACGGAGGATGACAGGCTCATGCTACATCGCATCATGACCGCGATGGAGGAGGCCTATAAGGCCAATGATTTTAAGCGGGAAGCCGAACTCGACGTCGAGCTGCACAATGCCATTGGCGAATGCGCGCACAATATTATCCTGCTGCACACGCTACGCTCCTGTTACCGCCTGCTCGCCGACGATGTCTTCTATAATCGTACGGTGATCTACGGTTTCCCCGGGGCGCGCGAAAAACTGCTGGACCAGCACAAGGCGATATTCGCGGCCATCATCAATTCAAATCCGACGGCGGCGCGCGCGGCAGTCGGGCAACATATAGACTACATCGAGCAGGCGCAGAGCGAAGCAGCGCGCAGTAGCGCCTGGCAGAACGTATCGCGCCTGCGCCGGAACCAGCGCGAGTCGGAACGCGGATGATCGGGTTCGACCATGCACGCGGGCCAGCCGGACTGCGCATCTATGCCATTGGCGACGTGCATGGCCGTTTTGATCTGCTGCAAGGGATGCACCGGCTGATCGCCAGGGAAAACGCCAAACAGCCGCCGCACGACTGGCTCGTCATCCACCTCGGCGACTATGTCGATCGCGGGCCGCAATCGCGAGAGGTGCTTGATCTGCTGGAGCGCGAGACGAGGCAGTCGCGCAATATGCTGGCACTTGCCGGCAATCACGATATCGGACTGCTGGACTTTCTTTCAACCGGCGATGCGTTCGGCGTTTTCGCCCATAATGGCGGACGGCAGACAGCTCTTTCTTACGGTGTCGATATCGATTTCGACGATGCGGTCTCGGTGCTTGCGGGGTGGAAAGAACTGGCTCGCGCCATACCCCATGCGCACAAGCAATTCCTGCGCGGGCTCAAGCGTTCGGTCGCCTTCGGCGATTTTTACTTCTGCCATGCCGGCATCCGGCCCGGCGTCCCACTCGACCTGCAGAACCCGGATGACCTTATCTGGATACGCGGCGAATTCCTCAACAATCCAACGCTTTACGCAAAGGTCATCGTGCACGGCCACACGCCGGTTGACGACGCGGACGTCCGGTCAAACCGCGTGAACCTCGATACCGGCGCCTTTGCCAGTGGCCGGCTCAGCGGCTTGATGATCGAAGAGGACAGGAAGCTGTTGCTGGAGGTGGCTCAGCGCGACGACGTGCTTACACCGTAACCATCGCTGGAGACGACACGCCCGCCGGCATCCACCGAGAAAAGACCTACGCCCATGAACAGAATGGCTGAGAGCATTACGGCAGTCAAAAGTGCAGCACTCTTGGTGGTCATTTTAGGCGTTTCCATCGTTTAGGGCGCGGCTTGATGCCGGTTAGCCGTGGGGGCACTACAGGACAGTTTGCTTACCAACTAGTGAATCGAAGACACGTTCCAAAGGAATCGCCAGTCGGTATCCGATTCTGGATTTACCTGTTGCAGAGTTGCAACGAATCCGTGTGCCGCTTGCTACTTGCGGGGGAAGAAGAAGCCTAATTTAACCCTGGATCTGAGCGACCCAGGCTCGGGCCAGCGCCAGCCCGGCGGCATCCGCGGCCGCGCCATCGCGGGAAACATAGCTGTCGTAATTGTCGAGCCATCCCGGATAATTGGATGCGATCTGGTCCTGGAAGACCCGCCGCCACTCCTCGACCAGAGTTGTATCCGCCTCGAAATGAAACTGAATGCCGTAGACCGCGCGCCCGATGCGAAATGCCTGGTTGGATGTTACATCGCTCGATGCAAGGCGGATGGCATTTTCCGGGAGCGTGAACGTGTCGCTGTGCCAGTGGAAGATCGGAAAGCGAACGGGTACGGATGCCAGCACCGGATCGGCTTCGCTCGCCTCGTTGCGGGTGACTTCGTGCCAGCCGAATTCCGGCGTGCGGCCAAGGATATTGTCAGCCCCATAGCCGCGCGCGACCAACTGGCTGCCAAGGCAAATGCCGAGCACAGCCTTGTCTGCGTCGCCGAAGCGCTTCGTCAATTGCGCCAGTTCCGGAAGGTACGGATGCGTGGCGTCGGCAAGCGCGTTCTGATCGCCTCCAAGTACCACCAGCGCATCGTGGCCCGAGGCATCGGCCGGTAGGGCCTCGCCGAGATAGGCCTGGCGCAAATCGATGGCAGCCCCCGCTTCCGCCAGCGCCCGTCCCACTTGCCCAAGCCCTGTATCCTGATAATTCTGAACGACGAGAACGCGCATGATAAGTGCCCCAAACCCAAGTGGATTGTCGGATAGCATGGCCCCGAACGAGTCGAAAGCCGTCAAATGACCCTGCAGAACCGAGTGACACCTTTTGGCGAGATTGTCGCGGCACCCTATCGCGGCACGATGATGGGCAATCGCGGCATCATCCACGATCCGGCCACGCGGACGCTGTTGAGGAAGCGCTGGACCAATGACGCCTGGATCATTTGCGTCTGCAAGTTCAAGAACGTGCGCCGCCCCGTCATGGCGCGGCAAAGCTGGACGGAACTGTTCTTCCTCGATGAGGCAACTGCGCTTTCCGCAGGGCACCGGCCATGTTTCTATTGCCAGCGTCAACGCGCACTCGCCTTTCAAGCTGCCTGGGCGGAAGGCAATGGGCGCCCCATGAAAGCGCCGGAGATGGATCGCGTCCTGCACGGGGAGCGGCTTGATCATGAGAGCGGCAAGGCGTTGCACGCGATCAAGGGCCACGTCCGCGATCTTCCCGATGGCGCGATGATCACCCGCGGCGACAACGCCTTTATCGTAAGAAACGGAAACACGTATCGCTGGTCGTGGCAGGGCTACGAGGGCGCGAGGCCGGATGGCGACGCCATGCTGCTGACGCCGCCCTCCACAGTGCGGGCGCTGCGCGCAGGCTACCGGCCGCTCATGCACGGCTTCTGAGGTTCACGCCCCCAGGCGCGCGCCTGCCGAAACTCCAGCCCAGGCTTGTTCCGGCAGCGGCGATCAGGATCGCGGCGGACCCCACCAATTGACTTGGCTGCAGCGCATGGCCGAATGCGAGGTAGTCGACGAGAATCGCAGCGACCGGATAGATGAACGAAAGTGACCCGGTGATGTGAGTCGGCAATTTCTGGATCGCGCTATAGAGCAGGATGTACATGAGGCCGGTGTGAACGACGCCGATCGTGACGATGCTCGCCCATTGCCCGGCACCTGGCGGCAAGGCGCTGAAATCGGCGAGCGGGGCAAGCATGACGATGCCGACGCACACTTGAATCAGGGCGATCAGGTGTGGCGGGGTTCCCTTCAGCCGCTTGGCGACGATAGCCGCGATCGCATAAAGAAACGCAGCACCAAGCGCGAGACCGATCCCGGTCATATAGTCCGAGCCGCTATAGGCGGCGCCGGGCTTGGCCTGGACGATCAGGAGCATTCCAGCGAAAGCGACAAGTAGCCAGAATAGCTTGGTGGCGGTGAGCTTTTCCTTGAAGATCAAGGCGCCGAGGCCAACGAGCATGAAAGGCTGGACATTATAGACAGTCGTGGCGATGGCGATGGAGGCGCGCGGATAAGCTGCAAACAGAAGCACCCAGTTGGCGACGATCGCCATGCCGCCCACTACGGCGAGCCCGAAGAGCTTGGGAGAAATGATGTCTCGCCGGAACAGGCCAAGACCCGCGCAAACGGCGAGCAGCGTCAGGGCACCGATGGCGCACCGCCAGAACACGACCGAGAATACCGGCTGGCCGGACATCAAGACGAACCAGCCAATCGTTCCCGAAATCATCATGGCGGCGGTCATCTCGACGCTGCCTCTGACGATATCTTTTTCCATGTCGTTGCTCCTTATACTGCGAGACAGAGACTAGGCGGATGCGGCATGATTTGCTATGTTTTGAGAAAGGCCACCAGCCGACTTCGCCTTTTTAATGCAGGTTATTCGCGGGAAATACCTTACAGGTACATTGTCATGGACGAACTTGACCGAACAATCCTAGACATCCTCATCGATGATGCACGCATCTCGCTGAAGGAACTCAGTCAGAAAGTCGGCCTGTCCTCGCCAAGCGTTTCCGAGCGGCTGCGCCGGCTCGAGGAAAAGAAGATCATTCGCTCGTTCACGGTTGACATCGATCCCGTGGCGCTCGGCTATGGATTGACGGCGATCGTTCGCATTCGCCCCCTGCCCGGCATGCTGCATATCGTCGAGCGCCTGCTCCAGGAAACGCCCGAAATCACAGAATGCGACAAGGTCACCGGGGATGATTGCTTCATCGGTAAGCTGCAGTTTCGCAGTATGGAGCAGCTTGATTCCATTCTTGACCGGATCGCGGAAAAAGCTGAAACCAACACCTCGATCGTCAAGTCGTCGCCTGTGAAGCGTCGCTTGCCACCTCTTTCCTGATCAGGTTCAGCATGCGCGCCAACTACAAGATGCAGAGACTCTACGTCACCGGTGATCTCGCCCAGGCTGTACGCGTCGATGCGACGCCCGATGCGGTCAATTACCTTGCCAATGTGCTTCGCATGAAGGATGGCGACGAGATTTTGGCCTTTAACGGCCGGGACGGTGAATGGCGCGTCGCCCTTCGGTTCGAAACGAAGAAAAAACTCGCGTTTGAACCGCTCGAAAGGACGCGCGACCAGCCGGCCACGCCTGATCTTGTCTACTGCTTCGCGCCACTGAAACAGGGACGGCTGGACTATCTCGTGCAAAAGGCCGTGGAGATGGGTGCGGGTATCCTGCAGCCGGTCATCACCCAACATACGCAGGTTGCCCGCATCGGTATTGATCGTATCGAGGCGAACGCCATCGAGGCGGCAGAACAATGCGGCGGGCTGGCGATCCCTAAGACGCGTGAGCCGTTGAAGCTCGACAGGTTGCTTGATGACTGGGACCCGGCACGCCGCCTGATCTTTTGCGACGAAGGGCACGAGACGCACAATCCCTTGCCGCTGCTCCAATCCCTCGCCCGCGGACCGCTTGGAGTCCTCGTCGGACCGGAAGGCGGCTTCTCGGAACAGGAGCGCCTTGCCCTGCACAAACTCCCCTTCGTCACCGCGATACCGCTCGGCCCGCGCATCCTCAGAGCGGATACCGCAGCGGTGGCCGCCCTCGCCCTGATTCAGGCGACAATCGGCGATTGGTGAGATACAAATTCTCTTGATAAGACGATAAGAGAAATTCGCTTGCGCTCCTGCCTGAAAACGGCCAATCACGCGCAACCACCTCCATCCAAGCGGAAAGCACCGTCCATGGCGCGCGACACGACAGACGAAACACCGATCTCGAACACCGAAGAACTGGCTGACTATCTTGCCGCGGGATCAAAGCCGGAGTCTGCCTGGCGCATCGGTACGGAGCACGAAAAGTTTCCGTTCTACACCGAGGACAACAGCCCGGTCCCCTATGACGGCCCGCGCGGTATTCGGGCGATTCTTGAAGGCATGCAATCGAAGCTCGGCTGGGAGCCGATCATCGACGAAGGCAATATCATCGGGCTCGTCGAGCCGACCGGACAGGGCGCGATTTCGCTCGAGCCCGGCGGGCAGTTCGAGCTTTCCGGCGCACCGCTCCTGTCGATCCACCAGACATGCCGGGAGTCCAATGCGCATCTCGCGCAGGTTCGGGAAATCGCCGAACCGCTCGGCATCCGCTTCCTTGGCCTTGGCGGCAGCCCGAAATGGACGCTGGCCGAGACGCCGCGCATGCCTAAGTCGCGCTACAACATCATGACCAACTATATGCCGAAGGTCGGCAAGGATGGTCTCAATATGATGTATCGTACCTGCACGATCCAGGTGAACCTCGATTTCGCGTCCGAGACCGATATGCGCCGCAAGATGCAGGTTTCCGTGAAACTGCAATCGATCGCGACAGCCCTCTTCGCCATGTCTCCCTTCACCGAAGGAAAGCCCAATGGGCTTCTCTCCTGGCGTTCCAATATCTGGCGCGACACGGACAACAATCGCTCCGGCGTCTTGCCGTTCATATTCAACGAAAATTTCGGCTTTGCGGACTATGTCGAATGGGCGCTCGACGTTCCGATGTATTTCGTCATGCGCCATGGCCGCTACCACGACTGCACCCATGTCACGTTCCGACAGTTCATGAACGGCGCGCTCAAGCACGAAATACCGGACGGCACGCCCAACATGGGGGATTGGGCGAACCACCTTTCGACGCTTTTCCCGGAAGTTCGCCTGAAGCGCTTTCTTGAAATGCGCGGTGCAGATGGGGGTCCGTGGCGGCGCATTTGCGCCCTTCCCGCCTTCTGGGTCGGCCTGCTCTATGATGCTGAGGCATTGAACGCCGCCGAGGCGATGACGAAAGACTGGACCTATCCGGAAGTCCAGGCTCTCCGCGATGAGGTTCCGGCAAAGGGGCTTAATGCTACCCTCCGCAACCGGGCAGTGCGTGAGATTGCAATAGACGCGCTCGCCATTTCGCGCCTCGGCCTCAAGAATCGCGCCCGTTTGAACAGCGAAGGTTTCGACGAAACACACTATCTCGCCTCGCTGGAAGAGGTCGTTGCGCGCGGAACGACCTCGGCCGAACAGATGCTCTCCCAGTATCACTCGGTCTGGGGCAGCTCGGTGGAACCCGCATTCCTGGAATATGCCTACTGAGGGATCTCTGACATGACCAAGACAATTCTCGTCACCGGCGGCAGCCGAGGCATCGGCCGCTCTACCGCAATTCTTGCCGGGCGAATGGGCTGGTCGGTCGCGGTCAACTATGCGGGTAACAAAGCGGCCGCCGACGAGGTCGTCGCGGCAATTGCCGATGCTGGCGGCAAAGCCAAGGCCATCCGGGGCGATGTCTCGGTCGAAGCCGATGTTGTTTCAATGTTCGAACAGGCAAGCGAACTCGGCAAGCTTGACGGAGTGGTCGTCAATGCCGGGATCGTTGCCCCGGCCTCGAAGCTGATGGACATGGACACGGCACGCATGCGCCGCATCTTCGACGTCAATGTGCTTGGCGCCTATCTCTGCGCACGCGAGGCGGTGCGCCATCTTGCCCGCTCGCGCGGCGGCAAAGGCGGATCGATCGTGCTGCTTTCCTCCGCCGCGGCCCGCATCGGCGGACCCAATGAATATGTCGATTACGCCGGTTCCAAAGGTGCAATGGATACGCTCACCATCGGACTTTCCAAGGAGGTCGGCCCCGAAGGCATTCGCGTCAACGCCATCCGGCCGGGACTGATCGAGACAGAAATTCACGCAAGTGGCGGCCAGCCCGACCGGGCCCAGCGCCTTGGCGTAACCGCGCCGCTCGGCCGCGCCGGCACTGCGGACGAAGTTGGTGAGGCGATCGTCTGGCTTTTGAGCGACGCGTCATCCTATGTGACAGGGTCGCTTCTCGACGTCACCGGCGGCCGCTAAATCTTCTTAACCCGACAATTTTGACTCGCCACCTCCCGCATATGTGTTATGCGGGACGATATCGTTTTTCAGCGGAATTTCTGACACCATGGCAAAGTTCAAAGCGTTGGCGGAAGCCTATATTCCCGAATTGCCCAACTACTACCGCGGCAAGGTACGCGAGAACTATGACCTCGCCGATGGCCGGCGCATCATCATTGCCACGGACCGCATCAGCGCCTTCGACCGCATTCTTGCGGCGATCCCGCTCAAGGGCCAGGTGCTGACGCAGACTGCGCGCTACCAGTTCGAGCAGACCGCCGATATCTGTCCGAATCATGTGATCGAGTATCCGGATCCGAACGTGCTCGTCTGCCGTAAGCTGACGATCCTGCCCGTTGAAATCGTGGTGCGCGGTTATCTCGCCGGCACCACCGGCACGTCGATCCTGACGCTTTACAAGGCTGGCAAGCGCGAAATGTACGGCTTCACTTTGCCAGACGGCATGCAGGACAATGAGAAGCTTCCAGCGCCGATCATCACACCGACATCAAAGGCGTTCGACGGCGGACACGACGAGCCTCTGACAGCCGAGGCGATCCTTTCTGAAGGGCTTCTCACGCAAGACCAGTGGGAGACCGTCTCCAGCCACGCGCTCAAGCTATTCGCCCGCGGCCAGGAAATCGCTGCCGGCCGGGGCCTGATCCTTGCCGACACCAAATACGAGTTCGGCATGGATGAAGCGGGCAATATTCTGCTCGCCGATGAAATCCACACACCCGATTCCAGCCGCTATTGGTTTGCCGACAGCTATGCCCCGGGTAAGCGGCCCGTGAGCTTCGACAAGGATTTCGTACGCAACTGGGTGGTCGAACGCTGCGATCCCTACAAGGATGATATCCCGGAAATCCCGGAAGACGTGATCGACGCGACCACCCAGGTCTACATCCACGCTTACGAAACGATCACCAACAGGACCTTCGACCCCGGTAGCGCCGATGTCGATCCGCTCGAGCGTATTCGCGGTAATCTGGCGCGGTTCTTTTGATATAATCGAAGGGCTTCCACCAATATCGAACCCCGCACCAAATACTTCGAGATTTAAGTTATCGCATAGACATCAAATTGGTGATCAGACCCGCCTTGATATCGAGCGCCGGGTGATTGGCCTGCGTCAGACCCATGTCGTTTAGTTGTTCGGGCGTCAGTTCGGCGAGAACTCTTCGGGCTGCGAGGGCCTGCCTCCGCTTCCTGAAGGCAGCAATCGCTGTTGCAACGATGTTGAGCTTCGTCCCCCATACCTGCGTTTCAGTCGGGGCACGGCCGATGTGGGTTTCCGTGTGAGCCATTTTTTCCAATCTCCCATTTTGCATGTTTGCAGATGGAGTGTGTCACCGGCGCGCTTTGCGGCTGTTCGGCGGTGCGTGAAAGAGGCGCGCACTCGCGCTAAATCGCTGTTAAATCCTGTCATCGGAATGTTATTCTGCGGATGCGGTCAATGAACTGGAGATGATCTGTGCGCATCAGGTTGCTGGGCGGCCTCGAAGTTACCTCACCGGATGACCGGCAAGTCCGCTTCACAACGCGCAAGACTTCGCTTCTATTCGCCGCCCTCGTCCTCGCTGGCCGCCGCGGCCATCGCCGCGACCAGCTATCTGAACTCTTCTGGCCGGGACGAGCCGACGGGCAAGCCCGCAACAGCCTGCGGCAGGCGCTTGTCGACATCCGGCGGTCGTTCCCGCCCGGAGAGCATGCCACCACCTATATCGACGGAGATCAGGATTCGGTCGCCCTGATCGTCGATCCCGACCAAACGGACATCTCTATATTCGACCTCAAATTGCAATCGGACCGCCCCTCGGATCTTGCGATCGCCGCAGACCTTTACCGCGGGGAGATGCTTGCGGGGGAAGCCCTTGCGGATGGCATGGACGAGTGGTTCGGACCCCACCAGAACAAATACGAGCAGAAGGCGCAACAGCTGGTGGAACGGCTCAGTCTTGCGCTGTCTCAGCCTGGCTCCCCGGAAGAGACCGCCTGCGAAGGGCTTGCGGAAAGACTGCTGGCGTCGGACCCAACCGCAGAAGCTGCGCATCGAGCACTGATGCGGATACATACGCTGCGCGGCCACGAAAACGCGGCTTTACGCCAGTTTGAATTATGCAAGGCCCTGTTGAAGCGGCACCTCGGCGCAGAACCAGAGGCCCAAACGACCGCGCTCGCGGCTTCCTTGCAGGCGGGCAAGGCAGGCGACCTTCCGCTGACTGCACCCAAGGCTAACGCTGCCACTGGGCCAAAGCCGCCGGCGCCGTCCGTTTCGACCCCACTTCACGACCGGCCGTCGGTCGCTGTCTTGCCCTTCCAGAATCTCAGCGGAGACCCGGAGCAGGAATATTTTGCCGACGGCATCGTAGAAGACATCACGATCGCCCTCGCCCAGTTCCGCCATCTCTATGTTATCGCACGCAATTCCAGCTTTACGTACAAGGGGAAGGCCGTAGACATAAAGCAGGTCGGGCGCGAACTCGGCGTGCGCTATGTGGTTGAAGGCAGCGTGCGGCGGACAGGCGACCGATTGCGCATTGCCGGGCAGCTGATCGATGCATCGACGGGCGCCCACCTTTGGGCCGATCGTTTTGACGGGACCTTGGCCGACGTTTTCGATCTGCAGGACCAGGTCGCCGCAAGCATCGTGGGCGCCATCACCCCCAGGGTCGAGGAGGCCGAAATCGAGCGCGCCAAGCGCAAGCCTACAGAAAGCCTCGACGCCTATGACTACTACCTGCGGGGGCTGGCGGCATTTGACCGGACGATCACAAACAGAGCGTCTCTTGAGGAGGCCCTGCGCCTTTTCATGCAGGCAATCGAGCGGGACCCGGAGTTCGCCGTGGCCTATGCGCGGGCGGCGCGCTGCTATGCGACCCGAAAGAGCAATGGCTGGATGATCGATCGCGCGCAGGAAACCGCCGAGGCGACCAGGCTTGCCCGGCGGGCGGTCGAACTTGGCTGGGATGATGCGATTGCGCTTTCCTATGGCGGATATGTTCTTGGCTACGTCAGCGGTGATCTTGACGCCAGCGCGGCATGCATCGAGCGGGCGCTCGTTCTCAATCCGCATCTGGCCGCCGCCGTTGGCGTCAGCAGCTGGATCAAGATTTGCTTGGGCGAGCCGGAAGCGGCGATCGAGCACGCCTCGCTTGCCATGCGCCTCAGCCCGTTCGATCCGCGCCTGTTTGCCTGGCAGTTCAATGTCGGGCTCGCGCATTTTTGTGCCGGCCGCTATGACGAGGCCGCCGTCTGGGCGGGAAAGTCGATGCGGCATCAGCCCAACTACCCGAGTGCAATGCGCGTCGCGGCTGCCGGCCTCGCCAAGGCGGGGCGGATTGCCGAAGCGCGGGAAATGGTTGCTCGCCTGTGCGCATTCGATCCAACGCTGCGGCTTTCAAACCTCGCCGAGATACTGCCGCCGTTCCGGCGGCCAGATGATCGAGACAGGTATATAGAGGCACTGCGCATTGCCGGTTTGCCCGACTAGGGCGCAGAGGCGCTTCTCCATACTACGAAGGTCGCTCGGTCGAACACGAATAAAGCATTGGAGTCTGTCCTTTGGCGGCGCTAAACTCTGCCCAGCCCAGTGCGAAGGAGGATCGCCGCCATGAATCTTGTAGACATGTTTCTAAAGGGACAAGGGGGCCAGAATATCGAGGCGCTATCCCGTCAGTTCAACCTGTCCCAACAGCAGACCGTCGCCGCCATCCAAGCGCTGATGCCGGCATTTTCGCAAGGACTGCAGCGGAATGCCGCCGATCCAATGGGCTTCGGCGCCTTCGTTCAGGCACTCTCCGCCGGCCAGCACACCAATTATTTCGACAATCCGCAGGCCGCCTTCAATTCGTCCGGCGTCGCCAATGGCAATAATATTCTTGGCCAGCTATTTGGCTCAAAAGACTTGTCGCGTGCTGTCGCCGACCATGCGGCGCAGATGACAGGACTTGGCGCAGAAACGCTCAGGCAGATGCTGCCGGTCATCGCTTCGATGATGATGGGTGGACTTTATAATAAATCAACCGGCCAGTTCGCAGCCTCAGGGCTCGGGGGCGGCAACGTCATCGGCGATCTCATCGAGCAGATGATGCGGCAAGGTGGGGCCGCCATGGGCGGAGGTCAGCCGGCCCCCAATCGCCAGAGCGCGCCCGACGCCTCGGCAAATCCCTGGGGCCAGATCCTCGAAGGCATGTTTGGCGGCGGTGCGGCCGGGCAGCAGGGCCAAGGACAATCGGCCAATCCGCTTGGAAACAATCCGCTCGGCCAGATATTCGAAGAGATGATGAAGGGTGGCCTCCCCGGTGCCGCCCAGCAGGCACGGACACCACGCAGCCGCGCGCCGCAAGACGATGGAAGCGAGGATACCGCACAGGGGCAAAATCCTTTTGGCGACAATCCGCTCGGCAAGATTTTCGAGGAGATGCTGGGCGGCGGTGCCCCGCGCGGCACGCCACCGCCGCAACCGCAGGCAAGGCAGAGGCAGGCGCAGCCGGATCCCGATGCGCCGCCGGCGCCGTCCGACAATCCGCTGAAAGACATACTGGGCCAGATGTTCGACACCGGCCGACAGGCGAACGACCAGTACCAGAAGGGACTTGAGTCGATATTCGACCAGTATCTGCGCGGCATGGACCGCAGCCGCTAAAAGAAAAAGCCCGGCCACGTTGCAGATGCAAGGTGGGCCGGGCAGTAGGCAGGCGAGGCGCCGGGAGGGGATTCCGGCGTGAATGGGCGCCTGCTAACCAGTCAGGTCCTCAGACGATGCTGCGGGCGGCGCGCACGCGTGTGCGCATGTCAGCCAGCGCACCCAAGCGTTCGCTTGGATCATCGAGCAATGAGGTACCAATAGCCGAATGCAGATCAGCTCGGGTGACACCGATGTCGTGCAGCATCTCGTCACTCCATTCGCCAAGGCTCAAAATCGTTTTACGATTGCGGCGAGCGACGAGCATACGGGTGACAAAGTTGGCCACTTGCGACGCAAATCCTGCGGTCGGGCGGGTGGAACCGGTTACTTCAGTCAATCTGGTCGTCGTCGTCATCGCCGTTACTCCTTTGGTGGCGCTGATCAAGAAAGTTAAACCGCGCAGGAACCATTCCCACGCATCACGCTTGGCCTATCGTTGCCAGCGCTTCCTGAACATCCTCAGAATGATCCATAAGAATTGATTATTCAAACGAATGTTTTTAATGTAAACGTTCAATAATAATGATGGATGAGCCGCCTGGGAGCACGACCATGAACGCACCGCTCGATCTTGACCAGTTGCAGACATTTACGGCAATCGCCGACCTTGGCAGCTTCACCAAAGCCGCCGACAAGGTTAACAAGACACAGTCCGCGGTCTCGATGCAGATGCGCCGCCTCGAAGAACGGGTCGCAAAGGCGCTGTTCGAACGGGATGGGCGCACGAACCGGCTAACCGAGGACGGCGAGCGCCTCCTCGCCTATGCGCGGCGCATGCTGCAGCTCAACAATGAAACCATCGCCGCTTTTGATGATACGCAGTTGCAGGGTCATATCCGCATTGGCACGCCCGACGACTATGCCGATCGCTTCCTGCCCGAGATCATGGCGCGTTTCTCGCGCTCCAACCCGCGGGTCGAACTGTCCGTCGTATGCGAGCCCACCGTCAATCTCGACGAGATGATTCGCAAGGGCCAGCTCGACATTGCACTTGTCACCCAGTGCGACGAACAGCGGCGATCGGAAGTGGTGCGCAGTGAGCAATTACTTTGGGTAACGTCCGCGCATCACAATGTCCATGAGGAGCTGGTATTGCCGCTCGCAGTCGGCCGGCCGACCTGCATCTGGCGTGCTGCCGCTATCGACGTTCTCGACCGGATGAACCACGACTACCGCATCCTCTTTACCAGCTGGTCGGCAACCGTGCTGGCGGCGGCCGTCCTTGCGGGCCTTGCCGTCTCCATCCTGCCGGAATGTGCCTTGCGTCCAGGCATGCGCGTCCTGACCGAGGCCGATGGTTTCGGCCGGTTGCCGGAGTTCGGCATCGGCATCATGCGCGGGCATACCAAGCCCTCAGCGATCGTTGATGCCCTGGCACAGCATATAGTCGAGAGCCTCGACAACCTGTCCATGCCGACGCCGGTCACGTTGACCCAGGCCGCAGCTCCGATCCTTGCGAACCAGCGACTGCGCCAGGTGCGCGCCACGGAACTCGCGCCGGGCTGGTAAGTAGACGCTTACATTGCGCCTTGCCAGGCTTTTACCGCGTCCAGGGGATAAAGCAGCATCAAGACGTTGAGCGTGAGGTTGTCGCGGATCACCCAGGCAGCCAGAAGCTCGAAAAAGATCGCCAAAACCACGGTCAGCCAGATGGGCGCGCGGGCTGCAAAAAAGAAGCCGATGACCATGAACAGGATGTCGGATACGGAATTCAGGACACTGTCGCCGACGTAGCCGAGAGCGATCGTCGCCTCGCGGTAGCGATTGATGACCATGTCGGTGTTCTCGAATATCTCCCAGGACGCTTCGATCAGAATTGCGATCAAGAGCCGCGCCCCGAGCGGCGTTCTGCGGGCGACAAGCCAAAGCATACCGTAGAAAAGGAAGCCGTGGATGATGTGCGACAGCGTGTACCAATCGGCGATGTGCTGCGAATTGTCGGACGAGTTCGTCTCGCCCACCCACAGCTTTATTGTACCGCAGGTACAGATCGGATTACGGCCCATCCACAAAAGGATCGCGGCAGCGGCAGCGATCATCAGCGCTCCGATCAACAGATAATGGCGCAATTTCAGGTGCTTGGCGACAAGGGAGGATGTTGCTGACATGACGATTCCTTTTTTCCCAAGTTAAAGGCGATATCGCGTCGGCTGACAATGGCGCAAGCGATGGTTGGGCAAGACTTGACCTTGTTTCTGGCCCCGATAGTTATACGTCATGAGCGAAGTGCCCGAATCTGCCACCAATGCCGCTGAATATACCGTCTCCGAGATATCCGGGGCGCTCAAGCGCACCGTTGAAGATGCTTTTGGCCATGTGCGCGTGCGCGGGGAGATTTCCGGCTATCGTGGACCGCATTCGTCCGGCCATGCCTATTTTTCGCTGAAGGACGACAAGGCCCGTATTGAAGCGGTGATCTGGCGCAGTTCCATGAACCGCCTTCGCTTCCAGCCGGAAGAAGGCATGGAAGTCATTGCCACCGGCAAACTGACCACCTATCCGGGTTCATCCAAATACCAGATCGTCATCGAGCAGATGGAGCCAGCGGGTGCCGGCGCGCTGATGGCGCTTCTCGAAGAGCGCAAGCGCAGGCTCGGCGCAGAAGGCCTGTTCGATGCTTCGGCGAAGCGGGCCCTCCCCTTCATGCCGCGCATCATCGGCGTCGTCACTTCACCGACGGGCGCGGTCATTCGCGATATCATCCACCGGATCACCGACCGTTTCCCATTGCACGTCCTGGTCTGGCCGGTCCGCGTGCAGGGCGAGACCTCCGGCATGGAAGTTGCCAATGCGATCAATGGCTTCAACGGCCTGGACGGCGGTGCTCTGCCTCGCCCTGATGTGCTTATCATCGCGCGCGGCGGCGGAAGCCTTGAAGACCTTTGGGGGTTCAACGATGAAGCCGTAGTGCGTGCGGTCGCGGCCTCGCGCATTCCGGTCATTTCGGCGGTCGGGCACGAAACCGACTGGACGCTGATCGACCTTGCCGCGGATGTGCGGGCGCCGACACCGACAGGCGCGGCGGAGATGGCCGTGCCGGTAAAAGCAGACCTTGCGGCGCACATCGCCATGATGGGTGCGCGGCTCGCCTCAAGCATGTCGCGCTATTTGAACCGCCGCCGCGAAACGCAGCGCGCCCTTTCGCGGGCGTTGCCGTCGGCGGATCAATTGCTGGCTTTGCCGCGACGGCATTTCGACGAGACCGCCGCGCGTCTTTCCCGCGCGCTCCAGGCGAACACCCAGGGGAAACGCGCTCATTTCGACGGGCGGGCCCGGCAATTGTCACCGCGCCTGCTCCAACACAGGTTGCGTGAAAAGCGGCGCGAGACCGGCATACTTGCTGTTCGTTTGCCGCGTGCACTCGATGTCTTCGTGCGTGATCTTCGGGCGCTCTATCACCGACGGACTGGCCGACTTTCGATCGAAGCGACCGGGCGCCGGACGGAGCGCGGACGCCAGCATCTGCAGCAACTGGACCGGCGGCTTGGTCAATCGATCGATCTTCGGCTCGACCGCGCCAACCGGAAAAGTTTTGAACTCGAACGGCTGATGCGCACGCTATCGCATGCAAGCGTGCTGGAACGCGGCTTTGCGATTGTGCTCGACCCCTCAGGTGCTCCGATAAAGCGGGCACTGGACATTGCCGGTGGCGATGACCTCACGCTACGTTTTCAGGACGGCGACGTGCAGGCCGTCGCCACGGAGGCAAGCAAGCGCCCGGCCAAGCCAAAACCCGAACGGCCTGCCCCTGCCCCGGCCAAGAAGCCGCCGGAACCAAGCGGCTCGCAGGGCTCGCTTTTCTGACTATTCCCGCGTCCAGTCAGGACTATTGAGTTCGATCAGTGATCGTGACCAATCGTCGATAAATTGCTGGCGCTGGGCGCGATCCTGCACCGCAAGCAGTGCCGGGCCGATGCGGATCGGCTGGGCGATGCCGGACTCCTTCATATTCTGCGGCCCGTCGACATCGGGCGGCAACCCACCGGTTTCCGTAAAATAGAAGGCGTTGCTGCGCGCGATTGCCTGTCCCCGTTCGGAAAGCAAGAAATCAAGAAATTGTGCGCCAAGTTCGGCTTGTTTGGCGGCTTTCGGGATGAGCGCGCCACGGCTGAGAACCAGCGTATAATCGCGCGGCACGACGATGCGCAGTTGCGGATGGCGCAGGGCCGCCTCATAGGCATAGGACCCCAGCATGTTGTAGCCGATATAGAGATTGCCCTTGGCGACTTCCTCGATGATTTCACCGGTGCAGCAACGCGCCACCGCCGCTGCACGCGCCATGCTCTCGAGCAGCCGGCCAAAAACGGTGGTCGTCTGGCGCGCATCGTTGAAAGCAAGAAGATAGCCGATACCCGACAAACGAATATCATAGGTGCCGACGCGCCCGCGATAGTAGTCGAGCCGTTCGCGCAAAAGGTCCGCGAGTTCGACGTGGGTGCGCGGCACTTCGTTGGCTGGTACCAACCGGTTGTTGTAGACGAAAACAGCCGGTTCATAGGTAAAGCCGAAAACCTCGTCGCGCCAATTGGCCCATTCGGCGACCCTTGCCGTTTCCGGGGATCGGTGGGCCGTCGCGCAGCCGTCATTGGCAAGCTTGACCAATTGATCCACCGAGGAAGACAGGAGTAGATCGCCAAGCGGCTCGCCCTTGCGGCAGGCCTCGCTCGCAAGCGAGTTCAGTTCGTTGGTCAGGTATTCGATATAGTTGATGGTGATGCCCGGCGACGATTTCTGGAAATCCTCGATCAATGGTTTCATCGCCACGAGATCGGTGGTCGAATAGATCGTCAAACGGCCTGTCTCCACGCCGCTCGCCGGAAACACCGTCTTGTCGTCGTCCGCAGCTTTCGCAAGCGAGACGCTGAAGGCGAAGACGAGGCTTGCGAGGATTATCCGGATCATGATGTGCCGCCCTTCAAGAGCGGAAGCGCAAGTATCACCGTAAATCCCCTTTCGTCGCGCGCGCGGAAGCTCAATGTGCCGCCGTGGGCCTTGGCAACTTCCAGTGCTATGGCAAAGCCGAGCCCCGAACTTCCTTCGTGTGACTTGGAGGTAGCAAAGCGCTGCGTGGCCCTTTCCCAGCCTTCCGGGGGAATGCCCGGCCCGTCATCCTCGACCTCGACGAAAGCCTCGGCATCGTTTGCGCGAACGCGCACTTCCAGACGGTGTTTGGCCCCGTGCCGCAAGGCGTTGTCGATGACATTGACGATCGCTTCGCGCAGGCTCACCGCGTCGCCAAGGACAAATGGACGCTCGTCGGGCGCTTCGAAGGAGATGACGATATCCGGATCGACAGTAATCGGAATGGCGGCGCGATAGGCGCGCCGCGCCACATCGACCAGACTGATCGGCTCAAGTTGCACAGAATCCGCCCGGTGAATGACCATGGCGTGGCTCAGCAACTGATTGGTAAGGCGTGCCAGCTCCCCCGCGCGCTCCTGCACGCGTTCGTAGTGCTGACGCCCGGCCTTGTCGAGTTTGTCGCCGCCAAGGAGGTCGATCTGCGCCGAAAGCGCTGTCAGCGGGGTGCGGATCTGATGTGCGGCATCAGCGATGAAGCGCTGCAAGAGATCGACACGCTCATTAAGACGACCCATGAAGTGATTGATCGACCCGACGAAAGGATCGAGTTCACGCGGAACATCGACAGTAACGGGTGTCAAATCATGCGGATCGCGCCGCCGCACCGCCGTGCCGAGATGTTCGACGGGCTGCAGCGCATAACGAATTGCCAGCATCGCGCCGACGAAGGCGAGGAGGCTCATGACGAGCACGAGAATGGTCGCGCGGAGCGTCAATTCCCGAGTCAGCGCCGAGCGGGCCTCGTTTGTCTGCGCAACAATGACAAAAGCCTCGCCTGAAACAGCGGGGTCCGCAAGGACGCGCTTGGCACTGGCAATGCGGACGGGCTCGCCCTTGTAGAACCCCTCTTCCGCGTTCGATACGTCTTCGATGCGATCGAGCGGAACCGGGCTTTCGAGGTCGTCATAACCGGTCAGCGTCTCACCATGCGTATTGATGACGCGGTAGAAAATCCGGTCGCGTTCGGCAAGGCCGAGAAGCTCGAAGGCCGAGGTCGGCAGGCGCACCGTCAATATTCCGTCCTCGACAGCAAGACTCTCGGACATCTGAAGTGCGGCGCCGACGAGGAGGCGGTCGTAGGCCTTGTTGGCGGCCGTTTCCGCATAGTACCAGGCGGCAGTCACGAGCAAGGCCGCGCCGATGCCGAGAACGACGGAAATACGCCGGGCAAGTCGGGCAAAAAGCGACGGTTCACGGCGCATCGTCGGAAACCAGTTGGTAGCCGAGGCCGCGCACAGTCACGATGCGCGCCTTTGCGCCTTCGAGCTTCTTGCGCAACCGGCCGATATAGAGTTCGATCGCATTGGCATTGGCAGCTTCATCGAACCCGAAAATCTGATCGAGCAACTCATCCTTGCTGAAAACGCGGCCAGGACGCGCCACGAGCACTTCCAGCAAGGTCAATTCGCGGCGTTTGAGTTGAACTTCGCGCTTGCCGACATGGACGGAGCGCGCGGCCCGATCAACGGCGATATCGCCGCATTTGATGAGATTGGTTGCTTCCCCGCCGGTGCGCCGCCGCATAAGAACGCGCGCACGCGCTTCGAGCTCGCGAAAATCGAAAGGCTTGACCAGATAATCATCGGCGCCGAGATCAAGCGCACCAACGCGATCGTCGATTTCGGAGCGGGCGGTCAGGACAAGGACCGGCACCGCATTGCCGGACTTGCGGATATGCTTGAGGATCTCAAAGCCGTTCATACCGGGCAGCATCACGTCGAGGATAACCAGCGCATAGTCCGTGAAGTCGATGATCTCAGCTGCGTCGCGCCCATTGGTTTCCCAATCGACCGCATGGCCGGTCGCCTCAAAACGCTTGCAGATGGCTTCCCCCACATCGCGCGTGTCTTCTACGAGCAATATACGCATGGCGCTTTCATTGGCACGAAACACGAGTGCCAGCAAACATTATGACGAGGCGGTGAACTGTCCCATCGGTGTAGCCCGATAGAGCAACATGCATTCCCGAAATTGCGGTCCATAATGACGGGCTCGGATGCTGCTTCTGCTGGAGGTCTTGAGGGACAGGCTTTTCACCGGATCATCCGTCAACTGGAGGGGATCATGGGAAAGACATCCGACGAACATTCACGTCAATCACATCTGTCGCGCCGCGTATTGATCATCGCCGGCGCAATCCTCGCATGCGCCTATGCCGTCGAGATCACTGCCGCTAAAGGCGGAGGCGGTGGCGGTGGCGGAGGTGGTGGTGGGGGCGGCGGAGGCGGCGGCGGCAAGGGCGGCGGCGGTGGCTCTGGAGGCGGAAAAGGCGGCAGCGGCGGAAACAGTGGCAAGGGACGTGGCCACGACGGCGACCCATGCACGACCGGCCAAGGTAGCACGCCCTCCGGTTCGTGCTGACTGCAGGCATGAAGCGTCACACGCTCGCAGGTTTTGACAATTAGGTTTGCCACGTGTTTCCGGCGAAGGGTCCGAAGATTTGGACAAACTGAACGAGAAAATACTGGAAGTCATCGCGGCAACCGCCCCGCTTGTGCTGGCCTACTTCGCGGGCATTGCTTATTTATCGGCCTACCTCGCAAAATTTTCGATCTCGGTGCACGAGGTCGATCTGCCGATTCCAATCGTGCTTTCTTATTCCTTCAACGTGTTTTCCAATCCGGTTTTTCTCCTTGCATCGATCGGACTGGCGATTGTGGCGCTGCTCGCACTAAGTGATGCCAAACTAAAGTCCGTGGTCGCCACGCGAAGCGGTCTCGCAGTCATAATGATCATCGGGGTTTTTGTGGCGGGATTGCTGATCAACAAGATCGCACAGGTTGCGGCGGATCAGCGTAGCGAGAAGGTCTTGAGCGGAGACACGGCCTGGGTAAGCTTCAAGGCGCCCTTCTCCAAATATGAATTTGAAATGTCAGCGAGTACCGCGCTTCGCTTTGAACGATGCAGAACGGGGCTACTGCACATCCTTACGACAGACAAATACACCTATGCCGTATGCCGGGCGACGCCCACGGAGGGCTTGCTTCTGGTCCAATCGAACGACGGGACTGGTTTTTTGCCATTAAGGGAGTTCAAGCTATGAAGACCGTACTCCTTGCGATCTCGACATTCGCTTTCCTTGGTACGAGCGCCTTGGCGCAGGACAACATCGCGGGCAAGGATTGGGAGACATTTTTCTCCACCTATAAAGCCGGGACCTTTGCTGCCATAGGAAAACGCAAGTTCGGCGTTCACACCGAGGGCAACCTCGAACGCGGCTACTACTTCGAAACCAGCGCGACCACCGTGCAATTTTTCATCTGCCCGTCCGGACCGTCGATACCGTTGGAGGTCACCAAGATTGCGCCGGAACCCACGGACGAATGTTCCGTTCCGGGCCGGCCAATCCCGCCCATATCGATCGGCCTCGCGGCCAAGTGGACATACGATGCCGATAAATCCGGATTCATCGTGACCAGCGCCAACCAGCCATCGGTCCTTACGTTCCCTTGCAAGGACACCTCCTCCAAGATGCTGGCTGCCGTCAAACTGGCTCAATCCAAGGATTACGGCGTCGTTGCCGACGCCAATGATGACTATTCCAAGCTTGTGGCAAAATACCTGAACTTCGATTTGAAGAACTTGGCGGCGGATGAAACCGGGGCCACTCCTTCAGAAAGCGACTGCGCGCAAGCCGGTGATTTCTGGACTTATCCAATCGGCGAAACGGTTCAGAACGCGCAACGCAAAACCCTGGCGGTCACGAAAATCGAACCGACTTTTGGCGACAAGTGAGACAGATTTCTCGGCAACAATGATTTTGAAGGGGGAATGGTACGGTCGGGTGGGCTCGAACCACCGACCTCAGGAGCCACAATCCTGCGCTCTAACCAACTGAGCTACGACCGCGTACCGTCATGATTTTTGACAGGCGTCACATACGGAGGATTGACGCTTTTTGCAAGCGCTCGATGCAACAAAGGCAAAAACTCACAGAAAAAAGAAAAGGCCGGAGATTAATCCGGCCTTT
Organism: Phyllobacterium sp. UNC302MFCol5.2; assembly: GCF_000686005.1. Taxonomy (NCBI): domain Bacteria; kingdom Pseudomonadati; phylum Pseudomonadota; class Alphaproteobacteria; order Hyphomicrobiales; family Phyllobacteriaceae; genus Phyllobacterium; species Phyllobacterium sp. UNC302MFCol5.2. The sequence continues at coordinate 568,548 of NZ_JMLL01000010.1, forward strand.
TCCATCAATGCGAGACCCCGAGGGAGGGAGGGACCGGGTCTCGCGTCTCCGATGGCTGGGAGGAGGAGTGCCAACGGAGCTTTTTGATTGTCAGTAGCCTGTTAGGCGACCTTGACGTCCTTGAAGGCCTTCTCGACAGCCGACTTGACCGGCGCTGCGATTTCTTCAGCGGCCTTGGTGGCGACAGCCTGGAATTCCTTGGCCTGACCGGTAAAGGCTTCTGCCTGCTTGCGAACGAATGCGCTTTGCAGTTCGATCACTTCACCAAAGGACTTCACGCCGATCAGCGCTTCGATATGAGCGAAGCTGGCTTCGGTGTTGGCGCGCAGGGCAGCCAGTGCCTTCAGCGAAAGAGCAGCAGTGTTCGACTGTGCGGTTTCGAAAGTGGATTCGAGGGTCTTCTGAGCAGCTTCGGCCTGATCCTTGATCTTGGCATAAGCTTCCTTGGACTGGGCAACGCCCTTCTCGGTGAATTCGCGAACCTGGTCGGTTACAGCGGTGGCATCGAAAGCAGGGATCGAGAACGCATCAGCAGTCTGTTTGGTGGTCTTGCTCATTACAGTGGATCCTTCCTTGTGCAGATGGTTCTTCCGTCTGCATCTGATTTGATGACCCCGATATAATCCATTTTTTTGTGCGTTGCAACATTTCTTTTGCAGCGCACAATTAAATGCCTGTTTTCTCAATCGAAATTATTATGTGGATGGCTGCCCGGCCCGGCCCGAAGTTAACTAAACCAAGAGAAAGGCATGTAAGATAAGGGGCTGCGAGTGGACGGGCGGCGGCCGCACCATTATTAACAAAGTATTAAGACGGCCGCATGAATGCGATCGTTCGCTCTGGGAGTAGCTGGTCGGCACATGGCGTTTGGTACCTATCCTTTCATCGACATTGCAGTTCTCGACGATATTCGCGAGCACTTTGCCAATGGCGATGCGCTGGTGGTCGTCGCGCCTGACCTCGGCTCGATCATTTGGGCGAACGGTCCCGGGGCTGCGATGCTGGGATATGGCTCCATCGACGACATCCTCGGCAGCGATCAGGTTTTTGATGTGCGCGCACGGCGCCAGTTGATGGCGCTCGAAGGTTTTCCGGCGATCGGCCATGGCCGTATCGTTTCCCTGCGCGTCGCGCATGGTCTCGCCAGCCGCATCCTCACCTTTCAGGCAAGCGACATCGCCCTGCCGCGCGGGGAACGCGCCATTTTGTTGACCATCAACGATGGCGATCGCAAAGGTTCGGATCAACAGGCTGCTGCCCGGGCGATCCAGGGCTTCGGCGACCAGACGACCCACGCCGCCATACTCGACGCTGCCGGCAAGGTCATGGCCGCCTCGGAGCATTTCGTGAGGCTTGGCCTCGGTGAACGCGTACTCGGCGATCTGGTGCGTGATGTGCGCCACGAACGCAATCGTCTCGTGAAGCGCCCCGTCAAGACCGCGAGCGGTGTCGTTCCGACCGGAATTGCGCGGCTGACAGACAGCCCTGCCCTGCACCTGCTTTTTGCCGTCGAGGCGGAGGCTGCTTCCATCGATGAGGGAAAACCGGCCGGGCAACGCCAAGCCGTGGAGCAAAAGTCACTGCCCTTGAATGAGCCTGGCCCGGTTGAAGCAACCAAGCCGGCCTGGGCGGCGTCCGATCAGCCGCAGACTGACGCTTCCAGTGCTGCACGCGATGAGGATCCAGTCGATTCCGACAAGGCGGAACACTTCCGCTATGCGCCTTCCGACGCGCCGGTGCGTTTCGTGTGGAAGGTCGACGCCGATGCGCGCTTCAATGAAATCTCGCCCGAACTCGCAAGGGCCGTCGGCCCTGCCTCTGCCGCCATCGTCGGCCGGTCGTTCCGCGAGGTTGCCTCCGACTACGCCTTTGCCGAGAGCGAGGAGATCGCTTCATTGCTCGAACGCCGCGACACCTGGTCCGGCCGTACCGTATTCTGGCCGATCGAGGGAACAGACCTACGCGCGCCGATCGAGCTCGCAGCACTTCCGATCTATTCGCGCGATCGAACCTTCATGGGTTTTCGCGGGTTTGGCGTCGCCCGGATGAGCGAAACCGAAACGGACCCGAGAGCAACCGGCATTGCACTCGGCAATCGCGCCGGTCCGGCGGAAACGCAAGCCGTCGAGGTCTCTCCCGCTGAGGATTTCGGCCGCGAGACTCCCATCCTCGAAATTACGACAAGTGCTGGCGATAACGTCATTGCCTTAAATACGCAGCGCCCGCCCCGCAATGAGGGCCGCCTCAACGACGCCGAACGCAACGCGTTCCGGGAGATCGCCGAGCGGCTGCGCCGCGAGGTACTGGCTGAATCGCCCCGGTCGAGGGACGCAACCCACGAACCAGCTGCTCCAGTCGATATGGCGCCTCGGCAGACCGAATCCTTCGCTGCTGCCGATATGGTGCCCGACGCCGAACTCGTCGGGCCGGGATTTGCCATCTCGTCGCGCGGGGATGATGCCGTCGAGGTTGCGGGGCATGGCGGTACTTTTGCCGGGCGGATCAGCGAACAAGCCCGCAAAGGGGTCGATACCTCCATCCTTGCAGCCCTGCCCCTGCCGGTTCTCATCCACCGCAATGGGCAAATCCTCTATGCCAATCCGGCGCTTCTCGATGCGCTGGCCTACGGGACGCTGGAGGCGATCAACGACGCCGGCGGCCTTGGCGCGCTCTTTGCCGATGCGCCACAGGATGCTGACGACGGCGATGAAGCTGGTACATCCCTGCACCGCAGCGATGGTACGATCTTGCGCGTTGCGGCGCACCTTCAGGCCGTGCGCTGGGACGACGACGGCGAGCGCGCACTGCTCCTTGCGCTCTCGCCGCAGCCGGCCGCTGCGCCGGGCGTCATTGGCGAGGAAGAGCGGCTCGAACTTCAGACGCGCATCGATGAACTCGATGCCATTCTCGACACTGCCACCGATGGCGTGGTCCTGCTCGACGCGGCGGGTTCGATTCGCTCGATCAACCATTCGGCGGCAGCGCTTTTCGGCTATGAGCCGGAGGATGTGTCGGGAAAACCCTTCTCGCTGCTCTTTGCGATCGAGAGCCAGCGCGCCGCCATGGATTATCTGCACAGCCTCTCGGAGAACGGCGTCGCGAGCCTCCTCAATGACGGCCGCGAGGTTATCGGCCGCGAAAGCCAGGGCCGGTTCATTCCGCTGTTCATGACCATTGGCAAGCTCGATGTCTCGAAGGGCTATTGCGCAGTGCTGCGTGACATCACCCATTGGAAGCGAGCAGAAGAAGAGCTGGTTAGCGCCAGACGCGAAGCTGAGCGCACGTCGAGCCAGAAGAGCGAGTTTCTTGCCCGCATCAGCCATGAAATCCGCACGCCGCTCAACGCGATCATCGGCTTTTCCGAGTTGATGGCCGACGAAAAATTCGGGCCCATCGGCAGCGAGCGCTACCGCGATTACTTGAAGGATATCAGCCGGTCGGGCAACCATGTGCTCTCGCTTGTCAACGATCTCCTCGACATTTCGAAGATAGAGGCCGGGGCCGTCGAGATGGACTTCGAGGCCGTCTCGCTCAACGATGCGCTGACCGAAGCTGTCGCTATCATGCAGCCCCAGGCAAACCGCGAGCGCGTCATCATCCGCTCGAGCCTGACGTCGCGCCTTCCTGATATCGTGGCCGACCATCGGTCCATCACGCAGATCGCACTCAACCTCTTGTCGAACGCCGTCCGTTTTACCGGACCCGGGGGACAAGTCATCGTTTCGACGAGCTACGAGGCCAGCGGGGACGTACTGCTGCGGGTTCGCGACACTGGCATCGGCATGACGCGGCAGGAGGTCGAGCAGGCGCTGCGGCCCTACAAGCAGATTACCACGCCTCGCCACGCGCGCACCGACGGTACGGGGCTCGGCCTGCCCTTGACCAAGGCCATGGCCGAAGCAAACCGCGCCAATTTCAGCATCGAGTCGACGCCTGGGCGCGGCACGATGGTCGAGATCACCTTCCCCTCGACACGGGTGCTCGCCGAATAGCGCCGGGCCGGGTCTTGTCGGCCTTTTGGGGAACGAAGCGTACGGCAGGTGACTCTTTGATTCTTAACCTCTCCGCCGTCACGCCGGCAATGCCCCGAGGATAACGGCGGTTGGAGGGATGGCGGCGGCGGCGGTGATGAGCGGGTATGCCGCGCTCAACGTCGCGTAACGCACGCAATTATTACAATATGCAACAATTTGACGCGGAAATGCCTGTACCGGCTTGAATTGCCATGCATGATCGCTAAACCGTCGTTAAGCATAAAGTTTGCGCGGCCAACACACGCAAAGGCAAATTCGGAAACGCTCATGTCCTGGTACAGGCCAAGGAACCTTCTCGCAACGGTTGTGGTGATGGCTCTCGTTGCCGGCGGCGTTCTCGTTGCCCTGCCCTATCTGGTGAGCACGGAGCTGATCCGGGCGCGCCTGATCCAGGAAATCAGCAACTGGACCGGCTACAGCGTCGAGTCCCGCCAGTCGCCGCAAATCGCATTCTTCCCGGTCTTCAGCGCCTCGCTTGGCGATATCACCATACGCAATCCATGGCAGCGTGGCGGCGCCGCCTTCATGGAGGCCGAGCGTATCGAAGTCGACCTGTCGCTGCTTTCGGCATTGATGGGGAATATCGAATTCACCGAAACCAAAATCGTGCGGCCGCGCTTTGTCATCGATGAGCCGATAAAGAGCCTTTCCGAAATTGGCGAAGCGCTGGCTAAGAGCGATGGGCGCATTGGCGATGTCGTGCGCGAGGCACGTTCCGCCGTTGAGGCGAACCCGTCCAAGCCGGATATGAGCACGGTCTCGTCGCAACCATTCGGCCGCGTGCGTCTCGAAGATGCAAGAGTTACCTTCAAGCGGCCCATCAATGGCGTCGAGGAAGAGATATCGAGCATCAGCGGCGTATTCGACTGGCCCCAGACATCCGGCGTTGCAAGCTTCCGGGGTACGGCCATCTGGCACGACGAGGAAACCGAGATCGACAGTTCCGCTACCAAGGCCCTGTTGCTTTTGGCCGGGGGCACCAGCCCGCTGCAGATGAACCTCAGTTCGACACCGTTGACGCTCTCCTTCAACGGATCGGCCAACATATCGAAGGATCAGTTCTTCGAGGGCACCCTGTCACTGACCTCGCCTTCGCTGCGCCGAACGCTCGAATGGTCGAGAATGGTCTCTATCCCCGGCGCGCCGGTTGGCAGTTTCGCGCTCGATGCGTCCGTCTCGGGTTCCGCGTCGCGCATGAAGCTCGACGGCCTGACGGCTACGCTGAACGACAATCCGGCCAAGGGTGTCATCGAGGTTGTGCTTGACGATGGCACGCCGAGTGTCACAGGGACGCTTGCGTTCGAGACTCTCGACCTGCGCTCCGTCTTTTCCGGTTTCATGCCTCTGCCGGACAGCCCGGAAAATTCCAACGCCGTGATCGACACGGCCTTTCTTAAAAAACTCAATCTCGATCTGCGCCTCTCCACGCAGAAGGCGACGCTTGGATCAGTCAACCTCGCCAAGGTTGCCGCAACTGCGCAAATTCGCAACGGCCGGGCAATATTCGACATCGGCGAGGCCTCCGCCTTTGACGGTTCGGTGGCGGCAAGCTTCCAGCTTGCCGATGAAGGCGATGGCGCGACGCTCGGCGAACTGCGCCTCAATGGGACCGACGTCAACAGCGCTTCCATCGCCTCGCTGCTCAGCCTTGGCGATCGCTTCGAACTCGGCAAAGGGACGATTTCGCTGGTGCTCAAGGGTCCGATTTCGCGTTGGTCATCGGCGCTCGCCAACGCCAAGGGAACATTGAGCATGCGCTTTGGCGCCGGCCAAATCCGCAGCCTCGACTTCAACAGCCTGCTCGGCAAGGCCAAGACCGACCGCTTTTTCAGCCTCAACGAACAAACCAATGCCTGGCTGGCATTTGACCGGCTCGAGATCAAGGCCAACATCATGGATGGGGTCGCCGCCATCGACACAGCCCAGATACAAAACAAATCCGGAACCTTGAACTTTGCCGGGATCGTGACTCTGGCCGGCAAGAGCCTTGCGCTGACCGGCGACTACGCCGCGCCAATACCCGCGCCGAAGGCAGCGGAAGGAACCGAGCAGCCAACGCCGGCGGCTGAGCCCGCCGTCAACCATACACGGTTCTTCATCGGTGGATCGTGGGACAATCCCTTCATCTCGCCGATCATCTCGCCGCAGAACTGACTGGATATTGAATAATGCGCATCATCGGTATGGACCATGTTCAATTGGCAATGCCGGTCAACGGCGAAGCGGCTGCTCGCGCTTTCTATGATGGGCTCCTTGGCCTGCGTGAGGTCGCAAAGCCCGCACAGCTCATCTCGCGTGGCGGGTGCTGGTTCCAAGCCGGAACGGTCAAGGTCCATCTCGGCGTAGACCCGAACTTCATCCCGGCAGGCAAGGCCCATCCGGCCTTCGTGGTCGATGATCTGGTATTGCTGCAGCAGAAACTGGAAGCCGCGGGCATTGGGGTTATCGAGGAAGCGCCGCTGGATGGTATTGAACGTCGCTTCGTCCACGATCCATTTGGGAATCGCATTGAGCTAATGCAGTATCGATAAAGCTATGGCTTAAACGTTCTAGTTTCTGGCTGCCGCCTGCTCATCGCGCGCCCGCTGCACTTCGCGCTGCTTGTTGGCAATCGACGCGATGATGACGCCGACGGTCACAATGGCGATGAGGATGGTGCAGGCCGCGTTGATCTCGGGCGTCACACCGAGGCGAACCTGCGAATAGATGCGCATCGGCAGCGTCGTTGCGCCCGGCCCCGATGTGAAGCTCGATATGACGAGATCATCGAGCGACAGGGTGAATGCCAGCATCCAGCCGGACACGACGGCAGGCAGAATGACCGGCAGCGTCACCTTGAAGAAGGTCGTTACCGGTGTCGCCCCAAGGTCCATCGCGGCTTCCTCGAGGGAGCGGTCGAAAGTCACAAGGCGCGATTGAACGACCACCGCCACGAAGCACATGGAAAAGGTGATATGCGCAAGCGTGATCGTCCAGATGCCGCGATCCATGCCAACGGCAACGAAGAGCAAAAGCATCGAAAGGCCGGTGATGACTTCAGGCATGACCAGCGGCGCATAGATCATTGCTGAAAACAGCAGGCGTCCGCGAAACCGCGTGTACCGGGTCATTGCGAGAGCGCCGAGCGTCCCGAGAATGGTGGCGACGGTCGCCGAAAACAGACCGACGCGGATCGTCACCCATGCTGCGTCAATGAAGCTCTGGTTGTGAAAAAGCGAGACGTACCATTTGACCGAAAAGCCGGCCCAGACCGTGACGAGGCGCGATTCGTTGAAGGAGTAAATGACCAGGAGGACGATAGGCAGATAGAGGAAGGCGAAGCCGACGACCAACGAAGCGATGTTGAAGCGGGACCAGGTCGTGTTCATTTCATGTGCCTCATTTCTCGCTTTCCTGGGCTCGCGCCTCGGCGCGCTGGAAGAGCACGATCGGAACGACAAGCAACAGCAGCAATATGACCGCAACGGCTGAAGAGACAGGCCAGTCGCGGTTGGAGAAGAACTCGTTCCACAGCGTCTTGCCGATCATGAGCGTCTGCGAACCGCCGAGAAGGTCGGGAATGACGAACTCGCCCACGGCTGGAATGAAGACCAGGAAGCATCCGGCAATGACGCCGGGAAGCGATAGCGGGAAGGTGATCTTCCAGAAGGCGGCAATCGGCGGGCAGCCAAGATCTTCGGCCGCTTCAACCAGCGAATAGTCCATCTTCTCCAGCGCCGAGTAGATCGGCAGGACGAGGAACGGCAGGTAGGAATAGACGATGCCGATGAAGACGGCGGTGTTGGTGTTGAGAATGTTCAGCGGCGTGTCGATGACATGCGCCCACATCAGGAACTGGTTGAGCAGGCCCTCGGGCTTGAGAATGCCGATCCAGGCATAGACGCGGATGAGGAAGCTCGTCCAGAACGGCAGGATGACCAGCATCAGCAGCGTCGGCCTTACAGTGGCGGGCGCGCGCGCCATGCCATAGGCGATGGGGTAGCCGACGAGCAGTGTGAGGACGGTCGAAACGCCGGCGATGAAGAGGCTGAAGAGATACGCCCTATAGTAGAGTGGGTCCTGCGTCAGCCAGATATAATTATCCCAAGAGAACTTCGAAACGCTGTCCTTGAATGCTGTCCAGCCGGCAGAAAGGTCGAATACCGGCGAATAAGGCGGAATCGCCATCGCAACTTCCGACAGGGAAATCTTGAAGACAATGAAGAACGGAACAAGGAAGAAAACCAGCAGCCAGATATAGGGCACGACAATGACGAGCCGGCTCGCGATTGACGATATCAGTCTTTGCATGACATCGCCCCTTCTCACGCAGTGAGCACGATACCCGCATCGGTATCGAAATTGATCCACACCTTGTCATCGTACCCGAATGGGTCTTCGACCGTCCGCATGGCATTGAGGCTTGCCGCCTTGATGATGCGCCCGCTGTCGAGCTTCACATGGAAGACCGTCATGTCGCCGAAATAGGCGATATCCCACATTTCGCCATAGGCGGAGTTGAACGTGGCGTCGGCAGGCTGCTTGCGGCTGATACGGATTTTCTCCGGCCGGATCGCAAATCCAACCGGCTGCCCAACCGAGCAAGTCTTGGTCGCATCGGTGCGAATCAGCATGTTGTCGGGCGCGACGGCAATTTCGATCTTTCCGTTCGCCACGTTCTCGGTCATGCCTTCGAACATGTTCACATTGCCGATAAAATCCGCGACGAATTTCGAGTTCGGCGCCTCGTATACCTCGGCGGGCGTCGCCACCTGCATGACCTTGCCCTTGTCCATGACCGCAATGCGGTCGGCCATGGTCATCGCCTCTTCCTGATCGTGCGTGACGACCACGAATGTCAGGCCGAGCTTCATCTGCAGGTCCATCAGTTCGAACTGGGTTTCTTCGCGCAGCTTCTTGTCAAGCGCGCCGAGCGGCTCGTCGAGCAACAGGACTTTCGGGCGCTTGGCGACGGCACGCGCGAGGGCGACGCGCTGGCGCTGGCCACCCGATAGTTGGTGCGGCTTGCGCTTGACGAACCGTTCGAGTTTGACGAGCTTGATCATCTCCGCGACGCGCGTGTCGATATCGGCCTTGTTCATGCCGTCCTGCTTCAGGCCGAAGGCGATGTTCGCTTCCACCGTCATATGCGGGAAAAGCGCGTAGGACTGGAACATCATGTTGACGGGCCGCTTGTAGGGTGGGATGCCGCGCATATCCTGGCCGTCAAGAAGAATGCGGCCGGCGGTCGGCTCCTCGAATCCGGCGAGCATGCGCAGCAAGGTAGATTTGCCGCAACCGGAAGCCCCAAGAAGGGCGAAAAATTCCCGGTTGTAGATATTGAGGGACAGGTCATCGACCGCGGTGAAATCGGCAAACTTCTTCGTGACGTTCTCGATGGCGATGAAAGGCTTGGCCTCCGGATCGTTCCAAGGTGCGAATTTACGGCGAAAGCTTCCCAGTGATTTCATGTCCTGCCCCGGTCTCTAATCATAACGTGAAAAACCCCGGCAGGGATGCCGGGGTTTTTTGGAGTTACTGGCCTGTGACCACTTTCGTCCACAAGCGCGTGACGATCCGCTGGGTCTTGGTGTCGTAGGGTGTGACAGTGAAGAGTTTCTTCAAGGTCGCTTCATCCGGATAGACCTCCGGATTTTCGAACACGGCCTTGTCCATCAACGCCTGAGAAGCCTTGTTGCCGTTGGCATAGGAAACGTAGTTGGAGGCCTTGGCGGCGACTTCGGGCTTGAGCATGTAATTGATGAATTCGTGAGCCTCAGCGACGTGCGGCGCATCGGCCGGGACCGCCATCAGGTCGAACCACATCTGCGCACCCTGCGAAGGGATCGTATAGGCAACGTTTACGCCGGCCTTGGCCTCGTCAGCGCGGGTCTTCGCCTGCAGGATGTCGCCGGAATAACCCAGCGCAAGGCAGATATCGCCGTTGGCGAGCGCATTGATATATTCCGAAGAGTGGAACTTGCGCACATAGGGGCGGATGGTTTCAAGCAAGGCGCCGGCCTTTGCAAGTTCATCCGGGTCCTTGCTGTCAGGATTGAGCCCGAGATAGTTGAGAGCAGATGGCATGACATCGGAAGCAGAGTCGAGGATGTGAATGCCGCAATCCTTGAATTTGGCCGCAAGTTCAGGTTTGAACAGGACGTCCCAGCTCGGTTTCTCATCGGAGCCGAGGATTTCCTTCATCTTGTCGGCATTGTAGCCGATGCCGGTCGTGCCCCACATATAGTCGACGGAGTATTCGTTGCCGGGATCATAGGTGGAGATGCGCTGGGTGATCTCGTCCCAGGCGTTGGAAAGGTTGGGCAGTTTCGACTTGTCGAGCTTCTGGAACACGCCAGCAGCGATCTGGCGTTGCAGGAAGTTGGCGGTTGGTACCACGACGTCGTAGCCGGTTCCACCGGCGAGCAGCTTCGTTTCAAGAATCTCGTTGGAGTCGAACGTGTCATAGACGACCTTAATCCCAGTCTCCTTGGTGAATTCTTCAAGGATCGTGGGATCAATATAGTCCGACCAGTTATAGACGTTGACGACGCGGTCCGCGGCCAATGCCGAACTCGCAAGGCCGAGCGCGAGTGTCGCCGTCAACAGTACAGTTTTCATTCCCATTTAGGTCTCCATGCTGCCGGCACGCCATTCCCGCGGCGCGCCGTGTTCCCTTGCTGGACCTACCTTTTTAGATTGCAACTGCTTCGTCAACCGTGTTGCGAAGACTTCGCTGCTTAATTTTGCGCGAGCGTGATTTTTGTGCACGCGCCTGGCATCGGCGCGACGCGTCAGGCTGTCCGAAGATGGCGCTGGCGGCGGTATTCCCAGCCGAGATGCAGCAGCAGCGCCACGAGAATAATAGTGCCGCCGATGATTGTGCGCGGCGAAGGCACTTCATTATGGAGGAGCCAAACCCACACCGGACCAAGGACCGGCTCGAGCGTTCCGATCAGCGCGGCCAGCGCCGACGGGATGAGGCGCGCACCGCTGACGAAGAGTGCGAGCCCGAGGCCAAGATTGATGGCGCCGAGCGCGAAAAGCAGTCCGAAATCGTGGGCGCTGACACGAAACTCGCCTGCCATAGTCGAAGCCACACTTGCAGCGATGACGACGCCGAGGAAAACGGCGGGGGTCATGCGCAGGTGCGCCTTGCGCCGGGTGATCACTGTCGCAGTGGCGAAGGATATGGCGATCAGCAACGCCAGCATGTCGCCGATGGGCGAAACTTCGCCGTCGAGCGAATCCGATACCATGATCGCCACCCCGGCAATGACGGTGCCGATGGCGATCCAGGTTGCAACGCTCACGCGTTCGCGAAACAGCACCCAGGAGATCAGCGCGGCGAACAGAGGAACGCCAGCTTGCAGCAGGAGCACATTGGCAACCGTCGTATAGGAGAGCGCGATGATGAAGCACGACGAGGCGATGGCAAAGCATATAGCGACGCCCACCCCGGCCAAACCCATGTGCCGGAAAAGCCGCAACGTGCCGCGTGGACCGTCGCGCACCAGCATGAAGCACAGGAGAAACAGCGCCGCAAAAACAGATCGCCAGAAAACGACTGTCCAATTGTCGGATACATCAAGGAACCGCGCAAACGCGCCGCCGGTGCTCCAGGCGATCGCCGAGCCTGCAACGAGCAAACAGCCGATCGCGGTCTCCGCCGAACTCTTGACGGGATCGGGCCCAACGACGGGAGGCATAGGAATTGCAGTGGCGCTCATGCGCGGAGAATGCCTAAGCTTTGCGCGCGGTCAAGCTACCAGAGCGACCAGCTATTATCGGTTTTGCGCCATCGCCACATTCATTGAAAATCAAATGCGCTCAGACCCGTCACCATCTCGTCGAGGCCGAGCGGCCGCGTCACCGGCGGTTCGGCGCGCGAGAGGCACGCCACCCGCTCGCACAGCCGGCATGCGGGGCCAACCTGTGTCATGCCGATGAACTTGCCAAGCGGAGCAGCACTGATGCTGCGGTTGCCGAGCGCGCTGCCATAGACCGTATCATCGGCAAACGCGATATCGCAGCCAACGAGAATCGCTGTGCGGCGTGGACGCTCGTTGAAAGCGCCTTGTGGACCCTCCAGCGTGCGGGCAATCGTCAGGAACTCCGCGCCGCCCGGCATCTCGACCGCCTCGACAAGTATTTGACCGGGCTGGGCGAAGGCGGAATGCACCGGAAGTTTCGGGCAATCGCCGCCGAAGCGGGATTGCGGAAAGCCCTGTGATCCGGCCCGGCGGAAACGATTGCCCGCATGGTCGACTTCGAGCATGAAGAAGCCGATGCCGTTTTGGTTCTGCAGCGTCGTCAAACGGTTGGCAGCATGTTCGAACGATACGTTGAAACGCGAGCGCAGGACGTCGATATCATAGCGTGCCCGGGTCGCTGCCGCCTGGAAGAGGTGGTATGGCATCATCAGCGCATGGGCCGCATAGCGCCCGAGTTCGAAGCGCGCGATGCGTTTCGCCTCGTCCGAGGAGAGTTTCAGTTCCTGGATTTCCGCTGCGATCACCACCTGCATGCGCATAAGCACCGCTTCCATCGCCACTTCGCGCAGTTGGTCGAAGGGCGATAGCCGTTCGGAAATGAACAGGCGCTGCGAGTGGCGGTCATAGCGGCGGCGCCAGTTGGGCATGGTGGCGACCGGAAGCACGCGCACGGAAATGCCGTGCTCGCTCTTCAGCCAGCCTTTCAATGCGGCAAGCAGCTCGTCACCGGGTTTGATGAGGCTGACAAAACTGTCGACCTCGCCTTCAATGCGCGGGAAATGGTTGGCGCGCCGCTCCAGAACTTCGCGCACCTCGTTGAGCGGAAGGCGCGTCGCCGAAAGCGAAGGCGCGCGGCCGTCCTGAGCCAAAAGATCGGAGAGGTCGGAAAGCCGCTCCATCTGCTCCTTATAGGCGCGGTAGAGTTTGATGATCCCGGCAGCCGCATTGGGCGCCGCGTCGCTGATCTCGATCAGCTCCTGGTCGCCGGGCAATTCCCCGTTAAGCAGTGAATCGGAAAAGACCTCCTTTAGCGCCGCCATGGAGGAACCGGTCTCCATCTGCAGTGTATCGAGTTCAATCTTGTACGTCGCGGAAAGCTTCAGCAGCAGCTGCACAGTCAGCGGTCGCTGATTGCGCTCGATCAGGTTGAGATAGGATGGCGATATGCCGAGCGCCTCGGCCATGGATGTCTGCGTCAGGCCGCGCTCGTTGCGGATGCGACGGATACGCGGACCCGCAAAGATTTTACCCTCAGCCATCAATGCACCCCCGGCTTGGCATGTTTCCAGAGTGAGCGTGCATTTCCCACTCATTGACAACAATTTACATACGATAGCGTATTACAAGATTTACAATTTTACAATTGGCAGCTGTCAAATTTGCCACAGCCTAACTCGAAATGATGCCCAAATATCGCGATATTTCTTGATCGTACCGCGCTGCAATGTAAATTTAGTCACATCAACGCAGCGTAAGCACATCAGGCTGTGGGACGAAAACTCTTTGTGGAGAAAAGAATGACCGATTTTTACAACCTCGTACCAAACGCTCCGGAGGGCCGCTATGATGGTATCGAACGCCCCTATACGCCTGACGATGTCTTGCGCCTGCGAGGCTCGGTTCAGATCAAACATACTCTTGCTGAAAACGGCGCCAACAGGCTTTGGAAGCTCATCCACGAAGAAGGTTTCGTTAATGCGCTGGGTGCTCTCTCGGGCAATCAGGCAATGCAGATGGTTCGCGCAGGCCTCAAGGCAATTTATCTTTCCGGATGGCAGGTTGCAGCAGATGCAAATACAGCTTCAGCCATGTACCCGGACCAGTCGCTCTATCCGGCCAATGCAGCGCCGGAACTGGCCAAGCGCATAAACAAGACGCTGCAGCGCGCCGACCAGATCGAGACGGCGGAGGGCAAGGGCCTTTCGGTCGAGACCTGGTTTGCACCCATCGTCGCTGACGCAGAGGCGGGTTTCGGCGGTCCGCTCAATGCCTTCGAAATCATGAAGGCGTTCATCGAGGCGGGTGCTGCCGGCGTCCACTACGAGGATCAGCTCGCTTCGGAGAAGAAGTGCGGCCATCTCGGCGGCAAGGTGCTGATCCCGACGGCGGCGCATATCCGCAATCTCAATGCCGCGCGGCTTGCCGCCGACGTCATGGGCACGCCGACGCTGGTCATTGCCCGCACCGATGCGGAAGCCGCGAAGCTTTTGACATCCGATATCGACGAGCGTGATCGTCCGTTCGTGGATTATGATGCGGGGCGGACAGCGGAAGGCTTCTATCAGGTCAAGAATGGCATTGAACCCTGTATCGCCCGGGCGATCGCCTATGCACCGCATGCCGATCTCATCTGGTGCGAGACGTCGAAGCCAGACCTTGAACAGGCAAGGCGCTTTGCCGAAGGCGTGCGCAAGGAGCATCCGGACAAGCTTCTTGCCTATAATTGCTCGCCCTCGTTCAACTGGAAGAAGCATCTCGACGAGGCAACGATCGCAAAGTTCCAGCGGGAACTCGGCGCCATGGGCTACAAGTTCCAGTTCATTACGCTCGCCGGGTTCCACCAGCTCAATTTCGGCATGTTCGAACTCGCCCGTGGCTACAAGGACCGGCAGATGTCGGCCTATTCGGAACTGCAGGAAGCGGAATTTGCCGCCGAGGTCAATGGCTACACCGCTACAAAGCACCAGCGCGAGGTCGGCACCGGCTATTTCGATGCGGTCTCGATGGCAATCACCGGCGGCCAGTCCTCGACGACGGCCATGAAGGAATCGACCGAGACGGCGCAGTTCCGTCCGGCCGCGGAGTAACAACCGACGAGGCGGCCTGGCCCATATATGCCGCCTCGCCCATCCGGCGATCACAAGACCGCCGCTGCAACGCCAAACAAGGAGAAAATCATGGCACCGCAGACACGCGTAAAGGAACGGGCCGAGGAGCAATCATCGGCCATGAATGCAGACCAGCAGGCTGTTATTCGCATGGTCGCAAACGACCTGCACCGCCTCAACCAGTCCGTGATGAAGGCGGTCGATGCCGGCGTATCGGTGGAACTCGTTCGCTCGGCCCGCCATCATGGCGGCGACGGCAACTGGGGTGATCTTCTGATCCCGGTCGTGGTCACGCGCCAATAACTGCAGCCGTGGCCTTCTCGGGCTTCGGTCTGGAGCCCGCACGGCGCAAAGACCGCCCGCAAGCGATTGCGGGCGGTTTTTAGTTTTTCCGCCTTGCAGCGTGAGAGCGAAAGGGTGGATCGTAGGATCAAGAGCCAGGATGACGGCGAGGGTGGTGCGAGGACGACGAGAGGCTCCTTCTTCGACCTTCGTTCAATTTACACGTCCACGGCGAGTGGCCAGACTCAGGGGCGCAACCTCGGGGTCCAGAATGAGCGGCTACGTTTACATCGTCACCAATTCCAGAAGGGGCACGCTCTATATTGGCGTGACGGCGGACCTACCCGGCCGTGTCTATCAACACAGAGAAGGCCTGACGCCGGGATTTGCGTGGACGTATGGCTGCAAGCGGCTTGTCTGGTACGAACAGCATGAACTCATCGTCGATGCCATCCAGAGGGAGAAATCGATGAAGAGGTGGTACCGGGAATGGAAGATACGCTTGATCGAAGGCTTGAACCCGCAGTGGGATGATCTCTACCACACGCTTCGGTAACCGGCACTTCGCGGACCATTCCTCTGCTATCACGCAAATTTCGCACCGCGCCCGCCACCGGTCGTGTGGCGCTCCTTCTATGGTAGACCTGACCCTCCACAAATATATCCAGCCCCTGCCTCCCATCGGCAGGTATTTTGCTCTATCATTTTGGCATCGAAACGAAATCTGGTGATTGATGCCTTCCGAAACCCCTGAGAAGAAGCCCGCGCGGACTACAACACGGCGGCGAACGCCAGCCTATGTCAAATCCAAGCGCGGGGTGAAAAACTGGCGCGAAGCTTCAGAATGGCTGGCCTGGCGGGATATCGAAGACATTGAATGCATTACGCCGGACCAGGCGGGTGTCGCTCGCGGCAAGATGATGCCGTCGAAAAAATTCACATCCAATACCTCGCTCGCCCTGCCCTCCGCCGTGTTCATGGCGACGATCTCCGGCTCCTATCCAGAAGACGGCCACGGTTTTTCCTATCCGGAGGACGACGGCGATCTCAAGCTGATGCCGGACCTTTCGACCCTTTCCGAGGTTCCCTGGGAAAGCGATCCGACGGCGCAGGTCATCTGCGATCTCGTCAACAAGGAGGGCGAGGCCGTCGAGTTCACGCCGCGCAACGTCCTGAAGCGCGTCATGGCCGCCTATAGCAAGAAAGGCCTGAAGCCGGTCGTCGCCCCGGAAATCGAATTCTACCTCGTCCGCAAGAACCCCGATCCCGACTACCCGCTGACCCCGCCGGTCGGCCGGTCCGGCCGCGCCATCGGCGGCGGCCAGGGTTATTCCATCGCCGGCGTCAACGAGTTCGACGAGCTCATCGACGATATCTACCATTTCTCCGAAGGCCAGGGCCTCGAGATTGACACGCTGATCCACGAAGAAGGCGCGGCGCAGCTCGAAATCAACCTGCGCCACGGCGATCCCGTGGAACTTGCCGACCAGGTGTTCATGTTCAAGCGCACCATCCGCGAGGCCGCGCTGAAGCACGACATGTACGCGACCTTCATGGCCAAGCCGATCCAGGGACAGCCGGGCTCGGCCATGCACATCCACCAGTCGATTATCGACAAGAAGACGGGCCGCAATGTCTTCACCAATCCGGATGGCACCGAAAGCGAAGCGTTCCGGCATTTCATTGGCGGCATGCAAAAGCACGTGCCGGCGTCGCTTGTCATGTTCGCGCCTTATGTGAATTCCTACCGGCGTCTTACGCCGGCGGCCTCGGCTCCCGTGAACGTCAAATGGGGTTATGACAACCGCACGACCGCGTTTCGCGTGCCGCGCTCGGACCCCTCGGCGCGCCGCGTCGAGAACCGCATTCCATCATCCGACGCCAATCCCTATCTCGCGCTTGCGGCGTCGCTCGCCTGCGGTCTGATCGGCATGAACAACAGGCTCGAGCCCGACGCACCGGCCTCGACCACGGTCAATGACAGCTTGATCGAACTGCCGCGCGGTCTCATCGAAGCGACAATCCTGTTCGAGCAGGACAAGGACCTGATCGGCATGCTTGGCGAAGCCTTCGTCATAACCTACGCCGCCATCAAGCGCGCCGAGTTCGAGACCTTCATGGAGGTGATCAGCCCGTGGGAGCGCGAATATTTGCTGCTCAACGTTTGACACGAAAATTGCCTTACGACATGCCCTATCAATCGCCCATTTCACCCGGCATCTCCTGGTACGAAACCACCATTCCTGACCGGACCGAATATCCGGCACTCGACGGATCACGCCAGGCGGACGTCGTCATCATCGGCGGCGGTTTCACCGGCCTTTCAGCCGCCGTCCACCTGGCGTCCGCGGGAGCCGACGTGGTGCTGCTCGAAGCCTATCGCTTCGGCGACGGCGCATCGGGACGCAACGGCGGCCAGCTTGGCACCGGCCAGCGCACCTGGGCCGAGGACCTCGAAGCGCAGTATGGTTTCACGCGCGCCAAGGCACTGTTCGATCTTGCCGAAGAGGCAAAAGCCTACCTCCTGCAATTTGCCGAAACCCATGGTATCGACATCGAATATGTGCCGGGGCAAATGTCGGTGGTGCACAAGAAGCGCTATCTGAAGCATTACCAAAAGCATGCGGAGCTTATGGCGACACGTTTCGGCTATCCGCATATTCATTTCATGGATGCGGCGGAGACTGCCGAGCGGCTCGGCTCTAGCCGTTTCCTTGGGGGAAACTACGACAAGGGGACGGGCCACATCCAGCCGATGAAGCTCGTGGTCGGAACCGCCCGGGCAGCAGCAAAAGCCGGCGCGCATCTCTTCGAAAACACCAAGGTCACGGGGATCAGTTCCGAAAACGGACGCGTTGCTGTCACGACCGGTTCGGGGACCGTGACGGCGGCCAAGGCCCTGATCGCGGTCAACGCCTATGGCGGCAATCTCGAGCCCGTCAGCGCGGCGCATGTGATGCCGATCCGTTCCTTCATCGGCGCCACGGTTCCGCTCGGCAAGGACAGCCCCGTCCTCCCAGGCGGGGAAAGTGTCGACGATTCCCGCTTTGTCGTGCGCTATTTCCGCCGCTCACGCGACGGCCGCCTGCTCTTTGGCGGGCGCGAGGCCTATACGGCCGATAATCCGGAGGACATCAGCACCCATATCCGGCGGCAGATCGCCGAAATCTATCCGGCACTGGCCGATGTCGAGATAACCCAGGCTTGGGGCGGTTCGGTCGGTATCACGCTTCCGCGCCAACCCTTCGTGCGCGAGGTGATGCCGAATGTGATTTCGGCCGGCGGCTATTCCGGCCATGGTGTGATGCTGGCCAACTATGTGGGCAAGCTCTATGCGGAGACCGTGGCCGGCAATCGCGACCGGCTGAAACTTTTGGAGGAACTGAAGGTCCCGGCATTTCCCGGCGGGCGGACATTACGGGCGCCGCTGCTGTTTCTGGCGCTCAGCTGGTACGCGCTGATGGACCGGGTCTAACAGCTATACCTTCCTGACGATCACGCTGCCGACAGAATAACCGGCGCCGAAGGAACAGATGACACCGAGGCTGCCGGGTGCGAGATCGTCGGAGAATTTCGAGAAGGCGATGATCGATCCGGCCGACGACGTATTGGCATAGTCCTGCAGGATGTTCGGCTGTTCGCCTGGCTGCGGCTCGCGCCCGAGCACCTTGACGCCGATCAGATCGTTCATGCCCTTATTGGCCTGGTGCAGCCAGAGGCGCGACAGGTGCGCGGGTGCAATGTTCTCGTCGGCAAGGTGGGTGAGTATAAGGTCGGCGACGATCGGCACGACTTGCTTGAACACCTTGCGGCCCTCCTGGCGGAACAGCATGTCGCGCCGGTCGCTCATATGGCCTTCGCGGGTCCGCCGCAGGAACCCGTTATTGTTGCGGATATTGTTGGAAAACTGGGTGAGGCAGCGGGTCGACACGATTTCGAAACGATCGGGCGCCGTCGCAAGATCGGCTCGCTCGAGCAAAACCGCCGTACAGACATCGCCGAAGATGAAGTGGCAATCCCGGTCGCGCCATTCGAGATGCGCCGAACAGATTTCGGGATTGACCATGAGGATAGCGCGGGCCGAGCCTGAACGGATCATGTCTGCCGCCGCCTGAATGCCGAAGGTCGCCGACGAACAGGCGACGTTCATGTCAAAGCCGAAACCCTCGATGCCGAGCGCCTGCTGCACCTCGATGGCAATGGCAGGGTAAGGCCGCTCGTGGTTGGAGGCGGCGCAAATGACCGCATCGATTTCCGAGGCGGTGCGTCCGGCCTTGGCGAGCGCGTCCGTTGCGGCTTGCACCGCCATTTCCGCCATGACCGAGAGTTCGTCGTCGCGGCGTTCCGGCAAGACTGGATGCATGATTTCGGGATCGAGCACCCCCGATTTGTTGAGGACGTGGCGACGCTCGATGCCCGATGCACGCACGATGAAATCTTCGGCCGACATGGCGATTGGCTCGCGCGTTCCCGCCGCGATCTCGTCGGCATGAAGTTCATTCTGCCGCGTCGCAAAGGTGTTGAACGCCTCGACCAGTTCGGCGTTGCTGATGGACTGTTCAGGCGTGAAAACGCCCGTACCGCTGATGACGACCTTATGCATGGCGCTTCCAATTTTTCTTTCCAAAAACCGATAGAGACTCCCGGCGCCCGGCGCAAGTAATCCCGTATTGTCATAAGAGGTTCATCGACGGGCCATAGGCTTTCCCCATATTTCGATAATGGATTGATAGGGGAACTGGCTATGACGGCGGAGAATTTGGCGGCTACAAGCCTCAGCGAACACCCTCTCGAAAAACCCAAGAGCCTCGGCAATTTGCCCAACTATGCCGTCGTCGCGATCCTGATCGCCGGCCTTATCTATGTCGGCTGGTCGCTGACACAGGATTTGACCAGTGCCGTCGCGGTGCCGTGGATCCTGCTCGGTCTAGCCCTCGTGACGGCCTTGGGCTTTGAATTCGTCAACGGTTTCCACGACACCGCCAATGCGGTCGCGACGGTGATCTACACCAATTCGATGCCGGCGGAATTCGCCGTGATCTGGTCGGGCTTTTTCAATTTCCTCGGTGTGATGACTGCGAGCGGTGCGGTAGCCTTCGGCATTATTTCATTGCTTCCGGTCGAACTGATCATGCAGGTGGGTTCGAGCGCCGGCCTTGCCATGGTTTTCTCGCTGCTGGCGGCGGCGATCATCTGGAACCTCGGCACCTGGTATTTCGGTCTGCCCGCGTCAAGTTCGCATACGCTCATCGGCTCGATCGTCGGCGTCGGTCTTGCCAACCAGTTCGTCGCGCCGACAGGCACGGCAACCAGCGGCGTCGACTGGTCGAAAGCGACCGAAGTCGGCATGTCGCTGCTGATTTCCCCGCTTGTCGGCTTCGGCGCGGCGGCGCTCCTGCTTCTCACCATGAAGCTATTCATCAGGAACAAGGCGCTTTACGAGGCGCCCAAGGGCAATACGCCGCCGCCGCTGTGGATTCGCGCAATGCTGATCTTCACCTGCACGGGCGTCAGTTTCGCCCACGGCTCAAACGACGGCCAGAAGGGCATGGGCTTGATCATGCTCATCCTGATCGGCGTCGTGCCGACCGCCTTTGCACTCAACAGGACCCCTGACATCAACTATCTCGACGCCTACAAGGCCGCTGCGACGCAAGCCGGCGCGGTTCTCCAGAAATACGAAAAGCCCGGCGTTGTCGTGACGGATGCGCATGCCGTCGTCAGCGAGGCCGTGCGCACCAAAACCTGGAGCGATGCCACGACTGTCGCGCTACAGCAATTCATCGTCGATACCAATGCGAGCATTTCTCCCTATGGTTCGGCGGCCAATGTGCCGACCGGCATGGTCAGCAACACGCGCAACGACATGTATCTTGCAGGTGAAGCGCTCAAATTGATCGACAAGAAGAAGCTGTTGCCGATGGAAGCGGCGGACCTTGCCGTCATCAAGACCTATCACCAGGCGATCGACAATGCGACGAAGTTCATCCCGACCTGGGTCAAGGTGGCCGTGGCGCTGGCGCTCGGGCTTGGAACGATGGTCGGCTGGAGGCGCATCGTCGTGACCGTCGGCGAAAAGATCGGCAAGACCCACCTGACCTATGGCCAGGGCGCTTCCGCCGAGCTGGTGGCCATGGGGACCATTTTCACTGCCGATACGCTCGGCCTGCCGGTGAGCACGACGCACATATTATCGTCGGGCGTCGCCGGAACGATGGTTGCGAACGGATCGGGACTGCAGATTTCGACCGTGCGCAACCTGCTCATGGCCTGGGTGCTGACGCTGCCCGTTTCGATCGCCCTCTCGTTCACGCTGTTCGTGATCTTGCGTCATCTGATCTGATAGAACTGGCCTCAAACGAGAAATTATGGCCGGCCATGCCGGCCACTACCATATACGCGCAATCCAACCTTTCTGCTCCGTCAATTGGTCGAATGCCACATCGGCGGAGACGAGGGGCAACTCATAGTGAATCGCGCTCGCAGCGAGCATCCGGTCAAAGGGATCGCGATGCGGCCAATCCAGCAGGCCTGCCTTGAGGCTTACTTCAGGCGTCAAAGTTGCAACACGGCCCAATTGTGCTTCGAATATGGGAAGAAGGCGATCAACAAAGGGCGCCATCTCCGGCCATTTGCCGAGCCGCACCTTGTGGCTGATTTCAAAAAAACTCACGGGAGAAACGAAAACCTCATCGGCTTCCTCAATCATCGACAAATGAGCTTCCGGAAGAAGTTTATCCGCAAGCATAAACCAAGCCCAGACATGCGTATCGAGCAAGACAGCTCTCATTCACTACGTTCCCAAAGCGCCAATTCCTCCTCGGACATAGGCTCAAGAAAATCCGGCGCCGTACCGGCAAGTTCCTTGAGCGCTCCGGCTTTAAAGCGGCTTTTGGGGATCGGAACCAGCTTCACCACCGGCTTGTTGCCTTTGGCGATAATAACCTCTTCTCCCGACAAGGCGGCATCGATCAACTTCGAGAGATTTGATTTGGCTGCATGGACATTGACCTGCATCGGAGTTTCTCCAGATTAGCTAACTTAGCTAATAGCACACAACTTCGCTGAAAGCGAACATGTCAATCCCGAACGAAGGTTGAACCAACCTTGCTGGGCTATTCGCCTTTCGGTGCGTCCGCGCCGACGGTCACCTCGGCCCAGGCGTCGAAATCGCGCGCCAGTTCGCCGATCTTCTTGCGTGCATTTTCCAGCGCTTCCTTGCCGAGGAGAAGACGCAGCGGTGGATTTTCCGCCTCCACGGCCTGGACGATCGCCTTTGCCGCTCGCACCGGATCGCCCGGCTGGTTGCCGCTGACCTTGCGCAGCATATCGAGCCGCGCGCCGGCGGTGGTCCGGTAGTCCTCCATCGTTTCCGGTACTTCATTGGCCGAGCGCCCGGCCCAGTCGGTACGGAAGCCGCTGGGCTCGACGATCAGGACCTTGATGCCGAGCGGCGCCACCTCCTTCGACAGCGATTCCGAAAGAGCCTCGACGCTGAACTTGGTCGCTGCATAGAAGCTGACGGCGACATTGGCGATGAGACCGCCCTGCGAGGAAATATTGACGATCGTCCCGGAGCGCTGCTTGCGCATGACAGGCAGGACCGCGCGCGTCATGTTGGCGAGTCCCCAGACGTTGATGTCGAACATCTTGCGCACTTCATCCATATCGCTCTCTTCGAGCGAGCCGAAATAGCCGATGCCGGCATTGTTCACGAGCACATCGATCCGACCGAAATGCTCGTGCGCCGCCTTGACTGCGCTGGCAATCTCTTCGGCCTTCGTCACATCGAGCTTCAGGACGAGGGCATTGTCCTTGTGGTCTTTGGCAAGTTCTTCGACATGCGCCGGGTTGCGCGCGGTGACAACGGTCGGATAGCCAAGTTCAAGCGTATGCCGCGCGAGTTCGCGGCCAAAACCGGTTGAACAGCCAGTGATGAACCAGACAGGTTTGGATGTCATGATGATGTCCTTGATGATGAGGCGCCGCAGGGTCCAAGCGGATCAGAGGAGCGCCGTGGAAAAAGCTGGACTACGCGTGCAATGTAGACCACCCGGCAACTGATTCAAGTTTTGATGCAACCTGAGTTCATCGTTCAGATGCAACGTCCCCCATCCACCTCAAGCGCAACCCCGGTTATGAACTCCGCTTCGTCCGAGGCAAGCCACAGCGCAGCATTGGCGACATCGAGCGGCGTCGACAGGCGTCCGAGAGGCACGGTCGCCTTGAACTGCGCGCGCTTCTCCGGCGTGTCCTCGCCCATGAACAGCCCGAGCATCGGCGTTTCGCCTGCCACAGGGCAGAGGCAATTCACCCTGATCTTCTTTGGTGCAAGCTCGATGGCCATGGACTTGGTAGCGCTTATCGCCCATCCCTTGGAAGCGTTGTACCAGGTCAAGCCCGGCCGCGGCCGCAATCCCGCCGTCGACGCCGTGGTGATGATCGCGCCGCCGCCCTGCGCCTCCATGATCGGAACGACGGCGAGCGCCGCATAGTAGATCGATTTCATGTTGACGCCGGTGATAAGATCGAACGTGCTCTCATCAACGTCAAGCATCGACCCGTTGCGGTAGGTGAAGCCGGCATTATTGACCATGATGTCGATGCGGCCGAACTGGTCGGCTGCCGCCTGGACCATGCTCTCTACTTCGTCCTTGCGCGTCACGTCGGCATGAACGGCAATAGCCTTCGCGCCGATAGCTGCGGCAACCTTTTGCGCACCCTTGAGATTGAGGTCGGCCACTACGACATTGGCGCCCTCCTCGGCAAAGCGCTTTGCCATCCCTTCGCCGAACCCTGACGCTGCGCCGGTGATGATTGCTGTCTTGCCTGCCAAACGGGTCATTTCATCTCCTGGATATGCTCATTGCTGGAATTGCTTGATATTTGCGGTCAATCGTGGCGGAAAACGATCGTCTTAGTCGCCGACATATCGTAAAGCGCCTCGAAACCCTTCTCGCGGCCATGGCCGGATCGTTTGAAACCGCCGAAGGGCAGTTCGATGCCGCCCCCAGCGCCATAGGCGTTAACGAAGACCTGCCCGGCGCGGACCCGCTTGGCGACGCGATGCTGACGCGCGCCGTCCCGCGTCCAAACCCCGGCGACAAGGCCGTATTCAGTATTATTGGCAATGCTAATCGCGTCGCTCTCATCGTCAAAGGCAAGGAGCGATAGGACAGGACCGAACACTTCCTCCTGTGCGATCACCGCCAAGGGATCGACCGAACCGAAGAGCACGGGCGCCACGTAATAACCGGCCGCCGGCGCGGCAGCAGCAATTGACCCGCGCGCAACGATTTCGATGCCGGCCTCCACGGCCCCGGCAACATAGGAATCGATGCGGCGCTTCTGCGCCGGATTGATCACGGCCCCAAGGTCAAGATCGGCATCGTGCGGGCCGGCGACAAGTTTGCTAAAGCGTTCGGCGAGCGCGCCCTCAACTTCACGATAGATGCTGCGCTCGATAAGCACCCGGCTGCCGGCGGAACAGCTCTGGCCGCCATTCTGTATGATCGCATTGACAATGACCGGCAAGGCCTTGTCGATATCGGCGTCGGCAAAGACGATTTGCGGCGACTTGCCGCCAAGTTCCATGGTGACGCCGCGATTGTTGAACGCGGCTGCCTGCTGGATGGCGGCGCCGGTGGCTGGCGACCCGGTGAATGTGACGTAGTCGATGCCCGGATGCGCGGATAGCGCCGCCCCCGCCTCGCGTCCATAACCAGTGATGATATTGAGCACACCCTCCGGAAAACCGGCTTCGATGGCAAGTTCTCCGATACGGATCGTCGAAAGCGATGCATCTTCGGCAGGCTTGACCACCAAGGTATTGCCCATGGCAAGCGCTGCCCCCACGACCCTTGCGAGGATCTGCAGCGGATAGTTCCAGGGAATTATCCCGGCAACGACCCCATGCGGTTCACGCAAAGTGAGCGCCGTGTAGCCATCATTGAACGGAATGGTATCGCCGTGGATCTTGTCGGCGGCGCCACCATAGAACTCATAATAGCGCATCGCAGCGGCAACATCGGCCTTTCCCTGGCGGAGCGGCTTGCCCGTGTCGCGCGATTCGAGCGCAGCGAGTTCGTCGCCGTGGCGCTCGATCAATTGCCCGAGCTTGGTCAAAAGCCTGCCGCGTTCCGCAGCGGACATGCGCGACCAGGGTCCACTATCGAAGGCGTCACGCGCTGCGCTAACGGCGCGGTCGACATCCTCCGCCTTGCTTGCCGGGATGCGTGCAAAGGCAAGGCCATCCGATGGACACAAAACAGTGATCGTTTCTTGCGAAAGTGCCGCGACCTGCCGACCGTTGATGATGTTCAGGAACTTCTGATCCTGCGCGACAACTTTGGAGAGATTCTGTACCATGACTACTTCCTGTTCGTTGCAATCGTAAGTGAACCGACACGAATTGGGAATGCATTTTGACGCAGTTCGTGCGCTGGGACTGGTCATTTTAAATCGATTAGATTATACAACGCTGCGCCCTTCGACGCATTCAGGCATAATGAGAGCATCCGTATGACAAGCCAGATAATCCCGGTTGAACCCTTTGATTGTATCGTTTTCGGTGGCACAGGCGATCTTGCAGAGCGCAAACTGATACCGGCTCTCTACCAGCGTCAGCGTGACGGGCAGTTCTCCGAGCCGACCCGCATCATCGGTGCCTCGCGTTCGGCCATGACCGACCAGGGCTACCGCGATTTTGCGGCAGCGGCGATCAAGGAATTCGTCAAGGCCGACGAGATCGATCCAAAGCAGCTCGACCAGTTTCTTTCACGGATCTTCTATGTCGCCGTGGACGCCACGTCCGATAATGGCTGGGAGGAACTCAAGGCGGCGATCGGCAACGACACCAAGCGAATCCGAGCTTTTTATCTTGCGGTCAGCCCGTCACTGTTTGGCGATATCACGAGCCGGCTCAAGAGCCACAAGCTCGTGCACGATCATACCCGCATCATAGTCGAGAAGCCGATCGGCCGCGACCTCGCCTCGGCGATCGCCCTCAACGACACGATCGGCCACGTCTTCCACGAGCAGCAGATATTCCGCATCGACCACTATCTCGGCAAGGAAACCGTGCAGAACCTGATGGCCCTGCGCTTTGCCAATGCCCTCTACGAGCCCTTGTGGAACTCCGCTCATATCGACCATGTCCAAATCACCGTTGCTGAAGCCGTCGGGCTCGAGAACCGTGCCGGCTATTACGATACGGCCGGTGCGCTGCGCGACATGGTGCAAAACCATATGCTGCAGCTGCTCTGCCTCGTCGCCATGGAACCGCCGTCGTCGATGGACGCCGATGCGGTGCGCGACGAGAAGCTGAAGGTGCTGCGCTCGCTCAGCCCGATCAACAACAAGAATTACGAGGAATTGACTGTGCGCGGCCAATACCGCGCCGGGGCGTCCGCCGGTGGCGCGGTCAAGGGATATCTGGACGAACTCGGCAAGCCGAGCAGCACCGAGACGTTCGTTGCCATCAAGGCCGAGATCGCCAACTGGCGCTGGGCCGGCGTGCCGTTCTATCTGCGGACCGGGAAGCGCCTCGCCACGCGCGCATCCGAGATCGTCGTTTCCTTCAAGCCGATCCCGCACTCGATTTTCGGCGACAGCGCCGGCCGCGTGGTCGCCAACCAGCTCGTGATCCGCCTGCAGCCCGACGAGGGGGTCAAACAGTGGATGATGATCAAGGATCCGGGTCCGGGCGGTATGCGGCTTCGCCATGTTCCGCTCGACATGAGCTTTGCCGAGTCCTTCCAGGCGCGCAATCCCGATGCCTATGAACGCTTGATCATGGATGTCGTGCGCGGCAACCAGACGCTGTTCATGCGCCGCGACGAGGTGGTTGCGGCCTGGCAGTGGGTCGACCCCATTCTCAAGGCCTGGGCCGAGGACGGACAGCCGCCCTACGGCTATACGGCCGGCACCTGGGGACCATCGGCTGCGATCGCCCTGATCGAGCGCGACGGTCGGACCTGGCACGAAGCGGAAGCATAGGAAGGTCGCACGTGTCATGGTGATCGATCATAAGCTGAACAGTTTCGCTGACGGTGATGCGCTCGCTGCGGCACTCGCATCCGCCGTCGCCGAACGGCTTGGCACCGCATGCAAGGAACGCGGAAGTGCCGTGCTTGCGGTCTCCGGCGGCACGACCCCTACCCGCTTCTTCAAAGCTCTTTCTCATAAGCGGCTGCCCTGGACGAACATTACGATTACCCTCATCGACGAGCGGTATGTGCCGCCGACCAGCGACCGGTCCAACGAGAAGCTCGTACGCGAGCTGCTCCTGCAAAACGAAGCGGCGGATGCCAATTTCGTCGGCCTTTACAATCCTGCGCCCAATGTCGAACAAGGTGCTAAACTGGCGTCCGAGGCAATCGGCCGGCTTGGACGCCCGTTTGACGTTTCCGTACTTGGCATGGGGAATGACGGGCACACGGCATCGTTCTTTCCGGGCGGCGACCATCTTGCTGAGGCGATTGCGCCGGACCAGATGGCGCCGGTTTTGCCCATGCAGGCGGAAGGCGCGGGCGAACCGAGGCTGACGCTGACGCTTCCGATGATTGCCGGATCGCGATTCGTGGCACTGCATATTGAAGGCGCGGCGAAGAAGGACGTGCTCGATGCTGCGCTTAGCGAAGGCAGCGCGCTCGACATGCCGATCCGTGCGGTTCTGCGCTATGAGCCGATCGAGCTTGAGATTTTCTGGGCGCCGTAAGCGGCCCGACTGCGTCGCTGCATCGGGAAGCTCCCAACTTCCGGGCAGCCTCCAAGAGGAGATAGAAGATGACCGTCCTGCAACGGGTAAAAAGCATTACCAATCGCATTTGCGAACAATCAAGACCAACGCGCGATGTCTATCTCGATCACCTGCGGGAGGCGGCCTCGCGCAAGCCGAAACGTTCGGCGCTTGCCTGCGCCAATCTTGCGCACGGCTTTGCCGCGTGCAGTCCATCCGACAAGGCGGCGCTTGCCGGCGACGTGGTGCCCAATCTCGGCATCATAACCTCCTACAACGACATGTTGTCGGCGCATCAACCGTTTGAAACCTACCCGCAGCTCATCAAGGCGGCGGCAAAGGAAGCTGGTGGCGTGGCGCAAGTCGCCGGTGGTGTTCCTGCCATGTGCGACGGTGTCACCCAGGGCCAGCCGGGCATGGAGCTTTCCCTGTTCTCGCGCGATGTCATCGCCATGGCAACGGCGATCGGCCTATCGCACGATATGTTCGACGCCGCGGTATATCTTGGCGTTTGCGACAAGATCGTGCCCGGGCTCGTCATCGGCGCGCTCACCTTCGGTCATCTTCCAGCGGTGTTTGTTCCAGCCGGACCCATGACGACGGGCCTGCCCAACGACGAAAAGGCAAAGACGCGCCAGCTCTATGCCGAGGGCAAGGTCGGGCGTGATGCACTGCTCGAATCGGAATCAAAGTCCTATCACGGCCCGGGCACCTGCACGTTCTACGGCACCGCAAATTCGAACCAGATGCTGATGGAGATCATGGGCCTCCACATGCCGGGCGCTTCCTTCATCAATCCGGGAACGCCCTTGCGCGAAGCGCTGACCCGCGAAGCTGCGAAGCGGGCGCTCGCCATTACCGCCCTCGGCAACGAATATACGCCTGTCGGCGAGATGATCGATGAGAAGACAATCGTAAACGGCGTCGTCGGACTGCATGCGACAGGCGGTTCCACCAACCATACGATGCACCTCGTCGCCATGGCGGCTGCAGCCGGTATCAAATTGACCTGGCAGGACATTTCCGACCTGTCAGACATCGTGCCGCTGCTCGCCCGTGTCTATCCGAACGGTCTTGCCGACGTGAACCATTTCCATGCCGCCGGCGGCATGGGCTATATCATCCGCGAACTTCTCGATGCCGGGCTCCTGCACGAGGACGTCAAGACCGTCTGGGGCGGCAGCGAGGGACTGCGCGCCTATACGATCGAGCCGAAGCTCGGCGAAAACGGCGCTGTCGTGCGCGAGCCGATCGCTGCCGAGAGCGGCGACAAGAAGGTCCTGTCCACCTATAAGGAGCCGTTCCAGGTGACCGGCGGACTGAAGATGCTCAAGGGCAATCTCGGCACCGCCGTTATCAAAACTTCTGCCGTGAAGGCCGACCGCCATATTATCGAGGCGCCGGCCATCGTTTTCGACAGCCAGGCCGAACTGCAGGATGCGTTCAAGGCGGGCAAGCTCGATCGCGATTTCGTGGCTGTGGTGCGTTTCCAGGGCCCGCGCGCCAACGGCATGCCCGAATTGCACAAGCTGACCCCGGCGTTGGGGGTCCTGCAGGATCGGGGTTATAAGGTGGCGCTCGTTACCGACGGGCGCATGTCCGGCGCTTCGGGCAAGGTTCCGGCCGCGATCCATGTGACACCCGAGGCACTCGACGGCGGCCTCATCGGCAAAATCCGGGATGGCGATGTCGTCCGCCTCGACGCGGAAATTGGCGCGCTGGATGTGCTCGAGGATCCGGACGTTCTGGCGGGCCGTCCCGCCCCCGAAGTCGATATCAGCCACAACAGCTATGGCATGGGCCGCGAACTCTTCGCGACATTCCGCCAGGCAGTGGGCCGGGCCGACCACGGAGCTTCTGTGTTCGGCTAGAACATGAAGCGCTAATACGTCGTGCGGCGCTCGTCCGAAGGCGAGCGCCCGAATTGCGCGCGGTAGCTCTGTGCGAAATAGGAATGCGACGTAAATCCCGTTGCGAGCGCGACGTCGAGAATCGGCGAATGGGTTTGCCGCAGCAATTCGCGTGCCCGTTCGAGCCGCAGGCTCATATAGTAACGGCCCGGCGTCATGTTGAGGTGACGCAGAAAAAGCCGTTCGACCTGCCGCACCGACAGGCCAACCGCCTTGGCAAGGCGGACCGCCGATTTCGGCTGTTCGAGATTGTCGGCCATCAATTCCACGATCTTGCGCAGCTTTTCCGACTTGCCGGTCAGGTCCCGCTCCGGCCCGATCCGCTGGCGATCGGTCTGCGAGCGAATGCGCTCGTGGTGGAACTGGTTGGCGACCTCGTTGGCAAGCGCCGGGCTGAAATCTTGCCGGATGATTTCAAGCATCAGGTCGATCGAGGTGGTGCCGCCGGCGCAGGTATAGCGCTTGCGGTCGATCTCGAAGACATTGCCCGTGCATTCGATCTGCGGGAACTTCTCCTGGAAGCCGGCACGGTTCTCCCAATGAATCGTGCAGCGATGACCTTCGAGCTGGCCGGCTTCGGCAAGGATGTAGCTGCCGATATTGAGCCCGCCCAGCGCTGCGCCGCGCCGTCCAAGATTGCGCAAGGCTGCAATGACCTTCTGCTTGTCATCGAAGTCGGTCTTGAGGCCGGCGCAGACAAAGAAGATATCGGACGACGGAAGGTCGGCGAGCGCATAATCCACATTGATCTGCAGGCCGTTCGAGGCGGTCACTGCCTCGCCATTGGCCGACACGATGATCCACGAATAATAGGGCTGCTCGGCCATGCGGTTGGCCGTACGCATCGTATCGATGGCAGCGGCAAGGCTGAACATCGGGAATTTGTCGACGAGCAGAAAGGCAAAGGTTCTGCTGACCTTGAGCGCTTGGGCCATGTGCTCTTTTAGCGAGATTCCCTGTTAGAGCAAATCGATCAGAAGCGCGGCGGCACCTTCCCAACCGAGCGGTAGGCCGCAACGAGCGTATTGGCCATAAGCATGGCGATCGTCATCGGGCCCACGCCGCCGGGGACCGGTGTGATGGCGGCCGCGACCGTCGCCGCATCCGCGAAATCGACATCGCCGACAAGGCGCGACTTGCCTTCGCCCTTTTCCGGAGCCGGGATGCGATTGATGCCGACATCGATCACGGTTGCGCCGGGCTTAACCCAATCGGCCTTGACCATTTGCGGCCTGCCGACGGCGGCGACGAGAATATCTGCGTTGCGGCAGATTCCCGCCAGATCCTTGGTCCTGCTATGGGCAATCGTCACTGTCGCATTGTGAGCAAGGAGCAGATTGAACATCGGCTTGCCGACAATGTTCGAGCGGCCGATCACCACGGCGTTGAGCCCGGAGAGGTCCCGGCCCAGAACGCGCTCAATCAGCAGCATGGAGCCTGCCGGCGTACACGGAACGAAAGCCGTATCGAGCTCGCCGGTGCCGAGCTTACCGACATTAATGAAATGGAAGCCGTCGACGTCCTTGTCCGGCGAAATCGTCTGGATAATGCGGCCGGAATCGATGTGCTTGGGCAGCGGAAGCTGCACGAGGATGCCGTGGATAGACGGGTCGGCATTGAGGCTCTCGACAAGAGCAACGAGCTCTTCCTCGCTGGTATCCTCGGCGAGGGTGTGTTGAACGGATTTGAAGCCGCATTCACGGGCCTTCTTGCCCTTTGAAGCGACATAGACCTGGCTGGCTGGATCTTCCCCGACGATGACAACGGCGATACCGGGCGTGATCCCGGTGGACTCTATCAGTTCGGCGGCCGACGCCTTGACCTTCGAAACCACGTCCTCGGCAATTTCCTTGCCATTGATCGTCACTGCCATGTGCTGCTCCCGGGCGTCGAACTGGTGGATCGGCCACCATAGTGTTGATTTTGCGGCCGAATAATACCGTCAAAGCGGCGTTCGCTGACGCAATAGCGAAAGCGGTCGGGAACAGCAATGCGATGATGTGCCCCAGAGGCGCGTCAGGCTTCCAATCGTTGCTTGGCGAGGACGCCAAATCCATGCATGATCACAGAATCTCTCCCGAATCCGGAATTTTCGATGCGCTATTCAGCTTTCAGCCTGCTCAAGAACGCCCTCAACGGCAATAAGGACTGGAAGCCCGCTTGGCGCAAACCCGACCCGAAACCGGCCTACGACGTCGTCATCATCGGCGGCGGCCATGGTCTTGCGACAGCCTATTATCTCGCCAAGGAGCATGGGATTCGCAATATTGCGGTCGTCGAAAAGGGCTGGCTCGGCTCCGGCAATATCGGCCGCAACACGACCGCGATCCGTTCGAACTATCTCCTCACCGAAAACCAGCACTTCTACGAAGCATCGATGAAGCTCTGGGAAACGCTATCGCAGGACCTCAACTACAATGTGATGTTTTCCCAGCGCGGCGTCATCAACCTCGCCCATACGCTGCCACAGCTCGACGTTTACGCCCGTCGCGGCAACCAGATGCGTCTCAATGGCATCGATTGCGAGTTGATGAACCCGCAGCAAATCAAGAAACTGATCCCCGGCCTCGACATCAGCAACAATGCGCGTTTTCCGATTCTCGGCGGGCTCATGCAGCGCAGTGCCGGAACGGCGCGCCATGACGCAGTCGTCTGGGGCTATGCCCGCGCCGCCGACCAGCTTGGCGTCGATATCATCGAGAACTGCGAGGTCACAAGCTTCCTCAAGGATGGCGATACCATTACCGGCGTCATGACGACGCGCGGTCCGATCAAGGCCAAGAAGGTCGGCTGCGCGGTGGCCGGCCATACCAGCGAACTCATGCGCCGCGCCGGTGTCGACCGCCTCCCGCTTGAATCGCACGTGCTACAGGCCTTTGTCTCCGAGGCCCTGAAGCCCGTTGTCGACACGGTCGCGACCTTCGGCGGGGGACATCTCTATTTCAGCCAGTCGGACAAGGGCGGGCTTGTGTTCGGCGGCGATATCGACGGCTATAATTCCTATGCGCAGCGTGGCAACCTTCCGGTCGTCGAAGATGTAATGAGCGAATTCGTCGCCGTCATCCCGGCACTGGCACGCGTCAAGCTGCTTCGCTCCTGGGGCGGCATCATGGACATGACCATGGACGGCTCCCCCATCATCACGACGGGGCCATTGCCCGGCATGTATTTGAATACAGGCTGGTGCTATGGCGGGTTCAAGGCGACGCCGATTTCGGGAAAATGCTTCGCCTGGACCATCGCCAAGGATGAGCCGCACCCGCTTTCCGCGCCGTTTACGCTCGACCGGTTCTATCGCGGCTATGTCATTGACGACAAAGGGCAGGGTCCCACTCCAAGACTGCACTAATGGCTCAGGACCAGACTTGTTCTCGGTGAAAGACGTCCGTTTACAAAACACTGGAAATTGTCACATTTCGATTCAGTCAGAAGATGAAGGTCGAACAAGTTTGGACCTCTGCCGCCGCGCCGGCGGAGGGTATTCCACGCGCGGGACGAAATCCTCACGCCTGCGTTAGGCGTTTACTTATAAATGCATAAGCTTCGTGAAATATTGGGTGCCAATTCTCATCCAAACACTGACCCACAGGATGCCAAAAGAAAACGAACACATGGCCGTAATCATCTTCAGTAACGTACTGCCAGGTGTCGGGCAGACCACGCGAAACAACGCTGAAGAAGTGCCATGTCTCCCGTTCGGGTCCTATTCGGTGTTGCCCAAGAGGCATCATTGTTGATGGCGGGATCAGACCGCTTTCCTCGCGCAGTTCCCGCACCGCAGCCTGCCGTGGTTCTTCTCCAGCTTCAATCGTTCCTTTGACAAATTGGTTTCCCGCACAGGGATGGATGAACGCCAGCACTTCCATCTGGCTGTCACGCACTCTCACTACAATCGGGCAGACTTTTTGTTGTGTACTCATGCGGAGAAAGGAGCCTGACAGACAGCACGCGTCAATAACAGGTTTGCGTAATTTCGTGTTTCCCGAAGTCGCAGCATGGTTTTGGATACCTTATGGCGTAGTAAGAGGAGACGGCCTTTTTTCATTCAAATGAGGTGTGCCGGCAATCCCTGCCCGAAGGATAGAAATCTGCGGATTGCCACCGCAATAGCCTGAAAACTTGCATATCGAGGCTACAGCCATCCAGCCCGCCTTTTGCGAATCGAGACTCTGGCCCTAATGGATTCTTCCTTGATGTACGCCTAAGGCGTCGTTCGTTCCTTCACCTGCTTGATCGCAGTATCGAGCCGCGAGGCTGCAATATCCGAGGGCTGAACGGGGTCCGTTTCCGCGACGAGCGAGGCCGGCTCCACCGGCCTCTCCGATAATGCGGAAGCCTTACGCCGCCGCACCTGGGATGCCTCGATCATTCCGATTATCAAGGCAATGCCCAAGGCGACGCCTACCGGCAGGATAATGCCCTTATCGACGCTGAAAATTGTCCCGATGATGACCACGGCAACGATAAGCCACCGCAGCGGCCGGATGCCATGTGCTTTCTCTTCGCGGGCGGTGTCTGTATCGACAGGCAATTCCGCAACTGGCGCGACATCTTCCGGCAAAGACCGATCTTCGGCTGCGCCGCCGATCGGTTGCGAAGGTTGAGTGGCTTGTGCCAGATCCTCTACCGGAAAGGGCTGTGTGTCGCCATCGGCTGGGAAGACGCCGCGCGCTTCTTCGTCGCCACGCCGGTTGAGTTCGGCCTTGATCGCGGCCATCTCGGCGCGCAAGCGATCAACTGCCTCCTGTTCGGCTTCCTCGGGGGTGAGACTGCGGGCCGTTTCGGGCCATGATCGCTGCAGATCGTCGCTCGCTGCGGCCAGACGCAAAGCGCGCATCCGATGATAGCGTTCGAGCTCGCTTTCGTGACGAAACGATGGCCCGGACTCTCCAGCGGGCTCCTCCGGCTGGCCCGCAAACGAGAGCAGCGACCGTGGCCGCTTCTTCGTCTCGTTCTCGCGATTACTCATCTGCAACCCAACTCCAGCACTGCCGTAACCTGTGTCTTTCGTTCATAGACGAAGGTTAATTCAATCTAAAGTCACGTCAAAAATAAATGGTTAATCGGAACCTGCACAGGTCAGTGGCGATCGGCGGTTGACCCGAAGCACCGGAGCGGATCAAAGTGCGCCAAAATCAGGGAGAAAGATAATGGCTGAGAATGTGGTTTTGGTCGGGTGCGGCAATATGGGTTTTGCCATGCTCAAGGGCTGGCTCGATGCCGGCGTGCTGAAGCCGGGCCAGGTGCATGTCGTGGAACCGACCGACGCGTTACGGGAACGGGCGGCAGGATTGGGGGTGGAAGCCGTTGCCAATGCCAGCCGCCTGCCGGACGACCTTGCGCCGCGTGTCATCCTCGTCGCGGTCAAACCGCAGGTCATGGGCGACGTGCTTCCGGCCTATGAGCGTTTCGCCAGGACGGCGACATTCGTCAGCGTCGCTGCCGGCATCACGGTCGCATTCTTTGAAAAGAACCTCGGCAAGGACGCCGCCATTATTCGCACGATTCCCAACACCCCCGCGGCGATCGGAAAAGGCATGATCGTCACCTACCGCAACAGCAATGTGGAGGACGAGGATGCGCGTTTCGTCAATACACTGCTCAAGACGAGCGGCGCTGTCGCTCAGGTCGCCGACGAGAGTCTGATCGACGCGGTGACCGCGGTGTCAGGCTCGGGCCCGGCCTACGTGTTTCATTTCATCGAATGCCTGACCGAGGCAGCAGTCACCGCAGGGATCGAACGTAGCACCGCGGAACTATTGGCGATGCAGACCGTCTATGGCGCGGGTGCGCTTGCTGCTTCGAGCAAGGACACGCCAACGACGCTACGCGAACAGGTCACAAGCCCCAACGGCACAACCGCTGCAGCGCTCAACGTGTTGATGGGGGAGAACCGAATGCAAAAGCTTGTCACCGAAGCTGTCGATGCGGCGCACCAGCGCGCCATTGAACTTGGCAAAGTTTGAGCTTTCACCCCTGCAAGGCTTGCTCTAGCCTGCGTGCATGAACGTTCATTCGTCCCCTGATATTATCGCGGCCATGCCGCAACGCGCTTACGGCGCCGCGCGGCTTTTCGTCAAACCCGTGAAGGGTCGTACCCGCATCGCCTCTCTCTATCAGGAGGGTTGCGCCAAGATTCGCCTGCCCGAGCGCGACGACCACGGTCTTGAAGCGGTGATGATCAACACGTCCGGCGGCCTGACCGGCGGCGACAGGATGCGCTGGGAGTTCGATGTAGCGGAGAACTGCAGGGCACAGATCACGACGCAGGCTTGCGAGCGCATTTATCGCGCGTCCGCCGATACCGCCGACGTCGAAACGAAGCTTCATGTCGGCGGAGAGGCTTCGCTGGCGTGGCTGCCGCAGGAAACCATTGTCTTCGATAGATCGGCGTTGCGCCGCAGCCTGAATATCAGTCTTGCCGGGACCAGCCGTGCACTGATCATCGAGCCGATCATTTTCGGGCGCAAGGCAATGGGCGAAAACATCGAGACTGCAACGATCCATGACCGCTGGCGCATCTGGCGCGACAACAGGCTCGTCCATGCCGAAGATTTTCGTCTTGGTCCGAATGCCGGTTCGATGCTCCGCCAACCGGCCCTGCTCGGCGGTGCTCGGGCCATGGCAACGGTATTGCTGCTCGGAGCCGATGCGGAGCGCCATCTCGATGCAGCCCGGAAAATAATTGGCGCGAAAGGCGGTGCCTCCTGCTGGTCTGGCAAGCTTCTTGCGAGACTGATCGACGGCGATGCCTATAACCTGCGAAAGCGGCTGGTTCCTTTGATCGAACTGCTGAACGAAGAGGCAGGCGTGCCTAAAGTCTGGGCAATCTAGACGCGAATGTAAGTACAATTTCTAGGGGAAACGATGAACCTCACTCCACGGGAAAAAGACAAGCTTCTCATTTCCATGGCGGCAATGGTCGCGCGCAGGCGGCTGGAGCGCGGCGTCAAGCTCAATCACCCCGAAGCCATTGCCCTGATCAGCGATTTCGTTGTCGAGGGCGCCCGTGACGGACGCTCCGTCGCCGATCTCATGGAAGCGGGTGCCCATGTCGTTACGCGTGAGCAGGTCATGGAGGGCATTGCCGAGATGATCCACGACATCCAGGTCGAGGCAACGTTCCCGGACGGTACGAAGCTTGTCACCGTGCATGAACCGATCCGCTAGGAGCAGACGATGATCCCAGGCGAAATCATCCCGGCCAAGGGCGACATCGAGCTCAACGCCGGCGCGAGCATGGTGACTTTGAAGGTCGCCAACAGGGGCGACCGGCCGGTTCAGGTCGGTTCGCATTACCATTTCTTCGAGACCAATTCCGCCCTCGACTTCGAGCGCGGAAAAGCCCGCGGCATGCGCCTCGATATTGCCGCCGGCACCGCAGTCCGCTTCGAGCCCGGACAGGAGCGCGACGTCACGCTAGTGCCGCTCGGCGGGAACCGGACCGTCTACGGATTCCAGCAAAAGATCATGGGCAAGCTTTGAGAATACCGCTTGAATCTTTCATGCTGAAAAGCGACCGGAAGATCTCCGATCGCAACGCGCTTACCGAATTGCCGGGCAGAAGCGGGCGGTCAGCTCGGCTTCTTGGTGACCAGCGTCAGCAGACCCTTGGAATCAAGACTTGCGATGACAACGGCAGCGGACGTCAGGCCCTTTTCCTTGAGGGCGGCCGAAACCTGCGGCGACTTGTCAATCGAGGTCCGGAGCTTCTGTACGTCCGTATCGCTGCGCTTGGCGATAGCCTCGTTGACCTGGCTCTTGGTCCCTTCGGGCAGTTCGTTGATATCGACAATGTTGATGGTGGTGATCGGCGTCGCGCCGGCTTTTGCTGGCGCCTCGGTCTTGCCGGCCGGCTGTTCAGCCGACGGGGCCTGCGGAGCGGCGGACTGCGCGTAGGCAACGGATGTCGCCAGCGGGAATGCCGCACACAGCGTCAGGACTATCATCTTTCGCATCGTTTTTCCTTTCATGCGATTGGCGAACGATCATCTACTGATGACGGGCGCAGTTCACATGCGGAATTCGATCTGAAGCGGTCAGCAATCGGGTCTTGTCGGGGCAATAACACGGCGAGAATGTGTCGCGCTGAACCGGCAATACCGCAGCCTACTCATCCAAGAGGGAATGTTCATGCCCGCTAAAATCAGCCGTTCCGCCTATGCCCGCATGTTCGGCCCGACGACGGGCGACCGTGTGCGCCTTGCCGATACCGAACTCTTCATCGAAGTCGAGAACGACTTCACTGTCTATGGCGAAGAAGTGAAATTCGGCGGCGGCAAGGTCATTCGCGACGGCATGGGACAGAGCCAGATCGCACGGGCGGATGGTGCTGTCGATACCGTCATTACCAATGCCTTGATCGTCGATCATACCGGCATCTACAAGGCCGATGTCGGCCTTAAAGACGGTTTGATTGCCTCCATCGGCAAGGCCGGCAATCCCGACACGCAGGCCGGCGTTTCGATCATCATCGGGCCGGGCACGGAAATCATCGCAGGCGAAGGCAAGATCCTGACCGCTGGCGGCATGGACGCACATATCCATTTTATCTGTCCGCAGCAGATCGAGGAAGCGCTGATGTCGGGCGTGACCACGATGTTCGGAGGCGGAACCGGCCCGGCCCATGGAACCTTGGCCACCACCTGTACCCCCGGGCCATGGCATTTGGCACGAATGATCCAGTCCTTCGACAATATTCCGATGAATATCGGCCTTTCCGGCAAGGGCAACGCCTCGCAGCCAAAGGCACTCGTTGAAATGATCCTCGGCGGAGCCTGCTCGCTGAAACTGCACGAGGATTGGGGAACGACCCCTGCAGCCATCGATAATTGCCTGACCGTTGCCGATGAATACGACGTACAGGTGATGATCCACACCGATACACTCAATGAAAGCGGCTTCGTCGAGGATACGGTCAACGCCTTCAAGGGGCGCACCATCCATGCATTTCACACGGAAGGCGCCGGGGGCGGCCACGCGCCCGACATCATCAAGATCTGCGGACTGGCGAACGTCATTCCTTCATCGACCAATCCGACCCGGCCTTATACGAAAAACACGATCGCCGAGCATCTCGACATGCTGATGGTCTGTCATCATCTCTCTTCGTCGATCCCGGAGGACGTTGCCTTTGCCGAGAGCCGCATCCGCAAGGAGACCATCGCGGCTGAAGACATACTCCACGATATCGGGGCTTTCTCGATCATCTCGTCCGACAGCCAGGCGATGGGCCGTGTCGGCGAAGTGCTGATCCGCACCTGGCAGACGGCCGACAAGATGAAGCGGCAGCGCGGAAGCCTGCCGCAGGAGACCGGCGACAACGACAATTTCAGGGTAAAGCGGTATATAGCGAAATACACGATCAATCCTGCCATCGCGCAAGGGATCTCGCGGCATGTCGGTTCGATCGAAACCGGCAAGCGGGCCGATCTTGTGCTGTGGAACCCGGCCTTCTTCGGCGTGAAACCCGATCTTGTGCTGCTTGGCGGCTCGATTGCCGCCGCGCCCATGGGCGATCCCAATGCCTCGATCCCAACACCGCAGCCTGTGCACTACCGCTACATGTTCGGCGCCTATGGCCGCAATGTCAGCAATTCGTCGGTGACATTCGTGAGCAAGGCAGCTGAGGAGGCCGGCCTGCGGCAGTCGCTTGGCGTCGACAAGCAGTTCATCGGCGTCGAGAACACGCGCGGCGGCATTTCAAAAGCTTCGATGATCCATAATGACGCGACGCCTCATGTCGAGGTCGACCCCGAGACCTACGAGGTGCGGGCCGACGGCGAATTGCTGACCTGCGAGCCGGCCACTATACTGCCGATGGCGCAGCGCTATTTCTTGTTCTGACGGATGGTAAATTGATGAAAGAGCACTTCAAGCGGCTGGCCTACTACAATAAATGGGCCAATACCCGCATATATGACGCTGCCGCGACGCTCGACAGCGAGGACTATTATGCCGACCGGCGGGCGTTCTTCCGGTCCGTGCACGGCACGCTGAATCATATTCTGGCGATCGACAAATTGTGGTTCGGGCGGATTACGGGCAATCCCTACATTCCCCCGAGCCTCGACGTCATCCTTCATGACAACCTCGCGGATCTACGGGCGACCCGCGACGCATTTGACAATCACATCATCGATGTCATCGGCGACCTCGGCGAGGATCGCGTCACCGGCGTGTTCCGCTGGACGACGATGGAAGGCGCGCCCTATGCATCGACGCTCGATCGGTGCCTGACGCAGAACTTCAATCACCAGACACACCATCGCGGGCAAGTACACACCCTGCTCAGCCAGTTGACCGGCAATGCGCCGCCGC
The DNA here is from genome assembly GCF_000686005.1 of Phyllobacterium sp. UNC302MFCol5.2. Taxonomy (NCBI): domain Bacteria; kingdom Pseudomonadati; phylum Pseudomonadota; class Alphaproteobacteria; order Hyphomicrobiales; family Phyllobacteriaceae; genus Phyllobacterium; species Phyllobacterium sp. UNC302MFCol5.2. The sequence continues at coordinate 608,634 of NZ_JMLL01000010.1, forward strand.
TCGACTTCTTCTTGTGTATGAACGACGATTTCAATGAGGAAGACCATTTGCAATGAAACGGGTGACCGATCACGACCACGCCGGGCACTATCATGGCGCACCGTTCGACAGCGTCGTCCTTGCCCATGATGAGCGGCATTTGCGGCGTAAGGTTCTGACCTTACGGAACGGCGAACAAATTCTCGTTGATCTGCCCGAGGCGATCGCCTTTGCCCATGGCGACGTCCTTGTGCTCGAAGACGGGCGGATGGCCGAAATCATCGCGGCTGACGAGCAGCTTTACGAGGTCGTGCCGCGCGATCGCCAACATCTTTCGGAGCTTGCCTGGCACCTTGGCAACCGTCACCTGCCGGCGCAGCTGGAAGAACGGCGGATCGTGATCCTGCGCGACCATGTCATCAAGTCGATGCTTGAGGGGCTGGGGGCAAGGGTCAATGAGATTGTCGCCCCCTTTCACCCGTTGCGCGGGGCGTATCATGGCGGGCACGGGCACCATCATCACGGGCACGAGCATGAGCATGAGCATGATTGAGGCCGTCGCTTACGTGAGGCCTGTGTCGTGAACACCCCTCACCTCATCCGCCTCATGATCTGGCTGTCGCCGGCGTTCCCCGTCGGGGCGTTTTCGTACAGCCATGGCATCGAGCGGGTGATCCACGACGGCATTATTCGCGACAGGGCGACGCTTGAAGACTGGCTGCGCGACCTCCTCCACCAGGGCTCTGTATGGAACGATGCCGTCCTTTTTGCTGCGGCGTGGAGCGAGCCTGATGCCGGTGAGGATATCGCCGCGCTTGGCGCGGCGATGGCGGGCTCGGCCGAGCGATACATGGAAACGATGCTGCAAGGTAGCGCTTTCATCCAGGCGGCAAGCCATTGGATGGCCGAGCAATCCGCAGACGATCTACCCTATCCTGTAGCTGTCGCGAAAGTCGCAGCCTCAAACGGTGTAGAACTCGAACCGGCGCTTGCGGCCTATCTCCATGCTGTCCTGTCCAACCTCATCCAGGGCGCGGTCAGGCTGGTGCCGCTCGGGCAAAGCCAGGGCGTTGCCCTTATGGCTTCGCTTGAGCCGGCGATCCTTGGCGTGGCAAGTGCCGCAGCACGGTCCAGCCTCGATGATCTCGGCTCGGCCGCGATCATGTCGGAAATCGCCGCCATGCAACATGAAACACAATATTCGAGGGTCTTTCGCTCATGATTTCCCAGAATGGACCATTGCGGGTCGGCATTGGCGGCCCCGTCGGCTCGGGCAAAACCACCGTCACGGAAATGCTGTGCAAGGCGATGCGCGGCAGATATTCCGTCGCGGTCGTCACCAACGATATCTATACGAAGGAAGATGCGCTCATTCTCAACCGCTTGCAGGCCCTGCCGGAGGACCGGATCATGGGTGTGGAGACCGGCGGTTGTCCCCATACGGCTATCCGCGAGGATGCGACAATCAATCTGCAAGCCATTGCCGAGATGAACAAGCGGCATCCCGATCTCGACATCATCTTCATCGAATCGGGCGGCGACAATCTGGCGGCGACGTTCTCGCCCGATCTTGCTGACCTCACCCTCTACGTGATCTCGGTGTGTCAGGGCGAGAAGATCCCGCGTAAGGGCGGTCCGGGCATCACCCGATCCGATCTCCTGATCATCAACAAGAAGGACCTTGCGCCCTATGTTGGAGCTGATCTCGAGGTAATGGATGCAGACACGAAGACCCAGCGCGGCGGCAAGCCCTATGTCTTTACGGATATGCTGCGCCGCGACGGGCTCGATGCCGTCATTGCCTTCATCGAAGCAGCCGGCGGCCTACGCCAGGCGGCTTAGCGCATCGCTGGGCTTGATCATCGCTTCGGCCAGAATCTCATAGGACCTGATCCGCGCCTTGTGATCGAAAATCTGTCCCGTGACCATGACTTCATCGGCGCCGGTGCGTTGAATGAACTCCCCTACACCGGCCTTGACCGTCGCGCGCGAGCCAACAACGCTGCATGACAATGCCTGGCGAAGAATGGCCTTGGAGTGCAGGTCGAGTGTTTCCTCGTAGTTTTCGACCGGCGGCGGCAGCGGGCCGGGCCTGCCGGTGCGCAAGTTTACGAAGGCCTGTTGCTGCGAGCTCTGCAGGAGTTTTGCCTCCGCATCTGTTTCGGCGGCAAAGACATTGAGGCCGAGCATCACGTAGGGCTGATCGATATGTCCCGAAGGCTCGAAGCGGGCACGGTAGATTTCGATGGCCCGCTCCATTTCCGCTGGCGCAAAATGCGACGCGAAGGCGTATGGAAGTCCGAGCGCCGCAGCAAGCTGCGCGCCGAAGAGGCTGGAGCCCAATATCCAGACCGGCACGTTCGTGCCCGCACCCGGTACCGCGATGACCCGCTGGCCGGGTTCCGGGTCGCGCAGATAGCCCATCAACTCGACCACATCCTGCGGAAAACCGTTGACGTCCTGATTGAGATTGCGGCGCAGCGCCTGCGCCGTGATCTGATCGGTCCCGGGCGCGCGGCCGACGCCAAGATCAATGCGGCCCGGATGCAGCGAAGCGAGCGTGCCGAAGGCCTCTGCTACCATCAGCGGCGCATGATTCGGCAACATGATGCCGCCAGCGCCCACGCGGATGGTCGAAGTTCCAGCGGCAATATGAGCGATGACGACCGCAGTCGCCGCGCTGGCAATACCGCGCATGCTGTGATGCTCGGCAAGCCACAAGCGGTTATAGCCGAGCCGTTCGGCATTCTGGGCGAGATCGAGTGAATTGCGAAGCGATTGCCCGGCATTGCTGCCTTCGGCGATCGGTGAGAGGTCGAGGACGGATATTGGGGTCATCGGCTTCATATAGGCGCGCCCCTGCGCGGCGCAATGCGCCCCCGCCGTTTCATGATTCACAAATATTGAAGCTTGTTTGAATTTGGAGGCTGACGCGGCCGCCCAACGGCTGGTCTCAGAGCGAACGGGAGTGAAGACGCAGCTCCGGCCCCTTAAGGGCACGCGTCTCCTGCGACAACTGCTCATCGGCCTCACGAATAGCGGTCTCGATGAAATAAGCGATCATCTCAAAACCTTCATCATCTGCCATGGCGCAGAGTCTCGAGAGTTCGTCTTTTAGTTCTTCAAGTTTATTGGCTCTCTTCGTCATTCCGTTCCATCCATCAAATGAATCCCGGCTCGCCCCATCACATCGGTCCGCCGGCACTAGCCATGCGAGCAACGCCGGGTGCAAGACGCTCCACGATACTTCCGCGGAATTCCCCCGTCATAGTTAATGTGCTTGTTGATTCCGACAAGACTTCGCACAAACAATAATCGAAACTTGCTCGTATTGAAAAGACCCCATATATCCTCAAATCATTGTGACAACTTGTAATAGTAATATAAACTTTCATTAAAATTTTACATGACGTTGCACAAGCCACTGAAAAGCTTGTTCTATTGCGTCAACCCGCAATTAAAGACTTATCAAAAATGTGAGAGCTGAACTTCGGCCTTGCCGCAGATTTTCTGTGATTTCGTCTTTACGGCCTGATCGATAATTCCAGATGCAAGGTCCGAGACGATCTCGACCGCGATAACCTCCGGAAGGCCGGTCTCTTTCATGCCCTTGCGCATCGCAGTTTCGCTGGCCTCGCTGGTGCCGCAAATATAGGCGCGCGCCTCAAGATAGGCTGCACGTTCAAGCTCCGGGTTGTTGACTTCGTCGCCCTCGCCGCCTTTTGGTACTGAAGACTGCACTTCGCTCTTGATGCTGAAAGCCTGGACAGGTGCATAGCCCGCGGCAACTGATATTATCAGCCCTGCTGCGAGTACGGGGATACATGATTTAGAGAATTGCATTGCCCTGCCCCTTCCAACCAAGTTCAAACGGCGCTCGCAGAATTGCTACTCGCCTCATTCATAGGTTGTTAACGGATGGGGACTGGTTCCGTTCCAATTGTATAGTCAACGCTCCGTGATAGAGGCGTGACGGACTGGCGACGCAAATTGCTGCAATGCACCAAATGCAATGCTGCTATGCAATATTGTGCATATTAAATCAGATCAGTTGAGTTATTCTCAAATCAGGAATTTTCGGCAGCGTCACCTCCTCCCGGCTCTGTCGAAACGGATGGCCTCTCTCCTCCCAGAAGGCTTTCCATACCCAACGAAACCCACCGCACCTCCTCCCGCGGTGGGTTTTGTCGTTTCAGGGCTCAATCGTCCAGTATCTGGCATGAAGAAAGCCGCCTCGCGAAATCGCCAGGCGGCTGCACTAAGCACGGTCGAATTCGATAAAACTATTGAGGCGCGGCGAGCTTCGCCGGCTTTGCCGCATCGGCTACGCTCGGTTCCTTCGACGGCGATGCGCGTGTGGTCAATGATTTCGGCGGCGGCACGTAGTAGGTATCCTTGGCCGGCGACGGCCCTGATGCGGCCGTGCTGCCGCCCTTCATTCCAGTGGTGCAGCCCGCAACGACGAGGAGGCCAAGGGCGATGACGGACAGTGCTGCTCGCATTCGATATTCCTTTGCGTGGTGGCGCCAAAGGGGCGCTTGAGAATCGCTACCCCGTTGACCATTCAATCGTGGCGATACCGCGTCAAGGCATCAGCGAATGAGAATGGCGCGCAAGTCGTTGACATTCGTCCCGGTCGGGCCCGGCACAAAAAGGTCGTCGATCGCTGCGAATGCAGTCCAGGCATCGTTGCTGTTGAGGTGTGCCGGCGCATCGTGTCCCTTGGCAAGGAGCCGCGCCACTGTCGTGCTGTCGGCGAAGGCCCCGGCATTGTCCTCGGAACCGTCGATACCGTCCGTATCGGCCGCAAAGGCGCTGATACCGTCCACACCGTCGATATCAATGGCGAGCGACAGCAGGAATTCGCTGTTGCGCCCGCCCTTGCCTTTGCCGCGAACGGTTACGGTCGTCTCGCCGCCGGAAAGAATGACGACCGGCTTCTTGAACGGCTGATCCTTCGCCAGAACCTGCTTGGCCATCGCTGCGTGGACGTGGGCAACCTCGCGTGCTTCGCCTTCGATCGCATCCGAAAGGATCGCGGCCTGTATATCCATGTCGCGCGCCACCTTGGCAGCTGCTTCGAGCGAGACCGCAGCAGATGCAATCACATGGTGTTCATGCCCCGTAAAGACGCTGTCTGAGGGTTTGGGCGCATCCGCTTTGGCCGAGTTGAGATGAGCGAGCGCGGCCTTGGGCAAATCGAGATTGTAGCGTTCGACGATGCGCAACGCGTCTTCGCGCGTGGTCTCGTCGGTGACGGTGGGGCCGGAAGCCACAAATGCCGGGTTGTCGCCGGGAATGTCCGACACGATCAGTGAGTAGACGCGGGCCGGATGTGCCGCTGCCGCGAGCCGCCCGCCCTTGATCGTCGAAAGGTGCTTGCGCACCGCATTCATCGCCGAAATGGGCGCGCCCGAGGCAAGCAGCATCTTGTTGACGGCAATCTCGTCGTCAAGCGTCATGCCTTCGGGAGGCGAAGGGAGAAGTGCCGACCCGCCGCCTGAAATAAGCGCCACCACCAGATCGTCGGCCGACAGGTCCGACACTGTTTCAAGCAGGCGCTTGGACGCGACCAGCCCGGCAGCATCGGGAACCGGATGCGATGCTTCGATGATTTCGATATGTTCGCATGGCGCGCCAAAGCCGTAGCGGGTGACCACGACACCTTCGAGCGGACCGTCCCAGACCTTCTCGAAGGCGCTGGCCATTTGCGCCGAGCCCTTGCCAGCGCCGATGACGATGGTCCTGCCCTTCGGCTTCGGCGGCAAGTGTGCAGCAATCGTCCGCTCAGGATCAGCGGCATCAACTGCGGCCTGAAACAGCTTTACGAAAAATTCCTTGTCCTCACCCATTTTCACACTTCCAGGTCAAAAACCAAAACACCCGCAACACCGTCTGCCGTGGCGGCAACGATGCGCCCTGCTATGGCCTGGTGTTCGGGATGGACGAGATAGGCGTCACGCGCCGGAGCATCGGCAAAATCGAGAATAAACCCCTCGGAATAGCCCTTGTCCATGCCTGCCTCCGGGCTGTCATTGCCGCCATAGGAGATAGCCAGCGCACCGGGGAGATTGTCGCAAAGTTTTTGCAGATCGCGATAGATCGATTGGCGCTCCTGCGCGGTGACTTCGTCGCGAAAACGGAGAAATACACAATGGCGGATCAAGACCGGAACCCCTCTAGAATAATGCACGGGCTGGACGTCGTAATGTCCGGCTGCGCATCCTGAACAGATTGCCGGAAATTGCGAGCGCTATTTCCGCCGTGAGCCAAAATAACATCAGGCGAAGCAAGGACTACATCGCTTTCGCAAGAAGCTGTTCAACGGAGAGAGCCATAGCAAGCAGTCGACGGTCAGCGCCATGGTGGCCAATCAGCATCAACCCGCCCGGCAAGGCCATGCCGGGCATAGGCAGGCTGATCGCTGTCAAATCGAACTGGTTGGCAACCTGCGTGTTGCGCAGAAGCAATCCTTCTGTCTCCCGGTACCGCTGCTCGTTGGCGGCGACTTCCTCGATCAGCGGCGCAACGATTGGACAGGTCGGCACAGCAATAAGATCGAAGGCGCTGATCCGCCGATCCATCGCCTCTACAAGCGCACGCCGGCGCTGCATCAACGCGATGTATTCACTCTCGGGGACAGCAAGGCGGCGAAGCAGAGGACGACGAACACGTTGATCGACATCCAGGCCCTCATCATGCAGCCAGTCGGCGTGGACCCTGCTTCCCTCAATGCCGGCGATCGAGCCGACGGAGGTTGCGACAGCCATTGCATCGATAAGATCGTCAATCGAGCAATCTGCAAGGATGGCACCGGCGGCCTCGAAGCTGGCGAGGCTTGCCGCGAATGCCGTAGCGATCGATGGTTCGGTCAGGTCGAAGAGTTGGCCGCGCGGCACACCGATTCGCAGGCCCTTCAGCGCGATGGGCATGGGTGCAGCCGGCAATTCACCGGCCATGACGGCATCCGCCAGCGCGCAATCCGCGACGGAGTTCGCCAGTGGCCCCAGAGAATCAAGGCTGGGAGAGAGCGGAAAGGCGCCCTGAAGCGGGATGCGCCTTGCCGTAGGCTTGAGGCCGACGACGCCGTTCAACGCCGCCGGAATGCGGATAGAACCGCCAGTGTCGGAACCGATGGCGATTTCGCTCGTGCCTTCTGCAACTGAAATGCCGGCGCCTATCGAAGAACCGCCCGCGACCCGGTCAGGATCACCTGCATTTCCTGCGACAGGATAGTGCGGATTAAGACCGACCGCTGTAAAGGCAAACTCGGTCATGAGCGTCTTGCCGATGATCACGGCGCCGGCTTTGCGTAATCTTTCCACCACCACGGCGTCGGCTACGGCGGCTGCAGCGGTTCGTCGGATGACGGATCCCGACAGTGTCGGTTCGCCGGCGACATCGAGAAGGTCCTTGATCGAGACGATGCGCCCGTCAAGCGGACCGAGGGAGCCGCCTTCTGCGGCACGTCTGTCCGCAGCCTCGGCGGCGTTGCGCGCCGCGTCAGCATAGACCTTGACGAAGACACGCTCGTCGTCCCGGCGGGCATCGAGTTTGGCGAGCGCCAGTTCGAGCCGTTCGCGTGCTGATGGTACGGTTTGCATCTCTACCCGCTGCAGTTGTTTGCACCGAGATATAGCGGCTGGCGATCCAACTTTGGAAGAGGACCTCGCCAACATTCGGTTGCTGCTATGCAGCATCATCAATGCTGCCCTGCAACATTGGCAATTTTCTTGCCTGCCGAAGCAACGCATATTTCGTTTCAGGGAGGCCAACGAAATTAAAAAGGGGTATAAAAAATGAGCCTTCGCAACCGTATTCTTCAGTATCGCCAGTACCGCCAGAATCTTCATGAACTCAGCCGCTGCACCGATCGCAATCTTGCCGATCTTGGTATTGCCCGCGCTGACATCCGCCGCGTTGCCTGGCAGGCCGCACTTTAATTGCCGCACAATTGATTTATGGCGTTCGTGACCGTGTAGTCGCGAGCGCCATGTGCATTTTTGGCTAGCGAATAAGCGTTCCGGCCAGCATGCCTGCCACCGCCCCGGCGCTCTTGACCAGGAAATTCCCAAAGTCCGGATGCCGACCCGGGATGAAGTCCTGTGCGTATTCGAGCAATCCGCATGCGAGTACGATTAAGACTGTGTTTGCAATGCGTCGCTGGGGATAGGTCAGACTGAACAGCCCTCCGACCACCACAAAGGCGGTGAACCGCTCAACATCCGGCCCGAACGGCGTGATCGGGCGCAGGCCGATGGGGCCAACTGTTACGATGACCACCAACGCCAGCACAATCCAGGCAAACAGGTGATAGCGCGCGGGGATACCAGCGAGCGCTTTGTGAAGCCTGCGCCAGTTCATTTTGCCTCTCCCCGCGTTGCAATGGACTCAAACGTCAGCACGCTTGATATTTGGGCCAAATCCTGCGCGGAGGCAATCTGTTGGCGGCCGCTTCTCAATACTCCCTGAAGGCGCGGGACATGCTGTCGATCACGGGCTTGGCCAGATATTCAAAGAATGTGCGCTCATGCGTCTGGATCAGGATATCCGCCGGCATGCCGGGCGTTGGCGTGAAACCGTGTACCCGCGCAAGTTCGTCCGCCGGAATGCTGACACGGGCGAGATAGACTTCCTGGTGCTGGTTGGTGTCGGTCATCGAGTCGGCCGATACATAGTCGACCCGCCCGTTGATGATCGGCGTGGTACGCTGATTGAGCGCGCTGAGGCGTACATGGGCAACCTGCCCTTCCTTGACCTCATCGATCTGCATGCGCGGAATTTGCGCCTCGATGATGAGCGGCACGCCGGCTGGCAGGATCTCGATGATCGGCTTGCCGGTCTCGATAACGCCGCCCGGCGTGTGATAGTAAAGCCGTATGATCGTGCCGGCGACCGGCGCCTTTACAACGGTGCGCTCGAGGATGTTTTCTGCCTGGCGCGATTGCTCGCGTACAGTGTCGAGTTCGGCTTCGGCGCTTTGTATCTCGTCAAGGGCTGCCTGCTTTTCAGTATCCTTTGTCTGAATCATTTCCTTCTGCAGCTTCTCGATCTGCGCGTTGACTTCCTCGATCTCGGCATCGAGCCGGGCGATGGTGCCCTCGCCATCGGCAATGGCGCGCTCCAGCACATTGACCTCAGAGCGAGCCATAAGCCCCTGACGGAAGAGAGAATCCTTTGCTACGTACTCGTCCTTCAAGAGGGCCAACTGTTTTTTGGTGGAGATGATCTGCGCGTTACGGCCAATGCGGCGAAATTCGAGCGCCGAGATATTACGCTGCATCATCTGGTATTCATTGGCATATTTGGAGTGAGCGGCATTGAAGTTGTCGCTCTGGCTGTCATTGACCGCCTTTATTTCGGGATTGGCGATATTATCGAGGATGATTGCCGGCGGCTGATACCGGTCTTCCCCGCGTACGATCGCGTGCAGCCGGGCAAGAATTGCCTCAAGGCGGGCCTGACGCAAGTAAAGTTGCTGCGCATTGGCGCGCGGTGCGGTTTCATCGAGCGTCAGCAGGTCGTCGCCCTCCTTGACGCGGTCGCCTTCGCGGACCAGCAGGTCCTTGATAATGCCGCCTTCGAGATGCTGCACGATCTTGTTCTTGCCGGTGGCGACGAATGTGCCTGGTGCAATCACCGCTGCGGCAAGCGGCGCCGTAGCCGCCCAAGTGCCGAAACCACCGAAACAGACGATGATCAGCATGATGCCGAACCTGGTGTAGGGCTTGATGGAGCGCGGAACCCCATCGTACCATTGAAGATCGTTAACGACGTGCGTGGCCATCTTTTATCCCACCTATTCCGCCGCTTCGATGCTCGGCATGATCCCGGCTTCCTTATTCTTGCGCGCTATCGCTTCAAGCACGGTCGCGCGCGAGCCAAACATCGTCACCGTACCGTTGCTGAGCACCATGATCTTGTCGACGCAGCTGAGCAGCGCCGGGCGCTGCGTGATCGTGACAACCGTGATCTTGTGCTTCTTGGCGTGCGACAGCGCCTTGGTCAGCGCCGCATCGCCCTGCGAGTCGAGGTTCGAATTAGGCTCATCGAGGACGACCAGTGTCGGGCTGCCGAAGAAGGCACGCGCAAGTGCGATGCGCTGTTTCTGCCCGCCCGAGAGCGGCGCACCGTCACCTGCCACAACGGTTTCGTAGCCTTGCGGGAAGCTCGCGATCAATTCGTGCACATCGGCAAGGATAGCCGCGTCGTAAATCGCCTCGTCGGTCACGTCCTCGCGCATGCGGGCGATGTTGGCCTTGATCGTTCCCGGGAAGAGCTGCACATCCTGCGGCAGGTAGCCGATGTTTTCGCCGAACTGCCGTTGGTCCCAATTGCGTAGATCCATGAGATCGAGACGGACGCTGCCCGAAGTTGGCAGGATCGAGCCGACCAGCATCTTGCCGAGTGTCGTCTTGCCCGCGCCGGAATTGCCGATAATCGCAAGGGATTCGCCCGGCATCAGCGTAAAGGAAATGCCGTTGAGAATGACCTTCTTGTTCGGTGGCGGCACGTAGAGAATACGATCGACGTCCAGCCTGCCCTCCGGGGTCGGCAGGCGAAGCCGCTCGAAATTCAGCGGCGAGGTCTGCAGGAGGTTCTTGATGCGGCCAAAGGCGGAGCGGAACTGGATGAAGCTGTTCCATCCTTCAATGGCGCCCTCGATCGGCGCGAGCGCACGGCCGGCGATGATCGAAGCCGCGATCACCATGCCGCCGGTCATCTGACCGTCGATGGCAAGGTGGGCACCCCAGCCGAGCATGGTCACTTGCGTCAACAGGCGCGAGCATTTGGAGATGGTCGCGAAAACGATGTTACGATCCTGCGCCTTGACCTGCGCACGCAGCGAACCGGCCATATCGCGGCCCCAGATGCGAACAGCTTCGGGGATCATGGCAAGGGCATTGATGATCTGCGAATTGCGCGACATGGAATCGAGATGCAGCATGGCGCGGCTCTGGAAGTTGGTCGCCTCGGCGAACGAGGCGGCGGTTGCGCGCTGGTTGATGAAGGCGATGCAGATCAGGATCAGCGACGACACGACAACGATGTAACCGAGGTGCGGATGGACGAAGAATACCGCAACGAGAAAAATCGGGGCGATCGGCGCATCGAAGAATGAGAGGAGGGTCCCCGACGTCAAGAAGGAGCGCAGCTGCTGCAGGTCGCCAAGCACCTGATAATCCTTGCCATTGCCGTTCAGCGAGGCGCGCGCGGCTGCGCTGAGGATCGGGGCGCCAAGCTGGACTGCGACCTCGACCGCGGTGCGCATCAGGATGAAGCGGCGTATCGCATCGAGCACCACCTGGATAACGACGGCACCGACAATCACCAGCGTCAGCATTATTAGCGTATCGGTCGAGCGGCTCGTCAGGACGCGGTCTGAGATCTGAAAGAGATAGATCGGTATGGCGAGAACGAGGATGTTCAAGAACAGGGTGAAGCCCATGACGATTACGAGATTCTTGCGAACCGCCGTGACACCGTTGTTGAAACTGTCGCTGAAACTGGCGGTGGCAACGCGCTTGTGAAAGCTGGCGGCCGCGCCGCGATCGGCCTCGCGCTTCATGACTGGCCCACGATCGCCTTCGATAACTTTCCCGACTTCGCGTGCCAGGGGATTGCCAGCGGCGGAGGTCTCCGTTTTCATATCGGGCGTTTCGCTCAAGGGGATCGCGGCAGCGTTGTCGAGCGTTTCAGGATCAACCGGTGCCGCGATCGGCATTTCCTCGACCGACGTTTTTTCGGCAGCGGGCATAGCGGTGGCGCTTTCTTCCGGCTCACGGCGGTAGAGCTTGAGAATCGTTTCCTCCATCTCGGCGAGAAGATTGTCGAAGCGGTTTTGCTCATTTCCGCGCGCTGCCTGCCGCCCATTTTCCATGGCGACCCGCAAATTTGCCTGCTCTTCATGTTTCATCTATTTCGCGCCCCCCTGGCGCACGTCTTCTTGTTCTTACGAGAGGACCGTCTGCATGACATCGACTGAGTGGCTGGTGTCGGGTACGTGAATGGATGTCGAATGGTCTGCCGGCGCCGAAGCGTCTGCGTCGTGATCGAGGAATGCTACGACCTCGTTGGCCAAAGGCTGTCCCTGACCCGGCCCTGTGCTTGGCGGCTGTGATCCGATGATTTCAGCCTGGATCAGAATGGCATCGGAATAGAGCGCGCCGCCGACATAGGACAGCCCGGTGCCGTGGGTGTCGTGGTCGACGATGGCCGCGATATTCACCAATGCATTGGAACCCGTGCTGATGTCCCATTGCGTGTTCGATGTTGCGGCAAGAAGTGAATCCTCGTAATGCGCGACATAGTCGGAATCGCCGAGAATATTCACCTGCTCGACATAATTGAGATCGTAGACGCTCCCGGTGATATAGAGCGCGCGGAGACCCTCGATGCCGTGAAAGTTCGGGTCGCTGCCAAAACCATCCGGCATTTTGTAGTTGCCGCTGGCAAGTCCTGTGAGTGCGTCCTGATAATGCTGCGGTATCCCCGTAACCCAGTTGGTCGCGTCGCCACTCTGAATACTGGCGGCATTCCACAAGAGATTGTCACTGGTTGAAAGCTTGCCGTTATATGCGCCAGCTGCGCCGCCCGTGGTTAGGGTGTCGTTGTCGAACAGTATATTCGTCTGGAAGATGAAATTGCCGTCGTAATAGTGGCCGCCGATCATGACGAGATCGTAAGTGTTGCACAGTTCGGCGAAGGTCGCAGTGTTCATCGACATGTTCGCACCGGTGGTGATCGTCGTATAGGAACCGGTCGCGTTGAGCACATGCATGTCATTGTCGGAGATGAAGCTGTACTGGGAGATCCAGTTCATCTGCAGGAGATCGCCATTGATGACGGTGATTTGCCAGTTCTGCGGAAGGTGCGTCGTATCGCCGGACGATGCTGGCGTTCCGCCGGTACTATCCGCCTGATGCACGAAGTTGGCGATGTTCATCGCGTTGGTGGAAGGTTGGCACAGGGATTGCTGTCCCGCGAAACCGTTCTCGAACGTATCGCTGTCGCTATAGGCATTGGTCTGCACGATCGCATCGATGCGATAATGATTGCCGGCCACCGCGAAATGCCCGCTTATCGCATCAAGGCTCGTGAGGACGACCTGATTGACCATAAGGTTCGCGCCGGCCTGAACGGTCACCGAACCCGCAAGGTCCGAACCATCGGTCAATATGGATTGGCTCGACACGATGGTGGGTTGTGCCGCGTCATGGTCCGTCGCCTTGATGAAATCCGGCAGCGACTGGCTGATGCCCGGCGCGCTCGTCACCTGCTCCCCGTTGACAAACAGGCCGTCGATGGCCGGTCCGGTAATGACCGTAACACCCGGTGTCGCCGCAAGCGGTCCTGTCGCTGCCGCATGGATGAAACCAAGCTGATCGTTGAAGAACTGCGCAACCTCGGCGCCGTTGCCCGGAACGGCGGCTGATGTGAAGGATTCGGAGACCGCGAATGCCTGCGAGGACAGGTGCGCGAAGCCAGCATCGTCGGTGAAATCGAGATTCACCGGCATCTTGTTGCCCATGATGACGACGTCGTTGTCCTGCATGTGGTTGGTCTGCTTCAAGACCATCGATGTCTCGGAGGCACCGGACCCGAAATAGGGTCCCTCCTCCACGACCCCATGCGCAACATCTGAACCCGATCCGTGCGGATGGGTCGGCGTGTGCGGCAGTCGGTGCATGCCGATTTCGATTTCGTCCAAATTGACGTCGACCCAGGGCATAGATGGCAGGCCGACCGGCGACCATGGCATGGGCGTATAATCGATATGCGCGTCTGAAAACGCCGGCGGCAATTGCGGAGTCGCATGTGTATCGATTGCCAGAATGTCTTTGAAATGCGGATCAGCGTCGGGGGTGATCTTGAATTCACGGTATTCCAGCCGCGCTCTCGCGGCTTCGATGGATGTGTGGAAATAACCTACGAAATGGGCAATTGACTCTGAAATCTGATCACTGAAACCCAGCATTGCAGTCCCCGCCACATTCACGGCATCTGCCTTTGGACAAAGAGGTCTGCGCAAATTTCGCGCAGACCAATGTCAGGCAGTTTGCCTGCGTGTTACCGTTACTCGCTGTCACCACTGATGGTGGTATGCGTGTAGGTTCCATTGATAACGGTAGCGTCGAATGCGTTTTGCTGCAGGTTAGCGCCTAGAACGATATCCTGCGTGAACGCTGTTGATGTCAGATTGGCTGCGGCACTTGCCGCACTGGAGCCAGCCACATCGTCGCCGGCATGTGCGCCGCCGCCGTGATTGCCGAACCAGCTGTCCCAACCGTCAGCACCACTTCCGATACCATCGCCCGCTGTAGCAGCGCCCCCGGTTGCATCCAGCGTTACGCTGCCCGAGTTGTCTTGGCTGACATGAGAGAGCTGATCGTTGTCGACGAGATCCGCCACCTGATTAATGGCGAATCCGGTGTTTGTTCCCGCACCGTTAAACGCGCCATTGAAGATGTCCGAAAAGTGAACGTCGTTGCCTGGATCGAAGTTGATACTGCCCGAGTCGGTTATGAACATGTTGTCGAAGTTGGTGTGGCTCAGATCGAGATCTGCAAAGTCGTTGTCGGTTGGCAGATATCCATCCAGGTTCACACCGACATCCACATGCACGGCCGTATCCGACGTGTTGGTGTTGGTATTTGCGTTGTGGTTGTCACTTTCATTGAGGTTGGCATTAAGATTGCCATTGGCATTCAGATTGCCATTGCCATTGAGGTTACCATTGCCGTTGAGGTTACCGTTGCCATTCCAGTTCGAATTGTCCGAACTTGAATGTTGATCCTGGTTTTGGCTTTGCCCCTGTCCCTGTCCTTGCCCTTGAGCCTCCAGTTGCCCCTGGGCTTGCCCCTGCAACTGTAAGGCCAGCGCGGCGGCCACAGCGGACGCATCGGCATCTGCAGTCGCTGACGGATCGCCGCCTGGGTGGAAATTGTAGGTGTTGTTCTTACTGTTACTCATAAAAAGCCCTCCGATGTTTTGTTTTCGGAGCTAGCAAGAACCTCTATGCATTTCCAACGAGGTTTTTATGCGAGCTCGCATTGGTCTTTTATTTTAACAGACGTCGGTTATTATGATAACAAACCAGCGTGTTTCTGGATTGCTATTGCCAATGGTATAGATTTTGTTTTTTACACGAGAGTTTTTACTTGCGTTTTCCCCACACACAAACGTCGCGCAAGCCTTGTAAGGTTAGCCCCAAAGCCATCCAAGGTTAAGCTACCAATTCTGTTTAGGGGTGGGATTACCACTTCACACAACCTAAGGTGCTGGCGGGCTCATCAAAAAGTGCAATCTTTTCAGCATCGTCGCGGAGCAGCTTTTTAGAGGTGGAGCGAGCCATGGATTAGGGCGTCCGGCGGGTCTTAGTCCCTATTGTCGAGGTGGCCCTTCGCGCACTAGTTCCGCCTTCCGGCGCCCATCCTGCTAGGCACAACAAACTATTGAGTTTTCGGTGGTCACGGCCGTGTCACGCACGATTTATTAATCCTTCCTTAATCAACAGGGATAGTTGAGGCGCAGGGAGCAGAACGACACTAAATAAACGAACTCACCCGAATAAAAAAACAATAAGAGCAAACAAATCCGGAGGGAAAATACTTCCCTCACTAAAAGGGCGTAGGGGCTTATTATGAGCGCAACAATATCGCATACCAGGTCGGACCATGTACATCATGGGGCGAAGAATGAAGACGGCTCTAAATTCAGAAACGGCATCTTTATCTATGCCGAAGCTGGAGTGGTTTTCCAGGGATTGGTTCAATCACTGGAACGCACCTTCCCTGATCTGAAGATCCGCCTTTCGAGCAAGCTCAACGAAACCGAAGAATCGGATGAGAACACAGGTCTCGTCCTTATTCATGCCGGCTTCGCCTTCGATCTCGCAGATAGCGTCGAACGTTGCAAGCATCGCTTTCCGCATGCTTCGATCACTTTGATGATCGATGAAAACAGCACCGGCATTCACGAATACAATACACTCTTCGACAGTAAGCAGGTCCAGGGATTGCTTCCCTTCAGCCTGAAGCTCGACATCTGGCTTGCAGTCGTATGGCTGCTGCTGAATGGCGGTGAATACTATCCGTCGACCATCGTTCGCTCGATGGAAAAGACAGCGCCTGCCAAGTCGCAAGGTGCGAACGGCCAGGCGAAGAGCGCGGTCGGACCGATGAAGTCGTTGACCATTCGCGAACATCAGATCCTCGAACTGCTTTCTGAAGGACTGCAGAACAAGATCATCGCGGATCGGCTGGCCCTGTCAGAGCACACGGTGAAGGTGCACGTCCATAATCTCATCCGCAAGCTGCGCGTCCATAACCGGACCCAGGCTGCCGCGATCTATCGCGACAGTATCGATCAGGAGGAGGCCCGGCCCCCTTTTAGAGGGTATAGCGCACCACTCCAGCATCCGCAGAGCACATATGTGATGAGCCAGGCCGTCTGAGCTAATCCGAGGCAAGGCAAATGTCCCGCATCAATGACGTACTGATGCTGGTGGGCAAACTGAACTACACGTGGACGAACACCGAAAGCCTGTTCATCTACCTGATTGCCCACCTGCTGGACACCAACAAGGAAGCGGCGACCGTCATCTTCCTGACGTTGAACACGACGCGTGCCCGCATCGATCTGATCGAACGGCTGGCGAAGATCAGTTCGACGCCGCCTGAAACCAAGGCCGCAGTGCTCGAGATCACCGGGCGTATGTCGCGCGAACAGCGGCTGCGGAACAAATACAACCATTGCATCTATTCGTTCGATGAGGCTGGCGTGCTGACATCGACGCAACTGATGCGCATCGTCGACATGGACGACAACCTCAAATACGGCAAGGTCGAAGCCCTGGACGACCAGGAGCTTCAGCGCATCCAGGCAACGATCGATGCCATCATCGAAGTAAATCGGGATATATGGGCGTTCATCAAGCTCTATAGGATACCGGTATGAGGAGCCCCCCAGTTCCATCCATCGTGATTCCCGGTGCACCGGCCCATGTCGCCGACGCGGCATGGAACCTCGTTTTGCATCATTTCTAGTAGTTATTGCTATGGCGTTTACGGCACCGTTAATCATTATTAATTATTGACGAAATATCAATATACTATACTCTATTCTTGGTACAATGATTGAGGAAATCGTGAAATACAAAGACTAACCGCTAATATTCAAATATAAATCCGAAAATTCTCCTGATTTGTACACTAAAAAACCAGAGGCGCTTCTTTTTGTGGAAGAAGAAACGCCTAGCCGCTTAAATCTGCGGCTACGAATGAAGCAACGTTCTGCGTCGCCGTGGGGGAGGACGCAGGCAAGAATGAAAAGGGTCATTTTGGGGGGCCTGCAACGTGACACACATGCCAGAACCGCTGAACAAACAGCGGCGGAAAAAGACGACGATACGACGCCAGGATCAAGAAGAGACACGGCGCGCTATCGCTTCGATTGCCGGACTCGTTGACGGGTCCTTGGTGGTACTGACCGGAATTTACCCGGCCATGCGTGACAACGCGTTCAGTCGTTGCACTTCCCGTTCCGCGGCGAATGTCGACCGGGCCTAAAGCCCACCGAGTGAACAGAAAATGCAATTTCACGCAACATTATGCCAAGGGTATCATGAGTAACCGCCTGCAAAACTTCTGCCCATCCAAGACAGTGCATTCACGGATCGTCAATGCCTTGTGGATCGAATATGGCGGCACGCCATGGAACATGGCTCCCGACTGGGAGCCGGAACGCGCCTGGGCGCGCCAGCTCGACCTGACGCTCATCCCGAATCTCGGACCTATGTCCGTGGCCATTCTCGTGCAATGGCTTGCAGCCGGCGATGAGGACGAACAGTCGAAATAGGGAAATCTTCCATCACGATGCTCAGCGCACAACATTTGCCGCGTTCACCTGAGGTACGGGCATTTTCCCGCTGTCGGGATTGGAATGGAATCGAAGTGATTATGGTCCGGGACAGGGGTGCTACGCCGAAATTCTGACTGGCATACTATAGAATTCCGGCGTAGGTCCCCCACTGACTGCCCGCTTGCTCCCACACACGCTTGAATGCTTTTTTGTTTTGTTTTCATGCGTTAAACTTGCGACCACGGGTTGAGACTATGAATGCTCCCGTTACGCAAGCGTGACTCAAACCGCGTTTTTGCGACTAAAGTCGCAGATTCGGATAATTAATTGGGTCTAGGCGCAATTAGACCGAATTCATTCATGTGATATCGGCTTCCGGCGGTGTCGTCCCGAACACTTTGAACTGCGCCAGTTATCATTTCAGGAGATAGAAGCCTTCAGCCGCGAAGTTTGCGCCACTGCGTCGTCGCGTTGAAGCGCCATCCGGCGAATTCAGGAGAAACGTCTCCAGGAGCCGAAGGCTGGCCTTCCAAGAGGATGCCGAGCAGGGCTTCCGCATCCTCGCGCTTGATGTTGCGCATATGCGGCTTCAGCCGGTCAGCCGGATTTTCGATATCCGCAGCGACAGCGTCAAAGATGCGCCGCCAGCTGCGCTCCTTGAAGAACACTGCATCCGCCCTGGCGCGGATCAGCTCATGCTCGTCCCGATGAATGGAGCCAGCGGCGAGTGCGGCGTCGAGCGTGGCGTCGACGGTCACCATGGCTTCGCTGAAGGCAAGATAGCCGAATTCGGCAGGCGCATGCACCTGCGCGACCGCCGCATCGTCCTCGAGCCCGCCATGGGCATAGCGCTCGAAAACATGACCAATGCCGATCATGCCGAAGGGGTGGCACTCGGCGGCGCGCAGCGCACCCATGCTCGCCGCGCCGTAAACCGTCGCGCCGGCCGAGAGGGCGTGCAGAATCTCCTTGTGCCAGACGGCCGCGACATCCTCGAAGCGTCCGTCAACGAGCGCAATGACGTCAAAGCCCTGATCGACCGCATGGGTAATGTCGCCGCATTTCGCCGGGCCGCGGCACGTCAGGCCATATTCAGGGAGAACCCTATCCTCGCCGCTTTTCAGCGGCACGAATTTGGTGCCGGACAGGCTCGGACCTGCAAAGAGAACCTGCATCGCCCCTCCTACTGCCGCAGCATGGCGTTGAGCGCACGCCCGCCGAAACGGTGCTTGCGCGTGCCGGCGGGACTTTCAAGCTCGTTCACGAGCACGCGGCACACCGACATGCCATAGGCTTCGCCGCCGAGCGGCACGGCGATGACGCTGCCGATGCCGCACCGACGCAGCGGTTCGAGATAGGTTTCGAGGCCGGCGCGCGCATGCGGCTCCGGCTCCTCGAAACGCCAATGGTCCGAAGGCGTCGCATGTATGTAGACGGCAAGGTCGGGTGCGAGGCGCTGGTGATATTCCGACGGGTCGAAATCGTCGCGGGCGCCGGAAATATTGGTGATGCGGGTCTGCGCCGCCTCGGTGATGGCGCGCATGGCGGCAACGCGCGGCGACAAATGGCAGCCATAGCCGGCGGCGAGGTCGAAATGCAGGTAGGTTCCGTGCTGGGTGGCGGGGCTGATCGTCGCCATGAATACCGGCAGGCCGATATCGGATGTCGTGTTGAAGAGCCGCAGGACGAAATTTGCCGCCGCGATGCGCTCGGCCATCCAGTCGATGCCGGCATCGGCAAAAACCGCGGGATCCACACAGCGCGCATGAACGCCGGCATCGCGCTGGAAGCGCCACAGTTCGGTGGCGTCACGTTCGACACGCTCACAAAGCCCGTGAATCACCGCCTCGAGCAGGCAATTGCCGGAAGCAAGGCCGTCGGTCGACTGGCAATAGTGGAAGGACTGCCGCTCCGCCGTGAAATCGAGCGTCACCAGTTCGCGCGGCACGAAAACCGGCCTGTCCTTCAGAAGATCGTAGCCTTCGAGCCAATGATCGGTCTCGTCGGGGCCGGCCTCGTCCGCGCCGCGCATCAGCAGCATGCGCCCGTCAAAGACTTCGTGGCCAGCATCGCGCAAGGCGCGGCGGCTGGCGGCAAAGGAAGCCACCGGAATGTTTTCGGCTATGGCGATTTCCGCCGCTTCCATGACCGCCGAGGCGCGGGCGTGGGCCGCGGTGACGCCCTTGCCCTGGCTGACGGCGAGGGTGCGGCTGTTGGGCCGCACAGCCATCCACACGGGAATGCCGATGCGATCGAGGCCGGTGACCTCTGCCATGCGCACGATGCCGAGCGCAGAAAAATGCGGACGCAAACGATTTACCGTCGCATCCGCATCGATCAGACGCGTGGAGGATGGTTCGCCGGCGCGGAAGGCGGTGCGAAGCCTTGCTTCGTCAGCCGCCAACCGATCGCGAACCCCGGCCAATGGTTTCATTGCAACTCCATCTGGCCGCACATTACGCATTCAACACAAATCAACTCCGAATGCCGTTCTCGTCAGTTCAACCCTGCGTGATGTGTAGAGATCGATCGATCGGACGCATTGGAAAGGCCATCGAAGGAAAACGCACGATCAGACGCATCGCTGCGACCGTCGAACGAAAAAGCACGATCGGACGCGTCACTGCGGCCGTCGAACGAAAAAGCGCGATCTGACGCGTCACTGCGGCCGTCGAACGAAAAAGCACGATCGGACGCATCGCTACGGCCGTCGCAGGAAAGCATACGATCTGATGGATCACTCCGCCCGTCGAAAGAAAAAGCGCGATCTGACGCATCGCTACGGCCGTCGCTTGCAGCAATGCGGTCGTTCAACAATCCGCCCATTGAAGAAAGAAACTCCTGACCGGCCAATCCCAGCGAACCGATCAAATCACGATCAAGACACTCAGCAGTTCGGGTTTCCGTATTTACAAGCCAGAGCTTGTTGGAATCCACGTCGTTCACGATATAAAACTTTGCCATGCGAATAACCTTTCTATGAAGGAGAGCCCACATGGCAAAGGTATGACGATTCTGAAACAGATCAAGGAGAACTGTTACTTAGCGATCGTTTTTAGCAAAGATTCTTACTTATTTTTTACGGGGATCCGGGTCAACGAAAAAAGACTCTGTTTCTGCTTCGGATCGACTATTTGTTGCGATTGCTATGCTAACTCCCTTTATGGTAGTGATTCCATTTCTGCGAGCCTTGTCTACAACTCCGATAAACCCAGGGTCTGCAGCACCTGCCTTTTGGAGTGCCGCGTCCGTTACTGGTTCAACGCTGCGATTATCTACATCGACCAGCCAAAGGTCGTTGCTTCCCGTCTCACCGATAATGAAATATTTGGCCATTCAGAGCGATCCTCCTGTTGTTGGACTAAAAACCTATTGAAACCCGGCTTCCCGGAGTGCAGCTTCGTATCTCTTTCGCTGCTCGGGCAACCTCACGCCCAAACCACCAATCCAGTCATCAATTTTGAAGTTCGGACTGTCCTCGAGGGCGTAGTTTTTGTATTCCTCGGCTTTCTCGCGCTCACCAAGCATTGCCCAGCATGCAGCGATCAACCTTGCTGCCGCACGCGGATTTTGCATCTGCTGCAACAGCGCCAATGCTTCCTCGTGACGCTCCAAGTTGTGCAAGGCACCACCTCCCACCCAATAATAATAGTCTGGGGCCAAAGGGTTGTGTGCGATAGCTTGGTGGATTTTCTCAACAGCCTGCTCTAACCAACCATAATGCGTCAGCGCATCGGCATAGTCGGCCAGAAGGTCTGCGTGCTGGGGATTTATTGTTGATCCCTGATCAAAATACTCAAGACTATCGTCAAATTTGCCCAGATACATGCTGATGGTGCCGAGTTCGCGCAGAGGCCGTTCATCGTCTGGATCAGTGGGAGCCGCGCGCTTTGCAACCTTTTCGCCTTCGATAAGGATGTCCTTGTCGCTGCGCGCCAGCATCAGCCATTCCTTTTGCATCGTGCGGGCAATGCCGCTCAGCGCCGGCACGAAATCCGCCGAGGCGGTCAGCGCGTTCTTGAACGACTGGCGCGATTGGCGCAGCTTCGAGAGATCGAACTTGTCGATATCGCGCTTGCCGACCAGATACCAGTAATAGGCGTTCGGATCCTGGATCAGGCGGTTGTAGCGGTCGAGTTCCGACTTCTCGATGACCGAGACGACCGAGAGGATGATACGGATCGAAAGCTGGCGATATTGCTGCTCGGGCAAGACATAATCGAACTTCTGCTTCTCGGCCCAGACGATTTCCTGTGTCGCCACATCGACAAGCTTGACCGAGAGGAAGCAGAAGCCATCGCGCCGGGTGATCTTGCTGTCGACCACATAGTTGACGCCGAACTGATCGTTCAGCCCACCGAAACTCTCGATCGGCGATTCGGTGACCACCCGCGCCGAGGTATAGGGCGCGAGCACGGAGATTGTGCGCAGGCGGCAAAGGCCGATGGTGATGTCGTCGACCAGCGAGGCGGCAAGCTGCTCCATGGGATCGGCGGCATTGTGATGCATATAGAGCACCATCAGCCGCGGCAGGCCCACCTGCTTGTTCTGTTCTATCTGATGTTTCGCCTGCATTGCGCGCGGCGTCTGGATTTCCAGGCCATTGCCGTTGGAGGGCTGTTGCGCAAGCGGGAGGATCAGGCTGCGGGTCGTTGCGGGCGAAAGCTTGGGCAGGAGTTGCTGGTAAAGTTCGACGGTTTCTTCTTCGGGATCGACGTCGAGATCGTCGCGCAGGCGCTTGGTACATTCGCGGAAGGTGCGCTCCACCTTGGCGATGAGGCCGAGTTGCGAGGCTGTCTGCATCAGGGTGCGGTAGCCGACTTCCTGGTAGGGGTCGATCTCGATGAGCTTGCGCGCACATTGGCGCTTTTCATCGATGCTGACGCCGACAGGCTGGTTGACCATGCCGAGCAGCATCGTGATCATGTCGTCGCGCAGGCGCACGCGCTCGATGTCGAGCCACTCGTCGAAATCGGAATTCTGCGGCTCGTTGGGCGCAAGCAGATCGCCCTTGTAGAGCTCGCAAAGGGCAAGGACGGATTCGATATCGCCCCGGCGCGCATTGTTGATGTATTCGAGAAGGTCGATGCTCAACAACTCCGCCTTCACCTGCGACAGGTTGAGGTAGACGTAGGTTGCATCGCCCTGAATAAGGTTCAGGCCGTACTGTTCCTGGAACTTGCGGATGCGGGCGAGACTTTGCCTCAGGTTCATCGATGCATGGGCCTGATCCGTATCGGACCAAAGCACCTGCGAGAGCTTGCCGCGCGAGACGGAATGGCTGGCATTGACGAGCAGCAGATAGACGACGATGCGAAGGAAATTTGCGGGGACGCGCGGCACAGGCTGGCCGCCCAGACTAACAGTCGCCTCTCCAAAAACCGTCAGTTTCATTCTATGCTAAACCCCAGATTTTATTTGCTTTTCTGTATGCCGTTGCCCTGTCGCCGTAGTTGTTGCCATGCTTCTTATAAGCTAACTCTACTATAGCTTGAAGTAGTTCACTATAGGGTCTCTACGACAAAAGTCTAATAAATAGGAATTAAGGTTTCCCTGATTCCAACCCAATTTCTTTGATGAATTTCTCCTAACCGCCCTGATTTCCCAGCATGTTCGCCCCTAAAGGCCCCGTGTGGACTAAATCAGTGGCAGCGCGGCTCTACCCGACAATGGCGGGTTTATATGACAATAATACTGCAACCGCAAATATTGATTTGCCAAAGTGAAACCGATTTCTTTCAACCTCAAGCTTTCATGCGATTGTAAAACTTTGCCCATCCAAGCGCTTGAGAACGACCGAAAGCTTTACCGGATCCGGCAGTTAGCTTTCGCGCTCTTTCGTGCGCAAAGGGAAACCCTGCAACTATCCAAAGGTTCCACCGATAAAGATTGCGCTTGCAATTTCTGGTTTCGCGTAGTTGAAGGCGGGACAGAGGATCGGACCAGCATGAGTTTCAAATACCCCGTCAAACGCACTGCCGATTGGCACAAGCAGGGGAGCGTGCCTGTCGTCCGGAAGCTGAAATCCTACTTTCGGCACGCGAAATCCAAAATCGGGGTTCGCGTGAACGACCCGAAGCTTGTGCGGCAATCCGGGCCGCACCATCCGCTCTTAGAACACGATATACCGGCGATCTGCGTCGTCAGGAACGCCAACAACTACATCCGTTCGTTCCTGCGCTATTACCGCTCGCTCGGCGTCACCCGCTTCATCATCATCGACGACCGCTCGGTTGATGGCACGACCGCGGCGCTTTCCAACCAGCCGGACGTCGATCTCTACAGTTCGGAGTTCGAGTACAAGGATACCGATCGCGGCAAGGACTGGCGCGATGCTTTTTTCGACATATATGGCCGCAATCGCTGGTACCTGTCGCTCGACGCCGACGAATTTTTAGTCTTTCCGGGCTCGGAGAGCCGCTTGATCCGCGATTTTATCGGCGATCTTGAACGCGCCGGCATGTCGCGGGCGCATTGCCCGATGATCGACATCTATCCGGCGGGCTCGCTGAGCAGCGGCGTCTTCGTCGATGATGGCAGCAAATGGCCTTTCGAGGTCTCATCCCACTTTGACGGCGATGGCTACACGGTCAAGCACGAGCGCTACGGCAGTGCGTTGCGTGGCGGCCCGCGGCAACGTCTGTTTGGCCGCGACATGCGCCTGTCGAAGTTTCCATTGCTGTGGGTCGATGACGCAACGCATTACCGCCTCGGAAGCATCCATGGACCGGCGCCATCGATGCGAAATTTCACGCCGATCACGGGTGTCCTGCTGCACTACCGCTTTTCATCCGACTCCATCGACGAATTTCGCAAGATAGTCGAAGTTGGCGGCCATGCCGATGGCGGCGCCCATTACGGCGCCATTCTCGCCTCCCCGCATTTTTCTGAAGACTTCTCGCTCGCCTACCCCGGGTCACTGCGCTTTAGCGGTTCCGAAGACCTCGTCGAACGCGGCTTCATGCTGGATTTGCGGGGCACCGCATAGTACTGGGGCAGCCGGTCATAGGGTCATTCGCGGGGAGACAGTCGTTTTGCCACGACATTGGCGCGGATGGGTTCGAAAATCGGGGATGTCACAAAAGAAAAGTGGTGCCCAGACGCGGATTCGAACCACGGACACGCGGATTTTCAATCCGCTGCTCTACCAACTGAGCTATCTGGGCACTTCAGGGCTTTTCCGTTGTCCGGCAAAGCTTGTGGACGGGGTTGGCTTTCCGTCAGAAGCGCGTGGGTTATAACACTAAAAATCATCCTGTCCAGCATCAACTCGCGAATTTTTTGCCGTTTTTCTGCCTCTTGCCAAGGGCATGCATTGATGCGTTTGTTGATGGCATTGGAGACGGGATTCGCAACACATGGTCGAGATGGGGGAGAAGTCCGCCAAGGCTGGGGCCTTTGGCTGGGGAATTATTGGCAGCGGGGAGAGCGCCCGCCGTTTCGCGTCCGATCTTTCGCTGCTTCCCGATGCGGCGCTCATCGCCAATCATTCGAGAATGCTCTCCAGCGCTGAAAAATTCCGCGAGACTTTCGGCAGCGTATCCGCCTATGCCGACCTTGATTCGTTCATCGCAGATCCCGCCATCGACGCCGTCTACATCGCAACACCGAGCTCGCTGCATCTCGCACAGGCGCTGAAGGCGCTGCGTTCGGGCAAGCCGGTGCTGATCGATAGACCCCTTGCCCCTTCGCACACGGAAGCCGCCGTTATCCAGCGCGAAGCCGCACGCGGCAATATCCTCGCCATGGAAGCGTCCTCGGCGCGCTTCCTGCCCGCTGTGATTGCGGCCAAGAAGAAGGTCGATGCCGGCGAAATAGGTGCGGTACGGCGGATCACGGCCGAGCTGTCGGTATTGCACGCCTTCGACGCCGAAAGCCGGTTCTTCAACCGCTCGCTCGGCGGCGGCGCCGGGCTCACCTTCGGCACCGATTGCGTTTCGCTCGCCATGCATTTCCTGGGCCAGCCGCAGAAGGTCTCCGGCCTCTGGCACGCCGCGCCCAACGGCGTGGATATGCGCTGCGAAATTGCTCTGCACTACGATGAGGCGGAAGCCAGGCTATCCTCAGGCCTCGATGAGGATGGAGCCAATCACTTCGTCATTGAAGGCGCCAAAGGCGCGATCCGGATCGACGCGCCATTTACCGGCGCGCGCAGCCTGACCACCTTTCATGGCTTTGCGCTGACGCCGCCATTCGGGCCCCTGCCGGCAACGCGCGGCGTCCTCGGCAACCTCCTCGCCCGGCTGCCTATTCCCGGGCGGGTGATCGAAGATCACCCCTTCTCAGGCACAGGTCTGCAATTTCAGACAATGGCGGTCATGGCGGCCATACGGGCCGGCAAGACGGGCGCTGAACTCATGCCGCTTGCCGACAGCATCAATGCCCTTCGCGCCGTCAACATCGTGCTGTCGCAGCCGGCAACACAGCGCATCATAAAGCTCTGATCAATCCTCGCCGTCGCTGTCGTCGGCGCTTTCGACCGCCGGCAGCACATAGGCGCCGGTCAACCAGCGGTTGAGGTCGACATTGCGGCAGCGCGCCGAACAGAAGGGATAATGTTCGCGGTGCGGCGGGCGCTTGCATTCGGGGCAAGGACGCGTCGGCCGAAGCGGCATGACCTTGGCTGTGCTCTTGTTATCGTCAGTCACGGGATCCGATCCCCTCAATGACCTGAATTCTGCCAATTGGCATAGACGGGGTAGCCTTCGCCATGCAAGAGGCTCGCGGTCTCATAGAGCGGCAGGCCGACCACATTGCTGTAGGAGCCGACCAGCTTGACGACGAAACCTCCGGCGAGGCCCTGGATGGCGTAGCCGCCGGCTTTGCCGCGCCACTCACCTGACGCAAGATAACTCTCCAGTTCCTCGCGCGAAAGACGCTTGAAGCGGACGCGCGTCTCGATGAGGTCCTGGCGCTGCTTGCCCTTCGGCGTGATCAGGCAAAGCCCGGTATAGACGCGGTGGGAGCGGCCGGAGAGAAGGCGAAGGCATGCGGTGGCGTCATCGAGGATTTCGGCCTTCGGCAGGACGCGCCGTCCTACGGCGACCACCGTATCGGCGGCGACGATATAGGCTTCACCGAACTCGGCATCGCCCTTCAACTCCTCGGCGATCCGCTCCGCCTTGATGCGGGACAGGCGGCGTGCCAGCGAGCGCGGGTGTTCGGCGCGCAGTGGCGTCTCGTCCACGTCGGCAGGCAGCAGGCGGTCAGGTTCGATGCCGATCTGGCCCAGCAGGGCAAGACGACGCGGCGAACCGGACGCAAGAACGAATTTTGGCTGATCGCTCATCAAGGCATTTCCTGCGGACGGGATCCGGGCCGATTACTTGAAGCGGTAGGTGATGCGACCCTTGGTCAGATCGTAGGGGGTCATTTCGACAAGGACCTTGTCGCCGGCAAGAACGCGGATGCGGTTCTTGCGCATGCGGCCTGCCGTGTGGGCGATGATTTCATGATCGTTTTCAAGCTTGACGCGAAACATCGCGTTGGGCAGCAGTTCCGTCACGAGGCCGGGAAATTCTAGTACTTCTTCTTTCGCCATGCGTAGTTCTATCTCCGAAAGGGCAATTTGTGGTCGTGCTCGACCGCAATTTTGGGCGGAACCTATAGTATTGCGCGCCATTTGTGAACAACGGAGTTCAGCAAATGCACGCAAGGGTTTGGCGGGTCAGTTCGCCGCCTTGAAACGTTCCTCGATGTGGCGTTTCAGGTTGTTGCGCACGTCGCGATAGGCATCGAGAATCTGGGTGCGGCGCCCGCGTACGAGCGTCGGATCGGGCGTCGGCCAATATTCCACATGCACTGACGTCGTCCGGGTCAACTCAAGTGCCATATGGTGCGCCTTGGGCGACAATGTAATGATGAGGTCAAAATAATGATCCTCCAGTTCCTCGAAGGTCCGCGGCTGGACAGCAATGCGCTTGAGGCCGATCTCCGCCAGAACTTCATCGACGAAATGATCGGGCTCGCCCTTCTCGACGCCCGCAGAGGCAACATAGACGGAAGAGGGCAGAAGGCTGCGCGCAAGCGCCTCTGCCATGGGCGAGCGGATCGAATTCTGGCCGCAGATGAACAGCACCGCGCCTGGCATCGCGGATTTGGCGGGCCCTTCATCGTCCGGCAACTGCTCCGGACCGACGGGCGTCGGTTCGCCTATCCCCGCCAATGCAGCACACAAACCAGGGTGAAGATGCGGCGCGCGGTATCAAAATCCACCTCGATCTTGCCGCTCAGGCGATCCATCAGCGTCTGCGAGCCCTCATTATGCAGGCCGCGCCGCCCCATGTCGATCGCTTCGATCTTGCTCGGGCTCGCCGAACGAATGGCTTCGTAATAGCTTTCGCAGATCATGAAGTAGTCCTTGACCACCTTGCGGAGCGGCGTCAGCGACAGGATGTGCGTAACGACATCGTCGCCGTTTTCGCGCGCGATCGCGAAGATCAGCCGCGATTCGACCAGCGACAACTTGAGACGGTACGGCCCGGGACCCTCGTCGTTTACGGGACGAAAACTGTTCTCCTCGATCAAATCGAAGATCGCAACAGCGCGCTCATGCTCGACATCCGGTGTCGAACGGCCGATCGTCTCGTCCAGTTCTACATCGATCAGCCGTGCATCGGTATCGCCCGTTGCTGTCATTATCGTCCTAAAGGTTCAACCGGATCGCTACCGATCTGCCATGCGCATCAAGTCCTTCCGCGCGCGCAAGCTCGATTGCGGCCGGGCCCAGTACGCGCAACTGATCGGCGCCAAGCTTCAGGATGGAGGTTCGCTTCATATAGTCAAGCACTGAAAGACCGGACGAAAAGCGTGCCGACCGCGCCGTTGGCAACACATGGTTCGAGCCCCCGACATAATCGCCGATGACTTCGGGCGTATGACGGCCGACGAAGATCGCGCCGGCATTGCGCACGCCTGCGAGAAGCTTTTCCGGCTCGGCCGTGGCAATCTCGAGGTGTTCGGCGGCGATCCGGTTGACGAGGGGGAGCGAGGCTTCGAGATCGTCTACCAGAATCACCGCGCCGAAATCGCGCCAGCTCGCGCTCGCGGTCTCCCGGCGCGGCAGGGCAAGGAGTTGCCGCTCGACCGCTGCAGTGACAGCTTCGCCGAAAGCGGCGTCGTCGGTGATGAGGATCGACTGCGCGGCGCTGTCATGTTCGGCCTGGGCCAAAAGGTCAGCCGCGATCCATTCCGGATCATTCTCCTTGTCGGCAAGTATCAGCACCTCCGATGGACCAGCAATCATATCGATGCCAACCGTGCCGAAGACACGGCGCTTGGCGGCGGCCACATAGGCGTTGCCCGGACCTACAATCTTGACCACAGCCGCGATCGTCTCGGTGCCATAGGCGAGCGCTGCGATCGCCTGCGCGCCGCCGACGCGATATATTTCCGAAACGCCCGCAAGCCGGGCCGCAACGAGGACGAGCGGATTGAGCTTGCCATCCGGGGACGGCACGACCATGACGACGCGCTCGACGCCGGCGACCTTGGCCGGAACGGCATTCATCAACACCGAGCTCGGGTAGCTCGCGGTGCCGCCTGGAACATAGAGCCCAACCGATTCAACAGCGGTCCAGCGCGAGCCGAGTTCGACCCCGAGCTCATCCGTGTAGCGATCGTCCTTGGGCAACTGGCGCGCGTGGTGGGAGTGAATACGGTCGCGCGCGAGCGTCAGCGCTTCCACGGTCACTGCCGGCGCCGAGGCAACCGCGGCATCGATCTCGGCCGGCGAAATTGCAATGCCATGCGTTGCGAGATCGATGCGATCGAAACGCCGGGAATATTCGATCAGCGCCGCGTCACCGTCGGCGCGCACGCGCTGAATGATCTCGGCAGCCGCGCGGTCCACATCTTCCGAGACCTCGCGCTTGGTGGAAAGGAAGGCAGAAAACGCCGCCTCGAAATCCGGTTGCGACTGCTTGAGGACAATGGCCACGTCAATTGCTCCTTTGCCGGTCAGGCATCATGGTCGGGCTTGAACGGGGTCTCCCAGGCGCCGCCAAGGTCGGTGAGTTGCGCCTCGATGGCCTCGACTTCGACCCGCAGGGCCTTGCCGGCGGCAAAGGTCAGCTCGACCTCGCCCGACGGCGCGTCGCCGACGATAAAGCGGATCGCCAGCAGCGACAGGATGTCATCCTTGTACTTGCGATCGATCCCCGTGGCCTTGACGCTCATGACGCGATCGAAAAGGACGGCCGTCCGGCGACGCTCGAAGCTGCGATGGCGCTTGCCGTCGGCGGCGAGTTCCCAGACGAAGCGATTGACGGCGAGAACGAGCTTTTTCTCGGCGGTAAGGTAATCGATATCGCTCACCTTGAGCACGGAATCCTGCAGATGCGCGGAAAGAATCTGCAGATCTTCCTCATCGAGCGCGATGAGTTTCAAAGTGTCCATGTCTACCCTATGCACAGCTTAACCGAGGCGCGGCACCGTCCCGGCGCCGCACACCCTTTCCTGTTAGAGGAAAGTGCGGACAAATGGAATTACAGACTTGGCAAAATCCGGAGCGAGTTCGGATCGAGACCCTGCGCCACTGATCGCGACGCCTAGTCGCTGATGCGTTGAACCTCGGCGCCGCAACGGGTGAGCTTCTCCTCGAGCCGCTCGAAGCCGCGATCGAGGTGATAGACGCGGTTGACGACCGTTTCGCCCTCGGCGGCAAGGCCAGCGATGACCAAGGACACGGAGGCACGCAAGTCGGTCGCCATGACGGGTGCGCCCTTCAGCCGGTCGACACCCTCGATCTTGGCCGTCTGGCCTGAAAGGGAAATCCTGGCACCGAGGCGCGCCAGCTCCTGGACGTGCATGAAGCGGTTTTCGAAGATCGTCTCGGTAATGTGCGACGTTCCCTTCGCCTTGGTCATCAGACCCATGAACTGCGCCTGCAGATCGGTGGGGAAACCTGGGAACGGCTGCGTCGTCACATCGACGGGCATGATGCCGTGGCCATTGCGAACGACGCGCAGGCCGGAATTTGTCTCGGAGATTTCTGCACCTGCCTGGCCAAGCGTCGTCAGGGCCGCCTGCAGGAGGTTCGCGTCGGCGCCTTCAAGGATGACGTCGCCGCCGGTCATGGCAACGGCCATCGCATAGGTGCCGGTCTCGATGCGATCAGGGATGACGCGGACGCGCGCGCCCGAAAGGCTGGTGACGCCCTCGATGGTGATCGTCGCCGTCCCGGCGCCACTGACCTTGGCGCCCATCGCATTGAGGCAGTCCGCAAGATTGACGACTTCTGGCTCCTGCGCGGCATTTTCGATGATCGTGTCGCCCTTGGCGAGCGTCGCCGCCATCATCAACACGTGGGTCGCGCCGACGGAAACCTTGGGGAAGGCAAAGCGCGCGCCGACGAGGCCGCCTTTCGCAGTCGCCTTGACGTAGCCGTTCTCGATTTCGATGTTGGCGCCGAGCGCCCGCAGGCCATCGATGAAAAGATCGACCGGACGCGTGCCGATGGCACATCCACCCGGCAGCGATACGGTGGCGGTGCCCATGCGGGCGAGCAGCGGGCCGATCACCCAGAAGCTCGCGCGCATTTTCGAGACGAGTTCGTAGGGAGCTGTCGTATCGACGATATGGCGGGCGCTGAAATGAATGGTGCGGGAATAGGCGCCGTCCTGGCGCTCGCGCCGGCCGTTGACGGAATAGTCAACGCCATGATTGCCGAGGATGCGGATCAGCTGTTCGACATCGGCGAGATGCGGGACATTTTCGAGCGTCAGCGTATCATCGGTCAACAGCGAGGCGATCATCAGCGGCAGGGCCGCATTCTTCGCGCCGGAAATCGGAATGACGCCGTTGAGCTTGTTACCGCCAACAATCTTGATGCGATCCATATCTATCACTTTCGCGGGAAAGTCCCCGTCCTAACGTTTGAGCCCCATGCGGAGCCGGTTGCTGTAAACCATCCCACGGAATGGTTCAAGAAAGGCTTATGACCGGTTTCCGGTCAATCATGGTCCCCTTTGGAGGAACCGGCAGGTTTTTCCGCGGCCGCGACAATCCCCTCGTCCCGGTCGTCGGCGGCGCCGGCGCGGCGCGAACGCGCCTGTTGCTTGCGCCGTGCAAGATTGGCGCGAAGCTCATCCGAGCGTCGCTTCTCGCGACTTAATTGTTCGCGATTCGGGTTTTTCGACGACGAATTCATGTCCTGTCCCACATATCCCGGACGAATAAGGTGCCAATTTATCCACAAGCAGACGTGGCTTAGGCGCCTTATGGATAATCGGGTGCAAAAAGATTGCGATTGCTTGCTTGCGATTTCACCAATGATATGGCAGAAGTCCGCCGCGTTCGCAAATCGGCTGCGGTAGCTCAGTGGTAGAGCACTCCATTGGTAATGGAGAGGTCGAGAGTTCAATCCTCTCTCGCAGCACCAGCGAATCGCTCATCAACTCCCACATCCTTCCCTCCTTTATTGGCTTAGAAACTTGTTGACGATTGCAGTCGCTGGAAAGCTACCGCGTGTCGATTATGAGGGGTTGGAACAGCTAGGGACGAACAACAACGCTGCTTTGATCACAATGGGTCCCCTCGGCCCGTTGGATGGGCGCAGCCAGATGCAACATATTGAGTAAGGACCGAAGAATGTCCGGAGCGACGGCTCGGCGCGAACAGCGACCTTGGCCGCTGTCCAAGGTCACCCTCGGTGAACCAAAAAGTCTACTGTCTGGCATCCAGCAATGCATTGACCTGACCAATCTGGTCGTCCGTCAGGGTCCGTCCGAAATCCGACTCGAGCCGCGATACGGCGTCATCGAGCGCATGATCGCGCATAACGGGGTCTGCCAATGCCAAGGCTGCTTCTCGGTTTCGCTCATAAGTTGCAATCTTGCCAACCGAGGAATTCGGCGCCGCCCGTTCCCGCGCCCGCGCCGAAGCATGCGCCGCATTCAACGCGCCAAGCGTGTTATCGTCATCGTCGTCAACGACGAAATCATCGCTAACCTTGACCGAAGCCTTCTGCAGCTTGGACTTGTCGTGTTGAACCTTCGATTTATCATTGGAGCTGGCTGTTTTGGCGTGACTGGACGCCTTGGACTGGCCCGACGATTTGCCGCCGTGATTTCCGCTGTCGCCCTTGCCGTTGCCGCCCTTGCCGCCATTTCCATGACCGCCGCCGTTGCCCCCATTGCCATTGCCACCCTTGTCGGCGAAAGCTTGTCCCACCAAATTGTATTGGCCGGTGGCCGTTCCTGCCAAAACCAACCCTAGACAAGCGGTTGCAACGAGACCGAACTTGAGCTGCTTCATATTCCACCTCCTGATATGCGACCCTATGTCAACTCAACGTGCGTTTGCGGCCCGAGTGTGGCAGGAACCGCCCGAATGCGATCAAATAGGATTTCAAGCGCTTACAACCGCGCCTTCTTCGAACCCCAGCGCAATCCGTCCATCAGCAAAGAGACGAGGCGGCGCGATTGTTCGCGCCATTCAGGGGTGTCCGGCGCCGAATATATGCCTGAGAGCGCCTGCAGGAGGTCGGCGCTGTTGATGTCGCTGCGGATCGAGCCATCGGCCACCGCCGCGTCTACAAGCTTGCGCAAGGCCCCCGCGACCATTCCGGACGTATTGGCGAAAACTTGCGAATTGCCGTCGAATAGAATGCGCAAGCTATTGGCCATGCCGCGCTTGGCGGCGATGTAATCGACGAAACGCTGCATCCATTCGCCGAGCGCCGCATCCGGCGCGTTATGGATTGCGAGTTCGTCCGCGGCGGCGCATAACCCTTCGACCTCCCGCCTGTAGACGACCTCCACCAGATGTTCGCGCGTCGGGAAATGCCTGTAGAGCGTGCCGATGCCGACGCCGGCCTGCCGGGCAATCTCCTCAAGCGAAGCGTTGCCGCCGCGCTCGGCAAAGACATGGCCGGCAATCTCGGCCAGCTTGTCGCGATTGCGGCTGGCATCGGCGCGCAGCGGCCTCGGTGCCTTTGTCTCGATCGCTTTCTCCGGCGGGGATATTCCCTTTCCCAATTGTCGAACTCCAAAAATACAAAGCTGGGGCTTGAACCACCCTCGGCCAACCGCTATGTTTCAAAAACGGAGGCACCTCCGATTATAGCGTGATCTCTGAACTAATACCCTATCTGGACCCGTCGTGTCATGTTTTTTGGGCTTTTGCTCGTGGAACGTCCGGCGACCCTCGGGACTTACTGTCGTCAGAACGGAGTCAAGACGCCGATGACAAATCAAATCAGCCTCAATCTCGACATTAACGGCAAGTCGCGGCAAGTGACAGTTGAGGCGCGCGTGACGCTGCTCGACGCCTTGCGCGAACATCTGGAACTGACCGGCACCAAGAAAGGCTGCGATCACGGCCAGTGCGGCGCCTGCACGGTGCATGTGGACGGCGAACGCGTCCTCTCCTGCCTTACGCTCGCCGCACAGGTCGAAGGCAGCAAGATCGAAACGATCGAGGGCCTTTCCGCGCCCGGCGACACGCTGCATCCGGTACAGGCCGCGTTTCTCGAGCATGACGCCTTCCAGTGCGGCTATTGCACGCCCGGACAGATCATGTCCGCAGTCGCCTGCATTCGCGAGGGTCATGCCGGCTCCGACGATGAAATCCGGGAATACATGTCCGGCAACCTCTGCCGTTGCGGCGCCTATCCGCACATAGTCGATGCCGTGCGCGAAGCTGCAAAGGAGCTGTCATGAGGGATTTTTCCTATGTTCGCGCCGCTACGATTGACGAGGCGCTAAGCGCCGCCGCAATGCCGGCGACAATGCTGCTTGCCGGCGGTACCACCCTGATCGACCTTGCCAAATGCGGCGTGGCCGAGCCGGAGCGCGTTGTCGATATAAGCCATCTCAAAGGCCTCGATGTGGTGCGCATCGACGGCGAGGGCGCCACGATCGGCGCACTCGCGCGCATGAGCCGCGTTGCCGAGGACCCTGCAATCAAGGGCGAGTTCCCGGCAATCTCCGAGGCGCTTTGGCAGGCGGCCTCGGCCCAGATTCGCAATATGGCGACGATTGGCGGCAACGTCCTGCAGCGCACGCGCTGCGCCTATTTTCGCGATCCGGCTACATTTCCCAATTGCAACAAGCGAAACCCCGGTAGCGGCTGCGCCGCACTGACCGGCGTCAACCGCTCGCATGCGGTGCTCGGCGGCAGCAACGCCTGCATCGCCACCTATCCTGGCGATCTTGCGGTGGCACTGACGGCATTCGATGCTCTTGTGCATCTCGGCGACCGCCAGGTGCCCGTCGATGATTTCTTCTTGTTGCCGGGCGCAACGCCGGACAAGGAACACGCCATGCGCCCCGGCGAAATCATAACCGCGATCTCGATCCCGGCTTCGCCAGCGGCGCGGCGCTCGACCTTCCTGAAAGTGCGGGACCGGCAATCCTATGAATTTGCCGCGGCGAGCGCCGCCGTCGGCATCGAACTTGGCGGGGATGGGCAGACTATCACCGACATTCGCATCGCCCTTGGCGGAATCGCTACAAAACCCTGGCGCGCGCGGGCTGTCGAGGACGCCTTGCGCGGCACGGCCTTCGAGCACGACGCTATCAAGGAGGCGAGCCGTTTGGCCGTCGAGGGCGCGATCGACCATGGCGCCAACCATTACAAGATCGAACTTGCCCCGCGCGTCGTCGAACGCGCCATCCTCAAGATTGGAGCTGCGGCATGACCATCGTTGAAACCAGAGCAAAGCGTGGGGACGCCGCCGACGGCGCCTTGGGCGGACGTCTGTCGCGCATCGACGGCCCGGCAAAGATAACCGGCCTTGCCGATTATGCCCTCGAGCACCATCCGCAAGGCATGGTACACGCCGTCCTCGTCGAAAGCGCGATCGCGTCGGGCCGCGTCGTTTCCATCGACGCAAGTGCCGCCGAACGCGCGCCGGGCGTACTGCTGGTAATGACCCCCGATAATGCGCTGCCGATCAAATCGGCAACCGACTGGCTCAACACGCCGCCTTCCGATGCGCCCTACGAACCGCTGGCCCGTAGCATCACCTTTGCCGGCCAACATATCGCGGCTGTCATTGCCGAAACCTTCGAGCAGGCAACGGCGGCAGCGGCGCTGGTCAAGGTTTACTACGAAGAGGCGCCGGCGATCGCGGGCCTCGGTGATCCCAAGGCCGGGGACGGAATGCCACTCGACCGGATGACAATCGAATGGGGCGACGCGCATGGCGCGCTTGCGAACGCCCCTATCCGCATCAAGCATGAATACCGGACCCCGCGCGAGTATAATGTGCCGATCGAACCGCATGGGCTCATTGCGGAGTGGAAAGGCGACAGGCTGACGGTCTGGGAGCCCAGCCAGTGGATCGACGGCATGGCGCGGACCTATGCGGAGTGGTTCGACATCCCCTTCGAAAACGTTGAGTTGCGCTCGCCCTATATCGGCGGTGGCTTCGGATCAAAGGCGCTCGCCCTCGAACACGGCGCCATCGCCATCAATGCTGCGCGCATGCTCGGCCGTCCGGTGAAGCTCGCGGTCACGCGGGCGCAGACCTTTACGGCCTATGGCGGCCGGCCGGCGACACGCCAGACGATCGAACTCGGTGCAACGCGCGACGGCAAGCTCGTTTCCATCGTCCAGACAGGCGCCAACGAAACTTCGATGAAAGCCGTTCAAGTCGAGCCGCTGGGCTCGGTGACGTCGATCATGTATGCCACGCCGAATTTCAGTTCGCGCCAGAACGTCGTTCCCGTCAACACGGTGAAGCCCGGCGCCTTGCGCGCGCCCGGCGAGAACCCCAGCGCCTTCGGCATTGAATGCGCGATCGATGAACTTGCCTATGAAGTCGGGATCGACCCGGTGCAGATTCGACTTCTCAACTACGCCGAGGAAGACCCGCATGCCAGGAAGCCGTGGTCGACCCGCCGCCTGCGCGAAGCCTATGCGGCCGGAGCGGAGGCCTTCGGCTGGAGCGCGCGCCAGCCAAAACCGCGTTCGATGCGCGAAGGGAATCAGCTCATCGGCTACGGTGTCGCAGCCGGCACGTACCCCGTACGACGCACCCCAGGCGAAGCACTGGTGCGTATCCTTGGCGACGGTTCCGTCGAGGTCGCCAGCAGCGGCATCGACATGGGCCAGGGCACCTATACTATCCTGGCGCAAACGGCTGCCGAGGCAATCGGCGTTCCAGTCGAGACAGTGCGGGTCAAGCTCGGCGACTCGTCGCTGCCCCGGGCGCCCGTCGCTGGCGGTTCGCAGTTCGCCAACCTGATCACCGGCGCCGTGCACAAGGCGGCGCTCGCCGCACGCGACGAGTTGATCGGTCTCGCCATCAACGATCCAAATTCGCCGTTCCGCGACCTCCAGGCGAATACGCTCATTGTTGAGAACGGCGTAATATCGTCGCCGCGCGATACCGGCGCCGGCGTCGGCATTGCTGAAATCATGCAGCGGACGGGCCGCGAGCGGATCGAAGCTCTGCGCGATACGTTGCCGGAGAACCTGCGCAACGAGAAAGATCATTTCCGCAACTTCACCACCATCACGACGATGCTGTCGCCGACCGATGGCGACTACTCGCTGCACAGCTGGTGCGTCCACTTCGTCGAGGTGCGGGTCGATGCCGATTTCGGCACCGTCCGGGTGGCGCGGATGGTCTCGGCGCTGGACTCGGGCCGGCTTTACAATCCGAAGCTCGCCGAAAGCCAATGGAAGGGTGGCATCATCATGGGCATCGGTCAGGCCCTGCTTGAAGAAGGCATTGTCGATGCGCGCAACGGGCGGGTGATCAACAATAATCTCGGGGACTATCTCGTGCCGACCAATGCAGACATTCCGGACCTCAAGGTGAT
Organism: Phyllobacterium sp. UNC302MFCol5.2; assembly: GCF_000686005.1. Classification (NCBI taxonomy): domain Bacteria; kingdom Pseudomonadati; phylum Pseudomonadota; class Alphaproteobacteria; order Hyphomicrobiales; family Phyllobacteriaceae; genus Phyllobacterium; species Phyllobacterium sp. UNC302MFCol5.2. The sequence continues at coordinate 646,247 of NZ_JMLL01000010.1, forward strand.
CTCGGTCGGCATACCCGATACGCACGCATCGGTGCTCGGCGGCAAGGCGGTGGGCGAACTCGGCATCGTCGGGGTCGCGCCGGCCATCGCCAATGCGGTCTATCACGCTACGGGCGTAAGGGTGCGCGATTTGCCGATTACAATGGACAAGCTGACTTGAAGGGGGCCGCTGCGGCGAGCTACGGATCGCGTTGATACTTCTATTGACGCTCCCGTTGCCCTGCCCTTCATGGATCCTCGGGACAAAAGCCCGAGGATGGCCTGGGCGGACCCGGAGGGGGCATGGTGACTGTTTCAGTCAGCTCCCAAACCGCCCCAATTCCTGCTTGAACCGATCGATCAGCCAGTTCGAGGCCGGTCCGAGCGGCCGGTCGACAGGGTAAATAGCCAAGAGCGGATACTCGGTCTCGGGATAGGGTTCGAGATCGAGCTGCACCAGCCGGCCGGCGGCGATATCATCATTCACCATCCATTTCGGCAGGCCGCCCCAACCGAGGCCGGCCACGGTGAGATCATATTTGGTGCCGACGTCCGTCAGGCGCCAGATCTTGTAGGCAAACACGCCGAAATTACGCCCCTTGGTCTGTTCGCTAAGATCGGTAATGACCAGTTGCGTATGATCGCGAATAAAGGAAAGCGGGACCGGCCCCTCATAAAGCGCAAGCGGGTGGCTCGGTGCCGCAACGGGAGTCATGGCCGTCTGGCCGATTTGCACCAGCACAAGTTCGTCATGGGCGTTGAGAGGTGGACCGGCGATGCCGAAATCCGCCTGTTTCTTCAGTACCAGATCCCAAACCATGCCGAGCGCGCCGACATGAACGCGCAGGCTGACTGTCGGAAACTGTTCCTGGAACGCCTTGAGCACGCATGTCATCACCGGCGACGGCAACGACACGTCTATGGCGACGGCAACCTCGGCTTCGAGGCCCATTTTCAGTCCTTCGACACGTGAACGCAGGCTCTGCAGCACGGATACCATGCGCCGCGCATCCTCGAGCATGGCCTTACCGGTTTCCGTCAGGCGGGGCTCGCGCGTTCCGCCGCGTTCAAACAATTGCAGTTCCAGCTGCGCTTCGAGATTGGCGATCGTATAGCTGATCACCGACTGCGAGCGATTGAGCTTGCGCGCCGCAGCCGAAAAGCTGCCGGACTCCGCAACTGTCACGAACACCTGAAGCTGGTCGAGCGTCGGATTTGCCTGCATTGCCTGACCTATCGATCTATTAGATGGAATTGATCGATATTTTCCCAGTTTTCTAAATGGATGTCGAGCACCAAATTACAATCATCAGTTCTCACCCGAGAATATCAATTGAAGGAACTTAGGCTATGTCTTCCATTCTTCTCGTTACATCGAGCCCCCGCGGTGCCGCTTCGCATTCGACGCGCGTCGCTACCGAACTTGCCCAGAAGCTGCAGGCCAAGACGCCCGGCAGCGCCATCGTCAAGCGCGATCTTGCCAGCCAGCCGCTGCCGCATATCGATGCGGACTATTCGTCGGGCATTTACACCCCGGTCGAATCCCGTTCGGAGCGTCAGCAGAGCGTCGTTGGCGTATCGGATGCCATCGTCGATGAACTGTTTGCCGCCGATAGCATCGTTATCGCCACGGGCCTCATCAACTTCAACATTTCTTCGACGCTGAAGGCCTGGGTCGATCATATCGCCCGCGCTGGCAAGACGTTCAGCTATGGCGCTGAAGGCCCCAAGGGCCTGGTCACAGGCAAGAAAGTCTATATCGTCATCGCTTCGGGCGGTGTCTATTCGAGCGGTCCGGCAGCAGCATTCGATCATGCGGTACCTTACCTCAAGACTGCGCTTGGCTTCCTGGGCATGACCGATGTCGAAGTCATCCGCATCGAGGGCGTCGCGATGGGTCCTGATGCAGAAGCCAAGGCCGTATCGTCGGCTCTCGACCTTACCAGCGACCTGGCGCTTGCCGCCTAAGGGTAATGCGCTGATCGCGAAAGAGGCGGGCTTTTGGCCCGCCTCTTTTTTTGTACAAAATTTATTTGGTCAGGACTTTCGCAAGGTCCGCTCGGCGTCATCAAGACGCCTAAGCTGGTCGAGAAGACTTTCCGGGACAGTTTCATCAACCTTGTAGATACCTGCAGCTCGTATCGCCGACCTGTAGGACGACTGCGAAATCTGCCGTCTCAAAATCTGCGAGAGTTCTTTTTCGTAGGTACGGTTTCGGCCGTCCATCAATCAAGCTCCAACTAGTGCCTCGTTGAAAGAACAACCGTTCCCCAAGAAGAAGGTTCCCCTTTTCAAGCCTTAAGACTTCAATGGCAATGTGTCGCGGCGCCGCAGGCCTACGCGTCGTACGATCTCTGGGAACCGCTGACCACTACCTGGCGTTGTGCTCAACGTTCATAATGGTTGGAGACAGCGCTTGTTCGAAACGTTTCATTACCTGAATACCCTGCCGCTTTTCCCACATGCCTTTGCTTTGGCGGTGGCCTATATCCTTGCCTTTCCCATCGGGTGGGAGCGCGAACAGGAGGAGCGAAGCGCCGGCCTGCGGACCTTCCCGCTGGTAGCGCTGGCGAGTTGCGGATTCGTGCAAGGCGCCGAACGTCTGATGACGGACAATCCCGAAGCGCTGGCGCGCATCGTTGAGGGTCTTATCACCGGCGTCGGATTTATCGGAGGCGGGGCAATCCTGCAGGGCAAGAACTCGGTACGCGGCACGGCGACCGCGGCGAGCATCTGGTCGACTGGCGCCATCGGCGTTTCGGTGGGGCTCGAAAGCTACGATGTCGCGATTATCATATCCGTGCTGACGCTTCTCACGCTGCGCCTCATGCTGCCGCTGAAGAAGGAGCAGAAAGAAGATTGATACGTCGTCTTCAGCCCTTATTGTTGCGGTGCTGCAGCGCCTTTTCCCATTTCATTGCCGACTCGACGATCGCATCGAGATTGTCGAGCTTCGGCTTCCAGCCGAGGTCGAGGCGCGCCTTGCTGCTGTCCGCGACCACGGAGGCCGCGTCGCCGGGACGGCGTACCGTCAACCTTGCGTCGATCGGCTTGCCATGCACACGCTCGACACTCTCGATGACTTCCTTGACGGAAAAGCCGCGTCCATAGCCGCAATTCGCCACCATGCTGCTGCCACCCGAACGCAGGCGCTCCAGCGCCAGGCGATGTGCCGCCACGAGGTCGCTGACATGAATATAGTCGCGCACACAAGTGCCATCCGGCGTTGCAAAATCGTGTCCGAAGATTTCCATGTACGGGCGCTTGCCGAGCGCAGTCTCGCAGGCAACCTTGATCAGATGGGTGGCGCCGCGCGTAGATTGACCGGTGCGTCCCTTGGTATCGGCACCGGCGACGTTGAAATAGCGCAGCGCCGTATAGTGGAAATCATGGGCGGCGGCGGTATCGCGCAGCATCCATTCGGTCATCAACTTGGATAGGCCATAGGGCGATTCCGGATGGGTCGCTGCATCTTCGGTGACCGGCTTCATGCCCGCGTCGCCATAGACGGCCGCGGTGGACGAAAAGATGAAGTTCTTCACGTCCGATTTTACCACAGCCTCGATCAAGGCCCGCGACTTGCAGGTATTGTTCTCGTAATAGGTGAGCGGGTCGCGCACGGAATCGGGCACCACCACTGATCCGGCAAAGTGGATCACCGCATCGACATAGTTGCGCTCGATCGTCTGGCGAACGAGGCTCTGATCGGCGATATCGCCGACGATCAGTTTCGCCTCGGGCGGCACAGCCCACTCAAATCCTGTTGAAAGACGATCCAGCACGATGACGGAATCGCCAGCATCGAGCAATTCCCAGACCATATGGCTGCCGATATATCCGGCGCCGCCGGTCACAAGCACGGTCATTGACACAGCCCCTTGGTCCCCATTTTGTTGCCCAGAGTTGATCTTGTCGCATCAAGTCAGCCGTTGAAAGCTAATCATCGAGCCAATGTGATGCAACTTACGTGGTATGCGGACAAAGGGAACCGACAAAATGTGAGTAAGGTGAACGCCCGTTCCCGGCGCCGCGACTTTGCGCCCGACATCACGCGATGTCTTCGACAATTTTTGCCGGCTTCAACATTTAGGGGTTAGAGTTTCGTTTAAACCGTGGCAAATTGACCCTCAACTCACAATAGATTTTGCCAGGCAAAAACGGTACTACGTTCATGATACAGGAGCAATTCATGGACTATCGTCGGTTTTTTGAAGACGCGATCGACCAGTTGCACGCTGAAAAGCGCTACCGGGTCTTTGCCAATCTGGAACGGATCGTGGGTCGTTTTCCGCGCGCGATCTGGCGCGACGAAGGTACGCAACGCGAAATTACGGTCTGGTGTTCAAACGATTATCTCGGCATGGGCCAGCATCCGGACGTGATTGCAGCGATCCATGACGCGTCGAGCCGCATGGGCTCCGGCGCTGGCGGCACCCGCAACATTTCGGGCAATAACCATCCGCTGGTTGAACTCGAACATGAGCTGGCCGACCTTCACCAGAAGGAAGCAGCCCTCGTATTCACCTCCGGTTTCGTGTCGAACGAAGCGTCGATCTCGACGATCGCGCGGCTTCTGCCGAATTGCCTCATACTTTCCGACGAGCTGAACCACGCCTCGATGATCGAAGGCGTGCGGCGCTCGGGCGCGGAAAAGAAGATTTTCCGTCACAACGACCTTGCTCATCTGGAAGAGCTGTTGAAAGCGGCGGGCAAGGAGCGCGCCAAGCTCATCGTCTTCGAATCCATCTACTCGATGGACGGCGACATCGCCCCCGTTCAGGCAATCGCCGACCTTGCCGACGAATACAACGCCATGACCTATATCGATGAGGTTCATGCCGTCGGCATGTACGGCAACCGGGGCGGCGGGATCACCGACCGAGAGAACCTGTCGGACCGTATCGACGTCATCGAGGGCACACTCGCGAAGGCGTTCGGAACGCTGGGCGGCTATATTGCCGGCCCAAAGACTGTCATCGACGCTATCCGGTCGTATGCACCGGGCTTTATCTTCACGACCGCACTGCCTCCTGTAATTGCAGCCGCAGCGACGCAATCGATCCGGCACCTCAAAGTGTCGCAGGAAGAGCGCCGCATGCACCAGTGCCAGGCAAAGCTGACCAAGGACGTTCTCGCCCAGGCCAATCTGCCCGTGATGAAATCGGAAACGCATATCGTTCCGATTCTCGTTGGCGATCCTGAACTCTGCAAGAAGGCCAGCGACCGGCTGCTGCAGAAGCACGGCCTCTATATCCAGCCGATCAATTATCCGACCGTCCCGCGCGGCACCGAACGCCTGCGCATCACCCCGACGCCGTTCCATTCCAACGAACTCGTCGTCGAGCTGAAGGACGCGTTGGTCGAGGTGTGGACCGCGCTTGGCATTCCTTTCTCCAAGGACAGCGAACCCGCCATCGAAACGAGCGAGCGGGTCGTAACGCTCGCTGTGTCAAAGGCCGGCGGCTGATTGCATCTGGGTGCACGCAAGTGGACCGGCGCGTGAGCGCCGGTTTTTGTTTGTCGTTCAGCGCGCGACGAAGCGGGCGAGGAACGGCACTGAGAAGGCGATCATCAGAAATCGCACCACATGATGCGAAGCCACGTAGGATGGATCGACGCCGAGGGAAAAGGCGATCACGGTGAGCGCCTCGAGCGCACCCGGCGCAAAGGCAAGCGCTATCTGTGCCGGGTGAATGTCGAGAAGCAGCCAGACGACCAGGGCGGCGACGAAGGACGCTGCCGTTCCAATCAGGAAGGCAAGAAGCGCCGCCGGCAGATAGCGCATCAATTGGGTTCTATGTTCTGCGCCGACCCGCGAGCCTATTAGCACGCCGAGCACGATAAGACCGATATCGGCAATCGAGCGTGGCACGACGGCTGTCACGATGGACGTAGCATGCAGGATACCGCTGGCAAGCAAGGCGCCGAGCATCATGCCTCCAGGAATGCGGCTGTAATAGCCGAGCAAGGCGCCGGCGCCGCCGCAGACGAGGAGGATGACAGCCTCCTGAATGGTCCAGTCATAATTGACTGCAACGACGACATGCGGGGCGTTCCTTGCGATGACGGCCAGAAGCGGCGCCAGGAACCCGATGAGAAGCAACAGGCGCACGCACTGGATGACGGTGATTTTCACCATGTTCGCCGAGGTGCCCATCGCCGCGACGAGGACAAAGGAAAGTGCGCCCGGAAGCGCCGAAAAGAGCGCCGTCGGACCGTCCCAGCCGAAACCCTTGCGCAGCATGAGGTAAGTGAGTGACGTCACGAGAACGAGCGCCACGAAAAGCATCAGGAAGCTCACCGGCCACAGCACCATCTGGTCGAGGATGCCGGGCGAGACGCCCGAGCCTGCCTGAATGCCCAGCGAAAAGAAGACGAAGCCGCGCAGCCGGTCCGGAATATAAATTCTTATCCCCGACAGCGAGGCCGCCGTAACGGCTATGGTCGAACCGAGCAGGAACGGAATCGGCAGGTCGATCAGCCAGGCGGTCAAGCCGCCGGCCGTGGCTATCAGCAATGAAAGAAGGGTGGCTTTGATCTTGTCGAGATGAACGGGGTTCGGCGTCAACGTTTCCGGATCCAGTCTGCGAGGCGGTCGGCCGCCTCCTCGACCTGATCGATCCGTCGGGCGAAGCAGAGCCGTAGAAAGGCGGCGCCACCATTGCCAAAAGCGGTCCCTGGCGCAAGGCCGACTTTAGCCTCATCGACAATATCAAAGGCAGCGCGATAGGAGTCGCTGATGCCGTCTATACCGAAAAGCAGGTAGAACGCGCCTGCGGGCGGCGACAGCCGTACCCTTCCCGTCGCCGCGAGCTTGGCACAGAGAATATCGCGTGCCTTGTGGGCGCGCTCGACCTGCATGCGAATGAAGTCGTCGCCTTGATCGAGCGCGACAACGGCGCCGCGCTGCATGAATTGGGCAACGCCCGACGTCGAATACTGGATGAGATTTTCGATCGTCTTGCCAAGCGAGGGGTGAACTACCATCCAGCCGACCCGCCACCCCGTCATCGCCCAGTTCTTGGAGAAACTGTTGACGAAGATGATGCGCTCATCGGGATCCATGATGTCAAGGAAGGAGGGCGCGCGGCGGGCGCCGTAATAGAAATGCGCGTAAATTTCGTCGGCAACGATCCACAATCCGTGCTGACGGGCAATGCTCAGGATTTCCTTCAGCGTATCGATGTCGGCGGTCCAGCCAGAAGGATTGGAAGGCGTATTGATAAATAGCGCCTGGGTTCGCGGCGTGATGGCATCGCGTATTTTCTGGGGATCGAATCCCCAACCGTTGCCCGTGAAATCCTGCGTCACCGCCACAGGGGTTGCGCCGGCAATGCCCGCGGCGGCGGCAAAATTAGGCCAGGCCGGAGAGAGATAGATGACTTCGTCGCCCGCGCCGGCCGTTGCCTGGATTGCAAGCTGGATCGACTGCATGCCCGATCCGGTAATATAGAAATGCTCGACCGGCAGATCCGCATTGAAATGGCGTTTGTAGTACGCCGCGAGAGATTGGCGCAGTTCCGGTATGCCGGCCTGCCAGGTGTAAAAGGTCTCGCCATTGGCAAGGCCTGTCGATGCGGCATCGCGAATGAAATCGGGCGTCGGAAGATCGCCCTCGCCGGCCCAGAGCGGGATGACGCCCTCCTGGCGACGACCATGATTCATGACGGCAACGATGCCGCTCTCAGGGGCCACCGCTGCTTCATGCCGCAATTGCTGAACGAGGTTCATTATTCGTGTCTCCAGTCTGCCTGCCGCAGACCTATAACAACGAATTCTGTTTCGCACGTGGATATTTGTGATGTTTCCATCATCGCAAGTGATGGGCTCCCGCCACCGTTATGGCGGGAGAGGCTTCGGTTTCGACACTCCGCAACCTGACCGCCTTGGGCGTTGGGCGCAGGATGACGGCAAAGGTACCGGGGATGACGGGCGACAACGGCCCGAGATCGGAGGGCTGCCCTCAGGGCAACCCTTCGGCGACACCTGTCAGGTGCGCTGGGCGAGAAGGTCGCGAATTTCCGTGAGAAGCACTTCTTCCTTCGACGGTTCGGCAGGCTTGGCGGCTTCCTTCTTCTTGAAGCGGTTCATTGCCTTGACCACCATAAACAAAACCCAGGCAACGATCAGGAAGTTGATGAGCAGAGTGATGAAATTTCCGTAAGCGATGGTCGCGCCAGCCTGCCGGGCCGCCGCGAGGGTCGGCTGCGCGTCGCCCGAAAGCTGGAGATACAGGTTGGTAAAGTCGGTGCCGCGCGTGAGCAGACCTATGATCGGCATGAAAATATCGGCGACGATCGACTCGACCAGTCGGCCGAAGGCAGCACCGATGATCACACCTATGGCGAGATCAACCATGTTTCCTTTCAAGGCGAATTCTTTGAATTCTTTCAGCATGATGTACCACTCTCCAGTATTATGTGTTAATCCAAACCAACGGTCATCGCATTTGCCATAACCTGAAAACTGTAACAGAAGTTTTGAAATTATTGATAGAGCGTTCGATTTCTTCTACCAGTATTAACGGCATGGGCAATCGGCGGGCAAGCCGAAAATGCCTGAACGCGGAGCGTGCCGAAGCAAAGTAACGGAAGGTGAAGCCCATGTCGGGCTTGTATATTGCAGTCCTTATCATTGTGCTTTACCTCGCGTTCCAGTCGATTGTGGTAAGGCGCGCGAACCGGCTTCCCAGCCGTTTTCGTCTGCCGCGGCCCTTTGTCTACTCGATCTGCCTTGCTGCAAGCGGCACGTCCTGGCTCTACTACGGCAGCGCCAGTTACGCCGCCAAGAACGGGATCGAATTTGTCGGGCTCTTCCTCGGCATTGGTCTCATGTTCACGTTGGGATTTCCAGTTCTCGGCAAAGTGAGCCAGCTCGCCAAATCGGAAGGCATCAAATCGATTTCCGATTTTGTCGGCGCACGGTACGGCAAGAGCTTTTCCGTCGCAGCGCTGGTTACTGGGATCACGACGATCGGGCTCATCCCATACATTGCGTTGCAGTTTGCCGCGATCCACCAGATGATCGATATTTATTCCAACCATATGAACGAAGGCGCAGATCACCACCACATGATCATTGCCCTGGTCCAGCTTGGGATCGCCGTCTACACCGTTTTCGTGGCTGCTCGCGGTCCGCAGCAGAAGGACCGCTACGATGGTTTCATCAAGGCGGTTGCCGTAGCTACCACGATCAAGCTCTGTGTCTTCCTGCTTGTCGGCATTGCTACCGCGACGTTCCTGTTCGGATCACCCACGGAACTCTTCGCAAAGGCGATGGCCCAGAAGCAGGACATTCCGCTTCTCACCACCGGCATTTCCGTTGCCAACCTTTTTGCCCTAATGCTGATCGGCGCATCGACGGTGCTGCTTTTACCCAACCAGTTCTATCTGACGATCGTCGAGCACCGGGGTGGCGGAGAAATGCGTCTTGCGCGCTGGTTCACACCGCTCCTCTTGCTGATCGGCGGCGTCTTTGTTATCCCCATTGCCGTGGCCGGGACGATTTCCCTGCCGCCCGAAGCTGCGTCGGACTTTTACTTCATTTGCGTGCCGATCGTTGCCGGGCAGAAGATGCTCGCCGGGATTGCGTTTCTTGGTGGCGTTCCGGCTGCAACGACGATGATCATTGCGCCATCGATATTACTGTCGATCATGATCACCAACGATTTGATGCTGCCGCTGCTGTTGCGCCCGGCTGCCGGCAATCCAGCCGAGCCAAAGGACTATACCAAGGTCATTCCCCGGATCAGGCGCTGGTCCCTCGTCGCCATTCTCGGGATAGCCTGGGCCTATCAGTATTTCGTATCCTGGAAGATGGACTTTTCCGAACTCGCGCTGATCTCGGCTGTCGCGGTCATCCAGCTGGTGCCGCCATTCGTCGGCGCCCTCGTTTGGCACCGGGGGACGGCGCGCGGCGCAAACTGGGGCATGATCGCGGGATTCAGCGTCTGGCTTTATACGATGGTCATCCCGACGCTGATCGATCCAGGCTCCGGGCTCTTGACCGACGGTCCGCTTGGGATTGCAGCGCTCAAGCCGCAGGCGCTTTTCGGCGTCGAGGCGGCAAGCTACGTGCAAGGCCTTTTCTTCAGCCTTGCCGCCAATATTGTTTGCTATATCGCCGGCTCACTATCACGCAGCGCCACGCCGCTTGAGCGCATTCAGGCTTCGGTATTCATCACGGATAAAGCCCCGCTGTCGACGCCGGTCGGAACACTTCAGCCCTCCATCACCGTCGGGCAGCTCAAGGCGACTGTCTCAAGATATATCGGCAATGAGCAAGCTGAATTGGCTTTCGTGTCCTTTCACAAGCGTGAGGGCATTCTGCTCGACGACGAGGATGGAGCAGATTTCAAAACGGTACATTTCGCTGAACAACTGCTCTCCGGCATTGTCGGCTCGCCCTCGGCCCGCATGATCCTGTCGCTCGCCATGGGGCCGACAGGTCCCGCACAACGCCGCGCCCAGATCCTCCTCGAGCATGCAACCGATGCACTGGCACAAAACCGATATCTGCTGCAAACGGCGCTCGATCAGATGGATCAGGGGATTTGCGTGTTCGACCCGCAATATCGGCTGAGCTGCTGGAACGCGCAGTTCCGCGTATTGCTCAATCTGCCAAGGGACCTACAACGCATGGGCACCCCGTTTCGCAGCATCGTTCATTATCTCTACGAGCGCGGCGATCTCGGAAGCGCCGACCCGGCGCTTCTCAACGATCTTGCAAAATCGACCGCGCCGTGGCGCATCACGCTGACGGATACCGGCCAAATAATCGAAATCCGCTCGAACTCCATTCCGGACGGTGGCATCGTCACGACGTTGACTGATGTCACACAAGCGGTAAATGCCGACCATCTCTTGCGGCAGACAAATGAGTCTCTGGAACAGCGTGTACGCAACCGCACCAACGAGCTCACGCTCGCCAACCAGCAACTCGCCAAGGCACAGCAGCGGGCCGAAGAAGCCAATATCAGCAAGACGCGTTTCCTTGCCGATGCCGGCCACGACATTCTGCAGCCCTTGAACGCGGCGCGGCTATACTCCTCCTCGCTGATGGAGCGCCTCGGCAATTCGCGCGAAAAGCAGCTCGTCAGCAATGTCGACTCGTCGCTTGAGGCTGTCGAGGTCATCATCAACGCCCTGCTCGACATTTCGCGCCTTGATACGGGCGCGCTCAAACCGGTTGTATCCGTCTTCCGCCTTGATTCTTTGCTTGAACAGATCGTCCGCGATTTTTCGCCGACGGCGCATGCAAGGGGCCTGACGCTGGACGTGGTCATGAGTTCGGTGGTCGTGGCGACCGACCGCAATCTTCTGCGCCGCCTCGTTCAGAACCTTGTCTCGAATGCGATCAAATATTGTCGCAGCGGCAAGGTGCTTGTCGGCGCCCGTCGGCGCGGCGACAGGATTGAACTGCAGGTGTTCGACACCGGCATCGGCATTCCCAAGTCGCAACTCGAAAACATATTCCGCGAGTTTTCCCGCCTCGCCGAAGGCATGAAGATTTCGGACGGGCTTGGCCTCGGGCTTTCCATCGTCGAGCGCATCGCGAAAATCCTCGACCTTTCAGTGCAAGTGCAATCGACGCCGAACAAGGGATCGATGTTCTCGGTGACAATTCCGGTCTCGAAGGCGGCCGCGCCTCCGGCTGCGGAAAATGTCCGGACCATTCGGCCTGCGGCACCCCTGTCGGGATTGTCCGTGCTGTGCATCGATGACAACCCGCACTCGCTTGCCGGCATGCAGGAATTGCTGGCAACATGGGGTTGTTATGTCGTCATGCTGGATAGCGGCGGGGCGCTGAAAGCCTATTGCCAGGACAATCCAGGCGTTCCCGACGTCATTTTGGCGGACTACAATCTGGGCGATGAAAACGGACTAGAAATGGTCGCCTACACACGCGAACACTTCCAGCGCCATATACCAGCGGCACTGGTTACGGCAGATCGCTCGAATGCCACCCGCGATCAAGCCAACGCCGAGGACATCGCCGTCATCCAAAAGCCTGTCCGACCCGCAGCGCTGCGGGCGTTGCTTTCGCATTTCCGCCAGGCAATCGCAGCGGAATAACGACTTGATTACATAAGAGACTGGCTGGGCATCGACTCTTCTTTGAAGCGTGCCAGCCGGATCACGGCTTGCGTGCGGCTCTCGACGCCGAGCTTGTATAGAACGGCGGAGACGTGTGCCTTGATCGTCGCTTCCGAAACGTTCAGTTCATGGGCGATCTGCTTGTTGAGCATGCCATCAGCCATCATACTCAATACACGTGCCTGCTGCGGCGTAAGTTTGCGGATGCAGCGAATAAGTTCGATCATCTCCGGATCAAGCACGTCGTCGTCACCATCGGCCAGCGGCGACCAGATACCCCCGTCAAGGATCGTCTGCACTGCTTCCTTGATAACGTCCGGTCCCGACGACTTGGAAATGAAACCCGATGCGCCGAGTTCGAGGGCCGCCCGGATGGTAACCGGATCGTCGGTTGCCGAGATGATGGCGATCGGAAGCGATGCCTGCAGGGAGCGCAGCGCGACAAAGCCGGTGAGCCCACCGACACCGTTCAACGAAAGGTCAAGCAGAAGAAGATCGAGATCGGCTTCTTCCTGGATAAGAGATTTTGCAGTCTCGATATCGCCAGCTTCAATAATGTCGGTATTGTTTCTTGGCGAAGTAAGCGCCAAACGCAAGGCTCCCCTGAAGAGAGGGTGATCATCCACAATAAGAAATCGGTAGTTCATGATTTAAAAAATCCTTGTTGCTGAAATTGCAGCAGTCTTAATCCAAAAGCCGTAATGCTAACGACTAAATCTGAAACGACTGATATATCAAGAGCAATTCGGTACACGCCAAAGTTTTGTTATCCGCCTAGGTGAGGCGATCCGGTTGAAATGCCTTGGCAAAACCGCATTCCCGCGCAATTATTTGCTGTGGGGATGAAATTCTTGAAAGTGGGACGCATGATCACAAACATTCTTTATCCAGAACTTCAACCGACATCGGAGGAAATGCTGCAGGTCTCCGAGCTTCACACGATTCATGTGGAGGAATGCGGGAATCCGAATGGCAAACCGGTGATCATGGTACACGGCGGACCCGGTGGCGGCATCAATCCGACGATGCGGCGCCTGCATGATCCGGAAAAATATCGCATCATTCTGTTTGACCAGCGCGGCTGCGGAAAATCGACGCCGCATGCGGAGCTCAACGAGAACACGACATGGGATCTCGTTGCCGACATGGAGAAGATCCGCAATCATTTTAACATCGACAAATGGCAGGTCTTCGGCGGTTCGTGGGGTTCGACGCTCGGCCTCGCTTATGCGCAGACACATCCGGACCGCGTCAGCGAATTGATATTGCGCGGTATTTTCATGATCCGCCGTTTCGAGATCGAATGGTTCTATTCGAACGGCGCAAGCATAATCTATCCCGATCGTTTCGAGGCCTACCAGGCGCATATACCGGAAGACGAGCGCGACGACATGATCGCAGCCTACTACCGGCGCCTGACCGATGCCGACCCGGCCGTCCAGTTGCAGGCAGCCAAACTATGGGCGCGCTGGGAGGGATCGGCGCTATCGCTGCTTCCGGATCCTGCGCGTGAAGAAGCGTTTTCCAACGATCATTTTGCCATAGCTTTCGCCCGGATCGAATGCCACTATTTCCAGAATCGCGGCTTTTTCGAAACGGACGACCATTTGCTGCGCAACGCACATCTGATCCGCGATATTCCGGGCGTCATCGTGCATGGGCGCTATGACATGTGCACGCCGCTGCTCAACGCCTGGCACCTGAAAAAGGTCTGGCCGGAAGCGGATCTGCGTATTGTCGAGGATGCAGGCCATGCCGTCAGCGAGCCCGGCATCGTCCACGAACTCATCCACGCGACGAAGCGGTTTGCTGGCTAGATAACGACGGCCGGCCCCGCCATGGGGCCGGCACTTTACGCGGCAAGGTGCTTCTGCCGCGATTTCAGCACCCACAAATGCCCGAACGGATCAACGAGCACGCCAGCCCGATCACCGCCATCGAGCGTTTCGGCGGCGTTGCGTATCCTGCCACCCTCGGCGAGGGCATGGTGCAGCACGCGGTCCACATCATCGACATGAATATCGAGCATGACCGGCGTCGCTCCGATGGCATGGACCGAGCGCGGACCGCCGAGGGATGCGTCGGCATCGCGCTTCGGGTTGGCGCCAACGATCATGAGGAACGATGCGCCCATGCGGATTTCCGCAGCGATAAGTTCGCCATTGTGCAGATAAGGCCGTCCGACAGTTTTGGCGCCGAAGACGTTCTCATAGAAATCGAGCGCCTTCTGCTGGTCACCATGACGTACAAAGAGCCTGATCGATACCTCTCCAATCAGTGTTGGCACTGCAGTCATCTCATCGCTCCCGGAAGAATAGTTGTGAGCGGGTAGTGTCCGACAAAAGCTTGAACATATCAAGAACGGCACCTGCCAAAAACCGGCCACTCCTGACAGATGGTTGTCAGGATGATTCAGGTTTTTTCCAAGGTGTCCGGCGCCGGCTTGTTGTCTTCGGGGCTGTAGCCGAACTCCTTGGCGATACCCATGAAACGGCGCATGAATTTTTCCATGTAGCCGAGGCTCTTTTCGAACTGCTCGTCGGAAGGCAGCGCGTCGCGCACAATCGGCGGAATCTTGCCCATGGCGGCCACTGTATCCTCGAGTTTGGCGACGCGGCCCTTCAGATCGGCTATGTCCTCTTCATAGGCCGTACGTTCCTCCGCAGCGACCTTGCACACGAGTTGTGCGGCTTGCTGTTGGCAGATCGACATCTCACCCGTCTTGTTGTTCATGCGCACGAAGCCGTCGGCAGTCTTCTCCAGCGTATAGCCCGGGCTCTCCTCGGCACGTGCCGGCTGGCCAACCAGCGGAGCGAGTGCAAGAACAATGAGCATTGTGCGAAAGGGTGCCATGACGGACCTCCATGTTTGCATCCTGCAAACCTATCGCAATAATACGCCGAAAATCTGAACCAGGCACAGAATTCGCTCAAACGTTCGACTCCGCACTTTGCGCGGACGGGTTTTGCGACTACTAAGAATTTCCATGACTCACCTGATATACAAGATTGCGCCGCGCACCCTTTGGCAGGCCGCCGAAGCAAGGGGTGTCTTTGACGGCGCGCCCATCGATCATACGGACGGTTTCATTCATTTCTCGACAGCCGCCCAGGCCGTGGAGACCGCGACAAAGCATTTCGCCGGCCAGGACGACCTTGTGCTCATTGCGGTTGCGACCGACCGGCTGGGCGATGCGCTCAAATACGAGGTGTCGCGCGGAGGCGAACTCTTTCCGCACCTTTATGCATCGCTGCCGCTCGAGGCGGTCGAATGGGTAAAGCCCCTGCCCCTCGGGCCTGACGGGCATCAATTTCCGGAGATGCAACAATGAACAGGCTGTTCCAGGCGATCGGCAGGAAGGTCCTGTTCTCGTTCGATCCGGAAGATGCACACGGGCTTTCGATCAAAGCGTTGAAAAGCGGCATCGTCCCCGGTTGCGCGCCTTTGAACGATCCGGCACTGCGGGTCACCGTGGCAGGTCTCAGCTTTCCCAATCCTCTCGGTATGGCAGCAGGCTATGACAAGAATGCCGAAGTTCCGGATGCCCTGTTGAAGCTCGGATTCGGGTTTGCCGAGGTTGGAACGCTGACGCCATTGCCGCAATCCGGCAATCCCAAGCCGCGGATTTTCCGCCTTATCGAAGACCGCGCGGTGATAAACCGCCTCGGATTCAACAATGAGGGCCACGACCCGGCTTTCCAGCGGCTTACCGAACGGCGCAAGCATGCCGGCATTGTCGGCGTGAACATAGGCGCCAACAAGGATTCGACGGACCGGATCGCCGACTACGTTGCCGGGATCCGCAAGTTTCAGTCAGTCGCCAGCTATTTCACCGTCAACATCTCCTCGCCGAACACGCCGGGACTGCGCGATCTGCAGGCGCGCGAAAGCTTGCGCGAATTGCTTGGCAAGGTGCTCGAAACGCGCGATGCGCAAAAGGGCGTGCACCGCCCCGTCTTTCTGAAGATCGCCCCCGATCTTCCAGAGGCGAGCCTCGACGATATCGCCGCCGAGATCGCGCTTCACCCGCTCGACGGCTTGATAATTTCGAATACTACGCTATCGCGAAGCGGCCTCGAAGGGACGAAAAATGCGCGCGAGACTGGAGGACTTTCTGGCGCTCCACTGTTCAATCGCTCGACGATCGTCCTTGCCAAGATGCGCCAGCGCGTCGGGTCCGATTTGCCGTTGATCGGCGTTGGCGGTGTTGACAGCGCGGCGACGGCGATTGCGAAAATACGTGCCGGCGCGGATCTCGTTCAGCTTTATACGAGCATGATTTATGCAGGGCCAGGACTTGCCGGGGACATCGTCAAGGACCTTTCGGCAAGATTGAAGCGTGACCGCATCACCACCATCGCTGCACTGCGCGATTGCGACGTCAATGAATGGGCAGGCGAACCTCTGCCGGCCTAGAGCGTGTCGCTATTTCTATCTTACTCGGCAAACTGCAGGCGCGCCCGGCTCGGCAGAATCGACAGAAGCGAGATGCCGCGCAGGCCAAGGAAGAGGTGGAGCGCCAGCCAGAGGCCGTGATTGCCGAGGTACATCGGCAAGACGTAGTAGGCGCCAAAATAGCCCGCGAGCGACAGAATCATCATGTTGCGCATATCGCGCGACCAAGTCGCCCCGATGAAGACACCATCCATGTGGAAGGCGAGAAGGCCGGTGACCGGCGCAAGGGCGGCCCAGGGCATATAGATAGCTGCCATCGATTGAACCTCTTCTGACTTGATCAGGAAGGCGACGATACTGTCGCCAAAGATCAGGAAAAAGAGTGCCATGACCGATGCAAGGATCATTCCCCACAGGAATGAGAGCTTTACGCCCCGGTCGAAGGCGGGTCGGTAATTCGCGCCGACGGCACGACCGGAGATTTGTTCGGCTGCGGTGGTGACGCCGTCGATCAGATAGCCTGAAATCAGAAGGAAATTCATCAGCACCGCATTGGTCGCCAGCGTTACCGCACCGGCCTGGGTGCCCGCCCGGGTGAAATAGGCGTAGGCGATCAGCAGGAAGAACGAGCGCAGCATGATGTCGCGATTGACCGCGAACATGCGGCGGATTTCATGCGCATCCAGAACGCGTTTGCGCGATGGATTGGCAATGCTTCGGAACTGCATGTAGATCATCGAAAGGCCGACGATCAACGCCGACGTCTCGCCAAGAACCGTCCCCCAGGCGATGCCCGTGACGCCCCAACCCATGATAAGACCGAGCCAGATGGTCATCACGACATTGACGCCATTCAGCAGCAATTGCAGATAAAGGCCCTGCATGGCCTTGCCCTGCCCGAGCAGCAGTCCCAATACGACGAAGTTGCCGAGTGCCATGGGCGACGACAGGAGACGGATCGACACATAGGTCGACATGGCCTCGCTGACAGCCGGATCGGGATTCATAAAGCTGACGGTCGCCTGCAGGATCAGCGGTGTGGCCGCGATGAAGATCAAGCCGGCGACAACGGCAATGCCGAGAGCCCGCCAGAATACCGCCTGCTGCTCGACATCGTCGTGGCGGCCCATGGCCTGCGCAACAAGGCCTGTCGTGCCAGCGCGCAGGAAGTTCATCGTCGAGAACAGGAAGTCGAAGACCAGGGCGCCAATGGCAAGGCCGCCAAGCAGATGCGGATTGCCGACCTGGCCAATGACAGCAGTATCGACGAGACCAAGCAGCGGCGTCGTCAACGACGCGAGCATGACCGGAATCGTGATTGCAAGCATCAACCGGTTCGTCACCTCGAAGGGGCGGACGACCTTGGAACCGGCAGACGAAGGCACATCGATATTCATGAGGGCACCGAGATTGCAAGCCTGAAAGGCTATCCAAGCTCTATGCCACTGGTTCGCTGCGTTTACCAGTCATATCAAGGATGATGCATTCCAGCGCCCGTGGACTACACCCCGAGGACCAGCGCCCAATACCTCTCTGCACCCGATTCAGCGTAGGCAAGTCCGAAATGGCTGAATTGCGGGTCGAGCATATTGCGGCGGTGGGGCGGTGAATTCATCCACTGCGCAAAGACCTGGTCCATATCCATCCGGCCCCTGGCGATATTTTCCGCAGCGGGACCGTGAATGCCCGCGCCGCGTATGCGCGAAGCAAAGTCCCGGTTCCAGCTCGTCGTATGGCTCATGCGTCCGGCGCTCGCCATATAGCCCGCCTGCTGCAAGGCCGCCTGCTCCAATGCCGAAGACGGAGCGAGGGGCCCGAGCCCCCTTGACGACCTTATTGCCCGCAGATTGGCGCTGCCTGAAGCCGAAACGCCCGCGCGCTTGCCGGTCAACCGGGGTTGCGGTGACGTCGATTGGCACGCGGCAAGCGGCAGAAGCGCAGCGCCGGCGGCGGTAAGGCCGAGAAAATGACGACGCGGCATTAGCGATTTTGTTTCGTCCATGGAGCTTTCCTCACGACGGGTTTAGCCGATATCGGTGAAATGTGGCTCCTTCGCGCCCCGAAAGGCTCAACCACAATGTTTGGCAGTTTTAGCGACGATAGCTCAAAAGCCGCAACAGGATGAAGCACGGAATGACGACGACTGCGCCAAGCAGGAAATAGCCTGCGAAGCGTTCGATCGCGCCGAAGCCCAGATTCCAGATGCGGCGGAAGAAATTCTCGATGCCGTAGAGAATATCCATCGGAGACCAGTCGAATGCGCTCATGACCACACCCACGACAAGCGAAACGATGATGAGCTTTATGAGAACACGGGCGGGCGTATCGCCCAGGAAACGGTTCACTCCATCCGACATGTTTTCTCCGGTCCATACTTGTCTGCGCTGGCAATGACATACGGCGATACGGAATAGCGTTCAAGGTGGTGAATAACCCATGCTCTGCATCGCGTGTCGCGGCAACCGCTTGTCACGCAAACATGGCGCTGTAGCGATGAAGACGGTAGAAACTGTTTTGCGATTGCGATGCGGTCGTGCAACCCGTCTTCTATGCAACTCCTCTCACTTGGCTCATAAAATTGACGCGCTGCAGCAATGAAACGTTTCATATTGACAAGCTTGAAGCAATATGGCCCATTTCCGTACAGAAATTGTTTTGCTGAGAATCCGGTGAAACGCGCTTCTGAAGGAAAAGAAGATGCTCGCCACCGTCGATCGGTTCGGCCAGGAAATGGCTGCTAACGCCGTCGACAAAGCGCTCGGCGTGCTCAAGAGCGGCAAGCCGCTCGAGGGTTGGGTCAAGACCGATATCAAGCTCGTCATGGTATCGGCAACAATGAAGAGGCGGCACGGCTCGCCGGCCACAACATCTTCTTCTACAAGATTGCCGCTTTCACGATCTGCGGAGCGCTGGTTGGCATCGGCGCGATCATCTATATGGCCCGCCTCAATATCGCGAGCCCGATCATCGGCATCGGCTTCGAACTCAATGCAATTGCAGCCGTCATCATCGGCGGGACGAGCCTCAGCGGCGGGCGCGGCAGCGTCGTCGGAACGCTGCTTGGCGCCTGCATTATCGGCGTTCTCGCCAATGGGCTTATTCTGCTTGGCCTCAGTGATTTTATGCGACAGATGATAACCGGATTTGTGATAATCCTCGCTGTGATACTCGACAAATACCGCGAAAGACTGACCAAAGCATGAGTGCACCCGACGCGCCCGACAGGACCAAACATAAGACGCACGCGAAAGTGGTGAACATCAAGGACGTTGCGGCACGCGCCAATGTTTCGGTCGGCACGGTATCGCGCGTTCTTGCCAATAACGAGACCGTTGGCACGGCCCTGCGCGAGAAGGTGACTGAAGCCATTCGCGAACTCAACTTTCGGCCGAGCGGCGTTGCGCGTGGCCTGCGCCGCAGCCGCACCGATATGATCGGCCTGGTCATCCCGGATATCACCAACCCGTTCTTTGCCGAACTTGCCAAGCACGTCGAGGCGATCGCGTCACGTTCGGGGTTTTCGGTGCTGCTGTCGATCACCAATGAAGACCCCAGGATCGAGCTCAACCAGATCGAAAGCCTGTTGAAGAGCTATCCAACCGGGCTAATCGTGGTTCCGACCCAGTTTGGCGCTTCCGAGGGCTGGAAGAGCAATGTGGCAACCGTTGCGGTGGACCGGCGCTTTGCGGGCTATCCGTTGATCTCTGTCGATCATGCCGCCGGCGCCGGCCTTGCCGCACGGCATCTTCTTGCCCTTGGCCACCGGCGCATTGCCTATATTGCCGGCCCTCCCGAAGCGCCCGTTTCACGCGAGCGGCGCAACGGCTTCATCGGCGCCCTTGCCGCCGAGGGGGTGACGCCGGAAATTCTCGAAGGCTATTTCGACTATGCATCCGGCGAAACACTGGGCCGCATGCTGCTCGACCGGGCACCGGGCGAGCGTCCAACCGCCATTGCAACGGCCAGCGACCAGCAGGCGATCGGTCTGATGCGCGCCGCCAACGATCTCGACCTGAAAGTGCCGCAGGATATTTCCGTCGTCGGCTTCGACGACATTCCGCTAGCCGAACTCATCACGCCGCGCCTGACGACGATCCGCCAGCCTGTCGAACAGATTGCCGCGCGCGCCGTGGCGCTCACGACCGGCACCAGCCCGCTTCCCATCGACGACGAATTGCTGGAAGCTTCGCTGGTGGTGCGCAATTCGACTGCGGCGCGCGACTGACCGGCCATTCAGGATTTTTGGAGCGGATGACGAGAATCGGACCCTTGTATTAGCGGGCCAGTGGCGGCGGCATCCAGGAGAACGCTCAGTGAAGTGTTGAGCCCCCTCCTGAGGAGACGTTGGGAACTGCTGGTTACTGGGAAGTGATAGGCGTATTAATCTATCTCGGTCCTGACCGAGTAGATATGTCTCTCTACGGCGGCAAGCTAAATGGCTGGCGTGGTAGAGTGTTCACAAGATTGCTCAGCACTGTGATCGGATGGGCATGAAGTACATAGTTCGACTTCTTGACAAATCAGCCATCACCGCGTGCTTGCTTGCGGGCGCTGCGACAACCGCACTCGCGATGATGGGAGCGCGAAGTATCGCGCTTTCCCTCGCCCAATCCGATGTCGCCGAATATGCCGGCAATTTGCTCAAGAGGGCTGAGGGGATCGCCCTTGAGACAAACAACGCGCTTGCCGAAGCAAACCATGTTGAAGGTGAGCCATGCGGGTCAACTGACCTCGATAATATGAGAAGAATCGCTTTCACCGCACGCTATATTAAGGATGTCGGGAGGGTGAACGATCAGAAGCTTATGTGCTCGAGCTATCTGGGCGTCGTAACGCCGCCCTTCGTCAACCCGCCACCGGATATCATTACTGAGGACGGTCACAAAATTTGGGGGAACGCATCGCTCCGATTGGCAGATGGGGTTACTGCCTTGGTGATCGAGGCCGGCAATGCAAATGTGGTGACCGATCCTTCCGCATTTTTGGACTTGGTTCGTTACCCCTATCGCTACTCCGTCGCCATCATCGATCCCGAGAAGGGCCATGTATTGCGATCATGGGGCCAGCCCGTGGTCGATGAGAGTATCTTGGTGGCGCGTAAGGATACTTCTACTGACACTGCTACGGATATCATCCATATTGATTGTTCGAAGGTATACTTTCTTTGCAGTGTGGCGGCGTTAAACAAGCGCGAAGCCATAGCGCGGCAATCAACGTTCATTCTTGGCTTTGGTGCTCTCGGATTTCTGCTCGGTGGATTTTTAACTCTGGTGGGTTTCCTGCTCTACCGAACGCAAAAGCCCTTGGCAGCGCGATTGAAGGATGCGTTGCGCTCGAATGAATTATCTTTGATGTTTCAACCCATTGTGGACCTACGGTCAGGGCGCATGGTTTCCGCTGAGGCGCTGGTGCGGTGGACAGATCGTCAGGGCAACAACATTCCACCCGACATTTTTGTGGCCGAAGCGGAGGCTCATGGAACGGCCGGCGAGATTACCACCTATGTGCTCAAGGAGGTAGGCAGGACTGCCAAGTTTTTGCTCAGCGAGCATCGGGATTTCGTCATCACAGTCAACATCGTCGCGTCGGATCTGAGCGATCCCAACTTCTACGCGACACTCGACCAGACCATTAGCCTGTTTGGCATTCATCGAAATCAAATCGGACTGGAATTGACCGAACGTTCCACGGCACACCTGGACATCGCCGTTCCAGCCATCGCACGGCTGCAACAACTGGGTCATCCTGTTTACCTCGATGATTTTGGCACCGGCTATTCCAGCCTCGCACACCTCCAGGAACTCAAGGTCAATGTCATAAAGCTGGATCGAGCCTTTACGAACAGCGTCGGCACAGAGTCTGTGAAGGTCTCGATCGTGCCGCAAATCCTCGGAATGGCAAATTCACTAGGACTTGGAGTTGTCGTCGAGGGGATAGAAACTGAGGCGCAGTATAGCTTTTTTGCATCTGCGAGCCCTCACTGTTGTGGACAAGGCTGGCTTATCTCCCGTCCAATGCCTTTCGACCGCTTGATTTCCTTTAAGGCCGATCATTGAACAGGGTTCAGAACAGTTACTCACTGCCTCGATGAGGTGTCTTGTGGTCGGCTACCAGCGTAAAAACGGCATCGTAAAATATCAGTTAAGTCATTGAAGATTGATGGAGCGGGTGAAGGGAATCGAACCCTCGTATTCAGCTTGGGAAGCTGCTGCTCTACCATTGAGCTACACCCGCATTTCACTATCAGTGACCGCTGACAGCGGTCTTTGTCAAGGGGTCGCGAGCGGCTCCGCCGTCAGCGGAAGTGCTTTGAAAGCTTCAGGCCCTGCGCCTGGTAGTTGGAGCCGAGATCAGTGCCGTAGAGTGCGCGCGGGCGCTCCAGCATGTGCTCGTAGATCAGGCGTCCGACGATCTGTCCGTGTTCGAGAATGAACGGCACTTCATGGCTGCGCACTTCGAGCACGGCGCGGCTGCCGGTGCCGCCCGCTGCCGTATGGCCGAAGCCCGGATCGAAGAAGCCGGCATAGTGCACGCGGAATTCGCCCACCAGCGGGTCGAACGGCGTCATCTCGGCCGCGTAAAGCGGCGGCACGTGGACCGCTTCGCGCGAGACGAGGATATAGAACTCATCGGGATCGAGCACGAGTTCCCGGGCGCCGCGATCATGGATCGGCTCCCAGAAGTCGAAAAGATCGTGGACGCCGCGTCGGTCGACATCGACGACGCTGGTATGATGCTTGCCGCGATAGCCGACAAGGCCATTCTGGTCGCCGGTGAGGTCGATTGAAAGGGCGATGCCGCCGCCGGAAATATTGGGGGTCTCGGAGGCGACGAGCGTCTCGGCGGCGTGAAGTTCCGCAAGCTCTGTTTCCTCGAGTTGCGCACGCCCCGTCCGGAAGCGGATCTGCGACAGGCGCGAGCCGGTGCGGGCGACGATCGGGAAGGTGCGCGGGCTGACTTCAAGGTAAAGCGGGCCATGATAGCCGGCCGGAACCTTGTCGAACTCCTGCGCGCCATCGACGATGACCCGTGTGAAGATATCGAGGCGCCCGGTCGAACTCTTCGGATTGGCTGAGGCTGAAACCTCGGCAGGAAGGGCCAGGCTTTCCAGGAGCGGAACGATATAGACGCAGCCGGTCTCGAGGACCGCGCCCTCGGTCAGATCGATTTCGTGCAGTTTCAGGCGGTCGAGCTTGTCGATGACCGGCGTGCCTGGGCCCGGCATGAAGCTCGCGCGTACGCGGTAGGCCCGCTTGCCGAGGCGCAGATCGAGGCTCGCCGGCTGGATCTGGTCGACGTCAAATTCGCGCTCGGTCTTGAGTGCTCGCGCCTCAAATAGCGCCCTGATGCCGCTATCGGCCAATATGCCCGCTTCTCGTCTCGCCATGTCGACCATCCATACAAAGAGACGAAAAGCTTTAGCGCCTCACCCGATTGACGCAAGCGGCCAAGAGGATTAAAGCACTTTTATCCCGTGGTGATTTGGCCGGCCGGCTTGCAGCCACGTAAAATAATTTGCTAAAAGAGGCCCGGTCTCGTCCGGCCTTTTTGCGATTCCCGCAAGGCCGGTTTTTTATTGGCCAGTTTTCTGGCAGATTGAGACAGCGATGACCAAGGATACCACCCGCAAACTGCGTCCCGCCACCCAGCTCGTCCATGCCGGCACCCTGCGTTCCGGCTTCGGGGAAACCTCCGAAGCCTTGTTCCTGACGCAAGGTTTCGTTTACCCGTCCGCAGAAGCGGCCGAGGCGCGTTTCAAGGGCGAAGAGCCCGGATTCATCTATTCACGCTATGCCAATCCCACGACCGACATGTTCGAAAAGCGCATGTGCGCCCTCGAAGGCGCGGAAGATGCGCGCGCAACCGCTTCGGGGATGGCCGCCGTTGCTGCCGCAATCCTCTGCCAAGTGCGAGCCGGTGACCACGTGCTTGCCGCGCGGGCGATGTTCGGCTCCTGTCGCTACATCATCGAGACCATGCTGCCGCGCTATGGCGTTGACTTCACGCTGATCGACGGCTCCAGGATCGAGAATTGGGAAAAGGCAGTTCGCCCCAACACCAAGGTGATGTTCCTCGAAAGCCCGACGAATCCGACGCTCGAAGTCATCGATATTGCCGCCGTCGCCAGGGTCGCGAACTCTGTTGGCGCCAAGCTGATCGTCGACAATGTTTTCGCAACGCCGCTCTTTCAAAAGCCGCTTGAACTCGGCGCCCACATCGTCATCTATTCGACGACCAAGCATATTGACGGCCACGGCCGCTGCCTCGGCGGCATGATCCTTTCCGACAAGCAGTGGATCGACGAAAACCTGCACGAATATTTCCGCCACACGGGCCCCGGGCTTAGCCCGTTCAATTCCTGGGTAATGCTCAAAGGGCTCGAAACGCTTGCAGTGCGCGTACACCAGCAGACGAACAATGCGGCGAAGATTGCCGACTTCCTTGCCGGACATCAGGCCGTCTCGAAAGTGCTTTATCCCGGCCGCGCCGATCACCCGCAGGCCGATATAGTCGCCAAGCAGATGAGCGGTGGCTCGACGCTGATCGCCTTCGAGGTCAAGGGCGGCAAGAAGGCTACGTTTGCGGTCGAAAATGCACTCGATATCATCCAGATCTCCAACAATCTCGGCGATTCGAAGAGCCTTATCACCCACCCGACAACGACGACGCACAAGAACCTGACGGACGAGGCCCGTGCCGAGCTCGGCATATCCGATGGACTGCTGCGGCTGTCCGTCGGGCTCGAAGACGTCGATGATCTCATCGATGATCTCGATGCGGCACTGAACGCCTCGCGCTAGGGCCGGCTATAGCTGGTGGCGCGCCGACACTGATTTTGGCGCGGCCTTCCGCCATGCCATCGCCATGGCATGGCGCACGACATCGGGCTCGGCCATGGCGAGGATGACAAAGGTCGCACCTTTCTCGCCCCAGCCGCCCGGCACCGGTTCGAACATGTCTGCAGAGGTCTCGCGCATCATGGCTTGGTCGTCGCGCGTCAGCATCAGAACCCCGCGCTGTTTTTCCGGACGCAAGGTGGCGAAGATTTTGTTGCTCACACGGAAATCGGTCGTGCCAAAGTGGCTGCTCTGCGTGCTTTCCGGAAATGAGTGCGCCATGGCGGCGAAGGCTTCCAGGGTCATCATGACTGGCTCCTTTTGCATCCCCGATCCTACCAAAGGAACCGTGACCAACGAAGGTTTTAGTTCGATCCGTGACCAGTAATGGTTGACGCATCGGCCGTGAGTGGCGATATCAAGGAGTGAAATCGAGAGCAGGCATGTACAAGGCGACAACGCGCGATATCGAAGTGACGGTCGAGCCGTTCTATCTGGAGGAGCAATCCAACCCGGAGGAAAATCGCTATGTCTGGGGCTACCGGATAACCATTGCCAATGACTCGGACCTGACGGTGCAATTGCGCGCCCGCTACTGGAGGATCACCGATGGCAACGGCCATGTCGAGGAGGTCCGCGGACCGGGCGTCATCGGCGAGCAACCTATTCTCGATCCGGGCGACTCCTTCCAATATTCATCCGGCTGTCCGCTGACGACGACATCAGGGGTCATGGTCGGGCGCTATTCAATGCAGACGACGTCAGGCGAGCGCTTCGATATCGAAATTCCGGCCTTCTCGCTCGACCTTCCCGATCAATTGCGGACCTTGAACTGATGGCCGAAACCGAACGCACCAACGCGCCCTATCTGAAGGCCCTAACCTGCTCCGCTATCGTCTTCGTACTGGCGATCGGCGCCTATTTCCTCGGCTATACCCTACCGAGTTTCACCAGCGCCTCCGACGCCGCCAGCCGATTGTTCGGCCTTGCGCTGGTCCCCGGACTGATTGTCGGCCTGTTTGCCAAGAAATCGCCAAAGCCATGGCCGTTATGGCTGATTATCGGCGGGTTCGTCGTTGTTCTGATCGCCGTCACCGTCATCCATGAAATGACGGCTTCGATGCGGGTCTGACCGCCGGATCGGTCAGTTTTTCGGCAGGAACTCGCCCGGATCGAACTCGTAGTGCGTCGAGCAGAATTCGCAGGTGACGCTGATCTTGCCGTCTTCGATACTGTCCTCGATCTCTTCGGCCGTGAAGCCTGAGAGAACGCCGGCAATCTTCTCGCGCGAACAGGAGCAGTCGTCGTTGACGCGGACCGCATCGAAAACGCGGACGCCGCGTTCGTGGAACAGCCGATACAGCAGCCGTTCCGCGCCAACCTGCGGATCGGTCAATTCAGAGCTCTCGATCGTCGCGACCAGCGCCTTGATTTCGGCCCAGTCGTCATCCTCAAAAAACTCGTCCTCGTCATTGCTCGGCGCATCGCCGGCCGGCAGATCCCGCTGGCGCATGCGAAGCTCGGATTCCGGCAGGAACTGCACGATGAGACCACCGGCGCGCCATTGTTCGACGGGCTTGCCGTCCGGGCCGCGCTCCACGAGCTTGGCGACGGAGAGGCGCACATCGGTCGGGATCTGCTCCGACTGGCGGAAGTAGGTCTTGGCAATCTCTTCGAGGTTCGAGCCGTCGAGTGCGACGATGCCCTGGTAGCGTTGTGTGTATTCGCCCTGGTCCACAGTCAGCGCGAGCGTGCCGCTGCCGATCAATTCCTCCTGGGCGGTACGGTGCTCGGCAATCGCCTCCGCCAGACGTTCCTCGTCGTAGCGCGCATAGGCGCGCACGGAATTTGGCGTGCGGAAATCGACCACCAGCATATCGACAGGGCCATCCGACTGGGACTGGAAGATGAACTTGCCATCGAACTTCAGCGAGGTACCAAGCAGCACGGTCAAAACGATGGCTTCGGCGAGCAGCTTTGCAACGGGTTCGGGATAGTCGTGGCGATTGAGGATCTCATCGAGCGTCGGCCCCAATTGCACCGCCCGGCCGCGGGCATCTAGATCCGCAACCTGAAACGGCACAACGGCGTCGTCGCCGGCAAATACATATTCGTCGGAACGAATTCCGGTATCAGACACTGGAACGTCCTCCTTCAAGACACCATGCGAGAATTGCCTTCTGCGCGTGCAGCCGGTTTTCCGCCTCATCAAAGACCACCGAATGTGGTCCGTCGATGACGGAGTCGGTTACCTCTTCGCCGCGATGCGCGGGCAGGCAGTGCATGAACAGAGCGTCGGGATTGGCATGCTGCATCAACGCATCGTTGACCTGATAGGGCATGAACACGTTATGGCCGCGGGCACGCCCTTCCTGTCCCATCGACACCCAGGTGTCGGTGACGATGCAATCGACGTCCTTGACCGCAGCGACGGGATCGGTGGTCAGCTTGATCTTGCCGCCGGCGCCGCGCGCCCAGTCAAGATACTTGCTGCTGGGTTCGCTGCCGTCCGGCGTTGCAATGTTGAGATTGAAGTCAAAACGGGCTGCCGCCTCGACCAGCGAGTGCAATACATTGTTGCCGTCGCCCGTCCAGGCGAACGTCTTGCCCTGCACCGGCCCGCGATGTTCTTCGAACGTCATGATATCCGCCATGATCTGGCAGGGATGCGTGTCGTCCGTCAAAGCATTGATGACGGGCACCGTGGCGTTTTGCGCCATTTCGGTCAGGCGGTCATGCGTCGTCGTGCGCATCATGATGATGTCGACATAGCGCGACAGCACCTTTGCCGTATCGGCAATGGTTTCGCTGCGGCCAAGCTGCATCTCCGAACCGGTCAGCATGATGGTTTCGCCGCCGAGCTGGCGCATGCCGACATCGAAGGAAACGCGTGTGCGCGTCGACGGCTTGTCGAAGATCATTGCCAATACTTTGCCGGCAAATGGCTTTTCAATGTTGCCGGCTTTCAGCCGCGTCTTGCGTTCGCGAGCGTCGTCAAGGATCGTGCGCAGATCGCCGGATGAGAGTGCTGAAAGGTCGGTAAAATGCCGGAGGTCCTGCTTGATTGTCATGGCCCGTCCCTCACGCGCTCTTCTGCCTGGCGGCAACCGATAGGCGTTCAGCCGCCGCCTCGATGCGTGAAAGCGCCTCGCGCGCCTCTTCTTCCGATGCAACCAGAGGTGGAAGCAGGCGAATGACGTTCTCACCGGCGCCGACCGTCAGAAAATGCTCATCGCGCAGTGCCTGCACCAGCGTCGTATTGGGCACGACGCTCTTAAGGCCAATCAAGAGGCCGCGCCCGCGCACTTCCGAAATGACGGCCGGATAGCGGTCGGCAATTGACGCAAGGCCCTGCTTCATCGTGAGGGCAATCTTCTGCACGTGTTCAAGGAAGCCCTCTTCCAGGATGACATCGAGCACGGCGTTGCCGACAGCCATGGCAAGCGGATTGCCGCCATAGGTCGTGCCATGAACGCCAGCGGTCATGCCTTTTGCGGCTTCGGCCGTGGCAAGGCAGGCGCCAAGCGGAAAGCCGCCGCCGATGCCCTTTGCGACCGCCATGATATCCGGCCTGATGCCCGACCACTCATGGGCGAACAGCTTGCCGGTTCGACCGACGCCGGTCTGAACTTCATCGAGGATCAGCAAAATACCCTCATCGTTGCAGAGCTTGCGCAGAGCGCGCAGATCTTCATCCGGGACGGGACGTACGCCGCCCTCGCCCTGGATCGGCTCGATCAAAATGGCAGCAGTCTCCGGCCCGATTGCAGCCTTCAAGGCCTTTTCGTCACCGAAAGGCACCTGGTCGAAACCCTCGACCTTGGGTCCAAAACCTTCAAGGTATTTTTCCTGGCCGCCAGCCGCGATCGTTGCCAGCGTGCGGCCATGGAACGCGCCTTCGAAGGTGATGATGCGAAACCGTTCGGGATGGCCGTTGACATAGTGGTAGCGCCGCGCGGTCTTGATCGCGCATTCAAGCGCTTCCGCACCGGAATTGGTAAAGAACACCTTGTCGGCGAAAGTTGCATCGACCAGACGCTGGCCGAGACGGCGCTGGCCGGGGATCTCGTAAACGTTGGAGACGTGCCATAGTTTTTCGCCCTGGCTCTTCAGCGCTTCGACGAGATGGGGATGCGAATGGCCGAGCGAATTGACGGCAATGCCGGCGGCGAAGTCGAGATAGCGCTCGCCGGTTTCGGTCACCAGCCACACACCCTCACCTCGCTCAAAGCGCAAATCCGCACGAGCAAAAGTGTCGTAAAGCGGTTGCGCGATTGCGTCCGTCATGTCGTTACGGGCCTCCAATACCCTGCTTGCCGAAACTGCTGATTACAAAGAAGAAACGGCCGTGTTGAAATCAAAAAGCCGCCCCACAATGCCATTTTGAGGGCGGCCATATGCGAGTAATATCGTCATTCGAACCCCAATTGTCAAATGAACACTTTTGATCCCATTCATCACCAGCACGAACCGGATGAGCCGATCCATTAACTACAACTTCTGCGCGTATCCGCTGGAATATTTGCCACCGACTCTGCAATTCGTCATTTCTGCAACAGTCTATTGCGCAAGTTGGGGAAAACCCAAAAAAGCAGCCTTGGGATCGGCGCCCGACTCTTGTCACAGAGTCATCGCATATTGTAGCTTGGTAATCGAAAAAGCTAGATTTCGTACGGCGTCCTCGTCATCTGAATAGATATGGTATCGAACCAATCTGGAGCAATCCAGATGCGAGGAAGGATTCAGTCCGGAGTCTACATAAACAAGCCCCATATGGAGCTAGGAAAACAATGAACTGGACAGATGAGCGCGTAGAACAGCTGAAGAAACTTTGGGCCGAAGGTCTGAGTGCAAGCCAGATCGCAGCACAGCTGGGCGGTGTCAGCCGCAATGCGGTCATCGGCAAGGTTCACAGGCTGAAGCTGTCCGGGCGCGGCAAGACCACGTCCACCCAGACACGCAGCAAGAAGATCAATACAGGGTCATCCGGCGCCTCGCGCGGCGGCGGCTCCTCGGGGCATGTCGCGACCCGCGTCGTCAGCCGCAGCATCGGCGCGACCGCTTTGCAGACCGAATACAGCACGGAACTCGTGCCGGTCATGAAGACTGTCACGGATGTCGTCGTTCCGATCTCGCGGCGCCTCGAACTGGTGCAGCTCAACGAGCGTACCTGCAAATGGCCGATGGGAGATCCGCTGCAGCCGGACTTCAATTTCTGCGGCAACGATGTCGGCGAGTCCGGGCCCTATTGCGGCTATCACTCCCGCCTAGCCTATCAGCCGGCGTCCGATCGCAGGCGCGTCCGCTAATCTTAGCTCCTTCTGACTGGGGCGCCATTCGGCGCCCTTTTTTTGTTGCTGTGCACCAAGCTCAACGAGCGGTTGGCGTCAGGCCTTCTGAGGCCCGAAGACGACGGTGAAGGTAGAGCCCTCGCCGACCCGCGAGCGAACGACGAGGCGCGCGCGATGCCGCGTCAGTATGTGCTTGACGATCGCGAGCCCGAGGCCGGTGCCTTTCTGGGCCCGGCTGGTTTCAAGATTGACGCGGTAGAAGCGTTCAGTCAGGCGCGGGATATGTTCCTCCGGTATGCCAGGGCCGAAATCCTGGACCATGGCCTTGATGCCATCGTCGCCGCGCTTGAGCTCGACGACGATGCGCTTGCCCGACTGGCCGTATTTCAAGGCGTTTTCGACAAGGTTCTGAAAGACTTGCGTCAGCTCATCCCTGTCGCCAAGCACGATGACGGGATCGGGATCGATCTTGCGTTCGATGTCGACGCCGAGATCATCCGCAAGCGGGCGCAGCGAATCCACCACATGATTGATCAGCGTCGTCAGGTCCACCTGGTCCTTGACCGCGATATGCGCCTTCATCTCGATGCGCGACAGTGACAACAGGTCATCGATCAGGCGGGCCATGCGCTCGGCCTGCTTCTGCATGATCTCAAGGAAATTGTCACGCGCCGCCTCGTCGCGGCGGGCCGGCCCGCGCAACGTCTCGATAAACCCGGTCAAGGACGCGAGGGGCGTGCGCAACTCATGGCTGGCATTGGCGATGAAGTCGCTGCGCATGCGTTCAAGGCGATGCGCTTCGGTTTGATCGCGAAAGGAGAGGAGATATTGCCGGTCCTTGCCACCGGCCCGGTCGAGGAGGAGAACCGTCGCCCGATACCAGCGCTCGACCGGCACCCTTTCGGCAAAGTCTACCGACCGGGCGACGCCATCGGCCATGACTGACTGAACCAGCGCCTGCAGTTCGGGGGCCCGGAAATGCAGGAGCAGAGCCCCGCCGCGCGCCAGCGGCCCGAAGGCGCCATTGGCGACGGGATTGACGTAAAGGATCGTCCCACCATGGTCGAAGATGATAAGCGGGTCGGGCAATTGCGCGGCAAGCTGCTGGCCGGACAGACGGAAAATTGCCGGATCGCTGGCGGGAGATTCCGCTGGTGCATCGCTGCGCGGCAGCGTCGCAGAAAGCGCAACGACCGCCAGAAGGACGAGCATGAGGACGGCAAAACTCAGCCACCATGTCGCCTGAGTGCTGAGGACAAGAGCGGTAATGAAGGCGGCGGCGCCGAGCACGAAGCGTGCTTGGATCACACGCTCGACAGCCTTTTGGCGAAACGTACGGCCCTCCTGCCCCAAAATGCTCATGCACTAAACTCCTGGCCCGGCGTCCTTTTTTGGCTCTGGACGATACAACGCTCTCTCAATAACATGCCATTGTGTCAATTGAGGACGATTGCTGTGGGTAAAGATTCGAAAAAGAAAACCGATAAACCCGTAGCGGGCGTAGACACCACTCTCAAACTCAAGATCGACGGCAAGAAACGCACTTTCAATATAGACGATCCCAAACTGCCGGACTGGATCGATGACGGCGATCTTGCTTCAGGGGGCTATCCCTATAACGACAAGATGCCGAACGACGAATACGAGAAGACTGTCGAGCGGCTGCAGATCGAACTCGTCAAAATGCAGTACTGGCTGCAGGACACCGGCAATCGTGTCGTCTGCGCGTTCGAGGGCCGTGACGCCGCCGGAAAGGGCGGCACAATCTTCACGCTGCGCCAATATATGAACCCGCGGTCGGCCCGCAATGTCGCCCTGCCGAAGCCCAGCGAGATCGAGCGCGGCCAATGGTATTTCCAGCGCTATATCTCGCATTTCCCGACGACAGGCGAGTTCGTCACGTTCGACCGTTCCTGGTACAACAGGGCCGGCGTTGAAAAAGTGCTGGGGTTCTGCACGCCCGAGCAGCATGAATCCTTTTTGGAAGAAGTGCCGGGATTTGAACGCCTTCTCGTTGCGGATGGCATTCATTTCTTCAAGTTCTGGCTCGATATCGGTCAGCTCATGCAGCTGAAGCGATTTCACGACCGCAGGCACAGTCCGTTGAAGAACTGGAAGTTCTCGCCAATTGACATCGAAGGGGCCAAGCGCTGGGACGACTACACGAAGGCGCGCGACGAAATGCTGGCACGCACGCACACGGCCTATGCCCCATGGACGATTGTCAGGTCCAACGACAAGCGACGCGCGCGCATCGCCGTCATCCGCAGAATTCTCTTGAGCCTGCCATATAAGGGCCGGGACATGGATGTGGTCGGCAATGAAGACGCGTTGATCATCGGCTCCGGCCATGAGTTTCTGTGAGGGCGCCGGCTGATCGGCTTCGGCAACACTATCTCTGAAGGATCGTGCGGCGTCTTTTCCCAAAGCGAAGGGGCTCTGCCGAGCTGCCAAATGGCACGCCATGAAGCCATGGCGGTAAGCAGCCAATAGAGCGGCAGCCACTGCAGGATCGATCCAGAAATCGAGGCGGCGACCGGTGTTTTTCTTTGGCCGAGCCTGTGGAATGACAGGAAGCCCATGACAACGCACACGAGATCGAGGGCGAGTATCGCATTGTGCCAGGTAAAGGCGTCATCGCGCGCGATATGGACAATCCCAAAGCCTATCCAGAGCAGCATGAACGGATAGACGATCGATGAGACGATGATCCCCGCAACGAGCGTTTGGAACACCATGAATCGTTGCAATCCTACGTCGCGCAGGAAGGCTCTCGGATTGCGCATTTCAACAAGCCACGTGTGCGCCCATCCTTTCAGCCATCTCGTCCTTTGCCGCAGCCAGATATCGACGCGGACCGGCGCGTCTTCAAGGGTTGGTCGGGAGATCACACCCACATCGTAGCCACAGCGCGCCAAGCGCGCGCCGAGCTCGGCATCCTCGGTGACGTTGTATGGATCCCAGCCGCGAACCGCTTCAAGGCAGTTACGCCTGAAGTGATTGGAGCTTCCTCCGAGCGGCAGAATGAAGCCGTGGCGGGCCAGCCACGGAAGCAGGCCGCCGAAATGGGCCGCATATTCGAAGGCGAACAGGCGCGCCAGCAGACAGGAGCCTGCGTTCGAAATAATCAGCGGCGCTTGCAGGCATGCAAGCCCCACATCGGATATGTCGAAGCGGCGCCAGGCTTCCAGCAACTGGTCGGGATGCGGCCGATCTTCCGCATCGTAGACCACGACAAAATCGCCCTTCGCCAATTGCAGCCCATAGTTGAGCGCCTTTGGCTTGGTTCGTGGGCCGAAATTGGCAACAGGGACGATCTTGAAACCCGGCGGTAACGTCTGGTCTGCCAAAGCCTTCAATGTTGCCGTGTCGTCTGCCTCACAGAGAAACAGGACTTCAAGCCTCGACTTTGGCCAATGGAGCCGCTGCATCGCCCTTACAAGTTGGGGTACCACCGCCGCTTCCTTATAAAGCGCGATCATGACGGTGTAGAACGGAAGTTCACCATGTCGTTGTGCAAGGCAGCCGGTTTCGGCGGGAATTTCGCCGGTCCTGCCTGCTGCCAGGAAGCGAAGCGCGATGCATGCAAAGAAGAAGGGCAACGAAAAATAGTGATAGCCATCCCAGAGGGTGGAAAGATGGAAAATCAGTCCGATCATGCCGAGGCTTATCGCAATGCCTAGGATGATCCCCTGAGTGCCGCTCAGGACCACCCGGGACGTACGCTCAAGCCCGCCCGTCTCCATCCTGTTCACGCACTTCAGCAACAGTTCGCGCTCGCGGTAGGAACGGATGAATTCATGCAGCTTTGTTGGCGTTGTTATTCTTGTGCGTGCCTTCGCCGCCGGATCGGAAGTCAGGCTGTGCTTCAGGTCGCCTATCTCGGTAAGCGTCGGCGCCGCGAATAGCAAAAGTTGGCCTTCAGCTGTCACCACCATCAGCCGGCGGGAGTGCAAATCGGGTGCAACAGCCGAACTTTTGCCGATGACTATCGCTCCCTCTGGAATTGCCGCAAAGCTCAGCCCGAGTTCCGCCGCTATGGCCCGGCCTATTGCCGCCTCGTCCGCTATGCCGGATGCCGCAACTTCTTCGAGCAGCGAGGTGCGGTTGGCAACCGCCTCGCGAAAGGCCGCGATAATGGCGTGTTTCGCCGTTCCCGCCTGGCATAGTCTTGCAGCGAGGGCAGCCTCGATCTGCCGCATTGCGGCGCCCGCCTAAAGTAAAGGCCGATGATCAGGCCGACCGTTCTCGTTTCGGGATGCAATTCGCAATATATACAATAATACCATGATTAATTCTTTCAATTATAGATTGAATTTATAAATCGAAGTATACTCTTGGTAGTAATATGTGCGATATAGTGCAGTAATAGAGATCAATGCGTAAACCGAGTCAATATACCCTTGAGTTTTTGCTTGCGAAGGCTCAGCAGCCAATTGCGCTTTTTGAGGTGAAGAGATCGTGTTAGCTTGGCCCCAAATCAAATCGCATCACGGTATCGCATGCCTTTCCGCAACATCGCCTCGTTTCTCGCCGCCTTCATTTTGGCAGTCCTGCCAGCTATGGCCGCGCAATCCGATTTTCCGCACTACTGGGATGGACGCGAGCATGTCGCCAAGCCCGATCTTTCGACCGTCGAGCGCATTCGCTTCGTGACGACCGTCGATTATCCGCCGTTCAACTTCGTCGATGCGACGGGGCGCATCTCGGGATTCAATGTCGATCTGGCGCGGGCACTCTGCAACGAACTCGGCGTGACCGCCATCTGCCAGATTGAGGCTCGTCCGTGGGACGAGTTGCAACCGACGCTTGAAAGCGGCGAGGCTGAGGCGATCATCGCCGGGCTAAAGCCGACCGCAGCGCTGCGCGAGAAGTTTGCCTTTACGGCTCCCTATATCCGCCTGCCTGCGCGCTTCATGGCGCTCAAGGAAACGTCCTTTGCCGAACCGTTCGCAGATACGCTGAAGCAAAAGACTATCGGCGTGATTGCGGGTTCAGTGCACCAGGCGATTTTTGCCGATTATTTTCCAAACAGCCATTGGGTTGGTTTTCCGACGCGCGAACTCATGTTCAGGGACCTGCAGGCCAAAAAGATCGATGCCGTATTTGGCGACGGCTCGGACCTTTCCTTCTGGATCGGCAGTCCCGAGGCAAAGGATTGCTGTGCCTTTGTCGGCGGCCCCTATATTGCGCCGCAGTTCTTGGGTGAAGGGATGATGATCGCAACCACGCTCGAAAATCAAAAGCTTGTCGATGCATTCGATTTCGCACTGAAGGCGATCGAGGAAAAAGGCATCACATCCGAACTTTATCTTCGGTACTTTCCCGTCGATTTCTACTAATCGATCGTCTTAACCCCGAAATCATTGCCGATTGCGCCTCGGCGCGGCCAGTGCGATTGACGCGGACGACCCGCGGACGTAGAGCGTTTCATCAAATCCAAGCGTTAACAGGAACAACGAATGAACTCGCGCCTAAACACCGAAATCGAACTGACCCCCGAAATGATCGCGGCGGCAGCAGAGGCCAAAGCATGGCCTTTCGAAGAGGCGCAGAAGATCATCAAGCGTTACGCGAAATCCGGCTTTCCTGAAACGGTATTGTTCGAGACCGGCTACGGCCCTTCGGGACTGCCGCATATCGGCACCTTCGGCGAAGTGGCGCGTACCTCAATGGTGCGCCATGCTTTCCGCGTTCTGACCGGCGACAAGGTAAAGACCAAGCTTCTCTGCTTCTCCGACGACATGGACGGCATGCGCAAAATACCGGACAATGTGCCGGATCCAGCATTTTTGGCGCCATATCTGCACATGCCGCTCTCGGCAGTGCCCAACCCGTTTGGCGGCGATTACAAGAGTTTTGCCGACCACAACAATGTCATGCTGTGCCGGTTCCTCGATACGTTCGGCTTCGACTATGAATTTGCGAGCGCAACGGAATATTACAAAGGGGGCCGTTTCGACGCCGTCCTGCTGCGTGCCGCCGAGCGTTATGACGATATCATGAAGGTCATGCTGCCGACGCTCGGCGAAGAGCGCCAGGCGACCTACAGCCCGTTCTTGCCGATTTCGCCGACAAGCGGCCGCGTGCTCTATGTGCCGATGAAGAAGATCGACGCCGGGAACGGCACAATCACCTTTGATGATGAGAACGGTGAAGAGACGACGCTCCCGGTCACCGGCGGCAACGTCAAGCTGCAATGGAAGCCCGACTTCGGCATGCGCTGGGCAGCGCTCGGCGTCGATTTCGAGATGTTCGGCAAGGACCACCAGACAAATGCGATCATCTATGACCGCATTTGCGAGATACTGGGTGGCCGGGCACCCGAACATTTCGTCTACGAGCTTTTCCTCGATGAGATCGGTCAAAAGATTTCGAAGTCGAAGGGCAACGGCCTCAGCATTGACGAATGGCTGACCTACGCCCCGACCGAGAGTCTCGGCCTCTACATGTTCCAGAAGCCGCGCACGGCAAAACGGCTCTATTTCGACGTCATTCCCAAGGCGGTCGATGAATATTTCACCTATCTTTCGGCCTATGGGCGTCAAAGCTGGAAGGACCGGCTGAACAACCCTGTCTGGCATCTCCATGACGGCAACCCGCCGACCGTGGACCTGCCGGTGCCCTTCGCACTGCTGCTGAACCTCGTAAGCGCCTCCAATGCCGAAAACAGCAGCGTGCTCTGGGGTTTCATTTCGCGCCATGCCAGGAATGTGACTCCGGCAAACAATCCGGAACTTGACGCGTTGGTTGGCTATGCGATCCGCTACTTCAACGATTTCGTCAAGCCGACCAAGAAATTCCGCGCGCCCGACGAGGTGGAACGCGGCGCCCTCGCCGCCATGGACGAGAAACTCGCGACGCTCGCGGACGATGCCGACGGGACCGACATCCAGAACGCCATTCTCGATGTCGCGCGCAGCATCGAGCGCTATCAGGACCACACAAAGAAGAGCCCGGAAGGCGGTCCAGGCGTCTCGGTGTCGTTCTTCCAGATGCTCTATGAGGTACTGATCGGCCAGGAGCGTGGCCCGCGCTTCGGCTCGTTCGTCGCTCTCTATGGCATCCCGGAAACGCGTGCCCTCATTGCAAAGGCCCTGGCCGGCGATCTGTCGTAGTCAGGGGCAACCAGCGGGAGTCCTCTATGCTTGATCATACTGGAGTTTCAGTCAGCGATTTCGAAAAGAGCAAGGCGTTCTATCGCCAGTTGTTCCCGTCAATCGGCTATGAGTTGATCCTTGAATTCCCGGCGTCCGTGACCGGCAGTTCGGACGTTGCGGGCTTTGGTGAAGGCGGCAAGCCGGATTTCTGGATCGCCAGCGGCGAACCCAACCGGCCAACAGTCCACGTAGCGTTTCGTGTTGGCAGCCGGAACATCGTCGATGCCTTCTATAAGGCGGGAATTGCCGCCGGCGGAACCGACAATGGCGCGCCGGGGCTGCGGCCGCACTACCATCCCAACTATTACGGCGCCTTCGTTCGCGATCCCGACGGGCACAATATCGAGGCTGTCTGCCACGAGGGTTGATAGGCGGCGGGTGGCAATTACGACACCCCCCCTCATGGCTGCCCCATTTCCTCACAAGGGTCCTAAGGACAAATCGAGCCGCAAGTCTTTACCCGGGGGCCTCACGGCTTGATCGACCTTGGATCCCTACTGCTGCGGTGGCGGCGGGAACGGTGCGTCCGGGACCGGCAACGGCGCAGGGACGGCCGGCGCCGCCAATTCCTCCGGCGGTAAATTATCCTGGAGCGCAGGCACCGGCAGTTCCTGCGTAATCGACAGCGCTGGGGGTGGGCTGCCGAATATGCCGAGCTTCGCCTCTTGCGCCTTCTTCATCGTTTCCGACTGGGGCGAACCGTCCGGTGCGCGAGCCCAGCCGTTCTCGACCAACCATTGCGCAAGGTCGGCACCACCGAGCCGGCAATGGGTCGCAATGACAGCTTCGGGCGGCTGGCCCGGCACGTCGCATTCGACGGCACGCTGGCGCAGCCAATTGCGAAACGCGGTGCGGGCCGCCATGCCGCAGGGCCAGGTCGTACCCTCGCTGGTGCAAGTCTCGTTCGGCCTGACTTCCTCGATGCCCTCGAGCGTGATGCGATAGCCGGAAACTTCGAGCGAACCGGCCGCGATTGCAACGGGCCGATAGAGCAAGGTCGGCTTTGCCGTATCGTCCACCGGCACCGGCGGTGGCGGGGGTGTGAGCGATGGCGGCGGTTCCGGTGGCGCCGGCGGTTTAGGGGGCAGGGCTTGGCCGAGTTCGCTCAAGGGTTGGCGCGGCGCGACCCTCTGCAATGGCGTTGCGTCACCGATCGAAGGCGACATTAGGTCCGGCTTGACCGTACGGGCCGCCTTCGGCGCTGCCTTTGGCTCATCCGGCGCCGGGCTCGCCTCATCGCTTTGCGCGTCCTGCATTTCCGAGGGCAATTCGAAATTCTCGGTCGTTACCGTTGGCTCGTCCCCGCTGGCTGGCCGCGCAGTCTCCAGCGCGCCGTTGAATGGGGCAACGAAGGCGTAAACAAGCGTCAGGGCAACCAGAACCGTCAGGATATAAAGCGGCAGCTGGCGCATGCGGATCAGTCCTACTGGCTTGCCCACAGGATCCTCGCGATCCAGTCGATATGGACCGCGTCAAAGGTGCGATTGGGATGTTCGGGATTCATCGACTGCAACTCGATCGTGCGGGCGGTCTGGCGGGCCAGAATCTTGGCCATGACTTCGCCGTCCCTGGTGCGAACCACGACGCGGTCGCCGCGGCGAACCGCAGCACCCGGCGCAACAATAATAGTATCGCCGTCACGGTAAAGCGGCAGCATCGAATCCCCCGACACCTCCAGTGCATAGACGGAGTCGCCGGAGCCCACGGGAAATTCGACCACGTCCCAACCCTGCCCGACCGGAAAGCCGCCATCATCGAAGAAGCCGCCGGCGCCGGCCTGCGCAAAGCCGAGAAGGGGTATCGAGCGGATGGCCGTGCCGCCCGCCCGTACAGCCTTGCCCACGACCAGCATCATGAACTCATCGAGCGAGGCACCCGTGGCCTCCATGATCTTGGCGAGGGATTCGGTCGAGGGCCAGCGAGCCCGCCCGTCGACCGCGAAACGCTTTGATTTGTTGAAGGTCGTCGGATCAAGCCCCGCGCGCTTCGCCAATCCTGAAACGGAAAGCGAATGGCGTTCTGCCAATGCGTCTATGGCCGCCCAAATGCGGTCATGTGAGAACATGTTGGGTCTCGGATAAAAGGAAAAAATACCTTCAGAGGTGTTTTAAGAAGGAATTTTGGAAAAGTCGAGGGGAATTACGGAAAACTTTCTTATTATCCAAAGAAAAGTGGGCATAAGCTGCCCACCCTTTTCAGATTCATGCAGACGCCGTCAAGCAGCCTGCTTTTTCTCCTCGACCGGATAAGGATTGAACCTTTCGTAGAAGGTCTCGCCCTTTTCCGCCATGTCGAGAAGGAGTTTCGGCGCCTTGAACTGGGCGCCATACTTTCGCTGCAGACCCTTGGCGATCTCGACGAACCTGGCTGCGCCCATCCCGTCGATATAGGAGAGCGTTCCGCCCGTATAGGGGGCAAACCCGAAGGCGAGGATCGAGCCGACGTCCGCTTCACGCGGGTCGGTAACAATGCCTTCCTCCATCACGCGGGCAGCTTCCAGGGCGATCGCAACGAGGAAGCGCTGCTTCAGCACCTCGATATCGATCTTGTCCGGGTCCTGCTGCGGGTAGAGCGTCTTCAGTTCCGGCCAGAGCTGCTTCTTTGCGGGCTTCGCAGGATAGTCGTAAAAGCCCTTGGCGTTCTTGCGCCCGCGGCGGTCGTACTTGTCGACTAAGGTATTGACCAGTTCAACGTGGCGGGGATCGATCGCCTTCGGCCCGAGATCGGCGAGCGTCGCCTTCAGGATCTTCTGCGACAGATCAATGGCCGTTTCGTCGTTGAGCGCCAGCGGCCCGACCGGCATGCCGGTCATGCGCGCGACGTTTTCGATCATCGCCGGCGGCACGCCCTCGATCAGCATGTTGTAGGCCTCGGCCATGTAGCGCAGCACGCAGCGGTTGACGTAGAAGCCGCGCGTGTCATTGACGACAATCGGCGTCTTCTTGATGGCACGTACGTAATCCAGCGCCACCGCAAGCGCCTTGTCCGAGGTCTTCTTGCCGAGAATGACCTCGACCAGCATCATCTTGTCGACGGGTGAGAAAAAATGGATCCCGATGAAATTCTTCGGGCGCTGCGAGACCTTGGCAAGCCCGGTGATCGGCAGCGTCGAGGTGTTGGATGCGAAAACCGCGGCAGGCTTCAGTACGGCCTCGGCCTTCTCGGTCACCACACGCTTGACCTCACGGTCTTCGAACACCGCCTCGATGACAAGGTCTGCGCCTTCGAGATCGGCATAGTCGGAAGACGGCGTTATCAAGGCGAGAAGCTTTTCCTTGTCCTCGGCCGTCGCCTTGCCCCGCTGAACGTCCTTGGTGATGAGATCGGCGGAATGGGCCTTGCCCTTTTCGGCGGCATCGAGGCTCTGGTCGAGAAGCACCACCGGAATGCCGGCCTTGGCAGTGACATAGGCGATGCCGGCACCCATGAAGCCGGCACCGACGACGCCAACCTTTTTGAACTTTGTAGGCTTCACGTCCACCGGTCGGCGCGCACCCTTGTTCAGTTCCTGCAGCGAGACGAAGAGCGAGCGGATCATCATTCCGGCTTCGGTCGATTGCAGGATCTTGGTGAAATAGCGCTGTTCGATCTTCAAGGCGGTATCGAACGGGACCAGCAGTCCCTCATAGACAGCCTTGAGAATGGAGGCTGCGCCCGGATAATTGCCGTAGGTTTCACGGCGCAGGATCGCAGTTGCGGCTGGCCACAGATTGGCGCCTGCCGGCGAATAGATGGCGCCGCCTGGAAGCTTGAAGCCCTTTTCGTCCCAGGGTTGAACCGGCTTCAGGCCGCCCTTGATCATCTTCTTTGCGGCCTCGACAAGCTTCTTGGCCGGAGCGATCTCGTGCACCAGGCCCATGGCCTTGGCGCGCGATGCGGTCAGGCTGGAACCAGTGGTCATCATCTGCAGGGCATCTTGCTGGTTCGTCAGGCGCGGGACACGCTGCGTGCCGCCGGCACCCGGGAAAATACCGACTTTGACTTCAGGCAACGCCATCTTCACCGACGGATCGTCGGAGACGACACGGCCATGACAGGCCAGCGACATTTCGAATGCGCCGCCCATACAGGTGCCGTTGATCGCCGAGACCCAGGGCTTGCCACAGGTTTCGAGCTTGCGGAAGAGCCCGCCCATCCTGCCGGTGTTCTCGAACAGCAGTTCGACCGCTTTCTTCGGGTCCCTTGCCTTTTCGGCCTGGAACATCTGGAACATGCGCTTGAGCATGGTGAGGTCGGCGCCGCCGGAAAAGGTATCCTTGCCGGAGGTGATCACCGCGCCCTTGACCGAATCGTCCTTGGTAACGCGATCAACGATCTGGTCGAGTTCCTTCATCACCTCTTCGGTGAAGACGTTCATCGATTTGTCAGGCATGTCCCAGGTGACGAGTGCAATGCCGTCCGCGTCGACGTCGAGTTTGAAGTTGATATAGCTCATAAGTCCGTTCTCCCTCAGACGCGTTCGATGATTGTTGCCGTGCCCATGCCCGCACCGATGCACAGGGTAACGAGGGCGACATTGAGATCGCGGCGTTCGAGTTCATCGAGAACCGTGCCGAGAATCATCGCGCCGGTTGCACCGAGCGGATGGCCCATGGCAATGGCCCCGCCATTGACGTTGATCTTGTCGCGGGGGATGTCGAATGCCTGCATGTAGCGCAGCACGACTGCGGCAAAGGCTTCATTGAGTTCGAAGAGGTCGATATCCGAGATTTTCATCTTGGCGCGCTTCAGGAGCTTGTGCGTCACATCCACCGGGCCGGTCAGCATCAATGCAGGGTCGGAACCGATATTGGCAAAGGCGCGGATGCGGGCGCGAGGCTTGGCGCCGAGCGCCTTGCCGGCACTTTTCGAGCCGAGGAGAACGCCGGCCGCGCCATCGACGATACCGGAGGAATTGCCGGCATGGTGCACATGGTTGATCGTCTCGACCTCGGGGTGCGCCTGAATGCCGACCGCGTTGAAGCCACCCATTTCGCCGGGCATCACGAAGGAGGGGTTGAGTGCCGCGAGCGCCTGCATATCGGTCGACGGGCGCATGTGTTCGTCATGATCGAGAATGGTCAGGCCATTCTGATCCTTGATCTCGAGCACCGAATTCTTGAAATAGCCTTTCTTCCAGGCCTCGCCTGCACGCTTCTGGCTCTCGACGGCATAGGCATCCACATCGTCGCGGCTGAAACCGTATTTGGTGGCGATCAGGTCGGCGGAAACGCCCTGC
This sequence comes from Phyllobacterium sp. UNC302MFCol5.2, assembly GCF_000686005.1. Lineage (NCBI taxonomy): Bacteria > Pseudomonadati > Pseudomonadota > Alphaproteobacteria > Hyphomicrobiales > Phyllobacteriaceae > Phyllobacterium > Phyllobacterium sp. UNC302MFCol5.2. The sequence continues at coordinate 689,222 of NZ_JMLL01000010.1, forward strand.
GGCATGAAATAGCCGGGGAGCCCTACGGACGGATCCATGTACCAGGCACCGCCGGACATGCCCATGCCGACGCGCGACATGGATTCGACCCCGCCGGCGATGACGATATCGTCCGCGCCCTGCACGATCTTCGCAGCGCCGAAATTCACTGCGTCGAGACCGGAGGCGCAAAAGCGCGATATCTGCATGCCGGGCGCCTTGAAATCATAGCCGGCTTCAAAAGCCGAGGAACGCGGAATGACGGCGCCCGCTTCGCCGACCGGATCGACGCAGCCATAGATAATGTCGTCGACCAGCCCCGTGTCGAGGCCGTTGCGGTCGCGCAGCGCCTCGAGAACATGGGCGCCAAGGCGGACGGCAGGCACTTCGTGCAGGCTGCCATCCTTCTTGCCTCTGCCGCGCGGCGTGCGCACGTGGTCGTAAATATATGCCTCAGTCATTTCATTCTCCCTGTTCGAACCCGCGGCTCATAGGCTGCGGGCGATCAAAAGCTTCATGATTTCGTTGGTGCCGCCATAAATCCGCTGGACGCGCGCGTCGCGGAACATGCGGGCGATCGGGAACTCGTTCATGTACCCATAGCCGCCATGCAGTTGCAGGCATTCGTCGACGACCTTGTTCTGCAGATCGCTCAGCCAGTATTTCGCCATGGATGCGGTAAAGGGGTCGAGACCGCCGTTCACATGCCGCTCGACGCAATGATTGTAGAAAACCCGGCCGATGGTCGCCTCGGTCTTGAGTTCGGCGAGCTTGAACTGCGTGTTCTGAAACTCCATGACCGACTTGCCGAACGCCTTGCGCTCCTTCACATAATCGATCGTCAACGCGATGGCGCGTTCGGCCATGGCAATAGCCGAACCGCCGATCTGCAGGCGCTCCTGCGGCAATTGCTGCATCAACTGGACGAAGCCCTGCCCTTCCTCGGTTCCGAGAAGGTTGGAGGTCGGCACACGCACATCGTTGAAAAACAGCTCCGAAGTGTCGTTGGACTTGAGACCGACCTTGTCGAGATTGCGGCCCCGCTCGAAGCCTTCCTGGCCATCGGTTTCAACGACGATGAGCGACGTGCCCTTGGCGCCCTGCGACGGATCGGTCTTGGTGACCACGATGATCAGATTGGCGAGCTGGCCATTGGTGATGAACGTTTTCGATCCATTGATGACGTAGTGGTTTCCGTCCTTCTTGGCGCTGGTCTTGACGCCCTGGAGATCGGAGCCTGCTCCCGGTTCCGTCATTGCGATGGCACCGATAAGCTCACCGGTCGCCATTTTCGGCAGCCATTTCCGCTTCTGCTCTTCCGAGCCATAGTGGAGGATATAGGGCGCGACGATGGAATTGTGGAGTGCAATGCCAAAACCGTCGGTCCCGACGTGACTGATCGCTTCGAGGATTGCGGTTTCATGGGCGTAGGTGCCGCCGGCGCCGCCATATTCTTCCGGCATCGAAGCACAAAGCAAGCCATTCTGCCCGGCGAGTTCCCAGATGGACCGGTCGAAAATCTCCTGCTTTTCGAAGCGGTCGTAATGGGGCACCACCTCGGCCTCAAGGAACCTGGTGGCCATATCCTCCAGCATCACGACATCATCGGTCTTCCACGTAGGCTTCGGAACACCCAATACTTCTTCCGGTCGCAGACCCATCACTAACCTCCCGATTTCGGTTACAGGAACCGCGTGAGGCGCGGCTCGGAAAAGCGTTCGCCGGCAGCTTAGAATGCTTCGGCGGGCAGCGCCATCATCGTATCCGCTCCGGTCTGGATGCGGGCGAGATGCGCCGATGTCTCCGGCATCACCCGCTCCATGAAGAATTTGCCGGTGGCGAGCTTCGTCTCGAAGAAGGCCTTGTTCTCGGTGCCTTCCGCGAGCTTCGCATGCGACGCCTTCGCCATGCGGGCCCACATATAGCCGAGGCTGACAAGACCGAAGAGGTGCATGTAATCGGTCGATGCCGCGCCGGCATTGTCCGGATTGGCCATGCCATTCTGCATCAGCCACATGGAGGCGGCCTGCAGGTCGTTCAAGCCCTTCTTCAGGTGCTTGGTGAAGAAGGCGAGATTATCGTCGCTGCGATTTTCCTCGCAGAAGTCGCCGACTTCCTTGAAGAAGGCCATGACGGCGCGGCCGCCATTGAGGCCGAGCTTGCGTCCGACCAGATCCATTGCCTGAATGCCGTTCGCGCCCTCGTAAATCATGGCGATGCGCGCGTCGCGCACATACTGGCTCATGCCGTGTTCTTCGATGTAGCCGTGGCCACCGAACACCTGCTGTGCCATGCAGGCATGTTCAAAGCCCTTGTCGGTAAGAACACCCTTGAGTACCGGAGTCATCAGGCCGAGCATGTCATCGGCAAGCTGGCGCTCGGCCTCATCGCCGGAGCGATGCGCGACGTCGGATTTCAGCGCTGACCAGAGGATGAAGGCGCGGCCCGCTTCGTTGAACGACTTGATCGTCAGGAGGATACGGCGGATGTCGGGGTGGACGATGATCGGGTCAGCCTTCTTGTCCGGTTCCTTGGGGCCGGTCAGCGCGCGGCCCTGAATACGGTCGCGGGCATAGATGGCGGCATTCTGGTAGGCGACTTCACCGATCGACAGACCCTGGAGCGCAACGCCGAGCCGTGCTTCGTTCATCATGGTGAACATGGCGCGCAGGCCCTTGTTCTCCCCGCCAAGGAGGTAGCCGGTCGCCTCATCATAATTCATGACGCAGGTCGAATTGCCGTGAATGCCCATCTTTTCTTCGATGGAGCCACAGGAAACGCCGTTGCGCTCGCCCGGATTGCCGTTCGCATCGGGAATGAACTTCGGCACGATGAACAGCGAAATGCCCTTCACGCCCTCCGGCGCTCCTTCGATGCGGGCGAGAACGAGGTGAATGATATTCTCGGCCATGTCGTGTTCGCCGGCCGAGATGAAGATCTTCTGGCCGGAAATCTTGTACGAGCCGTCGCCGTTCGGTACCGCCTTGCTGCGCAAAAGCCCGAGGTCCGTTCCGCAATGCGGTTCGGTGAGATTCATCGTGCCGGTCCAGATGCCGTCGGTCATCTTGGGAAGGTAGGCCTGCTTCTGCTCCTCGGTGCCATGCGTGACGATGGCAGCAATCGCGCCCTGGGTTAGGCCGGGATACATCACCAGCGCCATGTTGGCGGATGCCATGTATTCGCCGGCGGCGACATGCAACGTATAGGGAAGGCCCTGGCCGCCGAATTCCTGCGGAACGGCAAGCCCAACCCAGCCACCTTCGCGATAGGCATCGAAGGCCTGCTTGAAGCCTTTGGGCGTCGTGACCGAACCATCGTCGTGGCGCACGCAGCCCTCATGATCGCCGATCTGGTTCACCGGAAACAGCGTGTTCTCAGCGAGTTTAGCGCCTTCGCCTAGGATGGCTTCCACGATATCCGGCGACGCATCGGCAAAACCCGGGAGGTTGTTGTAGCGTTCAAATCCCAGGACATCGTTCAGGATAAACAACGTATCTTCAACGGGCGCGCGGTAACTCGGCATCAGGTTTCCTCCAAAACATAAACGAGCAGATGCGGCGCCCATAAGCGGCACCGCCATATTTATCTAGCAAACTTTGACGTTTCCGTAAACGTCAAAGTTTGTCGAAGTTCACAGGCAGCGCCAAGACTTGGGCGCACCCCCTACAATTCCCAGTTGCAAAACAAGGCCGCAACCGCGGCAGCAGCAGGCGAGCAGATTTTTAACCTTTTAGCGCCTTATCTTAACGAGTTGTTTACCACGTTTCGCCAATGTCAACGTGTCGGTGATCCGTGTCTATGTGTGGTTGGTTTTTCACGGCTTGTCGGACTGTGTGGGGCAAAGGTCCCGGCTTTCCGAATTGGCCCGAATGATCGTCTTGCGGCGCATTCGCTTTTCGGCAGACCAAGGCCACCTTTTTCCGCCCAGTCGAAACTGGAAGCGCCAGGCCGGCGCGTCAACTCGGGCAGCAGACATCCATGACAAACCAAAGGTCATTAATGGAACAGGTCAATGTGAACCGCGCACGCCGCGATGCGACGTCGCTCGACAGCCTCAACCGCACATTAGAAACCCTTGAAGCGCAGTTGCGCGGCTCGATGCAACCGGAGGTCGGCGAGGAAACGCCCGACATCGCCGATCGTTTCGCCGCCCTCGCCTCCCGCGCAGGACAATCGGCCCTGCCCGAACGCATCGCGCAGGCAGCACAACCTGCAACCTCTTCCGCGAGCCTAGCTTCGAAAGAGAAGCACGATCTGTCCGCCATCGCCGCCCAATTGAAGCAATTGCGCGACGAGATGCGCGACGATATCGAGACCACTTCGCGCGGAGAGCTTCATGGCGAGACCATGAACCGGCTGCGCCATTCGACCACGCATGAGCGCGCGCCCTATGGCCGCAGCACTTATTATGCGAATGAGGCCGAGGCTGCGCTGGGTTCGCTGGAACGCCGCCTCAATGAAATGCATCGCACTGTCGATGCGCCGTCGCACATGCTGCCGCTGCACAACGTCGAGGAAAAGCTCAATCTTCTCACCGGGGCCGTTGAGCAGATGTCGCGTCGCCACGGCTCCGGCATCCCGACGCAGTTCATGCAACAGATGGACGAGCGCCTCGACGAGATCAGCCGCGCCATCGTCGCCACCGCGCGGCCAGCTGCATTGCAATATGCCGAGGCCGATGCCTTCGAACGCGTCGAGACACGTATTTCGTCGCTTGCCTCGACAATTGAGTCAGCCACGCACGACAGAACCTCGGACGTTATTCTCAAGCGGATGGGTGAACTCGCGCATCATATCGAGCAACTCAACAAGCAGCATGGAACGACGACGCAGAACCTCGACGTTCTTGCTGAACAGCTTTCGGCCGTGGCGCGGCATTTGCAGAGTGCGCCCGCCGCGATCAGCATTTCGGACTTCCGCGACCTGGAGGGCCGCGTACTGCAGATCATAAGCAAGCTCGATGCCGCGCCCCAGCCGGCGGCGGTTGACCCGGCCTTCATCGAGAAGATGGATCAGCGCTTCGAGGAACTCACCCGCCGCCTCGACCAGCATCATACGCTCGTCGAGCACAATGATATCCGCCTGACCGACAATCTCGAAGCACGCTTCGATGACATGGCCCGCTACTTTGCCGAGAACCTGCCGCAAGCAGACGGCACCAAGGACGCCATACGCAGTCTCGAACTGCAGATTGCCGGTCTTGCCGAACGTCTCGCCCAATCCAACGATCGCGATGCTGAAATCGCGAAGATTTCGCCGCGCCTCGAAGCCATCGAAGTCGCCATCGCCGGCAATCGCGATCTGGTCGTCGAGGCAGCACGCAATGCGGCGGCCGAGGCAATCCGCAATACAGCGAACTTCGGCAGCGATCATGACAATTCGATCGCGCGCGAGCTCGCCGACGACCTGAAGACGCTGGAGAAGCTGGCGCGACGGTCCGACGAGCGCAACGGCCGCACCTTCGAGGCCATTCACGATACGCTGCTCAAGATCGTTGATCGCCTGGCTTCGCTCGAAAGCGGCGCCGTTCCGATCTACAAGAATTTCGGACCTGCCGAAAGCACGGCGGTCGTCGCTCCGGACGCGCCGCTGGCCGAAACAGCAACGTTCACCAAGGAGCCTGTCGCAGAAAGTGCGCCTGCCTTCAATGCGCCGCTTGTATCCGCCCGGGAAGAACAGCCTGCGTCTGACGAAATCGTCGACGCGGAAATTGCAACGGAAACGCCGCGGGAGCGTAAATCACTGTTCGGCAGCCTTACACGCAGCCTCAAGGTACGCGGCAAGCGCGAGGCAGCGGCACAGGAACCTTCACTCGACCTATCGGACGACATCAAGGAAGAGCCGGCGACAGAGATCGACGCCGACATTCTCAACCGCCCGCTCGAGCCCGGGTCTGGCATGCCCGACCTCAATTCCATCCTCAAACGCGTCCGTGACGAACGGCGCGACATGTCGGCTGCGACTGACATCGCCGGCGGCAAGGCGGATTTCATTACGGCGGCCCGCCGCGCAGCGCAGGCAGCAGCCACAGAGGCCGAAAATCAGAAACGCGGCATCGCATTCGGTGACGGCGCGACCGACGGCGCGGCCAAGAGCGGAATCTTCTCGCGTCAGCGCAAGCCCATCCTGCTCGCGATTGGTGCGATCATGATCGCGATAGCCGGTCTGCAGCTGAAAAATGCCTTCGTCGATCATCCGGGAACGGACCTCGCCTCCAAGGCACCGGAGCCAGCCACCCCGGAAGAGCCAGCTATCACGCAGGAGCAGCCACAGGCGGAGCCTCACACCAACGCTGCGCCCGAAACACCTGCCGAAAACAATGCGTCGGCAGTGTCGCAGCCTGCGCCCGTCCAGGACCCGGTGGCCGGCGTCATCAATTCCGAGCGCATGATCGATCCGGTGCCCGCGACCGTGCCGGCAACCGGTGCGTCCTCCGCCGTGCTGCCGTTCATCCCGGTCGAGGCGGGACCTGAGCCGCTGCGCGACGCTGCGACCAAGGGCGACAGCCGTGCCCTGTTCGAGATCGGCAACCGCTACATGGAAGGTCGCGGCGTCGAGAGCGACTACGCCAAGGCCATCGAGTGGTATGACCGCGCTGCGGAGCGTGGCTTTGCGCCGGCCGAATACCGGCTTGGCAACTTCTACGAAAAGGGCCTCGGGGTCACGCGCGATCTTGCCAAGGCGAAGTCCTATTACGAATTGGCGGCCGGAAAGGGCAATGCCAGCGCGATGCACAATCTGGCGGTGCTCTTTGCAGGCGGCGCCGATGGCGCCCCTGACAACGAGGCAGCCGCGCGCTGGTTTGCCCAGGCGGCGGAACTCGGCGTCAAGGACAGCCAGTTCAACCTTGCCATCCTTTCCGCCAAAGGCATGGGCGTGCCCCAGAACCTTGAGGAAAGCTACAAATGGTTCGCGCTCGCAGCCAAGGCCGGAGATGTCGACGCCGCACAGAAGCGTGAGGATGTAGCGAAAGTCATGAGACCCGAGCAGCTCGAGCGAGCCCGGGCTGCTGTCGAACTCTGGAACGCCAAGCCCCTCAATCCCGACGCGAACGCCACCAATGTTCCGGCGGAATGGCGCGATTCCCCAGCTGTTACCGGCTCGGTGACCTCAGGAGCGCTCGACATGGAGAAGGCCATCCGCAACGTTCAGCTGATCCTCAACAAGAACGGCTATGATGCGGGCGGCTCGGATGGCAAGATCGGCACGAAGACACGTGATGCGATCATGGCCTTCCAGAAGGACAACGGCTTGAAGCCGACGGGCAATATCGACAAGGATTTCGTCAGGAACCTTCTGCAGAAAAACAAGCAGATCTGAACTGCGTTTCCCCTCCCGGTTCGACCGGGAGGGGGCGCCTTTCAAGCGGCCTGCAAGTCAACCGGAAATGCGCTTCGTTTTAACGAAGCGACACGCATCTTCGCATTTGAACCGGCCCAATGCGCGCCGTTAAGTCAAAGTTTGACGTGAAGCCCGCAAGTGGGCAAGAAACCTTAAAGAATTACTGTCATTGTGCTGTCACGCCGCAGGCGTAGCACCGCAATGGTTCCGGGGTTTGAATTGGGCGTCTACCTGCCAATAGCCGAGATTTCGGTCAACATCTTCGTGCTTTTCTTCATGGGCGCGGCGGTCGGCTTTCTGTCGGGCATGTTCGGCGTTGGCGGCGGATTCCTGATCACGCCGCTGCTCATCTTCTACAATATTCCCCCCGCCGTCGCGGTGGCCACCGGCGCCAACCAGGTCATCGCCTCGTCCTTCAGCGGCGCGCTTACCCATTTCAAGCGCGGCTCGCTCGACGTGAAACTCGGGTCGCTGCTCGTTGTCGGCGGTATCGTCGGCTCGGCGATAGGCATCTATGTCTTCGTACTCCTGCGCCAGCTCGGTCAGCTCGATCTCATTGTCTCGCTGCTCTATGTCGTGTTCCTGAGCACGATCGGCGGGCTGATGCTCTATGAAAGCATCAAGGCGATGCGCCGTACCCGCGCTGGCCAGCTTGCGACGTTGAAGCGGCCCGGCCAGCACAACTGGGTGCACAAGCTGCCGTTCAAGATGCGTTTTCGCGCCTCCAAGATCTATGTCAGCATCATTCCGGTACTCGTGCTTGGCGGCGCCATCGGCTTTCTTTCCTCGATCATGGGCGTTGGCGGCGGCTTCATCATGGTCCCCGCCATGATCTACCTCCTCAAGGTCCCGACCAATGTCGTCATCGGGACCTCGCTCTATCAGATCGTTTTCGTGACTGCGTTCACCACCGTCATGCAGGCGACGACCAACCAGTCGGTGGATATCGTTCTCGCGATGCTGCTGATGAGCGGCGGTGTCGTTGGCGCGCAATATGGCACTCGCATAGGCCAGAAGCTCAGGGGCGAACAGCTGCGAGCACTGCTTGCGACGCTGGTGCTGGCAGTCGGTCTTCGCCTCGCCATCGAACTCTTCGTTACGCCGGACGACATCTATTCGGTAACGCTCGCCCTGGTCTCGGGAGGCTCATAATGCGCCTTGCCATGATCCCGCTCATGATGCTGTGCCTGGTCGCCGGCCGGGCGGCCCAAGCGCAACAACCGGTCCCGGCCAGCAAGGAAACGATCGAGATCGGACTCTCCACCGACACGATCTCGATCACGTCGGGATTTCGGGGCACTGACCTTACCGTCTTCGGCGCGCTCGACAATGCGGATCCGCTCATCCAGCGGCAGGGCCGCTACGATGTGGTCGTCATTCTTGAGGGTCCTCCCCGGAACTTTGTCGTCCGGCGCAAGGACAGGTATTTCGGCATCTGGGTAAATACGGAATCCGTTTCGTTCCAGAACATTCCCGCATCCTATTCACTGGCATCGACGCGCAGCCTGCAGGACATCACGACGCCGAAGATCTTCGCCCAGCTAAGCCTTGGCGTAAACAACATCTATTACGAACCGATGCCGGAGGGTTTCGATTCGAGCGCATCGTTGCGGGAGTTCACCAAGGAATTGCCGCGACTCAAACAGAAACAGCTGCTCTACAACCAGCGTGTGGGGGATGTGCAGTTTCTATCCTCGACGCTGTTTCGCGCGACGCTGTCGCTCCCGGCCAATGTGCCCGTTGGCAAGCACGTGGCGCGCGCCTACCTCTTCCGCAACGGCGAGTTCCTGCGTGAAAGCTCGACCAGTCTCAACATCGTCAAGGCCGGACTGGAATTCCGCATCTTCCGGGCCGCCAACCAGCACAGCCTGCTCTATGGCCTCTTTGCGGTGTTTCTTGCTGTCGTCACCGGCTGGGCCGGACGCCTTGTCTTCCGCAAAGATTGATCAAAGGTGTTTCGCAACGACAATGAGCCCGCTAAGGGGCTCGCCGCGATCCATGCGGATGGTCTGGCGGTCAATGCTCACCGGCGTCATCGAATGGACCGCCAGAAGCCGGCGCACGTAAGCTTCGGAGTGCGTGTAGCGCAGCGATTGCTGCAGCACCAACCCGTCATCGCCGTCATGCGTCTCGACCGAGAAGGCAAACAGCCCATCAGCCGCAAGAGCAGAGGCAATCTTCGCGAAGGCGCGGTCGAGCGCTCCGACATAGACGAAGACATCAGCGGCGATGATGAGATCAGCTTCATTTGCTGGAACATCGAGTTCGTTCACGTCGCCCTTGGCGAGGCTGTCGTAGACGTTCTTTTCCGCGGCACGCTGCAGCATGACCTCGGATAGATCGATCCCGACGAGATGTTGGCACCTGGCACGCAGCAAAGGGCCCATCAAACCTGTGCCACAGCCGAGGTCGAGCACCGAGGCGAAGCGTCTGCCGGGCGCGGCGTCTTCCACCGCCGCTGCCAGAAGCCCCGGCACCCTGTATTTGAGCTTTTCGAGGAGTGCGCTCTCGAAGGTTGGCGCATAGGCGTCAAAAAGTGTTTCGACATAGGCGGTAGGCGGCGTAACCGGGATGTCGCCCCGGCCGGAAGCGGCCAGCTTGAGGCCAGCCCCGAAACGGTCTTCGACGTCAAGTTCGACCAGCCTTTTCCAGACGATGGCCGCAGCATCGCCATTTCCGGCAGCTTCTTCCATTTCGCCGAGGCGGAACAATCCCGCCGCCCATTCGGGGACAATCTCAAGCGCCTGCCGCATCAGGTCGGCGGCGGCTGCATGCTCGCCACCATCGAACAGCATGTCCGCGTAGGAAGCACGACGATCCGCGATCAGATCGCCGGACGAAAGAAACGCCCGCGCCAGCTTGCTCAATTGGCGACCTGGGCGCGAATGGCGATGATATTGACGGATTTCCCTGACTGCGTGACATCCGAATTGACCTTGATCACGCCGCCTTCGGCAGGCGCATTGCCCTGCGGGAACTGCACCTGCACCAGATATTCCTTGCTCGCATCCGAGACATCAAAGCGCTTGCGCCCGCAATCGCCGAGACTGCCGAAATCGCAACTCACCGCAATCTGCGAGCTCTTGCCGTCGTCAGTCTTGGCGATGATATCGAACACGGCGGTCTTGCCGGCGAGTTGGTCGAGTACGCCCTGTCCGACCTTGAAGCTGATCGTATCGGCATCCTCCGGCGACTGAATGCGCACGAATTTCTCCAGTTGGTCGCCGGCGATCGTCGCCGTCGCGCGGCCTTCGAGGGCAACCTGCGACATGTCAGCGGGGTTGAACACCTCGATCCAGTTGCCCGTCGCCGACATTTGGCCTTCCTTCATCGGCTCCTGGCTGTTGCTGGAGGCCGGCGCGCTCGTGGTGTTCGATGCCCCCATGTTCGGAACCGGTTTGATAATGCCGGAAGCGACGACCCAGAAAAGGCCGATGGCCACAGCCAGGAGGGCCAAAAGGATCAGCGCCTTGGAAAAGCCGCTCGCCTTGCGCCGCTCGGCGTCGCGACGCACTTTCCGGCGTGTCTTGCCCGGTCGATAATTGTCGGGGCTCGGCTCATCGGACCCAGAAACAGGCCCTTCCACTTCTGGCGGGTCCATGTCGATCGATGGCTCGATCCGCTCATCGGCCCCGTGTTGGCGCGCGGGATTTGCGACGAACATCGGTTCGCGCGGCTCCGCAACGGGCTCGGGCGCCGCCGGCGGGGTAATCGCGCCGGTTGCCTGCACTTCGTCCTCGATCCGCGTAATGGCCGCCTTCAGCATTTCGCGACGGTCGTCGCGCTGGCTTTCTTCGAGCGCGCCATTGGCCGCGAGCGAGCGCTCATGCGCACCCCATGCTGATTCGTAGATTTTCTGACGAATGGCAGGGTTCCTCGCGTCGGCTTTCGCCAATGCGTTCCGGATCGCTTGTTCGATCGCTTCCAACAGCCGCTTCCTTCAAATCATTTCGTAATGAATGGCTAGCCATAGCGCATTCGACTGCTTATTCAAGACTTTGACGGCGCAATGATGGCACTTCGCCGCTGCCTGGAGGGTACAGGCCGCAGAGCCCCAGATACACCCCATAAAAGGGTTGAGGTGCCTTGCGACAGAACAGACGCTTATTCATTAAGATCGCTGCCTGCGGCGGCGCGGCTCGATCACATGGTTCTGGTTTCGCTTGCCGAATATTGCAGGTCTGGTAAAAGAGTTACGTTTACGCAAACGTCAAAATTTTCTGGGAGTGGTCGATGGCTTTGCCGGATGTACTTAAGTCGAAATTGCGCATTCCGGTCGTTGGTGCGCCGCTGTTCATCGTTTCGCATCCGCCACTGGTTCTCGCGCAATGCAAGGCCGGCATCGTCGGCTCATTTCCGGCGCTCAATGCGCGACCCGAGGCGCAGCTTGACGATTGGCTCGCGGAGATAACCGAGGAGTTGCGCAATCACGACGAAAAGAACCCGGACCGCCCCGCCGCGCCGTTCGCTGTCAACCAGATCGTCCATCGCTCCAACAAGCGCCTCGAACATGACCTCGGCATGTGCGTCAAATACAAGGTTCCGATCGTCATCTCATCCTTGGGAGCAGTCCCCGAGGTAAACGACGCGATCCACTCCTATGGCGGCATTGTCCTCCACGACATCATCAACAACCGCCACGCCAATTCCGCAATCCGCAAGGGCGCTGACGGGCTTATCGCCGTTGCGGCAGGCGCCGGCGGGCATGCCGGCCCGCTGTCGCCATTCGCCCTCGTCCAGGAAATCCGCGAATGGTTCGACGGTCCGCTGCTGCTCTCGGGCGCGATCGCCAATGGCGGTGCAATCCTCGCCGCACAGGCCATGGGCGCGGATCTCGCCTACATCGGCTCGCCATTCATCGCCACGGACGAAGCGCGGGCCATCGACGGCTACAAGCAAATGATCGTCGATTCGACCTCGACGGACATCGTCTATTCCAACTATTTTACCGGCATCCATGGCAACTATCTCAAGCCCTCGATCGCGAAGGCCGGAATGGATCCCGAACACCTGCCGGAAGCCGATCCGTCGAAGATGGACTTCGAAGCGGCAACGACAGGTGCCAAAGCCTGGAAGGACATCTGGGGCTGCGGCCAGGGCATCGCCGCCATCAAGGAGATCGTTCCTGCCGGCGAACTTGTCACGCGGCTGGAGCGGGAATACCACGCAGCGAAGGCGAAGCTCTGCGCTGGGTGAATATGGCACCCGCCGCAACGACCCCAATGGGTTGAAGTCAAGCAGCCTACATCGGCCGGCTGGCGATTTCGGCAACGGCGCGCTTCGCCATCACCTTCACCAGATTGGCACGGTACTCCGCCGAGGCGTGCAGGTCGGACAGCAATCCGTTCGGATCGACTGTCAGATTATCCAGCGCCGATGCGTGGAAATCCGCCGCAAGCGCCGTTTCGGCATCTTCGAGGCGGAACACACCGTTCTCGCCGGCGCCCGTGACCGCGACCCTCACCGTATCGCCGGATTTGGCGACGAAGACGCCGGCCATCGCGTAGAGCGACGCTGGGTTGGGGAACTTCTTGTAGGCAGCCCGGTCCGGCGCCGTGAACTCAACTGCCGTTATAATTTCGTCGGGTTCCAGCGCTGTTTCGAAGAGGCCGGTAAAATAGTCCGCGGCGGCTATCGAACGGCGGTTCGTCACAATCGTCGCATCCAGCGCGAGAAGCGCCGAGGGATAGTCCGCGGCCGGGTCATTATTGGCGATCGACCCGCCGATCGTCCCCATATTGCGAACCTGCGGATCGCCGATATGGCCGGCAAGGCTGGTGATCGCCGGACAGATTTTTGCCAGTTCCACGTTCGTCGATACGTCATAATGGCTTGTGACCGCCCCGATACGGACGGTGCGGCCTGTGATCTTCACGCCCTTCAATGCTTCGATGCGACGCAAATCTACAAGATCGCTCGGTGAGGCCAGGCGTTGTTTCATCGTCGGGATGAGCGTCATGCCGCCGGCAAGATACTTGCCATCCTCGGCCTCGCCCATCTGCCGGGCAGCGCCTTCGACGGAGGTGGCGCGATGATATTGTGTCTCATACATGGCGTGCCTCCTTTATTTCGCCGCCTGCAGTGCGGCCCAGACATTTTGCGGGGTCGCCGGCATGGCCAGATTATTGTTGTTGATGGCATCGGTTACAGCGTTGATGACGGCGGGAGGCGAGCCTATGGCGCCTGCTTCCCCGCAGCCCTTGACCCCAAGCGGGTTGGAAGGACAGGCTGTCACGGTGTTCGTGACGGTGAAGGATGGCAGGTCGACGGCGCGGGGCATCGTATAGTCCATGTAGCTTGCCGTCAGAAGCTGCCCGCTCGGATCGTAGTGCGTGGCTTCGAGCAATGCCTGGCCTATGCCTTGCGCAAGACCGCCATGCACCTGCCCCTCGACGATCATCGGATTGATGATGTTGCCGAAATCGTCGGCAGCCACAAACTGGACGATTTCGGTCGTGCCGGTCTCGGGGTCGATCTCGACCTCGCAGATGTGGCAACCGCCCGGGAAGGTGAAATTCGACGGATCGTAGAATGCGCCTTCCTTCAAGCCCGGCTCCATGCCGGATGGAAGGTTGTGCGCCGTATAGGCGGCAAGCGCCACCTGGAACCACGGCACGCTCTTGTCCGTGCCGGCAACGCGCACATCGCCGTTCTTGATTTCGATGTCGGCTTCGTCAGCTTCAAGCAAATGGGCGGCAATCTTCTTGGCCTTGGCTTCGACCTTGTCGAGCGCCTTGGCGATCGCCGACATGCCGACGGCACCGGAGCGCGAACCATAGGTGCCCATGCCCATCTGCACCTTGTCCGTATCGCCGTGGACGATGGAAACACTATCGATGGGCACGCCGAACCGCTCGGCCGCTAGCTGGGCGAAGGTGGTTTCGTGGCCTTGGCCGTGCGAATGCGATCCGGTCAATATCTCGATCGTGCCGACAGCATTGACCCTCACCTCCGCGCTCTCCCAGAGCCCGACGCCCGCACCCAGCGAGCCGACAGCGGAAGAGGGCGCTAGGCCGCAAGCCTCGATATAGCAGCTCATGCCGATGCCGCGCAGCTTGCCGCGTTTTGCTGCCTCCTGCCGGCGATTCTCAAATCCGGCATAATCGGCGGCATTCATGGCCGCGTCGAGCGTCGCATCGAAATCGCCGGCGTCGTAGCACATGATCACCGGCGTCTGGTGCGGGAATGATTTCACGAAGTTCTTGCGCCGCAGTTCGGCGGGGGAAATTTTAAGTTCGCGGGCCGCCGTCTCCATGATGCGCTCAAGCACATAGGTCGCCTCCGGCCGCCCTGCGCCGCGATAGGCGTCGACGGGCGCAGTATTGGTATAAACGGTCTTCACATTGGCGTGGATTGCCGGAATGGCGTATTGCCCGGAGAGCAACGTCGCATACAGATAGGTCGGGACGCAGCTCGAAAACAGCGACATATAGGCGCCGAGATTGGCGATCGTCGCAACCTTGAGGCCAAGAATCCTGTGGTCGCTGTCGAAGGCGATTTCCGCATGGGTGACGTGATCGCGCCCATGCGCATCGGTGAGAAAGCTCTCGGTGCGGTCAGCCACCCATTTGACGGGAACGCCGGTTTTCTTCGATGCCCACAGGCAGGTGATTTCTTCGGGATAAATGTAAATCTTCGAACCGAAACCACCACCGACATCCGGCGCAATCACACGCAGCTTGTTTTCTGGCGCGACATTATAAAATGCACTCATCACCAGGCGGGCAACGTGCGGATTTTGCGAGGTCGTCCAGCAGGTGTAGTGATCCTCACCGGAATCGTAGACGCCGAGCGTTGCCCTCGGCTCCATCGCATTTGGCACAAGGCGATTATTGACGATGTCCATGCTGGTGACGTGTGCCGCCTTGGCGAAGGCCGCATTCGTTGCTGCTTCGTCGCCGAGGTCCCAATCGAAAATCAGATTGTCGGGCGCTTCCGCATGAATTTCCGGCGCGCCCTGCTGCATCGCGTCGAGCGCGTTGACGACGACAGGCAATTCCTCATAGCTCACTTCGACTGCCTCGGCAGCATCGCGCGCCTCACCTTTGGTGTCGGCGATGACAATAGCGACTGCGTCGCCAACATAACGCACCTTGTCGGTTGCGAGCGGCGACCAGGCGCCCATTTTCATAGGCGTGCCGTCCTTGGAGTGGATCATCCACCCACAGATGAGGTTGCCTATGCCGTCGGCCTTGAGCTCGCTGCCCGTCAGCACCGCGACGACGCCGGACATCGCCTTCGCCGCATCGACATTGATGCCGGTGATCCTGGCGTGGGCGTGGGGGCTGCGCACGAAAGTCGCATGCTTCATGCCGGGGACGACCATGTCGTCGGTGTATTTGCCCTTGCCGGTGATAAACCTCTTGTCCTCCTTGCGAAGAACCCGTGCTCCGATACCTTCAACGCCCATGGTTAGTTCTCCCTGTCGCAGGCGGCCTGGCTGGAGAGATAATAGCGCTCCGGGGCGATGCCGCTGCTACACTTGAATCCGCTGATCAGGCAGCCTTTTCGGCGCCCTTCCCCATTTTTTCCGATGCGTCGAGCACGGCCTTGACGATGTTATGATAGCCGGTGCAGCGGCAGATATTGCCTTCAAGTTCGAGACGCACAGTGGCTTCGTCAAGGCCGTCTGGATGCCGCCGGATCAGGTCCGCCGAACTCATGAGCATGCCCGGCGTACAGAAGCCGCATTGCAGCGCATGATGCTCGCGGAAGGCGGCCTGCAACGGATGCAACTCGCCATTGAGGCCGAGCCCTTCGATGGTGGTGATCGTAGAGCCCGATGCCTGCGCCGCTAGCATCGTGCAGGATTTGACCGCCCTGCCATCGACATGGACGATACAGGTACCGCATTGCGACGTGTCACAGCCGACATGGGTGCCGGTCAATCCAAGATTTTCACGCAGGAAATGCACGAGCAGTGTTCGGTCTTCGGCTTCGCCCTTGACGGCGCGCCCGTTCACGACCAGTTCAACCTTCGCCATAGGTTCCTCCCAGACCGTTGACTTGGCAGACCGATCTTCTCCCGAGACCCATCTGCGCGAAGAAGAGATTAATCGCTCCTACGCACTTGTCTATCGGCAAATAGAAAAATTCTAATGTGCACCTTGTTGTACGCATCGCATGGCGGAATCGCTCGCCGGTTCTTCGAACGCCCCAAAAAAGCAGCGATCTCAAGGCTTGCATTCGGCGCGCAATGCGGGTATCAGGCGCGTCATCCTTCGGCATGATCGTCTCTGCCGAATTCAGGGATCGGGAAGCATCTTCCCTGCCGCTTTAGCTCAGTCGGTAGAGCACATCATTCGTAATGATGGGGTCGCGTGTTCGAGTCACGCAAGCGGCACCAGTTTTCTCATGGTAAATCAGTCGCTTGACTGATCGTTTCTCGAAAAATCCCTATAGCCCAATCCTTCGGTCGTCACCGGGTCGTCACGCTTTTGCAAATTCCCAAAGGGTGCGTTGCTCGTGAAATTATCGGTCGGCCGCAAGCATCGGTCTTGAAAAAAAGCGTGACGACATGGCTTAAGACTTGAACTAATGCAGTTTTAGGCGATGCGATACGAAAAATGGCACAAGCGTTTGAAACGGCAGCCTTTCGTGTCTAGCGTCTTAACAACTGCCGGGTTGAAAAACGAGTCATTGCCAGCGTAAGTTCCAATTCTCCAGTCGAAGAAGCGAAAGAAGCCGGACGAGCATGGCACGTCAGCGAGCGCCCAGTTGTCGCCAGCTATTCATCTTCCAGCTCGTATCGATAGATTGTTCTGACGTCTTGCTCGGTCAAAAAAATCCCTCGTATAGCCAATAAGCGTGCGCGACGCCCAAAAAAAGTGACTGCCATTTGGATCCTTTCTCGACTTACACCATGGTGTATCTTTCGGTGGCAGGTCGGGCAGAGTGCAACGATGTTTTCTGGTACATCCAAACGATTCGAATGACTTCCCTGTTGGCTAACAGGAATCAAATGGTGCGCCTCGACAAAGTTCCTCCCGCCCCTTCTCGCAGTGAAGGTTTCATGGTCAGGATTCCATTCACACCGGCTATCCGCCGAATTGAGCGCCGCTGCAGCTGCCCTGGGATCTCTACGCCATCCGCCACGATTGTTGCCCAGCAGTCGCTCTGGTGGGGCGAGTGGGCCGTCAGGCAACTGCGGTATTTCATCTGGAGTACGCGCGATTTCAGCTGCCGCGGCCTGATAGGGCCCCTCCACGTCGGGAAGCAGAGCGACAACCTGGTTACCAGCACGAACAGCGAGAGCATCGTACACGTCGAGCAACCGTCGGAGATCATTGGCTACTCCGACTTCATCCATATCGGAATCGCTCGCCGCATAATAGCGGCTAACGATAGCCCCTGATTGATATCCGAGACCGAGTTCAGACGTTGCACCCAAGTCGATTGGCCCGAGAACAAAGCCATCGGGGGGATTGATCATACCGGCTAATGCCTGAGCACCGGTCCTCGACTGTTGACGGGCTAACTGGTGATCGACAAAGGCATTCTTGTACTGAGTGAAACCCTGGTTAAGCGAAAGCCAACAGCCGGCCATGTCTCTTCGAAACAACAGTACAATAAAGTAACCATCTTTCACAGTGCGCGTGATATCTCGTCTGCAGCACGCCACCCAAGGTATGTGGGCGAAATTTCGGTTTACTTCGCCAAAACCGCCATACCAACGGTAAATCGCGTCGTTTCGACCGCTCGCCAAAATCTCTCTACGAATAAAGGCCGGCAGGTGGTCCTTAATAGCTAGTAGTGATGGGTCGACTTCATCACCACGTATCAAGCCCTTAGCGGCGGGGCGATAGCCACCATAAACATCGTTCAATAACTGCATAAACTCACCTTACGAGACACAAACACACCTGCCGGGCAATGACATTAAGATGCTGCGACGTTGTTCTTTAGGTAGTGCAGAAGAGCACCGTCTTTTTGCTTGGACTGTCCGCGCGCGTGGCTCATTCCGTCAGTACCACCCCATCTCTCAAGGAGTAGTACATCATCTTTGTACTCGAGGCCCGGGATCATCTGCGGCAGGTGCTTCACTACTTCGAGTGAACGATCAAAGCCGAGAACTGAGCTTAGCGAAACTGTACAAATGGCAGAATACCCCCAGTACTCTAGTCCTTCCTCACCGTTGGACCAGTCGGCTAGCAGACCGTTGATAAGAAACTGGCCGCTGGTAAATCCGCATACGTACGAAGCCACGCGAATATCATGGAGCGTCCCGTAGTTAGGCAAGCTTCGAGGCGGACCTTCTAGTAGTTGACCTATCTGCTGCTTGCACCATTCGGTTGTCTCCCCACCGATTGCGAGAACCTCGTCGGGCATGGGCGGTATTGATCGCTTTTTGGGTTTTTTCTTCAAGAAGGAGAACATTAATTCCTCTGGAAATTTGGACGGGTATTTGCGCTTGGTTCGATGTACGCGGTAAAAACGCGTGCCGCTACGTGTGCGAATAGATTTATTTCTTCGGTTTCTTTATTTGATAGAGGCTGCCATCCTTTTACCAGTCGAAAGCGATACTACGGATTCTCCGGCGAACACGGATTCAATCGCCAGTGCGCCTACACGACTCCCTCGTCTCTTGCCCGTAGATCGGGACGATCGTGGGCCCTCCCAAATACCCGCCGTCGCAATTAAACGCCTCTCTCGTTATGCCGGGAAAACAATAAGCTGCGAAACATTTGCGAGCGTTGCAAGGTCTATCTCGTTTCAAATCGGACAGATAGCGGAGACGTACCACCCACGATTTGCAAGAACGTCAACCGGCGCAAAAAAAGAGTTGGGTTAGTTTACAAGGCGGTACCTGGCGCTAACCAGTGGGGGTGAGCGTGTGGTCTCGGCTCCCCCCCGGATCGTTGGTGGTTGCTGTTGGTAAAGGCGATAGTACCTGCAACTCAGGGTGTCGAAAACCTTGCGTATCCGATTGCGCCGCGTGTGCAGTGGTTTTGGCCAAGCAGGAGAACTATTCCACCGGCTTGGCCCATCGAACGCCGTATCTGATTGGGCGACGCTGATGTTTTAGCGTCTTCTCCGCGCGCAGTATGAATGCCGCCGCCTTCAATCCTTCAGTCGAGATTGACTGAATTAGTACGGAGCTCTTTTATGTTTGTGCGGTCGAGTGCAATGGGAGAAAGAACGCCATGGCCTTCGCCGTGGACAAGGCAAAATCTGGTAGAGTCAGTGATCGGGAGGGGTGTCACGCTCCGCCCCTGTGTCTGGTAAACGAAGGCGTTCAGGATGGCTTCGTTTCCTTCACAAACGTTCATTTCAACTCGGAACCATCGCGGTGCTCTTCGTGGCGTCATATTTATTCAGCGAACGCGGCCACGATTCCCTTTTTTATGGGTTTTCATCTCAACCTGCGCCACGGATGCACGTCGGCCCGTCGCGGTCAGCACGACTATTGGGCACACCTTGGTGCCGACAAAGATGGTAACTCGTGTGAATCATACGTGCCCAGGTTATCTATTTGCAGCCGAATGACGAATTGCATGCATAATAAGCATCTATACTGCGGCCCACAATGCTGCAGTTTCAGTTTAGGTATGGAGTTGAATACATCGGAATGGACAGCGCAATGGGCAAGGCAAGCATATTTGACGGTGCAACGATATACGCGGCCGCCTCGGTTGTTTTAGTTGCGTTCGGCTATTTCACGGGATTCTGCTATTTGTGGGCATACTACGGCCTTTTCTCAGTCTCGCTCGCCGAACTGGATTTAAGTCTCCAGTATGTCCTTGTACACGCATTTCCAGCTATCTGGACAATGACGAAGGAGAACTGGATGATAATTGTCGCTTCGATTTTCTTCGGTTGGTTAGCTTGGTACATGACCACGATTCGACAATCCATTTCCTTTATTTCGAAGAAGCCGGTCTTACTATGGTTCCTCCTCGCGTTGGCTATTCCAACTTCACTGTATTATACTGCTACCGCTAGTGGATCCTTTAATGCTCGCCGCGATATCAGCGCATTAAAGGTAGTACAGATAAAATTGAAATCTGGATCTGACTATCGTGTTACAGATCTTAGCCTCGCGCAGACTTACTATTTGGCATCAACGGAACGAAACACGTTTGTCGTTGTAAAGGCCAAGCGAGGGCCAATCTGGACGCTTAGGTTGGCTAACGACGAAATCGCTTCCATCGCTGTTTATTCCAATTGAGGAGGCCAGGTTGAGGATACTTATGGTGGTCACCTTCTGCGGTATTGCAACTGCCACCGCTGCTCAGGAAACGGTGACGTATTACAGGTTGAAAGACAAGAATGAGCCTACGAAGGGCTACTTACTGCCTCCCGCCCCTAGCGCGCAGTCGCTGATATTCCAGCCATGCGATGGAAACGCGTTTGAGGTTACCAGCGACCAGATAGAGCAGACTACCGACACATGCGGTGGGCCTCCCGGAACGCTATCTACATTCGATCCCAAAGCGCTAATTGGGGCGCCTGTATACACTTGGAACAAAGACCTTGTCGGCAAAATTACCAGCGTCGACAAGGCTGGCGGCGAGGTAAAGACGCTGTACATCGGTCCGGAGAATGCTCAAACTGGCAAGAGCTACGAGATCCCCGCTGAGAATTTCGACTTCAAGAAAACTGGGAACAATTACGAGGTAATGTATTTGAAAGGGATCGATGCCCTCTTTCAAGACAACAAAATGTAGGTTCAACAAAGACATTGCTAATCATCTTGGTCCATATTCCACCGAGTCTTCGTTCAAAAAGGACATGATCCGGCGCATTCAACAAGCTTTCAATTTAGTCCCAGATTGGCAATAGTGTCGGACCAAACGATGTGAGTCCTTAGTTACTCCGGCCAAATCGTATGCTTGGCCATGGCGGAGGTTCGGATCCCAACCGGAGGACGGGCCAGAAGACCGCTCTGAGGAGCACACATTTCTCACTATCCGCGTTGAACGTTGCGAGGCGAGTGTCGATGCTGCCATCAATTTTGACGTTTACGTACCCGAACACGCATGGAACTTGTACGACGATCAAAACATCTTCGTGCGCCCAGATGGCGTTTATGTCATCACGTCCTGTCCGGCGAGGCAATTTCGCTGCATGCAATCGACGGCGGAGCGTCGCCCCATCTCACTAACGCTTTGACTTTGTCACCCCGATTCCCGCCATGTTGGTTGAAATCTTAGCCTTGCCGGTACAGGCAGGATAGCGGACGCAGCTCAGGAAGGCACCGTAACGCCCGGATCGTTCGATGAGCCATCCATCTTTACACTCGAGGCAGGACGGATAGGTGGCTGCGCAATTACATTTGGCCTCCGCTGATCCGTCCGCACGTCTTGGAAGTCCAACACCACAGGACGAGCAGGCGGGTAGATAATTTCCGCAATGCTGCACGTGTTCGCAGCGATACCAAGTTCGACCCTCCCGGCCCCGCACGTCCAATAACCTTCCGCCACACTCTCCACACTCGTGCGCCGCCTGTCGGCCGCCAGCCCGCGTAGCAATGCCATATTTGGGGTCTTTGTGGAGTTCGGTCACAAAGGACGATGGTCTCGAGTTGGAGGCGAGGATCGTCAAGGTGTGGCGCGCCCGCGTCATTGCTACGTACATGACGCGCCGTTCTTCCGCGTTTTCGAACAACTCCTCCTCAGGCGATACCAGCGCAAGCAAGGGATCATCGACGATTTCGGAGGGGAAGCCCATCCGGCCGCTGTCCGCGCCCAGAAGTACCACATGATCGGCTTCGAGGCCCTTTGATGCATGGATAGTCTTGAAGCTAATATTCAGCTGGGGGAAAAGTCGTTTCAGATCGATCATATTCGGCTCAAGAAAGCGGTACCGTCCCAGCAGCAACACGCTTGCCGTGTTCGCGAGGTCAATCCTTGCGGACAGTTCTGCCAGAACTTCGTCGAGCTTTGTCTCGTCATCGTTCTTCGGCGTCATCACGATCCTGATGGCTGGCTCGGTTGCATTGCCGGCGGGAACGATTTCCTTGGATATCTGGACCGGGTTTTTCAGCACGAATGTTCTGGCTGCGAATGCGATCTGGTCGACCGATCGGAATGTGCGACCAAGATCCACTATCCGATGGACACCGGTCTCGCCGTTGAAGCTCCCACCAAATTCATCTCCGAAGTGGCGCATTAGATGGATGTCAGATCCAGCAAAGCGGAAGATCGATTGCCAGTCGTCGCCAACAGCAAAGACACGAATGTCAGTGTGCTGGGCTTTCAACGCCTTCACCAACTTGGCACGGCTCTGTGAGATATCCTGGAATTCATCGACGAGGATGTGGCGGAACGGGCTAACATATTGCCCAGTTTCAGCATAGCGAGCGGCTCGCAGGATCATGTCTTCGAAATCGATCCTTTCACCAAGCCGCTTCTGATACTCCGTGAAAACTGGCGCGAAAACGGCGAGGAACGCTATGGCGCGACTGCCTAACTTAAGTTGTTCTGACTTCGTCTCGCAGTCAGCGATGCTGTAGCTGCCGCTTTTGAATTTGCGCAGAAAGGTCCCGAGCAGTTGTGAAAACGCGTCGACCTGCTTCAATTCAATCACGCGGTCAAAGATAGTGTCGGCAGAGAGAGGTTTTACCGTCACATGCGGTGCGAGCTTTTCGGCCAAAGCGGTGAGCAGAAGCCCTTCCTGCCGCTCGAAGCTATATGTCTCAATGAGGGTGGTTTGATAAGCTGCGTGAATCCCGCGCTTCCATTTTATGTCCGCCAGATACTCGTCACGATCGACGAAGGGTGCTGTGATCAACCTCTCAGTGCCATCTGGCATTTGCTGACGCCGCACACCGAAATGCTCGATGTAGACACCACTATCGGTCAGACGAAAATCCGGGCAATAGTCCCGGCGTCCTGTCCCCCGAATCTTGTGCTCGTAGTCCGGCTCATATTCGTATTCGACACCGTTTTCGTAGAGCCAGTTAGCAATCTGCAGCTCTTCGTAGCTCTTGACCTTATCGCCCTGTAGGGTGCGAAGATCCTGCTTCTCGATATGAGTGTAGAAATCGTGTTTGGTCTTGAAGTCCCATTCGGTTTTCGGCTCGACTAGAAAGTGCGCAAACCACTGTATGATTGCTCTGGATACTTCAGAGCGCGCGCGAACCAGATCCTTTAGAATCTGCTTGATCAAGTTTGTGAATGCTAAGTCGTCTATGGCGTGACAGGCCAGAGCCGGCTTTGACCCCTCGACACTACCGATTATGTCATAGGCAAGTGCGTGAAAAGTTCGCGCCACGATTGGCACGCCCGACCGTGCCTCGACCCGTTCCGACATTTCTTTTGCGGCGTTCTTTGCAAATGCCAGCAGCAGTATTTCCTCCGGCCGGCGGATACCGGCCCTGACGAGGTAGGAGGCCTTGGCCGTAATCACGCTAGTTTTTCCGGATCCGGCTCCGGCAAGCACTAGCGTTGCGTCCTCGTCCACCACAACAGAAAGCCGCTGTTCCAGCGTCAGAGGCTTGTCCTCGATTGTATCGAAGAAGTTCTTCCAGCGTTCGAGCTCGGCACCAACAAAGGTAGCGACGGCATTCGTTCTCATCGTGCCAGCATCGGCAGCGAAACTCCTGACAAGCGCAACACGCTCGGCTTGCTCGGCTCCGATGGCGTCAGGCTGGAGTTTCGATAGCAGCGAGGTATCAAGGGCCCTGGCATCGCTCAGAAGAGGCGCGAGTTCAGAGGCACCGGGATAACGAGCCGGCTTGGCCAGTTCGGCAACCGCTCGATGGACTCGCAGAAAGCGATCTGCTTCACGCTCCAGCGCCGAAAGATTGAACCCGATCCAAGCGCTTTTGATTATTTCAGCGAACTTGGACCCCTCAGGATATCGTAGACCAAGCATAACGAAGGAGCGCTCTGCCGTGGTGATAGTCATCGTCGCACCGACCGTACCCTTTCGCACAAGCGGGGCGGCAGATATCGCTTCAAGGGGTACGGACGAGGTCAAACCGCGGCGCGTCAGCCGCAATTGATCTCCGTCAAGCTCCATGGCCCGAAATGTCGTCCCGAATAGGTTCACGAGCAGTCCGAGCAATGGCTGTTGTTGCAGTCGTTTCAATATCGCAGCCTCGTATCGCGTTTGGCGGCGCAGATCGGCTTTGCCGTCGTAAATGACCCGACCAATACATCACGAATGGTAAAGAGGAAGCACAAGAACGAATAACTAACAGCAAATGAATGCCGTAGGACGAATCGCCAAGCATAATCGATCTGGAGTTGGCCATCAGAATTGCATCGGGCAGATGACGTTAAGATGTCGCGGACGCAGCTTCGCCGTCTGTGGATGGATGCCAAAAGATTGGATCCGATTCAGACAAGGAACCTTCAAGTAGTCACACTGCTTTTCAGCTACCTCGATCGGAAGTGAGATGCGAAAACTCCTTCCGCATCTGATCATAGAAATCAAGGACGTTGTGGTCAGTGCTGTTGCGTTCCATACGCGTGTACCAGGTTCGGCTGAGCCGAAAGGCTTGCCGCGCTCGATCGGATTCCAGAAGATATCGCTCCGTGTTTTCCGGATCCACGATTGGGAGATATAGGGTCAGCAATGTAACGGGCATAATGTTCGGAATCGCGTAGTAAATAAGCTTCCCCGTGTTAACTGCATCATCCAAGGCGAGGTTGTCAGACGTCTGTGCAAGCTCAACCAGAGAGCTTTCGATTGTCGCTTCGTTGACCCCATTGCTTGCAACCGCCCTAGTCCAATATTCGCGCCAGAAGACAAGAGCTTCACGTGCCAGGCCGCGGTGCCGTGCTAGTTCTTCGTAACCATCTTGCCCGGCATGTCGTGCGGCAAGGTAGAAAAGCCGTTTCGATTCGCTAGGCTTGAGGCAATTGATGTCCTCGATCGTTTTCCCCGCTGTCCATTCATATGGCGCGTGCGTTACTGTTTCTTCGATGGCGCGGTAGAGAAACGAATTGATCCTTTCGAGGTTGTTCCAAATTATCCGCTCCAGGTCGCGAATTTTGATAATTCCAGGGTCATCGACACGCCTAGTCGTGAGCTCGTCAAGCCTGACAAGCTTCTGCGGTTTTGTTGGCGCAATTGATGCGACAGGCGACTGCCCAGAATTAGTTTTGTCGACCAAACCGGTAAGAGCAATATATAGCATCATATTCTGGACAGTATGATCCATCTTATGCAGATGATCGATTGTCAGCTTGCGTGCGTCATTTGGAAACCCACGCTGATCCAGCCATTCCCTCTCATGGTTGTTCCACTTACCGTGAATGATCGAGTTGCGTACATATTTGATCGCTAGATAGTCGTTAAAAACCTCTTCATCCACTGCGATATGCGCGTTCCTGAACGCCTGATATAGATTGCGGACACGGTCGTCATTTCTAACGTTATTCTCAAAATACTTGTCGAGAATGCTCGCGTTGTCACGTCGCCGCCAATCCGCAAGCATGGCTTCGATGGCACCCACCATAAAGACGGCCATGATGCGGCAAAAGGAGGCGTCGAAGTGATCCGAGAAAGCATAATGCCCGCCCAGTGGATGAGTGAGCAGCGCGTGCCGCGCCTCGTGCAAATTTATCAAGTCATCCGAGTAGGTGTCGATGAACTCGCTAACTTCCATTTCAGGGTCCTTTCGTAGTTGCTAGCGCGCCTATTTGGCCCTGCGTATCACGCGCGTCCCACGTATGTCCTGCAAGTTGTTCGCGACGCAAAGGTGTAGACCTTCTTGGTCTCGCGCTGCATCCTGGCGCCAAATCTGTCGAGAGAGCTGGAAGACGCGCTATAAGGCTTTCTCGGGACGGCGGAAGGTGGCATCCATGCCCGCCCCGGTCATCTGCGGGTCGCCTTCCCACATTCCGCGGGCGGCTGCCCTCAGGTCATCGAAGTGACTCGCGCGCCACCAGGTGTATCAAGGATGGTCTGACACAGAATGGTCTTGTTGTGGGGAGTTGACCTTTGCGCGTGCCGGTGCCGAGGCTTTTCGCCCTTGGCTCTCGTTTTTTTGGGAATTGGTCATCGCATTAGTGCGGTTGAAATTTCGGACAGCGTTGCTTCACGACGATCAGGAGAGTAGCGCCCGGCTTGCACAGATCATGAATCGAGCGCAAATTACCATGGTCGCCGCTCGGGGGATTGCAGCGGCCAAATTGAGGGGGATCCATGAATGCGAAGCTCGCTGTTGCTGCCCGCAGTTCGCTGGAGCGCCCTAACTGGAGCACCCGGGCCGCGCAAAAGCTTGGTGGAACGATGGTCTGCCGACTCATTGCACTGTTGGTGTTCATATCTCTAACTTTGGATGCTGCCTGCGCCAATTCTAAGTACATCCGCCGGACTTCGGGTTCTAATTCTGTTATTGTCTTCGTACACGGCATCTTGGGCAACGCAGCGTCGACTTGGAAAAATGATAATGGAGCGTATTGGCCGGACCTACTGAAGAGCGACCCTACATTCGATGGATCGGACATTTACGTGTTCGACTATCCGTCCAGTTTTCGGGGCGAAAACTTCACAATCGACCAACTAACCGACAACGCACGTCTCGTTTTGGAAAGCGATGACATTCCGTCTCACTCACAGATAATATTTATCGCTCACAGTATGGGCGGCTTGGTGGTACGAGCATATTTGCTGAAGTATCGCGACGTCGCAGCGAAGACGAAGTTCATCACCTTCTTGTCCACCCCAACAACGGGCTCTGATCTAGTAGGGCTAGCGGGTCTTTTTTCAACCAACCCATCGTTGTTCGAAATGAAGCCGATGGATTCTAAATCGTCCACTTTTCTAGCCGCGTTGCAAAGTAACTGGCTGGCTGCCCAATTTCGAATTGCATCATTCTGCGCATACGAAACGCAACCCACATTTGGCAGAATGGTTGTGCCTATTTCAAGTGCTACCAACTTATGTAATGAGCACTTAGATCCAATACTCGCCGATCATATAGGGATTGCAAAGCCTTCCGGCCCAAATGATACCCCCTACCTTTCATTCAAATCAGCTTATAAATCGATAGTGGACACCCTTGAGTCTCGTCTGAAACTTTCGTTGGCACCTCATCAGTTTATAGTTTTTGGCCCTATTGTGCGTATCTATTCACCAGGCTTTGCGGCCAACCCTGGTTGCGGCGTGAGATCAGCAATAAGCTGTGCGAAGATAGAGCATGGTGGTCGAATCTTGCCATCGTCAGGAAAGCCGATGATCATCTCATCTGATGGACATGGAAAGGTCCGCTCCAGCGTTGTGGAAGACAGCTACAACGTTACCTGCATCCAATTTTGGGCCACACCCCAAGCTTGTGAGCAAGCCGTATCCATTGAAGCGCGAACTGTTGCAATAGAACAGGTCGGTTCAGAACCCTGAGCGCGCCCTATGTGCGCCTTAAATTGACTACAAAAAGCTAAGCGCCGGATTGCTCGAGTAAATTTGGGAAATGCGCTGCCGATGCCAATGTTTCAGATCATCGTCAGCCGTTAAGACCTCGCGACGGCGCTCGCTGCCGCGATCATCGACTTGCGTAAGGGGAAGAAAGAGCAGCTTCGCTTTGCCAAGGGAGCAGCGATTTCGGCGAGATTAATTTTTGCTCCCCTTTTATGTCAGACCTTGCCGCGCTACGGCCGTGGTTCTAAGCGCGGTCGGCCGGTTATCCTGATAAACCCGGTTCACGTCATCGGGCTAGCCATGTGGCCATGGCGTTGCCGATCCCGATTGTAACATCAACTGCCATCGAACCCGGGCTGGTTATCACCGTCGACGCGCAATCGTTCATCGCCAGCCTCGGCGCGCCGCGCCTTTCGGTTTCGGAAGAGCAACCTTGCAATCATCGAAATCGTTAAGCTGCACGTCGCGGGCCGCATCAAGGCAGAGACGAGTTCCAAACCGGGCTCCCCCTGATATCATCAAGTATGGCGCGCCGGTTTCCACTTGGCGGCATCGGGACCGCTTCAACATAGCGCCGCTTCTACTAACGCCACTCGCGCAACGGCAGCAGAGCATTCGCCGCCGAGACATTCCCGCAATATCCCCTTGACTATGGATAGCTTTGATCCGTCTTCAATCGGCCATTCCAAGAGAATCGAGGCGTCATACCCCGAATAGATGCCTCGCATCTAAAGCCCGGTTGCCGCGTTAAGACGTCACTATCCGAAAAGGCTTGTGGACTTCCATATTTCTAGTTTGAGAATTAATTGCGATGTACCGCTATGTATCGTTGAAATGCTTAGCTTGGGGGAGTCAAATGCCATTCTACGTTGGCTACGCTAGTAGCGTGCCTCGCGTATCCGTATGGGAGGTACGAGAGGACAGGATTTTTAAGATACACGAGACTCCTGAAGTCGGAAAAGCAATTCCGGACGGACTGAACGGCGAGCAGTTCTTACGCGAACTGTTTCCCAAGTTGACGATCGAGAAGTATAATTTAGCTGGAAAGTTCTTTCCCCGCATGACCCGCCCGACAATCGGATTTGAGGGCGGGCATTGGAACTATCCCGGTTACGAGGCGAGCCAACTCGACATTGCATCAAGCATGATACAGTTGGAAGCTCTTTATTCGCATCTTCTGGACATATGTCGTGTGGTGCACCCTCAGCAAGAAAACGTCGGTGCCTTCGGCCATGAAATACGAAACTTGCTCATACTAGCGTCCACCGAGTTCGAGGCCCAATGCAAAGGGGTGCTGAACGCAAACGAAGCCAGACCCAATTCTAATAGAAGGGATTTTAATATCATTGACTATCAGGCCGTCGCCGAGGTCATGCGGTTAGAGGAATACGGCGCTGCCCTCACTGCTTTTCCTTGGTGGGGCGAGATAAGACCTTTCGATGCTTGGAAGACCGATAGGTGCCTTAAATGGTACCAAGACTACAATGCGGTGAAACACGACCGGGAAAGAGAGTTTAAACGCGCAACGCTTGGCGCTGTCATCTCGGCCGTTGCCGCCTGCGCAATTATACTTGACGCACAGTACGGCGACTCGCGCAACCGGTTCGTGCCCGCGATGGCGCAAGCATTCTCGCTCCGTCGCCCGGATTGGCCTGCTGCCGAAAGATACGCTCCCACCGTTGTCCTAGATGGTAAGGGTTCGTATCTGCTCCAACCAATGGGAGTGACTCGGTACGAGTTTTGACTGGTTTTAGCATTGGCCTTGCTGTTCCCAATGCGCTCGGGGCCACCGTTGCGCAGACCGTCAATGAAATCCGCCAAATGACGTTCAAGGTCGACATGTCGGAGACGGTGCGGCAGCACTTTTTGTAAATTCGCGCGCGGCACGAATGCGCAGTTTGCCTGAATCAAGACCGCTAAGCTCTTCGTAGTCAGGGTGGCCTTGGAGAAGCGATACCAATGACTCGCGTGGATAGCTGGAAAATATCTCGAGAAAGCGGTCATAGATTCCAAAAACGTCATCACGGTAGTCGCGGAAGGGTCCTTCAGGTTTTCCAAAGACGGCAGCACCATAAACAGCGGCCGCCCTCGCCTCTTCAGTAGTCAGCGGAACTTGCAACATGACCCGTTCTTCGCCGACAGCATTCTTGACTATGACCATCGCGGCGTTGCCGAGCGGCGCCACAATATCCTCGATTTTCCCTTCGGCAGCCGATCCATCTGCCCTGCGGTATCGTAGGGTTTTACCAATTCTCAATGTCTCGGCGGTTTCACCAATGCCAGGGGGCGTCCCATCAAACGTGGAGGGAACCGCCTCAACCTCAAGGAAGCACTGGTAGACCCAGATCATGTCCCGATGATTGTCTCTCCGTTCCATGGCCTCCTCTAACGAAACAAAGTCCTCTGTGCGGAAATCGTCAATCCTAAATCCCTCAAGAACCATCATGCGCTGAATCGTAAGATCCTCTTCGTCAGCAAAATGGGTATGGTTGGTTACGAAGACGTATGCCGGAACACTCAGTCCGTTCGCTTTTTTTCCGACTGTTATTGACTCGGCTTCACGGATGTATCCTTGGATAAGAGCCTGAAGCTCCAATTGTTCCCCACTTGGAATTTCACTTCCTATTGACAGTTCGAACCAGTAAACAGCATGGAGCAGGTTCTTTGCTGACGCGTCATAAATCTTATCGCGAAGCCAGCTGCGAAGCTCCCTTTTAAAGGCATCGCTCTTCAAATCGTAAGCGTTCTTCCAAGCGTTTTTTCGTTTCGCTTCCACCGCGTACGTTCGGCCGGAACTCATAGTGGCCCAAAACTCCGGCGCCTTATCTGATTTTGCCACGGCGTCCTTGATTTTTGCTCCGGCCAACGCGAACGCCGCTGCAACGAGTGTTTCGTATGCCGCCGGAAAAAAATGACTTGGTTGTCGCAATCGGCTTATTAGGCTTTTCGGGAGCTGATCATTATGCTCCATCAGATAAAGCGCATACGCGAACTGGAAGAAGCTGCTGACGTATCCGATGGGGCGGGGCGCCCCCATTGTATCATGCAATTTCTGATAGTCGTTCATTTTGCGCAACCATCGGAAGAGTGGATGGTCTAGTCCGGCCTTTTGCGCATCGTGGCCCCATTTAAGGCCCATAACAACCTTCAGATTGTGTAACAGAAAGTCTGCGAAAAATCTCCAGTGTGGTGATGCTACCATTCTATTGCCAACGGCAACCAATCGTTGGCCCTGAAATTCGACAGAGATTATGGGCCTCCCATGCCCCTGCTGCTTCTTGCGAATGATTTCCTGCGCCTCACGTTGCCGAAGCATCGCGGCGATCTCGTCCT
This sequence comes from Phyllobacterium sp. UNC302MFCol5.2, assembly GCF_000686005.1. Classification (NCBI taxonomy): domain Bacteria; kingdom Pseudomonadati; phylum Pseudomonadota; class Alphaproteobacteria; order Hyphomicrobiales; family Phyllobacteriaceae; genus Phyllobacterium; species Phyllobacterium sp. UNC302MFCol5.2. Next base: position 720,188 of record NZ_JMLL01000010.1, read on the forward strand.
TTATATCGGGGTCTGGCGCTGCTTGTCGGACCCGCCCATGGCAGTGTTTGTACTTTTTACCACTACCACACGGGCAAGGAGCGCTTCTGGGGATTTTTGTTGTCCGTGGTCCCCCTTGCTTCATGACCTGACGTTCTCCCAGAATCAGCAAATTGAGATATTTTACCAAAACGGTTACGCGCTCAAGGCAGCCGAAGAGGAGAACTCGACGCCAGCCCTAAAGCGGGTATTCCAGTCCAGCGAAGTTGATTAAAGCGCGCCGCCAAGCAGCGTCCCGCAATGCTTCGCGGCGGCCACATTTCCCGTTGATGCAGTTCGGCGATGACGACCATGGTTTCAGCCGATGGCGCCCGCCTTGCGCTGCGGCGGGAAACGCGGAAAATGCCGCATGGTTGATACCGATATTCCGACGCGTTCGGCATGCCTTCCTACCCTTGATCCGTACCCACATCCCTACCCCTTTGGCGGCGTCTTCTGCTTTCAAAACGTTCTGGACCGTTGCCACGCTAAAACCGACGCTCTTTGCTATTGAACGGAAACTTTCGCCGTCAGACCGGCGCGCATGAATGTCCCTGGCGATCGCATCCGTGACCGCCTTCGGCCGTCCACCTGTACGCCCTTTCGCCCTGGCACTGCCCTCCATTTGACGCTCGTGCCGGATCGCGCTTAAATTCAGCAATGAGCGCAAGAATGCCCATGACCAGCTTGCCTGTGCGGCTTGCCGTATCAACGGCCGCATTGTCCAGAACCTTGAACGCCACGCCCTTCGATTCCAGCGTGGTCGCGATCGCGTAGAGATTAGCCGTCGAACGCGCCAGGCGATCAAGTTTCGTCACCTGCAGCGTGTCACCCTCGCGCACGTAGTCCAGGCACTTTTGCAGCTCTTCGCCCTCGCAATCGACGCCGGAGCGCTTTCCTGAAAGATTTTGGTCGCGCCGGCGGCTTTTCAGCCGTTCCACCTTTCCCGCGTGATTGTACGTTTGTGGAGTTCGCCTTTGCGCCCCAACAGTGGACGTTAGCCATTGACTTGATTGGGTGACCGTGTTGGGGCCGGAAGCCGTCGGTCCCTTATCGGGGCGGCTCGGCGAATAGCCGCCATTCGGCAAGCGACCTCAAGTAGGTCATTCCACTATCTGTTGGACTCCCCGAAAGCTGCCGCTGGAGAGCGGACGAATAGTCGATACTAGATTGGGTACACTCTCGAACACTGTCTGAGGCGTTGCATTCGGATATTATTTCCGTCCCGCGCTAGTCGCAGCAAGATTCAGCCAGGCTGGCTGGTTCTCCCTGATAGTGCTGCCCCATGTTGGCCGCCAACGCCAACAGTATTGTGCTGTCGCCGCACTTGCGGACCCTCTGCAACCCGACCAGCGTCGGGCAAGTGCTGACCTCATACACAAAGGGGTCAAAAGTTCAACGCCCATTGACACCTTTCGCGCTCACAGTAATCGGTCTCCTCGAAACGGAGCCGAAGCGTCGGCCTTCCTCGACGCGTCTGCTTGGTGAAAAGCCCTGCTTTTTCAGCAAGCGTATCAGCTCTTTAGAAAACAAAGTGACAGCGCCCGGCGGCCGCATTCCCGACGGTGCATTCATGACGGCCGGTACACCTACTTGGGTCTGGGTCACGTGTCATTTAAGAATTCAGGTTATTGCCGTTCCAATCTCAAACAAGTGCCGGATCCTCTTCACCAAACCCGGGACCGCATGAATGCCTGCAATCTCGTCACTGTTACCGAACAGATGCTTCTCCGCTTCGGCGCGCCGCGATAGAATAAGACTGAGTTCTTCCACCAGGCTTGGTCGATCGTGCAGCAGCGGAGCCAAGGTAGACTTGGCGATCTCGTAAACAACGGTGTAGGCAAGGGCGCGTACGGAACCGGTCTCTCCAGCTCCAGTCAGGAGGCTGGCTTCGCCGAAATAATCCCCAGGCGCGAGCCTGTTCAATTCGAGCTGCCGACGTTCTTCCTTGCGGGTAACGACCAGAACACCCGTCCGAACTATCACCAATGATTTCATCTCGCAGCCCTGTTCGGCGACAACCTCGTCTTTGTGGAAGGTCCGACGCGACATGGCGTTGGCTAGAACTTCCTTTTCGTCCTCGGTGAGTGTTTTGAAGAGTGGCATCGCATCGAGTAGCCGCATTTGTGTTGAGCGCATAGTGGACAGCGTGTCCGTCTTGGCTGGCAGGGAGCCATGCTCGCCTACAGCTGATGCCAACGGTAGACCGGCCGCCAGACTGTGCCGATAGATCAGATCGAATATTTCATTCTGCGCTTCTCCGGCCCTGGCGATGTCAGTCACGCGAAAGAACAATTCCACCTCGACGGCCGAACCATCGAGCGATTTGATCTGAATACCGGGCTCGGGGGAATTCAATATCGTGGTGGAGCTCAAGTGAACCGAGCGCATGAGATCTGCAATAGCCGAGGGCCTGGTGGTGGGCGAAAAACGCACGGTGATACTCACGCCGTGGCTCCGGTCAGGGCTGCTGATATTGATCAACCTTGCCTTTGCAAGGTCGCTGTTTGGCAGGATCACGAGGTCGTTTTTATTGTTGAGAAGATGTGTTGCACGCCAATTGGTTTCGACAACCCTGCCCTCGGTGCCATCGCCAAGCACAATCAGATCACCGATGACGTACGGCCTTCCAAGATTAAGGGCGATGCCCGAAAAGACATCGCTCAATGTACTTTGCAGGGCAAGGCCAAGAATGATGGCAAGTACGCCGGATGTGGCGATAAGCGTGCCGACGGGAAGGCTGAAGACATTGGCGACGACGGAGAGAACCGCTCCCAGATAGATAATGCCGACGACGAGATCCTGTATCAGCCGCCCTTCGCGTGGGCGCCGTTCAAAGATCAGGAACACACGGGCGAATCCAACGAGCGCCCAGGCAGCGTTGATCCACCAGATAACCTTTGCGATTCCAATGAATATTTTCTGGACGCCGGAGGCCGTGGGCGGGCCTGCCTGATATGGCACTATATCATGGTAAAGCAGCAGCACAGTCAAAACCACAAAAAACGTAACCTGAAAGATCAGGTGCCATGTCGGGTTGTTGCGTAGCGCCACCCGCGAGACAAATGCACCCGCAGCCGCAAGTGTCCCGGCCTGAATAGTAGGATCGGTGATCACGTCGGAGAGCGTCATTCTGAAAAGCACGCTAGAACGCTTCCGCTCCACCTACAAGCGTCCTTCTCGCGAAGCGGTGGCTCGCTGCAGCCAAGCGGCCACCCCTGGATCCAGTTCTTAAAACCGGAGCGCGGATCATGCATCCTGTCGATTGTAGAGTTTTTAGCACCAATCGAATTCAACAACAAAACAGCCATTATCGGCATTTTCAAAGAAAAAGTTTCTGAGCGGGGCTTTTGCAGGGACGAGAGATTTTTGAGATTGTTTGACTTTAAAAGCGCGTCGGTGGCGATTTTCGCCGCCGAGCAGTTTCCACCTTGGTTCATTTCGCACTTGCTAAGTTGGGATCGGCGAAGCGGCCAGCGCAGACGTGCCTCCCACATTTCGCACCAAGAAAGAATGGATCTGCGCGATGACGGCCGCGCCTTCACCGACGGCGGCCGCGACCCGCTTTGTGGAGCCGGCCCGTGCGTCTCCAATGGCAAAGATGCCAGGGCAACTCGTTTCCAGCGGCAGTCGCTCCCGATGGCCGATACCATCTCCCGTGAGAACGAAGCCCTTTCCGTCGATCGCGACACAGCCGTCAAGCCAGCTGGTATTAGGATCGGCGCCGATAAACAGGAAGAGATGGCGCGAAGCACACTCCTCGGTCTCGCCGGTTCGGACGTCACGGAAGGTGGCGCCGGTCAAACCTGTCTCTCGGTCGCCATGCAAGCCCACAATCTCCCTGCCCACATGGAGTTCGACATTGGCCAATACCGCGAGCCGGTCGATCAGATACTGGGACATAGTCTGCTCGAGTGGTCGCCGGACCACGAGATGCAGGTGCCTGACCTGTGGTGCGAGGTAAGCAACGGCCTGGCCGGCCGAGTTCCCGCCGCCGACGAGAGTGACTTCCTCTCCGGCGCAGAGGCGGGCCTCGATCGGCGATGCCCAGTAGGAGACGCCGGCTCCCTCCAGCTCTTCGATATTGGTGACATCAGGCCGTCGGTAGCGCGCTCCTGACGCGATCACGATGGAACGCGCCCGTGCGGTACACCCATTGCTGAGCTCGAGAGAGAAAGGAGCTTCCGACTCAGGTCCATGACAGCACAGCTTTCCGACGGTCAGTGGGATCGCAAGCTCGGCACCGAACTTCGTCGCTTGATTGAAGGCCCGGCCCGCAAGAGCCTGTCCGGAGATACCAGTTGGGAAGCCGAGATAATTTTCGATCCGGGCGGATGCGCCCGCCTGGCCGCCGAAAGCGCGCGAATCGAGAACCAAAACAGACAGCCCCTCAGATGCCCCATAGACAGCCGTGGCCAGTCCAGCCGGTCCCGCTCCGACGACTGCCACGTCATAGACATTCTTCGGATCGAGATCCGGCACGACGCCCAGACAGGACGCAGCATCCGCGTCGCTCGGATTTCTGAGCAATGTGCCGTTTGGGCAGATCATCAACGGCAGATCTTCAGGTGCGATGCCGAGCCGTTCGACCAGCTCGCGCCCCTCGGCCTCGCATGCGGCGACGAGGGCGTGGGGATAGCCGTTGCGGGTGAGAAATCCAGACAACCTCACGATGTCGGGAGCATCCCGGCGTCCAACCAGAATCGACCCTGCACCGCCGGCCCGCCCTTCTTCGATCAGCGAGACGCGACGGAGGATGTAGGCGCGCATGATCGCCTCACCAACATCCGCCGACCCGATGACAAGCGCGCGAAGATGTGGGGCATCAAAGGGTATTGCAATTACGCCCTTCTCGCCCGCGACCACCGATGCCAGGGTTGCATGACCAGACAACTGGTTGGTCTCGCCGGTGAACTGGCCCGGACCGTAAGTGGCGATCACGGACGACCTGCCAGCCGCACCGCGCTGAATTGCATCGGCGGAGCCCTCTAGAATAAGCCAGGCAGGCACGTTGCGGGTTCCGATCTCATAGAGGATGTCGCCTGGGCCGAAGCGCCTCGGCTCGCCGCTCGCGAAGCGTCGAGCCATCCCGATTTGGAAAGTCGAAAGTGTTGGATATGCTTGTTCCCGCCGAGCATCGGTGATCGCCATTGTGTGAACTCCATATCGGACTATCCCGATGATCTCGTCAGTTTATCCTGTGCACTACAAAACCAAACAATTTCCGAGGGCTCTCTGTTCGCGGACGTTTCCACGCATCCCATAGCCGGGCGCCAAGGCGAAGACCGCGGTTTCACCGCTCCCCTTCGTTCGTGCAATGCAGGGTCACGGCAGCGCATTGACCGCGATAGGTATTCTCCAACATTCGTCCCTCCATTCGTAATGTTTGCGCGGATGGCTGCGATCCGCCCCAACATCCTACGCGCCCTCGTTGTTCAGGCGGATAGTCAAATTCGGCGACCAGTTATCGGCCAAACGGCAGAGTTCATCCCGGCATAGCCTCGAATTGCGGCGCCTCGAGCGGAACGGCCCAAGCGAGCCGGCGCTTGGTGAACATTTCAGCACAGCATGACGCCTTCGCGGTTGTCGAGGCCGCCGATCGTGACGAAGACCATGCCCGGATAGCTTTCCCCGTTGCTGGTGAACAGTCTTGCGCCGCAAGCGGGACAGAAATTACGGTCCAGCCCATTTCCCGAAGAAGCGGTGTAATGAAAAGCCTGGGGTTGACCGCTTAGGAGAGTGAAATCATCTTCAGCTACGCAGAGAAGTGTCATCGCTTCGCCACCCGATGCCCTTTTGCAGTCGATACAATGGCAGACAGCGACAAAGTCGGAATTGATGTCGAACCCGAATCTCACGCGCCGCATGCGCATTGGCCGGTATGTTTGCTTACCATAGCAGTGTACCTCGATGCATTAGGATAACCCCGCTGATCCCCAGTAACACATAGCAATTATGCCTCCTTAGTTTGGACAGGGTTGCCCCGCGGCCCCCCAAAGAGCCATGTCTTTGACATGGTCCTCGAAGGTTCCAGGCGGCCTGCTGCGGCCTGCTCCCGGTTCCCAACTTCTTGGAATGAACCCACCCAATGATGCATCGTGCCGAAGATGGTCGAGCAAGCCCACATTATCGCGGCCTCCGTTCCGGGCCGGATCCTTTAGTTGTTTGCAAATCTCAGTACCACTCTGACCGTACCAAAGAAACTCCACGGGAGCGAGTTGCCAAGGAATGCCTGCACGCGGTGGCGCGGGAGCAGGGTCGTTCGGCTGAGTGGACGTCATATGGCATGCCGAACAGGCTATTTCTTCGGCTCCAATCCGGCTCAGGCCCGCATGAATGTTCATGCCATGAATTCGAGACTTCGTTTCACCGGCTGGAGTCCAAATCGGAATGCCGCGAATATCGACATGGCAATTGGCGCAGCGCGGATGGGTAACGACCGCTTCGATCCTTTTCCATGCCTCTAGACCGGCCGTCCTGCTGACGCTCCCCGGGGGAAGTACGTCTTTCGAACCTTCGCCCTTTGCGTAAACCATCACTGTAAGAGGTGTTACCGTGCAAACTGCGAGCGTAATGGCAATCAGAATTCTTGTCATATCCGCCCTCACTCAAACGAAATCGATGAACTTGTTGAAGGGCATTTCGCGGATGCGCTTGCCTGTCGCAGCGAATATGGCATTTGCGAGTGCGGGTGCTGCAGGTGGTACCGGCGGCTCACCAATGCCTCTGACCGTGTAATCGTTTTCCAGGCCACGAACCTCGATCACCGGACACTGATACATGCGCATAGCCTCGTGGTGGTTGTAGTTGGTCTGTTGGACAGCCCCCTTGCTATAGGTGAGCTCGCAGTTCATTGCATGACCAAGGCCCCAGATGACACCGCCTTGGACAAGATTCTCAAAATTGATGGGATCAATTACCTTACCGACGTCAGCCGCAACCCAGACCTTGTCGATTTTGATGCCCGAGTCTGTCATAGTCACTTCAACGATCTCAGCCACCGCTGTGCCAAACGACTCGACAAACGCCACACCACGGCCTTTTCCGTTCCCGAGTGGTCCCTGCCAGTCGGCCATTTCTCCGACGGTTTCCAGAAGCTTTCGGTAGATCGGGATCTTGCAAAACTGGATGCGCGCCAAGAGCGGATCAAGCCGTGCAGCGTGGATGAGTTCGTCAAGGAAACTCTCGGTAAAGAAGCCGTTCGCCGAAGCCCCGACCGACCGCCAAGTGGTGGAAGGGGATAGTCCCTTTACCTCGAAGCTCGTCGCACGATAATTTGGAATATCGTAGTATACATTCCATATGCCAACCGCCAGTTGAGCATCAGGGTCTTTGGGCGGCGAGCCCATCCTTCCAAGCAATTCTTTGAATGGAGGGGTTGCTGCAACCTGAACGTCAGCGGCGATTATCTTGCCGTCATGGACACTACCCCTATATCTCCCCATCGCAATCTGGCGCGGAATATCCTGCCGGAAATCCTCCTCACGCGAGAAGACGAGCTTTACAGGAGTTCCGCGTAGCTGGTTCGCGATCTCGGCGAGCACTCTGATGTTTTCGAATTCAAGACGGTGTCCGAAGCTTCCACCTGACCACTCGTTATGAAAGGTGATCTGCTCGGGCTTCATGTCGATCGCTTTTGCTGCAATATATTGCACTGACTGCGGAGTTTGATGACCAGCCCAGATTTCCATTCCGCTGTCGGTAACGATGCCTATACCGTTGAGTGGTTCCAGTGGTTGATGTCCGACATATGGGGCGCGATATTCTGCCTCCACGAGCGTGCCCTCTTTCAATCCAGCGTCTAAATCGCCATCATTGCGCCACTCTTTGCCGAGGAATTCCGCAGTAAAGGAAGAGCCCACGATATTCCAGTGCTCAGCTTGCTCGGCGGGGTATTTGGACGGCTCCCATAGGCAATCGACAAGCTCGGCCGCCTTCATGGCATACCAGCTGTTTGTCGCGATCACGGCAATGCCGTTCGAGATCTTGATTATCTTCTGGACGCCCGGCATCGATTGAGCTTTGCTTGCGTCATACGACTTTATGGGCTGACCCTTGTTGGGGTTCAGTTTGACGGCTGCGTAAACCATTCCGTCGATCTCGCGATCGATGCCAAATTTCAATTCGCCGGTAACTTTGGAGCGTATATCAAGCCGTTCCATAGGCTTGCCAATCAGTCGCCATTGTGACGGGTCACGAAGCTTGACGTCCATCACCGGAGGAATGTTTGCCGCGTCTGTAGACAGCTCGATGTAGGAGATTTTCTTTCCATCCGGAAGGATCACGTTGCCAGCCTCGGTTCGTAATTCGGCAACGGCGAATCCGCTTCGCTTGGCTGCGGCCGCTTTCAGCGTTTCTCGCGCAACTGCGCCTGCTGCGCGCAGTTTTTCGTAGGTATCTGGTATGGTACTGGAGCCCCCTGTCATCTGCAGGCCCGACTGCCTCAACCATTCCAGCGCAGCCGCTCGTGCCTTCTCTGCTTCCGGGCTTTGGTCAGGCGCCATGAATGGAGCAAGTTCATGAGCGAACCCGGTATTAAAATAGGCGGGGCTAGGTGCGGCAAAACGAATCTCAAACTGACCCGGCTCGAGGTCTAACTCCTCCGCGATCATGAGCGGTTGGATAGAACCGACGCCTTGGCCGATGTCCGCATGCTGGGCAATGAGCGTAATTCTTTGCGGACTGATCTCCACCCACGGATTGAATGTGACCGAATCCGGCCCGAGACCTGATGCCAACGGATTTTTGGCAGTAGGGGCAGAAGGCGCCTGTTGGGCCCGACCATACGAACCGAAAGCGACACCGCCGGCGACAGCTGCAGAGCCGAAAACGAAGGCTCGGCGGGAAAGACCTGGTATCTCGCCCATATCATCTGCCTCCTATCTTTTCGGCGGCTGCATGGATGGCGACGCGAATACGCTCATAGGTGCCACATCTGCAGAGATTGCCCGACATGACTTCATTGATATCCTCATCTGATGGATTGGGAATCATCTCCAGGAGCGAGATCGCTTGGATAATCTGGCCGGTCTGACAGTAGCCGCACTGGGGTACCTGATGTTCGATCCAGGCCTCCTGCACCGGGTGAAGCTTGCCATTGCCGACGGCTTCGATCGTGGTAATCGCCTTGCCTGCGACGTCATCCATGCGCGCTTGGCATGAGCGCACGGCTATTCCGTCAATCTGTACCGTGCAGGCGCCGCACTGGGCTATTCCACAACCGTACTTCGGACTTGTGATGGCAAGCTCGTCGCGCAAAACCCAGAGCAATGGCATCTCGGGAACCACGTCGACTTGGTGCCTAACGCCATTTACCGTGATATCAAACATCGCAAGCCTTTCCAAATTTGCCAGGACTCAGCTATTGCATGCGACCGTACCCGCGGCTTCCGAAGCTGCAAAGGACAGTTGACCAGAATTTACTTCTTTTAACCGGCGGTTGAGCATCCCAACGGTCAGGGGTCCGTCTTCGATTGGATATTGGCCGTTCGACAGGTTTCATTGAAGGCGGAGCTCGCGCCAGGGGGCACCCACGCATGATGTCTGGAAGCGGCGGTCGGTCGAATAGCGATGCGCTCCGCTTTCATTACCGATGTTTCGTTCAGGCGTTGCTTGAATTGAGTGCCGCGATCGCAGCCTCAGTGACCGAAATATCTTGTTCGACCGATCCGGCGCTCGCGCCCACCGCACCAATGATTTCACGCCGATGCGCACCGGAGCGCCACCACCGAAGATAATGACCCGTCCGCCATTGCTATGCTCGATACCAAAGAGTGGCGCGCCGGGCTGCGCCAGTTCGCTGAGATAGGCGGTGGTTTTATCGAATAAACGGGCCGTCACTGCCTTGCCGATGGCGAGATCGATGCTTCCGATCAGCGCACCGTCCTGCCGGCTGAATGCAACGAGCGCCCCGCCCGCATCGACGACGGCGATATTGTAGGCAATGCCAATGCTGGCAGCTTTTGCCTCGCCTGCCTCGATTATATGCTTCGCGTCTGAAAGCGTGAGGGTGTTGAACTTGCGTGGCATCGTATGCGGCCTTTCTTTGATCGAGCTTCCCACTGAGCAGGGGTGGATGCGGCACAGTCGTTCAGGGGTCGCGTCTTCGAAGATCTAGCGTTTATTCAGATCGATGGGCACTTCGGTCGAATTAATCGAAAGCCGGTATGCTAGCGTCTATGTTGAAAGTACGACTACCACCACAGTCACCGCCTGCGTGGTAAAAAGAGGTAAAATCCAATACTGATTACTTAGTTTACCGCTATCAATGATGTCATGGTTTGGCCAGGACGGTCTACATTTACAACCAAGGGCCGACATCACCGGCCCCACGACGCGCACTCCTGCCTGCCACGTCCGACGGTTCTATACGCGAGCGGATAAAGAGGTTAAATTGTCCCCACGCCAGAGCAAACTAAGCTGAGCCTGGGGGACATCCGGTCAGATGCTGAGGCGCAGTACGAAACGGCGCGTTGATCACGGAGTCAATCGTGGGTGCATGAAACGATCCGGCAAGATAGACGGTAAGACATATTGCTTCGGCGACTATCGGTTCATTCCGGACCGGCAATTGTTGATGTTTGATGACAAACCGATGAGGGTAGGAGCCCGAGCTCTCGATCTGCTCCACTTGCTGCTCATCCATGCGGGAGAGGTCGTCACCAAGAACCAGCTGATGAGCTTCGTCTGGCCGGACACCTTCGTCCATGAAAGCAATCTGAAGGTCAACATCGCCGCATTGCGCCGTGCTCTTCAGCGAGAAGCGTCAGGACTGTCGTGCATTGCCACGGTAAGCGGGCGCGGCTATCGCTTCGTCGCCCCGCTGCGTATCTATGGAGGAGATCATTCGCCGCCGGCTTTCGATGCCAAGGCGCCAGCGAGAGAATTGTCGAACATCGCGCCCATTATAGGACGCGATCAAGTTATCGCGGCGCTCGAAGCCAAGCTTCCGACGGAAAAATTCGTGACTGTTGTCGGCCCGGCCGGAGTCGGCAAGACGACCGTCGCATTGGCCGCAGCGACACGCATTCTGAAACGTTATGGCGATGGTGTTTGCTTCGTCGATCTCGCCACCATCGGCGACCCACAGCTTGTGGACACGACGATTGCGGCTTCGCTGGGCGTCAGCGGCAAATGGACCAATGTGCTTGCCGGCATCGTCGAAACATTGCGGGATCGCGAAATACTGGTTGTGCTCGACAATTGCGAGCATGTTCTTAGCACGGCCTGCGCCATCGCTGAGCATTTGAGGCTGGCAGCTCCCGGCGTTCACATCCTCGCGACGAGCCGGGAACCGCTCCACTCGCGGTCCGAGAGCGTCTATCGCTTGTCACCACTAGCTTATCCGGAAGAGGAAGAGATCAACAATCGAAAGGATGCCTTGGCCTTTGCTGCCGTGGAGCTCTTCGTCAGAACGGCACACGAGGCGTGTGGCTACCAATTATATGACATGGACGCGCCTGCGGTTTCGGCCATTTGCCGAAGACTCGAGGGCATTCCGCTTGCCATCGAGCTTGCGGCATCGAGGCTGGTGACTATGGATCTGGCAACCCTACTCGGTCTTCTGGAACGCAGCTTCGAGCCTCTCAATGCAGGAGCACGCGATACTTCAGCCCGCCACCAGACGCTGCTTGCGACCATGGATTGGAGCTACCAACTTCTCGCCCGGGATGAGGCCCGGCTCCTGCGGTTGCTTTCGGTTTTTTCGGCAAGCTTCTTTCTATCCGACGTCATCGGCGTCGCCGGTCGCATCGGCGGCAGGATCGAGGAGATAGCGGCGTGCATTGAAAGCCTCGCCGCGAAATCACTCCTGTCGGTCGTGTACGATGCGGGCGTGCCGCGCTATCGCCTGCTCGACAGTACTCGCAGCTTTGCGGCCGAGCGGCTAAACAAGAGTGGAGAAGCCGTCGACGCTCAATCCAGCCATGCGCGCCATCTTCTACAACTGTTCGAGCAAGCCGAGGCGGATTGGCAATGGCAACCGAGGAATGAATGGACCGCCTGCTACGAACCGCGAGCGAACGACTTGCGGAAGGCGATCGACTGGACCTTAGGCGACGGTGCCGATCCCGAGGTCGGTGTGCGTCTTACCAGCGCGGCAATCTCGCTTTGGGACGAGTTGTCGACCGTAGCGGAAAGTCGCCGGCGCGTGGAACGGGCACTGGAATCGGTTGAAGCGCTGTCTCGGTGCGACCCCGCCGTCAAAATGAAACTGATAGCGTCCTACGCCTCGGGCCTCAATTTCTCCGATCATTTAGGCCCCGAAGCCGATGCGGCGTGGATGGAGGCCAACCAATTGGCCCGCGAGATCGGCAATGTCGACTACCAGCTGCGTACATTGTGGGGACTTGGTATCCTGCAAAGCTTCACCGGACGGCACCGGCAAGCAATTGCGACTCTCAAGCAGTTCGCCCAACTCGCCGAACGGGAAAATGAACAGGCGGTGGTAGCGGAGGGCGAGCGCGTAAGGTCAACGGCCGCCTTTTACTGCGGCGACGTCCGGCTTGCGTGCGATGACCTGAAAAGGCTCTTGCGCGAGCATGCGATCACCGCGAAACGATCGGCCGTCACCCGATTCCAGATGGACCGGTTCGTGTCGATCCGGGTGGCGTTTGCGACGGCGGCCTGGGTGTGTGGCGATCGAAGCGAGGCGACGACGGCACTGCAGGAGGCGCTCGATCACAGCCTTGCGCTCGATCACTTGGTTTCGCATTCCAACGCCCTTGCACAGGCGGCGCTGCCTATCGCGCTGTGGTCCGGCGAGAGCGAAACTGCGCGCCGACATGTTGCGATGCTAGCGCGCAACCTTAGCTTGCGCGATATCGCCATCTGGCGACCCGTTTGTAAATTCTACGAGGGCGCCGTGAGGAGCATGGACGGCGAGGGCGGAGGCGTTGACATGATGCGACTTGCGATAGGCCAACTCATTTCCAACATTTTCCTCGTCCGGGTGCCTCTATATCTCGCCATGCTCGCGGAAGCCGCATTGCGTCATAAACGTATCGCGCTCGCCCGTGACAGCTTGAGCGCTGCCTTCGACCGTGCCGACCGCCAAGGCGAATACTGGTCACAGCCGGAACTGCATCGGGTGCACGGACTGGTGCAGTGGCGGGATGGCGACTTGTCGGGCGCGTCGGAAACGCTGCTGCTGGCCACAGAGACTGCAAGAGAAAGCGGTGCGCTTTTCTTCCAGCTTCGGGCCTCGACGGCTCTGGCGCAACTTTGGGCCGAAACCGATCGCCTCGTGGCGGCAGCCGACCTGCTGTCGCCCATCTGCGCCGAGTTCGATAACGTGCCGGCCTGTGCGAACATAGCGAAGGCGCGTCACCTGCTCGAGACACTTAGGCGATAGTACACAGCCCGGTCGATCGTAGGTCTTAACAGCCATTCTTGTTCGCTACTAGTGCGGGCTCGAGCACAATGGCGTTGCGGTCGGCAAGGTCGTGGATTTTCGACAGATAGTTCTTGAAATGCGGCGTCTCGTGGTGAGCCTCCACCGCTGCATTGTTGAGATAGAGCTCGTCCAGAACATATTGGTCGGCTTTCGTCTGGTCCCGCCAGATGTCCCATCGTAGATTACCCTGCTCGGCCCTGCAGTGGGGCGCCATGCTGAAGAGCAACGCCTCAAGCTCTCCCGCTTTCCCAGGTCTTGCAAGCAATGTCCCCACAATCTTGATGTGAGCCATGATCAGGATCTCCCAGTCGGCTATTTCGTACGGCCGGCAGTTTCAATGAAGGCTGCAACCTCGCGCGGATGGGAGAGCATCACGGCATGGCTGCTATCAATCTCCATGGTTGTAGCGCCGGCCCGTTTCGCGAATGCCCGCTGGAAGGTAGGCGGAATCATCGAGTCTTTGGTGGTTACCATAAAATGCGACGGCTTGGCCTTCCACGCGACCTTGGTGATTTTTGTCTGCACTGCTTCTAGCCCCCACGGCACCTGCGAGGCGGCCATGAATCGCGTGATCGAAGCATCGACATCGGCGGCGAAAGCACCCGGGAATTTTGACGGGTCCACGAGCAGGTAACCGTCGTGGGGCGGCAGCAGCGGCGCGGCCGATTCTCCCGTCGGCGGCTTCTGTTCCGCAAGCGATGCCACCGACTCCCCTGAGTCTGGCGCAAAAGCAGCGATATAAACCAGACCTCGTACCTTGGGATTGTCACCGGCCTCCGTGATGACCATTCCGCCATAGGAGTGGCCGACGAGGATCACCGGATGTCTTGCCGCGGCAATCACCTGATGCGTGGCCGCAACATCGCCATTGAGGCTGATCGTCGGGTTCTGGACGACCAGCACCTCGTATCCTTCTTTAGTCAGTATGTCGAAGACCGCTTTCCAGCCGGAGCCGTCGACGAACGCGCCATGCACAAGAACAATCGACACAGGCTTTTCGCCCGACTGCGCCAACGCGGCTGCAGGAGCGATCAAGGACAACAGGAGGACTAAAGCAATGCGCACCATAAAACCAGCTCCATTTGATTGAGGGATGTACACGGCGAGACACTACGCCCCATATGCTTCACAACGCCGGACTGGCGCGATCGAGTGCTTCGATGAGCTTTGCCGCGATCGGATGATCAGAGCGAGGATTCTGGCCCGTGATAAGTTCACGATCCACGATCACGTAGGGTTCGAAGTCTGGGCCGGTTGTCGCCTTGGCGCCAGCTAAGTCCAGGGTTTCGGGCATATAGAAATAAAGCTTGCCATGCAGGATGTTATCCTCAATGGGTTTTTCCTCGCTTCCCGAATACACCGTCATTTTGTAGCCTGCATATTGCCATCCGTTGGCAAGTTCTGCCGCCTTGACCTGGTCACCCAGGATCAGCGCCGCGCGAAATTCCTTCGCCTGAGGCATTGCGGAGATCGAGACGATCGGGCCGTGACAGAGCAAGGCGGTGGGCTTTCCGGCCGCGTGGAAATGCCGAAGGATCTCTCCCGCGTCGGGATCCTGCATCAGATCGACGACGGGTCCTTGGCCTCCTGGCGCGAACACGCCGGCATACCTATCCAGCCCCTCCTCGATCACAGATCGCAGGGTGCGGCCCGTGTTCATTGAGGGATCGTTGGCGAAGAACTCTTTGCCGCGAAGATACGCCTCCTCGTCGCCGTCGAAATGCTGGACTGCGTCCGATGCCGGGTCAATGAAAGGCTTGGCCCCAGAGGGAGTGGCAAGCAGAACTTCATAGCCTGCACCGACAAGCGCCAACATAGGCACCACTGTTTCATTTAGATATTGTCCCGTAGGCCCGGTGCCGGCTCCCTGAATTTCGATGCGTGTGGCGTTTGAGCCCATCACCAGCACTTTTCCTTTGCTCATAAACCCGCCTCCTGATGTTTCACGGCGGAGGGCGGAGTGAAGCCAGCCATCCGGACTGTAGGCATGATAGCGCGGCGCTTCCCTGCTGGCTGGTTAAAAGAGGTTAAAACCCACACGGGCCCTGACGGCCAAAATTGATCCGGCGATCTAGGCGAATGCCTGGATCTTTCGGTTCGGATAGGGCCCCAGGAGAAGAATCGTTGCCGCGCCAGCCACAAGCAGCAGCGCACAGGCCTTGAGTAATCCCGAATAGGTACCCGTACTGTCGAACGCGTAGCCGAACAGGCTGGGACCTACAAAAGCGCCCACCACAAAAATTCCGTACAACGTGGCGTAGGTCGTGGCATAGCTTCGCATACCGAGATATCGGGCAACCAGATAGGCCATCAGGTCGAATTCCACCCCAGAAGTTAGGCCAAGCAATATTATAGCGATGCACGCCATGGGAAAGTCCACCTGGCCTAGCGAAAGGATGAGGCAGGAGACTGCGCCGAACGTCAATATGACCGTACCGACTGCCGGTGCCCAAAAGCGATCAACCAGAATGCCGCCCAACAGTCGGCCCACCACGGCCGCTATTCCGACGAGCGAGGCGAGTTGGACGATTTCGCTGGGCGAGAGGCTCAGCGAGCGAAGTATGTTTTCGATGTTGGGCAATGGCGCGGCGATGGCGAGTGACATCGGCACAAAAACGATCGCCAAGATCCAAAAATAGCGTGACTGGAAGGCCTCACGAGCGCTCATGCCATCCGACACCTCGTTCATCGCCAACTCGGTGCTGGCATTCTTACTTGGCAGCCTAGCAAAGCCCCAGAGGACCATTGGGCACGCGATAAATATGGGCAGTGCCCCGATCACCAAGATAGCGACACGCCATCCACCAGTTTCGATCAACAGTTGTGCCAGCGGTTTCACCACGAAGGCGAACAGGCCCGCGCCAGATAGCACGATGCCAAGGGCAAGACCTCGGCGTTCTTCGAACGCATTATTCATCGCCCGCGTGAAGACGACGGGGGTCGCTCCCAACCCGAAGATCGCGATAGCCAGCCACGACAGATAGTATTGTTCGATAGAGCCGTTCGATGCCGCGAGCGTCATGTAGCTCAGGCCCAGGCACGGTAGCGAGATCGACGCCACCAGTCGCGCACCAAACCTGTCGATCAACGTCGCGAAAAATGGACCGACGATCAGAATTGCACCGGCCAACAGCGACAGACCGCCAAAAATGATCGCGAAGGACCAGCCGAATTCTTCCACGAAGATCGGCGCAAAGACGCCGATCGTGTAGAACGGAATGGCGGGCATGCCCAAAGCCGTTCCGAGTAAGCCGGCCAGCACCAGCCGCCATCCGTTCCTGAACTCGTTGAAGTCTGTTCCTTTCAACG
Source organism: Phyllobacterium sp. UNC302MFCol5.2 (assembly GCF_000686005.1). NCBI lineage: Bacteria > Pseudomonadati > Pseudomonadota > Alphaproteobacteria > Hyphomicrobiales > Phyllobacteriaceae > Phyllobacterium > Phyllobacterium sp. UNC302MFCol5.2. The sequence goes on from NZ_JMLL01000010.1 coordinate 736,908, forward strand.
GGCACTTCCTGTTTTTCGAAAGTTCGGCGATCGCATCGTTGGGCAAGACACTAAGCGCAATGTATCCCTGTCTGCAACCCATGCGAGGTTTGTGACAATCTCGAAAACGGCGAAATATGTCGGATGAATGCGGCCAACCGTGAATGTGCTGTCCCTTTGAATGTCAGCTTTCAGGATGCGGCCGCTACCGGGTCAATGACTTGAACGAAGGCGCGAAGCGGCCTTTAATGCACTGCCAATGAACTGGCTCGTCTATGCCACCGACATGCGAGTAAACGGTGGGCCCCTTTTTGCTTTGTGGGCGGCCGTTTGGGGAAAGCCGGGGGTGGGGTCGCTGCCTTCCCCTTAAGCGCTGCGACCGCAAGACGGGGTTTTGCTATACCGGCCTTGCGCATCATGGTCGTGGCAAGGACGATCGCCTCCCCGATGGCCGGTCGCGTGATCTGGTCGACGGCCTGGCGCAACGAGACGTGCGAGGTAACGCGCGACATCCATTGACCGTCGAGCACGTTCATCTCGCTGAAATAGCTGTGATGACCGAGGAGATGGGCGAACATCTTGTGTTCGTCAGGGAATTTCCAGCCGCCATCGTACATGGCCCGCTTGTTCAGGGGAGCAAAGGTTACCGCATCGACCTCGCCTGCCAGGGCGAAGTCGATCGCACGGGCAAGCGTGTCTCCGGTCAATCGGCCGGATTCGGCGCTTGCTACGCCGGGCTCATAGAGCGAGGGATCGGTGTTGCCGAGGTCGATCAGCGGCACGGCGCTATCGGACCAGTCGACGGAAGCCGGAGACTGGTAGCTTCGATATGCAAACGATACGCCGGCCTGCCGTTTTCCGAGATCGAGGGTGCGAGCGTCGCCCACGACAACGATGCGGGCCACATCGGCCATGCGCTGGTCATGCAGGATGCGGGCGGTGCAGCGTTTGTACTCCGCCATTGCTTAGGGGGAGAATATTTCGAGGCCCACACCCTTCTTGTTGAGTTTGTAATCGATGTAATAGGCGAGATCGGCGGTCAGCAGTTTTTCGGGAAAGGGCGCCTTCTGCGCCATGAAAAACCAATGATAGGCCTCGATACCCCACCCCACGTCACATTTGTCAGCGCATGATGGGTTGGCACGATATCGAGGGCGGCCAGGCGCTCGATACGAGCGGGATAGTCCAGGCCCATTCGAAAAGCGACACGAGCGCCGCGGTCGTGACCGGCCACCTGAAACCTGTCAAACCCGAGCTTCGACATGATTTCCGCTAGCCCTACTTACTTACCAACTTGGGCTGCTCCCTTTCAAGCATGCGCGAGACGGCAGTTCCCGTGAAACGGGTTCCCGCGCTAGATAGATAACCAGCCTCGGCCAGTGCATCTGCGATATCGGCGAGTGTTCTACGCCTGCCGTTGACGGGGTAGCGGTGTAGCCTCTTCGCCAGCGCAATCATCTTGGCGCCGCCTTCGACCTCGGCATAGTTTTTTCGGCCGCCAACCTTCCTCCCGGTTTCCCTTCGCTTGCGCTCGCGCGCGCCACGCAACTTTTCGACCAGCATGGCCTTTTCGAACTCCGAGACTGCGCCGAGCACCTGGCGGATCAGCGTAGCGGTTGGCGTATCGGAAACGAAGCTATCGGGACTGTCTGCTGCGATCAGCTCGATGCCGCGAGCCTTCAGCATCGCATAACCGGTTTCCTGCACGATGAGGTCGCGGGCAAATCGGGAGGCATTCTCGACCAGGATCGTTCGCACGCCATTCGACATCAGCCGCTCCAGCATAATCGAGAAGCCCGGCCGCGCTGTCACCGGATCCGCGCCGCTGATGGCCGTGTCGTAATAGCTATTTACGATCTTACAGCCTGCTGCCTGAGCGTAGGCATCGATGGCATCGCGCTGCCGTTTTTCGCTGTCCTTGTCCTGGCCAACGTTGGCCGAACTGGAGGTGCGGAGATAGGCAACAACCTTCACTGTCCCTTTGTTATTCAACAAATATATCCTGATTTCTGTATCATTTCCTTCAGCAAATGATACAACAATACCCAAGCTGCCGCTAGCAGAAAGGGCCACAAATCAATGGAGGGTGGGGTTCTCCAATTCGGCTTCCGCAATGCGCCATGCTAATTCGAGTGCATACTCGGCAGCAGCCGCGTCGCCATGTTTCCGTGCCTCGGCGGCTATTGTGCTCAGGTCGGAGATTAACCCAGCGCGCGTGACGGGATTGGCACGTGTCGATGCTTTACGGTTCATCATCGAGGTAGACCACACCAGAGAGCCATGTTGGAGTTTCCACCATAGCGTGCCGTTCGGCAATAGTTTCCTCGACAGCACGGGCCTTGGGGTGTTTCGGCGCCCGAATCTGTTTGAGGGGCTTTGGGTTACTGCTGGGCCCGGGTAGCCCGAGCGGCGTGGAAAACTGCTGCCGCCACTCCTCTTCGGTCAGTTCCAGGACCTTCGTCGGTAGCGGCGCTGGCCTATGCATAACTTCTAACTGCCTCGGAGCCTCGAGGCCGAGGAGCTTCGCTTGAGCGTTGATCGCGGCGACGACAGCGGATGGGCTGTTGCATTTCCTTGCGAAAACAATGGCTTCGTCGAGGTCTGCGACCAGCGAAGCAACGGTTTTTTCGGTGCGTTTCGCTGCGCGGCCCTTCAATTCAATCAACCTCGTTTTCACCTTGCCATTTCTTACCAGCCGGGCCGCATGCGCGTCGGCGGCATTTCGACCTTTCGAACGATAGCCGGCCCGCGTGTAGGCCTCATATTGTGAGAGGCCTCGCGCAAGGTTTCGGCAGAAGGCTTCCTGTCGGGCGGTCAACATAGTGGTATTACAATACCGCAAGAGACCACAGCCTGCCACCACAAGAAAGTGAGCGATGCGCTCTATGGGATGACGACATGACGACATGACGCTCACTCCATCCACTCTCCCTATTTATCATCTTCTCTTCCTCTGACTTCTTCTTGAGATGTAGGCATAGTAGTCGTCATACAGTCATGCCGTCATGCCGTTCGAGCCGCCAAAGGACACCGCTTTGCGTTCGGTCGCCGCGCCGAAAAACCCGGCCGCTGAGTATCCGGTTTTGATGAGAGCGCAACCACTCCCCAAGCCTTTGAACGCTAAGGATGCTGCCGTTGCGTTCCTTGGCTATGGCTATAAGGGCGTCGTGCAAATCGGTTCGCAGTAGATGGTTCGTTGTGTCTTTTTCGTTAGCGAGCGCAACGACGCCGGAAGCCGTTACCTCGTGGTCCTCGAAGGTGGCATGCCATGCGTCCATGACTTGGCCGAACCGTTCGCGGTCAGGGTCATTTTCGCGCAAAGCGCTGATCGTCTTGACTGGGTCGGCGAAGCCAAGGCCAACGATTGTCGAGCGAACGACGTTCGACCACTCATCAAACCCAGCGAGTGGCGGCTTTATCGGTTTTAGATCAGACAAGAGAAAGCCACGACAGGCGACGAGCGCGGCCGCGATATACTTGCCCCTGTCGGCGGCGATCATCGTTAGCGGACTGCTTTCGAAGCTCCGCTCGTAGGCGTTTTCGATACCGGGATTGAGTTGGCACGTGACGGTGCGGCGGATAACGTCGCCGATTATCCTAAGATTGTTTCCGGTCACGAAAATTACCGCATGCGGTTCGATCTGGACTGCCTTGGAATGTCCGAGTAGCCGGATGGCCATACGCGGTTGGTCGATTGCGGCGCAAAGAAAATCGCCCCTGACAGCGCTCGATACGTTGTCAATCAACACGATCGGCAGGCCGTCAATCAACGCGGTCCCGAGTCGCTTTTCCAACTCAGCCTCGTCTTTCCCCGTGGTGATGATCGAGGCGCGATGGCCGGTGGCAAGCATGCTGCAGCAGTGGGCAAGGTAGCTTTTGCCGCTCCCCATATCCGGGGCTGTGATTGCATGCATCGGCACCCGGCCGAGCGCCGGCCGAAGAACCGGTGTTATCAGTGCGGAGAGGCCTACGGAGAAATCCTCCGGCCCCACGAGTGGAAATTCTCGCAATACATCGGCAAGCCGGTCCAGAGCGGCTTTCGCTTCGTCGAGGCTTGGTCTGTCGGGTATGGTTGGCATGGGCGGCGGGTCGAGCAGATAGAGTTTGGTCTCGGGATCGTAGCCCTTCATGGCAAGCAGGGACGCATCGGACCGCAGCGACGGCGCCATAATGATGCCGCGCACCGGCGGGAACAGCCACCGGCCGGCCCGATCGAGGATGCCTTCGGCGACCTCCGCCGGTGGTTTCGCCGGGACAAAGTCCTTTGTCCGTGCGTCAAACCGCTCGAAGTCTGCTGCCTCGTCCATCGCCATGCGCAGGTAGGCTGTCGAGATTGGCAGAAATCGCCCTGAGCGTGTCTTGCCATTATCGGCGATATAGGGCCGAACGAGCAGCGTATCACGGGAGTAAATTTCGAGGCCGGCGGCCACCAGTGCCGCTTCAGTCGCCTCGGCCGTCTTGGCTATGTTCGCGCCGAGCCGGATCGTTGGCCGGCTAGTTATTGTGTTGGTGGCTGTGGTGCGCGCTTGCGTGTCGGGTTTTAAGCCGAGCCAATCTCCTAGTAGGTCTGCGACCGGGCCGCCAAAAACCTTTCGCAGCGTCGGAAGTCCCAGCGTTTTAGCACCTCGCAGGAAGGCGTCGGCCGCGTCCTCGCCGGTTCGCTTGCGATCCTTAACGTCTGGATCGCCGGCGGCGCGACAAACCGCCTCAATGAAGATACCTGCCTCAGGTGTTGTGAAGCCCGCGCGTGCAAGGCAACCGCCAACCACCAGTGCGGCGTTGTGCATGCCGGTTTCTTGCGGCCAATGCTTCGCCAACAAGGAGGCCGCTGCAAGCCGTTTTGTCTTAGTAAGCAGTTCTACACCGCTGACTACGGCCGGATCATGCAATCCGCCATTGGACCAGCGGATCGCCTCACCGCTTTCGTGGATACTCGGTGGCAGCACAGTTTGTGCGCCAGCGACGCCGCCGATTCTGACTTCAAGTAAGGTTGCCTGCTTCAGATCGACTTCATCGGGATCGCTGAGTTTGATGGTGGCAACCTTAATCTGCGGGTCACCAGCGAGGTCAGAGATGTACAACCAATGGCTGTCCATTGCGCCTGGGCGACCGAAAAGCGCATCCGTTGGCGGCAGGAAATAGGGTGCGCAGGCGCGCGCCTCCGGCCGGTCGAGATCGATGTCGACGAGCCCAGCGCTCTTGGCGCCGAGGATCACACCGACGTTGACGTCAGGCCGATTGAAGAAGCGGGCGGCGTTACCCGGGTTGATGACGGTCGTCTGCCATTTCGAGAGGGCGGGCTTCTTGCTTCGCGGTTGAACAGGGATCGGAGCCCAGCCGCGAGAAATGTAGTCAAGAGCGACTTGCAGCATGGCTTATATTTCCTCCAAGAGCCCAGTGAGGTAAGCGAATTGCTTTGGTGACAGAACAATCACCGCGTAACGCGCCGCACGCTCTTCCATGGTGCCAAGAAACTGGCGCTCGTAACCGTCCAATGGCGCGCCGTCGCGGATCGCCGCGACCACGTCCAGAAGGTCGGTGGCGGCGATCCGGTAGCGGTGATCCTGTGTCTGCTTCATCTTGATTCGCGGACGATGCGAAATGTACGCGGTCGGTGGCATTGCGGGTGCGATCAACCGGTCAGCGAAATCGTGCCAATCAAGACCGCAACGGATAAGCAGCCCGCCGATTTTCGACACAGCGACCTGCCGCTCGCCCTCGCTATCGGATGACAGCATCAGAATCAGTTTCCTGAGTCTCATGGCGTCAGCAAGCGGCAGGGGCGGCTGCATCAATCCCTCCGGCCGAAAGGTATGTCGTCGTCAAGGGAATTGAACGACGGGGGCGGCTGGCTGGCAGGTTCCTCGTCGGCAACCGCCCTCACTCTAATTGCGAAGCCCGACTTCATCTCACGGGTTTCGTGGTCCTCCCATTCGATCGGCTCGACCGATAAGGCAATGCGCTTGCCAATCCAGTTTTTGGAGTCCGGACCAAAGGCCTGCCGTAGAACAGCGCCGATAGCTGGTTTGACACGCAGTTTGGGTATTCCGCCGCCAAAACTTATAACCCATTGTGGGTTTTTAGCGTCTTGAAAAGTCTGGAGCGAAATTGAACCGTTTGTTAAGACGAATTCTTTGGTTCTCTGCGCCTCGAGAAGATCGTTTAGGTAAGTTCCGGTGAAGAGATCGGGTAGATAGTCCTGGTCGTAGTTCATGATTGAGATTTCCTTTGCTCGACAAGTGAAACGACCGCCCCTCGACGGAGCGGTCGCGATGCATCAATGGTGTTGGGCTATAGTAACGGTCGACCGGTGTGAGATCGGGCAATTCGGTCCGCTCGTCTTTTTGCGATCGATGCGGCCACGGCAATGATCCGCGAGTTTCGTTGCCTGATCGGCAAGGAAGCGAAGGTGTTTCTCTGTGACCTTGAGGTCACGGCTGCCAATCGTATGAACGACGCGAGCACTTCCGATGTCGAAAACTGCGCGGTAATGGCCGTGCATTTCTAGAAGTGTAAGCATTTGCTTACCTCCCTTGGCTAGCCACACGCTCGAATTCGCCGTACAATATCGTAGTGACACGACGTACGGAGCCGCTGCCGCCTGCGGGCGCGTGGCGGTTTCGTTTATTAGCAGCGATTCAATTCGTTTCAATGCACCTCAATGGGTGCCCTTAACTAGCGGCACTTCGTCGCCCCAGACCTGCCAACCGGCGCGACGGCTACGGGCATATAGTTCGATATATGGACCATTAACGAGGCGCTCGATGCGGGAGGCTACCTCCTCGGGTTTCGCGCTGTGCTCACCCCGAGGCGCCATAAGGACCTGAGCCACGCCCTTATCTTGCCGGCTTGGGGATCCGCGTGTCGCTAGCAGACAATGCTCAACATTGGATCGTGTCCAATAACCCATTCCGGTGGCGGGTTCGCCTTCTTGGGTTGTTTTAACCCACACAAAGCCGACCGTTTTGTATGTAAAGCCCCAGGATTCGATTACCTTGTGGGCGCCACGTAGCTCGGGAGATACAGCCCATAAGAACAGAGCGCAGTCATTTGCTGCCAAATTCTTTACCGTTGGCCCCAGTGCCATAATGCTCGCCAGTGACTGTGTGTCGTAGTGGCGATCGGCGGAACGTTGTTTTCCCTTGCCGCTGTAGACTTCGAATGGCCATGGGGGGTCTGCGTAGATGACCCTCGCGCGGTATCCGGTTCCTGCGAGGGCGGCGAGATCGTCAACTGTGCCACCGCATTCCTTTCGCGCAGCATAGTCTTCCCTCGCGCGTGCAATTCCGAGCTGCTTGAATGCGGGGTCAAAGCGCCCAGTACGATCCATTTCTGCAAGAAGGTGTCTAAACCTTTCGGGCTCATTCCGGGCGGCTTCGCAAACACCTTTAATCTTATCGAGGTTACGCCAAGAGGTTCCACAAATTTCACCAATCTGAGTGCGGATAGCGGGGGGGAATATTCCCGTCCGAGCGTTACGAAAGGCTCCTAACGTTGCCTCACAGAGCTGGCGCAGTTCGTCAATTTCACTCGGGAGCCAGTTCTTTCGGAATAGGTTTTCGGAAATCTCAGCCTGAATCCCATAGGGCAACAAGGCGAATAGGTCTTGGTTAACGATCATTGGTTCCTCCCAAAACCCGAACCGGAATTGTGGGCCATCCCAATATCTTGCAAGCGCGTAGCCGACGCAGGCCGACAATGAGATGGCGTTCCGAAGTTATAAGGATTGGATGTAGCAGGCCGACGGTGCGGATTGAGTTGGCTAGACCGGAAATATCGCCGAGATCACGCCTGATCCGCTCGTCGACTATGATGTCATCTATGGGCAAGGTGTCGTCCATCGTGTCCTCCGACAACAGGTCACGGCTGCCCATTGTGGGGCGGTGGGCAACCTCTTACCTTAATCACCGCAAAGCGCCCCGCGGTCGTTTTTAGGTCAGAGATAGAACCTGGCGTTCCAGCTCTCCTATGCGTTATTAATGCGCCGGCCGATGAGTTAGCTCCTCCGCGCCGGTAGCTCTGAGGTCGAGCGGAACGACTTTGACAGCTTTTGCCTGACCCAGACATCCAACCTATCGGGCCTATAGAAAACCTCGTTGCCGAACTTGTGAAACTCAGGCCCACCCCCCCTCAGTCGCAAGTTACGCAGTGTCACTGGCGAGCGATCCACGCCATGCTTGTCGAGGAGGTATTTGCAGGCGAGCGGCGTTTTCAACAGCGTTGCCGTGCTACCGTCACTGCTCCCCTCTGGGGACTGCGCATCTTGCGGCTTCATGGGTGCCTCCAAGTTATCTGTAGCGACTATGAAGTACGTTCACTTTAGGCGCACGGGGGTATATAACTGTTCACTCAAAGCCTTGCTTGCTTTGCCTTTTTTCGCCTAGCTTTATCCTTGCGATAGGTCACAATCGTATGAATCTTATACGGGCGGGCCCTAGGATTTTTGATCCCAGCGCTTTCGAGAACAGCGAGGGCAAGGGCGACATAGGGACTTACCTTTCCGGGGACTATTTCACCGCTCTTGCGCACCGATTGATATTGGCGAGCGGCAGCCGACCACTTCGGAAAATGACGCCTGAAGATAACGACTAAATGGTCACCGGTTAGCCATCCCATCGGGCTCTCAGGGCCACCCGGTTCAAGCAGCCAAGTTGCAGGCCTCTCAATAAATCGCTGCTTCTTCCATCGATTCGGACGCTGTTGAGTGAGCCTTTCCGCCATTAGTCGGCGAATTATCCGTTCGATGACTTGCAGCGATTGACCATGCGACCGATAGGGCTGCACTTGTTCGCGCCACCAGTTCCCAGCAAGATCAGTTCTGTTCCAAAGGTCGAAGAACGTCTGCCCATCAGGCGATGAGCGTGCAGACCTGATCAACTGTGTGCCCCGGATTCCGTGTGCGGCCCATGGCTGTGAGCGGCTGAGTGATTTCCAGTTCACGAACCACCATAGCGCACGATTTAAGTCGCGGCGGAGTTGGGGCAGATCTAGTTTATCCGGAATCGCCTTCTTCCCTCGCCTGCCCGGTAAATCAATGCTCGCAATGATTGAGACGACGGCCTCGATCGACAAGAAGGGAGGGTATTTCGCATCGGCGTCGGCCGCGGATTTCCGGGCCTTGGCCCGTTCCTGCAACGGTTCGCTTGAAGCCGGCGAGTGGACCCACCGCGGCTTGCAGTCGCGTTGAGTGGTTCTTTGAGCGCTTTCGAGTCGCACGCTCATGAGACCCGTTTCTTCGTTGTCTGCTGGCTACGCGCAGGCTTTCCGGCCAGTGCCGCCGCAATGCCGACGACGACACGGTTGGCCGCTTGCTGGACCGGCGAAGTCTGCAGATGGGCATAGATCGCCGTTGATTGGTGATCGGAATGGCCAAGGATGGCGCCCGTCATGGCAAGCGTTTCGCCGGAAGACACGGATGCCGACCCGAGCGTATGGCGCAGTGTGTGCGGTGTTACGCCGGGCAGACCCGCCCTTTTCACGATCGTGGGCCAGATGCGTTTCGTGCCTTGAAAGTGGCCATCACCCCGTGTCGCGGGAAACACGTATGGTGATCCGCCGTAGCGCGGCAGTGCTGCCAACAACGCCATGGCTGGCGTTGCCAGCGGTCTTACACTCTTGCCGGTCTTGCTTGCTGCAAGTCGTAGGCATGCGAAATCGAAATCGACCTCTGACCACAATAGACCCGCGATCTCGTCGCGGCGGCAGCCGGTGAGTGCCCACAGGCGTGTGATGGCGAGGGCCTTCGGATTTACCCCTTCTGTTTCTAACTCGTCGAGGGCCCTGCCGAGCTGCCGCACCTCTCCCAGATTTAGAAAGCGGGTACGTCTACCGTCGACCTTATTGACCTTCGCCTTTTCACATGGGTTCTGAGAGGCTAGCGGCGGTGTACGGCGCAGCGCAAAAGTGTAGACGGCCGACAACACCCGGACAACTCGGCGGGCTGCGCCTTCGCCACCTCTGACGATGATGCGCTGACGCGGGCCAAACTTCCCGTCCTTGGCGGTCTTACCAGCTGCAATGTCCCGCACCATGCGTTCGATATCGTTGGCCATGACCTCCGAAACGCGCTTGTTACCAAGCAGCGGAACGACATGATGGCGCAGAGCTGCCAGCGTGTACGCCTTATTGCGAGGTGCCAACGGTTTACCGATGTTGACGCCGCGCTGCACAACGGTCCCTTCCCGTTCGTAGAGATCGATTAGGTCCGTGACTTTCAGCTCACGCCGTTTGGAGATTTTGTCGGCCACCGGATCTGTACCTTTGGCGACCTCAGCGAGGGTGGCCTTTGCGGCGGAGCGAGCCTCGTCTGCTGTAAGCACAGCTGTAGGCCCAAGGGTTAGGCGTTTGACCGGAATGCCACGGCCGCCGGGAGCCGGCCGGTACTCGACCTGCCAGCGCTTGTCACCAGTCGGAGCAACGCGGACGCAAAAACCCTTCAACTCGGCGTCGAAAACACGGAAAGGCTTGACGGCCGGCTTGAGTGCGTCAACCGTGCTTTTGATGAGCTTCACTTTTTTGGCAGTCATGGAGAGTCCTTAGTCTGGTATGTCCGTGCGGATTGCGTCGTTACTGGGTCGTCACCGGAGGGAGATTTACGAGTGATGCTTAACTACCTCTCAACGACGCAAAATGCAATAATACTAGCGGTTTAATGATATTTAGAGACGTACAGAAACTTGCGGAAATCCGTAGTAACATCATTCGTAATGATGGGGTCGCGTGTTCGAGTCACGCAAGCGGCACCAGTTTCTCCTCGCCGCGCTTCTGTTGCACACGATAATCACGTTCAATTTATCGAGCGCCTTCTATCAAATCGCCGCGTGCTCTGGCTTCATGCACGAACAACAGGGGGCGGAGTTCGGCATGCGCCATTTTCCACGGTCGATCATGGCGCTGATTGCGGGTTTCCTATTGGTGTTGGGCCTGATTGGCGCCGCCGCGGCCCCCACTGGAAACGCTGCGTCGGCCGCGGCCGGCACCAGAAATGCAGAACCGGCGGATTTTGGCTTCCCCCTTCCAAACCCGGAACCGACCTTGCCATTCGAAATCGATCGTTTTGCGCCACCGGCATTTGCCGCCGGCGCCGGCGCGCCCGCAATTGCGGAAATCTCGCGCACTGCCGGCCCCGATGAAATCATCTCGATGACGGGTGTCGGGCTGGACAAGCAAACCGGCTTTGGAATTTTCGCGCAGGCGCCCACCGCAATCGAGGGCAACCTCTCCTCGTCCAAGCCGCTACGCGCCGATGCGAGCGCAGCAACACTGCTGCTCCCCGCCTCCCTGCCGGCATGGTCGATGTATCTCGTTTGGCCGGAACGCGACGGCGCGCGCGGCAGGCCCTTTGCCGTCAACCGTACCGAAGCCTGGTGGCTCGGCCCGAACAATACGACGGCAGGGACGGCCATTTCGCTCTACGGACGCAACCTTGCGCATATGAACGGCACGTCGACTGCCTTTATCTACATCAAGCCTGCGAACGCGCCCGGCCTGTTCGTCGCCCCCATATCCGTCAACCCCTTCCGGGTCGAATTCAAGGTCCCGGATCTCGTGGCTGGCTCCTACGAAGTCTGGGCTCATAACGGCCATGGCGGCCGCTTCGGCTGGAGTGGGCCGCTGCCGCTGCAGGTTCTCGGCAAGTCGCCCTGGGCGGGACAGGAAGCGCGTATCCTTGATGTAAAATCGTTTGGCGCGACAGGCAATGGCACCAGCGACGATACCAGCGCTATCAATGAGGCGCTCGAGGCAGCAGCAGCAAGCGCGCCCGCAACGGTGCATCTTCCGGCCGGGACCTATCGCGTGTCTTCCGCGCTGAGCGCGCCAGACAATGTCCGTTGGCTTGGCGACGGCCTGGACCAGACCGTCATAAGGCTCGATGCCGATACGGGCGCGAGCATGATCGACCAGGCGGAGCGCAATGTGCAGTTCGAACGGCTGACCTTCGACGCCAATGGCAATACCGGCTCGAAGCCGCTCATGAACCTCGGCGCCGTCTCCAACTTGCGGCTGCAATCGGTGCGGCTCATTGCATGGAACATTCCGGCGCTGGAAACGGACCGTTCGTCCGGCATCTACATCGATGGTTCCGAGCTCATCGAGAATGGATCATTCTATGGCAGCAGCAACCAGCTGTTCATGACCAATAACCGGTTCCGCATGACCGGCTATGGCGAATCGGTTGTTGCACTTTGGGGCGGCCGCGACTTTTCGATGATCGGCAACGATCTTGCCAATGCCGATGAGACCCGCGACGACGGCCACGGCATCGGCCGTTTCTTCGTCGCGCAGGGGCATTTCGGCAACCTCCGTAACATGTATTGGGAGGGCAATCGCTCCCACAATGCCGCGCCGCACGACTGCGATACCGTCGATTGCAACAAGGGCGAACAGATCTGCTTCGAAATGGTCGGCAGTGAGCTCAAGGATGGCTTAATCGGAGCGACGCCGACCAGCGTGACGCTCGCAGGGTTGGCTGCACCCGATGAGCGGAGCGGCCGCGATCTGGTGATCGTCGGCGGCGCTGGCGCAGGGCAACGTCGCCATATCGTTAACGTGAAAGCCAACACGGCGATGTTGGACCGACCCTGGAACGTCGTTCCCGACCGGTCGAGCCGGTTTGCATTCGCCGCCACCGCATCGCAGATCGCCATCTACAAGAACAGCTTCGAAGGCCGCGCGAGCTATGCCGAGCACGACTCGGATTCGACGGCGGTCCTGCTCTACGGCAATGTTTACGATGCAGTGGTGGACAGCAATCGGATTTCGCAAATGCGCCACGCCATGATGACCGTCGCATTGACGTCAACGTCGGGCCTCAGCCCCTACTTCCTGCAATATTCGAACAACACCATCTCCGACAGCAATAGTGGGCTTTATGTCGGAACGACATTCACGGATGCAGGAACAGCCGGGGTCTGGGGCGGTCTCGGCAATATCTACCGCAACAACACGTTCGATCGGCTTGCCCATATCGGCGTCGAATACGAAAGCTGGAGCTACGAGGGCGCCGACTATAATGGCACGGTGTTCGAGAAGAACAGGTTCACCAACCTTCCCTTCGGGTTCATCGATGGCTTCCGCCTGATGTGGACCTATAATGGAAATTTTAAGGAAGCGCCGCCGCGCAGTTCGCGCAAATACAATACCATTCTATATCGCAACAGCTTTGATCGCGGGTCCGCACCCCTGCAGCGCAGCGTCGGTTTCAAGTCGTTGCAGCCGGCCAACACATGGCTGAATATCGATTCCACCTGGACCGGCTTTGCTGCCGGCAATAGCGGTCCATCCCAGTGAGACCTAATCCGAAAACAGCGGCTGACGCTGGAAGTTTTTCCAATCGCTCAGCAATTGATCTGCCTTGCCGATTTGATAGCAGCGCTGCCAGCCTGCCACGGCACCAATCGCGCGGTGAACGCCGGGATCGGTCGTTGCCTCGGTGAGCTGGTGCAGCAGTTCGCGTGACGTTGCGATATCGTTTTCGGCGCCAAGGGAATCCTGCAAATGCGAGAGGCGCTTCAGATACTTGCCCGTCGCTCCATGACCGGCATAGAGCGGCAGGAAGAACTCCAGCGCATAGCGCAGCTTTTTCAGCGTGATTCGCACTTTGTGCCTTTGCCCGGGCTCCAAATGGCGGAAATGACGGCCAAGCTTGAGCGCCTTGCGCTCGATGCGGCCAAGGACGCGCGCACCAAGCTTGCCCACCGGCTCCGACAGGATGCCAAGCGTTCCGGCGCTGATGTCATTGCGCCAGTTGCGCTGCTCGATCACGAGACCGAGTGAAAGCAGGAAGCGATTGACGCCCGGCGAGGCGAGCACTTCACGCACCTTCACATAGGCCTCGTCCCTGAATGGATGCGCAGCCATCCTCAGGCCGGAAAAGTCGATATCTTCGAGTTCGACCGCCTCGAGGTTGGCGATGGTCGATGAGATGAACACCTCCCAGTTGCGGGCAGGTCCAAGATTGCTGGCAAGCTGCTTGGCTTCGGCTTCGAGTGCAGCCAGCGCCGGGGCGCCGATTTCGTGGCACAGCAGCCAAAGCAATGTGCGCAGCCGGCGAAGTCCCACCCGCAACTGGTGGACGCCGTCCGGCACTTCGGAGAGCTCGGCCGGAACGAGATTGGCGAGTATCTGCTGGTGGCAATTGGCCAGGAGAGCCGCGATGGCATCGTCAACAATGTCGTCGCGGCCGATCCCGGACTGCGTTGCCTTGAACGCCTTGGGCGTCTTGATGCAGGCGAGTGCATAGCCACGATCCGATTTCGTCTGGACGCCGAGCCGGAGCGGCTCGGTTTCCATGAGGCTGAGGCCAAGTTCATAAAGTGCCGCTGGGCGCCCCTGCTTCAGCTCGAGTTCCACTTCCGATATCGGCTGTTGCCAGGCGCCTGCCTCGACTTTCCCGTCATCGAAGGCGACCTCGATCTGGGCGCCCGGAACGTCGACCATGAGCGCGTGCCGGCGCACATTGGTGGCGAATGCAGGAACGAGCGATTGCGGATCGAGCTTGTCGAACGGGGGGCCGATTTCCAGAAGCGGCAACGAGCCCAGATCGGGGGCCATCGCATGGACTGGCGATTCCCATTCGTGGCGCGACAGGGTTCCGTTGGAAGCCGTGCGCTTGACCGTCTGGGTGAAGCTTCGGCCGGTGCGCCTGACGCGCAATGTCAGTCCGGCGTCGAACAATGCATGCTCTGGCGTGTCGAAGTAGATCGCGTCGAGCCGGCGGATGATCCCCTTATTCCGGGCGGATAGCCGCTGCAAGGCACTTTCGCGAAAGGCAGCGAATCGTTCGACTGCCACGAGCAGTTTCAATTCGGTCTCGACCGGCGGCTTCTGCTCACTGGTGTGAGGTTTATCGGTGATTGCTTCCACGCTTGCCACTTTCACGCCTTTTGGACCAAAACTAAACATATCACCGGTTGAACGACAATGCCGCATACCTCCGGTTGCAACTCACTTGCCTAAAGCCGACGACCCATTATATGTTGTCACCGACAACATTGAGGTCCAGCCATGAATGCCATCGAAGAATTCCGACAGTTCAACCGATTTTTCACCAAGGAGATCGGCCTGCTCGACAAGCACCTGCTGGCCAGCGATTATACGCTCGCCGAGGCGCGCGTGCTCTACGAACTCGCTAATAATGGCGAGCAGACCGCGGCAGAGCTCGGTCGCAGCCTCGGTATGGACAAGGCGCACCTCAGCCGGATCGTCGCCCGATTTGCCAAGCGCAAGCTCATTGGTGTGCGCGTCAGTCCCGCACACGGCAAGCACCGCTTGATCGCTTTGACTCCGGCAGGAAAGAAAGCGTTCGCCGCGCTGGACCTCGGCTCGCAACAACAGATCGAAGGGCTGCTGGCGCCACTCGCTGCAGACGCGCGCACGCGGCTCGTCGCCGCGATGCGCCATATTCATGCGCTTCTCGATTCAAGCGAGGCACAGCGAAATGCCGTCACCTACCGTGGCCTGCGGCCGGGCGATATCGGCTGGATCATCCACCGGCAGATGGCGCTTTATCATGCCGAGTATGGCTGGGACTGGACCTATGAGGGGCTTGTTTGCGACATCCTCGGCAAGTTCGTCGCGCATTTCGATCCGGAGCGGGAGGCTGCATGGGTGGCCGAACATAATGGCGCGATCGCCGGGTCGATCTTCCTCGTCAAAGGCGACGAAGAAGGCGTTGCCAAGCTGCGGCTGCTCTATGTCGAGCCTTCCGCACGTGGCTTGGGCATTGGCCGGGAACTCGTTGCAATGTGCCTTGAAGAGGCGCGGGCCAAGGGATACCGCCAACTCAAGCTCTGGACCAACGACATACTGGTTTCAGCACGCCGCATCTACGAAGCTGCCGGCTTCCGGTTGATCGATGAGGAGAAACACCATTCGTTCGGCCACGACCTCATCGGGCAGACTTGGATGCTGGAACTCCAACAGGACTGACCGCCAAACCGAGCACCCGGGCCGCTTTCACAACAAATTGAGGGCAAAGCCCAAATTTTTGCAGGCTAAGGCAAGCTGTCATCTTTTTATTGCCTAGCATCATTGTTATATGCACCAATGTAATAAGCACCCTTATGAAATGCTTTCACACCCATGAACAACACAAAGACCCTTGGCTTCCTGCTGCACGACGTCGCGCGCCTGCTACGCAAGCGCTTCGAACAGCGTGCGAAGCATCTCGGATTGACGCGGTCGCAGTGGCAGACGCTGGCATACCTTGCCAATAATGAAGGTATCCACCAGGCGGGACTTGCCGAGATACTCGAAATCGAACCGATCACGCTTGTCCGCATTCTCGACAAGCTCGAGGAGCGTGGCCTGGTCGAGCGCCGCCGGCATCCGACGGATCGGCGCATATGGCTGCTCTTCCTGCGCGACGAGACCCGCCCGCTTCTCGCCGATATGCGCGTGATTGGAGAAGCTACGCGGGGCGAGGCACTCGCCGGCGTTTCGGTGGAAGACCGCGATCACCTCATCCGCACCCTTACCCTTATGAAGACGAACTTGATCGACGCATGCCAGACGCCGGTCGATGACAGAGAGAAAAATCATGGCTGATGGTTCACCTTCCATGCGCATTCCCGCCAATTCGGATCAGGCCCCTGCTCCTTCACAGCGCAGCGACACAGTCCTTGAACAGCGCGACACCACAATCGAAACGCCAGCAATCCCGGTGACCAAGGAAGAGCCGCCAGCACCGGTCCGGCCGCGCCGCAGCCTGAGACGGCCGCTCCTGTTCGCGGTGCTGCCGATCTCCGTGATCGCGGGCAGCTATTTCTACGTTACTGGCGGCCAGGTCATGTCCACGGACAATGCCTATGTGCAGGCCGACATGGTCGGTGTTTCGACCGATGTTTCCGGAATGGTGCAGTCGATCGAGGTTCACGACAACCAGATGGTCAAACAAGGCGACGTGCTCTTCCGGCTCGATCCGAGCGCCTATGAAATCGCCCTTGCGGGCGCGAAGGCGCAGCTTGGTGTCGTCCGCAACCAGATCCTGAACCTCGCGGCGAGCTACAAGCAATCGCTCGCCGAAATCACGCAGGCGGAGACCGACGTCCCATTCTACAACAAGACACTGCAGCGTCAGCAGGATTTGACCGCAACTGCGGCGGTTTCCAAGGCTGCCTATGACAAGGCCAAGCTCGACCTCGACGCCGCCCAGCAGAAAGTGGACGTTGCCAAGGCGGAAGCTGCTGCCACGCTGGCACAGCTCGGCAATGACCCGAACCAGCCGGTCGAACAGAATCCGTCCTATCTTCAGGCTCAGTCGGCTGTGGACAATGCCCAGCGCAACCTCGACCGCACCATCGTGCGCGCGCCGTTTGACGGTATTGTCACCAATGTTTCCGCGCTGCAGGTCGGCGCCTATCTGCAGGCGTCGCAGGCCGGATTCAGCCTGGTCTCGACCACGCATATGTGGGTTGCCGCCAGCCCGAAGGAAACCGAACTTACCTATGTTCGCGAGGGCCAACCGGTGACGATCAGTGTCGACACCTATCCGGGCGTCGAGTGGAAGGGCAAGGTTGCCAGCATCAGCCCGGCATCGGGATCAAGCTTCTCGCTTCTGCCTGCCCAGAATACTTCGGGCAACTGGGTGAAGGTCGTTCAGCGCATTCCCATGCTCGTCAGTATCGACGACCTTTCCGGCAAGCCGCCGCTGCGCGTCGGCATGAGCGTCACCGCTGACGTCGAAACCGGCCACGCCCGCGGCATGCCTAAATTCATCTCAGATCTCTTTGGGGGCTTTGGTAGCAAGAACCATGGCTAACACTGTCGCGCTTTCAGGTCCGGCCCCCGTGGTGGCGAACCGCGGGGCAATCACGGCCTGCGTTATCCTCGCCGTGATCATGCAGGCGCTGGATACGACGATCGCCAACGTTGCGCTGCCCTATATACAGGGCAGCGTCTCGGCGAGCGCCGACCAGATCAATTGGGTTCTGACGTCCTATATCGTCGCCGCCGCCATCATGACGCCGCCTTCAGGGTTCCTCGCGGCGCGCTTCGGCCGCAAGAATGTGCTGCTGACGGCGATTGTCGGCTTCGTCGTTGCATCGGTCCTGTGCGGGCTCGCCCAGACGCTGCCGCAAATTGTAGTCTTCCGCCTGATGCAGGGCCTGTTCGGCGCCGCACTGGTGCCGCTCTCCCAAGGCATTCTCCTCGACATCTACGAAGTGCACGAGCGCGGCAAGGCGATGGCGCTCTTCGGCGTCTCGGTCATGGTCGGTCCAGTGCTTGGCCCCGTCATCGGCGGCTGGCTCACCGACAATATCAGCTGGCGCTGGGTGTTCTATATCAACGTGCCCATCGGTATGCTCGCCTTCTTCGGCATCGTCGCCTTCGTCTCCGAGACCAAGCGCGACATCGGCGCCAAGCTCGACTGGTTCGGCTTCGGCATGCTCAGCCTTGCGATTGCCACGCTGCAGCTCTTCCTGGACCGCGGCGAGCAGCTGAACTGGTTCTCCTCCGGCGAAATCCAAGTTGAGGCGCTGATCAGCGCCGGCGCCTTTTATCTTTTGCTCGTGCATACGTTCACGGCGAAGAAATCCTTCGTCAATCCCCGCCTTTTTCTCGACCGGAACTTCTCCGTCAGCATGTTCTTCATCTTCGTCATCGGCGTCACCTACCTCGCTTCGCTCGCCCTGATGACGCCCTATCTGCAGACGCTGATGGGTTATCCCGTCATTACCGCCGGCATCGTCATGGGCCCGCGTGGTGTCGGCACGATGATTTCGATGTTCATCGTCGGGCGCCTGATCGGCAAGATCGACACGCGTGCCTTGCTGATCTTCGGCTTTTCTCTGACCGCCTGGGCCATGTACGACATGACCGGCTGGACACCCGATATTTCACAATGGACGATCATTTCGGTCGGCTTCATCCAGGGTGCCGGGCTCGGCTTCCTGTTCGTGCCCTTGACGACGATCGCCTTTGCCACCCTGCCCGCCCATATGCGCGGCGAGGGTACGGGCCTCTACAATCTGTCGCGAAATATCGGATCGAGCGTCGGCATCGCCATTGTCTCGGCGCTGTTGACGGAGAACGTCCAGATCAACCACGCCTCCATCGCCGCCTATGTGACGCCGTTCAATCATGCCTTCAATGCACCGGCCGTGATGCAGCATCTCGACCCGATGAAAGCCGCCGGCCGCGCCGCGCTTGACGGCATGATCACCGAGCAGGCGACGATCATCGCCTATATCGATGATTTCAAGCTGTTGATGATCATGTCGATCATCTCCATTCCGCTGGTAATGCTGCTGCGCAAGCCCGGTTCGGATGCGGCCCCGCCGGACCACAGCGCCGTCATGGAATGACCTTGCCGAAGCTGCAGATGCCCTATCAAGCAGGCTTCAGGTCGCCAAGCAGTGTCGGAATGAGCTCCGACACTGTTGGATGGATCGGCACCGACCATTTCAGCTGCGGATAGCCGACATCGGCATTCATCGTGTCGAGTATACCGTGTATCGCTTCGTCGCCGCTGGTGCCGAGAATCGCCGCGCCGAGAATCTTTTGCGTTTCGGCGTCCGCTATCACTTTCATGAAGCCCAGCGTTTCATCCCTTTCTACAGCGCGCCCAACACGCGTCATCGGACGCTTTGATACGAGGATGGGTCGGCCAGACGCGCGGGCCTGGCTCTCGGTCACGCCGACGCGGCCAAGCGGCGGATCGATATAAAGTGCATAACCTGGAATACGCTCGCTGACCTTCCGGTTCTCACCGTCCAAAAGATTGGCCGCGACGATTTCATAGTCATTATAGGCCGTGTGGGTAAACGCTCCGCGTCCGTTGCAATCGCCGAGCGCCCAGATGCCATCGACGTTTGTCGCAAGATGATCATCGACCTTGATAAAGCCGCGCTCGTCCAAGGCGACGCCCGCCTTGTCGAGGGCAAGGTCATCCGTGTTGGGACGGCGGCCGATTGCCATCAGCACGTGCGACCCAACGACGCTCGGCGCGCCATTTGTGCAATCCACGCCGACCTCGACGCCGTTCGGATGCGGCTTGAACGATATGCACTCCGCATTGAGCCGCATGGCGATGCCTTCGGCCTCGAGAATATCCTTTATGGCGTCGGAGACGTCCTCGTCTTCGCGGCTGACAAGGCGCGGTCCCTTTTCGACCACCGTCACCTTGGAGCCAAATCTTCGGTACATCTGCGCAAATTCGAGGCCGATATAGCTGCCGCCAACGACGACCAGATGTTCGGGCACCTCATCCAGTTGAAGGATCGAGGTGTTGGTAAGGTACTCGATATCGTTGATCCCGGGCATGTCAGGTATGTTTGCCCGTCCGCCCACATTGAGGAAGATGCGGGGCGCAGTGAACGTTTCGCCGCCGATTGCGATTTCGTGTGGAGCAGTGAAGCGCGCGTGGCCCTCGATCACCGTACAGTTTTCCATGCCGCGCAACCATTTTTCGACGCCGGTGCGCGCGTTGTAGGAGACCGTGTCGGCTCGCTGCTTCACCCGCTTCATGTCGATACTAACTTCGGCGCCGACCAATATGCCAAAGTCGGCGGCGCGCCGGGAAAGGTGGGCAGCGTAAGCGCTGGCGACGAGGGTTTTGGTCGGCATGCACCCGGTGTTGACGCAGGTGCCGCCGAACAGCTTGCGCTCGACCATCAGCACTTTCATCCCGGCTCCAGTGAGCCGGCCGACAAGCGATGGGCCAGCTTGTCCTGCCCCGATGACGATGGCGTCGAATGGCTTGCTCATGCCGGAACCTCCCTTGCCTGCGTGCTTTAAAAGCGATGGATAATACAATTTTGCGCGAAGCATAGATCAGCGGCGTTTCAGCGTCACGTGCGGTGCGCGCAACGGGGGAAGAATTCGGCAATCATTTGAACCGCCAGGTGAATGGATGGTTCAGCCAGCGTTCAGATGCCCTTGTCTAGTTTCAAGCGGTCACTGGGGAAATTTTGTCATGCTTGTTCAACGTCTTGGCATCGTATTTGCCATTTTCCTTGTCTTCGCATTGGGGTTTGGTAGCTTTATCAATTACACGAAGTCGGGGCGCATCGCGCATCCGGACATGCACGGTAACCTTGTCTATCGTCAGGGCTAAGCGATCAGCTGCGCTTCTTGTTGCGGGTTTCGGCGATGTCGAGTTGTTCCAGCAAGTCGAGGAATTGCTTGGGCATCTTCTTTTCGACCCTGGCGGCGCTTGTCGTGCGGATAGCGTGCTGGAATTCCGGGCGCTGAAGCTGGTCGCGGACGACGCTTGCCGTAGGATGAGGCTTAGCCACTCGTTTTCCAGTCATAATACTTCCAATCGGCTCTGAAGCTGGCGCCATCATTTTCACTCCATGCTTCGACATCCATGACCCTATAAAGGGGTCGGAAGGCTTTTGTTTCAAATCCTATGGGTCTATGGTCAATAAATGCTGAATATGACCGGCGGGACCGGAATCCGAGCCGCATTCGCTCTTCAGCTTGCCATCGTATTTTAATGATTGGATGCGGAACTCTAACGGAAAAGCGGCGTTGTCCTCCAAACATTAAAGGATATGCCAATGTTGATACGTGTCGGTTATGAGATTGCCATTAGGTGCAACCAGCCCACTCCAATGACCACCTATCTCAATCTCGAATCGGCGCGGACTGCCGACATAAAGTGCGAGAATGGCCCGGTGGCAAGCCCGGACGTGAAGCTTGAAAAATTCAAGGATCTGTTCGGCAATACCGCTATCCGCCTTCTCGCTCCGGCTGGAAATCTCACCTTGACTTATGATGCCGTGGTCAAGGATGATGGCCTGCCGGATCCGGTTCATGAAGATGCTGTCGAGATCACGGTCGACAAGCTTCCGACCGAATGCCTCGCCTACCTTTCCGCCAGCCGCTACTGCGAGACGGACGAGTTGAGCCAGCTTGCGTGGAACCTTTTCGGCCATATAAAGCCGGGCTGGACCCGCGTTCA
Source organism: Phyllobacterium sp. UNC302MFCol5.2 (assembly GCF_000686005.1). NCBI lineage: Bacteria > Pseudomonadati > Pseudomonadota > Alphaproteobacteria > Hyphomicrobiales > Phyllobacteriaceae > Phyllobacterium > Phyllobacterium sp. UNC302MFCol5.2. Next base: position 758,797 of record NZ_JMLL01000010.1, read on the forward strand.
GTCGATCTGCGACTACGTCAACCAGCGGCTAACCTTCAGCTATGGCTTTGCCCGCTCGACACGCACCGCGGCCCAGGCACATGAGGAACGGGTTGGCGTTTGCCGTGACTTCGCCCATCTTGCCGTTGCGCTTTGCCGCTGCATGAATATTCCGGCACGCTACGTGAACGGCTATATGGGTGATATCGGTGTGCCGGCCGACCCGGCGCCAATGGATTTCAACGCCTGGATCGAGGTTTTCCTCGGCGACAGGTGGCACACGTTCGACGCCCGTCACAACCAGCGTCGCATCGGGCGCATCGTGGTCGCGCGCGGCCGCGACGCCGCCGATATTCCGTTGATCCATACGTTCGGACCGCATGAGTTGACCAATTTCAAGGTCTGGACGTTCGAGGAGCACGACCCTTCCTTCAACCGCCAGCGCTTCGATAAAGTGTCGTTGCTGACCCCATGGTTCAGCCCGCGCTGGTCGCGCCTGTCGCGTGCCATCCGCGAGCGCAGCGAAGCCGAGCCGACGCTTTAGCGTCGGTTCCCTTGTAATGAATTCGACTGAATGAGCGCGTTTGCCACATTTCGCAGCGCGCATTTCATTGCTGCTTTGCGGTAAGCCCTTTAAATGACCTGAAAATCTGTTTCGATTTGCCATGCCACAATCCAGCGATTACGATTCTCGCCGTCGCTGGAGCAATAATAATGAAGAGGAACACCTCCATGGCTTTCGATAACCCTCTGAATCCAATGTACTCTCAAGATGACTGGGACATCATGCAAGCAGCCTACGACAAGGCCGCTGCGACGCTCGTGGTCAAGTCCAGTTCGGATGAAGAGGCGAAGGTCATTGCCGAAACCGTAATGACGGCTTTCAACCGCGGCAATCGCGATATCAATTCGCTTGCCGCGCTGGCGGTTGTGATTGCGGTGAACTCGCATCCAACGGTCAGCGGGACCAAGGATGGCACCGAGCAGCGCGTCGCATAATGCCTTCAAGCCCACCTTGGGTAGAGCGCGCTACTAATTGCAACTTTGACTTTCAACGCAGTTTCCGGCTATCAGGCTGCGAGGAATCTTGCAGCCGAGGCCGAGAATGAAATTCATGACCCTTGCCACTTTGCTCAGCAGTCTCGTCTTGAGCGCCTGCGGCGGTGGAACCTATGCGTCCTGGTCGCCGCGGCCGCCGGATGTGGCCCAGTCAAGCCCGGTCGATTGCCAGCGCGGCATCGGCATCTGCCCTGGCGCTTACGGGCGCGCGGGCCAAATGCGCCGGAACATGTAGCCCTTAAGCCAAGAAGCTATCCCGGAACAGTCGGTTCAAATCCGCCACAACGGCTGCCGCATCATGTCCATTCATGAGCCCAGCATTGATACGGTCGGACGCCTTCTGCTGAAATGCCATGTAGCCATTGTGCCGGGGTCTGACCCAAGCGGACTCGAGTGTCCTTCGGGTTGCGGCATAAAAATCGGTCGTTGCGGCATTTACCGCAGCATCCTCCCAGGCCGCGGCGTGGCCCGGTTGCCCGCCGGCCGCGGCATAGGGACCGCGCTGAACATCGCCGCTTGCGATCCAATAGGCAAAGTCGCTCGCGGCATCGCGATGCGCAGAAAATGCGGAAACGGCAATGCCGGTACCGCCAAGCGCTGATCCAATAGGACCATTTCCACCCGCATCTGCGATGTCGGCGAAAGCAATCAGCGAGGGCCTGAAACCTTCGATCGCATAACTGACATAGCCGTAAATCAATGGCGAACAGGCAATGTCCGCCTCCGGTAGCGCCATCCGTTCGAGCACGGCGATCGGATCCATATCATAGCAGGCGGGATCGATCAGCGCTGAAATCTCGCGCATCATCTCGAATGTCCTGGCACCCGCCTCTGGTGCTACGAGGTCACCGAATGTGGTCGCGCAATGCGAACCCAGATTGGCGCAGAGCGTATAGAACGTCATCAGCGTATGCGGCGGGCGCAGCGGCAGCAGCACCTTGCCTTCGCGAGCGAGCCGCATCACCTCTGCCCATGTCGTTGGCGGCCGGTCGAGCAGGTCCGAGCGCCACGCCAGAACCTGGCTCGCCGTATCAATGGGGAACGCCCATTGGCGATCCTGCCAGCAATAGCTCTGGTAGGATTGTCCGACGCTGCCGGTCATGAGCGCGTTCCGCTCAGCCTCACGGCCCGGAACATCCAGCGGGTGGAGGCAGTTCTCCGCGGTGATCTGCCCGACATGCGGATGATCGATCACGATCAGATCGTAGGCGCGGGCAAGCTCATCCACGGGAAAGGATTCGAAATCCTGCAGCGAGCGTTTTTCCCACTGGACGGTTACGCCGGACTTCTCCTTCCAGAGCTGCGAGCAAGCCACCATCGGGTCATAGCCGCGCGGATGGCTCCACGTCATCCCCTTGAGAACAATGTCGCTCACAGCCCGAATTCCTTGCGAATGCGGTCGCTATGCTCACCGATCCGTGGCGCAGCCCGATCGAACTTGGCGCGCTTGCCATTGACGCGGATCGGCGACCTCGTTGTCTCGATCGACACATTGTCTTCGCGCTCGACCGTCTGCAGCATATCGAGCACCTTGAACCCTTCGCTTTGCAGGAGCTCTTCCCAGTTGAGCACCTTCGCGCACCATATATCTGCAGGCTCGAGTATGGCGAGCCAGTGATCGGTTGGCTCGGTCGCCAGCTTCTCCGCGATAATGCGTTTGATCGCATCACGGGCCGTAAACCAGGTTGCAGGCTGATCGCGGTAGGGAGCAAGCGCATCGAGACCAAGGAGATCCGCGAGCTTCGGCAAAGGTGTCATGGCGAGCGCGAGATAGCTGTCTTTCGTCTGATAGACGCCATAGGGTGCCGAAAGATAGGCGTGCGCGCTGCGGAAATCGGAGCGTTTCGGCAATCGGCGCCCATCGTTGAGGTGTGTTGTCAGCACCTCGAACTGAAAATCGATCAGTGATTCCATCAGGCTCGTCTCGATATGGGCGCCCTCGCCGCTGATCCCCCGCCGCACCAGGGCCGCGAGGATACCCTGCACGATCGCCGCCCCCGCAAGCATGTCGCCGACGGCGAGGCCGAAGGGCACAGGTCCCTGGCTTTCATCGCCGTTGAGCCACATCAGGCCGGAACGCGACTGCGCCAGCAGGTCCTGACCCGGACGCGACACCCATGGCCCCTCCTCGCCGTAACCGCTGATGCTGGCATAGACCAGACGCGGGTTGATCGCCTTTACTGCCTCATAATCGAGGCCCAGCCGCTGGATGACGCCGGGCCTGAAGTTCTGGATGAGCACATCGGCACGCGCGAGCAACGCCTTCAGCGCCTTAAGGTCAGCCTCGTTCTTCAAATCGATCGCGAGGCTTTCCTTGGCGCGGTTGATTGCATGGAAAATCGTCGAATCCCCGCCGATTTCGGTGTCGCTGAGATAAAGGCGCCGTGAAAGGTCGCCCCCATCGGGCCGCTCGATCTTGATGACACGCGCGCCAAGATCCATCAGGCGCAGGGAGGCATAGGGTCCCGACAGAAACTGGCTCATATCGACGACAAGCAGGCCTGTCAGGGGCAATTCGTTCGCAGTCATTATTTTTCGGTCTTTCCAACAAAATCAGCAGGATTCTTGTATTTCACCGTTTGCAGGTGTTCGCAGTAGAGGACGAGCTCGCCCTCATTCTTGAAGACTTCATAGCTGGCCCGGATAAGGCCAAGGTCCTTGTAGCGCGGCCGTTTGTCGAGGTTGGTGCGGATCGTATAGATCGTGTCGTTCAGGAAGACGGGCTTGATAAACCGCAGCTTGTCATAGCCGTACGAAAAAGCGTTGATGCAATTGGTGGCTACCAGGCCGAGGCCAGCGGAAAAGACGAACGCACCTGCGACCAGACGCTTGCCGAACATGCCCTCGCTTTCCGCGAACATCTGGTCCTGGACATAGGGATGGATGTCGGTGACGAGGACGTTGAAGAGGTGGCTGTCGCTTTCGGATATTGTCCTCCGCAGCGATCGTATCTTCTGACCAACAGGCCAATCCTCATAATACCAGTTTTCCGCGTTCCATACGGGCAGCGCTGCATGGGCCTCCGGCATGTTTCTTGGATGCGTCGAGGATACGCCGACTGTCGGCGTAAAGCCAGTCAATGCCGCACGCTTTCAACGTGCGGATTGCGCCAGTTGCGTCCCATGATTGCCTCCCATATCTTCTCTTGTGAATAATATTTTCACATATGAGTGGAAATGGCAAGCGGTCTGGCTTATGATCCTTTGAAAATTCCCTTGCCCAAAAGGTGCTCGCGGTCGTGCGGCGCATCGAAATTCTGGACCGGCCCAAGCGGAACAATGAGTGTCGGGTTGATGTGGGCAATCGAATAGTAGCCGGCCTTGATGTGGTCGATCTTTACCGTCGTGCGCACGTCCTGCCACTGGTATAGTTCGCGCATATAGTTGGAAAGGTTGTGGTAATCGGCGATCCGGCGAATATTGCACTTGAAGATGCCATGATAGGCAGCGTCAAACCGCACAAGCGTTACAAAAAGGCGCCAATCCGCTTCAGTAAGATATTGCCCGGCGAGATAGCGATGATCGGCAAGATGCGCCTCGATCTTGTCGAGGGCCTTGAACACGCTTCCGGCGGCATCTTCATAAGCCGACTGCGATTTGGCAAAGCCGGCGCGATAGACGCCATTATTGACATTGTCACAGACGAGCCCGTTCCAGCGGTCGATTTCCGCGCGGAGAGGTTCGGGATAGAAATCCTGGTGGTCGCCGGTGAGTTCGTTGAATGCCGTATTGAGGATGCGGATAATGTCGGCTGACTCGTTATTCACGATCCGCCCTTCCTTGCGGTCCCAAAGCACCGGAACGGAAACCTTGCCGGTATAGTTGGGCTCGCTCGCCGTATAGAGCTGGTGCAGATAGCGAATGGGCGGCGCCTTCGGCCCTGCGTCCTGCGGGTCCGCGAAGGTCCAGCCATTTTCGCCAATTGCCGGCTCCGCGACAGATATCCGGATGATTTCGCGCAACCCCTTCAAACTGCGGAAGATCAGCGTGCGCGAAGCCCAGGGGCAGAGGTAAGAGACAAAAAGCTGATAGCGTCCGGGTTCGGCAGGCAGACCGGGTTGGCCGGACGGACCCGGCGCGCCATCCGGCGTAATCCAGCTATGGAAATGCGTCGCCTCACGGTGGAACGCGCCATCCTTCATTTCGCTGGCGGCAACGTCGCCCTTGACCCATTCTCCATTCACCAATGCCGGCATGTGCTAAATCCTGGTCTTCTGTTGAAAAGACCAAGATTGCACGTCGCGCATGCGTTTCCTACCGGCGCCGCTTTGACAGACTGTATTCCGGCAAGGAACAGTGGCTGCTAACCGGTTACCGCGCCTTCGCTTGCCGATTTCGCCAACTGTGCGAATTTGGCGAGGACACCGCGCGTATAACGCGGCGGTGGCTGCTTCCAGCTGCTGCGCCGGCGTTCGATTTCGTCGTCGCTGACCTCGAGTTGCAGCAACTGCTTATGCGCATCGATGGTGATAGTGTCGGCTTCCTCGACAAGCGCGATGGTGCCGCCTTCGAAGGCTTCCGGCGTCACATGCCCGACCACCATGCCCCAGGTTCCGCCCGAAAAGCGCCCATCCGTAATGAAACCAACGCTTTCTCCGAGGCCCCGACCGATGATTGCCGATGTGGGTGCCAGCATTTCCGGCATGCCTGGACCGCCGCGCGGGCCAAGGTAGCGCAGCACAAGGACATCGCCCGGTTTGATTTTGTCGGAGAGTATGGCGTCCATCGCCGATTGCTCGTCGTCGAACACCCGTGCAGGTCCCTTGATGACGGGATTTTTAAGCCCAGTGATCTTGGCGACCGCTCCGCCCGTTGCAAGGTTGCCCTTGAGGATCGCAAGATGGCCCTCACTGTAGAGTGCCTTGGCGATCGGCCGGATGATGTCCTGGCCCTCGGGGGGCGCGTCCGGAACATTGGCGAGTTCTTCGGCCAATGTGCGCCCCGTGATGGTCAGGCACTCGCCGTGCAACAGGCCAGCATTCAGCAACAGCTTCAGGACCTGCGGTATGCCGCCGGCCTTGTGCAGGTCGACCGCCATGTACTGGCCGGAGGGACGCAGGTTGCACAGGACCGGAACCTTGCGGCGCACGCGCTCGAAATCGTCGAGCGTCCATTCGACTTCCGCAGCATGGGCAATGGCAAGAAAATGCAGGACGCCATTGGTGGAGCCGCCTGTCGCCATGATCAATGCGACCGCATTTTCGATGGACTTGCGGGTGATGATGTCGCGAGGGCGAATATTCTTGCGCACCGCCTCGATGAGCACCCGCGCTGATTCCGCCGTGCTGTCGATCTTCTCCGCGTCCGGATTCGCCATAGTCGACGAATACATCAGCGACATGCCGAGCGCCTCGAAGGCCGAACTCATGGTGTTGGCCGTATACATGCCGCCGCATGAGCCCGTCGACGGGCAGGCATGACGCTCTATGCCCTCGAAATCCTCCTCGCTCATCTTGCCGGCCATGTATGAGCCCACCGCCTCGAAGGCCGAGACGATGGAAAGATCCTTGCCCTTCCATCTGCCGGGCTTGATCGTACCGCCATAGACATAGATTGCCGGGACATTGGTGCGGGCAATGGCAATCATGCCGCCCGGCATGTTCTTGTCGCAGCCGCCGATGACGAGCACGCCATCCATCCACTGGCCGTTGACGCACGTCTCGATGCAGTCGGCGATAACCTCGCGCGATATCAGCGAATATTTCATCCCCTCGGTGCCCATGGCCATGCCGTCGGAAATGGTCGGCGTGCCGAACAGCTGCGGATTGCCGCCTGCCGCTTTTACTGCGGCGACGGCCGCATCGGCGAGCGGCTGCAGGCCGGCATTGCAGGGAGTAATGGTCGAATGGCCATTGGCGATGCCGATCATCGGCTTGGCGAAGTCTGATTTTTCATAGCCGAGCGCATAATACATCGCGCGGTTCGGCGACCGCGCTATACCCTCGGTGATGTGCTTGGAACGCTCATTGGCTGCCATGGCCGCACCTCCTGTTCAGGCAAGCGATTTGACGCTCCTTGAGGACGGCTGTCAAACGGCAGACCGGCAATGTGCGATGGCATTAGCGGATCGCAGCAACCACCGCCTTGTCCGGGAAGCATGTGGCCGCCATGCCCTGCTTCGATTGCCAATCTCCAATCGAGCGGCGCGTCTTGAACCCTGGAAATCCGTCGGCACCGCCAGCGTCGTAACCCTTTTTCTCCAGCGCCCGTTGCAGGGCCGCAATGTCGGACCGGTAGAGCCCGCCGACATCGCCCCACCCTGCGGTAAAGTTCGCGGCGCCATTCGCGATGCGGTCGCTTACATGGCCGATGAACAGCGCATAGAGATCGCTCTTATTGTACTCCTTGAGTACGTAGAAATTCTTCGTGACGATGAATGCAGGGCCGTGCCTTCCGGCCGGCATCAGCAGAAACCCTTCGCCCTTGGCCTCCGCCGCAGGAAATGGCCTGCCATTGACACGCTTGATGCCAAGCTTTCCCCAGGTGCTGAAGGGCTTGCCCTGGTCGGGACCTTCCAGTGCGCAACTGACACTCTCGGGGACGGTCACCTCATAGCCCCAGTCACGGCCGCGCTGCCAGCCATATTGGGCAAGGTAGTGCGCGATCGACCCCAGCGTATCGGGCACCGAGTTCCAGATGTCGCGCTTGCCGTCGCCGTCGAAATCAACGGCATGCTCGAGGTAGGACGTCGGCATGAATTGCGGCTGGCCAAGGGCTCCTGCCCAGGAACTCTTCATGCTGCCGGCGCCAATATAGCCTTTCTCGACGATTTCAAGCGCAGCAAGCAGTTCCTTGCGGAACATATCCTTGCGCGTTGCGAGGAAGGCCTTGGTCCCCAGGACGGCAAAGGCATTATACGGAATCTTGACGCTGCCAAAGCCGCTTTCGCGGCCCCATATGGCGAGGACAATCTCGCCCGGCACGCCGTATGTCTTTTCGACTGATTGCAATATCCGTGCATATTGGCCAGCACGCGCCGTCCCGCCGGATGTTACGTTGTTGACGGTCTTGTCGTTGAAGTACTTTCCGGGGGAGCCGAATTCGCTCTGTGCCTGCTTTTGCGGTGTCTGCGGCTTCTCTCCGGGCATGACAAGGTCGGGCAGGTCGAAGTTAAGCGTCACGCCTTTGAAGGCCTGGTCAAATGTCGCCCTCGATATCCCCTTGGCCTTGGCTTCCGGCCACAGATCGTTGTCCAGCCATTGTTGGAACTGGGCTTCTACCTGAGGCCTGGACGCAGCGAGGCCTGCCGGCGTGTAAAGCATGACGATCAGTCCGATCAGCGCCCAGAGGGCATTCATCCATGGGCGCATGCTCAAGTCGTCTCCTATAGCGACGTTCGGGCCCGCAAGGCGGCGGCCAAGGTTCCTTCATCGAGGTAATCGAGTTCGCCGCCCACCGGAACACCGTGGGCAAGACGGGTAATCCGCACATCGAAGCCGGCCAGTTGATCGGTGATGTAGTGGGCGGTGGTCTGTCCCTCCACCGTGGCATTGACGGCGAGGATGACTTCCTTGATTTCGCCCTCAGCGACCCGCCCGACAAGCGAGGCGATGTTGAGATCATCGGGGCCAATTCCATCAAGTGGGGAAAGTCGTCCTCCGAGCACGTGGTAGCGCACGTTCATCGAACCCGCCCGCTCGAGCGCCCAGAGGTCGGAGACGTCTTCGACGACGATTAGCGTCGAGCGTTCCCGACGCGGATCGGTGCAGATCATGCATGGATCGGCGGTATCGACATTGCCGCAGGTCGAGCAGACACGCACCTTTTCGGCGGCGTCCTGCATCGCCGAACCCAACGGGATGAGCAAGGCTTCCTTCTTCTTGATGAGATGCAGCGCCGCCCTGCGCGCCGATCGTGGCCCTAGCCCCGGCACCTTGGCGAGGAGCTGGATCAGGCGTTCGATTTCGGGACCGGCGATTCGTTTCGACATAGCGTCGGTTTAGAGCAATTTGACGATTTATGGAATTGGCGGGAACACAACCTCGACGGCTCAAATGCCAAAAGCGATACAACCCTGCATTCGTTGCCATCTCGAAATTACACCTCGATGATGCCGCGGTTCGAAGGCGAAAGCAGCAGCGCCGCACCAGCCGGCGCATCGGGAGAATGGGCTCCCCGACTGCGGCAACAGCCTTGCTTTCGAACTTGGAGTGAAACGATGCGGAAATTTCCGTGGAGTATCAGCCTTATCATGAAGAAAACCCGGACGAGCTGGTCATGGACCGTCCGGGTTCAATTCAGATAAGAAACGGGGACTGGCGAAAGCTCGTTCCCACTCCAAACTCAATATAGCTGAGTTGATCTCGCTTTCCAATAAGCTTCCAGTTGTAGACTACGCTTAGAAGGGAAGCTTGAAACCGGGAGGTATCGGAAGCCCGGCCGTCAAAGCCTGCGTCTTTTCAGCCATGATCGCCTCGACTTTCGACTTTGCCTCATTGTGCGCGGCAATGATGAGGTCTTCGATGACTTCGATATCGTCTTCCTTGAAAAGGGACGGATCGATGCTGAGCGCCGTCATCGCGCCCTTGCCCGAAAGCTTGACGGTGACAAGGCCGCCGCCAGCATGACCTTCGGCCTCCAGAGCCGCGATCTCTTCCTGCATGGCTGCCATCTTGGCCTGCATTTCCTTGGCCTGCTTCATCATGCCCATAATGTCACGCATGGGGAAAACTCCTGTTCGTCAATCGTCTTCTTCGACCGGTGCGAGCGTATCATCTCCCGCTGCGACGGCATCATCCATCTGTCCGGCCGGGGCCGTAATGCGCACGTTGATGATCTTGGCGCCCGGAAATTTTGCAAGGATCGCGGCGACATCCGGGTCGGAGCGCGCATCGCTGAGCAGCGTATCGCGTTTGGCCGTTTCTGTCTCGTTGACCGTAGCGTTTCCCGGTTCCCGCGACAGCGACACCATCCAGCGAATACCGGTCCATTCGCTGAGCTTTTGCGAAAGATCCGTCAGCAAGGATTTTGGAGCGTTTTCGGTCAGGTTGATTTCGAGCCGCCCGGGCTTCATGCTGACAAGCCGTACGCAATTCTTGACCATGATCTTGAATTGCATGTCGCGGTGCTTGTCGGCGAGCGCCACGATATCTTCGATGTTTTCAACGGGTACGGCTGGAGACTGCGGCTGCTCGACAACCACCGGAGGAGCGACACTCGGTTCGGACTTCGGCGCGGGCTCGACAAGCCGCATTGTCGCGCCGCCATTGGACGTGACGACACCACGTTGCGTTGCCATCGCATCCACCTGGCCTGCGCGCGCGGTCGGCGCACCACCATTTCCCGGACGTGATCCATCGCTGCGATTCGGCGATGCCGGAATGCCGCCGTCCTCAAGGGACTTCAGCGCCTCGTCGAGCGTCGGAAGATCGGCGGCATGGGCAATACGGATCAGCAACATCTCTGCCGCCTGGACGGGACGGCTTGATCCCTCGACCTCGGTGATCCCTTTCAGCAGCATCTGCCAGGTGCGCGAGAGGACGCGGATCGACAGCTTTTCGGCAAAATCCCTGCCGCGCAGCCTTTCGTCTTCCGAAAGCGAAATGTCGTCGGCGACATCGGGCGTGAACCGTATGCGCGTTACCAGGTGATTGAAATCGGCAAGGTCCGTCAGCACCACGGCAGGATCGGCGCCGACATCATACTGGGCACGAAATTCCCTTAGTGCCAAAGCGACGTCGCCGCGCATCAGCATTTCGAAGAGATCGATGATGCGGGCGCGATCGGCAAGGCCGAGCATCGAACGCACGGCTTCCGCCTCGACACGGCCCGCACCATGGGCAATGGCCTGATCGAAGATCGACAATGAATCGCGCACGGAACCTTCGCCGGCACGCGCGATCATGCTGAGCGAAACGTCATCGACGGCAATCGATTCAAGGTCGGCGATTTTCTGCAGGTGGCGAACGAGGACACTGGTATCGATGCGCCGAAGATCGAACCGCTGACAACGCGAAAGCACGGTAATCGGTACTTTGCGTATTTCAGTCGTTGCAAATATGAACTTCACATGCGGCGGCGGTTCTTCAAGCGTCTTCAACAGGCCATTGAAGGCCTGGTTCGACAGCATGTGAACTTCGTCGATGATGTAGACCTTGTAGCGCGCCGAGACCGGGCGATAGCGCACCTGCTCGATAATCTCGCGAATGTCGTCGATGCCCGTGTGCGACGCCGCGTCCATCTCGATGACATCGACGTGACGGCCTTCCATGATCGCCTGGCAATGTTCGCCCGGAACGGTGAGGTCTATCGTCGGCTTGTCGATATCGGCAGTCTGGTAGTTGAGTGCACGCGCCAGAATGCGCGCCGTCGTCGTCTTGCCAACGCCGCGAACACCGGTGAGCATCCAGGCCTGGGCAATACGCCCCGTTTCGAACGCATTGGTCAGCGTGCGGACCATCGGCTCCTGGCCGATCAGATCGTTGAAATTCTGCGGGCGGTATTTGCGGGCGAGCACGCGATAGGCGCTGTCTGGCGTTCTTGTATCCATCGCGTCCTGTTTGGCTCCTGCGCTAAGGCTCCCGACCCTTGCCCTTCACGAAGTCTAACCGCATGCGCCGCAGCGTCAATGCCGCGGACGGCTTTGACACAGGCAAGGCGACAGGAAAAGGTGGGAGGCTGGCACGGCGACCCGTGCCTGGCTCGTTGGGGCTGCTTCCTTCCGGACCTGACCCGGTTGGCGAGTGGCTCGTCCACCACCAACCTCCCGAGGCTCATATCGTCAATCCGCGCGCAAAAAGCAAGCGAAACCGCGAAAAAACTGTTATCTCTTATCGATCATGACTTTTGTTCTGGATAACAAACTTGCAGCAGACACCTATTCAATTGCAAGGCTGGGCCTCTGCGATCTGCGCCTTATGAATGACCGCCGCTGGCCGTGGCTCATCCTCGTGCCGCAGCGGCCGGGGATATGCGAGATTCATGAATTGACCCCGCTCGACCAGACCATCCTGACTTTCGAGGCGGGCATTGCCGCCCAGGCCCTGAAATCGGTTGTGAATTGCGAAAAGATCAACACCGGTGCGCTTGGCAATATCGTGCGTCAACTGCATCTTCATGTGATTGCCCGCAACAGTGGCGATCCCGCCTGGCCTGGCCCGGTGTGGGGCCATGGCACCCGTGAGCCCTACGGCGAAAAAGATGCCCGGGCCTTTGCCAGCGCCATACTCAACGCTATTTAATCCGTCAACATCATCAATGCCCTGTCCCCGGGTCCGTTTCTGGAGCTCCAAGCATGTCGTTTCGCCTTTTCGATATCCCGGAAAAGGAACCCAGCCATTTCGTCGGATTCGCCGGCAACCGGATCAACCGCCACGCTGAAAAGCGCAGCGACGACGCAGTCGATGTTGCGCTTGCCAATGCCGACGCACGGATGCTCCTGATCGGGCAAGGCAAGGTGTTGGTGGCTGACAGCAATGCTTTCTTTACACTAAAGGACGCAGCGCCTTTTCTGCCTGCGCGGTCTTCCACGGTTTATCTCGGCCTGCAGGATGACGCGCCTGTTCTCGCTGCGCCGAGCGCTTTTGATTTCGCCGCGCTGCCCGAGGCGGTCCAGGCAATCGACTACCGCTCGGTTTATACGCAGGGCATCATCCCGCCCGACCAACTTGGCGCCATGGCGCAAGCGGTTTCGCTCCTGACCTGGAACGAGAATCACAAATACTGCGGGCGCTGCGGCACAGCGACCCTCATGCGTGACGGCGGCTACCGGCGAACCTGCCCCAACTGCGAGGCGCAACACTTTCCCCGGACCGATCCGGTGGCGATCATGATGGTGGTGCGCGGCGACAAGTGCCTCCTGGCGCGCGGGCCGCATTTCGGTCCTGGCATGTTTTCCTGCCTGGCCGGATTTATCGAACCCGGCGAGACGATTGAAAACGCCGTGCGACGCGAAACCTTCGAAGAAACAAACCTAAAGATCGGCCGGGTGCTGTATCACGCGAGCCAGCCCTGGCCATTTCCCTACTCCCTGATGATCGGCTGTCATGCCGAAGCGCTTTCGGATGACTTTATCCTTGACCGGGCCGAGCTGGAGGACGGGCGCTGGTTCTCACGCGACGAGGTGGTGTCGATGCTCGACCGGACCCATCCGGACGGCCTGATCACCCCTCCTCCCGGCGCCATCGCCGCTCATCTCATCCGCAGCTGGGTGGAAGGTTGAGGGTACGCTACTCTTCCTCGGCCTGCGAGCTGCGGAAGGTGGTGTCGGCCGGATAGACGCCTAGGATGCGGACTTCCTTCGAGAAGAATTCGAGTTCATCAAGCGCATGTGCCACGTTCTTGTCGTCCGGGTGTCCCTCGATATCCGCGTAAAACTGCGTCGCGGTGAACTTTCCGTCGATCTGGTAGCTTTCGAGCTTCGTCATGTTCACGCCGTTCGTCGCAAATCCGCCCATGGCCTTGTAAAGCGCCGCGGGCACGTTGCGCACGCGGAAGACGAAAGTCGTCATCATCAGTTCATCAGAGGCCCGCGGGGCCCATTTCTTGGTCTTGTTGAGAACGACGAAGCGCGTGACGTTATTTTCAGTATCCTCCACATCCTCTTCGAGAATGTCGAGGCCGTACAGCGAGGCGGCCAGGCGGGGGGCGAGCGCCGCCATCGTCTTGTCCTTGACATCGGCAACGAGCCGGGCTGCGCCGGCCGTGTCGCCGGCGATCACCGGCTTCCAGTTGTTCTTGCGGATGTATTTGCGGCACTGGCCGAGCGCATGGATATGACTGTGCACGGAAGTGATGTCGCTGCGCTTGGTGCCGGGCAGCACCATCAATTGAAAATGAATGGGCAGGAAGTATTCGCCGACGATGTGCAGCCGCGATTCCGGCAGGAGGTGATGGATATCGGCGACGCGCCCCGCGATCGTGTTTTCGATCGGAATCATCGCAAGGTCGGCGGCGCCGCTCTCGACGGCATTGAACGCATCTTCAAAAGTCGGGCACGGCAGTGGTTCCATGTCGGGAAACATGTTGCGGCAGGCCGTATCGGAGTTTGCGCCGGGTTCGCCCTGGAACGAGATGCGGTTAGTCGTTGCCATTATTATCTGCCTTTTGAGGAAGTAAGGATTTCTCGCGCCCGTTCGAGATCTTCCGGCGTATCGACGCCGAGCGGCACCGAATCGACGATCTCGACGTCAATGCGCATGCCCGCTTCGAGCGCGCGCAGCTGTTCAAGGCGTTCCCGGCGCTCCAGAGGCGAAGGCCCAAGGCTGACAAACCGCTCGAGCGCAGCTCTCCGGTAAGCGTAGAGCCCAATGTGATGGTAGAGCGGCCCCTCACCCCACGGCGCTGTTGCGCGGGTGAAATAAAGGGCTCGCATCTGGTCGGGACCAATCGGCGAACCGATGATCTTGACCACATTCGGATTGGTCTTCTCGTCCTCGCGGCGGATTTCGACGCCGAGCGTCGCGATATCGGCGGGGCCGGACTGCAGGGGCTTAAGCGAGCGCCTGATGATATCGGCCTCGATGGTCGGAAGATCGCCCTGGACATTGACAACTGCATCGACGCTGCCGTCAGGGTCGAGTGCGAGAAGCGCCTCGTGGATGCGATCCGAACCCGATTCGTGGTCGGCCCGCGTCATGATCGCCTCGATGCCGTGCGCTTCTATGGCCGATTTGACGTCGGGACTATCTGTCGCAACGACGGTTCGCCCGAGACCGGCGGCGATCGCGCGCTCGGCGACATGCACGATCATCGGCTTTCCCGCAATATCGGCCAGTGGCTTGTTGGGCAGCCGGGTCGAGGCCATCCGGGCAGGGATCAGGGTCAATATTTTCATCGTTGCACACGGTCTAAGGTGTCAAAAAGTCTCAGGCAGAAGCGCCCTTATAGGTGTTGCAAGTCTTCAGCAAAAGACCTAGTTTCCGCGCGATCACGAGGGGACTCTTGTCAAGAAATGCAGCGCACTGCATTGACCAGATATTGAGAACCTCCGCAAGTGTGCTGAACATCGAGCCCTGCAATTGCTCCAGGCAAGCGTCAGAGTGGACTTGATATTGAGCGCACTTGAACAGGACACAAGTGGAGCACTGATCGACGATGGAATCGACCCCGTTCAACAAATATGCCATGGCGTTTCTGGCAACCGTGTTCGTTGTCATGACGGCAGGTATCCTGTCCGATTCTATTTTCGACTCGCATGCGCCAGAAAAGCCCGGCTTCATCATCCAGGCCGCCGAGGCCGGCGGTGAAGGCGAAGCCGGCGCTGCTGCACCCGCTGCAGAAGCCGTGCCGATCGCGACGCTGCTGGCTTCAGCTGATGCAACCCGCGGCGAAGCCGTTTTCAAGCGCTGCGCTGCCTGCCACACCGGCGAAAAGGGTGGCCCGAACAAGGTCGGTCCGAACCTCTGGGACATCGTCGATCGCCCAATCGCGACACATGAAGGCTTCAGCTATTCCTCGGCCATCAAGGATTTCTCCAAGGGCGGACAGGAAAAGTGGACTTTCGACCATCTCAACCACTTCCTGACGTCGCCGAAGGGCTACATCAAGGGCACGGCAATGGGCTTTGCCGGCGACAAGAAGGATAATGAGCGCGCCGACCTCATTGCCTATCTGCGCACGCTGTCCGACAGTCCGAAGCCGCTTCCGACCGCTGATGCCGCACCTGCAGGCGGCGATGCCGCCAAGCCTGCCGACGCAGCAGCACCTGCCGCTCCTGCCGCGCCCGCTGCGGAGAAGCCGGCCGACGGCGCTGCTCCCGCTGCTCCGGAAGCACCGAAGAACTAAATCCGTCACAATTGCTTTAAAAAAGCCGGGCCTGCGCCCGGCTTTTTTGCATCAACTGCGCGTGTTTTTAACGTGAAGGCCTGTTCTCTGCCGCAATTTCTCTTAGACTTATGACTGTAGAGAATCCGTGGAGACCTGATTTGCGATTTCGCCCCCTCATTGCCAGCCTTGCCCTTTTCGCCGCTTTCACCGTCGCTTCCCATCAGAGTGTACAGGCTGCGGAACCCGAATGGAGAAAGGCCGCGAGCGTCCTCGGCGAACCAAAATACGGCGACGATTTCAAGCACTACGACTACGTCAATCCCGATGCGCCGAAAGGCGGGACGCTCAACCAGACCGCGTACGGATCGTTTGACAGTCTCAACCCCTTTGTCGTGCAGGGAACGCCAGCAGCGGGGCTGCCTGCCACCGTCGGCGGTGGCTTGCTTTACGATACGCTGCTCAGCCAATCCCTCGATCAGCCAGCGACAAATTACGGGCTCATCGCCGAGGCTATCGCCTATCCGGATGACTATTCCTCGGTAAAATTTCGCCTGAACCCCGCTGCGAGGTGGCATGACGGCCAGCCGATCACCGCGGACGATGTCATCTGGTCCTTCGACACGCTGAAAGCCCAAAGCCCCCTGTACAATAAATATTATCACGATGTGACCAAAGCGGAGAAAACCGGCGACCACGAGGTGACGTTCACCTTTTCGAGCGGCGGCAACCGCGAACTGCCGAGTATCATGGGCGATTTCCCGATCCTGCCCAAGCATTGGTGGGAGGGTAACGACGCGAGCGGCAAGAAGCGCGATATAAGCAAGCCAACAACAGAAATCCCACTTGGCTCATCCGCCTACAAGATCGAGAGCGCCTCACCCGGCAATACCATCGTCTGGAGCCGTGTGGCGGACTATTGGGGCAAGGACTTGCCGGTAAATATCGGCCGCAACAATTTCGATCGTATTCGCTACGAGTATTTCCGCGACCAGAATGCCGAGTGGGAAGCCTTCAAGAAGGGAGGCTTCGAGGACTACCGCCCGGAAGCCAGTATTGGCAAATGGATGCGCGGTTATGACTTTCCGGCCTTCCAGCGCGGCGATGTGGTCAAGGCCGTGTTTCCGCTACGTTCATCCGGGCGCATGCAGGGTTTCCTGATCAACACCCGGCGCGACAAATTCAAGGATCCGCGCGTCCGCCAGGCTCTGACCTGGGCTTATGATTTCGAGAGCATGAGCAAAAATCTCTTTTTCGGGCAATACAAGCGCATAAACAGCTATTTCTCCGGTTCGGAACTCGCGTCGAGCGGCCTGCCGACGGGCAAGGAGCTTGAAATCCTTGAAACAGTGAAAGGCGACGTGCCGGAGGAAGTTTTCACCAAGGAGTTCAAGCTGCCCGTATACGATACGCCCCAATCGCAGCGGGACAATCTGCGCCAGGCCGTCACGCTGCTGCGCGACGCGGGTTACGAGCAGAAGAACGGCAAGCTCGTCAATGCCAAGACCGGCGAACCATTCACCATCGAATTCCTGGCGGACGATCCGGCGGATGAGCGCTTTATCGGGCCGTTCATGGCCAGCCTTCGAAAGCTCGGCATCGATGCCCAGATCAGGGTCGTGGACAACGCCCAATATACCGCCCGGATCAATGATTTCGATTTCGATATCACCACCCCGAACGTCGTTCTTTCCCAAAGCCTGTCGCCGGGCAACGAGCAACGCGATTTCTGGGGTTCGGGCGCTGCCGACACACCCGGCAGCCGCAACTACATGGGCATCAAGAATCCGGCCGTCGACAAGCTGATCGACCGGATCATCTTTGCCAAGGACCGGGATGAACTCGTCGCCGCCACCCACGCTCTCGACCGGGTATTGTTGTGGAACTACTACGCCGTCCCGCAATGGTATGACGATCGCATCAAGATCGCCTACTGGAACAAATTCGGCATGCCGGCCAAACAGCCGGACTATGCAGGTATCGACCCGTTCTCATGGTGGATCGACACGGCCAAGGAGCAGGCGTTGAAAGCGCGCGCCGAATGACGCAGCTCAACCGGCGCGATCTTCTGAAGATTTCGAGCGCAACACTTCTGACCGCTTTTTCGCCGCGCATCGCGCTCGCCGAGATTGCCACCGGGGTGCCGCTGCACGGTCTATCGGCCTTTGGCGAGTTGAAATACCCGAAGGATTTCAAAAACTTCGACTATGCCAACCCGGATGCGCCGAAGGGCGGGACCTTCGCCTTTTCTCCGGCGAACTGGCTCTATAATCAGTCGCCACAGACCTTCAACACGCTCAATACCTATTCGGCCAAGGGTGATGCGCCGCCGCGCATGGAAATCTGCTATGACACGCTGATGGAGGAAGCGCTCGACGAGCCGGACTCGATCTACGGCCTCGTCGCGGAGAGCGTCACTGTCACGGCCGATCGCAACACATTCACCTTCAAACTGCGCCCCGCAGCGCGTTTCCACGATGGGTCGCCCCTAACGGCCCACGACGTCGTTTTCAGCTTCCAGTCGATCAAGGAGAAAGGGCATCCGGAGCTTCTGCTGTTGCTGACCGAGATGAAGGAGATCGTCGCCGAGGATGACCAGACGCTGCGCATCGCCTTTACCGGCAAACATTCCGACCGCGCGATACTCGATATCGCCAGCAACATGCCGATTCTTTCAAAGGCGTGGTTTGCTGGCCGCGCGTTCGATGCATCGACGCTCGAGACCCCGCTCGGCTCCGGCCCTTATCGTGTCGGCCGGATGGCACCGGGCAAGGGCATCGAATACCAGCGTGTCGATGAATACTGGGCGAAGGACCTTCCGGTACGGCGCGGACTGAATCACTTCGATACGATCAAGATCGAGTTCTACCGCGACCGCCAGCCCGAGTTCGAAGCCTTCAAGAAGGGTGACATATTCTGGCGCATGGAGCACACGGCAAAGACTTGGGTCACCGAGTATAATTTCCCGGCCATCCAGCAGAAGCGTGTGATCCAGCGTGAGTTTCCCGACGAGAAACGCCCGCACTTGCAAGCATGGGCTGTCAACCAGCGGCGGGAGCGCTTTCGCAATCCGAAGGTGCGGGAGGCCATTGCGCTGTGCTTCGACTTCGCGTGGACCCGGAAGAACCTGTTCTATGGCATGTACGAGCAGTCGCAGTCGCTGTTCGAGATGTCGGACTTTCGTTCGAACGGCATGCCCTCCCCGCAGGAACTTGCCATAATGGAGCCGCTGCGCGATCGCCTGCCGGAGGGCATTTTCGGCGAAGCGGTGATCCAGTCGACGACCGATGGTTCAGGGCGCGACCGCAAGAATTTACGCCGCGCTGTCGAGCTCCTCCAGGAAGCAGGGTTCAAACGTGAGAACAACCGATTTGTCGACGGTGCCGGCAAATCGTTCGACCTCGAAATATTGATCCAGGCGGAGGTATTCACCCGCTCTTATTCGCCTTTCATCAACAATCTCCAGGCAATCGGCGTCAATGCCTCCCTGCGTCTTGTCGATCCGGCTCAATACCAGCTTCGAGTTCAGGATTTCGATTTCGACATTATCGGTGTGGCTGTCATGCTGAACGCGACCCCGACATCGGAATCGCTCACATCAATGTTCGGCTCGCGGTCGGCCTCGGCGCCGGGTTCCTATAACCTTCCCGGAATCGCCGATCCCGTTATCGACGCACTGATCGAGAAGGTTGGCGAAGCGCGTTCCCGCGACGATTTGGTCACAGTCATGCGTGTTCTCGATCGACTCTTGCGTATAAGACGCGACTGGATTCCAAATTGGTACTCAGCGAATCACCTCGTCGCCTATTGGGACATGTTCGGCTTCAAGGAGCCCAAGCCCGATTACGGCTTTCCGGTTGAGTCGCTGTGGTGGTTCGATGAAGCAAAGGCAAAGGCTATTGGCAAGGCTTGAAGATCAAGGAAACGTCCTGCGCGTTTCGTCTATCGATTTAATCTTTGGCGGAGTCGTTGCCTGATGGGAGCCTATATTCTCCGCCGTCTCCTGCTGATGGTTCCCACACTTTTCGGCGTCCTGCTTGTCTGCTTCGTGATCGTGCAATTCGTCCCTGGCGGCCCGGTCGAGCGCATCATCGGCCAGCTTACCGGTCAGGGCGGCAATGCGATGGACCGCATCGGCGGCGGCGGCGCTGACCTTGGCCAGTCGCAGGAACAGCTTGGGCTCGGCGAAGGCAATTCGAAATACCGTGGCGCCCAAGGCCTCGACCCTGCTTTCATCGCCAGCCTCGAGAAGCAGTTCGGACTCGACAGGCCGCCGCTTGAGCGATTCGGTCTGCTGGTATGGAATTATGTGCGCTTCGATTTCGGCAAGAGCTATTTCCGCGATATCAGCGTCGTGAATTTGATCAAGGAGAAGCTGCCGGTATCGATTTCGCTCGGATTGTGGATGACGCTGCTCTCCTACATGATCTCGATACCGCTCGGCATACGAAAAGCCATCAAGGACGGCTCGTCATTCGACATATGGACCAGCGGCATCATCATCGTCGGCTACGCTATACCAGGCTTCCTCTTCGGCATCGCGCTGATCGTATTCTTTGCCGGCGGATCCTTCTTTGACTGGTTTCCAATTCGCGGGCTGACATCGAACGATTTTGAACAGCTGTCGCTGGGCGGAAAAATCGTCGACTACGCATGGCACCTCGCCCTGCCGCTGACGGCCATGCTGCTTTCCGCCTTTGCGACGACGACGCTTCTGACCAAGAACTCGTTCCTCGACGAAATCCGCAAACAATATGTGACGACGGCGCGCGCCAAGGGCCTCAGTGAACGCCGTATTCTTTACGGCCATGTCTTCCGCAATGCGATGCTCATTGTCATTTCCGGATTTCCGAGCGCCTTCATCTCGATCTTCTTTACCGGCCAGCTCCTGATCGAGGCGATCTTTTCGCTCGATGGACTTGGCCTTCTCGGCTACGAATCGATTATCAACCGCGATTATCCCGTGGTGATCGCGACCGTCTATATCTTCGCCCTTGTCGGCGTCGTCGTCAGCCTGCTTTCAGATCTTCTCTATACATGGATCGATCCGCGTATCGACTTTGAGCGGAGGGATGTTTGATGACCGATATTATCGGCACGACCCCAGCCCTTCCCGTCAAACGACCGCGACTTTCGCCGCTGAATGCCCGGCGCTGGCAGAACTTCAAGGCGAACCGGCGCGGCTGGTGGGCCCTGTGGATCTTCCTGTTCCTGTTCGTCGCTTCACTCCTTGCCGAGTTCATAGCCAACGACAAGCCGATCATTGTTTCCTACAAGGGCGAGATCCTGTTCCCAGTCCTCGTCGATTATCCGGAAGAGAAATTCGGCGGCTTTTATGCCGTGACCGACTACCGCGATCCGGTCATCCAGGAGGAGATCAACCGCAATGGCTGGTCGATATGGCCACCGGTCCGCTATTCCTATCGGACGGTCAATAATGAACTGCCCGATACGGCGCCATCGAAGCCGTTCTGGCTGTTTACGCCGGAGGAGCGCTGCGCCCGCTATCCGCAAGGCGTGGACGATCCAAACTGTGTTTTCGGCAACATGAATATTCTCGGCACGGACGATCAGGCGCGCGACGTCTTTGCCAGGGCGCTCTACGGGTTCCGCATCTCGGTGCTGTTCGGCCTGATCCTGACCGCAGCGTCTGCCGTGATCGGTGTCACCGCCGGCGCATTGCAAGGCTACTTCGGCGGCTGGCTCGACCTCATCGCGCAGCGTTTCATCGAGATATGGTCCTCCGTACCGAC
Organism: Phyllobacterium sp. UNC302MFCol5.2; assembly: GCF_000686005.1. Taxonomy (NCBI): domain Bacteria; kingdom Pseudomonadati; phylum Pseudomonadota; class Alphaproteobacteria; order Hyphomicrobiales; family Phyllobacteriaceae; genus Phyllobacterium; species Phyllobacterium sp. UNC302MFCol5.2. Next base: position 780,290 of record NZ_JMLL01000010.1, read on the forward strand.
GCTTTACCTACTGCTGATCATGGCATCGATCCTGCCGCCGGGCTTCTGGATCCTCTTGTGCATCATGTTGCTGTTCTCGTGGGTAAGCTTCGTCGGCATCGTTCGCGCCGAGTTTCTGCGCGCCCGCAATTTCGAATATGTCAACGCTGCCCGGGCGCTTGGCGTGCGCAACCGGACCATCATGTTCCGCCACCTTTTGCCGAACGCCATGGTGACGACGCTGACCTTCCTGCCGTTCATTCTCAACGGATCGATCACGACATTGACTTCGCTCGACTTCCTCGGCTTCGGCCTGCCCCCGGGATCGCCCTCGCTCGGCGAATTGCTCGCACAGGGCAAGAACAATCTGCAGGCGCCCTGGCTCGGGCTTACAGGCTTCATCGTGATTTCGCTGATGCTGTCCTTGCTCATCTTCGTCGGCGAAGCCACGCGCGATGCCTTTGACCCGCGCAAGGCATTCAAATGAGCGCCCCGCTTCTTTCAGTTCGCGATCTTTCCGTCGCCTTCTCGCAGGGCGGCAAGGAGACGCTTGCCGTCGATCGCATATCCTTCGATATCGGCGAGCGCGAGACCGTGGCGCTCGTCGGCGAATCCGGTTCCGGCAAATCGGTCACGGCCCTGTCGGTCCTGAAACTTTTGCCGTATCCGCCGGCGTCGCACCCCTCAGGACAAATTCTGTTCGGCGGCAAGGATCTTCTTGCAAGCAGCGAGAACGAGCTGCGCCGGGTGCGCGGCAATGATATCACCATGATCTTCCAGGAGCCGATGACGTCGCTCAATCCGCTCCACACGATCGAGGACCAGATCAGCGAAATCCTCAAGCTGCACCAGGGCATGGCTGACAAGGCGGCGCGGCAGCGCACGCTTGCACTGCTGGAGGAAGTCGGCATTCGCGACCCGGAAAAGCGCATGAACGCCTATCCGCACCAATTGTCCGGCGGGCAGCGCCAGCGGGTGATGATCGCCATGGCGCTTGCCAACAAGCCGAAGCTCCTGATCGCCGACGAGCCGACCACCGCCCTCGACGTCACCGTGCAGGCGCAGATTTTGAAGCTTCTTGCCGATCTCAAGGCAGCGCAGGGCATGTCGATGCTGTTCATCACCCACGACCTCGGTATCGTGCGCAAGATTGCGGATCGCGTCTGCGTCATGACCGGCGGGAAGATCGTCGAAACCGGCCCGACGCGGGAAATATTCGAGAACCCGAAGCATCCCTATACGCGCCACCTTCTCGCCGCCGAACCAAAGGGCAACCCGCCGGCAGCAAATGCTGCTGCGGCGCCGGTCATGCGCGGCGAAAATATCAAGGTCTGGTTCCCGATCAAGCAGGGCTTCCTGCGCAAGACGGTCGATCATGTAAAGGCGGTCGACGGGATCGATGTAACGATCCGCGCCGGCCAGACGCTTGGCGTTGTTGGCGAATCCGGGTCGGGCAAGACCACGCTCGGCCTGGCACTGTCGCGCATGATATCGTCGGAAGGGGTCATCCGCTTCGGCGAGACGGACATCAACAAATTTTCATTCCGCGAGATGCGGCCGCTGCGCCGCGAATTGCAGATCGTTTTTCAGGATCCCTATGGATCGTTGTCGCCGCGCATGTCGGTGGCCGATATCATTGCAGAGGGTCTTGAAGTGCACGAACCAAAGCTCTCCGCCGATGAGCGCGACGCGCGGGTCGTCGCCGCCCTGAAGGAGGTCAACCTCGACCCGGAGAATCGCTTCCGCTATCCGCACGAGTTTTCCGGGGGCCAGCGCCAGCGTATCGCCCTCGCACGCGCCATGGTACTCAATCCGCGCTTCGTCATGCTGGACGAGCCAACATCGGCGCTCGACATGAGCGTTCAGGCGCAGGTAGTCGACCTTTTGCGCACATTGCAGCAGAAGCACAATCTGGCTTATCTTTTCATCAGCCACGATCTCAAGGTGGTGAAGGCGCTTGCCAATGAGGTGCTGGTGATGCGCAATGGCAAGGCAGTGGAATATGGGCCGTCGGAGGAGATTTTTGCGCGGCCCAAGACCGATTATACGAGAGCCCTGATGGCGGCGGCCTTCAGGATAGAAACTGCCGAACAGGGAGCGGTGAGTGAATGACTGGCAATGCAACCGATACGATCCTTTTGGCCGTGACGGGATGGGACCCGGACGTTTGGGTGTCCGAATTTGCCAAGGCCGCGCCGAAACGCAAACTGGTTCTCAACTCGACGGACAAGGATAAGATCCGCTACGCGCTTGTCTGGAAACAGCGCCAGGGCTCGTTGGCCGGCTTGCCTAACCTCGATGTTATTTTCTCGCTCGGCGCCGGCGTCGATCACATCTTCCATGACCAGCAGATACCGGACGTGCCGATCGTAAGAATCGTCTCGCCGGACCTGACTATGCGCATGAGCGAATATGTGGTGTGGCAGGTGCTCGACCATCACCGGCTCGGGATGCGCTATCGCCAGCAGCAGGGCCAGCGCGTCTGGCACGAGGATCGGCGCCAGCCTGCGGCGCACGAGGTGAATGTCGGCATTCTCGGGCTCGGCGTGCTTGGCCGCGATGCGGCGCAGAAGCTGCGCGCGCTCGGCTTCCGCGTCAGCGGATGGAGCCGCCGCCTGCAGACCATGGAAGGTATTACGACCTATTACGGCAAGGATGGCCTCAAGGACTTCCTCAAGGATGTCGATATCGTCGTCTGCCTCCTGCCGCTGACGCCCGACACCAAGAGCATTCTTTCAATGAGCATGTTCGCGCAGATGAAGCAGCACGGGCCGCTAGGCGCCCCGACGCTGATCAATGCCGGACGCGGCGGGCTGCAGAACGAGCCCGATATTCTCGCGGCGCTCGACCGCGGCATGCTGTCGGCGGTGACGCTCGATGTGTTCAACCGCGAGCCCCTGCCGAAGGACAGCCCGCTGTGGACGCATCCGCAGGTAACGATCACTCCGCACGCGGCGGCAAGCTCGAGCCCGCAGGCGCTGGTCCCAGAGATCGTCGCCCAGATCGAATCCTTCGAACGCGGCGAACCGTTGAAAAATATCGTCGACCGCGCGGCCCAATACTAGAGTACCCGTGTTGCTCTAGGCAGCTTCGAGCTTGACCACCCGGACCAATTCACTAGGGTGCGACCGTTAGTGTTCTCAGGGCGGGGCGAGATTCCCCACCGGCGGTAATCACCTTGCATCACCCGATGTCTGGTGCGAGCCCGCGAGCGCCTCCCGGTCATCCGGGAGGGTCAGCAGATTTCGGTGCAATTCCGAAGCCGACGGTATAGTCCGGATGAAAGAGAACAATCGAAAGTGAAGGCTGGCTCCGTGTCAGCCTTGCGCCTTTTTGGTTGTGCCCTGATTCACGTCCACTCGAAGGAGAAAGACATGGATCAGTTCCAGAATAACGTTCCCCAAGACCCAGCCCCGCGTATCGCCTTTGTGCAGGCGCGATGGCATGCAAACATTGTCGACCAGTGCCGCCTCGGCTTCGAGGAAGAACTGCGCCGGCAAGGTGTGACACCAGCCCGCTTCGATGTCTTCGACGTGCCCGGCTCTTTTGACATTCCGCTCCTCGCCAAAAAACTTGCTGAAAGCGGCCGTTACGACGCCATCGTCGCTACCGGGCTCGTCGTCGATGGCGGCATCTACCGGCACGATTTCGTCGCCGGCTCTGTCGTCAACGCGCTTTTGACCGCGCAGATGCAAACAGGCGTGCCGATGCTGTCGGCCGTTCTGACGCCGCACCACTTCCAGGAGACCGAGCAGCATATCGATTTCTTCACGCGGCATTTCCTCGTGAAGGGTGAGGAGGCGGCGCGGGCCTGCCTCCAGATCATCCGCACCTTGCGGCAGGTGAGCGAACTCACCGCCGCCTGAGTGCGCGATCGGGTTGTGTCCGCTGCGCAGGTGGCGGGCACATCACGTGAGGCGACGGACCGCGGTCGGCTTGCCGTAGAGATAAGCGATGCGTTCGATCGCGTCGCGCAATGGCTCAAGCGTCACGCTCATCGTATGTCCGCTGGCGTGGAGCAGCGTCGAGTGGCTTGCCATCATTGCGGCGTGGCCTTTCCAGAAGACGAAATCGCCGCGCCTGAGATTATGATAGTCCGGGTCCGGTTCGATCGCCTCTCCGATCGAGGCTGCCTGCATGTCCGAATCCCGCAGGACGCCCTGCCCGGTCATGAGCAATGCCAGCTGAACGAGGCCCGAGCAATCGATGCCGAAGCCTGAAACGCCACCCCAGAGATAGGGCGTGTGCATCAGCGTCTCGGCGACGGCCACGTGGTCTTCCGCAACCTCGTCGATCGGCACCAGATGCTTTGCGATGATCGCCTCACCGCTCGGCAGCATGGCATACAACGTGCCCCGCCGTTCCTCACCGCCCGTAATCGTAACAAGCGAACCCATCGACAGGGCTTTGGTGCGCGGGAATTTCAGATCGGATCCGGGATAGACGAAAGTGCGGGGGGCAATGACGATATGCGTGGGATCGCCGGTTCGCCGGTCGAGGCTAGTATCGACCACATAGCCCACATAGCCGTCGCGCTCATTCTGTATCCAGCACCAGCCATTGTCGTCCTCGAAAACGAGGACGTCGTCGCCATAGAGGAATTGCGTGGTGATCGGGGCATCGCCCCGCGGCTCGGATCTCACATCGACCACCGGGTCCGCAATGCGCATGGGCTTGCCGGGAACGAAGCGTTCCGCCTGCACCAGCCCACGCAGGCTTTCATCGGCTCGGTCGGGCCGATATGCATTCAGTCGTTTGTCCAGCGACACTGTTGGATCTGTCAAAGCGGTAATCCTCTTGCCTTGGCAATCACGAGATCGCCAAGCTTTTCAACATAAAGCGCACCTTTTACCGTTCTCTTGACGAGAACGTTGCGCTTGTCTTTTTCATCGCGATGCCGATCGACCAGACCATAGCCGCCCATCGTATCGAGCGCGCGGGTTATGACCGGCTTGGTAACGCCGAGTTTCGCCGCCATGCCGCGTATCGTGTGCGGCGGCGGCTCGAGATAGACCGTCAGCAAGACGGCCATCTGCCGCAACGTAAGGTCATGCGCATCATCGCGCACCTCGGAGATCGCGATTTCCTTCCACAGCGTCAATGCCTGGATAGGCTTCAGTTCGATGAACATGGACGGTATCCGAGATCATTTCGGTTCCGTTCCATTCTACCCCCTTGGCCGACCCAGGCAAGCCGTTCATTTGCTGGGATAACGATGCTTCAGAAGATGGTAAAGGGCGCGTATCGCCTGAGCCTCACCACCCACCGGGGAATGCGGTTTCTCGACGGGATTCCAGCCGTAAATATCGAAATGCGCCCACACCTTGGCCTTGCCGACGAATTTCTGCAGGAAAAGCGCTGCGGTAATCGATCCGGCAAAGCCATCGGTGGTGACATTGTTGGTGTCCGCCACGCGGGAGGACAGTTTGCTTTCGTAGGGCTGCCACAACGGCATGCGCCAGACAGGATCGGCAACGGTGTCCGCGGCCCGCGCGACCTCGGCGGCGAACGTTTCGTCATTGGTGTAGAACGGCGGAAGGTCCGGGCCAAGCGCAACGCGCGCTGCACCGGTCAGGGTTGCCATGTCGATCAGGATTTCCGGTTCCTCGTCATCCGCAAGCGCCAGCGCATCGGCAAGCACGAGGCGCCCTTCCGCATCGGTGTTGCCGATCTCGACAGTCAAACCCTTGCGGCTTGCAAGGATATCGCTTGGTCGAAATGCATTGGCCGAGATCGAATTCTCGACAGCCGGGATCAGGACGCGCAGGCGCACAGGCAACTTCGCATCCATGATGAGGCTCGCGAGCGCCAGGACATTTGCCGCTCCACCCATGTCCTTCTTCATCAAAAGCATGCTGCTCGAGGGCTTGATATCGAGCCCGCCTGTATCGAAGCAAACGCCCTTGCCCACTAGCGTCACGCGCGGCGCATCCTTCTTGCCCCATTCGACGTCGATCAGGCGGGGTTCCTCGCTCCCCGCACGGCCAACGGCATGGATCATCGGAAAGTTCTGCTTGAGAAGTGCGTCGCCCTTGATGACGTTCACCGACGCCTTGTAGTTATCGGCAACCTTGCGGACTGCCTGTTCCAGCGCCTCGGGGCCCATATCGTTCGTCGGCGTGTTGATTAGATCGCGAGCCAGGGTGACGGCATTGGCAAGACGTCTCACATCGACCTTGTCGGCGCCTGCAGGCGAGGCAAGCGTCACATCCAGTTCGTCCTTCTTGCCATATTTTGTGAATTTGTATCCGCCGAGTAGAAAGCCGAGCGCGGCAAGGTTGGGCTCGCCCACGACATTGGCGAAATGCCAGCTCCCCTTGGGCAGACCCGTTGCAAGCTTGCCGGCAACAAGACGTGCATCGTCTTTGCCGGTACCGAGCAACGCTCCGGCAACTTCACCCTTGTCGTTGGGAATGATTAACAGGCGCGCGGACTGACCATCAAAACCGTTTGCCTTGGCCCAGTTCAGCGCACGGTCGTCTAGTCCCGCGTCGTTCAGTCCTCCGCTTCGCACCAGCCAGACGGGTTTGCTGCCATCGGGCATTTTGCCTTTGATTTCAATCGGCATCGGCGAATTTCTCCTTGGTCATTCTTGTGCTGCACCGCGGGTCGTTAACGGTCCGTTAGGGTTAACAGAATATTTCTAGTCCTGGGATTGGGTTAACACAGCTGATTTGCGTGGGTACGGGGCAAACTATGGTAATCGCAGGCATTATTCAACGTAATCGCCGCATGCTTTTCTCTGTGGCGATAGCGGGGCTCGTGGGGGGCATATCGGGCTGCACGACCACCGACAAGACGACGACAGGTTCCATTTCACCCGCTGTAGCGGCGACGGCAACGAGCGCAAGCGGCGATTTCGACCAGATGAACGAACAGCAGTTGATGCAGGCATCGACCAGCCTCGGTTCGCGCTATCAGGCTAATCCAAAGGACAAGGTCACGGCGATGAAGTTTGCCGCGGTCCTCAGGATGACCAATCGCAGCGATCAGGCCCTTGCCGTCATGCGCAGCCTCGCCATCGCCTACCCGCAGGATCGGGACGTGCTCGCCGCTTACGGCAAAGCGCTGGCAAGCGCCGGCGAGTTCGAAGCAGCGCTTGATGCGTTGCGACGGGCCCAGACGCCGGAATATCCGGACTGGAAGCTCTTGTCGGCGCAAGGCGCTATCCTCGACCAGTTGGGCAAGGAAAGCGAAGCCCGCGACCTCTACCGGCAGGCGCTGCAGATCAACCCCAACGAAGCCTCGATCCTTTCCAATCTCGGCATGTCCTACGTCCTCTCGGGCGATCTCGCCAGTGCCGAAAACTACATGCGCCAGGCGGTAAAGGCACCGGGGTCCGACAGCCGCGTCCGCCAGAACCTTGCGCTCGTGGTCGGACTTCAGGGTCGCTTCGACGAGGCCGAGACCATCGCCAACCAAGAGCTCTCGCCGCAGCAGGCGCAAGCCAATGTCAAATATCTGCGCACCATGCTGGCACAGCAGAATTCCTGGACCATGCTGAAAGACAAGGATAAGGCAAAGCCGAAGGGCTGAGCAAATTGGTGACGGGGAGCAGTAAGCATGGTTTCAGATACGTCCGCTTACACTCTACGCCCCGTTTCTGAACTCGATTACTACGACACCCGGTCGGTCCTGTTGCCGATAGCTATCCCTCCGCTTGAGGCGTGGAATTTCATCATGGAGGACCCTCAGCCGATGATGCGCGTGGCGTTCCGAATAAGGGACGCCATCGCTTCACGCTTTGGTGTGAAGCGGATCGGCGGTTTCTCAGGTGCGAAGCGAGACGCTGTACGGGCTGGAGACCGGATAGATTTCTTCCTTGTAGAGCATGAAGCACCTGGTCTTCTGGTGCTTACGGAGCGCGACCGCCACCTCGAGGTGATGATCTGTATCTCCTCGGTGGAACGCAGCCTTACGATCACGTCATCGGTTGTCATTCACAACATGTTTGGGCGCGCCTACATGTCGGTGGTAGGCCCTATCCATAAACTGCTCGTCCGGAACGATCTGAAGCGATTGGTGCGCAAGCTGGAACGATTGGGACCAGCGACGTAGAGCGCTACTTCGGTGTCGCGTCGCCAAAGATGCCGCCTTGGGCGGAAATCTGGATGAAGGCCGGCCCCAAGATCACGGCGAAAAGCACCGGCAGCAGGAAGACGATCATCGGTACGGTGAGCTTCGGCGGCAGCGCCGCAGCTTTCTTCTCGGCTTCCATCAGGCGGGCGTCGCGGCTTTCATCGGAAAGGACGCGCAGCGCACCGCCAATCGAAGTACCGTAACGTTCCGATTGGGTCAGCGCCTGGACGACGGATTTGACCGGCTCGAGCCCGGTACGGTTGGCTAGGTTCTCATAGGCCTGCCGGCGCTCGGGCAGGAACGACAGTTCGGCATTTGTCAGTACCAGTTCTTCGGCAAGTTCTGCGGATTGCGCGCCGATTTCCTCGGAAACCTTCTTGAACGCTGCCTCGATCGACATGCCGGATTCGACGCAGATCAACATCAGGTCGAGCGCATCCGGCCAGGCAAGCTTGATCGACTGCTGCCGCTTGGATCCGACGTTCTTGACGTAGAGATTGGGCAAGTAGAACCCGACATAGGCACCGGCGAAGCAGGCGGCCATCCGTATCATGGTCGACTGTGCGGCAAGGCCGTCCATGCCGAAGATCCACAATGTGGTCAGGCCGAGCGTGACAAAAGGCAGGCCAAAGCGGGCAGCAAGAAAGATATTGAGGGCGTTCTGCCCGCGAAAGCCGGCAATACGCAGAGAGTTGACGGTATTCTCGTCGGCAAGAGCGCGCTGGAGATCAAGCCGCTCGACCAGTTGCCTGACACCCTGCCGCTCGGTCACGCGCAATGAACTCGCTCCATTCTTGCGCCGCGTCTCCGCATCCGCAGCCATGCGGGCCCGTTCGCGCGACCTGATCTGATCGCGTTCCAGGGCAACCGACTTCATCCGCGTCTTCAGGCTGGTGCCGGAGAACATCGGCATCAGAAAAGTCATGAGCGTTGCAAATATCGATATGCCAACGAGCACCGCAAAGATGAAGGCGGGGTTGTGCATGGCTTTGGCGATGGTGGTGATCATTGATGGGCCTCGACTTTCCCGCTCAGAACTTGAAGTTGATCATTTTTTTCATGACCAGGATCCCGAGTGACATCCAGACGGCGGCGCAGCCCATGATGACGTGACCAGTGTCGGTCGTGAACAGAACCATGATGTAACCGGGGCTCGACAGGTAGACGAGGAAGGCAACCGCGAAGGGCAGTGAACCGATGATATAGGCAGAGGCCTTGGCCTCCATGGACAGCGCCTGAACCTTGGCCGCCATCTTCTTGCGATCGCGGAGCACGCGGGAAAGATTGCCGAGCGCTTCGGATAGGTTGCCACCGGCCTGCGACTGAATCTGGATCACGATCCCGAAAAAGCTTGCTTCCGGACAAGGCATGTATTCGGCCATTCGCATCGCGGATTCCGGGATGCTCACCCCGACCTGCTGCGCATCGACCATGCGCCGAAACTCGGCCTTGACCGGCTCTTGCGCCTCCTGGGCAATGAGCCGGATACCGTCATTGAGCGGCAGTCCGGATCGAAGCGCTCGCACGATGACGTCGATCGCGTTTGGAAACTCCTTGAGGAATGCCTTTATACGGCGGCCGCGGCGATAGTAAACGAACCAGCGTGGCAGGCCGAAGATGCCGGCAAGCAGCAAGCCCGGTGCAAGATAGAGCGGCGAGCCGAGGAAAAGCCCGGCGAAAGCGACGACAACGCCAACCACTGCGGAGTAGATATAAAAGCGCTGAACAGTCACCTTCATCCCGGCCTGCATGAGCAGCATCTTCAAGGGCGGCGACTTGGCGTTCTTGTCCCGCTGTTTCTGACGCTTCTCGATATCCTTGAGCGTATCCTGAACGGATCTCCGGCGCTTCTGCGCCTCTGCCAGCTTGTCGCGAACCACAAACTTGCCCATGCTTTCGCTGGCAGAGAGTTTCACGGAATTCAGGCGTTCCTCAGTGCGCTTCTGCGATGCGATCGAATCGAAGAAGAAGACGTAGGCGAGTGCAGCGAAGGTCAGCGCCACCAGGGCAACGAAGACGATCTGCGGAAGGCTAAGCCCAAACATGGTGGAATTCTCCCGGCGTCGTCATCCCTGCATGATTTCCATGGAATCAAGCGCCTGGGCGAGGCGGCGATCTTCGTTGAAATAGCGCGCGCGCTCCCAGAAATGCGGCCTCGCGATACCCGTCGAAACATGCTTGCCGATAAGGCGGCCATTCGCATCCTCGCCGGTGATCTGGTAGACGACGAGGTCCTGCGTGATGATGACGTCGCCTTCCATGCCGATGACTTCGGTCACATGGGTGATGCGCCGCGAACCGTCCCGCAGACGCGCCGCCTGGATGATGACATCGACCGAGCCGACAATGATTTCTCGCACTGTCCTTTGCGGCAGCGAAAAGCCGCCCATGGCGATCATGGATTCGATACGGCTCAGGCACTCGCGCGGACTGTTGGAGTGGATCGTTCCCATCGAGCCGTCGTGACCGGTGTTCATCGCGGACAGCAGGTCGAATACCTCCGGTCCGCGCACCTCGCCGACGATGATCCGCTCGGGGCGCATGCGCAGGCAGTTCTTGACGAGATCGCGCATCGTGACCTCGCCCTCGCCCTCAAGATTGGGCGGCCGTGTTTCGAGACGCACCACGTGCGGTTGCTGCAGTTGCAGTTCGGCCGAGTCCTCGCAGGTGATGACGCGCTCGTCCTTGTCGATATAATTCGTCAGGCAATTGAGGAGCGTCGTCTTGCCCGAGCCGGTACCGCCGGAAATGACGAGATTGCAGCGAACGCGGCCAATGATCTGCAGCAGTTCGGCACCGGCCGGTGAGATCGCACCGAAGCGCACGAGTTGATCGAGCGTCAGCTTGTCCTTTTTGAACTTACGAATGGTGAGGACCGGCCCGTCGATTGCGAGCGGCGGCGCAATCACGTTGACGCGCGAGCCATCCGGCAGGCGCGCGTCGCATATGGGGCTTGATTCATCGACGCGGCGGCCGACCTGGCTCACGATGCGCTGGCAAATATTGAGAAGCTGCTGATTGTCGCGGAACCTTACACCTGATTCCTGCACCTTGCCCTGCACTTCGATATAGGTCTTGCGCGCACCATTGACCATGATGTCGGCGATGTCGTCGCGTGCGAGCAATGGTTCGAGCGGTCCATAGCCGAGTACGTCGTTGCAGATATCGTCGAGCAGTTCCTCCTGCTCGGAGATCGACATGGCAAAGTTCTTGATCGCGATGATGTCGTTGACGATATCGCGAATTTCCTCGCGTGCGACATCGGGATCGAGCTTCGACAATTGCGCAAGATCGATCGTGTCGATCAGGGCCGTGAAGACTTGCGATTTCGTATCGTAATAGGCCTCGTTCTTCTCGCGGAGCACGACGATCGGCTTTGCGGCTTCAGCCGGTTGGCGTTTCGGCTCCAATATATCGCGCGGCAAGCGGGACGCTTCTGCCGCAATATTGCCGAGCGGCAGCGCCGCTTCCATCGCCGGGGCACGAAACTCCTGGACCTGTTGATTTCCTCCGCCGCGCTTGCCGAACATGATGCCTCTTCGATCTCGCTATTTCTTACGCGTCAGCTTGGAGAAGACGGCTTTCAGTCCCGGCTTCTTTCTGGCTTTGTGCGTCATGCGGCCCGTCAAGATATGGGCCATTTCGTTGATGGTCTGAACAATGGGATTTGCCGCGTCCGTCTCAGCGAGCATCCGTCCATTGTTGGCGGCACTGCCGAAAAGTGCCGGTTCAAAAGGAAGGGTCGCCATCGCCGGGATGCCGAGCGGACCACAGAATTCGAGCGGCGCAATTTCGGGACGCTTCGGCACGCCGACCTGATTGAGAATGAGCCGCGGCGGCGCATCATTGGGGCGAAGCTGCTTCAGCGTGTCGAGGAGGTTTTTGGTGTTGCGCAGATTGGCAAGTTCCGGCGAGGCAACGATCACGACCTCGTCGGCACGGGCAAGCGTCGTGCGCGTCCAGCCGTTCCAGGAGTGCGGCACATCGAGAATGACATGCGGGACCGAACGCTGCGCGACATCGATCAGATGTGCAAAGGAGTCATCGCGGAAGTCAAAGACGCGATCGAGCGTCGATGGTGCCGCGAGGAGCGAGAGATTTTCAGCGCATTGCGCAAGCAGCCTATCGAGATAGACATCGTCGATGCGTTCCGGCGAAAACACGGCTTCGGCAATGCCCTGTGCCGGGTCCTGGTCGAAATTGATGTTCGCGGTGCCATAGGGCAGGTCCATGTCGGCGATGACGACCTCGCTCTTGAACAGCGAGGAAATCGACCACGCGATATTGTGTGCGAGCGTGGAGGCACCGACGCCTCCCTTTGCACCTATGAAGGCTATTGCACTGCCCAGCGGCTTAGCCTCGGGATCGACGAACAGCGTACCGATGACGCCGATGATGTCGGCCAGCTCGATCGGCGCGATCATATATTCGGAAATGCCGTTCCTGATCAGCTCGCGGTAGAGGGCGACGTCGTTGAAATGACCGATGATGACGACCTTGGTGCTGGGGTCGCACACTTCCGACAGGGCGGAAAGGCTTTGCAGCATGTCCCGCGGCGCTGCGGAGGTTTCGAGAAGGATCAGATTGGGCGTCGGCACCGTCTGGAACATTTCAACGGCGGTCGCGACACCTCCCATATGAATCTGGGCATGGGTCTTGGCCATGCGCCGGTCTTCATTGGCCTTGGCGATCTGGCGCGCGACCGCATCGGTTTCGCAAAATGCCTCGATCGATATGCGCGGGACCGGACGATAGGCGTGCAGGCCCGCTGACCGCTCTGTGCCTCCGCCTGCCGGGTCTTCTATGTCAAAGGCTAGACTCATCTTCAGATTCCGCGTTTCAGGGAGTTGGTCACCACGAATAATCGACTTCTGCTGCGCTGGGCGTATGCGGCCTGTCGGACGGAACCCCGCGATAGTCCTCGATCACGATGTTGCGGCGCTCCGCATCGATCGGCGAAGATGCCCGTGGTCCAAGAAGGTCGGCAGGGTTTGCGATCTGGGCGGCGAGATTATTCTGGCTGGCGCAGCCAAAATTCGCGTAATGGCGATTATCGGCCGTCTCGAGCAAATCCTTCGGCCATTGACCGCAGGGATGCGTGGACGCCGTCATTGCCGAATAGGAAAGCCTGATCGGCGCTGAATCCGAAGAACCTGCGCTGTAACGCTCACTGTTTATGTTGAACGGCTTGACCCCGCCCTTGCGCAGAACTGCGGCGATATCGTCGCGCAGGCCGGCCGCAGCGCGTTCGTTCGGCGAGCCCGCCGGCAACAGGATGTGAACCATGCCGGAACCGTTGGCCCGATAATTGGCGATGACCTGTTCGACGATGCTTCGCTGTGTAATCGACAGTTTGCGGTCAGCATGACCGACCGGAATATCGGCGACCTGCTCCTTCTCCGAGATGATTATCGGATGGTTGGTGCGATAGTCGTCCGGAATGCTCCCCGTCAACTCGCGTGGTGCGCAACCTGCAAGCAGGGTTACGACGAGCAATGCAAGGACAGGCTTTATACGACGAATGGTGGTTGTGTCTGACATGTCCGCGTCCCTGCTTACTTGTAAATGTAACCGATTGTGCCTTCGTATCGACCTTCAGGCAGGCTGGCTTCCTTCGTGCCGTAGACACGATTGACCTTGCCGAGGAAGATGCCGGCGGCATCGCTGGCTGGATTGAGATTGTCGTCAGGCCTTGCAAGCGCCGTGCGGGCGACCGGACGCACCAGATAGGGCGTGATGATGATCACGAGTTCACTCTCGTTGCGAATGAAGTCGCGGCTGCGAAACAGGGTTCCGAGGACCGGAATCTTGGAAATTCCAGGCAGGCCCGAGATCGCGGCGCGGTTGTCGTCGCGCATCAGGCCGGCGATCATCATCGAGCCGCCCGAGGGCAGTTCCACGGTGGTGTCGGCAAGACGTTTGCGCAGTGAGATGATGTTGGTGGCGAGGTTCTGGGCCTGGTTCTTGTTCGTCGTTCCGTTGTAGGTCGGATTGACGCCTGCACCGAGCGGGATCGATTGTTCAAGTGTCGGTTCGGAAACCGAGGTCCGTACCTTCAAGCTTATGCGTCCGGGTGAGAGGACGACGGGCAGGAACTCGAGGCCGATGCCGTATTCGATCTTGGTAAGCTGATACTGTGCACCCTGCGCATTCGAGGTTTGGCCGGTGATCATGTTGTATTCGCCGCCGACCTTGAACGTCGCCTGTTCGCCCGAGATGGCGGTCAAGGACGGTTCTGCGAGCGTCTTCATGACCCCCGCCACTTCCATGGCATTCAGGTAGGAATCGATGGTTGCGCTGCCGATCGATATCGGCACGGTAACGCCGGACGTTGTCAGGCTTTTGCCGGCCAGCGATGCGATGTTGGTCGAGCTGAAGAATATCCCGTCCGACTTGGTCTTGCCGACGAGATTGACACCAAGCTGCTTCATTACCGTGCGGCTGACTTCAGCCACTGTTACCTTCAAGGTAACCTGGTCGTCGCCGGCAATTTGAATGAGATTGACGATCTTGCTTTTCTGGCGCGCCTCGTCCGGGTCGCTGATGGCAACGTCCGACCCGCCGCCGCCATTGGTGCCGCCCTGGCCGGAGGCCGTGATCGCATATTGTCCCGTCGTTGCTTCACCGCCGGAAACGAGAAGGTTGGCAAGGTCGCTTGCCCGCTTGGCGTCGAGCGGCGTTTGAACCGTTCCGGTGAGGATGACGTTGTCGTTCATCAACTCGACCTTGATGTCGGAGTCCGGAATATACTTCCGCAGGCTTTCCTCGAGCCCCGCCACATCGCGTTCGATAACGAGATCGAAGCTTGCAAGCTGCTCACCATTCGGGCCAAAGACGAAGATGTTGGTCTGCCCGACCATCTTGCCGAAAAGATAAATCCGCCGCGCCGTGCGGGTGACGGCATCGGCAACGGAAGGATTGGCAACGAGAATGTCGTAGGCATCCGCCGGCAGATCGATGACGAGCGACTTGCTCAGTCCAAGGTTGATCCGCTTGCCAGCGGTCTGGCTCTGGTTGAGCCTTACGACAGCGTCTTCCGCAGCGGCCGTATTCTGCAATGGCAGAACGGCTATGCTGCAGCCGAGCAGCACGCGGGCCGCCTTCATCAGCGGCGACATAGGGGATGCGCATTTGAGCTGCATAATGTTGATTTCGTGCCCCATTTTTTTATTTCCGCCCCATGACTTCGACCATGGTTCCAGACTTGATCAGTTTCACATTGCCGCTACGGCCGGGCGAATTGACGAGATATTCGGCGCCAGGTCCTGTCTGTTCCTGGGCGTCCTGAACCGAGCGGAGAACGAGCGACAGGCGCGCAGCCATCTGTTGCGCGACGGTGATGACTTCGGCCTGTTCCGGCGTCAGTTCGAGCGTTGCGGTGGACCCCAGCTTGGTCTTTTCACCGTTCTCGTCCTCTTGGATCGTCTGATCGATCGCCAGCACGCGAATATTGCGAAGGACAGTTTCCGTGATGTATTGCTTCGCCTGGCCCTGTGTTTCGATCTCGTGGACCATAATGACATCGACATAGTCATCGGGCAGAATGAAGCCGCCCGCCGATGTCTCCGAGGCAATCTGCGTCGCCACAGCGCGCATGCCGGCCGGGAGTTGCGCCGACATGAAG
Source organism: Phyllobacterium sp. UNC302MFCol5.2 (assembly GCF_000686005.1). Taxonomy (NCBI): domain Bacteria; kingdom Pseudomonadati; phylum Pseudomonadota; class Alphaproteobacteria; order Hyphomicrobiales; family Phyllobacteriaceae; genus Phyllobacterium; species Phyllobacterium sp. UNC302MFCol5.2. The sequence goes on from NZ_JMLL01000010.1 coordinate 795,972, forward strand.
CTCTGGCCCTTGCCGATGAGCTTTGCTTCACGAACCGGTTCGCCCGTGAATATGCGCAGTCGAACCGTCGAGCCCTTGAGTTCCTCGACGGCGTTCGGACGGTCAGCGCGCTTTATATATCCGTCAGCAAGGGCATCGACGGGCCAAGGCTGCCAGCGCAGCTGGCCGTTCAGTTCCGTGCCGACGCCGAGATTGTCCGTGGCAACGAGAATATCCTGCAATTTCATCTGTGGTTGGGGTGCTGACTGCACGACGGTAACGTCAGGCTTCATCTGCGTCGCGATATAGCCCGCGGCGCCCGCGGCAGCGACCGCGACGGTCAAAATGACAAGTCGTGCTCTTTGCATTCAATGCACCCCGTTAGACTTTTGTCTAAGATTACCCACGGTTGCACTTTGACTTGCCAATCGTGTAATTATGGTTAACGCATTGCTTAAATCTATGCTTAACGGCGTTTAACCGTTAGACTTTCGATCTGTGAATACTCAGCGGGTCAAATTGAGAACGTCAGTAGCTGATACGACGCAGCGGAACGTCGCGCATGGCGACATGGATTATGGCTTCTGAAACGTTGATGCGGGCCGCGTGGCTATCGTCATCCAGCCCGCTCCTCACGGTCTTATTTGTATCGCCGTTCAGCTTAGTTCTTGGGCAAGCCCGATGAGAAGCCCTTCAGGCCCGCGAATGTAGCAGAGCCGATACGCGTCTTTATACTGGACCACTTCGCCGACGAGTTGCGCGCCGTGGGCACTCAGTCTTTCAAGCGTCTCGTCGACATCGTCCACGGTAAACATGGCGCGCAGGTAGCCCAGGGCGTTGACCGGCGCCTTCCGGTGATCTGCGACGACAGGCGGCGTAATGAAGCGCGAGAGCTCGAGCCGGCTGTGGCCGTCCGGCGTGCGCATCATGGCAATCTCGACGTGCTGATCGCCCAGTCCGGTGACGCGTCCGGCCCATTCGCCTTCGATCGTCGCCCGCCCTTCGAGTTCGAGGCCAAGTTCGCGAAAGAAATCGATCGTCGCTTCGAGGTCTTCAACGACGATACCGACATTGTCCATCCGCTTTAGCGCCATGTTCAAATCTCCAGGGTGTCGATCCAATCTACAAGGTGACGCCCAGTCTAACAATGCACGCTTCTGATGGTTTAGATCCAGGAAAAGCCCTGGGATACGAACTCAATCAGAGGTGCGCCAGGCGATCGATTACCCATTGGCATAGGGGGGAGCTTGGAAATGCAAGGAGGCCGGCGCCGCCAAGGGCGATGCCATAGGGGACGCCCTCTTCCTTGCGCGCGAGCCGCCGCATGAACTCGATCCGGTCCGCATATATTATTGCAGCATGGGAATTGCGGTAGTTGAGAATTGCGAGGGTAAGCAGGCCGCCCAGCACAGACATCATCAACAAATATTCGGCAAGGCCCATGTTCCAGCCGAGCCAAAGCGCGGTCGCTGACATCAGCTTGGCGTCGCCGCCGCCCATCGTGCCGGTCGCGAAAAGGCCGAATGTTACCGTGAGAACCGCAGCGCCCGCGGCAAAATGCATTGCATAGGCTTCCCAGCCCATGCCGGTCAACGGCGCCAGGATTACAAATGAAACGATAAGGATGAGCGAAACGCGATTTTGAATTGTCATCGACAGGAGATCGGAGATCCCCGCAAAGGCCATTGCAAACGGAAAGATGACGAGGATGGCGGCTTCAATCATGACCTTACCTGTTTGGCGCCTGGGCAACCTTGTCCGCAAGGGAGCCGTAAAGGGTCTGTACCGATGATCCAAGCACGTTCGCGCCGGCCAGAATGGCGATGCTTAGGATCGAAGCGATGAGCGTATATTCAATAGCCGTAGCGCCGCACCGGTTGTGCAGGAAGCGAGCGAACACGTCGAGGATCGCATTCATCGTGCCTGTCATCTGGAATGTCCTCGCTCGTACCACTGGTTGCGCCTGATCGAACGCTAGTGGCAGCGAATTTCATTCATCTTAAGGAACACCGTTACAAAATAGTAAAGCTTTGGCAACTCGAAATAGAGGTGACTAAAAGGTAAATCGTATAGTTAGAATTTGCATAAAATTTTACCGTTGTACGTCGTCTTGCGCCGTTATGATTAACAAAAGCTTTGCGGGTTTAAGCTTTCCTTCACCAATCCACGCCATGTTTGAGAAGCATTCGTTTCGAGGGGCTCTTATCCATGGTCGGCAATAAATTCCACACTGTTTCTGCGTACGGATTGACCATCGCCTTGGCGCTTGTCGCCATTGCGCTCGCCCCCGCCCCCGCGAGCGCCGATACGGGCATCCATGTGATCATGAACCAGGCAAGAATATTGAGACTCGCGCGTCCGGCGGATACGGTCGTCGTCGGCGACCCCGCCATTGCCGATGCGGTCGTCAAGGATGCGCGCACCGTAATTTTGACGGGGAAAGGCTTCGGCATGACCAATATTGTCATCCTGGACGCCGATGGCAGCCCGATTGTCGATGATCAGGTCATGGTGAGCCGCAGCGTTGCCAACACGACGCGCGTCTATCGGCGCGCTTTCGTCCAGACACTTTCCTGTACGCCCTATTGCGAAACAGCGCAGAAGACGACTGCCGAAACCGAATCCGATCAAAAAATCGGCGGCAACTGAGCTGGCGCTACTCACGGTTGAAAAATCGTGAAGGAATTTACTGCAATTTCCACCGCGGATCGAACAGGATTCTAACTTCTGAATGCTAGGAATTTTCTTGCCTTAGGTGGTCGGGGAATTCCATCCATGTTCTACAACGATAAAAACAATCAATCGCATGAAGGTGTCGCGGCGGCCTCTGCCGCCCTACACTGCACAGGGCGCGTCAGGCAAAGCCGGCTCGTGGCACTGCTTGCCCGCTTCAGGCGCAACCGACGCGGCACAGTTGCCATCGAATTTGCGATGATCGCGCTGCCATTCTTCCTGCTGATCTTCGTCATATTCGAAGTTGGAATGACCTTCATGGCGCAGCAGGTCATGGCAAATGCTACCGATGAAATCGCAAGGCGCTTGCGTACCGGCGAGTTAAGGGCTGCAAATATCTCGGGGAACCAGCTGCGCGACCGTATCTGCGCAAAGCTTATCCTGCCCGAAGCCGGCTGCGCCAACCTCGTCGTTGACCTGAAGACCTATGCGAACTTCACCAACGTTCCCGTCACCATCCCGCTAAAGCCGAATGGGGACGTCGATTCGACGGGTTTCAAGAACAATGTCGGCGGTGCGGGCTCGATCAACCAGCTGCGCGTTTTCTATCGCTGGCCAATCCTCACCAATCTCATGCGCAATCGTATCGAGACGATCGACGGAACGGGGAGGACTCTGCTGTTCTCTACCGCGACCTGGAGAAACGAACCGTTCGTCTGATGCTCAATTCCGGCATAGCTTCGAAAGTGTGACGCATGAACAACCAAAAACAACAAAAGACCGCGAAATATTTGGCCCTCGTGATGAAGCGCTTTATCGGCGACAAGCGAGGCGTCGCAGCGCTTGAATTCGCACTCATTGCCCCCGTCCTCATCCTGCTCTACCTCGGTACGGTCGAAACGACCGAGGGGGTAAACGTCAACAAGGACCTCGGCCGGGCGGCGACGATGGTGGCCGATCTCGTCACGCAACAAACGACTGTCACGACTGCCCAGCTCGGCGACATCATGAAGATCGGGCAGGCGACGGTGCTGCCCTATCGCCGGGATACGCCGCAGATCACAATAACCTCCATCGATATATCCGCCGCCGGCAATGCGACCGTCCTCTGGTCGCGGCGGGTGGTAAATGGGACCGAGTCAAGGCCGTTCAACGCTGGCAGCGCCGTGACGCTCGACGCCAATCTGCGCATCCCCAGCACCACTGTAGTGCAGGTGAAGGCCGAACTTGCCTATGTGCCGATCATCCCCTGGACGATCACCGGGCAGACGAACACGGCCGCCGGTGCTTCGGTTATCGGAATTCACATGTCGAAGAACACCTATGGCCGCATCCGGCAGGGCTCAAACGCGGTTACCTGCACCAACTGCTGAGGACGCTCCGCCACCATTGATTTGTCACGGCGCGCTGTTTGACCTATCTGTGATGTCTGATTTTACTCGGAGTATCGCATGGCTCGCGCTTTCCTTTTCGTTCTCGACTCCTTCGGCATCGGCGGCGCACCGGATGCCAAGGCTTTCGGCGACGAAGGTTCAAATACGTTCGCGCACATCGTCGAACGATGTGCTGCCGGCGAGGCCGACAAGGAGGGCCTGCGCCAAGGCCCTCTGCTTGTTCCCAATATGAGCTCGCTCGGCCTCTTCCACGCCGCCAACATCGCCTCGGCTTTTCCGGTATCATCGCGGGCCCCGGCCCCGGTCGGTTTGTGGGGCGCGGCCGAAGAAACCTCGAAGGGAAAGGATACCCCTTCCGGTCACTGGGAAATTGCCGGCGTTCCGGTGGCGTTCGATTGGGGCTATTTTCCCCAGACCGTCCCGACATTCCCCGAAACCTTGATCGCCGACACGGTTCGGCTTGCACAGCTTCCAGGCATCCTCGGTAACAAACACGCCTCGGGAACTGACGTGATCGAGGAACTTGGCGAAGAACACATCCGGACGGGCATGCCCATCTTCTATACATCCACCGATTCCGTGGTCCAGATTGCCGCGCATGAGACGTATTTCGGGCTGGAACGCTTGTACAAGCTTTGCGAAACCGTTCGCGAGTTGGTCGATCCGCTGAATATTGGCCGCGTTATTGCCCGGCCATTCATCGGTGAGGCGAAGGAAACATTCGAGCGCACCGGCAATCGCCGCGATTATTCCGTGCCGCCACCAGAGGCGACGCTGCTGGACCGCCTTACCGATGCCGGCCGCATGGTCATCGCCATCGGCAAGATCGGCGATATCTATGCGCATAAGGGCGTAGGTCAGGTGCGCAAGGCCAACGGTAACATGGCGCTCTTCGATGAAACCCTGGTCGCGATGGACGACGCACAGGATGGCGACCTCGTGTTTACCAATTTTGTCGATTTCGACATGCTCTACGGCCACCGGCGCGATGTCGCAGGCTATGCGGCAGCGCTAGAGGCCTTCGACATGCGCCTTCCCGAGGCTATCGCCAAGCTCCGTCCGGGCGATCTCATGATCCTTACCGCCGATCATGGCTGCGACCCGACCTATCAGGGCACGGACCACACGCGCGAGCGCGTTCCGGTGCTTTGCTACGGTCCGGACCTGCCCAAAGGCTCGTTCGGCGTACGCCCGACCTTCGCTGATATTGGCGAGACGGTCGCCGCCCATCTCGGCGTTGCCCCCGGCCTCCACGGCAAGAGCTTCCTCAAGGGAACGGGAGAGCGCAGCTCCGATGCCTGAACTACCTGAGGTTGAAACCGTCCGGCGCGGTCTCCAACCCGTCATGGAGGGCGCGACCATACTTGGCGTGGAGCAGCGGCGCCCCGACCTGCGCTTTCCCTTCCCCGAGCGCTTCGCCGAGCGTTTGACGGGCCGGCGCATCGAAGCGCTCGAACGGCGCGCCAAATATCTCATCCTTCATCTCGATAACGGTCTTGGTGTCATCAGCCACCTTGGCATGTCGGGATCCTATCGCATCGAGCAAGGCGAAGCGGCGGAAACGCCCGGCGATTTTGCCCATGAGCGCTCGAAGAACGCGCTGCACGACCACGTCGTGCTGCAACTCGGCGCCAAGGACGGCAAGACGAGCCGCGTCGTCTATAATGATCCGCGGCGCTTCGGCTTCATGCTCTTTGCCGAGCCGGGCGAACTTAACAATCATCCGCTGATCAAGGGCCTTGGCACCGAACCGACAGGCAACCGCCTCGATGGCGCCTTGCTGGCGAAGCTGTTTCACAAGAAGGCGGCGCCGTTGAAGGCGGCACTTCTCGACCAGAGGTTGATAGCCGGGCTTGGCAACATCTATGTCTGCGAAGCGCTGTGGCGCGCGGAACTCTCGCCATTGCGATCGGCAGGGAGCATTTCCGGCACGGATGGCGCGCCAACCGATGATGCAAAGCGACTCGCGACAGCGATCCGGGCTGTCATCGTTGACGCGATCAAGGCCGGTGGATCGAGCCTCAAGGATTACCGGCAAGCCGATGGCGAACTTGGCTATTTCCAGCATTCGTTCTCGGTCTATGACCGCGAAGGCGCCCCGTGCCCGCGCAAGGGTTGCAATGGCACGGTGTCGCGTATTGTCCAAAGCGGGCGCTCGACCTTCTATTGCCCCGTGTGCCAGCATTAGCGATTGAGGAGGATCAACCATGACCTATGAAAACATCATCGTCGAGACGCGCGAAAAGGTGGGCTTTATCCAGCTCAATCGTCCGCAAGCGCTCAATGCGTTGAATTCGGCGCTGCTCGCAGACCTTGCAGGCGCACTTGAAGCGTTCGACAAGGACAACCATATCGGCGCGATCGTCATCACCGGGTCCGAAAAGGCTTTTGCCGCCGGCGCCGACATCAAGGAAATGCAGACGCTTGCATTCGCCGACGCCTATCTCGGCGACTATTTCAGCGAGTGGGAGCGCGTGACCCGGCTGCGCAAGCCGTTGATTGCTGCGGTCGCTGGCTATGCACTTGGCGGAGGCTGCGAACTCGCCATGATGTGCGACTTCATAATTGCCGCCGACACCGCGAAATTCGGCCAGCCCGAGATCACTCTCGGTGTAATGCCGGGAATGGGCGGATCGCAGCGCCTCACCCGTTCGGTCGGCAAGTCGAAGGCAATGGACCTGTGCCTGACCGGGCGCATGATGGATGCGGCCGAGGCCGAGCGTTGCGGCCTGGTATCCCGGGTGGTTCCTGCGGCAGACCTTGTGGCCGAGGCCGTCAAGGCGGCCGCGAAGATTGCCTCCTTCTCGCTCCCGGTCGTGATGATGACCAAGGAGACCGTCAACCGCGCTTATGAGACGACACTCTCGGAAGGCTTGCGCTTCGAGCGCCGGGTTTTCCACTCGATGTTTGCCCTCGAGGACCAGAAGGAAGGCATGGCAGCCTTTGCCGAAAAGCGGGCGCCGTCCTTTAAAAATCGCTGAACGAAAATATCCCCGAATTCATCAGCGATTCCAAGTTGACGCAGAAGCAAACGTCATCTATAAGCCCCCCAACGTTCGGTGGCCCCTCGGCCACCCTATTATTTTGTGACGGCTGCTTTCAGGCTGCCGATTAGCTGACAGAAAAGAGAGGCATCATGGCCAACACTCCTTCGGCCAAGAAAGCGGCGCGCAAGATCGAAGCCCGCACCGAAGTCAACAAATCCCGCCGCTCGCGCGTGCGCACCTTCCTGCGCAAATTCGAAGATGCGGTTGCAAGCGGCGACCAGGCGGCTGCCGCCATCGCCTTCCAGGCTGTCGAGCCGGAAGTCATGCGCGCTGCCTCGAAGGGCGTCCTTCACAAGAATACTGCCTCGCGCAAAGTATCTCGCCTCTCGGCTCGCCTGAAGGGCATGTCTGCTTAATCAGACCTTCATATTTATATTTGAAAACCCGGCATCTATTTAGCCGGGTTTTTATATTTGGGCCTGATTCTGGGAATAAATTCGTTACCCGGGGAAAAGATTGTGGCTTATCAAAACCATGACATCTGGTGGTCACAAATCGATTAGGACAAAAAGCGTCAATCATCAATTTGTGTGTTTTTTCAACGGGTTATAAAAGGTAGTAATTATAACTCGGGACCGTCCGGTGGAATCTCCGACCACACCCGCTGTCAAGCGTAAATTTATAAATTTTTTTTCTGTGTGTCTGGTCGCAGTGCAACAAAATCTGAGCCTCAAAAAAAGCCTTGAATCCGAACGGTTTTTCCAAGTTGAGCCGGGGACACTTAAAAAAAATCAAATTCCATTAACCTTTTATTCATCAAAAAACCCTTGGGCCGGACTTGCTCTTCCTGCAAAGGTTTTTGTAAGGTCCAAGACATCGAAGGGGTGGGCAAAACCCATTTAACAGGCTTATTAAATAGTGGGTTCGGGCGCAGATTTGACCGTTTGCGTAACGAGTGGTTTTTGTCAGTACTCAGCCCATCGGGGTTGGGTTGTTTCATAAATCGAGCGGGTTGGCGACGCTGGCGTGAGCCGGGCGTAAGGCTTTACGCGCCTAACGAGAGGGATGCGAACGTGGTTGTGACAGATATTCTGAACAAGTCTTATTCAGTACAACACTGCGTGATCGCCAAATCCTCAATCTGTTAGTTACGGCATTAACCAGACGGGCCACTGGGGCGGCTCGTCGGTCATCACTGCCTGACGGTGATACGTCGGCAAATATAAAACACGGGCGTCTCTACGACCCGAATGAAATACCAGGATGAGGCGATGACAATGACCAGCGGAATAATGGAAAACGGCACAAATGCCATGGTCCCGCTCCATGTGGATGAGGGGAAAGACATGGCTTCGGCCGGCAGCGAAATGATATTCGAGCGTGTCAAAAGCAAGCTCAAGGCGAAACTCGGCAGCGAGGTCTATTCGAGCTGGTTCGGCCGCTTGAAACTCGACGAAACGTCGAAGAGCATCGTCCGGCTGTCCGTGCCGACCGCCTTCCTGCGCTCGTGGATCAACAATCATTACTCCGACATGATCACCGCGCTCTGGCGCGAGGAAGAAGAGCAGGTTCTGAAGGTCGAGATCGTCTTCCGCAGCGCCAGCCGTGCCATCCGGCCGATCTGTGACGCCGAGGCACCCCAGCGTGCCGAGACGCGTGCGCTGGCCCGTGAGAAGCCGGTGTTCCCGGTCGGCACCACCTCGCAGGAAAAGAAGGCTCCAGCGCATTTCGCCGATCGTTCGCAGAACTCGGTTTTTGGCTCGCCACTTGATCCGCGCTATACGTTCGAGACATTCGTCGATGGTACGCCAAACCGCGTGGCGCTTGCTGCGGCGCGCACCATCGCCGATGCCGGCGCCAGCGCCGTCCGCTTCAATCCGCTGTTCATTCACGCGTCGGTCGGGCTCGGCAAGACCCATCTCCTGCAGGCTATCGCCGCAGAGGCGCTGAAGCGTCCGGAGCGCGCCCGCGTCGTCTATCTCACCGCCGAATATTTCATGTGGCGCTTTGCGACAGCAATCCGCGACAACAATGCGCTGTCGTTCAAGGAACAGCTTCGCGATATCGACCTTCTGATCATCGACGACATGCAATTCCTGCAGGGTAAGTCGATCCAGCACGAATTCTGCCACCTGATCAATACGCTGCTCGACAGTGCCAAGCAGGTCGTCGTTGCTGCCGACCGTCCGCCTTCCGAGCTTGAATCGCTCGATGCCCGCGTGCGCTCACGGCTTCAGGGCGGCGTTGCCCTGGAAATGATTTCGCCGGACTATGCGATGCGTCTCGAAATCCTCAAGCGCCGTCTCGCTGCTGCCCAGCTCGAAGATCATTCGCTGGATATTTCCATGGAAATTCTCGACCACGTCGCCCAGTCCGTGACCGGCAGCGGCCGCGAACTTGAAGGCGCGTTCAACCAGTTGCTGTTCCGCCAGACGTTCGAACCGAACCTTTCCGTCGACCGCGTTGATGAACTCCTCAGCCATCTCATGCGTGGGGGCGATGCCAAGCGCATCCGCATCGAGGAAATCCAGCGCATCGTCGCTCGCCACTACAACGTATCGAAGCAGGACCTCTTGTCGAACCGGCGTACACGCACGATCGTCAAGCCGCGCCAGATCGCCATGTACCTGGCCAAAATGCTGACGCCGCGTTCCCTGCCGGAAATCGGCCGTCGTTTCGGGGGTCGCGATCATACCACTGTCCTTCATGCCGTGCGCAAGATCGAGGACATTGTCGGCAAGGACCAGAAACTCTCGCAAGAACTCGAACTGTTGAAGCGCCTGATCAACGAACAGGCCCAATAGGACACATCTTATCAACAGAAAGCCTGCGGTATGGTACGCTGATGCCTGCCGCAGGCTTGCTTTTTAAGGCGAAGTTCTGCCAATTTGCTTGACCCTGGGGAATAAGCGCCCCGCACCGGAGGAGGATTGCAGATACGCCGCCCTCCTGCCGGAATAGAAGTCAGCGAGACCGGTTTATCATGCGTGTAACTCTTGAACGTTCCAACCTTCTGAAGTCGCTCAATCATGTCCACCGCGTGGTCGAACGGCGCAATACCATTCCGATCCTGTCGAATGTCCTGCTCAATGCCGACGGCGCCAGCCTCGCCTTGAAGGCCACCGACCTCGATCTCGAAGTGACGGAAGCAACAAGCGCGCAAATCGAGCAATCCGGTGCGACGACTGTTCCGGCCCACCTCCTCTACGACATCGTCCGTAAGTTGCCGGACGGCGCAGAGGTGATGCTGGCCACCAATACGGATGGCAATTCCATGGCCGTCACGTCCGGCCGTTCGAACTTCCGCCTGCAGTGCCTGCCGCAGTCCGACTTTCCGGAGCTGACCGCTGGCGCGTTCAGCCACACCTTCCGCATGCCGTCGAGCGCGCTGAAAAGCCTCATCGAGCGCACGCAATTTGCCATCTCCACCGAAGAGACGCGATATTATCTCAATGGCATCTATTTTCACGCCATCGAGAGCGACGGCAAGCTGAAGCTGCGCGCTGTCGCCACCGACGGCCATCGCCTTGCCCGCGCCGAACTCGAGGCGCCTGCCGGTGCCGAGGGCATGCCGGGGATCATCATCCCGCGCAAGACCGTCGCTGAATTGCAGAAGCTCGTCGACGATCCGGATATTACGGTGACTGTCGAACTCTCCGAAACCAAGATCCGCTTCACCATTGGATCGGTCGTCCTTACCTCGAAGCTCATCGACGGCACGTTCCCGGATTATCAGCGCGTCATCCCCTCGGGCAATGACAAGAAGCTGTCGATCGACCGGCAAAGCTTCGCTTCGGCTGTCGATCGTGTCTCGACGATCTCGAGCGAGCGCGGCCGTGCCGTAAAGCTTACGATCGGCGATGGACTGCTGACGCTGACCGTCAACAACCCGGACTCCGGCAGTGCCACCGATGAAATTGCCGCAGATTATGACGCCGATCCGATCGAGATTGGCTTCAATGCCAAGTACCTTCTCGATATTACCGCGCAGTTGACCGGTACGGAGGCAGTGTTCATGCTGGCCGATGCGGGTTCACCGACACTGGTGCGCGATACAGGCGATGAAAATGCGCTCTATGTCCTCATGCCGATGCGGGTTTAGGGCGATCGCCAGCATTCAATGGGTGATCGTGTGAAAATCCCGTCACCCTCCTCTGCGTGGAAGCGCAGTCGGGGGTTGAGCGGCCTTCCAGGCGGCATACAGTAGGCCTGCATGGAAAACAGTCTCCCACCAGCGCGCGTTTCGATCAGCCGGCTGAAGCTCGCCAACTTTCGCAACTATGAAAGCCTCTCGCTGCGGCTCGGGCCATCGCATGTGGTGTTGACGGGTGAAAACGGTGCGGGGAAGACCAATCTCCTCGAAGCGATTTCGTTTCTTTCGCCTGGCCGTGGATTGCGGCGCGCCGTTTATACGGATGTAACTCGCAGCGGAGCACCTGACGGTTTCGCCATCCATGCCGCCATTGAGACGGAGGAAGGCTCGGTCGATGTCGGAACCGGCCTTGCTGGCAATGGGCCGGGCGAAAGCGGGCGGCGCGTCCGCGTTAACGGTGTCACCGCCGCAAGCGCCGATGAACTTCTCGACTACGCGCGTATCCTCTGGCTCGTGCCGGCGATGGACGGCCTCTTTACTGGCCCCTCCGCCGACAGGCGTCGTTTTCTCGACCGCATGGTTCTCGCCATAGACCCGGCTCATGGCAAGCGCGTTCTCGATTATGAAAAGGCGATGCGCAGCCGTAATCGACTGCTTACCGAAGAGCGCTCCAACGACGCCTGGCTCGATGCAATTGAGACGCCGATGGCCGAACTCGGCATAGCGATTGCCGCAGCGCGCGCCGAACTGATGCGGCTGATCAATGACATGATCGAACGCTCGCCCGACGGCAGTCCCTTCCCCAAGGCCGATTGCCTCATCGAAGGCGCACTTGAGCAGCGCATCGGCATTGAGGCGGCAACCGATGTGGAGGAGATTTTCAGGCGAGCGCTCCGTGATGGTAGAAGCCGCGACCGCGCCGCCGGGCGCACGCTCGACGGGCCGCACCGCTCCGATCTCCTCGTCCGCCACCGGCCAAAAGCGATGCCCGCTGAACTGTGCTCGACAGGTGAGCAGAAGGCGCTGCTGATCGGGCTTATCCTTGCGCATGCGCGGCTTACCGGCAAGCTTGCCGGCATGGCGCCCATCCTGCTGCTCGATGAAATTGCCGCCCATCTCGACGAGGGCCGCCGGGCCGCCCTGTTCGACATTATCGAGGAACTTGGCGGCCAGGCGTTCATGACCGGCACGGACACCTCGCTGTTCGACAGCCTTCGCGGACGGGCGCAATTCTTCAACGTGTCGCACGGTGCAGTCGCGCCGAATTGATTGCTATTCCCTCGGCATGTTGTCGGGTTCGGTCGCCATTCCAACTTTCGGCGGCGATTTATCAGCGAAAAGCAGATGCCAGGCGAGCAGAACTGGTTCGAGGATTACAATACCGAGCAAAATTCCAGCCAGGCGGTTCAAACCCGGCTCCGGCGCGGCATTCATGTAGTTGTCGGGAACGAGAACGACAAGGAAAGCAAGCGCGAACTGGATGCCGATATAGCTCGTCGCCGGATTGCCGTTCTCGACGTGCCGTCCGATGATAACGGCAACGCAAAGGGCAAGCGTCATAAGCAACGGCGAGTGATGGCTGCTCAACAGGACCGCGATGGCGAGCACGCCGCCGGCAGCGCAACCGACAAAGCGCATCGCGATCTTCGAGGTGACCGGATTCAATACGCTTGATTCAAGCGTTGCCACCGGCAACAGCATGACGGCCATGATGGTGACGCTCGACTGGCTGAGCGAGGCAAAGCCGGTCCACCGCCAGATGAACGGAATGAACGCCAGCGCGATCCCCGCCTGGAGCGCATGGAGCGCAGCGCCCTTGTGCCAAAGCGTTGCCGCCGGGGTCGCGAGGGGCGTCGCAGTCTTCGGCTCGTCTCGCCGCAGCGCGCGGCGAATGGTCCAGTTGGACAAGGCGCTGACGATGATGCAGGCAAATGTGCCTGCAAGGATTTCGACGATACGCGACCGGGCAAAGGGAAAGACCGAACTCGCGGGCTGCATCATGCCTTCGATCAGGATCATGCAGAAGGTAAGTCCCGTAAAAAGCCAGGCATAGCTGCGCCGGCTGACAAGCGCGAAATAGAGCGTCGTTGCCCCGATCAGCGCCAAAGCCAAGGCGAGCGGAAACGGTTTGTCGGCAATAAGCGGCGCGAGGATAAGCGCAACGATCGCGCCTGCTATCGTTCCCGTGATCCGCAGCGTCCCGCGCATGACACTTTCCGACAGCCGCGAGCGCATGACCGCATAGCCGCTGAATGCCGCCCACCCGACATATTGCGCCCCAAGGGCATGGGCGAAGACAATTGCAAGCAGCACCGACAGGACGCATTCAAGCTCGTCGACGAGCCGGGGGCCCGGGCGGCCGACCGAACGGAGTTCATCCGTGATCGCCTTCCAAAGGCTGCGGGAGACACCGAAGAGATGCCGAATGAAGTTCATGAGGGTGTTTTAGAGTTTTGCGCACTTAAATAGAAGCGCTCCGGAGATACAAACGCGCGGCGCCGTTTCCAGCGCCGCGCGGCCGAGTTGCTGTTACTGCGTCACCAAGGGCTGCAAGGCAGGCGCGACAATGACGGCCGGCGGGTTCCATTTTCCCGTGAGGGCCTCGGATCGCGGCCCATAGAGCCGCATCGTCAGGTTGAATGGACCTTCAGGCGCGGGCAACCAGTTGGCTTCCTTGTCGGCGCCAGGGCTCTTGTTCTGGAAGTAGAGATCGAGCGAACCGTCAGCATTATAGCTGAACGGCATCCAGCTGCTGACAGCAAAGCGATTGAGCGGATTGCCAACCTGGAAGCCTTCCATATCATAGAGCGTGACCGACCAGAATGCATCGACCGGCGGGAGTGATTGCTTGTCGAAATGCAGGGTGTAATTCCGGGCGCCGGTCAGAGGATCGCCTTTTTCATCAGCGAGATTGAGCGGATAGATCGCATCTTCGGGCAGGTTTGCACCGAGGCCGAGTTGCGCCACAATCGCCCGCTTGAGGTAGTAATTGCCGTAAACGCCCATCGTATCGGTATTCATCGACCAATAATTGGCGACGCGAGCAAGCGTCGGCACCTTCCACTCCATAAGCTTTCGCGCTTGGGCGGGCACGTCTTGCAACCCTTTTGCAACGGCCGGATCGAGCTTGCCCGCGTCGAAGCTCTTTCCGGGTTCGATGCCGATCCGCTTCATGCGTGCGATGATCGGCTGATCGGTGATATGCGGCGGATTGACTTTCAAGACGTCGGCCGCGTAGGTGAAGAATTCGTTTGCGGACATGCTGTCGACTGTCTTTTTAGGCGGCGTCTTCATATCGACCGAGGGATCGACCGTCACCTTGGCGGCTTCTGCAGTCTTTCCCCATTGCGATAGCGGAGTGATCTTGTAGCCCGCCTGGATCTTGTGAACCGCGTCGTAGTCTTCCGGTCCATCGGTCTTGGTACGGCCGATGATCCAGACATGGGGTGTCGGCGCGTCTATCCGCTGGAGGCCATCTGGCAGATCTTTGCCTTGCCAGCCGGGTGGCACCAGCACGTAATCGGCCTTGGCCGTACCGGTGGTCCGCCAGCCGGGTGATGCGAAGACGTCCGACCACAGGTCGAGCATGGGAAGGAGGTAATAGCGCCCGCCGGTGTCGGGTGCGGATACGACCATAGGCTCCTTGGTCATGTCCAGCCAGGCGGAGGAATAGAGCGTGTCGAAGTTGGGCCTGACCACATCGCGGTAGTCGGCGGTCGGAAATTCCGGAACGTTGACGAAGCTGTTGGCCGGCCCTCGCCCCATGACTTTACCAGCCTCGATATTTGTTGCTTGCCGCCGCGTCACATCCATCGTCACCATGGGATAGAAGTAGACATAGGCATCTATGCCGATCGTCGCGGCCTCCTCCTCGGTAATAGCGTCAGCTGCTGCTGCGCCATGAACCAATGCGCCCATAACAATGAGCGCGGCAGCCACTTGGCTTATTATTCTCACTTTCATGTTGGCCTCCGTTGGAAGTCCGCGCGCCATTCATTGGTTTCATGCAATGGGCTTGCGTCCGGTTTTCTTGAGATCGTCTGTTCGCGTCACAAGCTGCGACGCCGATGCGGCATGAAACTGCGTGGAAGATTTGCGTGAGTTGGAACTGCATCCCAGCAAAAGCATTCTGCTTCCATTGGTGACCAGCAACCCGTTTACACGCAAGTATGTTACGGTAACACACGTCTGGATTGTGTTGAGTTGCTTCGAGACGTCGGCGAAAGGCGTCGGACTTATCAAACGCTTTTGTGAGTAAGTCGCCTTGCAATATTGGACTTTCGACGTACCAACTAGGGACAAGACCGATTCATCTGCCACATACATTCGTCATGGAGCGTATTCAACATGTGGAATCAGGTTTACAACCCCTTCAATAACGCCGTTCTATCGACTATCGCCGCATCGATACCTGTTGTCGTTCTGCTTGCGATGATCGCATCGAACAAGGTCAAGGTGCACATCGCCGCGATCATCGCCCTGGTCGTTGCCAATCTTGTCGCCATCTTCATCTTCACAATGCCCGCCGGCATGTCGGTCAGGGCATCGCTGCTTGGCGTTGTAACCGGCTTCTTTCCGATTGGCTGGATCGTCCTCAACGTCATATTTCTCTACAGACTGACCGTCGAGAAGGGCATCTTCGAGACGCTGCAGAACACGATCGGCGGCGTTACCCGCGACAGGCGCTTGCAGATCCTGCTGATCGCCTTTTCTTTCGGTGCCTTCTTCGAGGGCGCGTCGGGATTTGGCACGCCGGTTGCAGTCACCGCAGCGATCCTTATCGGCCTCGGCTTCTCGCCGCTTGCCGCATCAGGCCTGTCGCTGATTGCCAACACCGCCCCGGTCGCCTACGGCGCGCTCGGCACACCCATCGCCGGCCTGTCGAGCGTGACGGGTATTGACCCGTTTCTGCTCGGCGCCATGGTGGGACGGCAATTGCCGTTTTTCTCGCTGATCATACCATTCTGGGTTGTCTGGGCGTTTGCCGGCTGGCGAGGCATGAAGGAAGTCTGGCCTGCCATTCTCGTCACCGGCGTTTCCTTCGCCGTGCCCCAATTCCTGATTTCCAATTTCGTCAACCCCTGGATCGTCGATATCGGCGCTTCCCTGATCTCCATGGCCTGCCTCATAGGCTTTCTTCGCATCTGGCAGCCGCAGGTCATCTGGACCTCGGCCAAGCTGCGCATCCGCGACGACTCCGCAAGCCAGGTCCCACCGGTGAAGGCAAACAAGCGCGAGCCGACGCGCAAGGAGGTCTGGGCCTCACTGACGCCGTGGATCATCGTCTGCGCGGTGCTTCTGCTTTGGGGTACTGATTGGTTCAAGGGCATGGTCAATCCATGGGCGACGTTGAGCTACGAGGTGCCGGGCCTTAACAACCAGATCATGAAAGTCGCGCCGATTGCTGCCACCCCGACGCCGGAAAAGGCAGTCTTTGCCTTCACCTGGCTCTCCTTTACCGGGTCCGGCATGCTGATTGCAGCCATCATTTCCGGCTTCATCATGGGTTACAAACCACTTGAATTGATCACGGCCTATGGCCGCACGATAAAGCTGTGCGCCTACTCGCTGATCACGATCTCGGCGATGCTTGCCATCGGAACGCTCACCCGCCTCTCCGGCATCGATGCGACGCTCGGCCTCGCTTTCGCCGCGACCGGTGTGCTCTATCCCTTCTTCGGAACCTTGCTCGGCTGGCTGGGCGTCGCCCTGACGGGATCGGATACCGCCTCCAACGTGCTCTTTGGCAATCTGCAGAAGATTACCTCCGAACAACTCGGTCTTTCACCGATACTGATGAGCGCGGCCAATTCGTCAGGCGGCGTCATGGGCAAGATGATCGATGCCCAGTCGATCGTCGTCGCCTCCACCGCTACCAACTGGTACGGGCATGAGGGGACGATCCTGCGCTTTGTCTTCAAGCATTCGATCGTGCTGGCCTGCCTCGTCGGCATTCTGGTCATGCTCCAGGCCTATGTGTTCACCTGGATGATTGTCACGCCGCCTTGATTTTGGCCCTCGAGCCTGACCAGTGCGGGCCCGAGGATCAACGTCGAGCAGATTACGTCCGTGTGATCGAGACACCGCCATCGACCAGCGAGGCCGTGCCGGTCACGAACGAAGCGTCGTCGGAGGCCAGGTAGACCACGGAGCGCGCCAGTTCCTCCGCGGTCGCGACCCGCTTCAAGGCATGAAGGTTGGTGATGAATGCCTTTGACTCAGGCGTATTGTTCATCTCGCGGTACATGTCCGTATCGACCGCACCTGGCAGGATCGCATTGACGCGTATATTCTGCGGTCCGTACTCGGCGGCCAGCGACTGGGTGAGGCCTATAATGCCGGATTTGCTGGCGGCATAGGCAGCAACGCCCGGGAATGCGAAGCTGTAGCCGACGAAGGTGGACGTGAAGATGATCGATCCGCCACCGTGCTTCAGCATCTCCGCGACCTGATGCTTGGCGGCAAGGAAAGAGCCGGTCAGGTTGATCGCAATGGCATCGTTCCAGCCTGCTTCAGAAACGCCGGTAGTTGGGCCCGCTTCTCCCATAACGCCGGCATTGTTGAAGGCGATGTCGAGCCTGCCGTAATGTTCCGCAGCGAGTTGGACGAGGCCCTTGGCATAATCTTCCGAACGCACGTCGCCGGCAAGGGCAACGGCATCGCCGCCATCGCTCTCGATTTCGAGCACCAGTGCGTCAAGCTCTTCCTTGCGCCGCGCGCCGACGACAAGCTTTGCGCCCTCCATGGCGAACAGCTTTGCCGTCGCCCGACCGATACCGGCGCTCGCACCGGTAACGATCGCCACTTTTCCAGATAATCTGCTCATGTTCTTCTCCTGATGTCTGATGCGGGCTGAGGGTCAGCCGCTGTTGTTGGACTTGATAGTGGTGATTGGCCTCGGTTCGAAGTAGGTGGCAGATGGCGGAACTGGTTTTCGGAAAAGCCGAACAATCACAGGAACCCGTCAACGTGGATGCGCGTTCGCCTGCATGCTAGCCTACCCGCTCCAGAATCAAATCCCCCCAAGGAGACGTGAATGTCCGATCTATCCGCTTTCCCCATTGCCAGCCGTTGGCCGGCACAATATCCGGACCGGCTGCAGCTTTATTCTTTTCCGACCCCGAACGGGGTCAAGGTGTCGATCGCGCTGGAAGAACTTGGGCTGCCCTACGAGCCGCATGCGGTCAATATCGGCAAGAATGAAAGCTGGACGCCGGAGTTCCTGTCGCTCAATCCCAACGGCAAGATCCCCGCGATCATCGATCCCGATGGTCCGGGCGGCAAGCCGCTCGGCCTCTTCGAATCCGGTGCCATCCTGCTTTATCTCGCCGAGAAGACCGGCAAGCTCATTCCCGCGGATCCGAGCCTGCGGTACGAGACCATCCAGTGGGTTTTCTTCCAGATGGCCGCAATCGGGCCGATGTTCGGACAGGTCGGATTCTTTCACAAGTTCGCAGGCCGCGAGATCGAGGACAAGCGGCCGCTCCAACGCTACGTTGATGAATCGAAGCGCCTGCTCGGCGTAATCGAAACGCGGCTCAGCGGGCGTGAATGGATCATGGGCGACGAATACAGCATAGCCGATATCTCCATGCTCGGCTGGGTGCGCAACCTTGTCGGGTTCTACGGCGCGCGGGAAATCGTTGATTTCGACAGGCTGAAATATGTCCCCGGCTGGCTGGAGCGCGGACTTGCCCGGCCCGCCGTGCAGCGTGGCCTCGATATTCCACAGCGTCCGGCAGCCTAGCGCCATGCAGCCTCGGAGCGGTTGATGGCGCGTAAGAAGGTCATACTGAGCGAGGTTGCCGAGCTTGCGGGAGTTGGTATCGCTACGGTCGATCGTCTGCTCAATGAGCGCGGCAACGTCAAACCGGAAACAGCCTTGAAGATCATTCGGGCTGCGCGACAGCTCGGTCTGCAGCGCATCCTGCCCGCGACCTATCATAAGGGCCTGCGCCTGGAGGTAATCTTGGCGCGGCCGTATTTGCCCCTGATCAAGCGCATGAACCAGGCGTTCATGCAGCTTGCACCCAGCCTCGACCGCTCGGTTACCATTCAGCGTAGCTTGCTCAAGGACGACAAGGCGGAACACATTGCCGAGCGTATCCGCGCCACGACTTGCAATGCCGTGATCATCTATGCGCAGGAGGATCCCGCGATCATCGGCGCCGTCGGCGCCATAACCGCAGCGGGTATTCCGGTGATCACCGTCATCTCCGACCTGCCAACCTCAGCGCGCTTCGCCTATGCCGGAATAGACCATTACGCTGCGGGGCGGACGGCGGGCTACTTCATGGCGAAGTTTGCGCGGCAACCGGGTCGCGTCATTGCCCTGTGCTATGACCTCGGAATCAGGGGCCATGCCGACCGCATTCGGGGTTTGACAGATGCAATCAATGTCCACGGCGCCGGGCTTACACTGGCGGAGCGTCTTGAGGGGCGCGACGATTCTGAAATTTCCGAGCGGCTCCTGGTCGATGCACTGAAATGTCACCGCGATATTGTCGGCGTCTATAATGCCGGTGCTCCGAATGACGCCGTTGAACTCGCCCTTCGCAAGAGCGCGCTGCAGCAACAACCCATCTTCATCGGGCACGAGTTAACCCCGCAATCGTGTAAAATGTTGCGAGAGGGTACGATGACGCTCGCCATCGACCAGAACCCGCAGCAGCAGGCGCGGCTCGCGGTCGACATCCTGCTGCACCACTTCGGCTATGCCGAGCATCCCGAATTCAAGACACCTTATAGCGCGACGATCGACTTCACGCTGCACGGACCGGAGAATGTCGGGAAGACATCCGATCGCACGGCAAACTAACCAACGGAGATGAGGACTTTCCCGTATTCGACCTTGACCGGATAGGTACGCAGGTTCACGCAGACAGGAGCGCCCTTGGCCGCGCCGGTTCGGTAATCGAAGCGGCCATTATGCTTTGGGCACTCAATGACATGGTCCATGACGAGCCCGTCAGCAAGATGCACCTTCTCATGGGTGCAGAGGCCATCGGTGGCATAATACTCGTCGTCCGGCGAGCGGAAGATCGCGAAAGTGCGACCGTCGTGGTCAAAGCGGATAACATCCTCCTCGTCGATGTCATCGGCGTCGCACGCTTCGATCCAGGTCTTCGAAACAGCATTCATCGTCAGTTCTCCTCAAAATTATTGTTCACTCGGCGGGCGCGGCAAAGCGCATATCGGGTGCGGCCCGAATCGTTCCCGGCAGCGGCCGCTGGACAAAATAGCCGGGGTCCTTCACCTGCCTGATCAGCGCCGGGATGATTTCGCGGTAAACGTCCCAGATGGACGGATAGACCGGAGGGCACTGGTCCTTGATCATGGCATGCAGTTGCGGGAGGGCATAAAACGGCACCATAGGGAACATGTGGTGCTCGATGTGGTAGTTCATGTTGATGTAGAGGAAGCGGAACACAGGATTGGTCTCGAATGTCCGCGTGTTGAGCCGGTGGTCGTAGACATCCTCGTCCAGCCCCGCATGCTGCGTGATGTTGAAGAGCTGCGCCAGCGGACCGCCATAAAAGCGCGGCAGGACGATGTACAGGGCAGGCAGGATCGAGGCAAAATACCAGCAGGCGGCTCCGGTCGCGACGAAGATCGCAACGTAGATGCGTGACGACCAGAACACCTTGGGCTGTTCGCTGTCAGGAACGAAGTGACGGCCTTCCCCGTTCAGGCTGCCACAGGCGTGGCGCAGGATCGAAGCCATCTGGATCAGGCCGGACTTCAGGAAGAAGAAATCGAGAATGATACCTGGAATATCGGGCGGACGCGGCACTGCAATTTCGGGGTCGCGGCCGACGATGATCGTGTCTGTATGATGCCGCGAATGGCTCCAGCGCCAGTAAAAACCCTCATGCAGGGTCATGAAGCCGTTGAGGTGGTAAAGCGCCTCGTTGATCCAGCGCGTCTTGAATGGCGTCCCGTGCGAAAGTTCATGCGCGCGGTGATCGCTGGCAGCGTAGAGAACACCATAGGCGGCGAAGAATGGAACGCACCAAAGCGTGCCCCATGTCAGAAAAGCGCCGGCACCCGATACGGCAAGCAATGCGAGCCAGAGCCCAAAATGGCGCAGCGAGACCAGGTCTGAACGCTTCATCAACTGCTTGAAGACCTTGCGGTCGACTTTTGCGGAAAACCATTCGGATTCGACCCGGTGCTCGAAGCCATCGTCGGTCAGTACTGCGGCGCGCGCTGCGTCGCCAACAAGCGCATAGCTTTTCGTCATTTGATTATCCTCCGCAACTGCGCCCCGCCGGCCTCTTATTGCCCGTGCATCGAAATTACCTTTCCGAATGCAGCCCGGTCCATTTGGATATTGATGGTTTTCCATCATCTCGTCTGTGGGCGGGCGGATTGTCCGGAGAATATTCCAGGGGCGCCGCAATCAATGCAGCGATATGATGCCGTCCACTGCGCGCCATTCACGCGGCGAAATCAGGTGCTGGTGGACGATCCGGACTGAGTGCAGCGGCCCCTCGATGTCCTTGCACCAGAAATCAAGAAAGCCTTTCAATTCCGGGAAAGACGGAGCAAGATCGTATTCCTGCCAAATGTAAAGCTGCAGAAAGCTCGGGTGGTCGGGAAGGCGATAATGTATCTCGGCCGTTGTCAGACCGTAGCCTTTTAGCTGAAGTTCGAATGCTCTGCTTGTTGTCATGAATATTTCCCTTGTGGATCAACTCATGCGTCACTGTGAATCTTGTCAGATTCCGCTGTGTTTTCAAGGAAAATTACAGAACTTGTAAAAGGGAGGAGTGAGGACCATGGCTGCAAAAGAAGTCAAATTCAGCGCCGAAGCGCGCGATCGCATGATGCGCGGCGTCGATATACTTGCCAATGCCGTCAAAGTGACACTCGGTCCCAAGGGCCGCAACGTCGTAATCGAGAAATCCTTCGGAGCGCCGCGCATCACCAAGGATGGCGTCACCGTCGCCAAGGAAATCGAACTCGAGGATAAATTCGAGAACATGGGAGCCCAGCTGCTGCGCGAAGTCGCTTCGAGGACGAGCGATGTTGCCGGTGACGGCACGACGACAGCTACCGTTCTTGCCCAGGCCATCGTGCGCGAGGGCGCGAGGGCTGAAGCTGCGGGCATGAATCCGATGGATTTGAAGCGCGGCATAGATATCGCCGTGGACGCAGTCGTTGCGGAACTGAAGCGCAATGCCCGTAAAATCTCCAACAATTCCGAAATTGCCCAGGTGGGAACCATCTCCGCCAACGGCGATATCGAAATCGGCCAATATCTGGCCGACGCCATGGGGAAGGTCGGGCACGAAGGCGTCATCACTGTCGAGGAGGCAAAAACCGCCGAGACCGAACTCGAAATCGTCGAGGGCATGCAATTCGACCGCGGTTATCTCTCCCCCTATTTCGTCACTGACCAGGACAAGATGCGGGTCGAATTCGAAGATCCCTATATCCTCATCCACGAGAAGAAGCTCTCGAACCTTCAGGCAATGCTGCCCATTCTCGAAGCCGTCATCCAGTCGGGAAGTCCGCTGCTGATCATCGCAGAAGATGTGGAGGGCGAGGCATTGGCCACGCTCGTCGTCAACAAATTGCGCGGTGGGTTGAAGGTCGCAGCGGTCAAGGCGCCTGGCTTCGGCGATCGGCGCAAGGCCATGCTCGAGGACATAGCGATCCTGACGGGCGGCACCGCGATTAGCGACGACCTCGGCATCAAGCTCGAGAACGTCACACTCGACATGCTCGGCCGTGCCAAGAAGACGATCGTCGAGAAGGAAACGACGATTATCGTCAACGGCGGCGGCACGAAAGCCGATATCGATGCACGTATTGTGCAGATCAAGGCCCAGATCGAGGATACGACATCCGACTATGACAAGGAAAAGCTGCAGGAACGGCTTGCCAAACTTGCCGGCGGCGTGGCCGTGATCCGGGTTGGCGGCTCGACCGAGGTCGAGGTGCGCGAACGCAAGGATCGCGTCGACGACGCGCTTCACGCGACACGGGCGGCCGTGGAGGAAGGAATACTTCCCGGTGGCGGCGTTGCGCTCCTGCGTTCAGCCAAAGCGCTTGAGGGGCTGCAGGTCAAGAATGCGGACCAACGCGTCGGTATCGAGATCGTGCGGCGGGCCATCGAGATGCCCGTGCGCCAGATTGCGGAGAATGCCGGCGCGGAGGGCTCGCTGATCGTCGGCAAATTGCGCGAGAATAGCGACTTTGCATTTGGGTGGAACGCCCAGACCGGCGAATATGGCAATCTTTACGAGATGGGCGTGATCGATCCGGCAAAGGTGGTGCGCAGCGCGCTGCAAGGCGCTGCCTCGATTGCGGGTCTCCTCGTCACGACCGAAGCGATGGTCGCCGATATTCCCAAGAAGCCCGCGGCTCCAGCCATGCCTGCGGGCGGCGGCATGGACTACTGATCAAGTCTGGGCCGGTGCGTCTGTCGCAGGCCTTGCATTGTTCCACCCTGCCAACAGGACTATAGTTAATCCGGGGATGCGGAGGGAGCAAAATCGCGGCCACCGGCACGAGCCGTGCCGCGGGGGAGGTTAGCGATGACCACATATGTTGTTCTCTTGAACTGGACTGAACTTGGCCTCAAGAACGCCGGGGACTCGCCTAACAGGCTCGACGGTGCGAAGAAAATGCTCAAGGAAATGGGTGGTTCGTTCGATCAGTTTTTTCTGACGATGGGCGAATATGACATGGTCGGCATCATGACGGCGCCCGACGACGCGGTCATGGCGCGCTTTACGCTCGGCCTTGGGCAGAAGGGCTTTGTGCGCACGCGTACGCTGAAGGCTTTCCCGGAAGCAGCCTATCGCGAAATCATCAAATCGCTGGGCTGATTGTCGTCTGAAAGGAACAAAGGAAGCCGCAAGTCATGCTTGCGGTTTCCGCACTGCGGCGATTTCACCAATCCTATGATACCATGCGTTGCTGTGGGGCAAATGTGCTGAGGCCGAGCCATTGCTGCATGGCGCTCGCAATGCTGGGGTCGCCGTCGAATTCGACGCGGCCTGCTTCGACCTCGCGCCTGACGGCCGAAAGTCCCATCCAGATCGCCGTCATGCTCTTCAGCGAGCTTGTCACCAGAAGATCGACATCGAATCCCGGATCGAAGCCGCAAAGGTCAACGGAACTGCCGTCGACAACCAGCCAGAAATTCTGCCTGGTTTCCGGCAGTTCGGGGTACAGAAACTGAATCGTGCAGCGCCGTTTTGGCAGCGGCTTCGGATTGAGGTTGCGGCGCATGTCCCACATCAGCAGGGAGGGATCGAGATTGCGCAGCGACAGTTCCGATTCAACCCAGCGCTGCCCCCAGGAGCCAATGCCGAGCACGATTGCCCGCAGGTCTTCGCCAGCGGGCGAGAGATGATATTCGGTCGTGCCGTTGGCGTTGGTTACGACCTCTACCACCCCCGCACGTTCAAGCTCTTTCAACCGTTTGGACAAAAGCGCAGGCGACATGCGCGGCACGCCGCGGCGCAGATCGTTGAAACGCGTCGTTCCCATCAGCATTTCGCGTATCACGAGCGTCGTCCAGCGCGAGCACAATATCTCCGACGCCATCGCAACCGGACAGAACTGCCCGTATCCTCCACGTTGTTCCATTGTTCCCACCGGTCTTCCTGACCCTTTTCTTAAGGCAAGAATACCCTAAAACGCGGTCGAATCCTACCGGCTGGACATTTCGGGTCGGAACGTTGCCTTGTGCCGAAGTCTGCGGATACAACTATGCCCTGTCTTTTAAACGCTGCTCGAAAGGTTGGACGTATGACCGATACTTCGAATGAACCGCGTACGGTTGCCCAAAAGAAACCGGGCAAGACCGTCAAGAAGAAAGCGAAGGAACTCTCCGGCAAATCACCTGCCCGCAAGCCCCAAGGCACCCCCGCAGAGCCCAAGCTCTTGTCGGGCGGCAACCCTCAGATTGCGAAAGCTGACGGCGACGCCCCCGTTCAGGCCTATATCGCGGCGATGCCCGGCTGGAAAAGCGAGGCCGGCCGACGCCTGGACGCGCTGATCGCTCGCACCGTTCCCGATGTGCGAAAGGCGGTGAAATGGAACTCGCCGCTCTACGGTATTGAAGGTGAGGGATTCTTTCTCGGCGTCCACTGCTTCGACAAATACATAAAGGTCGCTTTCTTCCACGGCGCGTCGCTGAACCCGATGCCGCCTGTCGAATCCAAGGACAAGAACACCCGTTACTTTCACATCCATGAGAACGACGCGATCAATGAGGAGGAACTGGCGGCGTGGATCCGTCAGGCCGCCGCCCTGCCCGGCTGGGTCCCCTGATTTGATCAAGTAATATAGGCTTGCCTGCACGAATCGGGTCCGGAACTGGAGGAACAGTACCCATGAATCCCTCGGAACATATTGACCAGCTTATCGAAAAACTCGGCGACTGGCGCGGGGAGATGCTCGCAAGCCTCCGCAAGACTTTCCTTGAAGCCGACAAGGAGATCGTCGAGGAATGGAAGTGGATGGGTAGCCCTGTCTGGGAGCGCGACGGGATCATTGCGGTGGGCAATGCCCACAAGGAAAAGGTGAAGCTGACGTTCTCGCACGGCGCAAGCCTTCCGGATCCAGATAAGCTTTTCAACAATGGCTTCGGGGGCAAAGTGTGGCGCGCGATCGACGTCCACGAGGGCGACAAGGTTGACAAGGACGCTTTGAAAAAGCTCATTCGCGCCGCCGTCGAATTCAACCAAGCCAAGAAACTGGCAAAGAAAGCCACGCCACGCGCACGGGCGAAAACGGCCAAGGGCGAAGCCGAATAGGCTAGTACATTTCCTGAACTGGACGAATTGCAGCGTTGAGAGGATCCTTTGCGCATGGGCTGTTGAAGCCCCAAGGAGGACCTATGAACAGCATGGCACATACATCATCCATTGCGGACGAAGCTTCGTCCGGGAGTGCCGTAGATATCGCGCACTCTTTGACACCAGCTCTCGCTGCGAGGGCAGCGGAATTTGACGAGACCGACACTTTCGTTGCGGAGAACTATAAGCTCCTCAAGGAGGCCGGCCTCGTCCATGCCGGCGTGCCGCACGAACTTGGCGGCGGCGGCGCCGACGTTGGCGAGCTTGCCGAAATGCTGCGCGTGCTCGCGCATGGCTGCTCGTCGACCGCGCTCGCTTTCTCGATGCACACGCATCAAGTCGCGATCCCTGCCTGGCGCTGGCGCCACCAGAAGGCTTTGGCCGTCGAGCCCCTTCTGAAGCGTATTGCCGCTGAAAAGCTGATCCTGTTGTCGAGCGGGGGCTCGGACTGGATCGGCGGCTCAGGCGATGCAACCAAGGTCGAGGGCGGCTACCGCATCAAGGCGCGCAAGGTGTTCACCTCAGGCGCCAATGCCGGAGACATCCTGATGACCGGCGCAATCCTTCGCGGGGAAGACGGATCGGCTCAGGTGATCCACTTTGGCGTTCCCATGAAGTCAGCCGAAGTGAAGGTTGTCGATACCTGGAAAGCGCTCGGAATGCGAGGAACCGGCTCCAACGATGTTGCGATCGAGGACTTCTTTGTGCCTGACGCCAGCGTCGCGTTTTCGCGTAAGGCGGGCGAATGGCATCCGGTTTTCCAGATCATCGCAACAACGGCATTTCCGCTGATCTATGCTGTGTATCTCGGCGTTGCCGAAAGCGCGCGGGACATTGCCATCCATCTTGCCAAGAAAAAGCAGCCAACCGAAACCTCCATGAACCTCGCCGGTCGCATGGACACCTCGCTACGCGCCGCCCAGCTTGCACATCAGTGGATGGTGAAAATTGTCGAGCGCAATTCGCCTTCCGCCGAAAGCGTCAACGAGGTCATGATCGGACGTTCACTGGTGGCGGAACATGCAATCAAGACAGTGGAGCTTGCTCTCGAGCTGGCGGGTGGTGCCGGTTTTTATCGCTCGAACGGTCTTGAACAGCGTTTCCGGGATATCCAGGGCGCGCGGTTCCACCCGCTCCAGCAAGGCCCGCAAGCGCGGTATGCCGGAGCGATGGCGCTCGGACAATCGGTGAATACCGTATTCTAGAGTGTCCTACAGAAGACGGGCGTTGGCAGGCGTGGGGTCGGCTTCCAGCAGAAGCGGATTACCGCGAGGCAATGCTCGTCGTCGATGCCGGCATCCGGGCGACGACGACAAGCTGCGTGACCTCACCCCGCTTGAAGGCCGCAAGGAACCGGCGGTAATCCTTGAACGACACGCAGCCATTTGAATCGCCGCGCGGGCCGAGCATGTAGGTATGGGCTAGCAGTCCGTCGCGGCCAAAAAGCTTGCTCGGATCGAGTGGATTGAGCCGGATCGCCTCGACGCCGTGGAAGAGGGCCTCGCGCATCGTCAACCGGTAGGTATGTGGTGGCGTTGCGCCGCGCATCTTCTTGTGTACGGAGCGTGGATCGTCACGCAGCGGACCAAGTCCGGAATGCGCCTCAAGACGCTCGCCATTGGGCATGTAGACCGTCTTGGCCGAGATATCGTAGATCGCGGTGCGATTGCGGGCAAAGAGGCGGGCCGCCGGCGGTTCGTAGGACGGCGCAACATCGCGAATGTCGTTGTCCTGCGGCGCATAGGCAAGAAGCTGCGGCGTTGCGCGCTTGGCCAGCCGGGCCGGGCGGTTGGGACGGATGCCGGGTAGCGGGACTTCAGCCGCATCGTCTGCATCGTCAAGCCCGGGGTCCTTTTCAGCCAATACCAGGCTGAACGGACCGTCTGACGGATAACCCGCAGCGGCGGGCGCACCGGCCAAGGCGACTTGCGGCGAAGGCGGCTCGTCGAAGGTGCTGTAGGAACGCACGGAAGCGACATGCATTGTATCGAGGCCCGAAGCCCGGACACCGAACGCATCCTCTTCAATTGGCGCCGTTGCCGCCAGAACGAACTTCGGCTTCGGCGGCGTGATGACAACGATCTCGCCGGTAGCCGAGATCACCGAGCCCTCGTCCATATCGGTAGCCTGCCAGGCCGTGCCGGTGAGTTCCGGAACGCGGGGATATTTGGGATTGACGCGAACCGGGACGAGGTTGGGTGCGAGGGCGATGCTGCTCGGGCCAAACGCCCGTTCACCCGGCCTGTAGCTGTCAGCGAGCGCGCTGCCCTCGGACCGCGAGGCGACGGCATGGTGCAGTGTAACGGCAAGAATGATCGCGCCGAACGCGGTCATGATTCCGAGACTTGCAAGAAAGGCGGCGGAGGTTAGTCCGGGACCCCGACGACGGCCATTTTTTTGCGAAGGCTTTCCGCCCGCCCCGACTGCAAACGCCATGATACTCGTACCCACACTGCTCAACCCACGCGACAGTCCGCGCAAAACCACGCTTACCGTGGCAAAACTGAGGCTGCGGGCAACAAAACCGCGTCCTCAATCCGCGACTGTCCTGCATGAACAATGAAGAATCTTGGTTACCAATTGATTGAGAGAGAGACGGATTTTTTCCATTTCCCGCGGCAGCGCTCACGTACATCCGCGATGGCTCCTCGGGTCAGGCCCGAGGATGGTGGCAGGGGTGTGCAGGTTGGCGAAGAGGTCGCTAGGAGGTAGCTGCGGCGAGCACAATGAACCGCATGTCATTTACTGCAGCCGGGCCACGATCTGCGCATAGCCTTTCGCGCGTGCGTGCTGCAGCGCCGTGACGCCGTCCCTATCGGCAAGCGCCTTGTTCGCACCCGCATCGACAAGCAGCTTGACGATCGCAATATGGCGGGGACCGCCGTCGCCGAGAATGACCGCCTCGAGGAGTGCTGTCCAGCCGAGCTTGTTGACATGGTCGACATCAACGCCGGCCTCGATAAGCGTGCGGGCGGTTTCGACGTGACCGCGCTCCGACGCCGGGATCAGTGCCGTGCCGCCGTAGCGATTGGTGCTCTTTAAATCCGCGCCATGGGCGAGCGTCATGCGAAGTATTTCGAGGTGACCGCGGGCGCCGGCATACAGATAGGGACTATCCTCGATCCTGTCCTTGGCGTTCACGTCGGCGCCGGCCTTGATCAGCATGCGTGCCGCTTCTATGCGGTTGGCATGTGTTGCGACGAGCAGCGCCGTTTCGCCGCGTTCGTTCCGCACATCGGGATCAACCCCTTGCGCGAGCAACGACTGCAAGGTCGTCGTGTCGCCGCCATGCGCGGCTTCAATCAGTTCAAGTGCCTTCGTGTCAGCCATCGCAACTCCCCGCGTAGATATCAGCGTCATGCATACTAGGAGCGCGCGCCGGGTTAAACCGTTCGGGAGCTTCCGATTATTGTTCATCCTTATTTTTCTCCATGCTGTTGCGTGCCGGAACAGGTGAATGTGGCTCGCTGTCGCCCTTCATCGGCCTTGAACATAAACAACAAAATTAGTCATCGCGCGACAGGCTTGCCATTCACATTGCCGTTTCCTAAATAGACCTTGTGAGCAACGCCGCTGGATTTCCGGCGCTTCCAGACAAATCCGGGACGGCCCGAGCAAATATGTGAAGGAGGTCGTCATGGCCTGGATAATACTCGTCGCTGCGGGACTCTTTGAAATCGGTTGGGCCATCGGGCTCAAATATACCGATGGCTTTACCCGCCTCACTCCCTCGATCCTTACCGCCGGCAGCATGGTCATCAGCGTCGTGTTGCTTGGCCTGGCTCTGCGCGATCTTCCCGTCGGCAGTGCCTATGCGGTCTGGACGGGTATCGGAACGGTCGGCACTGCACTTCTAGGCATGTATCTTTTTGCCGAGCCCGCGACGGTCGTCCGTCTTGTCTGCATCGGCTTGATCGTTGCCGGCATCGGCGGGCTGAAATTTCTCGCCTGAGTGCAAATCGGCCGTGCATTTCGAGACGTTCTTGCTCTAGTGTCGATTTGGACGAGCGCTCCAATCGCACCAATCGCATTGGAGGCTGACCGGCAAAGTGGATAGCCAGCGCAGAAAATGATCGACGAGCAAAACACCGCCCTCTCCCAAGCTGAAATCGAACGCTATGCGCGCCATATCATCCTTGGCGAGATCGGCGGTCCCGGCCAGCAAAAGCTGAAACGTGCTCGGGTGCTCGTTGTCGGTGCCGGCGGCCTCGGCGCTCCGGTGCTGCAGTATCTCGCGGCCTCAGGCGTCGGCACGCTCGGGATCATTGACGATGATCGCGTTTCACTCTCAAACCTGCAGCGCCAGATCATACATAGCTCGGACCTTGTCGGATCGGCCAAGGTCGAAAGCGCCGCGCGGGCCATCGCCGCGATCAACCCGCATGTCATCGTCGAGACCCATGAGACGCGCATCGCGAGGGAGAATGCCGCCGATCTCGTGCGCTGCTACGATATCATCGTCGACGGATCGGACAATTTCGATACGCGCTATTTGTTGGCCGACGTTTGCCTTAAGGAAAAGCGGCCGCTGATTTCGGCAGCGCTTGGACGGTTCGACGGTTCGGTCACGACGTTGATGCCCTATGCGGCGAACCCTGCCGGCGAGGCCAATCCATCCTATCGCGATCTCTTTCCCAATCCGCCACCACCGGGACTGCTTCCGGCCTGTGCCGAGGCCGGCGTACTCGGTGTTCTGCCAGGCGTCATTGGCACCTTGCAGGCGACGGAAGTCATCAAGCTCATTACCGGAATTGGTGAACCGCTGGTCGGACGGCTCCTGCTCTATGATGCGCTGACCTCGCGTTTCGAAATCATCAAGTACAAGGCGCGCAAGCGGTCGGATGATGCCGCTTGAACTGACTGCGGAACAGCAATCGATTGCCCAAGGTGCGGGCGGTGAAGGCGCAGCGATGGCGATGCGGATCGTTGCAGCAACGGCGCGGCTGATGGGGGCGCCCTCCCTCATCCCCATTGCTTCAGCCCATATTGACGGTGCGCTTTACCACGGCGACTCCGGAACGCTTTTTGCCGAAAAGCTCGTTGAAGGCAGGGCAAAAGTCGCCGTGCGCGCCACACTCAATGTGGGCTCCATCGACCTTACCGGATGTTCAAGGAACCGGCTGCCGCCGCATGAGCGGGTGATGGCGCGGCGCATGATGGACGCCTATCGCAAGCTCGGCTGCGAGCCGAGCTGGACCTGCGCGCCCTATCAGGCGGGCCATCGTCCGGCCCCCGGCACGGACGTCGCCTGGGGCGAATCCAATGCGGTCGTGTTCTGCAATTCGGTGCTGGGCGCCCGCACCAACCGCTATGGCGATTTTCTCGACATCGCCTGCGCGATTGCCGGCTTTGCACCCTACTACGGTTTTCACCTCGAGGAGAACCGCCGCGCAACCGTGGTGTTCGATGTGTCGGGTCTCGACCCTGCCTTTCTGGCTTCCGAAGTGGCCTTTCCCATTCTTGGCAGCCTCTACGGCCGTGAGCTTGGCGGCGCGGTCGGCATTGTTTCGGGGCTTGCCCGCCATCCCGGCGAAGACGCTTTGAAAGCCTTTGGCGCAGCGGCCGCTTCAGCGGGAGCAGTCGGGCTATTTCATGTGTCGGGCGTTACGCCGGAAGCACCCGATCTCAATAGCGCGCTCCAGCATCAGCCGCCGGAGATGACTATCCATGTCAGCGAGGAAATGGTCGCAGATTCGCGCCGGCGGCTCTCCACCGTTTCAGGCACAGACAGGCTCGATGCCGTCGCCATCGGCAGTCCGCATTTGTCGGGTGAGGAGTTCAACCAGCTTCAACAGCTCGTTGCCGGCCGCAAGCTCAAAATCCCGCTCTATGCCTGCACCGGCCGCCACGCATTGGCGGAGCTGGAAGCCAATGGCGGTCGCAAATCTCTCGAAGACGCCGGCGTTGTCATCGTTGCTGATACCTGCGTCGTCGTCACGCCCATCTTGCCGGAGGCAGAAGGTGCTGTGCTCATGACCAACTCCGGCAAGTTCGCCCACTATGCGCCGGGCAATACCGGCTATGGCGTGCTCTATGGCTCCATGGCCGAATGTGTGGAAAGCGCCGTTGCGGGTCGGCCGCGTTTCGGAGCCGCGTCATGAAGGCGAAGGTTCTTGTTGCGGGCGCTGCAGCCGAGGGCCCGGCACTTGTCCTTTCTGCGCCGATCAGTTTCTGGGGCGGGGTCAATCCCAAGACGGGATTGATCGAAGACGTGCGCCATCCCGAGCACGGTGCCTCGATTGCCGGAACGATTCTTTGCCTGCCCGGGACAATCGGTTCTTCATCGGCCGCTGCCGTGCTGCTTGAGCTGGTTGCCGTCGATCTTGCGCCCGCGGCAATTATTCTGCACGAACCGGATGCTATTCTCCTCCTCGGGCTCATCGTGGCACAGGAAATGGGCTACCAGACGCCGATCGCCGTTGAACTCGACCGCGAGAAATTCGAAGGGCTGAATGGAGAGAAACTCCGCGTCGCCGGCGATGGCGATATCGCAATCGCCGCCTGAATTCCGGCGTCAAACGCGATCGGGCAAGACGCGATCCGGTGGGCGATGACCGTCGATAAAGGTGCGGATATTGATGATCACCTTCTCGCCCATGTCGATGCGCCCTTCGAGAGTCGCCGAGCCCATATGCGGCAGGATGACCACTTTGCCCTGTTTGGCGAGCTTGCGCAGCTTGGAATTCACTGCGGGTTCGTGCTCGAACACGTCGAGCGCCGCCCCGGCGAGCTTGCCCTGTTCCAGCTGCTCGATAAGTGCGTGCTCATCGATGATCTGGCCGCGCGCCGTATTGACGATAAACGCCGTCGGCTGCATCAGCGCCAGGCGTCTTGCCGAAAGCAGGTGGAACGTGGCCGGTGTCGACGGGCAATTGACCGAGATGATGTCCATGCGGGCCAGCATCTGGTCGAGGCTCTCCCAATAGGTCGCCTCTAGTTCCTCTTCGGTACGCGGGTTGACCGGCTTGCGGTTGTGGTAATGTATGGAAAGGCCAAAAGCCTTGGCGCGGCGCGCCACCGCAGTGCCGATGCGGCCCATGCCGACGATGCCGAGGCGCTTGCCCCAGATGCGGCGGCCGAGCATCCAGGTCGGACCCCAGCCCTCCCACTTTCCGTCGTCGAGAAGGATCGATGCGCCTTCGACCAGGCGGCGCGGGGCGGCGAGCAGAAGAGCCATGGTCATGTCGGCCGTGTCTTCGGTCAGAACGTTCGGCGTGTTGGTAACGGTAATGCCGCGCTTGCCGGCGGCAACGACGTCAATATTGTCGGTACCGTTGCCGAAGTTGGCGATCAACCGGAGGTTGGGTCCCGCGGCGGCAATAATCTCTTCGCTGATGTGGTCGGTGATGGTGGGGACGAGCACATTGGCAGTTTTGACCGCCTCGATCAGCTCCGCCTTGGTCAGACGCCGGTCATCGACATTCAGCCGGGCCTCAAAAAGCTCGCGCATGCGGGTTTCAATGGGATCCGGCAATTTGCGAGTTATGACGACCAGAGGCTTCTTGCTCACCAATATTCCCCTCCCATTTGACAGCGCTATTGAGACCTCTTTAACCAAGTCATTGCAAACTGCAATTGCTCTTTGCGCTCCTCCACTTGTCTATCAAGGCGGCGCATCAAAGACAAAGAAAAATAGGGATCGTCCGCCATTCTGCCGAAAAACGCGCGGATTGAGGCCCGGACGACGAAGGACCGACCTTGTTGAATATTGGAACTTTTCGCCGCTTCCTGACTGCCGCCAGCCTCGCTGCAGCCGTGACGCTGGGGCTGCCATTGACCTTGCCGGCTTTCGCACCGGCGCAGGCAGCGCAGGTCGGACCCAGCGGTCTGCCCCTGCCCCGATTCGTCAGCCTGAAGCCCGGTCGCGTCAATCTGCGCGTTGGCCCGGGCCGCGACTATGCGGTGACGTGGCTATTCCTGAAGTCTGGCCTCCCGGTCGAGATCGTCCAGGAATTCGACAACTGGCGACGCATCCGCGATTCCGAAGGCACGGAAGGCTGGGTCTATCAGTCATTGCTCTCCGGCAAGCGAACGGCTCTGACGGCGCCATGGCAGCGGGACAAGGACGGCGCCATGCTCAATGTCTATCGCAGCGCCGACGATCAGTCCGCGCTTGTCGCCAAGGTCCAGCCGGGCGTACTTGGAACCTTGAAAGCCTGTAACGGCACCTATTGCCGCGTCGTTTTCAGCGGCGCCAGCGGCTGGATAAAGCAGCCCGACATCTGGGGCGCCTATCCGGACGAGAAATTCGACGATTAAAACGTGTACTTGTTTCGCCCAGAGGAATAGACTAAGTCTAATAGACTAAGTCTGAGAGGTGACACAATGCGAACTGTTAATATTCATGAAGCAAAGACGTACCTTTCGCGTCTTATTGAACAGGCCTCCAACGGGGAACCGTTCATCATTGCCAAGGCCGGAAAGCCGATGGTCAAGGTGAGCGCAGTCGACGTTCAAGACACGCCGCAACCAAAGCGCCTTGGGTTCTTAGCTGGCCAGATCGATGTCCCCGACGACTTCAACGAGATGGGCAAAGAGGAAATAGAGGCTCTATTCAGCATTGCCAAATGAGGTTGCTGCTCGATACACATCTTATCCTTTGGGCTGCGGCGTTCGACGACAGA
The DNA here is from genome assembly GCF_000686005.1 of Phyllobacterium sp. UNC302MFCol5.2. NCBI lineage: Bacteria > Pseudomonadati > Pseudomonadota > Alphaproteobacteria > Hyphomicrobiales > Phyllobacteriaceae > Phyllobacterium > Phyllobacterium sp. UNC302MFCol5.2. The sequence goes on from NZ_JMLL01000010.1 coordinate 830,541, forward strand.
CTTTCCGTTGATGCACGATTGCTCTTCACGAATCCGGAGAACCAACTGGTCTTCAGCGCCGCCAGTCTATGGGAAACCGCGATAAAGCAGGGATTGGAACGCTCCGACTTTCGGGTGGATGCGCGCATCCTCCGTCGCGGTTTATTGGACAATGGCTATGCCGAGTTGGCGATCACGAGCGAACACGCCGTTGCCGTCGCAGCGTTGCCGCAGATCCACAAGGACCCGTTTGACCGCATACTTGTGGCACAGGCCATGTCTGAGGGAATAACGCTCGTAACTTCGGATCCGATCGTTGCGCGCTATCCCGGTCCGATACGGCTGGTTTAAAGCTCGGCGGCCGGCACTTTCGTCGACCTGCTGCTGCGCAGGGTGTATTGATAGATCGTTTAGCCGCGCTTCTTGCGCAGGCGGATCACGATATCGACGTTGACGATTTCCATGCCCTCTGGCACGGGAGGCAGGTGCCCGACCATCGCCGAACCATCGGGAATATCGATAACCTCGTTGGCGCCTTCGACGAAGAAGTGATGATGGTCCGAAACATTGGTGTCGAAATAAGTCTTTGCACCTTCAACGGCGAGGATGCGCAGCATTCCCGCCTGGGTGAACTGGTGCAGGGTGTTATAGACGGTTGCCAGCGAAACCGGCACGTTGGCGCCCTGCGCCTCTTCATGCAGTTCCTCGGCTGAAAGGTGCCTGTCGCCCTTCGAGAAGATCAGGCTGGCAAGCGCGATGCGCTGACGGGTCGGCCTCAGACCAGCAAAGCGCAAGCGCTCCTGCAAGGAAACATCAGCCTCTATTTCGTAAGAAACATGCATGGCCCGTCTGCCACTCCGTTAACCACATCCAAAACCACACCACGGGCAAAGTGCCCCTGATGCGCACTATTTGATATATGCTGTCTTGCGAAATCGATCAATAGGCAGCATTTAGGCCATTCGTCTATGTCGGATTCCGGCCGATCTTCTGTCATAAGGATTTCACCGAAGGCACAACGAAGCCAAGGGTTCCATTTGACTTCGGATTGCTCTAGAGAGCGTTTTCAGGCGGAAACAGTCTGTGATAGGGTCCGCATGCGCAGGAGCGTCTTGCTTTCCATGCGCCAACGTCAAAAGCAGTCGATGGGAGAAAGAATGCCAGAACAGAAATCAAGCTACGGGTATGAGGAGCTTCTTGCCTGTGCCCGCGGAGAGATGTTCGGTCAGGGCAATGCGCAGTTGCCGGCTCCGCCCATGCTGATGTTCGACCGCATCACTGAGATTTCTGAGACAGGCGGCGAAAACGGCAAGGGCTATATCCGCGCTGAGTTCGATATCAAACCAGACCTCTGGTTCTTCCCCTGCCACTTCATCGGCGATCCAGTCATGCCCGGCTGTCTCGGCCTCGATGCCATGTGGCAATTGACCGGCTTTTACCTCGGCTGGCTGGGCGAGCCCGGCAAGGGTCGCGCGCTCTCGACAGGCGAAGTCAAATTTACCGGCATGGTCACACCAAAGACCAAACTTGTCGAATATGGTATCGACTTCAAGCGCGTCATGCGCGGTCGTCTCGTCCTTGGCATTGCCGATGGCTGGCTAAAGGCCGACGGCGAAACTATCTATAAGGCAACCGACCTGCGGGTTGGCCTGTTCAAGGAAAGCGCTGCCTGAGCCTTCAGCCAGCGCAACACCTTCAAGGAGATCGCGATGCGGCGAGTGGTTGTGACGGGCATGGGTATCGTGTCCTCTATCGGCAATAACACGCAGGAAGTGCTGGAATCCCTGCGGACTGCAAAGTCAGGCATCGTCTTTGCCGAAGAATATGCAAAGCATGGATTCCGCAGCCAGGTTCATGGCGCTCCGACACTCGATCCATCGACCCTGGTCGATCGCCGCGCCATGCGCTTCCATGGAGGCGGGACGGCGTGGAACCATGTCGCCATGGACCAGGCCATCGCCGATGCCGGTCTCGAAGCGGACCTGATCTCCAACGAACGCACTGGCATCATCATGGGATCCGGCGGTTCATCGACGCGCACCATCGTCGAAGCCGCAGAGAAGACCATCGAATCCGGATCGAGCAAGAAGGTCGGCCCATTCGCCGTACCGAAAGCCATGTCTTCGACAGCTTCGGCAACACTCGCCACCTGGTTCAAGATCAAGGGCGTCAACTATTCGATCTCCTCCGCCTGCGCCACGTCCAACCATTGCGTCGGCAATGCGTTTGAGATGATCCAGTATGGCAAGCAGGACATGATGTTCGCCGGCGGCTGCGAAGACCTCGACTGGACCCTCTCTGTCCTCTTCGACGGCATGGGGGCGATGTCCTCGAAGTTCAATGATCGTCCGGCGGTCGCCTCGCGCGCCTATGACAAAAATCGCGACGGCTTCGTCATCTCCGGCGGTGCTGGCGTACTCGTTCTCGAAGAACTCGAACATGCCAAGGCCCGGGGCGCCAAAATCTATGGCGAACTCGTCGGCTATGGTGTCACCTCCGACGGCGCGGACATGGTCGCGCCAAGCGGCGAAGGCGCAGCCCGGTGCATGCGCATGGCGATCGCCAATGTCAAAGGACCGATCGACTACATCAATCCGCACGCCACCTCGACGCCGGTTGGCGATCTCAAGGAGATCGAGGCCATTCGCGAGGTCTTCGGGTCCGGCAATCAGTGCCCGCCAATCTCAGCGACGAAGTCGTTGACGGGCCACTCGCAAGGCGCAACGGGCGTGCATGAGTCGATCTATTCGCTTCTTATGATGAACCACGACTTCATCGCCGAGAGCGCCAATATCGAGGAGATCGATCCCGCCTTCGGCGACATGCCTATTGCGCGCAAGCGGATCGACAATGTCAAATTGAACACGGTTCTCACCAATTCCTTCGGATTTGGCGGCACGAACGCTTCGCTGGTGTTCCAGCGGTACGACGGTTAAGGGGGGAGCCGGAATGGATCGTCTCGTCAACCGAGCAACAGAATGCGGCCAGCGTGGCCAGGAAAGGCTCTGAACATGGGTGATTTGATGAAAGGCAAGCGCGGTCTCATCATGGGGGTCGCGAACAGCCATTCCATTGCCTGGGGAATTGCCAAGGAACTTGCGGCCAATGGCGCCGAGCTTGCCTTTACCTATCAGGGCGAAGCGTTCGGCAAGCGCGTCGCGCCGCTGGCGGAACAGCTTGGATCGAAATTCCTGCTGCCCTGCGATGTGGAAGATATCGCCACGGTGGATGCTGTATTCGACACGCTGGAAAAGGAATGGGGCGCGCTTGATTTCGTCGTGCACGCCATCGGCTTTTCCGACAAGGCGCAGCTCAAGGGACGCTATGCCGATGTGACGACGCGCGACAATTTCAGCCGCACGATGGTCATATCTGCCTATTCCTTCACCGAAGTTGCCCAGCGCGCCTCCAAGCTCATGAAGGAGGGCGGCTCGATTCTGACGCTGACCTATGGCGGCTCGACGCGCGTCATGCCCAACTACAATGTTATGGGCGTCGCCAAGGCCGCGCTGGAAGCAATGGTGCGCTATCTCGCCGCCGACTACGGGCCGGAAGGTATTCGCGTCAACGCGATCTCGGCGGGTCCTGTGCGCACGCTTGCCGGTGCCGGCATCGGCGATGCCCGCGCCATGTTCTCTTACCAGAAGCGCAATGCGCCCCTGCGGCGCACTGTCGACATCGAGGATGTCGGCCGCTCGGCGCTCTACCTTCTATCGAATCTTTCGAACGGTGTGACCGGCGAAATCCATTACGTCGATTCCGGCTACAACATCGTCTCGATGCCGACGCTGGAAGAACTGAAGAAGTCCGACGACGACAAGGAATAATCTAGCGCTTGAAGTGTTTATCGAAGGCCCGCCGGCGATGCGCTGGCGGGCCTTTTTGTTTTATGTCACTTCTTCGCTTCGATGATCTTGTAACCGGCATTGTCCTCCAGCGGTGTCACCGTGCGAAACAGCGCCTTTAGTCCGGCTTCGTAGGGCATCTGCCGGTTGGCGACGAGAAGGAGGCGACCGCCTGGCTTCAATCGCTTGGCCGCCGCCGCGATGAACCCCTGCCCCATGGTCGGATCGGCGCTGCGTGCGGCATGGAAGGGCGGGTTCATGACGATGGTGTCGTAGATATCTGCAATTGCTTCACGGTTGACATCGTGCCAATGGAACGACACCGGGATGTCGGCCGGCCCGACCACATTCTGCCTTGCCGCCTCCAACGCCTCGAAATCGGCCTCATAAAGCGCCAGCGACTTCATTTTCTCGGTGTGACCGAGAAGTTCGCTGGCAAGATAGCCCCAGCCTGCACCGAAATCCGCAACGTGGCCGCTGATGCGGCCTTCGAAATGCTTTGCAAGAAGCGCCGATCCCTTGTCGATTGCCATGTGCGAGAACATGCCCGGCGCTGTGGTGTATCGGTCTTCGACTCGAACAGGGAGCGGCTTCAGCGCTTCGACGCTGTCGACAGCCAGCTTTTCGGGGCGCGTCAGCCAGAAGGCGACGGCGTGGTGCTTGGACAGCCGGTCCATAACCGGCGCAAAAGTCTCGACCGTCCTGCGGCAACTGTCGATACCCAGCTTCTTGTCGCCGGCGACGACAATCGTGCCTCCGGGCCTGACGTGAGTGAAAGCCTGGGCGAGCCAGGCTTCATTGCGGCCGCGGTGCTTTCCGATCAGGATCAGCGCACCATCAAATGTCTGCAGGCCCTCAAGGCGCGGAATCGTATTGAACCCGGCCTTTTCAAGATCGATGAAATCCGGCCTGAATGGCTGGAGGCAGGTCAGGATATCGCGCCATGCGAGAGCAATGTCGCGGTTCGCCTCGGCGCCGAGAAACAGCCAGCGTTGACCCGCGGGAACCGGCAGGATTTCGTTTTCAAAGGGTAGAAAAAGCGTCTTGAGTGCGCCGTCGGTCATCGCCTTATCCATTCTGGTCGTTCAAGAAAAAAGCGCGCCACAAGGGCGCGCTCTCCAATTGCGTTCGCTCGAGAAATTACTCTGCGTCTTCTTCCGCAGGCTTCTTTTCCTGAACGATTTCCTTGCCGGTTTCCTGATCGACGACCTTCATCGAGAGGCGAACCTTGCCGCGCTCGTCAAAGCCCATGAGCTTGACCCAGACCTTCTGGCCTTCCTTGACCACATCTGAGGTCTTGGCAACGCGCTCGGAAGCGAGCTGGGAGATATGGACCAGGCCATCGCGCGGGCCGAAGAAGTTGACGAAGGCGCCGAAGTCAGCGGTCTTGACGACCGTGCCCTCGTAGATTTCGCCGACTTCCGGTTCAGCAACGATCGAATGGATCCACTTGCGCGCGGCTTCGATTTCCTTGGCCGAGGACGATGCTATCTTGACCGTACCGTCATCTTCGATGTTGATCTTCGCGCCGGTCTTTTCGACGATTTCGCGAATGACCTTGCCGCCGGAGCCGATGACATCACGAATCTTGTCGGTCGGGATGTTCATGACTTCGATGCGCGGCGCGAACTCGCCAAGTTCCGAACGGCCTTCGGTAATGGCTTTCGCCATTTCGCCGAGGATGTGGACGCGGCCGTCCTTGGCCTGAGCCAGGGCAACCTTCATGATCTCTTCGGTGATGCCGTCGATCTTGATGTCCATCTGCAGGGCGGTGATGCCACCTTCCGTGCCGGCGACCTTGAAGTCCATGTCGCCAAGATGATCTTCGTCACCAAGGATATCGGAGAGAACTGCGAACTTCTCGCCTTCGAGGATCAGGCCCATGGCAATACCTGCAACCGGACGAAGCAGCGGAACGCCTGCATCCATCAAGGCCAGCGACGTGCCGCAAACCGTTGCCATCGACGAGGAACCGTTGGATTCCGTGATCTCGGAAACGGTGCGCAGAGTGTAGGGGAACTGTTCCTTGGCCGGGAGCACCGGATGGATGGCACGCCAGGCAAGCTTGCCATGGCCGATTTCACGACGGCCGGGCGAACCCATGCGTCCCGTTTCACCGACCGAATAAGGCGGGAAATTGTAATGGAGCATGAAGGTTTCTTTGTACATGCCGGTCAGCGAGTCGACATACTGTTCGTCTTCGCCGGTGCCGAGCGTGGCAACGACGATGGCCTGGGTCTCACCACGGGTGAACAGGGCCGAACCATGTGTGCGCGGCAGGATACCGACTTCTGAGACGATCGGACGAACGGTCTTCAGATCGCGGCCATCGATACGGCTGCCCGTGTCGAGGATGTTCCAGCGAACGATCTTGGCCTGAACCGACTTGAAGACAGTCGCAATCTCTTCAGCCGAAAATTCGGGCTCCTCGACGCCTTCCGGGAAGAAATGCGCCTTGACCTTGGTCTTGGCGGCATCGACGGCTGAATAACGCTGCTGCTTGTCGGTGATCTTGTAGGCGGCGCGCAGATCGTCTTCGGCGACTTTCAGAACGGCGGCTTCTACGGCCGAAAGGTCTTCGGAGACGAAATCGCGCGGCTCCTTCGCAGCAACTTCAGCCAGCTTGATGATCGCGTCGATCACCGGCTGGAAGCTGCGATGACCGAACATGACTGCGCCGAGCATGACGTCTTCGCCGAGTTCCTGCGCTTCCGATTCAACCATCAGAACCGCATCGCCTGTGCCGGCAACGACGAGGTCGAGTTTGGATTCGACCATTTCATCGACCGTCGGGTTCAGCTTGTACTCGCCGCCGATATAGCCGACGCGTGCACCGCCGATCGGGCCCATGAAGGGAACGCCGGAAAGCGTAAGAGCTGCCGAAGCGCCGATCATCGAGACGATGTCGGGATTGTTTTCGAGGTCATGCTGGATGACGGTGAGGACGACCTGCGTGTCGTTCTTGTAGCCATCGGCAAAGAGCGGGCGGATCGGGCGGTCGATGAGACGCGAAACAAGCGTTTCGTTCTCGCTCGGGCGGCCTTCGCGCTTGAAATAGCCGCCCGGGATCTTGCCGGCGGCATAGGTCTTTTCCTGGTAGTTGACCGTCAGCGGGAAGAAATCCTGGCCCGGCTTCGGTTCCTTGGCGGAAACGACGGTGGCAAGGACCACGGTCTCGCCATAGGTGGCGAGCACCGCGCCGTCAGCCTGACGGGCGATCTTGCCGGTTTCAAGAATGAGCGGACGACCGCCCCATTCGATTTCAACCTTGTGTTGATTAAACATGTCTTGTCCTTCATTGGAAGGCAACGCGCACCCTTTGGTGCCGCGATGATCTTCCGTTTCGTTTCAGACCAATCACGGGCAAGACAACGTGCAACTCCCCAAGCCGAGTTGCCAGCAATCCTGCCCCATGATCTGTCTCATGGTAGTTTCACCCGCGAGGGATGAAAAGAACCGGCGGCGCAAGGAGCGACCGCCGGTCCAGTCTGTTAGCGGCGCAGGCCGAGCTTTCCGATCAGCGTCTGGTAGCGCGTCTCATCAACCTTCTTGAGATAATCGAGAAGGCTGCGGCGCGTCGAGACCAGCTTGAGCAGACCACGGCGGGAATGGTTATCCTTCTTGTGGTCCTTGAAATGGTCGGTCAAATTGACAATGCGCTCCGTCAGCACAGCAACCTGGACTTCCGGAGAACCGGTATCGCCTGGCTTGGTTGCATATTCGGAGATCACTGCCTGCTTGCGTTCAGCGGTAATCGACATCGTATATCCTTTCTTTGGAAGGGAAAAACAGGATGCCCACGGCCGGGATGTCGTCCAGCGGGGGCCGGTTAAAGCGAGAGCAATGCTTGTCGCTGGGGGCCGTATAGTCGAAAACGCGGCAAATTACCAGCCGCAAATGATTCTCACCCGAAACCCAGAAGCTAAGCCGTAAACACCCGCTTCGGCTTGAACTGGCCCTGCTCGATGAAACCGATCGCAAGCAGCTTGCCGCGGCTCGTGACACAAGCTTCGTCAGCCTCTACCGGCGCGTCGCGGCCGCGCAGTATAACTGGATTGCCCATGCGGATGCGGTGCGCCTGATCGTCGGAAACCGCCACCTGCGGCAGGCAGTCGAGCGCAGCGCCTGTCTCGATGAGGAAGGCATCCATCACGGCAAAGCGCTCGGCGATTGCCTGATAGGATTGCTCGCCGGCCTCTTCGCCTTCGGGTACAGGCGGGTGCGCCGCCTCAAGTTCGGCCAAGGTCACGAAATCCTGTTCGTCGAACGGCGCGACTTCGATGCGGCGCAGGTCCGCAATATGGCCATAGCAGCCAAGATCGCGTCCCATGTCGCGTGCGAGCGAGCGCACATAGGTGCCCTTGCCGCACTCGACTTCGAATATTGCCGTGGAATCGTCGGGCCGCTCTATGAGTTCGAGCCGGTCGATCTCGACTTCGCGGGCGGGTATTTCAATTTCCTCGCCGCCGCGGGCAAGGTCATAGGCACGTTCGCCAGCGATCTTGATTGCCGAGAACTTTGGCGGGACCTGCTCGATCACGCCGGTATATTTGGGCAGGATCGCCTTGATCGCGGCCTCGTCCGGACGATCGGCCGACGTCAGCGTCACTTCGCCTTCAAGGTCGTCGGTCGTGCGTTCTGCACCCCAGGTGACCGTGAAGCGATACATCTTGGTTCCGTCCATAACATAGGGAACGGTCTTTGTCGCTTCACCAAGGGCAATGGGCAGCATACCGGAGGCAAGCGGATCAAGCGTTCCGGCGTGTCCGGCCTTTTCCGCCTTGAAAAGCCATTTGATCTTGGAGACGGCTTCGGTCGAACCCATGCCTTTTGGCTTGTCGAATACCAGCCAGCCGGAAACCGGGCGGCCCTTCTTCTTGCGCTGTCTTGCCATCTTAGTCGTTACCGTCGTGTCCGGGAACATCGCCGGGATTGGGCTCGCCGCCATCATCGTCATCATCGGCGTGAAGGTCGCGGGTTACTTCCGGCTTGCGCAAAAGCGCATCGATCTTCGCGTAATTATCGAAGCTGGTGTCGATGCGGAAGCGGAACTCCGGCATGTATTTCATCTGCTTGAGGTACGGCGCGGCGCGTCCGCGAATGAACTTGGCGCTCTTGTTGAGCGCCGTGATAACGCCTTCGCTGTCGGTGGCGCCGACCGGCGAGACGAAACACGTCGCGATCTTCAAGTCCGGCGACATGCGCACTTCCGAGACGGCAACAACGGCATTTTCGAGCGTCGGATCACGAACCTCGCCACGCTGGAGCACCTGCGCAACTGCGTGGCGCACCTGCTCGCTGACGCGCAACTGGCGTTGTGAGGGACCCGATGATGCAAAACGAGACATAACGATCTTATCCAAATAACGATAACGGACCGCCGGCTTTCATTCCGGCGGTCCCATCGATCTTAACAGAGACGCTTTTACAGCGTGCGGGTGACGTGCTCGACGCGGAAAGCTTCGATCGTATCGCCTGCGCGAATGTCGTCGTAGTTTTCGAATGCCATACCGCATTCCTGGCCCGCCGGCACTTCGGAAACTTCGTCCTTGAAGCGCTTGAGCGTCTTGAGCTTGCCTTCGTGGATGACAACGTTGTCGCGGATGAGGCGTACGCCTGCACCACGTTCGACCTTGCCTTCCGTAACACGGCAACCGGCAACCTTGCCGACCTTGGTGATGTTGAAGACCTCGAGAATCTCCGCGTTGCCGAGGAAGGTCTCGCGCCGTTCTGGCGACAGAAGTCCCGACATGGCTGCTTTCACATCGTCCACGAGATCGTAGATGATGTTGTAGTAGCGGATTTCGATGCCTTCGCGCTCGGCAAGGTCACGTGCCTGCTTGTTGGCACGCACGTTGAAGCCGATGATCGCAGCATTGGAAGCCTCGGCAAGCGCGATGTCGCTTTCCGTGATGCCGCCAGCGCCAGAATGGATGATCCGGGCCCGCACTTCGTCGGTCCCGAGCTTATCCAGCGCGCCGGAAATGGCTTCGATCGAGCCCTGCACGTCGCCCTTGATCAGGAGCGGGAACTCCTTCTGGCCGGACACCTGCAACTGGCTCATCATCTGCTCGAGCGAGCCGCGCGAACCTGCCTGCTTGGCCACTGCCTTTTCACGGGCAAGGCGCGTACGGTATTCAGAGATTTCGCGTGCCTTGGCTTCGTTCTCGACAACCGCGAAGCGATCGCCTGCCTGGGGCGGACCCTGCAGACCGAGGACTTCCACCGGTGTTGCCGGGCCTGCTTCCTTCATGTTCTCGCCGCGATCATTGACCAACGCGCGAACGCGGCCCCACTCGCTGCCAGCAACAATGATGTCGCCAGGATGCAAGGTACCCTTCTGGACGAGCACGGTGGCAACCGAGCCACGGCCGCGCTCGAGCTTGGCTTCAATGACCACGCCCTCGGCGGTCCGGTGCGGATCGGCCCTCAGGTCGAGAATTTCCGCCTGGAGCAGGATGGCTTCAAGCAGCTTTTCGAGACCGGCGCCGGTCTTTGCCGACACTTCCACGTCAAGCGTTTCACCGCCCATCGATTCCACGAAAACCTCGTGTTGCAGCAGGCCGTTGCGAACCTTCTGCGGATCAGCGGAAGGCTTGTCGATCTTGTTTATCGCCACGATGATCGGAACACCGGCCGCCTTGGCGTGGTTGATCGATTCGATCGTCTGCGGCATGACGCTGTCGTCGGCTGCGACGACGAGGATCGCAATGTCCGTCGCCTGAGCACCGCGGGCTCGCATTGCCGTGAAGGCGGCGTGGCCGGGCGTATCGATAAAGGTGATCTTCTGGCCGTTCTGCTCGACCTGGTATGCGCCGATATGCTGGGTGATGCCTCCGGCTTCGCCGGAGACGACGTTGGCATGGCGGATGGCATCGAGCAGCGAGGTCTTGCCGTGGTCGACGTGACCCATGATGGTGACGACCGGCGGACGTGGCTCCAGTGCTGCGGCGTCATCCTCAACGTTGAAGATGCCCTCTTCGACATCGGACTCGGCAACGCGGCGGACCGTGTGGCCGAATTCCTCGGCGATGAGCTGTGCCGTATCGGCATCGATCAGATCGCCCGGCTTCATCATCTGGCCTTCCTTCATCAGGAACTTGATGACGTCGACCGACCGCTCGGCCATGCGCTGGGCAAGTTCCTGAATGGTGATCGTTTCAGGCAGAATGACTTCACGCGCGATCTTCTCACGCGTTTCCTGTTGCATCCCGCGCTTGAACTTCTCCTGACGGCGACGCATCGCCGAGAGAGAACGGTTGCGGCCGCCTTCATCATCAAGGGCAGCGCCCAGTGTCAGCTTGCCGCGACGGCGTTCGTCTTCACCCCGAACAACCTTCGGCGCGCGCACTTCGGGCTTGGCCGGCACGGCGCTGGTACCGCGGCGGGCACCTGCTGGTCCACGGCGATCGTCTTCTTCCTCGGTAGCATTGGTCTTGCGCGCCGGAGCCTTCAGCGCCGAATCGTCGGCGGTCTTGAGCTCGGGCTGGCGCTTGCGCGATTCTTCCTCGGCCTTCTGCTTGGCTTCGGCCTCGCGGCGCAGGCGCTCTTCTTCCTCGGCCTGGCGGCGGGCGGATTCCTCACGCTCCTTGGCGCGCAATGCATCTTCTTCCGCACGGCGTGTGGCTTCGAGCGCAGCTTTGGCGCGATCTTCGGCGTCACGCGCCTTCGAACCTTCGAGCGCCTTGCGACGCGCTTCGAGCTCGGCGCTCGAGAGCGTGTTCAGCACCATGCCGGAACGGTCGTTCGGACGCTGGCCGGCGGGACGGTACGGCTGCTGCTGGCCGGAAGGACGCTGCTGCGGCTGGGCCGGGCGCGCGGCGGGCTGAGCGACCGGCGCGGCAGTTGCCGTCGCTGCTGGACGCGGTGCAGCCGCGGGCGCGCTCACCGGCGCTGCCGCAGGCTGAACGGCCGGGCGAACCTGGGCCGGTGCGGGCGAAGGTGCAGGCGCCGGCGCGGCGGCAGCAGGAGGCGCGACCTCCGGCTTGTGATCCGGAAGATTAAACTTGCGCTTCTTGGTTTCAACCACAACAGACTTCGTCCGCCCATGGCTGAAGTTCTGGCGCACCGTGCTCTGTTCAACGCCGGGCCGCTTCAGGGTCAGGGTTTTCTTATTGACGCCAAGCGTCTTGTCGTCTGTCGATTTCGTATCGCTCATTCCGTTTCCGTTTCCTTCGCGGCAAATGCCGTTTTTGCGATGGCCTGATCCTCGGGGCCACCGCGAAAATGCTGAAGCAACCAGGCCCGCTTAACGAACCCGGCAGCTGCCATTCCCTTGAGTACGGCAGCATGTATCACATTTACCCCGCCCAATGCCAAATCCATTTCACTGCTTTCGAACAATGAAAGAGCGGGTATTTCCGGTCCGCCCGCATAAACTACCGAACGGCGGGCCTGGTCAAGCTTGCGAACACCATCTTCCGCCGCTTCATGGGCATGAAGAACGAGTGCGGCAGTACCGTTGCGGATGGCGGCGTCGACTTTTGCCGCCCCTGTTACCACAACCCCGGCCTTGCGCGCCAACCCAAAACTTCCCAGCGCGGATTTTGCGAGCATTCGATCAACGACCGCTCCGAAATCGTCGGGGACGACGACGGCACCCTTCAATGCGCGCGGAAACAGCTTGCGCTTGACCGCTTCATCCAAATAGCGCCGCTCGGCCTTCACCCAGCATCCCCGGCCGGGAAGGCTGCGCTTCAGATCCGGCACAACCGTTCCGTCAGGGCCGGCGACAAACCGGATCATGTCGTCGACAGAACCGCTGTCACGCGTGACGATGCACGTCCTGTCGTTCATTTCCGGTTCCACGCCTCAATCGCCCTTCGATAATCCCGCATGACCCTTCCCGAATAGTCATGCAACTTTTCGGGATCGAAGGTCAGCCGGCAACCTCTTCGTCGGAGGTGGCTTCCGCCGCCTCTTCCACAGCAAGGTCCTCTTCCGTGATCCAGCCTGCCTTCAGACGCGCGGCGAGGACCATTTGTTCCGCATCAGCGCGGCTGACATCAAACTGCGACAGGATGCCGGGGTAGTTGACCGTTTCGCCATCCTTGCGTTCGCGCCAGCCGGTGAGTTCGTCGACCGCATAGCCTGCGAAATCCTCGACCGTCTTGACGCCGTCTTCACCGACCGCAACGAGAATGGCATTCGTCATTCCCGGCAGATCGCGCAATTCGTCGGAAACACCGAGTTCCTTGCGGCGCACATCCCGCTCTTCTTCGATGCGGGCAAGGTATTCCTGGGCGCGCTGCTGGATTTCAGCCGCCGTTTCCTCGTCGAAGCCGTCGATGGAGGAAATGTCGTCGCTATCGACGTAGGCAATTTCCTCGACGCTGGCAAAGCCCTCGGAAGCAAGAACCTGGCCGACCATTTCATCGACGTCCAGCGCCTCCATGAAGAGGTTCGAACGTTCGACGAATTCCTTCTGGCGGCGCTCGGATTCTTCCTGCTCGGTGAGGATGTCGATATCCCAGCCTGTCAGCTGTGAAGCAAGGCGGACGTTCTGGCCACGACGACCGATCGCAAGTGATAGTTGGTCATCCGGGACCACAACTTCAATACGTTCGGCATCTTCATCGAGAACAACCTTGGCGACTTCGGCCGGCTGCAGCGCGTTGACGATGAAGGATGCAGGCTCCGGCGACCACGGAATGATGTCGATCTTCTCGCCCTGCAACTCGCCGACGACCGCCTGAACGCGCGAACCGCGCATGCCGACGCAAGCGCCGACGGGGTCGATGGACGAATCGCGCGAGATCACGGCGATCTTGGCGCGCGAACCCGGATCACGGGCAACCGACTTGATTTCGATGATGCCGTCATAGATTTCCGGCACTTCCATGGTGAAAAGCTTTGCCATGAATTGCGGATGCGTGCGGCTCAGGAAGATCTGCGGGCCGCGCTGTTCGCGGCGCACGTCGTAGACATAAGCGCGGACGCGGTCGCCATAGCGGAAGGTCTCGCGGGGGATGAGTTCGTCGCGGCGGATGATAGCTTCACCGCGGCCGAGGTCGACGATCACATTGCCGTATTCGACGCGCTTGACGCTGCCGTTGATGATTTCGCCGACACGATCCTTATACTCGTCATACTGACGATCGCGCTCGGCTTCGCGAACCTTTTGCACGATGACCTGCTTGGCGGACTGGGCGGCAATACGGCCGAAATCCATGGGCGGCAGCTGATCGGCGAGGAAATCGCCGACCTGCGCATCGGGATTGCGGTCGCGCGCGGCATCCATGCCGATCTGGGTGACCGGGTCTTCTACCGCATCGACCACTTCAAGAAGGCGCTGCAGCTTGATTTCGCCGGTTTTGGCGTTGATGTCGGCGCGGATGTTGGTTTCCTGGCCATAACGCGAGCGGGCGGCCTTCTGGATGGCATCGGCCATTGCCGCAATGACGATCTCGCGGTCAATCGACTTCTCGCGCGCTACCGCGTCAGCGATCTGCAGAAGTTCTAGCCTGTTAGCACTGACTGCCATTTTCTTCTCCTTGGGTTCACCGCCGCGCTTCTCCCGCTGGCGTATGAAAGATCAATTCTTCTTTGTTTGTTCCTGGTCGGCGGCGGGCGTCTCATCGCTCGCTTCAGCCGCGTCCGCGTCGTCATCCGCGATGCGGCCTTCGCGCAGATCCTTGTCACGCCGCAGCGCGTCGCGGATAAGGTCGTCGGTCAATACCAGCCGCGCATCCGCGATCAATTCGAACGGGATTTCGACCACTGGACTGTCGCCATAGCTTGCCTGATCGCTTTCGACGGTAACCGCTTCATCAGATACTGCAGCGATGCGGCCGCGAAACTTCTTACGCCCCTGGTGGACCGCTGAGGTATCGACCTTGACGATATGACCGGCCCAGGTGGTGAAATCCGACTTGCGGACCAGCGGGCGATCGATGCCGGGCGATGAAACCTCGAGATGGTAGTGGCGATCGATCGGATCCTCGACATCGAGCACCGGCGACAAGGTGCGGCTGACCAGTTCGCAATCCTCGACGGTCATGGTGCCGTCATTGCGCTCGGTCATGATCTGCAGGGTCAAGCCGTTAAGGCCCGTCAGCCGGACCCGGACCAGCCGGAAGCCTATCGAAGTCAGGACCGGCTCGATGATACCGGCGACACGCGCATCAACCCCGGTTTCGGTAATGATCCGCTCGTCGGTCGCGCCGCTTGCGGCTGCTTCCTGTTGTGTATTGGCGCTTTCAGTCACGCAGAAATGTTCCTTGTTTCGGCCTTAAGAAACAAAAAAGAGCGGGACCGGTCTGGACCCACTCCTGTTCTATCGACCAAGAATATGACTTCTATATACCGAATTGCCGTTAAGGTTTCAAGCGCCGAGACGCATTTCATCTCCTGGTACACGGCAGCGTGCATTGCAATGCATTTGCGCATGGCTGCCTTGCAGCATCGGGCCTAACGGTGACGGCTCAGCGATCCTATCTTTGTGGCATCGCAGCATGGATGCGAGAAGGATGGAAAAAATGACCAGGAAAAATCAAACCAGCAGGATCGGCCGCTTCTTCAACGTATGGGGCAGCGCTGTTGCCGTGGCATCGGCCACGCGCACCGGCTACCAGCCGGCCGCCTCGGATCTGCGTGCGCTCGGCATCGATCCGGTTCAGTTCAACGCGATCCACCGGAACTAACAGTCCCGGCGGATCATCGATGACGCTGATCAGTCCTCGTTAGCCGCGAGGGCCGACAGGACCTTGCCTTTGCCGCGTGCCCGCATGATGAGCGGCACCACGACGGCGCAGACAGCGAGCAGCAGCAGGATCACCGCGATCGGCGAGTGCACGAGCACCGTCGGATCGCCCTGGCTGATGGCAAGAGCGCGGCGAAGCTGCTGCTCGGCCATCGGTCCGAGGATTAGCCCGACGACGACTGGCGCGATCGGATAGCCGAAGAGACGCAGCACATAGCCGAGCACGCCGAAAGCCAGGAGCATGCCGAGCTCGAAGGTCGATGGGTTTGCCCCAATCGTACCAAGCGTCGCGAAGACCAGGATGCCGGCATAGAGCCAATGCCGCGGGATCGACAGCAATCGTACCCACAGCCCAACAAGCGGCAGGTTCAAGACGAGCAGCATGAAGTTGGCAACGAGCAGGCTCGCAATCAAACCCCAGACGATCTGCGGATTGTTCGCAAACAAGAGCGGCCCTGGCTGCAAGCCGAACTGCTGGAAGCCGGCGAGCATGATCGCCGCCGTCGCGCTGGTCGGCAGGCCGAGTGTCAGAAGTGGTACGAGCGTACCGGCGGCGGATGCATTATTGGCGGCCTCCGGACCGGCCACGCCTTCAATAGCGCCCTTGCCAAACTCCTCCGGCCGTTTTGCCAGCTGTTTTTCCACCGAATAGGACAGGAATGTGCCGATCTCGGCACCGCCGGCTGGCATGGCGCCAATCGGGAAGCCGATGGCGGTTCCGCGCAGCCATGGTTTCCACGAACGCGACCAATCCTCGCGGCTCATCCACACCGAGCCCTTGACCGGCTCGATCTTCTCTTCAGCGGTGGTGCGCGAGGCGGCAACGGCCAGGGTTTCGCCGATGGCAAAAAGCGCGACCGCGAGTGTCGTCACCTCGATGCCGTCGAGAAGATCCGGAATGCCGAAGGCGAGACGCGCCTGCCCGGTTTGCAGGTCGATGCCGACAAGTCCCATCGCAAGGCCGAGGAACAGTGCCGTCAAGCCGCGCAACGTCGAATCGCCGAACGCGGCCGAGACGGTCATGAAGGCAAGGATCATCAGGGCAAAATATTCGGCGGGGCCGAACGAAAGCGCGAACTTGACAATGGTCGGCGCAATCAGCGCCAGCGCCATCGTCGCTATGAAGCCGGCAACGAACGAACCGATAGCAGCTGTCGCCAGCGCCGGACCACCGCGCCCGGCCCGCGCCATCTTGTTGCCCTCGAGCGCAGTGACGATCGAGGCGCTTTCGCCGGGCGTATTCAGGAGGATCGACGTCGTCGAACCACCGTACATGCCGCCATAGTAGATGCCGGCGAACATGATCAGCGAGCCGGCTGGATCGAGCTTGTAGGTAACGGGAAGGAGAAGCGCCACGGTAAGCGCCGGTCCGATGCCGGGAAGAACGCCGACGGCAGTGCCGAGTGTTACGCCAATCAACGCATAGAGCAGATTGAGCGGCTGCAGGGCAACGGCGAAACCATTTGCCAGAAGAGTGAAACTATCCATAGCCGAACCTGCTTCTAAATGAGGCGTTCAAGGGGTCCCGCGGGCAGCGACAATTGAAGTCCCTTGGCGAAGATGACCCAGATAACGAAAGACAGAACAATGCCGATAGGAATCGTGAGCCAGAGCGGTCCACGTCCGAATCCCCGCGCAGTCGCTGCAAAGAGCAGGCCTGTCGCAATGGCAAATCCGGCAATGTGAAGGAGCAGCATCTGCGCCGCGAGGCCGCCAACGATCCAGACGATCGGGCCAATCTGTTGTTCTTCCCGTTCGGGAAAATCACCGCGAACCGCTTCAAACGCCGTCCAGATCGCCAAAACGAAGAGGCACGCGGCGATTGCATAGGGAAATGCTCCGGGACCTATCCGGGTCGCGCTGCCGCCACGGGCAGTGGCGGTGCTGTAGACGATCACAGCCGCAATGATTGCCAGAACGGCTGCGATAACCAGCGCCGCCCGGTCAGGGCGGCGCGTTTCGGTGCTCGGTGGCTGTTGCGTCATTTGACGAGACCAATGTCTTTCAGGATCGTGGAGGTTGCCTCGGTATCCTTCGCCAGCTGCGCCTTGAATGCGTCACCGGCGAGATAGGTGTCAGCCCAGCCCTTGGCCTTCAGCTGCTCCTGCCAGGTCTCCGACTTTACCAGCTTTTCGATATCGGCATTGATCGCAGCTTCCTGCTCGGCCGAGATGCCGGGAGCTGCGGCGACCATGCGCCAGTTCTGGATCGCGACGTCGACGCCGCCTTCCTTGAAGGTCGGCGCATCGATGCCTTCGACCTTCTGTTCGCTGGAAATGCCGATGATGCGCAGCTGACCCGCCTTGATCTGCGATTCAAATTCGCCGTAGCCGGAAATACCAACGGTCACCTGGCCGCCAAGAATAGCTGCCAAGGCTTCACCGCCACCGGAGAATGCGATGTAGTTGACCTTGGTCGGATCGACGCCGGCCGCCTTGGCAATGAGGCCTGCGGTGATGTGGTCGGTACCGCCGGCCGAGCCACCGCCCCATGATACTGAGCCGGGGTCAGCCTTGAGCTTGGCAACGAGATCAGCCATCGACTTGATGGGCGATGCCGCCGGCACAACCAGCGCCTCATATTCGCCGGTCAGGCGGGCGATTGGCGTCACCTGATCGAGCGTAACGGGCGATGCATTGGTGAGAATCGCGCCGACCATGACGTAGCCGCCGACGATCAGCTGCGAAGGATCACCCTTGGCGGAATTTGCGAACTGTGCGAGGCCAATCGTGCCGCCCGCGCCCGGGACGTTCACGACCTGAACGCTGCCGGAAATCTTCTCGTCCTGAAGGGCCGTCTGCAAGGTGCGCGCGGTCTGGTCCCAGCCGCCGCCCGGCGCTGCCGGTGCCATGATCTTGTAGTCGGCCGCAAAGGCCTGACCGGAAAGCGCCAGCGCCCCGGCTGCAACAAAAGCGAGCAATATCTTACGCATTATAAAGTTCCTCCCATGACGGCCATCAGCCATCTGCGCCTATCGATTTCGAGGTCGCGGGAAGATCGACAATCGAGCCTCTGAATTGACGGTCAGTCAAATCCAAACGCTCAACAATAAAAGCTGACAGCCTCCCAGCGGTCTCCTCACCGTCGAAATGATACTAGAAAACTGTCAGGAAGCTGTCACGCGAAATGGCGGCCGGTCGGCCGATCACAGCGTTTCTTGCCTTAACAGAACCGTTCAGGACCTGCTCTAGACCCTGACGAATGTCAGATAGGCGCCGATCCGGCCCTCGCGATGCGCCTTCTGCTCGTAACGTGTGCCCGGCCAGGCCTCGTAGGGCGTATGCCAGTCGGCCGCGTTTTCAGCCTGCCAATCGAACCCGCCATGGGCCCGGCAATGCTGCAATGTCCAATTGACGTAGGTATCTATGTCGGAGGCGAAGCGGAATTTGCTGCCGGGCTTCAGGACCCGGGCAAAGCGGTCGAGGTTTTTCTGGCTGACGAAACGCCGCTTCCAGTGTTTCTTCTTCGGCCACGGATCGGGGTAGAAGAGGTCTATGCCGTCGAGCGAGGCTTCCGGCAGCCAGTCGAGCACTTGCGTCGCGTCGTCATCATAGAGGCGGATGTTCCGCAACGGCTCGTCATGCAGATCGACCACCAGCTTCGCCATACTGTTGACGAAGGGCTCGACGCCGATGAATCCGGCCTTCGGATGCCGTGCTGCTTCGTGCAGCAGATGTTCGCCGCCCCCGAAGCCGATTTCCATCCGCACTGCGTCGACCTCCGCAGTAAACAGCGTGCGGAGGTCGTCAGGTGCAGGTGAACCAAGATCGAGTTTCAGGAGCGGCAGCAACTCGTCGCGAATGGCTCGCTGCATCGGGCGAAGCGTCTTGCCGGCTCTTCTGCCGAAGAATGCCTCAGTTGAACGTTCTCGCCTTGGCTCGGTCATGGTAGGCAATGCTGGCCGCTCAGACGGCCAGTGCTGACTTCAATTGCTTGGCGAGATCGGTCTTCTCCCACGAGAAGGACCCATCGCGGCCGGGCTTGCGACCGAAATGACCGTAGGCCGAGGTCTTGGCATAGATCGGCTTGTTAAGGTCGAGGTGCTTGCGGATACCCGATGGCGAAAGGTCCATGACCTTGCGCAGCGCTTCCTCAACCGCATCTTCCTTTACCTTGCCCGTGCCGTGCAAATCGACATAGATCGACAGCGGCTGCGCCACGCCGATGGCGTAGGAAAGCTGGATAGTGCAGCGATCGGCAAAGCCGGCGGCTACGACATTCTTGGCAAGATAGCGGGCTGCATAGGCAGCGGAACGGTCGACCTTGGTCGTGTCCTTGCCCGAGAAAGCGCCGCCGCCATGCGGCGCAGCACCGCCATAGGTGTCGACGATGATCTTGCGGCCGGTCAGGCCAGCGTCGCCATCGGGACCGCCGATGACGAACTTGCCCGTCGGGTTGATGTACCAGGCGCAATCGTCGGCGATCTTGAGATCACCCAGCGCTTCACGGATATAGGGCTCGACGACCTTGCGAACCTTTTTCGAGTCCCAGCTTTCATCCAGATGCTGGGTCGAAAGCACGATCTGCGTCGTCTCGGCGGCAACGCCGTCGACATAACGCACGGTCACCTGGCTTTTCGCATCCGGGCCGAGCTTGGCGGCATCGCCTTCACCCTTATGACGTGCAGCGGCAAGAATCTCGAGGATCTTGTGGGAATAATAGATCGGAGCCGGCATCAGGTCAGGGGTCTCGCGGCAGGCGTAGCCGAACATGATGCCCTGGTCGCCGGCGCCCTCTTCGCCCTGGCGGTCGGATGCATTGTCGACGCCCTGGGCAATGTCGGCCGACTGCGGATGCAGGAGGACGTCAATCTTGGCCGTCCTCCAGTTGAAGCCGTCCTGCTCGTAGCCGATATCGCGGATGGCGCGGCGTGCCGCAGCGCGGAAGCGGGAAGGATTGATGACTGGATGCCCCTTGGCGTCCTTTACCACTACGCCGCTCTTGTCTTTCTTCAACAGCGTGTCCGGAACACGTACTTCACCGGCAATGACCACGCGATTGGTGGTTGCCAGGGTCTCGCAAGCAATTCGCACAGTCCACGGGTCAACGCCCGTCTTCTTTGCCTCTTTATAGATCATGTCGACGATTTCGTCGGAGATGCGGTCACAGACCTTGTCTGGATGTCCTTCCGATACGGACTCACTGGTAAAAAGATAAGAACTGCGTGTCACGGGGAACCCCTCTTGAAAGCAAACGAAAGCCCACCAGACCAAGTCCAGTCTGGGCCGCATAGTCTTTGCCAAGCCAAAGTGGATCAGTCAATTGCTTTCATTTTCAAACATTCGGGGGACCGGGAATTTTTTTCCCGCCCCCTCCCGCCCCCAAAAGGCGTAATGCGTCGATGAAATCAATCTTCCTCTAGGCCGAGTGTACGCACGAGATCGAGAATTTTGCGCCTGACCTTGGCATCGGTGATCTTGGCAAAGGCCCGCGCAAGCTGAATCCCTTCGGAACTGTTCAGCAGACCGACCACATAGGTCGTCTCGCTCTCCTCGTCGAACCCCTTGGGCTTGTCATCCTGCCCGGGCATGTCGTCGAAGAAAAACGTTACGGGAACGTTGAGAACATTGCCGATCGCCTGCAACCTGCTGGCACCGACGCGGTTCATCCCCTTCTCGTACTTCTGGATTTGCTGAAAGGTTATTCCGAGGCTGTCGCCAAGCTTTTCCTGGCTCAAACCGATCATATTGCGACGCAATCGAATCCTTGCGCCAACATGTACATCCACCGGATTTGGTCTCTTCTTATTATCAGACATGAAAATCTCATTCGTATTTAAATTGAACTAAAAAAGAATTTTATCACTAATGTATCAACGCACCAAATGGGGCATCATTGACAGGACAGGGCTTAAAATGTCAACCAACCCTTGTCCTCTGGCGCGAAAAATACGCTAGCGTTGCAAGCAAAGCAAGCCCCAACACAATCGGAAATTGCAGCTTGCGAGCGCACTCACCAAGCGGTAGCGCCACCTTTGACGGCAGGATGGAATCCGCCACACCCACGGCATCCAGCGCGAGCCCGTCGATAATGCGGCCATAGGGGTCGACGGTCGCCGAAAGCCCGTTATTCGCCGCCCGGATCATCGGCAGGCCTTGTTCCACCGCGCGCAATTGCGCCTGGCGAAAATGCTGGTAGGGACCGGGCGTATCGCCATACCAGGCGTCGTTGGTGACGTTGACGATCGCGTCGGCGCGCGGACCATCATAGCCCATTTCTGCCGGGAAGATCGCTTCGTAGCAAACGAGCGGCAGGATTTGGAAACCATCCTTCACGGCCAGCGAGCGACGGTTCGAGGCAGCGCTAAAGCCGCCCGGAAGTTCCACGACTTCACTCACGCCCAGCCTGCGCAGTACATTCTCCATCGGCACATACTCACCAAAAGGCACGAGATGGACCTTGTCGGCGGCGCCAATAATTTCACCATCGCTGTTAATGGCATAGATCGCGTTATAATAGAGGGGGTCTACCCCTTCGCCCCTACTCTCCATGCGGACGGCCCCGGCAAGCAGGATCTGGCCGTCGTCGAGCTTGTCGGCAATCGCACCGAGGACTTCCGGCGACTGCGGCAGGACGTATGGAACAGCCGTTTCCGGCCAGACAATGATCTGCGGCTTCGGCTTGCCGTCCTTCGGCGTTTGCGCCGTCAGGGCGAGATGCTGGTCGAAGATACTGCGCCGCGCATCATCGTCCCATTTCAGATTCTGCTCGATCGAAGGTTGGACGATACGCACGAGCGGCCCTTTTGCATCGACGGTCGCTGTCGACAGCCGCCAGGCGCCATAGCCCACATGCGCGGCAACGAGGAGCAGTGCGAGCCCCAGTCCGGTCTTCAGATCGCGGCGGCCCGATAGCAGAGCCGGCATGGCGAAGACGATCACGGCAAGCACGTTCATTGCAAGAAGGCCGACGATCACGGATGACTGCATGAGCAGTGGTACGGGCATCGCCGCGTAGCCTATGGCGTTCCAGGGGAAGCCGGTGAGCACAAACGAGCGCAGCCACTCGGCAATGCCAAATCCGACGGCCAGCGCGAAAATTCGCCCCAGTCCGTCGCTCCACAACAGGCGGGCGATCGCGGCGGCAAGGGCATAGAAGATCGCGAGAACCGCAGGCAGGCCGAGAATGGCGAGAGGCACGGCCCAGGCGAAATTCTCCGCATCGACGAGGAGCGCGTTGCCGATCCACCAGAGGCCAAGCACGAAATAGCCGAAGCCAAACCACCAGCCGACCATGGCGGCCGGAAGCAGTCGGCGGATGGGGCCGGCGTCAGCATTGTCGACAGCGCCATCGATCAGCCAGACCAATACGGGAAACGAAACGAGACAGACCGCAAAGAAATCATAGGGCGGCAAGGCAAAGCTTGCGAGCCCGCCCATGAGAAACGCCAGCAGGATACGCTTCCAGCCCGACACGAGAATGATTGTTCCGGCCAGACGCTCGATCATGCCTTGCCCCACGACTTCCGATTTGACGTCAGTCTTAAAAGGTGAGGCTTGCGTCAATCATTCGTCCGTTTCTGCGGGTTGGTCTGCTGCATCCTGCCGTACGGTGCGCGGTCGGCGGTCCGCATGGCGCAGGGGCACAATGCGCACCTTGCGAATGCGGCGTGGATCGGCCTCAAGCACATGGAATTCATAATCGGGGACGGCCTGCAGCATCTCGCCGCGAACCGGGATGCGGCCGAGGATCGAGAAGATCAAGCCGCCGACCGTATCGACGTCCTCACCGTGCTCGCCGACGACAAAAGCAGGCCCTATTTTCTGCGACACTTCATCGAGGTCGGCCCGTGCATCGGCAACGAAAACGCCTTCTGGCTCCTCGATGATCATCACCTCGTCATCATCGTGCTCGTCCTCGATATTGCCGACCACCATCTCGACGATGTCCTCAAGCGACACCAGCCCATCGGTGCCGCCATACTCATCGATGACGAGTGCGATCTGAATACGCTGCGCCTGCATGCGTGCCATCAGGTCGTTGGCAAGCATGGACGGCGGAACGAAGAGAATTGGCCGCATCAGGCTGAGGTCTGCAATCGTCTTGCCAAGATCGACATGGGATAGATCAAGCTTTGCCGACACGGGCGGTTTTGTGCGAGCGGCACCACGCCGCGGCGCCTTTACGCGCGAACTCCGAGTTATGTGATTCACCACATCGCGGATATGGACCATGCCGCGAGGGTCATCGAGCGTTTCGGAAAAGACCGGCATGCGCGAATGGCCGGATTTCTCGAATACTTCGAGGAGATCGCCGAGAGTCGTTGATATATCGACTGCCTCAATATCGGCGCGGGGAATCATCACATCCTCGACGCGCAATTCGCGCAGCCGCAGGATATTGTGCAGCATGGCGCGTTCTTCCGGCGAAAACGCCGTGTCGCCGCTATGATCTTCCGCCAGCGCCGCGTCGAGATCTTCTCGCAAGGTCGTGCCCGGGCGGGCGCGCAGGAAAGGAAATATGGTTGAAAGGAGCGAGCGCTTTTCTGGGCCTTGCGCTCTGGTGCTACTTTGCCCTTCGGCATCACTCTCCTGCCCCGTAACCCCTCGTGCAGGCGCGGCAGGATCGTTCTGGTGCGACGTGTCAGACATGGTCCTCAATCGGATTGATCGTCAATGACGGATAGCGCATATGGGTCCGGGATTGCAAGACGCGCCAGAATTTTGCACTCCAATCCCTCCATTTCCTCGGCTTCCGCATCGGAGAGGTGATCATACCCCAGGAGATGCAGAAATCCATGCACAACAAGATGGGTCAGATGGTGGTCGAAAGGCTTTTCCTCATCGGAGGCTTCCCGCGCCACGGTCTCGCGGGCAATGACGATATCGCCAAGCATGGGCCCGGGCTTCTGTCCCGGTTTGAGGGTGAATGCCGGAAACGACAGCACGTTGGTCGGCTTGTCCTTGTCCCGCCAGTCGCTGTTCAGTTCCCTGATCGCGGCGTCGTCGGTAAAGACAAGGCTGAGTTCGCTCACCGGCTGCTCGCCGCCGTCAAGCTCGTCCCAGGCGGCCGCGATAGCGCTTGCCGATAACTGGCGAAGGCTGGACTCGTCGGCCCAGCCTTCCGTTTCCACCAATATGTCGATATCGATCACGATCGTGTCGCCAAGCTCAGGGCTTCGCGCCTTCCTTGTCGTAGGCCCGTACGATTGCCGCAACCAGCGGATGGCGCACCACGTCGACATCCGTAAAGCGAACGGTCACGATGCCGCTGACGCCGTCGAGGATACGCAAGGCTTCCACGAGACCCGACTTCTGGCCGGGCGGCAGATCGATCTGGCTTGGATCGCCGGTGATGATCATGCGGGCATTTTCACCAAGGCGCGTCAGAAACATCTTCATCTGCATCGATGTCGTATTCTGCGCTTCATCGAGAATGATGGCAGAATGGCCAAGCGTGCGCCCTCGCATGAAGGCGAGTGGGGCGATTTCGATTACCCCGGCGGCAATAGCCCGCTCGACCTTGTCAGCCGGCATCATGTCATAGAGCGCATCGTAGAGCGGGCGCAGATAGGGATCGACTTTCTCCTTCATGTCGCCGGGCAGGAAGCCGAGACGTTCGCCTGCTTCGACTGCCGGACGCGAAAGAATAATGCGGTCGACAAGTCCGCGCTCAAGCAGCATCGCGGCATGGGCGACGGCAAGATAGGTCTTGCCCGTGCCTGCCGGTCCGACGCCGAAGACCAGTTCAGACCGGTCGAGCGCGCGCATATAGGCGTCCTGCGTCGGCGTGCGCGCGAAAATCGTCTTCTTGCGGGTCGATATCTGGGCAGCAGCCATCTTGCTTTTGTTTTCCATGGTCGGGAGCGTCAACTGATCGTCGGCGGCGATCGCCATGCGCAGCGCGCCATCGACATCGGAAGCAGAAATATCATGTCCCTTCTGCAATTGCTCGTAGAGATGGTCGAGCGTCCGGCGCGCCTGCTCAGTTGCAGTGGGTTCACCGCGAATGGCAAGCTGGTTGCCTTTCGAGCGGACATCGACGCCAAGCTTTTGTTCTATACGGGCGAGATTTTCATCGAATTGACCGAAAAGCGCGCTTGCCAAACGGTTATTGTCGAATGTCAGTACGATATGGGCCAGATCCGAGGCCCCTGAGGGAGCGGGTTTCAGCTTTTCGGTGGCGTTCAAACGGCTCTCCTAACGAAGTGTTCAGCCCTATATAGTCCCATTCCTCTGCGAGTTCATCTCCCGCACGCCAATCAGGCTGTTCGTGCCCGTGTCGATGATTCGTACGTTGATAATGTCGCCGATTCGACCGCCGTGTACATCGATAATTACAGGTTGTAACCAGGGAGATCGTCCGACCATCTGTCCGGGCAGGCGGCCAGCCTTTTCGATCAGAACATCCATGTTTTTGCCGATGAGGCTGCGCTGAAACGCATATTGCTGTTCCGTGAGGAGGTTCTGCAACCGCTGCAACCGTTCATCCTTGACGCTTTCCTTGACATGATCCTCCATGTCGGCGCCAGGCGTGCCCGGGCGGGGCGAATATTTGAACGAATAGGCGGCAGCGTATGTCACGTCGCGTACGATCTGCATCGTCGCCTCGAAATCTTCTTCGGTCTCCCCGGGGAAGCCGACGATGAAATCGCCCGATAGGGCAATATCCGGCCGTGCCTGGCGGATACGCTCGATAAGACGCAAATAGTCCTCGCCCGTGTGCTTGCGGTTCATCGCCTTGAGGATGCGATCTGAGCCCGACTGAACCGGAAGATGCAAATAGGGCATCAGCATATCGAGATCGCGGTGCGCCTCGATCAGGGCATTATCCATGTCGCGCGGGTGGCTGGTGACATAACGCAGGCGGGCAATGCCGGGGATTTCGGCAAGGCGGTAGAGAAGTTCGCCAAGTCCCCATTCGCGCCCGTCGGCGCCTTCGCCGTGCCAGGCATTCACATTTTGCCCGAGGAGCGTCAGTTCGCGCACGCCCGCATCGGCAAGTTTCTCAGCTTCCTTCACAATCTGGGCGACCGGCCGTGACACTTCCGAGCCGCGCGTGTAGGGCACGACGCAGAAGGTGCAGAACTTGTCGCAACCTTCCTGGACCGTGAGGAAAGCGGTGACGCCGCGGCTCCGGGTCTGTTCCTTGGGCGGCGCCGGCAAGTGGTCGAACTTGTCCTCGATCGCGTATTCGGTCTCGACGACGCGCTCGCCCTGGCGCACGCGCGCCAGGGCCTGCGGCAGCCGGTGATAGGTTTGCGGTCCGACGACGAGATCAACGACCGGCGCGCGGCGGGTGATTTCGTTGCCCTCCGCCTGCGCGACGCATCCCGCCACCCCGACCGTCAATTCGCGGCCTTCCCTGGCGCGCGCATCCTTCATCTTGCGCAGCCGCCCGAGCGCCGAGTAAAGCTTTTCCGAAGCCTTCTCGCGGATGTGGCAGGTGTTGATGAGCACCAGATCGGCGTCATCGGCGCTGTCGGTCTGGCTATAGCCCTCGGCGGCAAGGCTGTCGGCCATGCGCTGGCTGTCGTAGACGTTCATCTGGCAGCCATAGGTCTTCACAAAGACCTTGCGCGTGTTCGGCTGCGCCGGCGAATGCGTCGTTGCTCCGGAAGCGGTCTCCGGCTCGTGATTGATACTGATATCGTCCATGGGCGAGGCTTCTAGCCGTTTTTGGCCGCCTTGAGAATAGGCTCGGCGTCGCTTTCCGACGTGTCGAGGAAGTCGCGCCCCATCAGCGAGCTGTGCACCATGGCGCGCACGCGCTCTTCGGCCGTTCGCGCCAATGCCTTGCGGTCGCTCCTGGCATCGATCACCACCGGCTCGCCGAACCAGACGTCGACATCGACTGCGCCTTCCTTCAGAAGGCCTATGAGGCTCGGCCCAAGTGCGACATCGCCCGGCCACGCGACGATCGGACGATGGGTGCGCCCCATCGGCATGCCATGGATGCGCGTATAGGCGACGGCCACGGGTTGCACGGTCACGGTTTCGGCATCGGTATCGCGAATTGCCACTTGCGCCGCGCCGAAGAGCGAAGTCTTGAAGGGCAATACGCGGTTGCCATCGGAAGTCGTACCCTCGGCGAAAAGCACCATGGCATCGCCCGCGGCAAGGCGCAGCGCGATTTCGCTCGCCTGATGGTGAGTCTTGCCGCGTTTCTCCCGCTCGATGAAGACAGTGCGTTGCAGCTTGGCGAGCATGCCGAAGAGCGGCCACTTGGCCACCTCTGCCTTGGCAATGAAGGCCATCTTGCGCAGCGAGCCGAGAATGACGATGTCGGTCCACGACGTATGGTTGGCGGCCAGAAGCAGCGGACGGCCTTTTGCCATATCGCCATGAACATGGATGCGGAAGCCAAGCAGGCGGCATACGATGCGGTGAAAGAGCATTGGGGTCCCGGCGCTCGGCCCGACACCTGTCTTCAGAAAGATGAATTGCGCCGGCACCAGCAGAATAATCGCAAGAACGAAGACGGTGGACGTCAGGGCGAAGCGCAACCAGGCCATTTCAACGTCCCGGCTTGAGATCGCGGCGCATCGTCAGGGCCGATGAGCGGCCGCTCGACGTTTCGTAATATCCCGGCCGCTTGCCGACCTGCTTAAAGCCGAGGCGGCGGTAAAGCGCAACGGCGGGGCCATTGAGTTCGTCGACTTCCAGAAAAAGCATGCTTGCGCGCGCATTGTGAAGATGGCGGAGGATCGCATCCATCAAGGCATGGCCAAGGCCCCGCCGCTGCGCCGCAGGCGCGACGGCAATCGTCAATATTTCGGCTTCATCCAGCACCAGGCGCGCGAGAACGAAGCCGCCCGGCTGGGCACGGCGATTGCCCTCCTCGCGGGCGACGAACCCGAACACATTCTCATCGACCAGGAGAGCGTGAAAATCTTCGTCGCTCCAGGGCTGGCGGAAGGTCAGCCCGTGAATATTTGCGATCGCGGCAGCGTCGGCGCGCGCGAGCGGCTCGATGACGAAACTGCGCGGACGCAGATTGTCGAACGGAAAGCCGATCATTCGGTTAGCTTCCTCTGCATGACGAAACCCTGCTGCGGCTTGACGTCGAGGCCGCGCAGATAGAGCGGCTTCGGCGCCTCCGCCGGGGGCTCGCCTGCCGCGCCAAGGCGGGCAAAGGCCTCGATGCTTCCAGTCGCTTCCGTTGTTGCGACATCGAAGGGCTTATCCCGCCCCTCATTGACGAGCAGAGCGCCGGAGCCGGAAAGCACCATGTCACGCCCGGCCAATTCATCCAATATTGCCGGCAAATCCGTCACCATCGGTTTGGATATTGCCACCCCGTCTTTGCCGTAGAATTGGGCGTAGACCTCGTCGCGCCGGGCATCGATGATAGACAGGACCGGTCTTCCGGGAAAGGTTCGGGCACCGTCGAAGGCGAGCGCCTGCAAGGTGCTGATGCCGATAACCGGGCATTTAAGCACAAGCGCAAAGCCCCGTGCCGTCGAGACCCCCACCCGAACGCCAGTAAACGAACCGGGGCCGACGCTGACAGCAATCCTGCCGATGTCTGTAAGCTCGACGGCGGCACCATGCAAAGTCTGCTCAATTGCGCCCATTAGCCGCTCGGCATGGCCCTTGCCGATATCCTCGCTGTTCGAAGCCAGCACCACTCCCGTTTCGACATCGAAAACGGCAACGGAGCACAGATTGGCAGCGGTATCGAGCGCAAGCAATTTCATGCGCCTTCGCCTAAACAAGAATCAGCCAGCAAACAAGTGGGCGTGGTGCGTGCATTCGCTACGGCGGCCCGTTCCCTGACAATATCTGCGCTGCGCCGCGCATGCCGTTGCGAAATGCATCGTCGAAGCCAACGCCTTTGATCTGCCAGCGGAAGGGCGTGCCACGATAGTCTATACGCCAATCAGCGATCCATCCGAGTGCGGAATCGCTCCAGCGCAGATCGCCGGCAAGCGCGACATCGCCCCCGGCATTGCGCGCCGCGGCATCGGACACAGAAAGGTCGGCGCTCGGCAGGGTCTCGGCGTTCAGTTCGTACTTTGTGAGTTGCGCAACAGTCGGCAACGCCACGGGCAAGCCGACCTTCCGGGCGGCCGCTGCCAGCGAACTGCGCATATCCGGTTCCTTCGAACCATCCTCAGCGAGCGCGAAACTTTCCTTTCGTCCGACAACATCGAGAAAGACAACGATACGCGGGCGCGGATCAAGCCAGGCTTTTCGTCCGAGCGAGTGCAACAGCGCATCGATCCTGGCCGGATCGAAACTGACGGTCAGGTCATGCGGGCGGTCATATGTCCCTTGCTCGTCATGGATCGGCACGCCGGACATGCGGTCGCGATACTGATAGGTCGCGACAAACTGCGCCGCTTGCTGTTTCAGCGCCGCGATCTTCGGGTCGCCCATCAGCCTTGGGTCGCCAGAGACCTTGACGAGCACATCCTCGAAAGTCTGAGCAAGCCCGATGGACCGGCTGGCTTCGCCCTTCCCCGAAACGACTGCGCTTGCCTGATAGAGATCGCCGTTGGCGGCCAGCGCCGCACCGCGTGCGAGCAAGACGGTCAATAACAGACCGATCGGACCCCACTGGCGAAACATCGCGGCCAACACCCTCCAGATTTTTTCGGTATTCTATCAGGAAATGGGGCAGCTCCCAGTCGAAACGGTGAAGGTCTTCGATGCGAGCTCGCTCCCCGCAAGGTCCCGCAGCGAGATTTTCCAGCGGCCAGGCACCAGCTCGAAATTTTCTTCAAACACCCAGCCGGCGTAGCGGCGGGCGAGGATGGCACTGTCCGGCCAACTGCTGTGTTCCATCGCCCGGCCGTCCGGGGTCCTGATGAGCGGATGATCCACAACGACCTTAATCGGAACCACAGACGCCTCGCCGGTATAGGCTGCCCGATAGACAATGCCGAAGCTCGTTCCGATACAGGCGTGAATTTCGTTCGCTCGCGTCACATCGACCGGTCCTTCGACGAGGCGATTGATGCCCGTCGGCGTATCCGGCGAAACCTCGGAACCAACCTCTTTTGCTGCGGTCAGGCCCCAATCGACAATCTCGATGACAGGTTCTTCCGCCGCGCCAACCGGTCCGGCCATCAAAAGGATGGCCCCAGCAAGCAAAGCGCGGCGGAAAGTTTCCATCTTTTCCTGTCTATGCCGCCTTTGCCTTGGCTTTCAGTTCGAGGCGGCGACGATGCAAGACCGGTTCCGTATAACCGTTCGGCTGTTCGCGGCCCTTGAAGACGAGGTCGCAGGCGGCCTGGAATGCCACGGACCTATCAAAATCGGCGGCCATCGGCTGATATTGCGGGTCGCCAGCATTTTGCTCATCAACGATCGCGGCCATGCGCTTCAGCGTGTCCAGCACCTGCTTTTCGCTGGCAACGCCGTGGTGCAGCCAGTTGGCGATGTGCTGCGCCGAAATGCGCAGCGTCGCACGGTCTTCCATCAGGCCGACATTATTGATGTCAGGCACCTTCGAGCAGCCTACGCCCTGGTCCACCCAGCGCACGACATAGCCGAGGATGCCCTGCGCATTGTTGTCGAGTTCGTGCTGGATGTCTTCCGGCGTCCAGTTCGGCCGCGATGCGACCGGAACCGAGAGGATGTCACTGAGCTTTGCCCGCGCGCGCTGCTTCAATTTGGCCTGAACCTCGGCCACATTGACCTTGTGATAGTGCGTCGCATGCAGCGTCGCTGCGGTCGGCGACGGCACCCAGGCGGTATTTGCGCCGGCCTTCGGATGTGCGATCTTCTGCTCGAGCATGGCGGCCATGAGGTCGGGCATGGCCCACATGCCCTTGCCGATCTGCGCATGGCCGGAGAGGCCGCATTCGAGACCGACATCGACGTTCCAGTTCTCATAGGCGCCGATCCAGGACGCCTGCTTCATGTCGCCCTTGCGGATCATCGGGCCCGCCTCCATGGAGGTGTGTATTTCATCGCCAGTGCGGTCGAGAAAACCGGTATTGATGAAAACGACGCGTTCCCTGGCGGCGCGGATCGCCTCCTTGAGGTTCACCGTGGTACGACGCTCCTCGTCCATGATTCCCATCTTGATCGTATTCGGTTGAAGGCCAAGCAGCGCTTCGACCCGGCCGAACAACTCCGCCGCAAACGCGACTTCTTCCGGTCCGTGCATCTTCGGCTTGACCACATAGATCGAGCCGGCACGGGAATTCATGTGGCGACCGTCCTTGCCGATGTCATGCAGGGCAGCAAGCGTCGTGATCGCCGCGTCCATGATGCCCTCGGGGACCTCGTTGCCGTCACGGTCGAGGATGGCAGGGTTGGTCATCAGGTGCCCGACATTGCGGACAAGCATCAGCGAGCGGCCCGGCAATGCGAGCTTCTGACCGTCCGGGCCAATATATTCGCGGTCTGGGTTGAGCTTGCGTGTGACGGTCTTGCCGCCCTTCTCGAACGTATCGGAAAGGTCGCCGTTCATCAGGCCCAGCCAGTTGCGATAGACGACGACCTTGTCTTCCGCATCGACCGCGGCGACGGAATCCTCGCAGTCCTGAATCGTCGTTACTGCGGACTCAAGAACCACGTCGGCGATGTGCGCAGGGTCGGTCTTGCCGATGGGATGGTCGGGGTTGATGACGATCTCGACGTGGAGACCATTCTTGACGAGCAACACTGAAGTCGGGTTTGCGGGTTCGCCGCGATAGCCCGCGAACTGGGTAGCGTCGACGAGTTGCACCTTTTTGTCGTTTGCCGTCAGCACCAGCTTGCCGCCTTCGATGGCGAGGCCTGTGACATCGGCCCATTGTGCGCCCGCCAGCGGGGCGCTTTCATCAAGAAACGCTTTCGCCCATGCGATGACCTTCGCACCGCGCGCCGGATTGAATGCCTTGCCCTTCTCGGCCCCGCCATCGTCGGATATGGCGTCGGTTCCGTAGAGGGCGTCGTAGAGCGAGCCCCAACGCGCATTGGCGGCATTGAGGGCATAGCGCGCATTCATGACCGGTACGACCAGCTGGGGACCGGCAATGACTGCGATTTCCGGATCGACATTATCTGTCGTCACCGTAAAGGCGCCACCTTCCGGCAGGAGGTAGCCGATTTCCTTGAGGAACACCTCGTATTCTTCCTGGCTGTATCCGCTGTCGCGCTTTTCCTTGTAGAAGGCGTCGAGCTTCGCCTGGAATGCATCGCGCTTGGCCAGAAGTTCGCGGTTTTTCGGCGCAAGGTCGCTGACGATCTGCGCAAAGCCGGCCCAGAACTTCGTCGCATCGACGCCCGTCCCCGGGATGGCCTCATCGACCACGAAGTCATAGAGCTCCTTCGCTACCTTCAAGCCATTGATTTCGATGCTTTCGCTCATGATCGGTTCCTCGTCTTTACGTGATCCTACCCTTGATCATATAGAAGCATTCCCCGTCAATTCATCAATAGTGCACAGGATTTGTGCCGTAGCGGATAAAATCAAACTTAATGCGCGATTCTGGGCCTGCCGGAAGCTGTGGCGATAAGCACCGCCTCGATGAATTTGCGCTGATCTTCGACTGTTGCGGCGCTGATGTTCCTTGAAACAACGATCTGGCCTTCGTCGGTACCTGCTTGCAGGGCAAGGTCGGAAACTTGTTGGCGCAAGACGGTTTCTGCAAAGGCGATAGCATCCTCCTCGAAGGGCAAATCCTTCAACACTTCGCCGGCCATCACCCGGAATACGCCCTCGGCCGGCTGGCTGACATGCGCTTCCACCGAAACCCGCACCTGACCGACGACGGCGCCGAGCGCATTGGCAACATCCGTATCGGAAGGGACAACGCACTCTGCTCCAAGCATGGCGCCGACGGCGGGGTAATAGACCGGCGCCGAGGCGCCGAGACCAATGATCGGCCGGTCGATGGCGAGTTTGACACCGGCGATGCGCCCGTCGCCCGACAGCGCACGCTGGACAAGTGGGCTCGCAGCCGTCTCCGGGCCGTCAAGCTCGTCTTCGGCAAATGCCGTCTCCAGGACGACCTCGGACGAGCGCCGGATCAGGGCGTCATAGGTGCGATGCGCCACTTCCTCGGGCGTATCGCAGAGGGAGCGTCCGGCGCCATCCTTGCGCCGGGCATAAAGGATCGCACCGTAGCGCGCGGCTTCCGCGTTCCAATTGTCCTGCAGGCCGAGCACGTGGCACGCATCCGAAGGCGTAAAGCCGGACACATGAACCAGACCGCGGGCAACGAGGCGATTGACGGTCGCAGCCTGTGATATCGAAGCGAGAAGCCGGTCGAGCGGCTGCGGCGCGCTGGTTATGCGCTCGTAAAGTTCGGCTTCGCTCTTGCTCAGGCCGGAAGCGAGTTGGGCGGGAACCCCCGTGCGCAGGGCGAAACGGCCATCGAGCCGCCCGACATTGGCCGCCTTGACCTGGCGCTCAAGGTGGGCAAGCACGCTCTCGCCGTGGTTGGCAGCAAGCAGCGACAGCGGCACCAGCCTGCGCGGTCCAAGCTTGATGCTCGGTGCCATGGCATTATCGTCGAGCGACACTTCGGAATCGCCGCCAAGGCCGAAGGTGCGCATCGCCACGGCTTCCACCATCGTACGAAAGCCGCCGACCGTCGCGCCATTCGGATCGAGCCGTGGACGGCCCTTGTCAAGCACGGCGACATCCGTTGTCGTGCCGCCAATGTCCGAAACGATGGCGTTGTCGAGTCCGGTCATATGACGCGCCCCGACCAGGCTGGCAGCAGGGCCGGAGAGGATCGTCTCGATCGGACGGTGGCGCGCAAAGGCCGCAGTGACGAGTGCGCCGTCACCACGGACCACCATCAAGGGGGCGTGGATGCCGCTGCGGTCGAGAAACCCTTCCGTCGCTGCCACGAGCCGGTCGATCATTGCGATCAGGCGTGCGTTGAGGACCGTCGTGAGCGCACGGCGCGGTCCATTCAGCTTGGCGGAGAGTTCATGACTGCAGGTGACGGGGAGCCCGGTCACGTTGCGGATGAGATCGCGCACAGCGATCTCATGTTCGGGATTGCGGACCGCAAAATAGGCGCAGATAGCAAAACCCGTCACTTCACGGGCGAGGTTTGGCAGCGCCTCCGAGAGAGCAGCCGTATCGAGCAGTTGCGGCCTGCCATAGACATCGTGACCGCCGGGGACGAAGACGACCGGGTCGGATCCAAGCGCGGTCTTGAGGTCCGCCTTTTCGAGATCCGCTTGCGAGAACCCGATCATGACAAGGGCGATGCGGCCGCCCTGCCCTTCGACGAGCGCATTGGTTGCGAGTGTCGTCGACATGGAAACAAGGCGAATATCCGCTGGGCGGATCGCGGTTTCTTCAACGATACGCTCGACGGCGCCGGCAATGCCGACGCTGAGATCATGCCGGGTCGTCAGCGCCTTGGCTTTCGCGATAACGCCATCTCTTTCCGACCACAGCACCGCATCCGTATAGGTGCCGCCCGTATCGATGCCGAGAAAGATTGCCGTTTCAGTGGTGTCTGCCATGATGTCCTGCCTTGTTCGAGGCAGGGTTAGCGCATGACGCCGGCAAGAGCTAGCGTCATTCCGACCAGATGCTGACGCATCGGCGCGGTTGAACGTTTCACGCGGAACCTGTTCAATCCAAAGACGTTTCGTCGGGCACAAGGGGATAGTCGATGGCATCACAATCGGGAACACATGCCGGTTCGAAAAAAGTGATCTATGCCGCCATCCTTGGCAATCTCCTGATCGCAGCAACAAAATTCATCGCCGCTTTCTTTACCGGCAGTTCCGCCATGCTGTCGGAGGGTGTTCACTCTCTTGTCGACACCGGCAATGGTGCCTTGCTGCTTTATGGCTTGCGCCGTGCGGCGCGACCTGCGGACAAGTCGCATCCTTTCGGGCATGGGCGTGAGCTCTATTTCTGGAGCTTTATCGTGGCGCTCCTGGTTTTCGCCGTCGGCGCCGGCGTTTCCTTCTACGAAGGCGTCATCCATATCATGCGGCCGGAACCAGTTGCCAATCCGATCGTGAACTACGTCGTCATCGGCCTTGCGATGATCTTTGAAGGCGCGTCGTGGTTCGTGGCACTCAAGGAATTCCGGACGATGAAGGGCAAACTCGGCTATGTCGAGGCTGTGCAGGAAAGCAAGGATCCGAGCGTCTTCACGGTGCTGTTCGAGGATACGGCCGCGCTGCTCGGATTGATCATCGCACTGGTTGCGATTTCGGCGGCGCAGATATTCGACATGCCGGCACTTGATGGCGTGGGCTCCATCGGCATCTCCATCATTCTCGCCGCGACGGCGATATTCCTCGCCCGCGAAAGCAAGGGCCTGCTCATGGGCGAGGCAGCGCTTCCCGAAGTGGAACAGCAGATTCTCGATCTAGCCAACAAGGATCCGGACATCCAGAAGGCAAACGGCGTATTGACGGTCCATATGGGTCCGAAGCAGATCGTCGCCGGACTGAGCGTCGAGTTCGAAGACCATATCCAGGCTCCGCAGATCGAAGCCTGCGTCGAACGGCTCGAGGCGGCGTTGAAAACCGCCAATCCCGATATCGTTACATTGTTCGTCAAGCCGCAAACCGCAAGAACATGGGAAGTTCGACGCAAGAAGATCGAGGCGGCTTAAGCCGCCACCCGGCCTTTCTTCTATTCCTCGCCGTCGACGACGCGCAGGCGCAATTGCCCGGTTGACGAAGCGGCGGCACGGCTGGGCTCAGTCTCCTTCGTGGGCGCCTCCGCGAATTCGAGCGCCTCGATCTTCTGGCCCCGCCTCGTGACCTTGCTCGAAGAGACAAGAATGTCATCGATATCCTTGTTAGCCTGGCCGAAGTGCGTTTGCAGACGGCGTACCCGGTCGTCGAGGCGGCCGACATCTTCCATCAACCGGATCACCTCGCCCTGTATGAGATGCGCCTGTTCGCGCATGCGCACATCCTTGAGGACGGCCTGGATGACCTGGATCGAAAGCATCAGCAGCGAAGGCGAAACGATGACGATGCGCGAGCGATGGGCCTTTTGCACCACGCCTTCGAAGTTCTCGTGAATCTCGGCGAAAATCGATTCCGACGGCACGAAGAGAAACGCCGTATCCTGGGTTTCGCCGTTGATCAGATATTTCTCCGCGACGTCGCGAATGTGAATCTCAACGTCACGGCGGAACTGCGCAAGAGCAACCTTCTTGGCTTCCGGGTTGTCGGCCTGGCGGATGGCGTTCCAGGCTTCCAGCGGAAACTTGGCGTCGATGACAAGGTTCGGTGCTCCATTGGGCATGTGGACCACGCAGTCGGGCCGGCTGCCATTGGAAAGAGTCGCCTGGAACTCATAGGCGCCCTGCGGAAGGCCGTCGGCGATGATCGCCTCCATGCGCGCCTGCCCGAAAGCGCCGCGGGTCTGCTTGTTGGCGAGAATGGCCTGCAACTGTACGACCTGGCCGGCCAGCGCCTGGATATTGTTCTGCGCCGTATCGATGACCGCGAGCCGCTCCTGCAGCTTCGCAAGATTCTCGTGGGTGGAACGGGTCTGCTCGGTCATGGTCTGGCCGATGCGGCTGGTCATACCGTCGAGGCGTTCGCGGATCGACTGGTTGAGTTCGGCCTGCCGCGAGCCGAAGAGTTCAGCCATTGTCTGCATGCGGCCCTGCATTTCCGCCTGGCTCTTGAGAATCTCGCCCATGCGGAACTCGGCGTCGCGGGCGCGGTCCTCCGCCTGGAGTTCGGCAGTCAGCCGTATCTTCGACGAACGCCACAGGACGATAAGCGCGAGCAGCACGGCGCCGCCCGCAACCACAGCCCCTGCAATGAGCGCCGAACCCAGCGAAATTGAGCTCGCACCGAGATGGATAAGCGTTTGATCGAATGAAATTGATGTTTCCATACGAACCAGACTAGCCGATTCGGGCGACAAATGTGAGATCAAAACAAGAACATTTTTGCAAATGGATTTTGCGTCGGATTGACGGTTTATGGATGAACTATTAGGTGATGTTGCATGTCTATCAAACCACTTGTCATTCTTCCTGATCCTCTGCTGCGTCAGGTTTCAAAACCAGTCGAACGCTTCGATGCGGACTTGCGCAAGTTCGCTACCGATATGCTCGACACCATGTATGACGCACCGGGTATCGGCCTTGCAGCGATCCAGATCGGCGAGCCCCTCCGCATGCTCGTTATCGACCTTGCCAAGGAAGACGAGCCCAAGGCGCCGCAGACGTTCATCAATCCGCAGATTCTCTCATCGAGCGAACAGCGCAATGTCTACGAAGAAGGCTGCCTCTCGATCCCGGACTATTATGCCGAGGTGGAGCGGCCGGCGGAGGTGCGCATTGCCTATTTCGATCTCGACGGCAAGGCGCAGGAAGTAGCCGCCGACGGGCTTCTCGCCACCTGCCTCCAACATGAGATCGACCATCTCAACGGCATCCTGTTCATCGACCATATTTCCCGCCTGAAGCGCGAGATGGTCGTCAAGAAATTCAAGAAGCTCGCCAAGGATCGTCCGCCGAGCCGGCTGGCGGTGTAGGCGATGAGTTTGCGCATCGTTTTCATGGGAACGCCGGACTTCGCCGTCCCCATTCTCACCGCCTTGATCGGCCAGGGTCACGAGATTGTTGCAGTCTATAGCCAGCCGCCGCGCCCCGCGGGCCGCAGGGGTCTGGAACTCACGCCCTCGCCGGTCCAGCGCAACGCCGAGCAGTTCGGCATCGAGGTGCGCACGCCCACAAGCCTCAAGAGCGAAGAAGAGCAGCAAGCCTTTCGCGACCTCAATGCCGATGTTGCGATCGTCGTCGCCTATGGACTTATCCTGCCGCGCGCAATCCTCGATGGCACGCGGCTTGGCTGCTACAACGGACACGCCTCGCTCTTGCCGCGCTGGCGCGGCGCCGCGCCGATACAGCGGGCAATCATGGCCGGAGATCTCGAAACCGGGATCATGATCATGAAGATGGACGAGGGTCTCGATACCGGACCTGTCGCCATGGTCGAAAAGGTCAAGATCACCGCCGACATGACGGCAGGCGAATTGCACGACCAGTTGAGCGCGGCAGGAGCGGATTTGATGGTGCGCGCCATGGCCGCGCTTGAACGGGACAGCCTCACGCTTACGCCGCAAGCGGAAGACGGCGTCACCTATGCGTCCAAGATCACCAAGGCGGAAACACGCATCGACTGGAGCGAACCGGCGATCGACGTTCACAACCGTATTCGCGGCCTTGCGCCCTTTCCCGGCACCTGGTGCGAGATGGAGATCGGCGGCTCGCTCGAGCGCATCAAGCTGTTGCGCTCGGTGCTTGCAACCGGCGTCGGCGATGCGGGCACGGTGCTCGACGATAGCCTGCGCATCGCCTGCGGCGAAGGCGCGGTGCGGCTGCGTTCGCTGCAGCGGGCCGGCGGCAAGGTCATGGACAGTATCGAATTCCAGCGTGGCGCCAAGATCGCCCAGGGTACACGGCTGCCATGAGCGGCGTCGCGGTGCGACCTGTACGGCCTGAAGACCATCCGGCTATCTCCACGCTGCTGAACGCCGCCTTTGGCGGTGCGGAGGAATCTGTCCTCGTGGAAAACCTTCGCGGCGCCGGCGACGTGGTCCTCGAACTGGTGGCCGTCGCGGATGACGCGATTGTCGGGCAAATCCTGTTTTCCCGCCTCACCGTGGGCGATGATTTCGATGCTGTCGCACTCGCACCACTCGCGGTTCTCCCCGCAAATCAGCGCCATGGCGTAGGTACAGCGCTGGTAAAGGCGGCCCACGATCAACTCCAGGCCAGCGGAGAAAGCCTTTCCATCGTCCTTGGCGATACTGCCTATTACGGACGTTTCGGCTACACGCATGCACGTGCCGCCGGCTACGACAGCACCTACCAAGGCGAGCATTTGCAGGCGCTGGCGTTTCGTGAGGCGCCGATAGCGGGCGCTCTCACCTATGCGCCCGCGTTCGGAGCGCTCTGATGCCCCGCTACAGGCTTCTGGTCGAATATGACGGGACGTCCTATGCGGGCTGGCAGCGCCAGGAAAACGGCCATACGGTGCAGGCGGCTATCGAGCAGGCAATCTTCAATTTTTGCGGCGATACGATTTCTCTGGGGGCGGCGGGTCGCACCGACTCGGGCGTGCACGCCTGCGCTCAGGTCGCTCATGCCGATCTCACCAAGAACTGGAGCAGTTCGAAAATCCGCGAGGCGCTCAACGCCCATCTCGTCATTGCCGGCGAGGCTGTCAGCATTCTCAATGTCGAACTCGTCGGCGATGGCTTTGACGCGCGCTTCTCGGCAACGGGCCGCCACTATCTTTATCGAATCATCAACCGCCGCCCCCCTGCCCCGCTGGAGGCGCATCGCGCGTGGTGGGTGAAGAAGCCGCTCGATGCCGAGGCTATGCACGACGCGGCGCAGCGCCTGATCGGCACGCATGATTTCACCACGTTTCGCGCGACGCAGTGCCAGTCGAAAAGCCCGGTAAAAACGCTGGACCGCCTCGACGTAACGCGCAATGGGGAGATCATCGAGATCAGGGCGTCGGCGCGCTCGTTCCTGCACAACCAGATCCGTTCTTTCGCGGGAACGCTCAACGAAGTGGGATGCGGGCGCTGGGACGCTGACGATGTAAGCGCGGCGCTCGAAGCCCGCGACCGCAGGGCCTGCGGGCCGGTTGCGCCGCCCTACGGGCTCTATCTCATTGGGGTCGACTACCCGATCGTAACCGGGTCCGGCAGGGAAATGCCGAGGGCGCCCTGAAGCAGGATCATCACGAAAAGCGAACCGACCATCAGGACCACGAAAAATCCCGCCGTATAGGCGTGTGATCGTTTCAGGGCGATATGTGTGAGACGGTAGGTCAGGAACATGATGCCCGCATAGAGCAAAAGGCTGATTGCAGTCGTGAAGCCCGGCCAATCCGGCACGATCACCCGCACCAACGTGGCCGGGACCATGAGCCAGGCGCCAATTGCCGTTCCCCAGTTGCTGGCGACGACATAGGGGCTGAAGCGCTTGCTGAGACCGAGGCGGCGCGCACTGAAAGCAAGAACGACAAGAGGCGCGACCCAGGCGGCGAGATCGACGAAGGCGACGCGGCCCATGATCGAGAAGCGGTTTCCGATTTCGGGCCGCAGCGCAATCATATCGTTGGCGAAGATGATCCAGCCAAGGATGAGCGGGGGCAGCGAGATCGTTATGGCGTGAAAGGATTGCCAGAAGCCGTCTTCGGAAAAATCGAGCATGTCGAGGCCGTCGGCATGACCGTTCATCATCCGCCATGCGCCCCACAAATATTGCTGAGTTTCATCGAAATCCGGCATTGTCACTCATGCTCTACGCAAGAAAATCCTCGATGAAGCGTTCATATATTTGGGTAAGCGTTTCAAGATCGGCAATGTCTACCCTTTCGTCAACCATGTGCATGGTTTTGCCGACAAGGCCGAACTCGACGACAGGGCAATAGTCCTTGATGAAGCGGGCGTCGGACGTGCCGCCGGACGTTGAAAGCTGCGGGCGCCGGCCTATGACCGCTTCGACAGACTTCGTCAGCGTGCCGACGAGTTTGTCATCGTGGGTGAGGAACACGTGGCTCGGCCGGTCGCGCCAGGTCAACTCGTAGTTCACGGGCGTTTTCCGCCCGGGGCGCAGCTTGCGCCGTCCGGCGGCACGGTCGAGCCGGTTGTGGATCTCGGCCATCAGCGTTTCGTCGGTCCAGCTATCGTTGTAGCGGATGTTGAATGTTGCCGTCGCTTTGGCCGGTATGACGTTGACCGCAGGATTGCCGACATCCATCGTCGTGACTTCCAGATTGGTCGCCTGGAAATCTTTGGTGCCCTTGTCGAGCGCGGGATAAAGCAGGCTGTCGAGCAAGGTGACGAGCCCCCGCACCGGATTGTCGGCGAGGTGCGGATAGGCTGCGTGGCCCTGAACGCCGTTTACGGTTATCGTGCCGGAGAGCGAGCCGCGTCTTCCGATCTTTATCATGTCACCGAGCTTGTCGGGATTGGTGGGCTCGCCGACGATCGCGGCATCCCAGCTTTCGCCCTTGGCCTTTGCCCATTCAAGAAGCTTGCCGGTCCCGTTGATCGACGGGCCCTCCTCGTCGCCGGTGATCAGAAACGAAATCGACCCCTTGAGGCTGCCATGTTTCGTGATGTGACGCGCGACGGCAGCGGTGAAACAGGCGACCCCGCCCTTCATGTCGACGGCGCCGCGGCCATACATCTGGCCATTGTGAATGGCGGCGGAAAAGGGCGGGAACTTCCACGCGGCCTCGTCGCCGACGGGCACCACATCCGTATGTCCCGCGAACATCAGATGGGGGCCATTGCCTGAACGTCTCGCATAAAGATTCTCGACGTCGGGCGTGCCCTCCTCGCTGAAAACCGGTCTCTCGACCGAAAAACCGAGGGGCGCAAGCATGGATTCGAGAGCAGTCAGCGCACCGGCCTCGGCGGGCGTTACCGACGGGCAAGCGATGAGCTGGGCGAGGTTTTCTACGGGATCTGTCGCGGATTTCATGCAAGAAGCGATACTGGAAAAGGATAGGCCTGTCACCTACTACTGCGGCGGGTGCCGGGGCATTGCGGTTCCCGGCATCGGGCGCTGGATTGAAGCACCCGCATCTGTTTAAATGCCGCGACCGATGAACCGGGAACAGCAACATGACCGAAAACGAAAGCCGTATCGTCATCGCTGGAGCCGGATCGATAGGGTGCTACGTCGGTGGTTGCCTCGCCGCCGCCGACAAGAACGTGGTTTTTCTCGTACGGCCAAGGGTCGATGAAGCGCTTCGCGAAGGGGGCCTCAACATCGTCGATCTCGACGGGACCGAGCGCCTCGTCACGCCGGAGAAGCTTCAGCTCGCGGTCGATCCTGCCGCAGCCTTTGGGTCGGCCGAGATTATTCTCGTCACGGTCAAGAGTGGCGCGACTGAAGAGATGGCAAAGCTGATTGCCGCGCACGCCCCTTCCAGCGCCGTCGTTGTGAGCCTGCAGAACGGCGTCGACAACGCAAAGGTGCTGCGTCGCACCCTCCCCAAGGGTTTCACCGTCGCTGCAGGCATGGTTCCCTTCAACGTCGTGCAATCGGAACCCGGGGAGGTGCCGCTCACTGTCCGGCGGACCACGGAAGGCACAATTCTCATCGATGACAAACCGGGAGATCTTGCCGATGAACTCTCGGTCCCCGGTCTTAAGGTAGCAAATGACGAAGACATGCAGGGCGTTCTCTGGGGCAAGCTGCTGATGAACCTCAACAACGCCCTTAATGCGCTGTCAAACCTGCCGCTTGCAACCGAACTGTCCGATCGCAACTGGCGCCGGCTGCTGGCGGACCAGATGAACGAAGGCATCAAGGTGCTCAAGGCCCATGGCATCGCGCCGGCAAAGATACAGGGCCTCCCACCGGCGCTCCTGCCGTGGATATTGCGGTTGCCGGACTTCCTTTTCGGGATTCTCGCACGAAAAATGCTGAGCGTAGGGCCACACGCGCGATCGTCCATGTGGGAGGATCTGTCACGGGGGCGTCCGACCGAAATCGACTACCTGCAAGGCGTGATCCTTCGCCTGGCGCAGGAGAAGAACATCGACGTCCCCCTGACGCGGCGGATTATCGCGTGTATCAGGGAGGCGGAGGGCAAGCCGCTCCGCTCTCACACCGTGGAGGAAATCCGCAACTCGCCCGCGTGAGCGGATCAGTCGCGCAACAATTCGTTGATCGACGTCTTCGAGCGGGTCTGTTCGTCGACCCGCTTGACGATCACGGCGCAATAGAGGCTCGGACCAGGCTGGCCGTTAGGGAAAGGCTTGCCGGGAAGCGAGCCGGCGACGACCACCGAATAGGGCGGCACTTCGCCGTAGAAGATTTCGCCCGTTGCACGGTCGATAATCTTCGTCGACTTGCCGATGAAAACGCCCATGCCGAGGACAGAGCCTTCGCGAACGATGCAGCCCTCGACCACTTCGGAGCGGGCGCCGATGAAGCAATTATCCTCGATGATGGTCGGACCGGCCTGCATGGGTTCGAGGACGCCGCCAATGCCGACGCCACCCGATAGATGCACATGCTTGCCGATCTGCGCGCACGAACCGACGCCGGCCCAGGTGTCAACCATGGTTCCCTCGCCGACATAGGCGCCGAGGTTGACGAAGGATGGCATCAGGATCGCGCCCGGCGCGATATAGGCCGAGCGGCGGACGATGGCGTTGGGCACCGTCCTGATGCCCGCCTTGGCGAATTCCGTCGCGCCCCAGCCATCGAACTTCGACGGCACCTTATCCCACCAGACAGCGCCGCCCGGGGCTCCTTCGATGATCCCCATCGGATTGAGACGGAACGACAGAAGCACTGCCTTTTTCAGCCACTGATTGACTTTCCAGTTTCCGTCAGCCTGCTTCTCAGCGACCCGAGCCTCGCCGCCGTCGAGCAGAAGAAGCGCTGCCTCGACAGCGTCGCGAACTTCGCCGCGCGTATCGGTATTGATGGCATCGCGTTCATCGAAGGCCTTCTCGATGGTCAATTCGAGGCTGGTGAGGTCAGGCTTGGACATTTGCAGGTCACTCCATTACACGGGCGGTTTAATTTAAGTCTGTGAGAGGGTCAATCTCACCATTACCATGGTGGACCGCGAAAGAATGTCTCAGAACGTCATAAGCGTCCGCAGGAGGAGAAGCCGAATTGAACACCGATGAAAAAGACAGCTGGACCCCGTTTTCTCATTCTTCCGAAGCGGTACGCCGTGTCGAGACTGCGCCGGAAACGCCGCAGACCCAGTCCAGCACCTATAAGCTGGCCTTTGCCGATCCGGAATTCATGACGCGGCGCGAATTGCGTGCCGTGCGCCTGCAGCTTGAACTGTTGAAGCCGGAAATGGCGCTCGCCGAGCGCGGCATCCGCTCGACCGTGGTCCTGTTCGGCGGAGCGCGCATCCCCGAACCTGGCGGCGCCGCCTGGGCGGCGAAGAACGCGACCCAGAAAAAGAACCTCGAGGCCAATTCACGCTACTACGCCGAGGCGCGCAAGTTCGCCGAACTCTGCTCTACCTATTCGTCAACGACCTACTACCGCGAGTTCGTCGTCGTTACCGGCGGCGGCCCCGGCGTGATGGAAGCCGGCAACCGCGGCGCATCGGATGTCGGCGCGCCAACGATCGGGCTCAATATCGTCCTGCCGCACGAGCAGACGCCAAACCCCTATGTATCGCCGGATCTGTGCTTCAATTTCCATTACTTCGCTATTCGCAAGATGCACTTTTTGATGCGGGCGAAGGCCATGGCGATATTTCCCGGCGGTTTCGGAACCATGGATGAAACCTTCGAGAC
Source organism: Phyllobacterium sp. UNC302MFCol5.2 (assembly GCF_000686005.1). Lineage (NCBI taxonomy): Bacteria > Pseudomonadati > Pseudomonadota > Alphaproteobacteria > Hyphomicrobiales > Phyllobacteriaceae > Phyllobacterium > Phyllobacterium sp. UNC302MFCol5.2. The sequence goes on from NZ_JMLL01000010.1 coordinate 875,214, forward strand.
GCTCACGCTCATTCAGACCGGACGCATGGAACGTATCCCGCTTCTGCTCTTCGGCAAGTCTTTCTGGGAGAACGCGATCAATTTCGACTTCCTGGCCGAGCAAGGCGTGATCTCGCCATCGGATCGCGAACTGATCACCTTCGTCGATACCGCCGAGGAAGCCTGGGACGTGATCCAGGCCTTCTACAAGCTGGATTGACGCCTCAGACCGGCTCGCTCCTCTTGACCTGCCTTGGCAGGATCGCGTCGAGGAATGCGGCAAGTTCATCGGTCACGTAATCGACGTGGTCGGTGTTGCCAGGATCCCGCTCCCAGATCTCGGAATAGGTCGGTTCGAAATTATGCGGAACGATGAGAACCGTGGTCATGCCGAGCGCCTTCGGCACGACGAGGTTGCGCGCCAGATCCTCGAACATGACGCAGCTGGCGGCGTCGATCTTGTGCATTGCCAGGAACCGATCGTACGTCTCGCGCGCCGGTTTGGGTGTCAGCTCCGCTGCCCTGATGTCGAAAATGTCATCGAACTGCTCGAGCACACCGAGCTGGCGCGCTGCGCGTTCAGCGTGGCCCCGGTCGCCATTGGTGAAGATGAATTTCCGTCCCGGTAACTGCTTGATCGCCGTGGAAAGCGACGGGTCGGGCACCAGCCAGGAATAATCGATGTCGTGGACCTTCTGCAGAAAATCATCGGGATCGATATCGTAGCGGTCCATCAAGCCTTTGAGCGTCGTGCCATATTCCTTGTAAAATCGCTTCTGGAGATCGCGTGCATCCGTATGCGAAAGCTTCAGCAGATCAGCGACATAGCCCGTCATCTTGACATCAATCTGCGAAAAGAGATTGGAATGATGCGGGTATAGCGTGTTGTCCAGATCGAAGACCCAGTCCGTTATATGCGCAAAGTTTAATGGATCAGGCTGGTTTGTCATCCGGTAGGGTTTCCGCTATTTATCTGCGCTGCTCATGCATCGATTTTATTAGTGCGTCTCATCAATAGACGAAAATGGTCGCAACTACGACCGATTTTAGATTTATCGCTCGCCTGCATTTTCCCAATTTCTTATTTCATGCATTTTCCAGAGAAACGATGTCCAAAGTCATTTTCAAGTGCATATTGGTAACCATTGTCATGACTGCCTCCTGCGTCGTGATTACCAACGCGATCCGCGAGGCGGTCCACATGTCAGATGGGCCTGCGCGCCTTATTGCCATCCTCTGTCCGCTGCTGATCACTCCGCCCATAATCTACCTGTGCCTGCGCCAATCGGAAAAGTTGCGACAAGCCCTAACCGACCTCAATCGAATCATGCAGGAACTCGAGACAACGAACGTCCGTCTGTTCGAGGCATCCCTGCGCGACAACATGACCGGGCTTCTCAACCGCGAAACGTTCTTCGAGCGGATGGAGGCTTTGCGCAGGCAGGGACCGGGCTCCTTGCTGATTGTCGATGCCGACCACTTCAAGAAGATCAACGATAACCATGGCCATCACACCGGTGACGCTGCGCTCATTGCAATCGCACAGTGCATATCGCGGTGTATCGGTGAAGATGACTGCGCCGGCCGTATCGGGGGCGAGGAGTTCGCCATATTCCTCGCGACGGCGGATGAAACCGAGGTACGCGGCGTAGCCGAATGCATTCGCGCCGAGGTCTGCAGCCATGCATTGAAATCGGCCGAAGGTGCGGAGGTTCCGCTCAGTGTCAGCATCGGCGGCGTAGCAGGCGTTGCCGCCGGTACGGTCAAGGAACACTTCCGGACAGCCGACCGGCGTCTTTACGATGCCAAACGTCGCGGCCGCAATTGCGTCAGCGTCCGCTCGCCTGTCAAGAACATCGCCTGAACGCGGCGCTCCCATCAGACCATGGCGGGGTCAAGCGGTTCCGCCTCCTTCCACCGCGCAATCAGCGCCGGCATGTCCGCCGTCTCGAAAGCATCGCGAAGGGCGGCGAACGACGGCAGTACGAAATAGGCCCGCTGGAACTTGTCTATCTCATATCCCGTCCGCATAACCGTTTCGATGTCGAAGGGGACGTGGTGCGCATCGGCACTCGTCACCGCGAACTGCAACTCGCTGAAAGACGACATCAGCCCCGCGCCGAAGGCCTTAACCGGGGCGCCTTCCACCTGCATCAAGCCGAACTCGGCGGTGTACCAGTAGAGACGAGCGGCCAGTTGCTCGCCGCCCATCCGTGACGCTGTTCCACCCTTGACCCCGTATAGCTGCATGAAATCGGCAAATACGGGTTGGCTCAGGATAGGCACGTGGCCGAAGAAATCGTGAAACATGTCTGGTTCGACGATGTAATCGAGTTCCTTCTTCTTGCGCAGCCAGTTGGTGACGGGAAAACGCTTGTTGGCGAGATGATCGAAGAAGGGCTCGTTGGGGATGAGGCCAGGGACCGCTACGATTTCCCAGCCGGTCAACTTGCGCAGCCGGTCACTGACTTCATGGAAATCCGGGATGCGATCCAGTAGGCCGAGCGCTTCCACGCCGTCGAGATAGCTGCGATGCGCAAGCTTTTCCGTCAGCTTCGTCTGGCGATCGCACAGGGAGCGCCATACCTCCTGGTCTTCGTCCGAATAGTCATATTGCTGTTCGACCGTGAAGTCGGCGTTGCACACCGTATAGTCGCCGCGCAGACCCAGCTCAGCGCATTCCCGCGCATAGGCTTCAACACTGATCGTCATGATTTTCTCCTCCACCATGGAACCATGACGCACAGGATACCTTGAGGATAGGAGAGAATTTGACCTAATCATCTCAAAAACGCATGCTATAAGGTGAAACTTGATCTTTTTTGGAGGAAATCGGGTGACATCACCTCAATTGAATGAGTTCGAGATCAAAATGCTGCAGATCCTCCAGGCCAATGGCCGGGTTGCCATCACTGATCTGGCGCAGATGATCGGGCTGTCCGCGACGCCGTGCGCGCGGCGTTTCGAGCATCTCCAGGAGAGCGGCGTGATCAAGGGTTTCGCAGCGACGATAGACCGCCGCGCCATCGGGCTCATGGTCGAAGTGTTCATCCAGGTGCGGCTCAATACGCACAGCGACGACTCGCCCGAGCGCTTCGTCGGAGAGATAGAGCGCATGGACGAAGTTTCGTCATGCTGGACCATGACCGGCGAACACGATTTTCTGCTGCATGTCATGGTACCGACGGTCGACGATCTCAACGATTTCGTCATGCATCGGCTGATGCGGCTGAAAGGCGTGCGCGACGTGCACACCCAACTCGTCCTGCAGAACATCAAGGGGCCGGGAAAGATCCCGCTCGAACACCTGAAGCGGTGATCAGGGAACGATCAGCGTGCCGGCGCCGCGCTCGGTGAAAAGTTCGAGCAGAACCGAATGCGGCGTCTTGCCATTAAGGATGACGACGCCTTCGACGCCGCGTGTTATTGCGTCGATGCAAGTTTCGACCTTGGGAATCATCCCGCCCGAAATGGTGCCATCCTTGATGAGCGCGCGCGCCTGGCCGACCGAAAGCTCCTTGATAAGCTCCTTGTTGGCGTCAAGCACGCCCGGAACATCGGTGAGGAACAGAAGGCGCGAGGCTTTCAGCGCGCCGGCGATGGCTCCCGCGAAAGTATCAGCATTGATGTTATAGGTATGCCCGTCGCGCCCCGGAGCGACGGGTGCGATCACCGGGATCATCTCGGAACGCGCCAGAAGGTCGAGCAGCGTGCGGTCGATCTCGACCGGTTCGCCGACGAAGCCCAGATCGACGATTTTTTCAATATTGGAGTCGGGATCGATGACGGTCTTCTTGGCCTTCTCGGCAAAGACCATGTTGCCGTCCTTGCCGCACAGGCCAATTGCCCATTCGCCTTCGGCATTGATGAGCGCCACGATCTCCTTGTTGATCGAGCCCGCAAGGACCATCTCGACAATCTCGAGGGTCTTTTCGTCGGTGACGCGCAGACCGCCTTCGAACTTCGATTCGATCCCCATGCGCGCCAGCATCGAAGCAATTTGCGGTCCGCCGCCATGAACGACGATGGGATTGATGCCCGATTGTTTCAGCAAGGCTATGTCCCGCGCGAACGCCTTGCCCAGTGCGGCATCGCCCATGGCATGGCCGCCATATTTCACGACGACGGTCTTGTTTTCATAGCGCTGCATATAGGGAAGAGCAGCCGAAAGCAGATTTGCCTGGATTTCGGCGGTTTGGTCGTCGGGCGTCAGGGACATGCGCGGGCTCCGGCTTTGGAAGGTCGTGGGGTTCTTAGCGCCAAAGGCGATCCCGGGCAAACATGATTTCGGCTTGCCGCCAAGGTTTTTGCCCGAAGCCATTGACAGTGTGCCGCACCGCCGGATTTAAATCATGCAACCAGCAGTTGGAAACGCCCTTCACATGACGCCCGAAGGCATATCGGAACTGATCTCACGCGTCTCCCTGCGGGACCGGGCGGCTTTCGATGCGCTCTATGCTTCGACGAGCGCGAAACTTTTCGGCGTGTGCCTGCGTGTCTTGGGTAACCGCACGGAGGCCGAAGACGCGCTGCAGGATATCTACGTCAAGATCTGGAACAAGGCGGATCGCTTTGCTGTTGCTGGCACCAGCCCGATTTCTTGGCTCGTCGCCGTTGCCAGGAACCACTGCATCGACCGCCTGCGGGCGCGGAAGGGCCGAACGGAGGATCTCGACGAGGCATCGGATATCGCCGAGCCTTCCGCCGATCCCGAACAATCCGCCATTGCGACGGGAGAGGCGCGCCGCCTTGGGGATTGCCTCGACCAACTCGACGCTCCACGTGCGACGGCCGTGCGCGGCGCTTACCTTAATGGCGACAGCTACGAGTTGCTCGCGCAGCGTCATAAAGTGCCGTTGAATACAATGCGAACCTGGCTGCGACGCAGCCTTTTGAAACTGAAGGAATGCCTGGAAGGATGAGCGCGACACCACCCGATGACACTGTTCCGGACGGCGACGATCTCGTTGCCGCCGAATATGTGTTGGGCGTGCTGGCCGAAGAGGAGCGCCGCGACGCCGCGCGCCGCATCGAAACGGACCCGGTATTCGCCCGCCTTGTCACCCGGTGGCAGGAATATTTCAGCGCACTCGATGAGGGGTTCACGCCGGTTTCGCCGCCGCACCATATCAAGTCCCAGATCGATCATCGCCTGTTCGGAACCGATGCGCCGGCGCCGGCGATGCCGCTATGGACCAGCCTCGTATTCTGGCGCGGGCTTGCACTCGCCGCCCTGTTGCTGGCGATGATCGGTTTCGGGCGCGACCTCATTTTGCAGCGTCCCGCGCCGGCGCAACTGGTGGCATCCATGGCTGCTGACAACAGCAAGGTTCGCACAGTCGCAGTTTATGACGAGCAGACAAAGCGCCTGAAAGTGAGCCTGGTTGCCGGTGACATGCCCTCAGACCGTTCGCTCGAACTCTGGCTGATTGCCGGGAATGAAGCGCCAGTCTCGCTCGGGCTGATGAAGTCGCCGCAGGTCACCGAATTTAATGTCCCACAGGGTTTGGCCGCCAAACTGCGTGACGGTACGACGCTTGCCATCTCGGTGGAACCGCTTGGCGGTTCGCCAAGCGGAGCCCCCACCGGTGCAGTCGTCGCCGCCGGTACGATCCGTGCAATCTGAAAAAATATCGCGCCGCTGAAACTTTGCCGTCAGCACTCCCGTATCTCCACCGACCTCTCAAGAGAGGCAATGCAACAGTGGAGATAGAGATGTTACGCAAATCACTGAGCCTGATCGCACTTTCGACGGTCCTGATTGCCGGAACTGCGTTCGCCAAGAATCCGACTGTGGGCGGTGCGCCCATGTATCCAAACAAGAACATCATCGAGAATGCGGTGAACTCGAAGGATCACACGACCCTCGTCGCTGCCGTCAAGGCTGCAGGCCTCGTCGAAACCCTAGAGGGCAAGGGGCCCTTCACGGTGTTCGCACCCACCAATGAGGCCTTCGCGGCGCTGCCGAAGGGAACCGTCGAGACGCTGCTGAAGCCTGAAAACAAAGACAAGCTGGCCAAGATCCTGACCTGCCATGTCGTCGCTGCCGACGCCTCGTCAAAGACGATCATGAAGATGATCGATGATGATGAAGGCGCGCATCCGGTGAAGACCGTGGGCGGCTGCGTCTGGACCGCGAAGTACAAGGGCAAGAACCTGACATTGACAGATGAAAACGGCACCGTCGCTCACGTGACGATCGCCAATGTCAAACAGTCGAACGGCGTCATCCATGTAATCGACAAGGTGCTGCTGCCAAAAATGTGATCCGCAGCGCTCAGATGCGCAGACGGCATCTGCGCATCTTGCCCCGCGGCGATCTCCTAGCCCTAGGTCGTGCGGGGCCCTTTTATTTCTGGTTTTCTTCGAGCAAAAGCGCGATTGCACCGCGCAGCTCATCAAGCCCGGCGCCCTTCTCGGACGACGTCGCCAGGATTTCCGGATAGGCGGCTGCGCGCTTTTTGATCGCCTGCGCCGTCTCCTCCATCAACCGGGGCACACCGGCTGCCTTGATCTTGTCGATCTTGGTGAGAACAAGCTGGTATGAAACCGCGGCCCGGTCGAGAAGATCGAGCACTTCGGCATCGTTTTTCTTGACGCCGTGACGCGCGTCGATGAGCACATAGACCCGCTTCAAGGTCGAACGCCCGCGCAGATAGTCGAACACCAGACGGGTCCAGGCGTCGACCTGTTCCTTCGGCGCTTCTGCAAAGCCATAGCCTGGCATATCGACGACGGCGATCGGCGGCAGGTCCTTGCCCTCGCCCGAATAGCCGTCGGGAACGAAATAGTTGAGTTCCTGCGTACGGCCGGGCGTATTTGAGGTGCGCGCCAGCTTCTGGCCGAGGATCGCATTGATAAGGGATGATTTGCCGACGTTGGAGCGGCCGGCGAACGCGATTTCAAGCGGTCCTTCAGGCGGCAGGAATTTCATCGACGGCACACCGCGAATGAATACCCAGCCCTGCGCGAAGAGCATCCTGCCCCTCTCGATCAACCCGTTTGTCCTGTCCTCGGCTTCAGTCACGTTCATTCCATTCCATTGCGCGTGCGGGATTGAGAAGTGTGCATCAAGGTTTATCCTCGCCTTGTCAACACGGCAGGGCAGCCCAGTGCCACAGCTTTTACCCCTTATTGCGTCATGGCTTGCTTTAGGCTGCCGTCAATGTCCAGCGAAACCAGGCGCTGAAACGAGATCAGCCGGACCTGTCAGGCCCGGCCGATGTAAAGAATTCCGCGAAACTCCGGCCGCTACTCGGCCGGTTTCGGTTTCTTCTTGAACATGCCCGCCAGATTATCCCAGAGCTCGATCTTGACGCCCTGGCGCTTCATGATGACGCCCTGCTGGATGATCGAGAGCGTGTTGTTCCACGCCCAGTAGATCACGAGACCTGCAGGGAAGCTTGCCAGCATGAAAGTGAAGATCAGCGGCATCCAGTTGAAAATCATCTGCTGCGTCGGATCGGGCGGCGTCGGGTTCATGCGCATCTGCAGGAACATCGTCACGCCCATGATCAACGGCCAGACGCCAATCATCAGGAAAGCCGGAACCGCCCAGGGCATAAGCCCGAAGAGGTTGAAGACCGAGGTCGGATCGGGCGCGGCAAGGTCCTGGATCCAGCCAAAGAACGGCGCGTGGCGCATTTCGATGGTCACGTAAAGGACCTTGTAGAGTGCGAAGAAGACGGGGATCTGGATCAGGATCGGCCAGCAACCGGCGATCGGATTGATCTTTTCCGTCTTGTAGAGCTCCATCAGCGCCTGCTGCTGCTTGACCTTGTCATCCGCATATTTCTCGCGAATTTCGGTCATCTTCGGCTGCACCAGCTTCATCCGCGCCATGGAGGCGTAGGACTTGTTGGCGAGCGGGAAGAACAAGCCCTTGAGGATAACGGTGACGAGGAGGATGGCGATGCCGAAATTGCCGATCGCCTTGTAGAGCGTGTCGATCAGGTAGAACATCGGCTTGGTGATGAAATAGAACCAGCCCCAATCGATCAGGAGATCGAACTGGCGGATGCTGCGTTCCTTTTCATAGGCATTGATCGTTCCGACTTCCTTGGCACCGGCGAAGAGCAGGTTCTCAATCGTCGCAGACTGACCGGGCTCGATCGTCGTCGGGTCAGACAGGTAGTCGCTCTGATAGCGCGGGCGTCCGTCGTCGAAATAGGACATGCGCGCCTGGAACGGCTTTGCTGCCGAGGGAACGAGGGTTGCTGCCCAATATTTGTCGGTGATGCCGATCCAGCCGCCGGTCGTCGCCTTCGGCGGGGACACTTCGCGCGCCTTTTCGATGGCGGCGAACTTGTATTCCACCAGACCTTCGTCGCCGATAACGCCGATCGGACCTTCGTGCAAAACATAGGTGCTTGGATGAAGCGGCTTGGAGAAGCGCGTAACGCGGCCATAGGAGGCGAGCGAAACGGGAGCGGACGTGCTGTTGGTTACCGTGTCCTTGACCGTGAACATGTAACGGTCGTCGACCGTAAAGGTGCGCTTGAACGTCAAGCCCTTCTCGTTGGTGAAGGAGAGCGTCACCGGATTGGCCGGCGTCAGCGTGCTGTTGCCCTCGACCGTCCATACGGTGCCGGGCCCAGGGACCGTGCCGGTCAACTCGTTGCCGGTAAAGCCTATTTCGGCGAACTGGCCGTCAGCCATCTGCGCCGGGCTCAGAAGCTGGATGGCCGGCGAGTTGTCGTCAACGGTCTCGTGGTACTTCTTGAGCTGCAGGTCGTCGAGCCGGGCGCCGGTCAAGCTGATCGAGCCGCCGAGGCTCGGCGTGTCGATCTTTATGCGGGTGGTTTGGCCGAGCGCGGCGTCGCGCGTCAGGCTGCCTGCCTGGGCGGTATCCTGGGACTGGCCGGGGATATTGGCGCCAGGCGTTGCCGGCGTCGACGACGGCAGGTTTGCCGCGGTGCCGGTGGTTGGCGTTCCGGCCGGCGTGCTCGCCTGTCCGTCAACGCGCGTCTGTCCTTGCCGCGTGGCCTCGATCTGGGCCTGTTCGCGCTGCGCTTCGATCTTGGGGTTCATGTAGAACACCTGCCAAAGCGTCAGGATCACAATGGACAAGGCAATGGTGATAAAGAAATTACGATTGGTTTCCATTGTAGTCCTTGGGTCGGGTCGGGTGCGCCATCAGGGCTTTGTCGAACGCCGGGTCTGTGTTTTCCTGGAAACCCGTTTTAAGAGTTCCCGTGTCAGGTCCGCGAACGGCGCGTCTAGCGCATCACGGCGAGCAACGATCACATAATCGGTTCCCGCCTGCATGTCATCAGCAACATTGACGCGCACAGCCTCTTTCAGGCGGCGTTTGATGCGATTGCGGATGACGGCATTGCCGTTCTTTTTGGTGACGGTGAAACCGACGCGCGGTGGGCCAGCCTGGTCCTCGCGCTCCTTGACCTCGAGCAGGAAGTAGGCGCCGCGGCGCTTTTCTCCGTTCCGAACAGTCAAAAACTCCGCTCTCTTGCGAAGGCGGAGTGGTTTTTGCTCATTCATCGTGTAGTGCCAACTTTGGCAACCGCACCAAGTCGCGCGGTTTTGCCTTTATGCCGACAACCGCTTGCGACCGCGGGCGCGGCGCGCTGCGATTACCTTGCGGCCGCCAGCCGTAGCCATACGGGCGCGAAACCCATGGCGACGTGCGCGGACAAGCTTGGATGGCTGATAAGTACGCTTCATTTGTTAAATACCGCGGTGTGCGGCCCTTCTTGTGGTCTGTTCTTTGACAGGAGCATATCAGGACCGCCATTAGCGCATAAAAACACGCCGCCGGGGCGGTCAGCCCGGACGTGCGCGGCTTATAGAGGCCCGATGCCGAGAAGTCAATTCGTTGCCGTGATTCAAAATAGGCAAAAACGGCCAAGTGAATTATTGTGCTAATTCGTCAGGCGGCTTACACCGCCTGACGACGGAGATCAAATGGCTGCACCGGAACAAAAGTCTGCCGAAACGAGCGTGACACGGCACGCCGGACGGCGCTTGCCCGTCTTCAAGCGCCTTTCGGGCAAGCTGCTGCTGCTCACCCTGCTTTTCGGCCTCGTCGCCGAAGTGATGATCTTCGTGCCGACCATGGCCGATATGCGCATTCGCTGGCTGTCGGATCGCCTCAATACCGTCGCCGCCGCGAGCGTCGTCCTTGCGGCAAACGACAGCGAAGAAATTCCCCGCACAGTGCAGGACGACGTACTCCTCGCCACCGGCACGAAAGCAATCGCCTTGCGCGAAAAAGGCGCCTCGCGCCTGCTCGCCGTAGCGGAAATGCCGTCGAAGGTCGATCGCCACGTCGATATCACTGTGACCGACCCGATCACCGTAATTCGCGACGCTTTCGATACGGTAATCAACGGCGGCAACCGGATCATTCGCGTCTACGGTCCGATCGGCGACACGGGCAAGGTCATCGAGCTCCTGACCGCCGACGGGCCGCTGCGCAATGCCATGCTGCGCTATGCAGGCAATGTGGCACTCATCTCGCTGTTTATCTCGGCGATCACCGCCGGTCTCGTCTTCCTTGCCATAAGCCGTCTGCTGATCCGGCCAATCCAGCGCATGAGCGACAATATGCTCGCCTTTGCGCGCTCACCGGATGATCCGCAAAAAATCATCAAGCCCGAGAACCGCGAGGACGAACTCGGCATTGCCCAGCGCGAGCTTGCCGACATGCAGCGCCAGCTCCAGCGCACCCTTTCTGAACAGAAGCATCTCGCCGATCTTGGCCTTGCCGTCTCCAAGATCAATCACGACATGCGCAATATCCTCGCCTCGGCGCAGCTGATGTCCGATCATCTCGCCAATACCAGCGATCCGGCGATCCAGCGTTTTGTCCCCAAGCTCGTACGCACGATCGACCGCGCGATCAATTATTCACAGACGGTTCTCGCCTATGGCGGAACGCAGGAGCCACCGCCGCAACGCCGGCGCGTGAAGCTGCGCACGCTCGTCAACGAAGTCGAGGAAATGCTCAGCATTGACCCGAAATCCGGTATTGAATTCAAGAATCTCGTGCCGGAATCCTTCGAATTCGATGCCGATCCGGACCAGTTTTTCCGGATCATTCTCAACCTCTGCCGCAATTCGGTACAGGCCATGACCGGCGATACGCGCGACGACGACGCCATTATCAAGCGGTTGACAATAACGGCCGGCCAGATCGGGACGACATCGATCATCGGCGTCGAGGACACGGGGCCGGGCCTGCCCGCCAAGGCGCGGGAGAATCTGTTCAGGGCATTCAGGGGATCGGCACGCTCCGGGGGTACCGGACTTGGCCTTGCAATCGTACACGAGCTGGTACGGGCACATGGGGGAACAATTGAATTGCGTGACAATGAAGGGGCGGGAACGAGTTTCGAAATTCGTATTCCCGACCAGCCTATCTCGCTGGCCGAATGGCGTTCGCGTCGGGGTTCGATTTCCTGATATGATGCGTTCGCATGTCTAATTTCATTACAACCTACTGGCCGCACATCTTTTTCGTGCTCTCGGTTCTTCTTGGTGTGCCGGCCGCTATCCATGCGACGATGACCAAGGAGGAGGTGCGCGCAGCGATTGGCTGGGTCGGCGTCATCATTCTCTCGCCGGTCATTGGCGCCGTCATCTATGCCGTTGCCGGAATTAATCGCATCCGGCGCTCGACCATCTCGTCGCAGCGCGAATTCCTGCGCGAGATTGGCCAGGATCAGCTCGTGCGCTTTCACGCGCGCGATCAGGATGTCCTTGCGCATTTCGAAAAGCGCCTCGCCACGATGAAGACGCTGGGCGATAGGGTCAGCCGCTGTCGGCTCACCACGGCAAACGACATCGACATGCTGCACGGCGGCGACGAAGCCTACCATGCCATGCTTGCGGAAATTCAGGGCGCGCAACGCAGCGTCCTCGTCGAAACCTATATTTTCGACCGCGACAAGATCGGTCTGCGTCTCGCCGACGCGCTCATTGCCGCAAAGAAGCGCGGGGTGGAAGTCAGGGTGCTTATCGATGCCGTCGGCGCGCGCTATTCGATCCCGACGATCGTCGGCTATCTGGCCAAGCACGGGGTCAAGGTCGACGTCTTCAACGGCAACATCATCATCGGCCTGCGCCTGCCCTACGCCAACCTTCGCACCCACAGGAAGATACTGGTCGTCGACGGCAGGGTTGCCTTTACCGGGGGCATGAATATCCGCGCCGGCTTCTCGCGCGAAATTTTCGGCGAAGACAATGCGCGCGACACGCACTTCCGGCTGACAGGGCCGATCGTCACCGATCTTTTCCACGTGGCGGCAGAAGACTGGCGCTTCACCACGCGTGAGCACCTTGGCGGCGAGGCCTGGGTCATCGAGCCGCCGACAAAGCAGCCGGGCGAGCCGGTGTTCATCCGGGTGGTGCCGTCGGGTCCCGATCGCAGCGTCGAAGCCAATCATCGCATGCTGATGGGCGCTTTTTCGGTGGCGCAGCAACACATCCGCATCATGTCGCCCTATTTCCTGCCGGACCGCGAGTTGATCAGCGCGCTCGTGACCGCGGCGCGGCGCGGCGTCGAGGTCGATATCGTCGTGCCGTCGGTCAATAATCTCAAGCTGGTCGATCGGGCCATGACCGCGCAGTTCGATCAGATATTGAAGAGCCATTGCCGCATCTGGCGCGCATCCGGCAACTTCAACCATTCGAAACTCCTCGCCATCGACGGCGCCTGGTCCTATGTCGGATCGTCGAACCTCGATCCGCGCTCGCTGCGGCTGAATTTCGAGGTCGACCTTGAAGTCATCAATGCGCCGTTCGCTGCCGAAGTGGAGGCGCTGATCGACACGGCAATCGCCTCGGCGAAACCGGTGCTCCTGCAAAAGCTGCGGGCCCGCTCGTTCTGGGCGAGGCTGATCGACCGGATTATCTGGCTAGGTTCGCCCTATCTTTGATGGCATTTGTCTCGGCAATGGCCGCCTTGAGATCAATATGCGCCTTGATAGGAAGGTGATCGGAGGCGACGCGCGCAAGCGGCGTATCGTGCACCTCGATCGCCGTGACGAGGCTGTGCGGATGGCCGAGGACACGGTCGAGCGCGAGCACAGGAAAGCGCGACGGGAAGCTCGGAACGGCGTTCCTCGCCGGATCGAAGATCGGCTTCAGGAAGTGCAGGGACGATCCCTTGCCGACGCGCCACTCATTGAGGTCGCCGAGCAGGAGCGTCGGGCGCGAGGGGTCGGCATGCACCGCATCGAGGATCGCTTCCGTCTGCTGCTGGCGCGAATGCTTGAGCAGGCCAAGGTGGGCGGCAATGATACGCAAGGGCCCCGCCTGAAGGTCGATATCGGCAACCAGCGCGCCCCTCGGCTCCAGCCCCGGCAGCACCAGTTGCTGTACGCGCTGGACGACGCCGGCGCGAAACAGCAGCAGATTGCCGTGCCAGCCATGGCCTTTGGGATAGAGCGACGCCACCGGCACGGGGATCAGCTTGTTCTCCCGCTCGAGGCGCGCCAGGTCGAGAAGCCCGCTGCGTTCGCCAAAGCGCTTGTCGGCCTCCTGAATAGCGACGACATCCGCCCCGATCTCGCTGATGACGTGCGCAATGCGGTCCGGGTCGAACTTCTTGTCGATGCCGACGCATTTGTGAACATTATAGGAAGCGATGAGCAGGTCGCTGCGCACGACCTTGGTCGCGCCGGTGGAGCGCTTGTTGCGGTTCCTGACCGCTGCGAGAATGCTGGCGGAGACGCTCGGTCTGAATGGCCGCGTCGGCTTCTTGCTATCCATCCGCTAGGAATATGTCGCAACGCGCAAGATGGCAAGCAAATGCGGATGGCTAAAACCTGTTCCCGACGAAATGCGCGAGTTGCGCGCCGACTTCGTAATAGCCTTCGCGAACAGTGCGAAGACCCTGCTCCCGCGGCTGGGTGACCGGCAGCGGCAGGTCTGTTTCGCTGACCTTGCCTGCAACGTGCTCGGCAAGAATGCGGCCGAAGACCGTCCCGGGCGCGATGCCACGACCGTTATAACCGCTGAAACTGATGATCTTTGGGGCGAGCGTGTGGAAACGGGGCAGGCTGTCGCTCGTCATGCCGATCTGACCGTACCAGCCGGCTTCGAATTGCACATTCTTGATCTGCGGAAAAACCTTGCGGATCGAGCGTGCCGCCCAGGCCTTGTGCACGGCCATGCCGGTGCCGCGCAGGGCGCCGACGCTGCCAAACACCAGGCGCCCTGCCCTGTCCATGCGGAAGGAGCTCAGAATCTCCTTCGTATCCCAGCCGCCCTGCCGCTCGGGAAGGACAGTTTTCCGAATGTCTTCCGGCAAGGGTGTGGTCGCGAAGTTGAAATACGGCAGATGCAGGAGTTCGGCTCGCAATTGCGGCCACGGCGATGTCGTATAGGCGTTGGTTGCAACGATGATCCACTCGGCCGAGACGGTGCCCGATGGCGTGCGCACCAGCCAGCGATCGCCGCTCCGTTCGGTCGCAGTAACGGGAGAACCCGAATAGATCGCCGCGCCTCTGGAAAGCGCCGCTCGCGCAAGCCCGCGCACGTAGCCGAGGGGCTGGATCGTGCCCGCCCGGCTATCGAGAAGCGATGCGGCATAGGCGGTCGAGCCGACCTTTGCGGCGGTTTCCGCGGCGTTCAGCAGCCGCACGGCCGCTCCGCGCGCCAGCCATTGCTCGGCCCGCTGTTCGAGTTGTTTCACGCCGTCATCGCCGACGGCGCAGTGCAGCGTACCATTGCGTTCGAGTTCGCAATCGATCTCGAAACGGTCGACAAGGTTGAACACCGATTGCGGCGCATTGCCCAGAAGTTCAAGCAGCCTTTCACCGTGGACCTGCCCGAGAACGCCCGGCAGGTCATTCGGCATCACCCACATGCCGGCATTGACCAGGCCGACATTACGGCCCGAACCGCCGAAGCCGATCTCCACGGCATCGACGACTGCGACCTTGGCGCCGACATCGGCAAGGTGGAGGGCGGCAGAGAGGCCGGTGAAGCCCGCGCCGATGACCGCGACATCGACCGAAATATCGCCGCGCAAAGCTTCCGTCCGAGGCGCAGGCGGGGCGGTCTTTTCCCACAAGCCGTGGGAGCGTTCGTCATTGAGCATGGATCACCTGAACAGTCGGCCGAGGGCGTGCGGCACAATTACCTATGGTGGTTATAAAGCGCAATCTTGCAACCTGAAGTGAAATTCTTCGAAGACATTATGCGGTGAGCGAATGACCGGGGCCCGCGCGTTCGGACACCTGCTCGGCGATCCAGGTGACGAAGCTCTGCATCAGCGGATTTTCCTTCTTGTGGTCCGGCACGACGAGGTAGTAGCTGTTTTCCGTCCGCAAGGGCTGATCGAAGAGGACGATAAGCCGGCCGGATGCAAGCTCCTGTTCGATCAGGTAGCGCGGCAGGAGAGCAAATCCGAGCCCGGCAAGCGCAGCCTCGATGACCATGGAAAAATGTTCGAACCGGTGGCCCTTATAGGGACTTGCGACGCTCACCTGCGCCGCCTCGAACCAGGAGGCCCAGGATTTCGGCCGCGTCGAAATATGCAGAAGCGGCGCATCGGCAAGTTCGGCCGCTGCCCTGATCGGATTGGCCGCGCAGAGTTCGGGACTGCCCACCGGCACGATCAACTCGCTGCACAGATAGGTGCAGGTGGCATGCGCCCATACCGGCTGGCCATAATGGATGGCGAGATCGAAAGGCTCATCCTCGAAATCGAAGGGCCGCGAGCGCGAGGCGACGCTCAGCGCCATTTCCGGGTTTCTGCGCACGAAATCCGGAAGGCGCGGCATCAGCCAGCGGCTGCCGAAGGTCGGCAGCGTGGCGATGCTCAGCGACGAGGCGGATTGCGAGGCGGCCATGGCTCGCAACATCGTCTCCTCGGTAAGACCAAGCAGATGCCGCACCTCGGGCAGGAATTTTTGCCCTGCCTCGGAAAGCACCACGCGCTGGCGAACGCGCTCGAACAGCAGCACGCCGATCTGGCTTTCGAGTTCGCTCATCTGGCGGCTTACCGCGCTCTGGGTCAGGGAAAGCTCTTTGGCCGCCTGCGTGAAGCTGCCATGGCGCGCAGCGCATTCGAACGTCTGCAGTATGTCGATATCCGGGATCAATCGGCGGCTTAACTTCATTCCAATCTCGCATTAACCCAGTTTGATTCTTCGCAATCCGCAGGCCGGTGACCACTCTATAATCCATAACATGCATGAACGGAAAGAAATTGCCGTCGCAAACAATAACGGAAGCAGAGTTATGAATTCAGCCACGTTTACCTCAACGGACGTGATCCGCGCATCCTTTTCGACAGCGATGTCGACCATGTACAGGACCGAGGTTCCCGCCTATGGAACGCTCCTCGAACTCGTGGCGCAGGTGAACGACGATACGCTCGCCGCTTCGCCGAAACTGCGCCACCGGCTGGAACAGACCGAGACGCTCGACCGCATCTCTGAGGAGCGGCATGGCGCTATCCGCGTCGGAACCCCTGCCGAACTTGCCATGCTGCGCCGTGCCTTTGCCGTCATGGGCATGTATCCGGTCGGCTATTACGATCTCAGCGAAGCCGGCGTGCCGGTCCATTCGACCGCTTTCCGTCCTGTCGGTGACGAAGCGCTGAAAATCAATCCATTCCGCGTATTCACCTCGCTCCTGCGCCTCGATCTGATCGACGACGGCGCATTGCGGGAGGAAGCGCGCAAGACCCTCGCAGCGCGCAAGATATTCACGGACAAGGCCATTTTCCTGATTGAAAAGGCTGAAGCCGCGGGCGGCCTCGACGCCGCGGACGCCGCCCTGTTCGTCAGGGAAATCCTAGAGACGTTCCGCTGGCACGACCAGGCGAGCGTCAGCAGCGATCTCTACCGCCGCCTGCACGATGCGCACCGGCTGATCGCCGACGTCGTGTCGTTCAAGGGACCGCATATCAATCATCTGACGCCGCGCACGCTCGACATCGATGCCGTCCAGAAGCTGATGCCGGCCCACGGCATCGCGCCCAAGGCCGTTATCGAGGGCCCGCCCACCCGAGAGTGCCCCATCCTGTTGCGACAGACCTCATTCAAGGCCCTCGAGGAAGCCGTGTCGTTCCGGGATGAAGAGGGCACGTGGGCAAAGGGTTCGCACACGGCTCGCTTTGGCGAAATCGAACAGCGCGGCGTCGCGCTGACGCCGAAGGGCCGCGCGCTCTATGACCGGCTGCTTGCGCAGGCACGCGACGTTGTGCGTCCTGCTCCCGACGGTTCGAACGCGGCCGCCTACATCGCCGCCCTCAGCGAAGCCTTCAAAGCGTTCCCGGACGATTGGAACACGATTCGTCAGCAGGGCCTCGGCTATTTCCGGTATACGCCCGTTGAAGGGTTCCCCCGGGCAGCGCTTTCGGCGCGCGAGCCGGCGAGCCTCGAAACGCTGGTCGCCATGGGCGCCGTCGTTTTCGATCCGATCGTCTATGAAGACTTCCTCCCGGTAAGCGCCGCCGGCATTTTCCAGTCGAACCTTGGCGATAACGGTGCGCAGAAATTTGCGGCAAGCCCGAGCCAGCAGGAGTTTGAAGCCCATCTCGGCATGCCGGTCCTCGACGAATTCGCCCATTACGAAGGCCTTGAGAAGGCGTCGATCGCCCGCTGCCGCCGCTATCTCCAGCCAGTCGCACTTGTAGATTGAGAAACTAAAACTTGGGGTCAGGACCTGCTAAGGTGGCTGACCCTCGAACATGGCTGGCAAAAGCCCGTCACGCATCCAATATCTCTGCCAGCCCGGCAGAAAGACAAATTAAGGGAAGCAAGATGACCATTGCTCAAGAAGTAAAGACCCTCCTTTCCAAGCTCGGCGTCGCCGAGGCCGCCTATACAGGCGGCGCGATGCCATCGTTCAGCCCGGTCACGGGCGAGAAGATCGCCGACATTGCCGTCCACTCGGCCGACGACGCCGCAAAGATCATCGACAAGGCCGATGCCGCATTCCGCGAATGGCGCCTTGTCCCCGCTCCGAAGCGCGGCGAACTTGTCCGTCTGTTCGGTGAGGAACTGCGCGCCCTGAAGAACGAACTCGGCCGCCTGGTTTCGATCGAAGCCGGAAAGATCCCCTCCGAAGGTCTCGGCGAAGTGCAGGAGATGATAGACATCTGCGATTTCGCTGTCGGTCTTTCGCGCCAGCTTTACGGTCTCACCATTGCCACCGAGCGTCCCGGCCACCGCATGATGGAAACCTGGCACCCGATCGGCGTCGTCGGCGTGATTTCGGCCTTCAACTTCCCGGTCGCCGTCTGGTCGTGGAACACGGCGCTGGCCCTCGTCTGCGGCAATGCCGTCGTGTGGAAGCCGTCGGAAAAGACCCCGCTCACCGCTCTCGCCTGCGCGGCCATCTTCGAGCGTGCTGCAGCCCGTTTCGGCGAGGTTCCGGCCGGCCTGTCGCAGACGCTGATGGGCGACCGCACGATCGGCGAAGCCCTCGTGGACAACCGGAAGGTTGCGCTCGTTTCGGCAACTGGCTCCACGCGGATGGGCCGCGAGGTCGGTCCGCGGCTTGCAAAGCGTTTTGCCCGCTCGATCCTCGAACTCGGCGGCAACAATGCCGGCATCGTCTGCCCCTCGGCCGATCTCGACATGGCGCTGCGCGCCATCGCTTTCGGCGCCATGGGCACGGCCGGTCAGCGCTGCACCACCCTGCGCCGCCTTTTCGTTCACGAGAGCGTCTATGACGCCTTGGTGCCGCGCCTGAAGAAGGCCTATGAGAGCGTCAGCGTCGGCAGCCCGCTCGAGACTTCGGCCCTGGTTGGCCCGCTGATCGACAAGGGCGCCTATGACAACATGCAGAACGCCCTTGGCGAAGCACGTGACCATGGCGGCAAGGTCACCGGCGGCAACCGCATCGAAAACGGCCATGCCAATGCCTATTATGTCCGTCCTGCCCTCGTCGAAATGCCCAAGCAGGCAGGCCCGGTTCTCGAAGAAACCTTCGCGCCGATCCTCTATGTCATGAAATATGATGATTTCGACGCAGCGATCGCCGACCACAATGCGGTTGGCGCCGGCCTCTCCTCCTCGATCTTCACGCTGAACCTGCAGGAGGCAGAGCGCTTCCTCAGCGCCGACGGCTCGGACTGCGGCATCGCCAATGTCAACATCGGCACGTCAGGGGCGGAAATCGGTGGCGCGTTCGGCGGCGAAAAGGAAACCGGCGGCGGCCGCGAATCGGGTTCGGACGCATGGAAGGCCTATATGCGCCGCGCGACCAATACGGTGAACTATTCGACGGCCCTGCCGCTTGCCCAGGGCGTCTCCTTCGACATCGAATAAGTCCAGGGCACAACAATCCGTTCCCGGTTTCATGACCGGGGGCGGTTCCGTAGCGGCGGAAATTCTATCGGCTTATTCGACGATGGTGACAGGCGCCTCGAGCTTGGCGTGCTCGCTGGCGATCTTCGCCTGCCGCGCTGCGACGATTTCCGCATTGCTCGGCTTGAACCGGCCCTGCACGTCGAGAAATGTCGAATAGAAAAGACCTGCCAGAAGCAGTATCGCCACGCCGTAGTCACACACCTTTACCAGGAACGAGCGCGCGTCTCTGCTGTCATCATCATAGTAGTCTCGAGTTTTTTTCATGGCCCCAGTGCCTTATTGTTATACCCGCGCCTATATTTTACGCCTCGCCATGACATCGGACAATTAATCAGTTAGGGGGGCATCAGCGGTGGCCGGAGGATCCCATCGACTACTATTTGGATTGGGACAGGAGTTAGGGCCTAATACTGCGTGACCTCAAGCCGGCCCCCATGTGGTCAACGAGGACAAAGCAAAATTCGCCATTGAAGCCTTGGCCCGCATCGGCTAGAAACGCTTCGCGCATGTAAGGCCAACGCCTTGTATCAGCACCCGTAGCTCAGCTGGATAGAGTGCTGCCCTCCGAAGGCAGAGGTCACAGGTTCGAATCCTGTCGGGTGCGCCATTCTTCGATCCCCACCTCACCGTCTCCAGAAGCGCTTGGCGATCTCTTCCTCGACCTGCCAACTCGTCAGGCCGATATCGTCGATCAAATGCGGATTGTCCTTGGCCATTTGCGCAAGTGCCCAGCGAAAGCGGGCCCGCTCGCTCCAGGCCGCCATTGTGCTGCGCAACGCCGCGAGGCCGTAGTATCGGCGTGGTGCTTCCGCGGCCGCCAGGCGCGCTAGCTTCCGTACCAACTGATGCGGGACCGGGGTAAAGGTGCGAATATCGTCCATGACAACCTCCTGATGGCTTCAGGACCTGAAGGCCCTAAAGAAGGGTGAATTGTGCAGGATGCGGTCGGCGTCGTAATTAAGCCCTGCCAAATAGTTCTCAAAACTTCCAAACGGAGCTGTACGGGGCGTGTTTGGCGATCGTCCGCCTGTTGCTCAACGTTGTCGGCATGCAACCTCGTCCGCGAAGACGCGCATATCCTCGGGCGCCTCGAATAGCTTGAAGGTGCAGGGGGCAACGCTCGCAAACCCGGTCAACGATGCGGTTTCTTAAAGGCGTGCCCAAAGAGTTCTCAAAACGTTCCAAACCGGCTATATCCGCCATATGCAAGGATCGCGCTTTGCCTTTGGTCCGTTCGTGCTTGATCCGGGTGCGGGAACGCTCCTTCGGAACAATGAGCCTGTTGCCGTAGGCTACCGCGGGATAAAGCTGCTTGCGGCGCTCGCCGACCGGCCGGGCGAAATCCTCGGCAAGGCCGAACTGATGGACGCGGCATGGCCAGGCACGGCCGTCGAGGAAGGCAACCTCACAGTCCAGATCGCGCAGCTGCGGAAACTGCTTGGCCCAGCAACCGATGGCGGCGAATGGATCTCCACGGTGCCGCGCGTCGGCTACCGCTTCACCGGCGCCATCGAAAGGCGCGATGGCCCGGCACGAAAACCCCTGGCACTCCCCGATAAACCTTCGATAGCCGTGCTGCCCTTCGTCAATCTCAGCAACGATCCCGCGCAGGAATCCTTCGCGGACGGGCTGGCCGAAGACCTGACCACGGACCTCTCGAGAATCGCGGGCCTTTTCGTTATCGCACGCAACTCGGCCTTCGCCTACAAGGGAAAGGCGACGAATGTGCGCGAGATCGCGCAGGAGCTTGGCGTGCGCTATCTCCTTGAGGGGAGTGCACGCCATGCCGGGGGGCGCGTGCGCATCAACGCCCAGCTGGTTGATGCCGTCAATGGCGATCACCTTTGGGCGGAACGCTTCGATCGCGGCCTCGAGGACATCTTTGCCGTTCAGGACGAGGTCACCGCCAAGATCGTCGAGGCCTTGCTCGGGCGGCTGCGCGCACCGCCGCCACGCAATCGGCCCAAGAGTCTCGAGGCGTACGATCTGTGCGTGCGCGCGCGCAAGCTGATCGACGATTCGCCGCAGACGGCGCGGGAAGCGCATCTTATGCTCACGCGCGCGGTTTCGCTCGATCCGGAATATGCGGAAGCCTATCGCTGGCTTGCCATGAACCACTGGATGGGCTGGGTGCATTGGGGCGATCCCATTGAACCGACGCGCCGCCTCGCCCTGGATCTGGCGCGCAAGGCCGTCGCGATCGACCCCAACGACGCCGGCTGCCGCTGGGTCCTCGCCAACCTGCTAGCCTACGAGCGCTGCTTTGCCGAGGCCAATGCGGAATTCGCCAGGGCGATCGAGCTCGACCCGAACGAGGCGGACACCTGGGCGACATTGTCAGACATCGCGGTTCTGGCCGGGCGGGTCGAGGAAGGCCTTGAGCATATCCGCAAGGCGTTCCGCCTCAACCCGTTCCCGTCGGGCTGGTACTATCTGACGCTCGGCCAGGCGCAATACGCGGCCGGCGACTACGAAGCGGCCGTCGAGACGCTGCGCCGGGACGAGACGTATCGCACGAGCTCACGGCGGTTCCTTGCCGCAAGCCTTGCGCAACTCGGCCGGTTCGACGAAGCGCGATCCGAGGTCCAACTGTTCCTTGTCGCCAATCCGCATTTCACGACAAGCCGCTGGGCCGCGACAGAGCCGTTTCGCGACGACGCTACACGTGCGCATTTCGTCGATGGCTATCTTAAAGCCGGTCTTCCGGAGTAACGGACCGACAGACCTAGTCCTCGGAGCGGCTTGTAGCGTTGCGACCGCGCTCGTACCGCTTCGCCAGCGGGAACGGCGGCAACCAGGACTCGCGCCGCAGCGTCCAGCTTTCGTAGGTAGGCATCAGTTGGTCGGGGCCATCGAGCGACCCGAGATGCACTTCGATCTCGTCTTTGGTGCGTGCGAAGACGGACGAGCCGCAGCGGGGACAGAAAAACCGTCCGGCGTAATCGCGCGTTTCGCCATCGATCGCTACTGCGTCCTCAGGGAACACCGCAGCAGCGTAAAACAGGGCGCCATGATGCTTGCGGCAGTCGAGGCAATGACAAATGCCGACCCGGTATGGCAACCCCGATGCCACAATTCGGACGCTGCCGCACAGGCAACCGCCGGTGAATCGTTGCATGCCATGCCTCCTTTGAAATCAAGCCGCCAGAATGGTTACAACGAACCCTGTCGAGCGTCCATGCACGATCCACCGCTCCTCGCGGCTAGCGCCCATTTTTTGCTGTTCCGCAATGACGAGAAATGTTTAAATATTCAATGGGATAGGAGAAGGGAAAGTGGCCGATGATGTTTGACCGGATTACGCGCATTGCGTTCGGTGTCGCAAGCGCATTCCTTATGCTGCTTGCGTTCGGGCTGATCGCCTATGCGGCCTATGAAGTCGTGCGCTCCCTCCTGATCGACAGAACCGACATTGGAGCAACGCTGCTCGAAGCCGTTGGCTATACAGTCATTGCCATTGCGGTGTTCGATGTCGGAAAATATCTCCTCGAGGAAGAAGCGATCCGTGGCCGGGAGATGCGGCAGGCCGCTGAAGCGCGGCGCAGCCTGACGAAATTCATTTCCACGATCGCCATCGCCGTGTTCCTTGAGGGTCTCGTCGCCGTCTTCGAGGCCGGCAAGGAGGATCTGCGGATGATGATCTATCCGACGCTTCTGCTTTTCACCGGCGTCGCGCTTATCATCGGCCTTGGCATCTACCAGCGCTTGAGCGCCATGGTCGAGAACGAAACCAGCGATCCGGAGAGTTCAAAGAAGACACCGAAGGCAAGGACGGCGCGCGGAGCCGCCTGACCTGCTGCGTCCTTTCACGCATCACATATCGGAAGTCTTCACCCATTCGGCTGAGATTGCGGTCGGATCCCCTAGCCTTCCGGCGCAGAAGGCGGTCTTTCGGTTTCCGTTACCCCTTATGGACAAATTGATTCCAGCGTCCGGCTGCGGTTGATTCAACGCTGCAACCGAGATTGGAAATATGGACTGGTCGGCGCTCTGGATTCTCACTCTTCTTTGTTTTGGAATGCTGGTTTACGGCCTGCTGGTGCCAGGGCGGTTCTATCATTTTCCATTTTTCGCAGCTGGCATCTTCCTCAGCTTCATCCTTCCGCAATTGCCCGGGCTTGCCAATAGCCGCTTCATTTCGGACGAGGCACTGACAAAAACCCTCCTGTTCTCGACGCTCTGCCTTGCCATGTGCGGCATAGGCTGGCGCTATGGCATGCGCGCCAGGCCGATGAAGGACCACGTTTACAGCGAAGACCATCTTTTGAAGGCTGCCGCAGTCCTCTCGGTGATCGGCGCCTATTTCTTCTATAAGTTCGGTCACCTTCCCGATGATCTTCGGCTGAAGGGCCAGCTTACGGGTCTTCCCGTCGCCTACCTGTTCTTTGCGCGGCTTCTCACCTACGGCCTCGCAATAGCGCTGGTCTGCTACGCGCGGCGCAGTTCGCCGCTCGCGCTTGGCATCATACTCTTCGACACGATCTTTTACCTAGACCGCATCGTCATTGCGGGGCGACGCGGCGAAACGGCTGAATTCTGCCTGATGATCGCGTTGGCCTTCTGGTTCCAGAGGCGTTGGGTAGTGCCGCGTATCGCTGTCGTCGCCGGCCTGTTCTTCGCTATCGTCGGCATGCTCGGCGCCGCCGAATACCGGCAGGCGACCTATTACGGGGCAACGCGCGACTGGAGCGCGGTGGCAGATATCAATCTTGCGGAAAACTGGAACCGTCTCCTCAAGGAGGGCGGACCGGAAATGACCAACGCCTTGATAGCCATCAACTACATCGATGAGACGCATGAATTCGACTACGGCATCGAACACTGGAACAGCATGGTCTTCACCTTCGTTCCGGCACAGATCTTTGGGCCCGAGTTCAAGAAATCGCTGATGATCCCGCAGGACTCCATGTTCGGGCGCTATACGCCGGGCGTCGGCGAAACGCCCACGGGCATGGCGGACGCCTTTGCATCATTCTGGTGGTTCGGATGCCTGAAATTCTTCCTGGTCGCCTATCTCATGGCGCGGCTCTATATGTCGGCGATGAAAGGCAACACTACCGCCCAGACAATCTACATGCTCTCGGCAGTGCAATCGATTCTCGTCATCACGCACTTCACCAACGAGATCGTCATCGCATGGGTCCATATGGCTATTTTCCTCGGGCCGGCGCTCTACTATGCGCGCATTCCCAATGCGCCGTTCTCCAAGTTCGCGGTGAACCCCAGCGGGTAGTCTTACCCTATAGGGCAGTGACCGCGATCCTCAGTCCCCAGGCTAGAAGTTCCTCCGCGCGCACGTCGGAGGACGCTTCGGCATAACAGCGCAATTCCGGCGCATTGCCTGACGCGCGAAAATGGATGACCTCACCGCTCGCGAGGACGACGCGAACGCCATCGATCGAATCGTTTTCCCGAATGGTCCCGACTTCGGCAAAGAACCGCTCGCGGGCCTCGCCATCGAGGAGACCCTGGAGGAACGGACCGCTGGCGGTTGCGGGCACGTGTTCAAGCCGGCCGCTGCGCGTGAAACGCGAAGGCAGGACAGCCAGAAGCTGCGATATCGTCGATCCTGTCCGTGCCGCCATGCCGAGCACGCTCATGACCGGGAGCACCGCATCGCGGGTCGGGAGGGCATCGAGCCTGTAGCCATCGAGGTCTGCCGGAGAGCCGAGGAGCACACCGCCATTCGCCTCAAAGCCCACGACGCTATGGTAACCGTCCTTGAGCGCCCGCTGCATGCCCTCAATGACGTAGGGCGAGCCGACCTTCGTCCGGTAGACCCGCTTGAACAAGCCACAAAGCTCGATCGCCGTGTTCGACGTAACAGGCGTAACGACCGCATCCGCGCCGAGGAAATGCGCGGTCAGCAATCCAACACTGTCGCCACGCAAAAAGTTGCCGTGCTCGTCGGCGATAAGCGGACGGTCGGCATCGCCATCCGTCGATACCAGAGCATCGAGCGAGTTTTCTTTCGTTGCTGCGGCAGCAAGGTCCACATCCTCAGGACGCAGCGCCTCCGTATCCACGGGAATGAAAACGTCAGAGCGTCCTATCGCAACGACCGTGGCGCCTGCATTCGCGAGAAGATCGACGAGCACGTCGCGCGCAACCGAACTATGCTGGTAGACGCCTATGCGCTTGCCCGCCAGGGTTCCTTTTCTGAGGATGGCACGGCCGCGAGCCATATAGTTCTGCAGCGCTTCCGGTGAGATAGCAGGGATGTCCGCCGGACCCGGAGTGGCTGTCTGGTCGACGTCGAGGACCGCGAGAATGCCCGCTTCGTCGGCCTTGTCGATTTCGCCGTCCGGACGATAGAATTTCAAACCATTGCGGTCGTCGGGTATGTGGCTGCCCGTCACCATGATGGCGGGTACCCCAACCCTCATCGCGCGAAGCGCCAGCGCGGGGGTTGGCAGCGGTCCGCAGTTTTCGGCTTTCATGCCAGTATCCGTTATGGCCGCCATGCAGGCGCCGGCGATACGCCGGCTGCTTGAGCGCAGATCATATCCGACAAGAACGGTGGCATCGGTAGCCGTGCCGAATGTGCCCTGCATGTGTTGCAGGAAGGCGCGCGTATAGGCCATGCAAACTGAATCGGTCAGATCCGTTACCAGTCCGCGCAGACCGCTCGTTCCAAATTTGAGACTGCTCATGGTTTTTCACGTTAGGGAAGAGGGCGACTTTGGAAACGCTACTATATGCAGCATTTTCCCCCTTGGACACCCAGACGTGCGTCTGCGGCGGCCTAAGAAGCGTCCCGGCCCTTTGCTTCCGCCAAGAGACGCGACACGGTGGCTTTGGTTGAAACCTGCCAATACGGCGCCCGCCAACCAAAAACCGTGAAAAACTTGTCCGTAGAAAGCCGCGAATTGAAGGGTCGCTTGGCCTTGGTCGGATAATCGGCACTGGCAATGTCGGCGACCTCGGCAAAAGGTCCGCCATTGTTGCGGCTCGATGCAAAGATTGCCCGGGCAAAGCCGCTCCAATTGATATTGCCGGTCCCCGCGAGATGATAGATGCCATAGCCCGTAAACGACGGTTCAACGTCGATGCGTTTTGCGACCTCGATGACCGCGTCGGCAATATCGATTGCCGAGGTGGGGTTGCCCCATTGATCGCTGACGACCGAGACCTGGTCGCGCGTTTCGGCAAGGCGCAGCATTGTCTTGACGAAGTTCTTGCCGAAAGGGCTGTAGACCCAGGCCGTGCGCAGGATGATGTGCCGCGGATTGGCGGCGATTACCGCAGCCTCGCCATCAAGCTTGGTCCTGCCATAGACGCCCTGCGGACCTGTCGCGTCCGTCTCGGTGTAGGGCGCTTCACCGTCGCCCGCGAAAACATAGTCGGTTGAAAGATGGATAACCGGAACGCCGAGGTCGGCAGCGGCCCGCGCTACAGCACCGGCGCCAAGGGCATTGATTGCGTGGGCGAGATCAGGCTCGTCTTCTGCCTGATCGACCGCCGTGTAGGCGGCAGCCGAAACGACAATATCCGGCTTCGCTTCGGCAATGGCTGTGGCCACGGTTGACGGCAC
Source organism: Phyllobacterium sp. UNC302MFCol5.2 (assembly GCF_000686005.1). Taxonomy (NCBI): domain Bacteria; kingdom Pseudomonadati; phylum Pseudomonadota; class Alphaproteobacteria; order Hyphomicrobiales; family Phyllobacteriaceae; genus Phyllobacterium; species Phyllobacterium sp. UNC302MFCol5.2. The sequence goes on from NZ_JMLL01000010.1 coordinate 902,019, forward strand.
GGCAAGGTCGAGACCAGGGCGTCCGAGGGCAATGATTTCGATATCGCCATGGCGCGCAGCACGCTCGACGAGGCTGCGTACGACCTGCCCCTCGGTGCCGGTGGCAACGATCCTCATGCGCTCGCCTTGATGTCCGCGCCGAGACGCTCGCCTGCATACCGGCCGCTGCGGATCGGCTCCCACCACCATTCATTGGCGAGGTACCAGTCGATCGTCTTGGCAAGACCCGTCTCGAACGATTCTTGCGGGGTCCAGCCGAGGTCGCGCTCGATCTTCGAGGCATCGATGGCATAGCGGCGATCATGGCCGGGCCGGTCGGATACGAAGGTGATCAGGTCGCGGTAGCGCCCGCCACCCTTGCGCGGCCGCTTCTGATCCAGAATATCGCAGATCGTTTCAACGACATTCAGGTTGGTCTTTTCGTTGTGGCCGCCGATATTATAACTCTCGCCGACGGCGCCCTTGGTAACGACGGTCTCGAGCGCGCGCGCGTGATCCTCGACATAGAGCCAGTCGCGGACATTGGCGCCCTTGCCGTAGACGGGCAATGGCTTGCCATCGAGGGCGTTCAGGATAACGAGAGGAATCAATTTCTCCGGAAAATGGAACGGCCCGTAATTGTTCGAGCAGTTGGATAGCACCACTGGCAGGCCATAGGTCTCGTGCCAGGCGCGCACCAGATGGTCGGATGCTGCCTTCGATGCCGAATAGGGGGAAGACGGTGCATAGGGCGTCTCTTCGGTGAAGATGCCGCTGTCGAAGGGCAGGTCACCGAATACCTCGTCCGTCGAGATGTGGTGAAAGCGGAAGGCGCTCTTTGCGTCAGCCGGCAATTCGCGCCAATAGGCCAGCGCGGCGTTGAGCAGGCGGAATGTGCCGACGATATTCGTCTCGATGAAAGCGCCCGGGCCATCGATGGAGCGATCGACATGGCTCTCCGCTGCAAGGTGCATGACAGCGTCGATCTTTTCGCTCCGCAGCAGGTCCAGCATCGTCGCATCGTCGCAAATATCGGCCTGCACGAAGCGGTAGTTCGGATAGTTTTCGATCTGGCGCAGCGATGTGAGATTGCCGGCATAGGTCAACTTGTCAAGGTTGACCACATGGTTGCCCGGATTTGCTGCAAGCTGGCGACAAACCGCCGAGCCGATAAATCCAGCACCCCCCGTAACGAGAATCCGCATCAAATAAACTCCGTCAATAAATGAAGGTTTCAGCGTCAGCGAGCCGCGGCGCCGCGCGGTCCTTGTCCGAGAGCTGGATCAAATCTGTGGCGATAGGCCAGTCGATGCCGATCTCCGGATCATCGAAGCGGATCGAACGGTCATGTGCCGGCGAATAATAATCGGTAACCTTGTAGACGACCTCGGTATTTTCCTCGAGCGTCATGAACCCGTGGGCGAAGCCCTTGGGAACGAGAATCTGGTTCCATTTCGCAGCGGAAAGTTCAAGCGCAACCCACTTGCCGAAGGTCGGCGAGCCTTTGCGAATATCGACTGCAACGTCGATGATCGAGCCGCGAACGACGCGCACCAGCTTGTCCTGCGCCTTCGGCGGCAATTGGTAATGCAGCCCGCGCAGCACGCCCTTGGCAACCGAGAGCGAGTGATTGTCCTGCACGAAGACGAGGTCGATTCCGGCATCCTTGAACAGGGCCGCGTTATAGGTTTCCGAAAAGAAGCCGCGGTCGTCGCCGAAACGCTTCGGCGCGATCTCGAGGACGCCGTCGAGGCCGAGGGGGCGGATATCAAGCATCTGTCGCAAGCTCCGCAATACGCCGGCGCAGATAGGCGGCATAGCCGGTCTTTCCAAGCTGCGCGGCCCGAGCCAGAACCTGCTCATCGTTGATCCAACGGTTCTGATAGGCAATCTCCTCCGGGCAGGCGATCATGACGCCCTGGCGGTGCTCGATCGTCCTGACGAAGGATGACGCCTCGTGCAGACTGTCGTGGGTACCGGTGTCCAGCCAGGCATAACCGCGCCCCAACCTCTGCACGTGCAGATCGCCGCGCTCGAGGTAAATATTGTTGACGGCGGTGATCTCCAGTTCGCCGCGCGCCGACGGCTTGATGTTGGCCGCAATGTCGACAACGTCGTTGTCGTAGAAATAAAGGCCGGTGACCGCCCAATTGGATTTCGGCTTCTGCGGCTTTTCCTCAATCGAGATCGCTCGCTTGGTTGCGCGGTCAAACTCGACCACGCCATAGCGTTCGGGATCCTCGACGTGATAGGCGAAAACCGAAGCGCCCTTTTTGCGGTCGGCGGCTTCCTTGCACAATCGCGACAGGCCGTCGCCGTAATAAATATTGTCGCCAAGAACCATGGCGACAGGGTCGTTGCCGATGAACTCGCGCCCGATGATGAAGGCTTCCGCCAGGCCGTTGGGCTGCGGCTGCTCGGCAAATGTCAAATTGAGGCCGAAATCGCTGCCATCCCCGAAAAGGTCGCGGAATACCGGCAGATCGCGCGGTGTCGATATGATCAGAATGTCCCGGATACCTGCGAGCATGAGTACGCTCAGCGGGTAGAATATCATCGGCTTGTCGTAAATCGGCAAGATCTGCTTTGACACCGCAATTGTCAGTGGATAAAGCCGCGTTCCGCTGCCGCCAGCTAAAATAATACCCTTCATGTAAGCCAAATTCCTACGTTATCGATAGCTTGGAACCGTTATCCTATCCGCTTGGATAGGACAACTCCTCAATGGGCGATCTCCCGCCAGAGGAGGTTTGCCGCTTAATGGGGAAAAGCGGCATGAAATCGACCGCACCGCCAGACCGTCGCCATTTCTCGCTTCCGAATTGCGACAGGCAGTCACTATTAAGTCCCAATCTAATGTGCTAACCGCGAGGCTCTGCAAAAGGACGACAGAAGAGAGACTGCAATTCGATGGCCACAGCGACCTCGCAAAAGATGACGGCATGGCAAGATATTTCCGCGTCCCTTGCCAATTTTCGACTGGCAGCGCTGCTCGGATGGCAGGACGTTGCCCAGCGTTACCGCAGATCGAGCGTCGGCGCTTTCTGGCTCACGATCAACATGGGTGTGCTTATCGGCGCGCTCGGATTGGTTTTCGGCACGATCTTCAACACGCCCATGTCGGAGTTCCTGCCGTTCATCTGCGTCGGCCTGATCATGTGGGGTTATTTCTCGAGCCTCGTGACCGAGGGTTGCGGCAGCTTCGTTGCCAATACCGAGACGATGCTGCAGCTTCCGATCCCGTTTTTCACCTATATCCTGCGGACCTGGTGGCGCAATACCATCATCCTCGCCCACAACATCATCATCTTCCCTCTCGTCCTCTTGATCTTCGGCAAGTTCGTCAATTTCGACGCATTATTGGCCATTCCCGGATTCATCCTGGTGTCGGTCAACCTGCTTTGGGTGATGGTCATTCTGGCGGTTCTGTGCACGCGCTATCGCGATTTGACGCAGATCGTCCAGAATATCATGCAGGTCGGCATGTATGTGACCCCGATCATGTGGATGCCGAAAAACCTCCCGGGCGGCGCGCGCTCGCAGCTCATGCTCGACTACAATCCATTCTATCATCTGATCAGCATCGTGCGCGAACCCCTGCTCGGCGGCGTCGCGACACCGCTCAACTGGATCGTCTCGATCGGCATGGCTCTTATCGGTTGGGTCGTCGCACTCCTGTTTCTTAATCGTTACCGCACCCGGATTACTTATTGGCTATGAACATTACATCCCCGCTCCAATTTGCGCAGGCAGACATGACGTCGATGCACCTTGAAAATGTGACCGTGGATTTTCCGATCTACAACACGCGCAGCAGGTCGCTGAAGAACCAGGTCATGAGCCTGGCGACGGGTGGCACCATCGGCTCGAACCCGGAAGGTCACGTCGTCATTCGCGGGCTCGAGAACGTCACGCTGAGCCTCAAGGAGGGTGAGCGGCTCGGGCTGATCGGCCATAATGGTTCCGGCAAGACGACGCTTCTGCGCGTCATGAGCGGCGTCTACTACCCGTCCGGCGGCAAAATCACCATCAATGGCAAGTGCACGTCGCTCATCAACATTTCGCTCGGCATCGACCCCGAGGCGACGGGCCGGGAAAATATCGGAATTCGCGGCGCGCTGCTCGGCTTCAAGAAAAAGGAACTGGCGGAACGGTTGGCGGAGATCGAGGAATTCTCGGAACTCGGCAACTTCCTCGACATGCCGGTGCGTACCTATTCAACCGGCATGCAGCTACGCCTTGCCTTCTCGATCTCGACAGTAATTCAGCCGGAGATCCTGATCATGGACGAATGGCTGGCGACCGGCGACGAAGGGTTCCAGCACAAGGCCAATGAGCGCCTGCACGATCTCGTCAACAAGACTAAAATCCTGATCATCGCCAGCCATTCAAGAGACCTGCTCGTGAAGAACTGCACACGCATTGTCTGGCTCGAACATGGGCGGGTCAAGATGGACGGCGATGCCGAGACCGTGGCCAACGCCTATTTCGGCCATCACTGACCGCCTCATACCTTCGATCAGATCTTGCCGAGAATCGCTGCCACATAGAGGCCTAACTGCCCGAGCGCAGTTTGCCGATAGACACCGGATCGAACGAAATAGTAGAGCCGTCGCAAGGGCCCGCGTCCTCGCGCTTTACTGAATTCGTCGAGGATGCCGCGCGATTCTGAGGTAAGAAGGTCGCGGCTTCGCTCAAGCCCTTGCAAGTTGAGGTCGGTCCACTCGGAAAGACGTCCCTTGAAGAGCAGGCGCAACCGCTGCATGGCCGCCATAATTCCTACGTTGGTTCCGAACTGATTGCGCACATGCTGGCGGTAGCGCATGAGCATTTCCGGGGAATAGCGAACCTTACCACCGGCCCCCGAAACGATCAGGTAGATCCACCAATCATGGCTGACGAAGCCGGTACGGCGCGAAGCGTCGGCAAGCAAGACACGCGCTGCATGATTGAAGAGCATGGTGTTGCCGCCCGCAAGACTCTGCGCCAGCGCATTTCTAAAGCTGGGTGAGCGCCTGAACAGCGCTGAAGGCGCGATGGTTTCGCCGTCTTCGGTTATCGCGAGGGTTCGCGAGCAGAACAAGCCGGGCGTAGACAAGGGGATTTTCTCGATCGAAGCAACTGACTTGGCTATCTTGTCGGGCTCCCAGATGTCGTCCTGATCGGAAAATCCGTAGTAGTTGGAGATGATATCGGGATTGACGATCAGGGAGCGGAAGTTCTCCGCGTAGCCCTTGCACGGTCCAGGCAGGATAGTGAACCTGCCCTTCGACCACTTGCTGCGCCACACGTCCAGCACCTCCAGGGTAGCGTCGGTCGATCCGTCGTCCGAAACCCATATATCGATCGCGGGGTAGGTCTGGTTTTCGATCGAGGCCAGTTGCTCGTCCAGAAACTTGGCGCCGTTATGGGTTGCAAGGAGGATTGAAACCACTCCGGTGGATGGGGCGCCTGGCAATGCGTTAAAATCCCTGCTGAAGAATGTTCTGGCTGTCTCATGCAGATACAGCTTTTTTCCGTCGCGCATAGCCCAAAATCGCGATCGCCCTTCCTCGCCCCGCCGCCTGTTCCCGGCATTCGGCAAAACAAATGCCAAAAACATGCGATCGGGGGTTTGCATCCTCCAAGAATTCAACTATATGACGACCCGCACCGGCCGCTGCCGGTCGGCTGTTGGGGAATAGGTTAACGGTAGACCCACGGACTCTGACTCCGTTAGTCCTGGTTCGAATCCAGGTTCCCCAGCCAACTGATTTCAACACATTTTCGGATAATTGCATCGCCAGGCTCACACACGGCTCGCGCACCACGTCTGTGCGATCTCCCCTGAAGTGAGCGCGCCATGGGCAGGCATGCAACCCGACCAAAACGGCTGGCGGCACGGGCATCGGCGATGCACTGTTCCTACATTTATTGAAAGCTAAACAACTGATTGGCCCTTCGCCTGGCCCAACGAAGTTGACCCTATCGGCGCGTCGGAAGCCTGCTGTAAGTCAATAGTCGAACCGTACACAGGCGAGTGAGCGGTGCCGTCGTTATTGGCGCTACGCATACTTATCACTCTTGCGAGTTTGGGCAGGAGGCCATCGCCGCGCTGCGCAGCAATTGCATGCATGCCCGTCAACAGATTCTCCATGGGCCTCCACTCCAGCTTCGATATGCCTTACCGTTGCACTCGCTCAAGCAGCGTGCCACCCGATTCCTGCGCATGCGGGGAATTCAACCTGAGCAAACTGCGAGTTACCGCCGCAACGGCGATGGACAGCGCGGCTTTTACCCCCCGCTCCGATAACCGTTGCCGATAGAGTGGCAAGCGTGGCTTGGATAAGAACGGGCGCTGCTGCCTTGCTGCAAATACGTTTGAGGGGTGCGCCGTATCCGGCTTCCCAGCCAACAGATTTCAGGAAATTTCTATCATTTTCGAGACATGCCGCGCGATGGCGAGGCAGGAGGTGAGGCCAGGGCTCTCAATACCGAAGAGATTGACGAGGCCGTTCACGCCGTGCGTTTCTGGACCTTCAATGACGAAGTCTGAAGCGGGCTCACCATCGATCATCAGCTTCGGCCGTATTCCGCAATAGGCCGGCTGCAAGGCATCGTCCGCAAGATCCGGCCAGTATTTGCGGATTTCGGCGTAGAACCGATCGGCGCGCTGCGGGTCAACGGAATAATCTATCTCTTCGACCCATTCGACGTCCGGCCCAAACCGCATGCGCCCGTCGAGATCAAGGGTAAGATGCACGCCAAGCCCTCCCTCCTCCGGCACCGGATAGATCAAATGCTTGAAGGGCGTCCTGCCGGGTGCCGAAAAGTAGTTTCCCTTGGCATAGCGGGCGCGTGGAACGAACCTCTGCGGCAGGCCGGCAATCGTTGACGCCACGGCCGGGGCGTCGATACCGCAGGCGTTGACGAAGATCGACGTGTGCAATTCGTAGCGCCGGTCGTTCTCGACGCCGATGGTCTCGAGCCGCAGCCCCTTATCATCGACCTCACCGCCCACTACTCTTGTGCCAAAGGCGATGGCTGCACCGTGGTCCTGCGCGTCGCCAAGCAGCGCGAGCATCAGTCCATGGCTGTCGATGATGCCCGTCGACGGCGAAAGCAACGCGCCATTGCAGGAAAGGTCCGGCTCCCGGCTTTTGGCCTCCGCTGCCGACAGTTCGACAAGATCGTCAACCCCGTTGGCGCGAGCGCGCGAGGCTATCGTCGCCAAAGTCCCGATCTGGTCCTCGTTGGTTGCGACGATCAGCTTGCCGCAGCGCTTGTAGGCAACGCCGTGACTTTCGGCGAAAGCATAGAGCGCCCTCCTCCCCGCAACGCAAAACCGCGCCTTGAGGCTATCTTGCGGGTAATAGATGCCCGCATGGATGACCTCGGAATTGCGTGAGCTGGTCCCGGTACCGATGGTTTCCGCCCCCTCGACAACGAGCGTCTCGATGCTGCGCATCGCAAGTTCCCGGGCAATCGCCAGGCCGATGACACCGCCGCCAGCAATGACGCATTCGACGCGTTCCAACGTTTTTCAGTGCCTTCCATGCGTTGCGAGCGGAGCAAGCTTGCGTTCGAGGCTTTGCAGCGTTTCCATGATCTGCAGCCCGACCCGTTCATAGCATGGATAATGCAAAAGATGCTCGTTGTCCCAATCGGCAGGCGACAGGCCGTGGGGGCAGCAATCCTGGGGCGCGGAGTTCTTGAGTTCTGTAAGGTATTCCTGGACTGAAAAGGAGCTCGGCGGCGTGCCCGTTGCCACATGCATGAAAAGTGCACGCAGCCAGAACTGGGTGGCCATAAGTTCGATGCGTATTTGTTCGTCTTCGATCATGAAAATTCAGATCCCGCCGCAAGGGTTTAAAGCCATCTAACTAAAGACCTTTTTGTTATTGATTGATAATTCGGCTTGACGGATAGAGGACGCATCCAAAAGCGGACTTTCTGCATGCCCGCCACGGCAGTATTATAGCCGCGGTGCACGTTCGACCAATGTCAAGTGGCGTCTCGCTACATCCGATTGATCGCGCGGTCAGCCAGAATTCGCACTGCTTACTTCAAACGGCTTAGCGTGCGCTATCTCATTAGGCATCTTAAATGCCGTCCCTGCTGCAGTTACCTTCGTTGGATCACGGGAGGCAAATCATCTCCTATTGCTGTGCGATCGCAAAACAATCAACAATCAATGCCCTTCGCACATGCGGCATCGAAGCGACATACAGGAGCGCATCAATTGGGCACAGTACGCCGGGCTTTTTTCATGGCGACCTTGGAGCAATATTCCCAAGTGATCGTAAGCTTGGCAATGATCGCCGTTCTTTCGCGTCTGTTGGACACGACAGCAATCGGTATTGCGGTCATAGGCCTCGGAATTGGTACGATTGCGTTCAATATCCGCGAGTTTGCCACCTCGGAGTATCTCATTCAGCGCATCGACGTTTCGCGTGAGGATATCCGCACCGCTTTTACGCTGATGTTCGGCACATCGCTTCTTATCTGCTGCGGCCTGTCTGCCTTTGCCCCCTGGATCGCGGAGTTCTACTCTCAGCCGGCCCTGAAGATGTTCATCATTATTCTGGCATTCTCCGGCGTTATCGATTCGTCCGTCAGCACCATCGCCGCCTTGCTGAAGCGGGATATGCAGTTTGGAGCGATGACCCGGATCAACGCCCTCGGCGTCATCACCAATGCCGCCGTCACGGTCACGCTGGCCTGGTTCGATTTCGGCTTCATGAGCTATGCCTGGGGTACGCTGGTTTCCGCCTTGGTGCGGATGGTGCTTGCGTTTCACGCACGCCCCATTCTCTGGATGTATCGCCCATGCCTTAAAGGTTGGCGGTCCTTCTTCGTCTTCGGCGGTTACAAGGGGGCCTCGACCGTCCTCGACCGAACCTACGAAGCGCTGCCTCAACTCGTTCTCGGACACTTCATGCCGCTCACCGCAGTCGGCCTGTTCAACCGCGCCAATCTCGTATGCGGGCTCCCCGACAAGTTCATGCTGTCGGCGCTGTTCTCCATTGCCTTTCCGGCCTTTGCCGCTGAGGTTCGACAAAATCGCAGCGTAAAGGAAGCCTATCTCAGGTTGATCAGCTATATCACCGCCCTTTACTGGCCGGCTCAACTCGTCCTCGCAATCCTGGCTTACCCCATTGTCCACATCGCTCTCGGACCGGCGTGGGATGGGGCGGTGCCACTCGTCCAGCTCCTGTCACTGGCCGCGATATTCTGGTTTCCGAATATTCTGACGTTCCCGGTTCTTGTTGCCTTGGGCGCCAACAGGGAGGCATTCGAGGCGAACTTCATCGGTCGAGGTCTGGCGATGGTGGTTATCTGCGTCGCAAGCTTCTATGGCCTTTACGCACTCGTCTTCAGCCAGTTCATCGTCCTGCCCTTCCAAATGGCGATTTCATTGATCTATGTGCGCCGGCATGTACCGTTCGCATGGACTGAGTTCGCTGCGATACTTTGCAACAGCGCGCTTGTCACCTTCGGGGCTGTCATAGGGCCACTCGGCGTATTGGCGGCACACGGTTTCGCATTCGACCTGTCGATCGGCCTTGCGCTCGTCGCGACCCTCCTTTCTGCGGCCGGGTGGCTAACGGCACTCGTACTGACGAAACATCCTCTCCTTGACGAAATCATCCACATGGTCGAGCTGTTCATGCCCCGGCTGCTCGCAAACAGGCCGGGGGTACCCGCCGAATGATCACCTGGTACCGACATCCGTCTCATGGGTTCAATCGATGAAATCGGTCGATGTCGTCATACCGAACTATAATTATGCCCGCTACCTGCGAGGTTGTGTCGAAAGTGCCTTGAACCAGAATGTCGATGCAATTCGCGTGTTAATCATCGACAATGCTTCGACCGACGGCAGCCAGCAGATAGCGCGCGATATCGCAGCGGAAGATCCACGCGTCGAACTCCTGCTTCGCGAAAAGAACATGGGACCTCACGCATCATTCAATGATGGAATCGAGTGGGCCCAGTCGGACTATTTCCTCATCCTCTGCTCGGACGATCTCCTTGCCCCCGGGACCCTCGAAGACGCGGTCGGTTGCATGGAGGCGAACCCGAACGTCCACCTGACGCATGGAGCAACATTCTTCCAGGTCGAGGGCAGAGGCAGCGATATCGCGCCGAACATTGGCGCAAGGGCGCAGTGGACGATCAAGGATGGCCCGACTTTTCTGAAAGACATTTGCCGCGCCGGCCTCAATTACGTGAGTGGGCCGACCGTCGTGGTCCGTACGTCTGTCCAGAAGCAAGTCGGATACTACAACCCCGAATTGAGCCACACCGACGATATGGAAATGTGGATGAGATTTGCATTGCGTGGCTCGATTGCATCCACCGCAGCGGTTCAGGCCATCGCGCGGGTCCATTCGAACAACCAGTCTGCGACCGTTGGAAACATTCGCCAATGGAGCATTGAGTTTGAGGATGCTTACAACGCGTTCTTCAATGGTGTCGGCGCGCACCTCGACAATTCCGAGGAACTGTTGCGCACGGCGCGTCTTGCGCTCAGCGACCGGGCCTACTGGTCGGCCATCGCTCTGATATGCCGTGGCGAACCCGGCGGACGCCAACTTTTTGCCAGGGCCTTGCACTTGCATCCGGCCGCCGCATTGTTGCCACCCGTGGGATATCTGTGGAAGCGTGCTGGCGCCTGGTCCTTGGCCAAAGCCAGTATTGCATCGCTAACGCGGCGGATGACTGGAACTGCGATTGCAGATTGAAGCTCTGGCGGGCTACGCGCCGATCACCCGGCGATGACGCGATGTAGCAGGACGGCTTCCTGTTCAGCCAGCTTTTCTTGAAGCGAACGATTGACCCCCGCTATCTCTTGCTTGACGGCATCCATGTTGCCAAGCACCTGGTTCGTCTGCTGTTTGAGCTTTTCGACATCAAAGGTTTCGATGTGTTGGCAATAATGAGCCTGCCTGAACTGGGACAGCAGATAGTCGTTCTTTAGATTATAGCTCAACGAAATTGTCGGCCGGCCCGATTTCAGCGCACAGACCACGTTGTGATAACGTGAGACAACGACGATGTCCGTCTGTGCGATTTCGCTCATCAGCTCGTGCAATGAGCCCCCGTGACCGACCGCGATGCGCTCCATGGGAATATCGGGCCGTGTCGAGGAAATTGACTTCATCAACTGCTTTACGGCTCTGCCATCGCGCAGATCGCCGGTCAGAAGGCGTGCGTTATGTCCTTCGTCAATCAGCCAGCAAATATATTTCGTCAGTTTCGCAATATAGTTGTTGTGGATACGTTCGCCTTCCGCATTGTCTGCGTTCGCCTTTTTCCATCCATGGTAATCCATCACACCGACCCCGACGGTCGTGCGCGCCGTGTCTTTCGCGGGTACCGAGGCAGGCAAGGGAAGCCGAAAGGCGATGTCCGGATAGCGCAGGTCCGGCGTCACATCGAGCCCAATCCCCTTCATGTATTCCAGTGAGAAATCATCGCGATACGACCGGTATTGCGCCATTCTCGCCGCGGATTTCAAAAACCAGCGACTCAAGGGGTTTTCAATGGGACCCGCTCCAATACTGACGAAGGCGATGCGCGCATTTTGCAGACGCGCAGCCAGGCACCAGCGAAATACAACGAATGGCCAACCGAACGCGGTCTCCTGAAAGTCATCGAGAATCCCCGTGCCGGGGATGATCAGGACACTCACGCCGCGCAGTCCACTGATGACGGCATAAAGGCTGCCCAGCCTGCGGGGAAAATCCGCGAGCAACCGATTGAGCCTGTTGGACCAATTGCCTTCAAGCTTGACGCCGCCGATGCTGATTGCATCGACCTTGTAGCGTTCCGTGACCGCAGCTGGATTGGAACAGACGCAAAGCAGCGTGGCCTCCTGTTTGGAAGCACGCAGGAAATCGAGCATGGCTTCGAGCGAACCGTCATTGCCGGTGTTTCCGCTGCCAAACTGACCTAGCAAGCCGATTTTCATTCAAGCCCTCAATTGTACATTGCTCGGACCACCGATCGACGCGTACTCAACACCTGACCCACATTCTGTCGCGTGCCGCTGTTCGAACAAGCGGGGTCGATTGGGCACCGGATTTGATCTTGCTGCGCTGCGATGCAAAAAAACACATGGCTCTTGGAACACCGGGGGCACCCGAACGATGAAGGTGTTCCCCCAAAAGGCTACGGCATCTGCCCATCGCGGCAGGTACAGTCGCGAGCCAAATTGCCACTATTATTGCATTGTGGCCGGGCGATGTGGCGCGGACCCCAGCAGGATCAAGCGGAATGAAGTTCGCCTATTTTGTACGCCCGCATATCGGCGGAACCTACACGGTCTTCAAGCAGTTGCGCGAGGGGCTCGCGCCCTACGGCATCGAGGTCTGCTGGATGTCGATGGGCCAAACCGAAGCGCTGAAAGACCCGGAATGGTTCCCGGAATTTGCGCTTGGCACGTCAGTCAGTACGGATGGCCTGGCGAACGAGCGCGATCAAGCCCGCGCCCTCGCGGCTGCAATCGAGGAAGGAGGCTTCGACGGCGTGTTCATCAACGTCCTCAGCGACCGAATCCAGACCAACATCGCGCGCTACCTGCCGGAAGCGATCACGCGTATCATGATCGTGCACAACATCACCGCCGGCACCTATGCAGCTGCGGTCGCCGTGCGTGATCATGTGCATGCCGCAATCGGTGTTTCGGATCGGATCCAGTCCGATCTCGTCAGGACCATGGGTTTTGATGCAGACCATACGTTCGCCATTCCGCACGCAGCCGAGACCCGATTGTCGAGACTGCTCAATCGTACGCCGCGAGCCACGGAACCGCTTCGCCTCGTGTTCCTCGGCCGCGTCGAGGACGCTTCAAAGGGCGTATTCTGGCTCGCCGACATTCTCGACCATCTCGACGCCTCCATTCATTTGACCATCGCGGGCGATGGCCCAGACCTACAGGCGCTGAAGCTCAAGCTTGCCCGCCATGGCAAGCGTGTCACCTTTCTCGGAGCCGTACACCCGAAAGAGGTTCACAGGGTCCTGCTCCATCAGGACGTGATGATCATGCCGTCGCGGTTTGAGGGCTTTGGCCTTACGCTGACAGAGGCGATGGCAGTCGGCTGCGTTCCCGTCGTTTCGCGGATCCGGGGCGTTACCGACACGATCATTGACGATGGCATCAATGGTTTTCTCTTCCAGATCGGCAACAGCGCGGAGGCCGCTCGGATCATTACCGGCATTGCGGCAAATCCGGAGGCGGCGCAGCTCCTTTCCAGTGCCGCGCGAGACAAAGCGGAACACGTCTTCACCCTTGATGCAATGGCGCGTCGCTATGCCGAAGTCATCCGTAACGTCACGGCCGCGCCCCCCGAAATCGCGCCTCCGCTCAACTTTGCCGACTGGTCGTTCCCGAAAGGGCTTCGTCCGGGCCTGCGCACCTATATCCCGACTCCGATCAAGAACTGGCTGCGCGTCATGCGGGAAAGAACTTGAAGTTTAGGTCCCTACCCCTTTTGACGCTTGCTGCTGACTGAATTGCCGAAGTGAATTTTCCCGGCGCCGCCGTCATATTTGATCGTGGGAGAAAACGCCCGCGTCGTGGTTATGAGGTTAGCAAATGTTGACATTGATCGAGAGCTTCGAAAAATCGGACCAGTTGCGCGGGCCGGCGCATCACCTTATCCCGGGCGGCGCCCACACCTACGCAAAGGGCGATGATCAATATCCGGTGCTATCGCCTGGCTTCATAGCACGCGGGCTCGGCAGCCATATCTGGGACGTCGACGGCAATGAATATATCGAATATGGCATGGGCAACCGGGCCGTCGGGCTTGGCCATGCATACGCCCCCGTGCTCGAAGCGGTAACCCGGCAGTTGCAGCGCGGCTGCAACTTCGTCCGTCCGGCCGATATCGAAGTCGAATGTGCCGAGACCTTCCTTGAAACAATCCCGACGGCCGAGATGGTCAAGTTCTGTAAGGACGGATCGCACGCAACGTCAGGCGCGGTCCGTCTGGCACGAGCAGTCACGGGCCGGGACTATATTGCCCGCTGCAGTGACCATCCGTTCTTTTCGACCGACGACTGGTTCATCGGTACGACGGAAATGAATGCCGGCATACCGCGAGCCGTTCAGGAACTGACACTCGGGTTCAAGTATAATGACATTGCAAGCGTCAAGGCGCTGTTCGAGAACCATCCGGGAAAGATCGCCGGATTGATTCTCGAGGCATCGCGCGGGGACGATCCAGAAAACAACTTCCTGCATGAAGTGCGCAATCTTTGCCACCGCAACGGCGCGCTCTTCATTCTCGACGAGATGATCACCGGTTTTCGTTGGCATGTCGGCGGCGCTCAACAGTTCTATCGTATCGAGCCCGACCTCTCCTGCTTCGGCAAGGCACTCGGCAACGGCTTCTCCGTCTCCGCACTTGCCGGCAAGCGCGAATTCATGCGTCTCGGCGGGCTGGAAGAGACGGGCAAGCCGCGGGTATTCCTTCTGTCGACCACGCATGGGGCGGAAACGCACGCCTTAGCGGCGGCGATCGCCACGATGCGCATCTATCGGAACGAACCGGTTATCGAACATCTCTACGATCAGGGCCAGGCCTTGCGCGCCGGGATCGCGCAGGCGACGACGCGTCATGGTCTCAGCGCCTACGTCAAGGTAACCGGCCGCGCCTGCTGTCTGGCCTATGCGACGCTTGATCAGGATCGAGCCCCTTCCCAGGCATTCCGCACCCTGTTCCTTCAGGAAACCATCAAACGCGGCATCCTCATGCCGTCGCTGGTGGTGAGCTACACCCATAGCGACGAAGACGTGGCCCGCACGATCGATGCAGTTGACGGGGCGTTGGGCGTCTACAAGCAGGCGCTCGAAAATGGCGTCGAGAACTACCTCGTCGGACGCCCGTCCGACGTCGTTTTCCGTCGGTTCAACACCGGACCGGTCGCGCACCGCCAACTGGAACGTGCATCGAATGGCTGAATATATCCGGCGATGGGCATGCCTGTTGCTGGTGCTTTTTCCATTTACTAGCCATGCCGATCCGGTGGCATTTCCGCTGCGCGTTTCAGAAAATCACCGCTATCTGGAGGATGCCTCCGGCAAGCCATTCCTCGTCACCGGAGATGCCGCCTGGTCGCTGATTGGCGAACTGTCGCGCGAAGAGGCGGACAAGTATCTCGCTGACCGGCAAAAGCGTGGCTTCAACACGATCCTCGTATCGTTGATTGAACACCGTTTCAGCCGCAACGCACCGCGCAATTTCTATGACCGCGATCCGTTTCTCGCGAAGGGCGACTTCAGTCGGCCAAACGACGCCTATTTCGACGATGCCGACTGGATCCTGCAGAAAGCCCAGGAGCGCGGTTTTCTTGTCCTTCTCGTGCCGTCCTATCTCGGAGCAGGCGGCGGTGACGAAGGCTGGTACAAGGAGATGGCGGCCGCAGGACCGGCAGCCCTCAAATCGTACGGGCGCTATCTCGGCCAGCGTTTTCGAAAGTACAAGAACATCGTCTGGGTTCAGGGTGGAGACTACAACCCGCCAGACCACGTACTGGTCAATGCGGTCGCGGAGGGGCTGGCCGAAACGAATCCAGAAGCTCTCCAAACCGTTCACGGAAGTCCGGATACCGATATTCAGCGAATGTGGGCGGAGGCGAAATGGCTCAGTTTCGATACACTCTACACCTATGATGAGGTACAAGACAAAGCGCTCGAACGCTACACTTCCAATGCAAAAACCCCATTCCTGTTCATTGAAGGCGCCTATGAAGGTGAACACGATTCGACCGAGCAGAGCCTTCGCGAGATCGCATACGGCGCCCTTCTGGGCGGCGCCTGCGGCCAGATATTCGGCAACAATCCCATCTGGCATTTTTCCGGGCCTGGACTTTTCGACGCCAAGGACAGTTGGGAAGCGGCCCTCGGAAGCCGGGGAGCACAAAGCATCGGCTATTTGAAGCAATTCTTTGATGCGTTGCCATGGTGGAAACTCGAGCCCGAACAGGGAAGGCTTCTGGTGGATCCGGACACGCTGTTTCCAGGCACCGCGTTTGGAAGCATGTCGAAGGACGGTAGCCTCGCCGTGATCTATGTTTCAGGGCGCAGCGACGTCGCCATCAATTCGGCGGTACTTGCGCCCCATGCCAAACGCGCCCGCTGGTATGATCCCGCATCCGGCAAATATACGGATGCCGCCGAGCAGAAAACCCAGCGGCGGGAAACGGTAACATTTGAAGTTCCGGCTGCGCAAAATGCCGCCGGTTATACGGATTGGCTCCTCGTGTTCGAGGATCGCGGCTAGAGTCCGGTTCGGTGAAAGTGCAATCGGGCAAAAGGCGTAGAGAACCTCCCCAAAGTGTAGCCCTTGTTACACCCTGATCCACCGAACTCCTCTCTCGCTGTCGAACGCGCCCGGAAGTACCGTTTTTACAAATCGAACGTAAATTTCAAAAGGATTGGGACATGAAAGTACTCGTGACAGGGCATCGGGGTTACATCGGAACGGTCATGGTGCCTTTCCTGATGAAGGCTGGCCACGACGTTCATGGCTATGACGCCGAACTCTATCGCAGCTGTGGCTATGCGCCGGGCGGCTCGATCAAGGATGTTCCGGGGCTCTGCAAGGACGTGCGCGACGTCGAGGTAAGCGACCTGAAGGGGTTCGATGCGGTCATCCATCTTGCTGCGTTGTCGAACGATCCCTTGAGCAACCTCAATCCGGATATCACCTACGAGATCAATCACCGTGGTAGCGTCAAATTTGCCGAGACCGCCAAGAAGGCAGGCGTTTCACGCTTCCTCTTTGCGTCTTCCTGCAGCAATTACGGCAAGTCCGGCGAGGGCATGATCGACGAGACGGGCGAACTCAATCCGGTAACAGCCTATGGTTCGTCCAAGGTGCTTGCGGAAAAGGACATAGCCAAGCTTGCCGATGACAATTTCACCCCGACTTACCTGCGCCCGGCAACAGCCTATGGCCTTTCGCCGATGCTGCGCTTCGATATCGTCCTTAACAACCTTGTTGCATGGGCAGTGACCGAAGGCGTGATCCTCCTGAAGTCTGATGGTTCGCCATGGCGTCCGATCGTTCATATCGAGGATATTTCGCGTGCCTTCCTCGCCGCCATGGAAGCGCCGAAGGACAAGGTGCACAACGAAGCGTTCAATGTCGGCCAGTCGGCCCACAACTATCGCATCCGTGAAATCGCTGAGATCGTTTCAGAGGTCGTTCCGGGCTGCAAGCTCGAATTTGCCGCCGATGCCGGGCCGGACACACGCTCCTATCGCGTCAGCTTCGAAAAGATTGCGCGCGTTCTCCCGGCTTTCAAGCCGGTCTGGGATGCCCGCGCGGGCGCCGAGCAGTTGCACGCGGCCTATGCGACTTCCGGCCTGACGTTGCAGGAGTTCGAGGGACCGCGCTACCAGCGCATCGCCAATATCCGCAAGTCACTGGAGGAAGGTACGCTCAACGAGAGCCTGCGTCGCGTTCCGTCCTCGAGCCGACATCCTGCTCTGGCAGATGCTGTCGTCTAAACGCAAAGCGCATGACATGAACACATTTATGGTCTCGTTCGAAAACATGCGGCCGGCGGCCGACGCGGAAGTGGATGTGGGTATCCGCATCTACGCGCTGGCGGCTCGCCTCTACCCGATCTGCCGCAGCATAACGGGCGAGGGCGTTCGCAAGACATTGCAGGTCCTTGGCCAGCAGATCGACCTGACCCAGCACGAGGTTCCGACAGGTACCCCGGCACTGGACTGGACGGTGCCGCAGGAATGGAACATCCGGGGCGGTTATATCAAGGACGCCTCGGGGCGAAAGGTCGTCGATTTCGCCGACCATAATCTTCATGTCCTCGGATACAGCGCGCCGATACATCGGACGATGCCGCTGAGCGAACTCAAGGCGCATATCTACACTTTGCCAGACCAGCCTGATCTCATCCCCTATCGCACCTCCTATTACAGCGAACAGTGGGGGTTCTGCATGACTCATAACCGCTTCCTCGCCATGGAGGACGGGGAATATGAGGTCATGATCGATTCGCAAAAGGCCGACGGACATCTCACCTACGGCGAATATGTCCATAAGGGAGAGACCGACCGGGACGTGCTGCTATCGGCGCATATCTGCCATCCCTCGCTCGCCAACGACAATTGCTCCGGCCTCGCGCTGCTTGCCTGCCTGGCCAAGGCAATGCGCGGGCGCAAGACCCGCTATAACTACCGCTTCCTCTTTGCCCCCGGCACGATCGGGGCGCTTACCTGGCTAGCCCATAATGAGGCAAATGCGGCCCGGATCGATCATGGCCTCATCGTCTCCTGCGTGGGTGACGGCGGCGGACCGAACTACAAACGCAGCCGGCGCGGCGATGCCACGATCGACAAGGCGATGGAATATGTGCTCAACCGGGAAGATCGTAAGGGCACGATCAAGGATTTCAGCCCTTACGGGTATGATGAGCGGCAATATTGTTCGCCAGGCTATAATCTTCCTGTCGGCTTGTTCCAGCGCAGCGCGTTCGGCACGTTTCCGCAATATCACACGTCCGCGGACAATCTCGATTTCATCGCGCCTGAGCATCTTGCCTCGTCCTACAAGATGATCATGGAGGCAATCGATATTCTCGAACTGGACTGGACGCCGCTCAATCTCTTTCCCAAGGGCGAGCCGCAGCTCGGACGCCGCGGCCTCTATTCGGCGCTCGGCGGTGACAAATCCGCAGGCGAAACTGCCTTGGCCTATCTCTGGGTTCTCAACCTCGCCGATGGTCAGCACTCGCTGCTCGATATAGCCGAACGCTCAGGGATGGCCTTCAGCGATATCGTGCGCGCAGCGCAGCTGCTGAGGGAGAACGACCTTCTCGCTGAAGCTGCCTGATCCGGTCAGGCAGGCAATTTATCGAGGAGCGGCCAGGCCTGATCCTTCTCCGACAGCACAGTCGGTTCAGCTGGCCAGGCGATAGCGAAGGCAGGATCGTTCCAGCGGACGCCGGTCGAGGCCTGCGGATTATAAAATTCCGAGATCAGGTAGGCGACAACAGCATCCTCGGTGAGGGTCTGAAATCCATGGGCAAATCCCTTGGGGATATAGAACCGGCGATTATTGCTCGCCGTGAGCTCACAGGCGGTCCAGCGGCGATATGTCGGCGAGTTCGGACGCAGATCGACAATCACATCGAGGATCGCGCCGCCAATACATGACACAACCTTTACTTCGGCGTGCGGCGCGCTCTGGAAGTGCATGCCCCGCAGCGTGTGCTTCTTGACCGAATGCGAGACGCTGTGCTGAACAAAATTGGTTTCAAGGCCATGCTCGGCATATTCCGCGGCGCAGAACGTCCGGGCAAACGAGCCGCGCTCGTCGGATATCGGCAAAGCCTCGATCAGCCAGGCGCCATTCAGTTCTGTCTCGGTGAATCGCATGCTCAAGCCTCGCATCGGTTACGTTCCGCAAGGCCAATTCTGTCAAACTCTTTGCCCGCGCGAAACTCACAAATAGGGGTAGAATTTGCCGTCGGCTCTGGCGCCGACAAGGATCTCTAACCGCCAGTTTACGGCCGTTTTCCGTCAGATGCTGCCTCCGTTTGAACGACCTGATCCGCCTACGTTCCACCTTCGGATGACCCCACTGGTCGCATAGTCATATCGCCCCTGAAGCGCCGACGCCGTACCTTCTAGCCATGAACAGCAATGATCGGTCCGCCGGGAACGTCTCCTTTGCGCGGATCGTGGCCAGTGACCGGGAGCGACCGCATGAACATTCAAACCAGCACGCTTTTGTTGGCAAACCGCCCGAGTGACAAAGTTCACCATTGTCGCCTGTGCGGCACCGGTTTGAAGCACACCTTCATCGATCTTGGCATGCAACCACCCTGCGAAAGCTTCGTGCCGCGCGAACACATCGACTCGATGGAAGCCTACTATCCGCTGCACGTCTTCGTTTGCGAGGAATGTTTCCTGGTCCAGCTTGCTGAATATGTCAGCCCCCAGGCGATCTTCGAAGAATACGCATATTTCTCCTCCTACTCGACAAGCTGGGTCGCTCACGCCAAGAAGTACTGCCACCAGATGGCACGGCAGCTCGACCTCAATCGTAATAGCCTGGTCGTGGAACTGGCCAGCAATGACGGCTACCTGCTGCAACATTTTCTGCCGCTCGACATTCCAGTGCTCGGCGTCGAACCCGCAGCCAACGTCGCCAAGGTCGCGATCGAAAAGGGCGTACCGACGCGGGTCGAATTCTTTGGCGAGAACTATGCACGTGAACTCGTTGCCGAGGGCCTGCGTGCCGATCTCATCGTCGGCAACAACGTCCTCGCGCAGGTTCCGGACCTAAATGACTTCGTCGCCGGCATGAAGGTCCTGCTGAAGCCCGAAGGCGTCATTACGCTCGAGTTTCCGCATATCGAAAAGCTGATCGCCGAAAACCAGTTCGATACGATCTACCACGAACACTTCTCCTATTTCTCGCTGCTGACCATCGAGCACATGGCGAGGCGCCATGGCCTCAAGGTCATCGATGTCGAAGAACTTGTCACCCACGGCGGCTCGCTGCGCATCCATTTCGCTCACGAAGACAGTGCACGCGAGATACAGCCGAGCGTAGCGCGCGTCCGCGACAACGAACTGAAGGCAGGCCTCCACACGCTCAAAGTCTACACGTCGTTTGTCGAGCGGGCGCGCAAGGTAAAGCGTGAACTTCTCTCCTTCCTGATCAAGGCCAAGGAAGAAGGTAAGTCGATCTGCGGCTACGGCGCACCGGGCAAGGGTAACACGCTGCTCAACTATTGCGGCATTGGCACCGATTTCCTCGACTTCACCGTCGACAGGAACCCGTACAAGCATGGGCGCTATACCCCAGGCATGCATATCCCGATCGAACCTGTCGAAGCCATCGACCTGATGCAGCCTGACTACATCCTGATCCTGCCTTGGAACCTCAAAAAAGAGATCGTCAATCAAATGCGCCATGTCGCCGAATGGGGCGCGAAGTTCATCGTCCCGATCCCCGGCGTCAGCATCATCGATCCGAAGGAGTTGCAGCCATGAAAGTCGTCCTTTTCTGCGGCGGTATGGGAACGCGCATCCGCGAATACTCCGAGAACGTGCCGAAACCGATGATCCCGCTTGGCTCGCAACCGATCCTCCGGCATGTGATGCAGTACTATGCCGACTACGGTCATGACGACTTCGTCCTGTGCCTCGGCTACAAGGCCAATGTCGTCAAGGACTTTTTCCTCAACGTCCGGCCGCAGACCTTCTCGGACTGCGTGGTCTCCGGCAACGGCAATGTCGAACTCCTGGGCGAGTCGCAGAAGGATTGGCGTATCTCGCTGATCGATACCGGCATCTGGCGCAATATCGGCGAGCGCCTGTGGGCCGTGCGCGACCAGGTGAAGAGCGAGCCCATCTTTCTCGCCAATTACAGCGACGGCCTTTCCAATGTCGATCTCGACGACATGATCGCCAAGTTTGAGGCAAGCGGCAAGATTGGCTGCTTCCTCGCTGTCCGCCCGCCCCTCACCTATCATCTTGCAGACATTGCCGAAGACGGGCGCGTGCGCGAATTCCGTTCATCCGACCGCTCGGATATCTGGATCAACGGCGGCTATTTCCTCTTCCGCAAGGAGATCTTCGACTATATGCGCGAAGGGGAAGAACTCGTGCTTGAGCCCTTTACACGCCTCATCGCCGAGGACAAGCTGATGGCCTACAAGCATGAAGGCTTCTGGCGATCCATGGACACCCTGCGCGACTGGCAGTCGCTCCAGGAGATGGTGGAACGGGGCGACATGCCTTGGACGGCCCATGGTGCTGCGCGAGACGGAACGAATATCCGAGTGGTCAAGGCACTATGAAGCAACTGCCTCTGGCAAAACGCGGTGAACGCCTGTCGATACTTTGCCTCGGCGCCCATTCCGATGACATCGAGATCGGCGCCGGAGGCACTATCCTGAGCCTGATCGCGGATGGAGTGCTCGTCGATGTTCACTGGTGTGTGCTGAGCGCATCCGGGGTACGGGCACGCGAGGCCAATGATTCGGCTGTGTCGTTCCTGCAGGGCGCTGCATCCTATATGATCGACCTCGGCCAGTTCGAGGACAGTTACTTTCCCGATCAGAGCCGGGAGATCAAGCAGTGGCTGATGGCGCTGCGCGACCGTGTTTCACCCGATGTGATCTTTACGCATGCGCGCGACGACGCGCATCAGGATCATCGCGAAGTCAATCGCCTCACCACCAACGTCTTTCGCGATCATCTCGTGCTGGAATACGAGATCCCAAAATGGGATGGTGATGTCGGACAACCGAACACCTATGTGCCCCTGACCTCGAACATCATGGACCGCAAGGTGGAGCTGCTGTTGAAGCATTTCGGCACGCAGCGCTCCAAGGACTGGTTCGATGAACTGACCTTCAAGGGCCTCGCGAGGCTGCGCGGCATGGAATGCCGGGCCGCCGATCGCTTTGCCGAGGGCTTCACCGTTCGCAAGCTCGCGATCACATTCAAGTGAGCTTTCACGCTTGCAAACGGCAAGCCCACGATTCGGAGGCCATAGGCGACCGAATCGCCCTATCGGCACGCTCCTGCTGTGCGTAAATTGATTATCCTAAAGTATAAACCGTGTAATTAAGTAATTAACCCGTCCGATTCTTCGCATTTTTATGACTAAACACCGGCTAAGTCGAACTAATCCTGACTAGGCCTAGATCTGGGCGCTGCCTACATCGGCCCGATTGCCCCAATCGAATGAATTATTCGAGGATTAAAGACACCCCGAAATAATCGGCGTAAATTGAAAACCGTGAAAAGAAGTGCGGCTGGGCGTGGTTAACACGTTCAATATATCAACTCGCAACAAATATAAAAACTGGGGTAGTAAAATGGAGAATACGCATCCGTCCCTTATGGGGAAACTCGAGAATGAATCCTTTACCCGCGAAATCGTTGTAAACAACAATCAGCACCATCACGCAGTATATAGCAACGATCGCCATTTCCAAAAGTATCAGCCTGAAGATTATCTCGCAATCGTCGACAAACGCGCCCTTGAACGCGAATGTCTTGCTCAGGCTCTTCACAATCATCACATCGGTCTTAAAGTATATACATTCGGTAGCCTCGAAGAATGGCGCGCGTCAAAGCGAAGTGTTTCCCATCTTCGCGCTGTCCTGGTAAACGCCGGCAACCGCAACATGGATGATACCGATCTGACGGCGGAAATCAGCGAACTCGTTGCAACATTCGAGAGCGCAGCTGTCGTCGTCGTCGCCGAAAATGATGATCTCAACTATGTTCTGAAGGCGCTCGAAATCGGTGTTCGCGGCTATATTCCGACAACGTGCGGCATCGAGATCTGCATGCAGGCCATCGAGCTTGCCATTGCCGGCGGCAAGTTCGTACCGGCAAGCAGCGTCCTCGCACTGCGCAAGATGCTCGGCAACCGGAACGACGAATTCCGCCACATCGCAACCTCGTTCACGGCTCGCCAGTCGGCCGTCGCCGAGGGTCTGCGCCGCGGCAAGGCCAACAAGATCATCGCCTACGAACTGAACTTGTGCGAAAGCACGGTCAAGGTGCACATCCGCAATATCATGAAGAAGCTCGGCGCGACGAACCGAACCGAGGTTGCCTACAAGATTAGCGACATGATCCCGCATGAGACCAGATTCTGACCTGACCTGGGCCAGTTAACCGAAATCTGAACTTGCAGGGGGGTCAATCATGATCGTATCCGAAGTACCGTCCACCCATGGCAGCGGCATGGCGCTGCCTCGCATCGCCTCGCTACTGTGGCGCCGAAAGCTCGTTGTTCTGGCGGGAGTTGCCACAGCCGTCGGCGTGGCGCTCGTCGGCTATATGCTCACACCGGCACAATATAGTTCCGAAGCGATCCTCGCCCTCAATGTACGTAAACTCCAAGCCTTGCCAACGGAGTCCGTGGTTTCCCCCTTGCCGCAGGAAAGTCCGGTGTTGCGGACGGAACTCGACATCATAACCTCGCGAACGATGGCAGAGAACGTCCTGGCCCGGCTCGATCGAGAGGGCTTCAACGCCAACGGGAGGCTTGTTCCCGAGGCGGAGCGAGCCGCATCGCGAGTGGAACCGCCGGTTCCGGACAGCGCCAATGCCGCGACGCTGGAGGATCAGAACCGCGATCGCATCGACAGGCTTCTGTCGGATGTGAATGTTGCCAATGACGGCCGTTCCTACACAATCTATATCAGCTACCGTTCGGATAACCCCGTCTATTCCGCAGCAGTGGCCAATGCCTTCGGCGAGGCCTATCTCGACTACCAGGTCGATGTTCAGACATCCGCTACGCGGCGCGTCGGCGACTGGCTTGGCGGCAAGATCGTCAGCCTGCGCGCAACGCTTGAACAGTCCGAACGGGCCGCCGCCGATTTTCGTGAGAAGTCGGGCCTTGTGAAGGCCAATGGCATGACATTGCAGTCCCAGCAGATCGCTGCACTCAATGGCGAGTTGGCCAATCTTCGGGCAAAGCTTGCAGGGACGGAAGCCCGGCTCGCCACGGCCATCGACGCAGCAAACAACAAGGCCGGCGTCGCATTGACTGAAGTCCTGAATTCCCCGGCAATCCTGGCGTTGCGAACCGAACAGTCCCGCGTCGAACGCGCCATTCTGGAAATCAAGCAGAGCGGCGCCACGCAAAGCGCACAGCTGCCGCAACTGAACTCTCAGCTGGATTCGCTGAACGTTCAGATCAATGAAGGGATCCAGCAGATCATCAACAGCCTTCGGAGCGAGATTGAAGTCACGCACCGCCAGCAGGCGGCGGTGGAAGCCAACCTGAAGGAGATTCAGGACAGCATGTCCACGGCCAACCAGGCGCTGGTACACGCGGACCAACTCGACCGCGAGGCGGCCGCCAATCGCGCCATCTATGAAAGCTACCTGACACGCTACAAGCAGACGATCGAGCAGGATGGCATTGCCTCGGCTGACGCCCGCATGATCTCCCGCGCGCAGCCGGCATCGTCCAAATCGAGCCCGCGCCTCAAGAGCTGGCTCCTGCTCGGCATCATTGCCGGCACGGGTCTTGGCTTCCTCGGAGCATTCCTTATCGAATGGTTCGACCGGTCGATCCGCTCGCCTGAATCGCTCGAAACGATCACCCGCCTGCCGATCATTGGCCGTATTCCCGAGCTCACGCATCGCGAGCGCCAGGAAGTCGCCCGCATGGTAAGGGATGGCCACTCGAGCTTCGGACGAGCCATCGCTGATCTTCAGGCCCACTTGCTATTGTCGTCTTCGCCGAAGGCATCGCGTGCCATCGCAATCACCTCGGCCGGCGATCAGGAAGGCAAGACGCTGATCGTCGCCGGCCTGGCCCGGTCCCTGTCTGCGACGGGTATCCGGACTGTCGTTGTTGACGCCAATTTCCGTAACCCGATGGTTGCGCAGGAATTTGGCGACCAGTTCGGCCCCTATCTCGAAGAGGTGATCCGCGGCAGGCAGACATTGGAAGCTGCGGTTCAACACGATCTCGCGTCGACCATCGATTTCGTCGCTTCGCAAAGCTGCGAAGTTCCAGCCGAATATCTGCTGGGCCACGAACAATTCGCCAAGATGATCGCCCAGTTGAAGCGTCAGTATGACATCGTGCTGATCGATACGCCTGCCCTCAATAACGGCGCAGACGCGATCCGCGTCTCGGCGCTGGTCGATACGACAATCGTCGTCGTACGGCGCGACACGGCAAGAACCGATATGGTGGTTGCCGCCGTTAACAGGCTGCGTGCGGATGGCCGCAAGATCAGTGGCATCGTGCTCAACAGTGATCGCCGGAAAGGCAAGGCTGGCCATATCGATACCTCCCTCCCGAAGATCAAGCTTGCATCGCCTCAGGTGATCAAGAAGATCGCCGGGCATGTCAAAAAATCCCGCTCCTTCACAGCGAAGGCATGAGGTGAACCATGTCAATCAAACAAAAGAACAAAAGTAACGGCATCGGCTTTCGCATCAATCGCACAGTGGCAGCCTGGACTTTTTCGTCACTGTTGCTGCTTTCATCGACGGTGTCCCCCGCCTGGGCTGAAGAGCCTTACAAGATTGCGTCCGGAGATGTGCTGCAGATCACTGTCTATGGCGACGCCGGCCTCTCCGGGGTATTCCCGGTCGGTGTCGACGGAACGATCGGCTATCCGATCCTCGGAAACATTGCGGTCGCCGATCACAGCATCCCGGAAGTTACCGGCAGCATCAGCCAGGCGCTCCTGCAACACATACCAGGCCTTTCGGTCTCGGTGGCGGTCAAGGAATATGCTCCGGTATTCGTTATCGGCGACGTGCAGAAGCCGGGAAAGTATGAGTATCGTCCCGGCATGATCGCGCTCGAGCTCTTCGCCTTGAGCGGGGGGTTGAAACAGGATGCGGGCAAGATCGACGCTGCCGGCGTGCAGCTCGTGGCGGCCCGCCAGGATTATTCCGACACCAGCCTCCAGCTCTTCGCCCAAGAAGTCAGGGAGGCGCGGCTGAAAGCGGAGCTCGACGACAAGCCTTTCGAATATGTGCTTTCGAGCGATACGCCAACCGAGGACAGGGATGCGCGCCAGGGCGTGGTCGATTCCGAACGCAGGTTATTCGACCTGCGGCTCGCAACACTCGCGAGCCAGGAACAGGCGTTGAAAGCCCAGACGCAGAACTACCGCGAGGAGATCCAGACGCTCGAAGAAAGCACACGGCTGCGCAACGACGAAATTTCGCTCCTGGAGAAGAATGTCAACGCCTCGCAGACTCTGGTCGACAAGGGCCTTACGTCGCAGTCGACGCTGCGCGACACCCAACGCCAGCTTTCGGCAATGCGCCGCGACTCGCTGGAATTTGGTTCGTTCCTCGCCCGGGCGAAGCAGAACGAGAATGCCATCCAGCAGAACCTGCTTGCCTTGCGCGAGCAGCGCTCGAACGATGCAGCCAGTCAGTTGCGGGACATCGACCTCGACATTATGAGGTTGCGCAAGAAGCTCTCCTTCATCGTGCAGACCATGTCTGAAATCGGTGCAAGCGCGCAGCGTGCAAGCACCCGCGAGGAATCGATCAAACTGACGTTCAGTGTGCTTCGCAATGTGAATGGCGATTACAAGGAAACCGAACTTTCCGAGCATGATCCGATCAAGGCGGGCGATATTCTGCGCGCGCAACTGACCATGCCGGGCCAGGTCGAAAAGAAAATCAATTAGCCAAGTAATTAAATCGAAGAAGCCCGCCGGCGGTTTTAACCCCGGCGGGCTTCTCCGTTGGGTCCAGATTGCAAAAGATCAACCCGCCAGCGCCGGAAGCGCAGGCGGGTTGATCGAATTCTGGTTATTAGGCGGCAGTAACGATGCGCTTTTCGCTGAGAGATACGTGCATGGATTGCTGCCAGCGCAGATAGAGGTCGCTAATGCCGGCCTCGAGCGCCACGCTCGGGCGCCAGCCCATGCTCTCGAGTCGCGCCGGATCGACCAATTTGCGCGGGGTTCCATCGGGCTTGGTCGTATCGAAGACAATCGTGCCTTCGTATCCCACTATCCCGGCTATGAGCTTTGCGAGTTCGCCGATCGATACCTCGCGGCCAGAGCCGATATTGATGATCTCAGGACCGGCATGGTTTTTCATGATGAACACGCAGGCGTCGGCGAGATCATCGACGTGGAGGAATTCACGCTTCGGCGTTCCGGTACCCCATACGATTGCCTTGGAACTTCCCGCGATCTTCGCCTCATGCATCTTGCGAATCAATGCCGGCAGCACATGTGCGTTCTGCAGGTCGAAATTGTCGTTCGGGCCGTAGAGATTGGTCGGCATCGCCGTAATGAATCGCTGGCCATATTGGCGCGCATAGGCCTCGGCAAGCTTCAGACCGGCGATTTTTGCGACTGCGTAAGCCTCGTTGGTTGGCTCAAGCGCACCGGTCAGCAGCGAGTCTTCGCTGATCGGCTGCTCCGCAAATTTCGGATAGACGCAGCTCGAGCCAAGCCACAACAGCTTCTGCACGCCGAGCTGATGCGCGGTGTGCATGATGTTCATGGCAATCATGGCATTGTCGTAGAGGAAATTGGCCGGATAGGTGGAGTTGGCGATAATGCCGCCAACCTTGGCCGCAGCAATGAAAATCGCATCCGGGCGGGCTCTGGCCATCCAGGCCTCGGTATCGGCCTGGCGCGTGAGGTCGAGCTCGTCATGCGAGACCTGCAGGAGGTCGCATCCCTCGTTCTGCAGGCGCCGCACCAACGCGGAGCCCACCATACCCGTGTGCCCCGCCACCCAGATGCGCTTGCCGCGCAGGTCAAAGTGATGATCGTCGGTCTCAGCCATAGAAATCGTTCCGCCCTTCTTCGCGCATGATGTTCCTGAGATCAGATTCTACCATTTCCGTCACCAGCGCGTCGAACGAGACCGTATGGGTCCAGCCGAGTTTTTCCCGCGCCTTCGCAGGATTGCCGAGAAGCAGTTCGACTTCCGTGGGGCGGAAATAGCGCGGATCGATTTCGATGAGTTCCTTGCCCGACTTGCGGTCATAACCGATCTCGTCGACGCCTGAACCCGCCCACTCGATTTCCTTGCCGACGGCGCCAAAAGCCTTTTCGACGAATTCGCGCACGGTGTGGGTTTCGCCGGTTGCGAGAACATAGTCATCTGGCTGGTCCTGCTGCAGGATGCGCCACATGCCATCGACATAGTCCCGCGCGTGACCCCAGTCGCGCTTGGCTTCGAGATTGCCGAGGCGGAGCTTCTCCTGGAGGCCGCGCTCGATTGCGGCAACAGCGCGCGTGATCTTGCGGGTGACGAAGGTTTCGCCGCGCAGCGGGCTTTCATGGTTGAAAAGGATGCCGTTGGACGCATGCATGCCGTAGGCTTCTCGGTAATTAACGGTTATCCAGTAGGCGTAAAGCTTGGCGGCAGCGTAGGGGCTACGCGGATAGAAAGGCGTTTGTTCGTTTTGCGGCGCCTCTTTGCTCTTACCGAACAGCTCGGAAGTCGAAGCCTGGTAGAACCGGCATGTCTTTTCGATCTTCATGATGCGCATGGCTTCAAGCAGGCGCAAGGTGCCCAGCGCATCCGAATTGGCGGTGTATTCGGGGGTTTCGAAACTGACCTGAACGTGACTCTGCGCACCGAGATTGTAGATTTCGTCCGGCTGGATTTCCTGGACGACACGGCAGAGGTTCGTTGCATCCGTCAGGTCGCCGAAATGCAGACGAAAGCGAATGTCCTCCTCATGCGGGTCCTGATAGAGATGATCGATACGCGCAGTATTGAACGAGGAGGAGCGCCTCTTCAGGCCGTGAACGATATAGCCCTTCTTGAGCAGGAATTCACTCAGATAGGCGCCGTCCTGGCCTGTAACGCCAATGATCAAAGCGGTCTTCGCGGTCATATCATATCCCCGGTCTCGTGCTCTCAGAGCTTCTTTTCATTTTGGCCTCCGGACCGGCTTCCCCGAATGGAAACGGCAACCGAAAACAGTGAAGAATCCTCGTTTCACTATAGAGACCGCGGGCCGGGAGACACTTCGGCAATAGGGATAGGCGCGGCATCCAGGGCGATGGAACATAAGGCGTAGCGGGCTGATTCCGGACGATAAAAGGGGCGACTATGGATGATGGCTTCTACGGAAGTGGTAGATCCGGGAAACGGGGCACCGACATTGGTAGTGCCTTTGTTGAACTGTCCGTGCCCGCTGCGAACTGCAACAATCGCAGCCAAGTTTTCAGGGCTGGGCACAGCCATGGCTCGAGGCAGGTCTACATGAAGATCGTATTTGCAAATCGCTACTTCTCACCCGATCAATCGGCGACGAGCCGCATGGTTTCAGGGCTCGCGTTTGCGTTGCGACGGCGCGGCTTCGATGTTGCCGCCATCGCCAGTCGCACCATGCACGACAATCCCAATATCGAGCTTCCCGCCGATGAGGTGGTCGGTGGGGTTACCGTCAAACGCCTCTGGGCAACGCGATTCGGGCGCAGCAACATTCTTGGCCGGGCAATCGACTACCTGACCTTCCATGTTTCCGCGTTCTTCTGGTGTCTCGCCAATCTGGAAAAGGGAGATATTTGCGTCGTCTGCACTGACCCGCCACTCCTTTCCGTGACGACAGCGCTGCCGATCCGCTGGCGCGGCGCACGCATGGTCAACTGGGTCATGGACCTCTTTCCGGAAGTGGCGATGGAACTCGGCATGCTGTCCGAAAAGAGCATTGCCGGCAGGCTGAGCAAGGTTGCGCGCGACTGGTCGATGCGCAAATCCACGATGATTGTCTGTCCCACCGCTTCGATGGCGTCCTACCTTGCCGAGCATGGGCTTGACGAAGACCGGCTAAGCGTCATGCATCACTGGTCCGACGGGGAAGAAATCTATCCGGTCTTTCCCGCCGACAACACTCTGCGTACGCGCTGGGGACTCCAGGAAAAGTTCGTCGTCGGCTACTCAGGCAATTTCGGCCGTGCCCACGACTTTTCGACCCTGATCGAAGCCGCCGTGCTTCTCAGCGACCATGACGACATCCGGTTCCTCCTGATCGGTGGCGGCCAGCAGCGCGCCCATGTCGAAGAAATCGTCCGCAACCGCGACCTCAAGAACGTAACGTTCAAACCGCTCCAGCCGTCCGAACACATCGCTGAAAGCCTCAGCACGGCCGACGCGCATATCGTCTCGCTCATTCCAAGGCTCGAACATTGTATCGTTCCAAGCAAGTTCTACGGCGTCCTTGCTGCCGGCCGTCCGACGCTATTCATCGGCGACGGTAATGGCGAGGTTGCGCGCGTCGTTGCTTCGGCAGATTGCGGCGCAGCGGTCAGGATCGGTGAGGGCCAAAGGCTCGCCGATCATATTCTCAGATTGAAGAACGAGCCCGCGCACCGCGCGCAGATGGGGATCAATGCCAGGCACACGCTCGACACCGTATTTTCGCGCGACCGGGCGGTTGGAGCCTGGTCCGACGTCATGCACCAGTTCCGCCAGCAATCGGCGGCTTCATCGCAAACCTCAGTTTTCGGGCCAGCAGAATGAGCGGTAGCGTCGTTGTCAGTCAGCTCGGTGCGCGCATGCATTACGCAGTGCCACGCATCTTCGCCTCGGAGGGGCGGCTGGCACATTTCTATACGGATATCTGTGCCACTCAGGGATGGCCCCGACTCGTCAACAAGCTGCCGCGTCGTCTGCTTCCGTCATCCGTCAAGCGCCTGACAGGGCGGATCCCGAAAGGCGTCCCGGCCGAACTCATCTCGACCTTCCCGAACTTCGGCGCCCGGTCGGCGGTCCGCCGGTTGCGGCAAAAGAACAGTATCGAGCACATGGCCCATACGATCTGGGCCGGTTCGGAGTTTTCGCGCCTGGTGGCGTCGAGCGGCTTCCACGGCGCCGACGGCCTCTATGCCTTTGCCGGCGATGCATTGGAGCAAATGCAAGCCGCGAAACGGCAGGGAATGTGGACCGCGGTCGAGCAGATGATCGCGCCTTGGGACACCGTCGAAGAACTCGTCGCCGGCGAACACGCGCGTTTTCCCGATTGGGCCGGTCCCTATAGCGAGAATCAATATGCGCGGGTATTTGCCGAACGGGAAAAAGCCGAATGGGCGCTTGCCGACGTTATCGTCTGCCCTTCGGAATTTGTACGGCGCAACGTCATTGCGCGCGGTGGCAGCGCGGAACGCTGCGTCGTAGTGCCATATGGGATTGATCCGCAATTTCCGGCGCAGGACATTATCCGTATCGGCGGTCCCTTGCGGGTCCTGACCGTGGGCGAAGTCGGCCTGCGCAAAGGTTCGCCCTACGTCGCCGAGGCTGCACGTATGCTTGGCAAATCCGCTACCTTTAGAATGGCTGGCCCAAGCAGATTGTCACCGGAAGTCAAGGCCGAGATCGGCCGATCCGTCGAACTGCGCGGTATCGTGCCCCGCGCTGAAATGGCCAAGGAATATGAATGGGCTGACGTGTTCCTCCTGCCATCCATATGCGAAGGTTCGGCTACCGCCATCTATGAGGCGCTCGCCGCAGGTCTGCCGGTCATCTGTACCGAAAATGCCGGCAGTGTCGTGCGGGACGGCGTGGACGGCTTCATCGTGCCTATACGTGACAGTGAAGCCATCGCCAAAGCGGTGACCGATCTTAGCGAACACCCCGGCACGCGAGCGGCGATGTCCGAAAGCGCGGTGACGCGGGCCGCAGAGTTTACGGTCAAGCGCTATGGCGAGCGCTTGCTCGAAGCACTTTCCCTGCTTCCATCGCAACAGCACACAGTCAACCAGGCCGCGCTTTCATGAAAATTTATCACGTCGTCAGTTCGATCGATCCAGCGCAGGGCGGACCACAAGCCGGCTGCTTGCGCCTCGCGGCAGCACAGGCAGCCCTCGGCCACGAGGTCGAGATCATCAGCTATGGCGGGAGCGACATCCGGCAACGTGCGTTGCGCGCGGCACACGATGTGCCGCAGCTTGCAAAAGTCCGCTGGCACCTTCTGGCCGACCCGGACAAAATCGAGCGCGTTCTCGGGCTCCGCGCAGCAAGAGCGCTTCGGAACGTATTGAAGGACGCGTCTTTCGTCCACATTCATGGCGTTTGGGAACCCATCCTGAAGCATGCCGCGCGCATTGCCCGGAGTTTGAAGGTTCCATATTGCGTTCAACCGCATGGGATGCTCGATGTTTGGAGCATGCAGCAGAAGCGCCTGAAGAAGCGTGTGGCGCTGCTGCTTGGCTACCGCAAGATGTTGAATGGGGCAAAGTTCATCCACACGCTCAACACGGACGAAGCAAACCTGCTTGACCCGTTGGGATTGACCCCGCCACGGCTGGTCATTCCGAACGGCATATTTCTCGAAGAATTCGCCGATTTGCCAGGCAAGGGATATTTTGCCGAGCGCTTTCCGCAATTGCAAGGCAAGCGGGTCGTATTGTTCCTGTCGCGCCTTCATACGAAAAAGGGGCTCGATATTCTGGCCGCGGCGTTTTCCATGTTGGCCAAATCCCACCCCGATGTCGATCTCGCCGTTGCGGGACCGGACGGCGGCGCGCAGGATGGTTTCGTCAGCCTCGTCACGGACCTCGGGATTACGGATCGGGTTCATCTTACCGGGCCGATCTATGGCGCGGAGAAGTTACGGGCGCTGATGGATGCGGCGTGCTTTTGCCTGCCGAGCCGCCAGGAAGGCTTTAGCGTCGCCATTACCGAAGCCCTTGCCTGCGGCCTGCCGGTGGTGATCAGCGAGCCTTGTCATTTTCCCGAAGTCAGGACGGCCCACGCCGGCGTAGTCGTTTCGCTCGATCCCGCGAATGTTGCCGCCGCGATCGGCGATATCCTCGACGATCCGGGTATGGCCGCGATCATGGGCGAGAACGGCAAGCGCCTTGTGCACGAGAATTATACATGGCCGCGCGTTGCGGAACTGACGCTCCAGGGCTACGCATCGCCGAGCCTCAGCGCAGCGACCGGTTCAGCAAATCTCCGCGTCGCTCCCGACCATTCATAGCAGCTTGGATATGCAGGGCTGAAACTCAGCCGTTGGCTGGTTGTTTGCGCGCCCTGACCGGCTGTGCCGGATTGCCTACATAGATCATCCATGGATCGAGTTTGCGCATGGCAACACCCCGTGCACCGAGGACAGCACCTTCGCCGACGACGACGCCGGGGCCGACAAAAGCTTCGGACGCGATCCAGGCGTTGGTCTTGATTGTGATCGGCCGGCTCTTCAGCGGAAAATCCGCATCGTCCACGTCGTGCGTTCCGGTGCAAAGGTGTGTGCGCTGCGAGACGATGGCGAAATCCTCGATCGTGATCTCGGCGACGTTGTAGCAAATTACGCCGGGCCCCATGGATGCATGCTTGCCCATGATGAGGTTGCCGGGCCACCAGATCTTCACGCTGCTTCTGACAATGGCTGACGGGTCGATCGTGGCGCCGAACTTGCGCAGCAGCCAACCCCGCCATGGACTGAGCGGCGAAGGCGTCCACGATGCAAGGAGCGTCCACGATATCATCCAAAGGAGGCGCCTGAGGCGGAACCTAAGAGCAAATGTCGCTCCGCCGAGACGCGGCAAAGGCGCGCTCGCTGCGTCGAATGCCGGATCGTTGTAACGTGAGCGCATTGTCTTACCCCGCCTTACCAATTCTGTTTGATACCCTGTGCCACGTTTGCCGAGTTACATTCATGCCCGGACCTCCCGCGATGGGAACGGCGCCGGCACGAATGTCGAATTGAGACCCAGCCAACCGCGCACGGTATACCAAATCAATTTCGGGAATTCCTTTTGCAGGTAGGTGTCGGTGCCGATCGCCAGTTTCCACAGGGGCTGCAGATTTGTCACCGGGACGGACAGCCAGTGAACGTCCGGCGACGCGGCATGGAAACTTGTGATCGCTCGCCGCGAAGCATACCAGCTTGTCACCACGATGCCGCTGCGAGCGCCCATTCGCTTCACGTAGGGAGCCGAATAGAGCGCGTTTTCCCATGTCGTGCCGGACTGACACTCAACGTCGATGGCCTTCTCATCGACGCCGCGCTTGACCATTGCGGTCTTGATCCAGTAGCAATCGCCATCGCCGCTGATAAGGACGCGCGGCGCAAACTTGCCGAGCCACAGGCTGGCGGCAAGCTTGGCGCGCGCCGGGCCGTCGCCGCCAAGGACGACGATCACGTCGACTTTGGCCGGCTGGTCCTGAATGGTCAGGAACTTCTGCGCGAGGAGCGGAAGCGACAGCACGGAAAGAACTGTCAGGACCGCAACAAGCCCGATGGCCGGAAAGAGATACTCCCGTAACGGCAGGCGTCGCACGCGCTCGTCCGATACCGTCACGGAATGCGCGTTGACTGCGGTCATATCGAAAGGCCAAGCTCTCGCCGCTGCAGTTCCCGCATCTTTATAACGATCATATATTCGTATGACGCAATGAGGCGGCAGTAATGATAGCCCTGCCATCCGTCGAGAAATCCGCCGCGAAGAAAGTACATGTAGGCAAATCGTGCCAGCGGCCGGAAAGGAAGACGATAGGAGAATTCCTTGAGCGCCCTGCGCCTTGCTTCCGGCGTGGCGCTGAAGAAGCTGTGCCACGGAATCCTTTTGCTGCGCAGGATCTGCAGGGATTCGCGCGCTTCAAAGCCGGAATAGCGGTTGTGCTTATCGAACCAAGCCGCCATGCCCTTGTTGAAGCTGTAGTGGATGAAATGCGACTTCAGGCGGCCCGTCGGGCCATCGCCAACCGGTCGCGAGTGGCACTCGCGCTCATATTGGATGCGTTCAGGACGTGCAAGCCGCGTGATCCAGGTCGGGTAGAGGCTCGAGTGCTTGACCCAGCGTCCCATGAACATGTTCTTGTAGCGGGCGCTGAACATCGCCTCAGGACGGTTCGGATCAGCGGCGATCGCCAGCATCTCGTCGCGCAAATCGTCAGGCGTTATCTCGTCGGCATCGGGCATATAGACCCATTCGTGCTTGAACTCGATCTCCTTCAGCCCATACATGCGCTGCTTGGTTTCGGTTTCATATTTGTGCTGATAGACGCGGGCCCCGGCGGCCTTGGCGATCTCGACGGTGCGGTCGGTGCTGAACGAATCCAGCACGACGATATCGTCACACCAGCTGAGGGATGCCAGGCAGGCCGGCAGGCACTCTTCTTCGTTGAGGGTCATGATCAATGCAGAAATCACTGTCTCGCTCCGGTTTCTTGGGTCGTCAAACTGCGTCCGAAAGGATGCCAGGCCGGGTGGGCTTGGCCGGTTGCACGGACGTGTGGGTTAAATTGAGGTCGGGCCGAATAGCGTTTGCCGAAACGGCCGACATTTTCTGCACCGGCGCCAGCGGGCGCTGAACTGTCGTCGAGCGCCCCGACAGCGTTGCGTAGACGAAGGCGCTGTGCACGAGGAACGGCACCACCAGCGCCAGTGTCATGGCAAGGTTCGAGACACCGAGAATGATGCCGAGGCACCCTATGCCCCCGCACACCGCCGAAGCTGCAACGATCGTGAGTGTAGTTTTCGCGGGCGGGATCGCGCGGTCGAGCAGGAGATGGTGGAGATGCCAGCGATCAGCAGCAAGCGGGCTGCGGCCGGCATGGACCCTGCGCACGATCAGGCTCAACGTATCGATGACCGGAACAATGACGATCCAGAGCAGCACGGTGAACGCTATGTTGGCGTGGATGGACAGGGTTATGATGAAATAGGCAATGACCGCACCAAGCGCAGTGCTTCCGGCATCGCCGAGAAATATCTTGGCGCGCGCGAGCCATGGGCTACGCATGTTGAAGGCAAGAAACCCTCCCACAGCCGCAAGAAGCACCAGCATTGGCAGGATCAGCTCCGTCACGCCCTTAAAGCCAGCAATAACCGACAGCCATAACAGGGCGACTGCGGCGCAGCCGCCAGCAAGGCCATCGACGCCGTCGATCATGTTCCAGGCATTGATAAGACCTATGACGAAGAGAATCGCGACGATGGTCAGAAGCGGAAACGATATGGCCAGCAGCGCTGGCGGCAGGGCAATGCCGGTGACAATAGTAGCTCCGGAAAAAGGATTGACCAGCGTCAGGGCAACCAGAAACTGCGCAGCCAGGCGACGCACGGCCGGCAGATCGACGCGGTCATCGGTTATGCCGACCACCAAAGTTACGAAAAGACCTGCCCAAAAATTGACGGGAAGCGACGGCGCGTGGTCGTGCAACATCATGACGAGCGCAAAGGTTGCAAAGATAGCAATGCCGCCGCAGAGCGGAACGACGCCATCGTGCAATTTGCGCCGGTCGGGATGATCGACGAGGGCGAACACAGGCGACACCCGTTTCAAGATTACGACCAGCGCAGCACTTACAATCAATGCTGCAAAACAATTGGTGATCCATGCAAACAAGGCGCACCCCCGCGAATTGAACACTCGCCATGCAAGGTGTGTTCACCTGTCACGGCCAAACCGAGTGGATTTTGGAAAACAGTACCGGCGGGAGTGATTGCGCGCCATTTAGGAGAAGTGAGAAGAGGTTCCACCTGATGGATGAACCCGGCTCGAACTTGTGTGTCCCTTTGGTGGAGTGAAAGAACGTCGCTCGTGGGAAAACAAGCGCTTCTCGTGACCTGTTAGCCGAACGCGTCAACCCCGAAATGATCGGAATAGACGTGTCCGGCCTCGCGCGCGCGTACATCGCACCTTCGCGTCACGCCCGCGTCACGTTTGGTCCATTACCCTTGCCGATTAACATGAAATACAAGGGGTTAGCCGCAACGAATCGGCCTTGGGACGGGGGCGATTCCAATCGAATCATAACAAAATCTGGCGGCTTTTTTCTCATCAAATGGCGTAGGGTAGGATCATGAGTGTGACGGTGGCGCGTATGAGGACTGACCAAATCCAAAGCGGCTCCCCGAATGAGGGCGGAGCGAATTTCAAGAGCGGCATCCTCATCTATGCCGAGGCTGGAGTCGTTTTCCAGGGTCTTGTGCAATCACTCGAACGAACGTTTCCCGATCTCAAGGTCGACCTTTCAAACAAGCTTGCCGACTCCGGCGAAAACGACGACGCAATCGGTCTGGTTATGATCCACGCCGATTTTGTCTCCGACCTCATCGACTGTATCGCGCGCTGCAAAATGCGCTTTCCCGATGCTTACGTGACATTGATGATCGATGACACGAGTGCGTCCATTCCGGAATTCAACACGCTCTTCGACAATAATCTGGTTCAGGGCCTCCTGCCTTTCAGCCTGAAGCTTGATGCGTGGCTGGCGGTCGTCTGGCTGATGCTCAACGGCGGCGAATATTATCCGTCAACGATTGTTCGCTCGATGGCAAAGGCTGCAAACGGCACACAGGTCAAGGCTCAGACGCCGTTCAGCGCCCAGCCGAAGCATACTTCAATGAATGCTTGGCCGGTAAAGACCCTGACCCTGCGCGAACACGAGATTTTGCAGCTTCTCTCCGAGGGCTTGCAGAACAAGATCATTGCCGACCGCCTTGCCCTTTCGGTGCATACGGTCAAGGTGCATGTTCACAATCTTATCCGCAAATTGCGCGCGCACAACCGCACCCAGGCGACGGCGATCTATCGCGACAGCATGGAGCATCACGGTCTGAAGCCCTTCGACACGACGGTCGTTCATTAAAGAACGAGGACGGCACTAGCCAAATCGAGCCATCGACAATTTCTCCTTGCGGGACGTCGCGTCCGCAAATCGGAGCACTGCAAGCCCCAGCACCGGGAAGAGCGCGCCCAGCCAGCCAAGATGGATCAGCCCGACATGGGAAAGGATCTGGCCGCCTATCATCGATCCGAAAGCAACGCCGAGGTAGAGCGCGGAAAAGTTCAGCGAGAGCGCCAATGGCGCGCTTTCCGGCGCGATGGTCAGGATCCGGCTCGCCTGCGCCGGCGGGAACATCCAGGCGATCACGCCCCAGACGAACATGTGCGCGATAAGAACGGGACCGGCGAGATCGTGCGGTAGTTGCATGATCCAGCTTACAGTCGCCAGCACCATGGCATTGAGGACCGAGGCAGCGACGACAGTGCGGGTCGCACCGAGCCGGTCAGCCAACTGGCCTCCCAAAAAATTACCGATGGCCGCGCCGATACCGAACGATAGGAGAACCACGGGCAGCATCGACTTACCGAGGCCGACGCCGTCAACGGCAATCGCTGCAATATAGGTGTAAACCGCAAAAGCGCCGGTCATGTAGAGCAGCGTGGTCAGCAGCGCCGGCATGAGGCCGGGGTGGCGGATCACTGAAAGGCGCTGGGACAGAGTAAGTCGGTCTG
This sequence comes from Phyllobacterium sp. UNC302MFCol5.2, assembly GCF_000686005.1. NCBI lineage: Bacteria > Pseudomonadati > Pseudomonadota > Alphaproteobacteria > Hyphomicrobiales > Phyllobacteriaceae > Phyllobacterium > Phyllobacterium sp. UNC302MFCol5.2. The sequence goes on from NZ_JMLL01000010.1 coordinate 940,713, forward strand.
CGTAAAGTCCACGCGGCAAAAGCGACCAGACGACAACCGCTGCAATCAGACCGATCAGCGCGATGAAGGCATAGGTGCCGCGCCATCCGGCAAAAGCGCTGATAGCAGCGCCAAGCGGCGCGCCGAACGCGACAGCAAGCGTGGTGCCGCCGACGACAGCAGCAACCGCGCGGGCACGATGATGGGCTTCCGAAATGGCGACCGCTGTTGCCTGCGCCGTCGCCGCGTATAGACCTGCGGTCACCGCAATCAGGAGGCGGGCAAGCAGGAGAAGCAGATATGTCGGCGAAATGGCGGCGCACAGCGCGCCAATCACGAAAACCGTCGCGCTGCCGGCCAGAATCGTGCGGCGGTCGAGCGAGCCGGTGAGCGCGGCAACAACCGGCGCTCCGATCGCATAGGCAAACGCATAGGCCACGACAAGATAGCCGGCCTGGACCAAAGTGACGCCCGTATCGCCAGCGATCTGCGGCAGAAGACTTGCCGCGACGAATGCCTCGATACCGATGGCGAATGCACCAAGCGCTAATCCGAAAAGACGAATATCCATGGAGGTCACCTAAATGTTCAATGAACGTTGAACTAACGCCTAGGCCTTGCAGGAGTCAAGCCTAAAGTTCAACAAATATTGAACATTGAAAACTCTCCTGCCAATTGCTATTAAATTTCGTATGACAGAATATCTCGATCACCCCACGGCCGAAGACATCGCGCTGCCGGCCGTCCTGACTGCTCTTGGCGACGAAACCCGCCTTGCCATCATCGCCATTCTTGCCCGTAACGGCGAAAAAGCGATGACTTGCGGGCAGTTTCTCCAGCTGGGCTCCAAGACGGCCATCAGCTATCATGTGGCAAAGCTGCGCGAGGCCGGCATTATACACGTGCGCCCGGACGGCACGCGCCGCCTCCTGACATTGCGCCGCGATGATCTTGAGCACCGGTTCCCGGGATTTCTGGATTCGGTGGTCACGTCGGCTGCGGCAATGCAAACGCATGAGGTTTTGGACTATCCGGCAGCACCGGAAACTGCGCGAGGTATGTGATGGAAATCAAAGCAATTGGCTCGGTCGCTTCGCGTCGTGCCCCGGAGGAATATTTCACCGGAACGGTCTGGCAGGACCCTATCATCGAGACGCCCGCCCCAGCGCGGCTTCAGGCCGTTCTTGTGCGCTTCGAGCCCGGAGCCAGGACCGCCTGGCACACCCATCCGCTAGGACAAACGCTGCACGTGGTTTCGGGAAAAGGGCTCGTACAGGTGTGGGGCGAACCGATCCGCGAAATCCGGGCCGGCGATACGGTGTGGATTCCGCCGGCCGAAAAACATTGGCATGGCGCCGCGCCCGATACCTATATGGCGCACCTTGCCATGCAGGAGAGGCTTGAAGGCAAGGCTGCGGAGTGGATGGAAAAGGTCTCCGACAGCCAATACTCCGGCCAGGAATAATCTGTTATCATAAACTACTCAGTGTACGGCGTGAAAGGACACAACATGGCATTCGAAGACATCAAGGCGCAAATTGCCCTCTTGCTCGAAGCGATGGTCCAGCGGCCCACCGATGCCCATGAAATTCACGAGAACCTGCGTGAAAAGCTCAACGAACTCCGGGCCATGGGCATGCCCTTGCCCGATGACCTTGTTGCACTGGAAAAGCAGCTCGAAACCGATTTCGACTCCTAGACTCTAAAGAAACCGCTTCGGACCGTCTCGCAGCAACGCGCCAAGATCATCCTCCCCCGCGCGCTCGCCGCGGGCCGGACGTCCGTCAATCACGCCGATATCGCGCAGCATGTGATCGGAAAACTCTTCGGCGTCGATTCTGACGGGGCGGCGTTCGACCGGGTTTTGGCGCCCGGGCTTGGTCAGAAGGCCGCGAAGCGTCAAGTGGCCGACGGTACGAGCGACGTGGGTTGTGATAGTGTTCATCGTCTCAACTCCAATTCAATCCTGGCGATTTTAGTCTTGGGTGATGAGAACATGCGCCCGTTCCGCCTTGTTTTCCAACAAAACGCCAAGTAGCATGCATAAGCAGAGCTTATGTGAGACGTGAATGAACCTACCTCCGCTTGCCTCCATCCGGGTGTTTGAAGCCGCCGCCCGCCACGGCAGTTTCACCAAGGCCGCGGAAGAACTCGGCATGACCCAAGCTGCAGTCAGCTATCAGATCAAGCTTCTCGAAGAGCGCATCGGCGCGCAATTGTTCCTTCGCCGCCCGCGCCAAGTCACCCTGACAGAGGTCGGCGCCCGCTTGTCGCCGGTCATCAGCGACGCGTTCGACATGATGCGGGCGGCCATAGCCGCGACGCGCGAGAATGCCGACGGCGTATTGACCATCAGCACGATCCCGACATTCGCTGCGAACTGGCTCGTGCCACGGCTTGGATCATTCCAACTCGCGCAACCAAACCTGGCGGTGCGCCTGCGGGCGAACCGGGAAATCATTGATTTTTCAAGACAAGACGCCGACATCGGCATACGTTCGGGCAGCGGAAAATGGCCGGGCCTCGTCGCGCACCGTATTTTCGATGCCGATTTTACGCCGATGCTCAGTCCCAAGCTTGCCGCGTCGATAGGTGGAGTGAAATCGCCGGAGGACCTTCTGAGGCTGACGATCGTCGATCCCGGCGATCCGTGGTGGCGCCTGTGGTTCAATGCCGCCGGAATTGCCAATCCCGACCTGCGCGGCGACCCCCGCAGCCGTTTCGGCGATCAGCACCTTGAGGGCAAAGCGGTCATTGCCGGCCAAGGGGTCGGCATTCTTACCCCGGCTTTCTACGAGACCGAGCTTGCACAAGGCCTGCTTATCCAGCCGTTCAATATTGTCGGCACTGCCGACCACTATTACTGGCTTGTTTATCCGGAGGCGCGGCGCAACGTGCCCAAAATCCGCGCCTTCCGGGACTGGCTTCTCGGCCAGTTGGAGCCTGTTGCTGAAGAGGCTTAAAAGACCGCGAGATACTTCAGCAGCGAAATGATGCCGATCACAATGACGATGACCTGGGCGATCTGCTTCGCGCGCCCGTCAAGCGGCAGCATCTGGATGAGGTAAAGAACGAGGAAGATCACCAGAACGGTGATCAAGAGACTGATCAAAATCGACATTATAAACTTCCTGTTTTTGGGGAACCATATGAGTGTAGCCTCAGATAACTCCTTGCTTTCTATATTGGTTCCATGAAATCCATGACTTGGCAGCGGAATAGGTTTGTTTGGCTGCTTTTTTGCTGTTAGCGTCCGCCGCACCCCGCCATTGATCAGGATTTCCCATGCGCTCGTTGTTTCACCTTGCCTACCACGTCACCGATCTCGACGAGGCGAGGCGTTTTTACGGATCAATCCTCGGTTGCGAGGAAGGACGAAGCACTGACACGTGGGTCGATTTCGATTTTTTCGGCCATCAGATTTCGCTGCACCTCGGCAAGCCGTTCGAAACCACCAATACGGGCAAGGTAGGCGACCACATGGTGCCGATGCCGCATCTCGGCGTCATTCTGCCGCTTGATGTCTGGAACGATCTGGCCGCGCGCCTCGCCAAGGCCGACGTGGAGTTCGTTATGCCGCCGACCGTGCGCTTCAAGGGCGAGTCGGGTGAGCAATGGACCATGTTCTTCCGCGATCCTTCGGGCAATCCGATCGAAGTCAAAGGTTTTGCGGATTTCGCCGGAATTTACGCCAAGCAATAATTCATCATGCCGCAATCCACACTGAAGGCTGCCCTCTGGATGATGGGATCGCTCACGGCGATCCTCATGATGGCCATATCGGGCCGCGAAGCCTCTCGCGAGCTCAATGTCTTCCAGATCATGGAGATGCGCTCGCTGATCGGTCTTGCAATGCTTTATCCGCTCGTCCGTTCTTCGGGCGGCGTCAGGGCCATGAAGACGAGCCGCATCTGGCAGCATCTCGGCCGCAACGCCGCGCATTATGCCGGACAATTCGCCTGGCTCCAGGCCCTGTCGATGATTCCGCTGGCGCAGGTCATCGCTATCGAGTTCACGACGCCGGCCTGGACCGCGCTGATGGCGGTTGCCTTCCTCGGCGAGCGCCTCAATATTTGGCGCATCCTCACCATCATCCTCGGCATCGTCGGCGTGGTCATCATCGTCCGCCCCGGCATCGGTTCGGTCGAAACCGGACAGCTGATCGTGCTTGGCGCGGCTTTCACCTTCGGCATTTCCTTTACGATGGTCAAATCACTGACGCGAACGGACAGCGTCGTGAAGATTATTTTCTGGATGCTGATCATCCAATCGGCGATCGGCCTCCTGCCCGCCCTGCACGTGTGGCAGTGGCCGTCCTTGCACGTTCTGCCGTGGGTGGTCATCATCGCCTTTACCGGCACGTTTTCGCACTTCTGCATGGCGAAGGCGCTGCAATATGCCGACGCAACGGTGGTGATACCGATGGACTTCCTGCGGGTACCCCTGATGGCCGTTCTCGGCTGGCTGATCTATGCGGAGCGCGTGGATATGTTCACCGCACTCGGCGCAGTCCTCATCCTCAGCGGCAATCTTCTCAATCTCAAGAACCGAACGTCTGTCCGCAACAAGGATGCCGTTTCACTGTCTCAATCATAGGCGAGACACCAGCCCTTTCCCTCGAGCCAGCAACGCTCGGGGGGTATATCGTTTGAACGGTAGAGGCGCGTCACGCGCTTGAGCTCGCCATTGCCGAATGCGATGGCCAGGGCTCTTTCGGACTCTGGGTCCCGCATTCCTGCGCACGGATAAATCGCTACGCCCGAGATTGCCCGCGCAGTGTACGCATCGCTTTGGCGGGTAACGAGGAATACGGCGCCGCGGGGACGCGAGCCACGGCCGATCAGGGTGAAGCCATCATCGGTCGTGAGCGGCAGAAGAAGCCGGCCACCGTCGTTGAGACGACCGAGCCAGCCATCATCGAGCCTGGTTGCGCCGGCATTGACGTAGATCACATCGGCGGGCTCGAACGATCGTTTCGTGCCATCCCCCTGAACGATCTCGACATTGCGGTAACCGGCGAGATATTGCTTCGCGCGCACCGCAAGATCCGCTTCGATCTCAATGCCAAGAACGTGTCCTGAAGGTCCCGCGAGATGTGCCATGATCGCGGTGTAATAACCCGTGCCGGTGCCGATATGAACGACAAGCTCGCCTTCGGCGATGTTTGCGTGCCAAAGGAGGTGGGCATGCAATGACGGTTCGCCATTGTTGATGTGCCGCTCCGGCGCTATGCCAACGAGATCATCCGTATAGAGGTGAACCGGATCGTCATCGGGGCTGAGACCAAACCCCAGTCCATACCTGATGATCGGCCATGGACCCGGACCGAGAAAGTCCTCCCGCGGCACTTCGGCAAAGGCCCGCTCGATGCGCGCGTCGTCCACGCCAACGCTTGCCAGCACCTTGCTGGCATAGGCTCGCCTTATGCGCTTCAAGTCTTCGGAATCAGTCATGGGCATGATTTCGATCAGCCAGCTTTCGCTGCTTCAGGAACCGAGAGTTCATCGCACGGTCCAATATTCTCTACCAGAAAATCGACGAAACTGCGGACTCTTGCCGCCAGATATTCATGGCCGACGAAGACCGCATGGATGAGTTCAAGGTCGCCGGGATTATATGGCTCGAGAAGCACTTTCAGACGGCCTGCTCGAAGGTCATCGATCACATGAAACAGGCCGAGCCGCGCAATTCCAAGTCCAGCGACACACATCTGCTGGGCGGTTTCACCGTTATTGGAGATGAAATTGCCAGAAACGGCCAGGAGTTCTGTTTCCTTTGATTGCAGATTACGAAAAGGCCACTCGTTCAAGGTGCGGCGAAAGTTGAAATTCAGGCAATTGTGGTGCTGCAGGTCACTTGGACGCTCCGGCAATCCATGCCTGTCGAGATAATCCGGCGATGCGATAACGACGACGCGGCTTTCGAAGAGTTTGCGCGCCTTCAATGCCGAATTGCGCATGGGGCCGACGCGGATCGCTATGTCAGCCCGCTCCTCGATAAGGTCGACAACGCCGTCGCTCAGCGAAACATCCAGCCTGACATCGGGATATTGCTCGAGAAACTTCGGCACGAGCGGCAAAACGCAGGTGACACCAACAGGCACAGACGAGTTGACGCGCAGCAGGCCGCGCGGCTTGGCCGATGCACCATGGGCGACCGCCCGCTCGGCCTCCTCGATCTCGGCGACGATGCGCATGGCACGCTGATGATAGACCTCGCCTTCAGGCGTGAGTTGCAAGGTGCGTGTCGAGCGGACGAGAAGCCGCGTGCCAAGCCTCTCCTCGATGCGGCTGATCATCTTGCTGACGGCAGACGGTGACAGACCAAGGCGTCGCCCCGCCGCAGAGAAGCTGTTGAGCTCCACGGCTTGAACGAACACGTCCATTTCTCCAGCCCGGTTATCCATCTCGAAACGCGCCATTTGTGAACCCGCGTCACAAGTATTGCGCGTTGCACCCCGATTATCAAGGTAATCGCCGCAAGCCATATTCACCGCAACGGACTCCAGGTTCGACATACTCAATTTGCGGCCGGTTCCCAAGATCGCCGTTTTGAAAAGGACAGCACAATGCCTCTTGCTCTTCTGGCGTTGACGATCAGCGCCTATGCCATCGGGACGACGGAGTTCGTCATCGTTGGCCTACTACCCACGGTCGCCAACGATCTCAACATCTCCCTGCCGCTCGCGGGCCTCATTGTCAGCGTGTACGCGCTCGGCGTGACCTTTGGCGCGCCGATCCTCACCGCTCTTACCGGCCGCATCGAGCGCAAGCCGCTGTTGCTCGGGCTGATGGTGCTCTTCATCATCGGCAACACGGCCGCGGCCCTTGCGCCAAGCTATGAGCTGCTTCTCGTCGCGCGCGTGCTCAGCGCTTTCGCCCACGGGGTTTTCTTCTCCGTAGGAGCGACCATTGCCGCCGATCTCGTTGCCCCCAACCGTCGCGCTTCCGCCATCGCCATGATGTTTCTCGGCCTTACGGTCGCGATCGTCACCGGCGTTCCGCTCGGCACCTTCATCGGCCAGCAGCTTGGCTGGCGTGCCACATTCTGGGCCGTATCTGGCCTCGGCGTCATCGCTTTTGCGGCCATCGCCATCCTCTTGCCTTCGCAGATCGCCAAGGCGGCCCCTGCCCGCCTGATCGACCAGGTACGTGTTCTTGCGAACGGCCGTCTGCTGCTCGCCTTCGGCATGACCGCACTCGGCTATGGTGGCACCTTCGTCATGTTCACATTTCTCGCTCCGGTGCTGCAGCAGATCACGGGCTTCGGCGAATCCACTGTCAGCCTCATTCTCGTGCTCTATGGCCTCGCGATCGCTGTCGGCAATATGGTGGGCGGGCGTATTGCCGATGGCAATCCAGTCGGCGCGCTGGTGGTCATGTTCGGCCTGCAGGCTGCCGTGCTTGCCCTTTTCACCATCACTGCCGTGTCGCCGGTCTGGTCGCTGGTGACGCTCGCCGCCCTTGGCGCGCTCTCCTTCTCCAATGTTCCGGGGTTGCAACTCTACGTAGTACAGCTTGCAAAGGTCCACACGCCCGATACAGTCGATGTCGCCTCGGCGCTCAATATTGCCGCCTTCAACCTCGGCATAGCTGGCGGGGCATTCCTTGGTGGCATCATTGTCGCCTCCCCGCTCGGCCTTGGCGCAACGCCATGGGTCGGTGCTCTTCTCGTCGTCGGAGCCCTCGGCCTGACGCTCTGGAGCCAGATGCTCGATAGGCGCGCTTCGGCCGCAGTACTGGCCACATGTTAAGTCAAAGGAAAAACGATGTTTAACGTAATGCCAATGGCGCAGAAATCCCCGCAATCGGCTTCGGCACCTTCCGCATGCCGGGCAGCGATGTGCTGCGCATGGTGCCGGCCGCATTGAAGCTCGGCTACCGCCACGTCGATACCGCACAGATCTACGGCAACGAGGCCGAAGTTGGCGAAGCCATTGCCAATTCGGACGTCGCTCGCGGCGATGTGTTCCTTACCACGAAGGTGTGGGTGGACAAGTATCGTCACGACGCCTTCGTCAGGTCGGTGGATGAGAGCCTCAAGAAGCTGAAGACTGACTATGTCGATCTTCTTCTCCTGCACTGGCCGCAAAGCGATGTGCCCCTTGCCGAGCGCATCGGCGCGCTCAACGAAGTGCGCGATGCGGGCAAGGTTCGCCACATCGGCGTCAGCAATTTCAACACGGCGCTGATGGCTGAAGCAGTCAAGCTCAGCAAGGCTCCGATCGTCACCAACCAGGTCGAATACCATCCCTATCTCGACCAAAGCGCCGTGCTCGACGCGGCGCGCAAGGCTGGCATGAGCATCACAGCCTATTATGCCATGGCGGACGGCAAGGTCATCGACGACCCGGCAATCAAGGCGATCGCGGCTGCGCATGGCAAGAGCGCGGCACAGGTGGTGCTGCGTTGGCTGGTGCAGCAGCAAGGCGTGGTCGCACTGTCGAAAACGGTGAGCGCGGAACGCGCAAAGGCCAATTTCGACATCTTCGACTTCGAGCTTTCAAACGACGAGATGCAAGCGCTGCATGCCCTTGCCCGTCCGAACGGGCGGATCGTCAATCCCGGCCATCTTGCGCCGAAATGGGATTGATCGGGCGCGCATTTCGCGCCCATTCATGCTCTGAATAAAATCAATGGCGGCCCCTAAGGGACCGCCATGCGCGTTTAGCGACCATCCCGCCGCGTTTGCGACGGTTGACCTCTGGATTATCGCGATGCCACCTGGGGAAGGTATTGGTTCACAAGGTTCACGACCTGGGCGTCCCGGCTTCGCGCCGTATCGCCGCCCATCACGACGGCAACGAGCTGGCGCCCATTGTCGCTGACCGAGGTGACGATGTTGAAGCCGGAAGCCCGTACATAGCCGGTCTTGATGCCGTCGGCGCCGTTGACCTGATCGAGGACGCGGTTGTGCCCGCGGATCAGTTTGCCGTTGAAGGCGAATTCATGCACGGCAAAGTAATAGTATTGGCCCGGATAGTGCCGTCGCAATGCAAGGCCGAGGAGGGCCATGTCGCGCGCCGTGGTGATCTGCTGCGGATCAGGCAGGCCAGAGGCGTTGTGGAAGTTGGTGCCCTTCATACCGAGGCGGCGCGCCTTCTCGGTCATCAGCGCCGCAAACTGCTCTTCGCTACCGCCGAGATATTCGGCGAGCGCGACCGCGACGTCGTTGGCCGATTTTACCACGATCGCCTTGATCGCCGTATCGACATCGATGGCCTGACCCGGGCGGACGCCGAGCTTGCTGGGCGCCTGCGAGGCGGCATGAGCCGACATCGGAATAAGCGTCGATTTCGTGATGCGTCCGGACTGGAGGGCTTCGAATGTGAGGTAGAGCGTCATCATCTTGGTCAATGATGCCGGAATGCGCGGCAGATCGGCGTTGGCCGAATAAAGCACGACCCCGGTACTGCCATCGACGACGACAGAAGCATATTTCTCGGAATTCAGCGGCAGGACCGCCACTGCGGACGGCGTCGGATCAAGCGTCGCTGCAGTGGTGCAACCACTTGCGACACCGAGGATCACACCCATCAAAGCCACGGATTTCGAAAACGAATACAAAGCCCTAAGAACTCGCCCCACGTTTGTCTTCCGGATCGTTCCACTCGCGACAGAAGCAGAATTCTATCGCGGGATCGTTAATAAATCGGCGTTACCGGCGCTTGGTAACCGATTTCATCGGCTTCGCCAAGCGCCGTAATGGGCACAAATCGCCGCTGCCGCCTACGCGGTCAAAACGACCTTGACGCTGCGCGAGCGGTCGAGCGCGGTCAGAAACGCCTCTGGAGCACCGCTGAGCGGATATTGAGCAGTCACCAGCCGCAGCACGTCGATCTTGCCCTCGACAATGAGTTCGACCGCCTCGAAGAACTCTTCGCCGAAGCGGAAGGTGCCGACAAGATCAAGTTCCTTGGCCATGACCGCGTTGGCCGGCACCGGGATGGTGCCACCCGCAAGATTGCCGACCTGTACAACGGTTCCGCCGCGCCGCACGGTGCGGATCGCCGATGCAAGCCCCGCGGCGGTCCCGGAAATTTCGAAGGCGATATCGAACGGGGTCGCCTTGGCCAGCGCCGCCAGCTGCTCTTCGCCCTTCGACAGGTCGACGATCTGGTCGGCGCCAAGCTCTTCGGCAAACTTCAGCGGCGCTGCAGCGACATCGACCATCGTCACCGAGCCCGCCTCGGCATGTTTCAGGGCGAGCATTGTCAGAAGTCCGATCGGCCCGGCCCCGAATACGATGGTCGAGAAACCCTTGACGTGCCCTGCGCGCCGCACAGCGTGCAGGCACACGGCGAGCGGCTCAGCGAGGGCGGCGGCCTCAAACGGCAAATCGGCTGGTACCTTGACGCATTGTGCCGCCGTCGCATCGAAGACGCTGGCAAATCCACCCTGCATATGCGGGGTCTTCGAAGCCGAGCCCATGAAGTAGATATTCTCGCACAGGTTGGGGCGCCCCTCATGGCAGTAGACGCATTTTTCGCACCAGCGCGACGGGTTGACCGCAACGTGATCGCCGACAGCCACCGACGTGACGCCGCTGCCAACGGCGATCACTTCGCCGGCGATCTCATGGCCAAGGACGAGGGGTGAGGTAACGACGAAATCGCCGGTCCGCGCGTGGCGGTAATAGTGCATGTCCGAACCGCAGATACCGCCGGCGCCGAACTTGACCCGGACCATGTTCGGTGCGAGCTCGCCAAGATCGATGTCGACGACGCGCAGATCCTCCGCGCCGAAGAGTGTTGCAGCTATGCCTTTCATACTCATCTGATCAGACCCAATTGTGTTGGCAGCCAAAGCGTAATCGCCGGGATGAAGGTTATGGCGATCAAGGCGATAAAGAGCGGAACGAGCCAGGGCAGGATCGCCATGGTGGTGCGTTCCACGGATAGTTTTGCGACCCGCGACAGGACAAACAATACCATGCCGAGCGGCGGATGCAGAAGTCCGATCATCAGGTTGAGCGTCATGATCAGGCCGAAATGCACGGGGTCGATGCCGAACTTGAGAACGAGCGGCAAAAGGATCGGCACAAGGATCGTGATGGCTGCGATCGTATCGAGGAAACAGCCGACGAAGAGCATCAACAGGTTGACGAGGATGAGGAACACCCATTTGTTTTCCGTGATGGAAAGGATCGCCGTCGACAGGAGCTGCGCTGCCTGGCTCACGGTCAACAGCCACGCGAATACCGACGCCGCCGTAACGATGAAGAGCACCGATGCCGTTGTCTCGATGGTGTCGAAGCTTGCCTTGGCAAGGCTCGACAGGGTCATGGTGCGGTAGCGGACGAGCCCGAGGAACAGCGACCAGAGCACTGCAGCGACAGCAGCCTCAGTAGGTGTGAACCAGCCCATGGTCATGCCGCCGATCAGGATGACCGGGGTCATCAGGGCCATAACCGCCGAGAAGTCGAAATACCAGTCGGCGGCAAGAAGCAGCACGAGAGCTATCCCGACGGAGGCGTTGACCGATAGCCCGGTCAGGGTCAGGAGATAGATGACAAGCGGTACGCTGAAGACGACGACGATCTCAAGCGAAGCTTCGAGAAGCTGCTTGATTTCGAAGGGCGCGTCGGAGCCCCAGCGCTTGACATAGGCGAAGATGGCGACCGTGAGCATCATCAGCACTGTCATGACGACGCCGGGCACGATGCCGGCCATGAACAGCGCGCCGATCGACACATTGGCCATCATGCCGTAGATAACGAAGGGCAGCGACGGCGGAAAGATCGGGCCAAGGGTCGCAGAGGCGGCAGTCACGCCGACAGCTGCTTCGATCGGATAACCGTGATCCTTCATCGCCTTGATCTCGATGGTGCCAATGCCCGCAGCATCGGCAAGAGCCGTACCGGACATACCTGAGAAAATGACGGAGCCGATGATATTGACCTGCGCCAGGCCTCCCTTCATCCAGCCGACGAGCGCGACCGCAAAGGAGTAGATGCGTCCGGTGACGCCTGCCGAGTTCATCAGATTGCCTGCGAGGATGAAAAACGGCACGGCGAGCAAGGGAAAGCTCTCGACGCCGGCAATCATGCGCTGCGCAACGATGATGTCGGGCGCCACGCCAAAGAAGACGAGATAAAGCACCGACGCGACCGCCATGGAGATCGCCACCGGCACGCCGACGAGCATAAGGAAGAGAAAGGTTCCGACGAGCAACAACATGGATCAATCCTCTACCTTGTGAAATTCCTCGGGCCGCTCGAGCACCGAATAGCCGCGGCGCATATTGGCGATGAAAACCTGAACCGAGCGGAAGAGCATCAATACGAATGCGACGAATACGGCGTAAAAGACCATATTGCGCGGTAGGTCGACCGTGACCATACGTTCCTCGGCAACGATCTGCGTGTAACGCCACATCAGCCACACGGCATAGGCGAAAAAGCCGATGCGGACGATGTCGACGAAAGTCGAGAGGGTCCGGGCAACGGAAGCCGGAAGATAGTGATAGAGGACGTCGACCTGGATGTGGCGGGACAGGCGCACGCACATGACAGAGCCCAGGAAGACGACCGCGATGAGACAGTTGGTGGCTATCTCCTCGGTCCAGGCGTAGCTGTTGTTAAGAACGTAACGGGTGAAGAACTGCAGAAACACGCAGCCTGTCATGAGCCAGAATACGGCGAGCGTCAGCCAGTCTTCGACAGCGTAATCCGAAACGTCGGCCACCGGCGCCGCATCCTCGAAGGAATGGGCGATCTCCTCGGCCGTAACCTGTGTGTGGACTTCCTTTGCCATTGGCATTCTCCGGTCTTCGCATCCAAGTGAATGGAATGCCGGGCGGACCAGCCGCCCGGCTCCCGCGGATTATTCCTTGATGGCGCGAATGGCCTCCCAGTCGGACTTCTCGTAGCCGAAGTCCTCAAACTTCACCTTCTCCATCACCGTCTTTTCGAAGTCGGCCTTGTCGACCTCGGTCACGTTGATGCCCTTTTCCTTGAATGTTGCAACGAGTGCCTTTTCCTTCTCCTCGATATTCTTGGTCGTACGCTCGGCGGCTTCCTGCATGACCTCGCCGAAGATCTTCTTGTCCTCGTCGGAGAGGCTCGACCAGAGCTGCTTGGAGACGACCGTATTGAGATGGTCGACAATATGGCCGGTCAGAACGATATTCTTCTGCACTTCGTAGAACTTCTTGGCTTCGATCGTTGTCAGCGGATTTTCCTGGGCCTCGACCGTGCCATTCTGCAGGGCGAGATAGACTTCAGCGAAGGCGATTGGCGTCGTGTTGGCACCGCAGGCGCGCGGCATGGCGAGATAGGCGGGAACATCCGGCACGCGGATCTTCAGGCCCTGCATGTCCGAACACTTGCTGATAGGCTTGTTGGACGTGGTCTGGCGGGTGCCGTAATAGCTGACGGCGGCGATGTGGTTGCCGGTCTTTTCCTCATAGCCAGCGGCGAGACGCTTGAAGACGTCACTTTTCGTATAGGCGATCAAATGCTCGGGACCGCGGAAAATATAGGGGAAATAGGTCACGCCGATCGGCTTGAAATCGCGCGCTGCGAAGCTCGATCCCGAAATGATGATATCGACGGTGCCGAGCTTCAGGCCCTGGTTGATGTCCGCTTCCTTGCCGAGCTGTGAAGCCGGGAAAACATCGATCTTGTAGCGCCCATTGGTGCGCTTGTTGATTTCTTCGGCGGCCCAGACGGATTCCGTGTGGAACGGCTCCGAAGTTTCATAGACGTGCGCCCATTTCAGAGCGGTCTGGGCCTGTGCCGCAGCAGCCGAAAGTGCGAGCGCGGCCACCGCTCCCATAATGGCCATAAGCTTGATCTTCATGTCCTTCTCCTCCCAGATTGAAATCAGATCGTGGTGTTTCGTGTCGAGCCTTTCGGCGGATGACCTTTCTCGCTTTCGAGTTCCTCCTCGAAGCTCCTGGAAAATCTCGATTGTGATTGTTGCAGATGGAACTGCATCGCCGCCTTGGCGCGAGCAGGATCGCCCGAAGCAATCGCATCACGAATTGCCCGGTGTTCGGCAAATGCCTCACGCCAGGAAACCGCGCTCTCGAAGTAGCTCGCAAGCCGCTCGAAAAACGGCGTCATGCGCTGATCGAAGAGCTGTCCGACGAACCGCTCGAGCACGGCATTCTCTATGATGCCGGCGATGGTGGTGTGAAACGTCCGGTCAAGCGCAATCGAAGCATGCGGATTATTGAAGGTTTTCGCCATCCTGGTCAGCACGGCATCCATGGCTTCGACCTGAACCGGCGTCACCACTTTGGCGGCTTCCTCGACGATCGCACATTCGATGAGCGAACGCGCACGCAGCAGTTCGAACGGACCTTCAAGGTCGTCCGAGGGGGCGAGCACAGGCTTTTCTTTGCGTTGATTGGTGACGTAAACGCCCGAACCCATGCGGATATGGATCAGTCCTTCGACTTCCAGCGCAATGAGCGCTTCGCGGATTGTCGGGCGGGAAACACCAAGTTCCTCGGCAAGTTCGCGTTCGCCGGGCAATCGTTCGCCAACGGCGAACGAACCGCACTCGATCAAATCACGGATCTGTTCCGCGACCTGCTGATACAGGCGGCGCGGCTGGATCGCTGCGAACATTGGACCTCCCCGCACGGCTCCTCTCCGCGCATGACTGGTAAACTGGCCTTACCAATCATTAACTGATACATTGATATATATGTTGGAGTCAACCCGGCACAACTCGCGCCTCGATCTCAGGCAATTGTTACACATTGTATCGGAAAGTGATTGCCGTCGGCACACGCGAACAAGCTAAGAGAAATCTCGATACTCTGACTTCTTCGACCGGTGACCAATGCTGCCTCAAAACCGATTGCCGCGCGCCTTCGCCGCCCTGAGCCTTGCCTTGGTTCTGGGTGCTTGCTCGACAACCGATCCGAAGCTTCCGAGCGCGGCGTCGATCCCGGTTCCCGAGGCTGCGCCACGCGTGGCGGCAACTGACTCACGGCCTGCAGCCAAGACATCCGACAAATCCGTCGATGGCCTGATCACAAAATACTCGGTTGCCTATGCTGTGCCGGAATCCCTGGTCCGCCGTGTCGTGAAGCGTGAAAGCCGTTTTAACCCCCAGGCACGCAACGGGCCCTATTGGGGGCTTATGCAATTGCTCCCAGCGACTGCACGCGGCCTCGGCCATGATGGCAACGCCAAGGATCTGCTCGATGCGGAGACCAACCTCAAATACGGGGTGAAGTATCTCGCGGGCGCCTATAAGGTGGCGGACAGCAATCCGGACCAGGCAGTCCGCCTCTATTCACGCGGGTATTACTATCAGGCCAAGCAGAAGGGCATGCTCGACGTGCTCGAACCTTCGGCAGAGCCCGTACAGACCGCTCTTGTTGCGACGTCATCGGAAGCAAGCACGGCCCCCGCCGCGCAGGCGACGAGCGCCCTGATGACGCCGACCGAACTCGCCTATGCCGACGGCAAGGTGGTGTTTCCGGCGGTGATCCCGCTGCCCTTCGAGCGGCAGGATTTGCTGGCCTCCACGATCGTGCCTACCACCACCGGTGGAAATGGTGCACGGGTCCGCGCCCCCGCCCCACTCTGAGCTCACTGCCCGCGAGCATCGCTGACGTCACGTAATCCTTGGCGTGCGCCACCGCATCGGCCAGAATCTCGCCCTTGGCCAGTTCAGCCGTGATGGCCGCGGCAAGCGTGCAGCCGGTTCCATGGTCGTTGTCCGTGGCAATGCGGGGGCTGGAAAACCATTCTTGCGTTTTTCCGTCGCACAGAAGATCGCTGCTTTCCGATCCGCTGCCATGGCCGCCCTTGATCAAGACTGTTGAAGCACCGACAGCCAGCAGAAGCTCGGCCTGGCGCACCATTTCAGCCGCATCGCCTGCGACGGGCCGCCCGGTCAGCAGGGCTGATTCCGCAAGGTTGGGTGTGACGAGGGTTGCCTTGGGGAGAAGCACCTGCCGCAACGCATCGATGGCTCCGGGTTCGAGTAGCCGATCACCCGAGGTCGCGACCATCACCGGGTCGATAACGAGCGCCCTGTCCCAGCCGCGCAGGCCGTTGGCAATGCTCTCGATCGCTGCAACTGCGGAGACCATGCCGATCTTGATCGCGGCCACGTCAATGTCTGACAGAACGGCATCGATCTGCGCGCTTATGATCGAAGGCGAGAGATTTTCGATTGCTGTCACGCCCTTTGTGTTCTGGGCGGTGATGGCTGTGATGACGCTCGCGCCGTAGACGCCAAGCGCCGAGAAGGTCTTCAGGTCCGCCTGGATACCTGCGCCGCCGCCGCTATCGGAACCGGCAATGGTCAATGCGATCGCGGTCATCGCCGTGCCTCGAGCGCCTTGTCCACTGCCTCGCGCAGTATTTGCGCAGCGGCCTTCGGGTCGACCTGCCGAAAAATGGCCGAAATGACCGCTATGCCATCGGCCCCGGCTTTGATGGCCGGTGCAGCGCGCGCGAGATCGAGGCCGGCAATAGCGCCGATCGGCAGGTCGGGCTTCTTCGCCCGAATGATCTGCGCCAGACGTTGATGGCCGTCAATGCCGATGGGACCGTCGGGATTGTGCTTGGCCGGCGTTTCGAACAGCCCGCCGATGCAAGCATAGTCGATATCGCCAGCGATGGCGGCTTCGGCATCGGATTCGTTCTTCACCGTCAAACCGATGATCGCATCCGGGCCAAGCAGACGACGGACGTCGGCGACCAGCATGTCCTCGCGCCCGACATGGACCCCGTCGGCACCCGTGGCAAGCGCCACGTCGACCCGGTCGTTGACGACGAAAGGAACGCCGCTGCCGACCAGCGCTGCCCGGATCGCATGGGCACGTTCCACCATCTTTCGTGTTGGCGAATTCTTGTCGCGATATTGAATGATCGTGGCGCCGCCTCGCGCCGCAGCCAGCGCTAGAGCACCAAGGTCTTGCTCGCCGCCAATAGCGTCGACATCGACAATGGCATTCAGCCGGAAATCTACTTTTGGCATGATCTTCTCTTTCATCAGAGCGACGGAGGTTGGGAGAGTTCGACGGCAAGGTCGCCGACGGCGGGGATCGATTTGATCAGTCCTGCTTCGTGCAGGAAGACACCGAAGCGTTCGTAGCGGCTGCGATCGAGAGCTGCCGGCCGTTTGGCGAAGCGTGGCAGCGTATCCATCCACGCCTGCCTGTTCAGCGGATTGTCGAGATCCGGATAGGCCTTGATGAAAATCTGCCAGCTCTCGTCCGGGTGATTGGTCAGATAGATTGCCCCCTTTTCGACAGCGCCGAGAAAGCGCGGCAGGCGATTGTCGGTCACGAGATCCCGGTGCGTGACGAAGATGAGTTCGTCATAGACCGGCACGCCGCGCTCCTCGGGAAAGAAGGCGCGGCCGCCATGACCCTCCTGTGCCATCTGAGTCAGTTCAAAGTTGCGGTAGGCTCCGACCGTCGCATCGACCTGGCCCGCGATCAGCGAGGCTGAGAGGGCGAAATTGACGTTGATCAGTTCTACATCCTTGATGGACATGCCTTCGGACTTGAGCATGGCGCCGAGCATCGCATCCTCAAACCCGGAGACCGAGAAGCCGACTTTCTTGCCCTTCAAATCCTTGAGGCTTTTGATCGGACCATCGGCCAGCGTCATCACCGTGTTGAGTGGCGTTTCCACCAGCGTCCCGAAGCGCACCAGCGGCAGGCCGGCGTCATGGTCGAGATAGAGATTGGGCTGGTAGTGAATGGCGATGTCGGCCTGCTTTGCAGCAACGAGGCGTGGCGGCGCGGCCGGGTCTGCTGGCGGCATCAGATTCACATCAAGACCTGCATCGGCGAAGAATCCCTTCTCGCGGGCGATGATAAGAGGGGCGTGGTCCGGATTGACGAACCATTCGAGCAGAACCGTCAACTTGTCGGCGGCTCTGGCAGGTGCGGTTGCGGCGCAGAGCGCAAGGCATATGGCGAGGATCGATAAGCGTGTGCGGAACATCAGTCGTCCTTTGTTGCGATGAGGGGAGTTGCTCATGTTTGCGGCGCCCAAGGGGTAAGGCGGCGGGTCAGGGCGTCGACGAGAAAGCGCAGGATCACGGTGAGGGCGGCGAGGATCATCAGTGCCGCGAACATGGTTTCGGTCTGCATGCGGGCATTGGCTTGCAGCATGACAAAGCCGAGCCCGCGCGACGAGCCGACCCATTCGCCAATCACGGCGCCGATCGGGGCAAAGACGGCGGCGACCCGCAGGCCCGATCCGAGCGAGGGCAAGGCACTCGGAACCCGAACGAGAAGCAGGGTTGCGAGCGGCGTCGCTTGCGTGAGCGAAGCCACATCAAGCAGATCGCGGTTGGTTCGCTGCAGGCCATCGGCAAAGGCCGACGCCACGGGAAAGAAGATGATGAGGCTTGCCATCACCACCTTGGAGGCAAGTCCAAAGCCGAACCACAGAACAAGCAGCGGCGCGATGGCAAACACCGGGAGTGCCTGCAAGACAAGAAGAAGCGGCCAGACGACATGGCGGAAGGCAGGAATGGCGGCGACGAGCAGCGCGATGACAATGCCGGCGAGCGCACCGAAGGCCAGTCCAAGCAGGATCTCGATGAGCGTGATCGATGCGTTGACGCCAAGATATTGCCGCTCTTCGACCAGCGCCGACACCACCGCAATTGGCCCGGGCAGAATGAATCGCGGAGGCTGGAATAGCCAGACCGCCACTTGCCAGCAAGCAGCGACGGCGGCAAGCGCCGCGACCATGCGAGTAACGAGGCGCATGGTTGGCAGCTACCGCCGCAGTTCAGATGTCAGGATGTATGGCACGCTCTGGACTCCGTCGCTTTTGGAGATCCGGTCATGCGCGAAGGTGAAGCTGAAAAGGCGCGAACTTTGCTCAATTCCCGTTCCTACGCCGGCATGACCCGGATCAGGTTCAAGGGTCCAGCTCGACGCTATCTCAGCACTGTACAGTGCCCCCCTCGGAATGAAGCGATGATGGAGCGGCGCGAGATCAAAGTCAATCGCGCCGCGTCAGGTCCTAGTGGGTCAGGCGAACGTTCTCGCCGTCGACCGATTTACAGGCGGCCGTGATCTTGTAGTAGAAGTCCTGGTTGGCCCAGCCGCCGCCGTCTTCCCACGCATGGCTATGGGGCGTGTTGTCACAATTCATCAGATCATCGAGTGGGGGCTTCGATCCCACCGGCAGTTGGACGCCATCGACGAACAAATGGTTGACCGTGTTCGGATCGTCGGTTTTCAGCGTGGAATTGTATTTCGAATAGCCCGACTCATTTGTGGCAATGCAATCGACGTATCGCGATTTTCCGGCGTTCTTGTCCTTGTAGCCGACATCGCAACCGTCATTTTTGATTTCCATCTTGAGGTACAGCTTGGTGTAGTCACCGAGATCGAATGTGATCGGAACATTGATGTCCGGGTCTGTTTTACCGCCACCGTTACCATTGTAGAGGTTATGGTCGGTCGCGGTGTACTTGATGGTGCCGACGACAACATCCTTGCCATTGCGCACGACGATGATGGAAACTTTCTTGAACCAGTAGCCCGTAACCTTGTCGATCGTGATCTTGGCCGTCGTCGGCTTCAACGGCGCGAGCGCCGTGGCGTTGACGTTGATCGGCATGTTGTCCTTGTTGAGAACATGCATGAACAGGGTGCTGGTCTGGCCTCCAAGAGTGATGGAAACCTTTTGATTTTCCGTGCTGAAGTTCAAATTGATATCTTCAGCGCGCAGGCCGAGATTTGCCTGCAGAAAGGCGCGTGCCCTCGCCTCGGCGGCCGCTTTGTTGGAACCGGTAAAGACCGAGGCTGCCGCAAGCGCCGCGGCGTCGGCCGCATTCTGCAGCCGAGAACGGTCATTGCTGGCGCGGCTATAATCCACGGCGAGCCCGGCAAACCCCAGGAGCGGTACAAGCAGCAAACCGAATGTGATCGCGGTTGCGCCGCGGCGGTCTTTTATGAATTGACGTAGATACTTCATGGCCCCACTCCAGTCGATGAGCGCAACCATCAGTTGTCCGGCGTAAATGACGGCTTATGAAATTCGTTCAGATTTTCACGATCTGCCCTGGAACGGTCGTCGGGGAAGAAATGCGTCTGCAAATGGTAAATGTTCGATGAAGCTGCATTAGGCGTTTTGAACGACAGGGCGGACAAAACCCTGGCTCGCAACAAGGAGGTTGCGCGTGTAGTCCTGCGTTACATGGCGCCGGGCCAGTTCCGACGCGGTGAGCCGTTCTACCTCCGCGCCGTGTTGCATTACCATGAGCCGGTCGCACATGTGCGTTACGACTGCGAGATCATGGCTGACCATGACGAATGTCAGCTTACGGTCGCGGCGGATCTTTTCGAGAAGATTCAGCACCTCCGCCTGCACTGATGCGTCGAGCGCAGAGGTTGGCTCGTCCAGCAACAGGATCGATGGTTCGAGAATCAGGGCGCGGGCGATGGCGACACGCTGGCGCTGGCCGCCTGACAGCTGGTGCGAGTAGCGGAAGCGAAAACTGGAACCGAGCCCGACCTCGTCAAGCGCCCGCAAGATGCGCCGCTCGATATCGCCGAATCCATGTACGGCGAGCGGCTCAAGGAGCAATCGGTCGACGGTCTGGCGCGGATGCAGCGAACCATAGGGATCCTGGAACACCATTTGCACTTCGCGGTAAAAGGCCTTTGTGCGCGATGCGCCGAGCAAATTGCCATTGACCTCGATCGTCCCCGCGGTCACGGGCGCCAGACCCGCCACGGCGCGCAGCAGCGTCGATTTGCCCGAACCGGATTCGCCGACGAGACCGAAGGACTCGCCGGGCACCACTTCGAGGCTGACCCCGCGCAGCGCGCGAAAGCGATTGAACGTCACTTCGAGATTGTCGATCTTCAGCGCCGGCGTCATGCTGCCCACTCCGGTTTGCGGTCGAGTGTCGGCAGTGGATGCCGGTCAGCACCTATTTCGGGCATGCAGTTCAGCAGTCCCTGCGTATAGGGGTGCTTGGCATTGCGCAGATCCGTCGCCGCAATTTCTTCGACGATGCGGCCAGCATACATGACGATGACCCTGTCGCAGAACGACGAAACCAGCCGCAGATCGTGCGAGATGAAAATGAGGCCCATGCCCCTGTCGCGCACCAGATTGTCAAGAATGCCGAGCACGTCGAGCTGGACCGTAACATCGAGCGCGGAGGTCGGCTCGTCCGCAATTAGCAGTTCCGGTCCGGTGATCAGCATCATGGCGATCATCGCGCGTTGCCCCATGCCGCCCGATACTTCGTGCGGATGGAGATCGTAGACGCGCTCGGGGTCGCGTATCTGGACGGCGGCCAGCATATCGAGCGCGCGTCGGCGCGCCTCGCGCTTGCTGACCTTCTCGTGGGTCCGGAGCGTTTCGACGATTTGCCTGCCGATGCTCATGACCGGATTGAGCGAATATTTCGGATCCTGCAAGATCATGGAGATACGATTGCCGCGCAGCGCCCGCCGTTCCTTGACGGACGTCTCCAGCAGATCGATGCCGTCGAAGTTCAGGGTCTTTGCGGTGATGGTTGCATGTGGAGGGGTGAGGCCCATGATGGCGCGGCCGGTCTGCGACTTGCCGGAGCCTGATTCACCGACAATGCCGAGGCGTTCGCGCCCAAGCGTAAAGGACACACCACGCACCGCGTTGACGGCGCCCGTGCGGGTCGGAAACGTGACGCGGAGGTCGTCAACCGTCAGCATGGTGCTCATTGGTTGTTGCCTCGCGGATCTAGCGCGTCGCGCAGCCCGTCGCCAAGAAGATTGAAACCAAGGCTGACGATGAGGATGGCAAAGCCCGGCATGGCGGCGACCCACCATTGGTCCATGATAAAACGCCTTCCCGATGCGATCATGGCACCCCACTCGGGCAAGGGCGGCTGTGCGCCAAGCCCAAGAAAGCCGAGGCCAGCAGCGGTGAGGATGATACCTGCCATGTCGAGCGTCACGCGGACAATCAGCGACGACAGGCAGAGCGGCATGATGTGCCGGAGCACGATGCGCGTCGGCGATGCTCCCATCAGCCGGACGGCGGCGATGTAATCGGAGTTGCGCACCGTCAGCGTCTCGGCGCGGGCAATGCGCGCATAGGGCGGCCACGAGGTTATCGCTATGGCGATAACGGCATTCTCAATGCCCGGCCCTAGGGCGGCGACGAACGCCAGGGCCAGGATAAGCTTGGGGAAGGCAAGGAAAATATCGGTGATGCGCATCAACACGGCATCGACCCAACCGCCGGCGTAACCGGCAATCGTACCGACGAGCAGCCCGATTGGCGCCGCGATGATCGCAACGAGAATGACGACATAAAGCGTCAGGCGCGAGCCATAGATGAGCCTTGAGAGGATATCGCGGCCCTGATCGTCAGTACCAAGCAGATAGTCACCACCGGGCGGCAGCAGGCGCGCATTGCGCAGGTCGCCGGCAACGGGCGAATGCGGCGCCAGCAGCGGCGCAAAGGCAGCAACCAGCAGCAAGGCGATGATGATGGCGAGCCCGACAACGGCAAGGCGGTTGCTGGCGAAACGGCTCCAGACGAGATAGGCGCGGCCAAGTCGCGCCTGTGTCCGCGATTGCGGGCGGTCGCTCATCAGCCATTCGCGGCGCGTAAGCGGCCGCGACGTGTTGATTGCCTCTGTCATCGTGCGCGCGTCCGTGGGTCGAGGGCCCGATAAAGCAGATCGGACAGAAGATTGATGGCAACGAAGACAGTGCCGATGACGATGGTTCCGCCGAGCACCGCATTCATGTCGGCGTTCTGCAGGGAGTTGGTGATGTACATGCCGAGCCCTGGCCACGAGAAAACGGTCTCGGTAAGGACAGAGCCTTCGAGCAGGCCGGCATAAGAAAGCGCAATGACGGTGACGAGCGGAACGGCGGCATTGCGCAAGGCATGACCCCAGATGATCCGCGTTTCGGAAAGGCCTTTTGCGCGTGCGGCAACGATATATTCCTGCTCGAGTTCATTCAGCATGAAGCTTCGGGTCATGCGGCTGATATAGGCCAGTGAAAAATAGCCGAGCAAGGATGCCGGCAGGATGATGAAACTGAAGATGTTGCGGAAGGCTTCCCAATTGCCCTGGATCACTGCATCGAGCAGATAGAAGCCGGTAATGGGCGTGAAGGTATATTCATAAACCACGTCGATACGGCCGGGACCCGAGGTCCAGCCAAGCTTGGCATAGAAAACCAGCAATGCGAGAAGGCCGAGCCAGAAGATCGGCACGGAATAGCCGATCAGGCCAATGATGCGGACGAACTGGTCAATCAGGCTGCCACGCTTGACGGCGGCGAGTACGCCGAGCGGAACGCCGATACATGCACCGATGAGCGTGCCCATTGTTGCAAGTTCCATCGTTGCCGGAAAAACCCGCCTGATATCGGTCATGACGGGGTTGGTCGTCAGGACAGAATTGCCGAAATCGCCCTGCAATATGCCCTTTATGTAGAGAAAGAACTGCTCATAGAGCGGCAGGTTCAGCCCGAGTTCCTCCCGCACCCGTTCCACCACATGGGCGGGGGCACGGTCGCCGACGATTGCCAGCGCCGGGTCGATCGGTATTACCCGCCCAATAAAGAAGGTGACTGCAAGGAGGCCCAAAAACGTGATGACTCCGATCAGCAGGAAACGTCCTACTGCCCAGAGAAAATTGCCAGCCCAGGCGCCGGAACGCCTGGACTCCATTTGTGTGTCGGTACTGCTCATTGCATCAGCCCTTGGGGCCCGATCACTTTGATACGTTGAAGACGTAGTTGGTGTCGAACGACGGTCCGAGCTTGAAGCCTTTGAGGTTCGAGCGCAGGGCCGAGACTTCCGTCTGCTGGAAGATCAAGACGAACGGGCTGGTCGCCAGAACTTTCTTCTGCAGATCCTGGTACATGGCGGCACGCTTGGCATTGTCGCGTTCGAGCAGGGCAGCTTTGGTTTCCTTGGTCAAATCCGGCACATCCCAGGCATTGCGCCATGCGAGGGTCTTGTTGGTGCCTTCATCCGAATTGTTCGGGTTGTTGGTGAAGGTGTCGGCATTCGAATTCGGATCCCAGTAATCGACGCCCCATTGACCGATATAAGAGTCGTGGGTACGAGCGCGATACTTTGTAAGCGTCTGCTTACCGTCACCCGGTATGATTTCCATCTTTACGCCGGCCTGCGCCATCGTCTGCTGAATGGATTCGGCGATGCCCGTCACCGGCTGGTTGTTGCGCACATCCATCGTGAAGGAGAAACCATCCTTCAGCCCGGCCTTGTCCAGAAGCTCCTTGGCCTTGGCGACGTCGAGCTTGTAGGGGTTCTCGTCGAGTTCGCCGAGAATGCCCTTGGGCAGGAAGGTCTGGTGAATCTCGCCGATGCCCTTGATCAGCTTTTCGCCGATCGCATCGTAATCTACGAGATATTTCAGGGCTTCGAGCACTTCCGGCTTGGCGAGGTTCGGATTCTTCTGGTTGAGGCTGAAGTAATAGATCGTGCCCTTCGGGGCGCTCGTCGTGGTGATCTCGCCGTTCTTGACGACCTGTTCAAGATCGTTCGGCTCGAGGTTGCGAGCAACGTCGATATCACCCTTTTCGAGCAACAGGCGCTGCGCGGCGCTTTCCTTCACGTGACGATAAATGACGCGGTTCAGCGGCGCCTTGGTACCGTAATAATTGTCATTGCGCTCGAGGACGATGATTTCGTTGGCGCGCCAGTCGCGAATCTTCATCGGACCGGAACCAGCGTAAGCGGTCTTCAACCAGGCATAGCCGAAATCGTCATTGACGACATGTTCGGAGACGAGCTTCTTGTCCACCACCGAAGCAACCGTGGCCGTCAGACAGTTAAGAACGAAGCTCGGTGCATAGGCCTGATCCACCGTGAACACGAAGGTCGACGGGTCGGTTGCCTTGGCTTTTTCCGTGATATTGTCCGGCTTCAGGCCAAACTGCGTAAGGATAAACGCTGGGCTCTTGTCGAGCTTGACGGCGCGCTCGAACGACCAGGCGACATCCTCGGCGGTGATCGGATTGCCCGAGGCAAATTTCAGATCCGGCTTGATCTTGAACGTATAGGTCAGGCCATCATCGGATACTGTCCAACTTGCGGCAATATCGGCGACGATCTTCGAAGGGTCGTTGATGTCGAGCCGAACGAGCTTGTCATAGGTATTGCCATTGATTTCGCCGGTGGTGAGCTCGAAGGCTTCAGCCGGATCGAGTGTGATCACGTCGTCGATGGCGAAGGCTTCGACAAGCGTATCGGCGGGCGTTGCGGCAAATGCCGGCACGCCGGACACCAGGATCGCGGAAAGTGCAGCGCCCCCGAGCAGAAGGCGAAATTTGGAGTCGGTCTTGTTCATCAGCATTGGTCAGTTCCCTGTTCTAGAGCGATGTCGTCTTGTTATTGTTCTTCATGCCAGGCGGAACGCAGCACGCGCAGCCAGTTGTCGCGGCATATCTTGGCCAGATCCTCGCCTGCGTAGCCGGCATCGCGCAGGGCAGCAACGAGGTTCTGGTTGCCGCTCGCGTCGCCGATCTCGCCGGGGATCTTGGCGCCGTCAAAATCGGAGCCCAGCGCCACGCAATCGATGCCCATGCGGTTCACCATGTAATCGATGTGGCGGATCATATCTGAAAGTGGGGTATCGGCATTTTCGCGCGCGTCAGGCCGCAACATGGCGACCGCGTAATTCAGGCCCACCAGCCCCTTGCTCTCGCGAATAGCGTCGAGTTGCCTGTCGGTCAGATTGCGCGCGACCGGGGTCAGCGCATGCACGTTGGAATGGCTTGCAACGAGCGGCTGATCGCTGATGCGCGCGACATCCCAGAAGCCTTTTTCGGTGATGTGGGCAAGGTCGATGAGAATACCCAGTCTGTTGCAGGCCAGGACCAACGCCTCGCCCTCTGCGGTAAGGCCGGGGCCGGTGTCCGGCGACATCGGATAGGCGAAGGGCACGCCATGGGCAAAGATATTGTTGCGGCTCCAGACCGGACCAAGCGTGCGCAGCCCCGCCGCATAGAAAACGTCAAGCGCCGCCAGATCAGCGCCTATCGCCTCGCAGCCTTCCATATGCAGGACCGCAGCAAAGGTGCCGTCGCGCATGCACGCTTCGATTTCGGCCGTCGTACGGCAGAGCTTCCAGCCGCCGCCACGCTCCAGGCGCAAAGCAATGGACGCCATTTCAAGCGCGACATCCAATGAAGGAGCCCGATCGAGCGGCGCGGCCAAGGGCGTCGAATAATGCCCGTTGGCATCGGGGGCCTTGAATGCGAGATCGCCCGAGGGAACATAGATGGCGCAGAGTCCGCCGGCGAGCCCGCCCTTCTGTGCCCTTAGCTTGTCGATGTGTCCGGAGGTCGTCCCCTTGACGAATTCTTCCACGGGATCGGCGCCGTCTCTCGAATGTTTCCACAACCGGTAAAGCACATCGTTGTGACCATCGAAGACAGGCTGCATTTCAATTCCCGATCAGGTTGGCAAACAGCGACATTTCCGTCGGGCAAGCATCCCGCCATCCCGAACCGACGTCGCCGAGTGACAAAAAATCATGACGCCAGCGAACAGGCAATAGCGTTGTTGTACAAAAGTATAAAAGACTTTAGTCGCTTCACAACTGATCGCCTGTTGCACACTGTTAAGTTGTGGACGATTGCCGCCCCCCCGGAATTCACACCGGCGGCCGTTTGCTATCATCCCACCCGATATGATATCATCCACCTGGCGTTATAGTGGAGAAATCATGGCTGCCGTAACCATCAGGAATTTGCCGGAAGAAACGCATCGTGCGCTCAAATTGCGTGCCGCCAAACATGGCCGGAGCACGGAGGCCGAAATTCGCGAAATTCTGGAGGAGGCGACACGCCCGAAGGATCGCTTGAAGATAGGCTCGGAACTTGCCGCTTTCGGCCGCCGCCATGGCGGGCTTGACCTTGAACCCGGCCGGGATCAGACACCCGCAGAACCTGCGGATTTTGAATGATCGTCCTTGATACGAATGTTATTTCCGAGCCGCTGAAACGGAGCCCGGACCCGGGGGTATTGTCATGGCTCGATCAACAAGGGGCCGAAACGCTGTTTCTCACCACAACAAGCCTGTCGGAGCTTCTCCTCGGGATTGAACTCTTGCCCAAAGGCAAGCGAAAACAAGGCCTTGATCGCGCGCTGAGCGAACTCATTTCGTACCTCTTCGGCGATCGGATCCTCGATTTTGACCGGCAAGCGGCCTTGGTCTACGCCCCGTTGGTGAGCCAGGCGCGTTCGACCGGACGGACGATCTCAATCGCAGACGGGCAAATAGCTGCGGTCGCAAAGAGCCGCGGATATTCCGTCGCCTCGAGAGACACAATGCCATTCACCGCGGCCGGGCTCACGGTGATCAATCCATGGCAAGAAGAAACGCCTTAACTAAACGTCGAGGTTCGCCACACTCAGCGCATTGTCCTGAATGAATTCGCGCCGCGGCTCGACATCATCGCCCATGAGCCGCGAGAACAGGCTGTCGGCGTCGGTGGCATCATTGACCTTGACCTGCAGCAGGGAGCGCGCGTTCGGATCGAGCGTCGTCTCCCAGAGTTGCTCGGCGTTCATCTCGCCAAGACCCTTGTAGCGCTGTAGCGAGAGGCCCTTGCGCCCGGCTGCAAAGACGGCGTCGAGGAGAGCCATCGGCCCGGCGACCGCGTCGGCCTTTTCCTTGCGGCGGAGCACCGGCGGCTGCGAATAGATATCATGGAGGCGGGCGGCGTAGCGATCGAGCTGGCGCGCATCGGCCGAGCCGAGCAGGGCCATATCGAGGGTCACGGTTTCCTTGACACCGCGCAATGACCGCTCGAAGACGAAGCCGTCAACGCCATCATCAGGGGTGGCAAGGCGGCCGGTCCAGCCCTTTTCGGTTTCCTCGGCGATGAGGTCGAGCCGGGCGGCAACTTCGGCGACCAGTTCCTGCGCCTTGACGGTATCGGAGATCGCTTCGGGATTGAGCGCGCCGGCGATGGTTGCCTGTTCGACGACCGCACGGTCGTAACGCGTGTTCAGGCCCTGCAAGAGATGGCGAACTGCCAGCGCGTCATTGATGACAACGCGCAGGTCGTTGGTGGTGCGCACTTCCCCTGAAACCAGCTCCAACGAGGTTTCGTCGAGCCCCGAGTCGATCAGATATTCCTCAAAGGCGGTTTCGTTCTTTATGTATTGCGAGGACTTGCCGCGCGTCACCTTGTAAAGCGGCGGCTGTGCGATATAGACGTGGCCGCGCTCGATCAGTTCCGGCATCTGGCGGAAGAAGAACGTCAAAAGCAGCGTACGGATGTGGGCGCCATCGACGTCGGCGTCGGTCATGATGATGATCTTGTGATAGCGCAGCTTGTCCGGATTGAATTCGTCCTTGCCGATGCTGGTGCCGAGCGCAAGAATCAGCGTGCCGATCTGGTCGGAAGAGAGCATCCGGTCGAGTTTGACGCGCTCGACATTCAGGATTTTGCCGCGCAGCGGCAGGATCGCCTGGTTCTGGCGCGAGCGTCCGCCCTTGGCCGATCCGCCAGCGGAATCGCCCTCGACGATGAAGATTTCGGATTTGGCCGGGTCGCGCTCCTGGCAATCGGCAAGCTTGCCGGGCAGCGAGCTGATGCTTAGCGAGTTTTTGCGGGTGATGTCGCGCGCCTTGCGGGCCGCCTCGCGTGCGGAGGCCGCCTGGATCACCTTCTCGACAAGCACCTTGCCTTCGGCCGGATGCTCTTCAAGCCAGTTCGATAGCGCCTCGTTGACGAGACTTTCAACGACCGGGCGCACTTCGGACGAGACGAGCTTGTCCTTGGTCTGCGACGAAAACTTGGGATCGGGGACCTTGACGGACAGGACCGCAGTCAGGCCTTCACGGCAGTCATCGCCGGTCAGCGTGACCTTCGACTTCTTGGTCTGGCCCGAGGCGTCGGCATAACCGGTCATCTGGCGGGTCAGGGCACCACGGAAACCGGCAAGATGCGTGCCGCCATCGCGCTGTGGAATATTGTTGGTGAAGCACAGCACATTCTCATGGTAGCTGTCGTTCCACCACATGGCGACTTCGACCGTCGTACCGTCCTTCTCACCGCGAATGTAAATCGGATCTGCGACAAGTTCCTTCTTGGTGCGGTCGAGATAGCGCACATAGGCGGTAAGTCCGCCTTCGTAGAAGAGCTCGAGCTCGACCGGATCTGCATGCCGGCGGTCGGCGAGCAGAATGCGCACGCCCGAATTCAGGAAAGCGAGCTCGCGCAAACGATGCTCAAGCGTCTTGAAATCGAACTCGACCATCGAGAACGTGTCCGTCGACGGCAGGAAGGTCACTTCCGTACCGGTAGCATCGCCGGCATCGCCTGTCACCACGAGCGGGGCGTCGGCCACGCCATGGGTGAAGCTCATTTCATGGATCTTGCCCTGGCGGCGAATCTTGAGTTTCAGCCAGACGGAAAGCGCATTGACCACCGAAACGCCGACACCGTGCAGACCGCCCGAAACCTTATAGGAATTCTGGTCGAATTTGCCGCCGGCATGCAACTGGGTCATGATGACTTCGGCGGCGGAGACGCCCTCGGAGTGCATGTCCGTCGGAATGCCGCGGCCATTATCCGTCACCGTGCATGAACCGTCGGGATTGAGCGTGACGGTGACGCGTGTCGCGTGGCCGGCAAGTGCCTCGTCGATGGCATTATCGACGACTTCGTAGACCATGTGGTGAAGGCCGGAACCGTCGTCCGTATCGCCGATATACATGCCCGGGCGCTTGCGAACCGCATCCAATCCCTTGAGAACCTTGATGGACTCCGCACCGTATTCTGGCGAGGTTTCAACTGTCAGTTCCGGTGTATCGCTCATGTAGATTCAATCTTTTCTCGGGTCGCCAGGATCGGCGCGCCGTATTTATAGCAGAACCGGGCGAATCATGCCCGGTCCTTGGCCTAGATATAGTGCTTATCGCACGTTTTTCCAATTCTAAGGGGTGTGAATATCCACGGATCATGGCCAAATTGGCTCATCCGGGCGAGAAATACGACCAGAGATCCGCACCCGGGCGTGCGCCTGGTCCGGCGGGCTGAGAACAACCCGCCAGACAGAGTTAAAGGCGCAACGGGTGCTACTCGATAATCTGGACCGATCCCGATGCAGGTTTTGCGACAGGCGAGCGCGCATCGAGGAAGCCTTTGACTTCGCTGAACTTCAAGCTGCCGTCCCGGTCGCGGTCAATCTCGGCGAAGTGATCGACAAAAAAGCCGAGCCCCGACTTTGAAGCGGATTCCTGCGTGACAAGATGGGTCGCGGGATCCGCAGCCCGGTCGAAGAGCGAGGCTGTGCGCTGGTCGACTTCGGTCGCAACGCTTGCCCGGGTCAACGGGACCGCTGCCATCCGCGATGGCGCCTGACGCGGCGCGAAGCCCCGCTGCATTCTCATCAGGCCGCGCTGCTGCCGCGACTCGCTGGCGAAATCACTCGCACTGGCGAGCGAGGCAGTGCAAATGGCGCCAATAAGGATCGACGCAGAGATATGATGTCGTTTCATTGTTTCACCTGTTCAAATGCGGGCGGGTTGGATGCTGCGAACATTGTCGCCGACGGCCCGTCGTAGAAGGCGTCCAGATCTTGCATCAGCTTGTCATAAGCGCCGGTGTCATATGGCGAAACGCCGTGGCCACCCTCGTAAACCTTGACTGGTACCTTTTCGGCCAGGCCGACGTTGTAAAGGTCAAACTCCGACCGATAGAACGGCGTATTCAGATCGTAATACCCGTGCTGAACCAGCACTTTCAGGTTCGGATTAAGCGTCATGCTGTATGTCAAATCCGGGATACTGTTGCTCTCCCGCTGCTGGTTGTCAGCGATTGTTTTCGGATCGGGTTTATAATCCCACATATCGATGATCTTGCCGTTGAAGCCGACATAAGGCGACTGAGGTTCATAGCCGATGAACTTGGCGTGATAATCTTTCCGCCAGGCGTAGTAATCGTTCGTGCGATCGAAGGCTGGTTCTACCGCTTGCGGCTTGAGAATGTATCTGCCATCGCCGAGCAAGAGCTGGCCCTTCTCGGGCGCAAATTTTTGCGCAAATACGACCGGGTCCATGTTTGGCGTAGCAATCCAGGGATTGTTCTGGGAACTGTCGCCTGGCTGGTACACTTCACCTAGACCCGTATAGGCGTATAGTTTGTTGAGGAATTCTATCCCCTCCGGCTTCTTGATATAGTCTTCCCAAGGCTTTCTGTCGGGCACTTTCGCATCAGTTCCGCTGAAGACTTCGTAGTAAAGAACACTGAACTCGGACCCGAAGGCGCTCGCATTTGTGGCAAACAGCTCAAGTCCCTGATTTCCACGAGCGGTTGATTTCTTGTGGAAGTCCGCCACCATCGCGTAGGTCGGGATCGCACCGCCACAGGTTGCGTAGAACAAGTAACAGTTGCTCGTTATATCCAATATCGGGGAATTCAGGACGAGCCCGGAAAGGACGTTTTTGCTCGTGGTGAATGTCGTGTATTGGCTGGTGCCGCTCTCCAGCAGCAGACGCGCCATGATTGGCGCCCGAAATCCGCCATATGAGACGCCGTAAATATATTTGGGCGAGTTCTGGCGGTTGTAAACGTTTACATAGCGCGTGATGAAATCCCGCAACACTTTGGCATCGCTGTCGGCGCCCCAAAAGTCCCTATTCTTGTTCGGCCAGATGGCGAGGGAATTGCCGGTCCCGACCGGATCGATGAAGACGAGATCCGTCCTGTCCAGAATCGTGTTGGGATTGTCCTTCAATGGCCCAATGACGTCCTCCGATGGGGCCGGCCCGTCTTCTTGCATAGGCCCAAGGAAGCCAATATCCAGATCGGCGGATGAGCCGCCCGGCCCTCCGTTGAACACGAAGGTTATCGGGCGCGCATCCCGCGGCTGGTCGTCGCGTGTATAGGCCGTATAGGAGATAACCGCTTCAGCATTGAACAGACCTGGGCCAGGTTTGGATGCAATCAACTGACCAGCGGTCGCCGTGAAGGGAATGGAGGTTCCCTTGAAGGCGATCGTGTGCGGTTTGCTGGCTGAGACCTCGCGAGCGCCCGAATCATCCACTCTTCCATTGGGGTCATAATCTGCCGCCGTAATCGAGGCCTTGAGGGATGCCGCTGGCGAGGATGGCTCGGGCACCGGTTGTGCCGTGCCTGTTGAAGGAGGCGCAAATGTCGATGAGGCGGCGCTGTCGGAATCCGATCCTCCGTCGCACGATGCCAGGAAAACAGCCAGCATAAGCCAGCAAAGGCGAAAATTCATAATTGAAAACCTCACAATATGGACCGAAACGATATCAGTGCAGGCGGGTAAAAAACAGATAGTAGAAATCGGGAACCTAAAATCACGTCGCAAGCTCGAGGCGGAGCACACCTTATCCAGTTTGCGCCGTCAAGCACAAAATGGCTGGCGCCGCCCCAAAAGAAACCATTGGCATTTCTGCACCCCCATGCCCACATGGTCGGCAGGAGCCTGCTAATATGGATACTGTTCACAGCGCCTTTGTTCCGCCAGCGCCCGTCCCGCGTACTGGGCCGGTCGGCACCTTGCGCCTTATTCGCACGATTTATCGCAACCCGCTCGAACTGTGGGGCGAGCCTTCCTATAACGAGCCGTGGGTGTCGATCGACTGGTCCTTCGCCCACACGATTATCGCCAATGATCCTGGCCTCATCCGCCACGTCCTCGTCGACAATGCCAAGAACTACAAGATGGCGGCGGTTCGTCAGCGTATCCTCCGCCCCATCTTGCGCGATGGCCTCCTGACGGCCGAAGGCGAAACGTGGCGCCGTTCTCGCAAGGCCATGGCACCGGTATTTACGCCTCGCCACATCAATGGTTTTGCCGAGGCGATGAGGCGGACGAGTGAGGCTTTCGCCAAGCGCTACGAGAACCTTTCCGGTCCTACGGACGTGTCGCGCGACATGACCATGCTGACCTATGACATTTTGGCCGAGACGCTGTTCTCCGGCGAGATTGCGGGCGATCCGGACCAGTTTTCGCACGAGGTCGACCGCCTGTTTGAAACCATGGGCCGCGTCGATCCGCTCGACCTGCTTGGGGCGCCGAACTGGATGCCACGTTTCACCCAAATCCGGGGCAGGCGCGCCCTCGCCTTTTTCCGGCAGATCGTTGCCAACACCATGGAAATGCGTCGCAAGCGCATGGACCGGGAAGGCGACAAGGTTCCCAACGATTTTCTGACCCTGCTGCTGAGGGCAGAAGGCCCGAAGGGGCTTTCGCGCGCCGAGATCGAGGACAATATCATTACGTTCATAGGCGCCGGGCACGAAACCACGGCGCGCGCACTGGGCTGGACGCTCTATCTCCTCGCCAAGGCGCCGTGGGAACGCGATCTGATCGAATCCGAGATCGACGCCTTTATGGCGCAGGCGGACGTGCCGCCGCCGCATGCCTGGCTCGATGCATTGCCGCTCACCCGCGCCGCTTTCGAAGAAGCAATGCGGCTTTATCCCCCGGCTCCCTCGATCAACCGCGAACCAATCGAAGACGATCAATATATGGACCTGAAACTGCCCAAGGGGGCAGCCGTACTGGTTATGCCATGGACGGTCCATCGCCATCGGCTCTATTGGGATAATCCCGATGCGTTCATGCCGTCGCGTTTTCACCCGGAAAATCGCGACAGGATCGACCGTTTCCAGTATTTGCCGTTCGGCGCCGGGCCGCGCGTGTGCATCGGCGCGAGTTTCGCTCTGCAGGAGGCGATCATCGCGCTGGCGACGCTGCTCCACCGCTTCAGATTCGATGTCGCCGGCGCCTACAAGCCGTGGCCCGTGCAGAAATTGACGACGCAACCCGATGGCGGGTTGCCAATGACAGTGCAGGCGCGGCGCTAACTTGATTTCCTAGGAAATATTCTATATATTTCTTTCCATTGAAAGGAATATTCATGGGAATCGCTGCTCAGCCGCTATCAGAAATCCCGGATCGAACCGCCGTCGTTTCCAAGGCGCTGTTGCGGTCATCGGAACTGCTGGGCCTCACCGCAAAGGAACTCGCCCATATTGTCGGGCTTTCGGAGCCAAGCATATCGCGCTTGAAGCGTAGCCTTGATGGGGCGCCGCTCACCGGCAAGAGTTACGAACTCGCGCTTCTTTTCATCCGCCTCTACCGCTCGCTCGACGCTATCGTTGGCGGCGACGATGCGGTTGCGCGCACATGGATGCGAACTGACAATAGCGTGCTCGGCGGCAAGCCGCTCCACCGGATCAAAACCATTGACGGTCTCACCCATGTCCTCGCCTATCTGGACGCCCGACGCGCTCCGATCTGAAGCCCGAGACAGCCATGGCGGCTGCTGGCGTCTCGTCGAAGCGCAACATCGCGTTTCAACGATGAAACTTGTCGATACGCTCGACGAGCAGGCCCTGCTTGAAGATGAACTCGAAGCCACCAAGCCGCCGCTGCCGCCCGCCTGCATTCATCTCGACTATCTGCTTGCGACCCCGTTTCGCTACGGGCGCTATCCAGGCAATTCTCGCTTTCGCCGCGAAGGCTATTCGCCGGGCGTTTTCTATTCGAGCGAGATGGTTGAAACGGCGGTTGCCGAAACCGCTTTTTACCGCCTGCTGTTTTTCATCGAAAGTCCGGGCACACCCTGGCCGCGCAATGCGCTCGAATTCACCGCGTTCGAAGCGCGCTACGCCACGACCCACGCCATCGATCTGACGGTCGCGCCCTTTGCCGAACATCGAAGCCGCTGGACGCATCCAACCGACTATTCCGCCTGCCTCGACCTTGCCGATGCGGCGCTTGCGGCGGGCATCGATCTCATTCGCTACCAGTCCGTCCGCGATCCGCAAGGCGGCGCCAATCTCGCCCTGCTCTCCTGTGCCTGCTTCGCCATGCCCAACCCCGTGCGCAAGACGACATGGCGGCTGCATTTCTCCGACTACGGCGTAAATGCCATATGCGACATGCCGGACCTGCGGCTGGGCTTTACTCTCGCGACTTTTGGCGACGATCCGCGCATTAAAGGCGCGGCGTGGCAATAATCAAGTGATCACACTCGGCTTGTCGCGACCCGTGTGAGCCTTGATCCCGGCAAGATCCTCCGCAGCGCGGATAAGGTCGGCAAGTGCGCTCTGTGTCTCAAGATCATGGCGCTTCGGATCTGGCTCATAGCGTTCCACGTAGACACGGACCGTCGCGCCCGACGTGCCGGTGCCTGACAGGCGGAAGACGACGCGCGAGCCGCCTTCGAAGAGTACGCGTATGCCCTGGTTTTCGCTCACCGACTTGTCGACCGGGTCGTGATAGGCAAAGTCGTCGGCGGTTGCGATGGTCAGACCCTGGACCTTCGTGCCGGGAAGCGAAGCGAGCTTGCCGCGCAGATCGTCCATCATCTTGTTGGCGCCAGCCGTATCGACGCCTTCATAGTCGTGACGCGAATAATAGTTGCGCCCGTAGGTCGCCCAATGTTCCCGGGCAATGTCAATGACGCTCATACGGCGCACGGCAAGTATGTTGAGCCAGAGCAGCACGGCCCAAAGCCCGTCCTTCTCGCGCACGTGGTTCGAGCCGGTGCCGGCGCTTTCCTCGCCGCAGATCGTCGCCATATCGGCGTCGAGCAGATTGCCGAAGAACTTCCAGCCCGTCGGCGTTTCGTACATGCCGATGCCGAGCTTTTCGGCGACGCGGTCCGCGGCACCGCTGGTCGGCATCGAGCGTGCGATGCCCTTGAGACCGGCCTTGTAACCGGGGGCCAGGTGGGCATTGGCCGCAAGCATCGCAAGCGAATCGGATGGAGTGATGAAGATGCCCTTGCCGATGATCAGGTTTCGGTCGCCGTCACCGTCGGACGCGGCGCCGAAATCCGGGCCGTCCGGCAACATCAAAAGGTCATAGAGATCCTTGGCGTAGACGAGATTGGGATCGGGATGATGCCCGCCGAAATCGGTCAGCGGTACGAAGTTGACGCATGTGCCTTCCGGCGCGGCGAGGCGCTTCTCGAGAATCTCCTTGCCGTAGGGGCCCGTTACGGCGTGCATCGAATCGAAGCGGAAGGTGAAACCAGATTTGATGAGGTCACGTATCGCATCGAAGTCGAAAAGCTGTTCCATAAGCGCCGCATAGTCGGCAACCGAATCGATGATTTCGACCTGCATGCCGGCGATTTCGCGCTTGCCGATCGTATCGATATCGATATCTGCAGCTTCCGCGATGACATATTGCTTGATCGCCTTCGAACGCGCGAAAATCGCCTCGGTGATCTTCTCCGGCGCCGGCCCCCCATTGCCTATATTGTACTTGATGCCAAAATCCTCGTTCGGACCGCCCGGATTGTGGCTGGCCGAAAGAACGAGGCCGCCAAAGGCCTTGTATTTACGGATCACGTTCGATGCCGCGGGCGTCGAGAGGATGCCACCCTGCCCGACGAGCACGCGGCCAAAGCCATTGGCGGCCGCCATTTTCAAGGCAATCTGCACCACGTCGCGGTTGTAGTAGCGGCCGTCGCCACCAATGACGAGCGTCTCACCCTTATATCCTTCAAGCGAATCGAACACCGACTGGATGAAGTTCTCAACATAGTTCTTCTGCTGGAAGACCGGGACTTTCTTGCGCAAGCCGGACGTTCCGGGCTTCTGGTCGTCGAATGGTGTGGTGGCAATGGTTTTGAACATGATGACCTTCCAGTTTCTGCGCATCTGCCTCAATCTATTGGGGCGGGACGTAGCAGGTCAACATGACGATTTTCAGATGAGCCGAGCATGTTTACGACCTTCGTTGAATTGACAGGCCATGCGCGCTTGGCGATTTTCGCAAAAGGGGAGGTAAATTGGCTAAGCGCCCGCCCGGTCGCAAATTCGCGCCGGCAAACATATCGATATTGTTCGGCGATAGAGCCGGCGGATTTTGATCTTTGCACATCATATTTAATTCATTGGGAGGAAATTATGAAATCACGGACCGCATTCGCGGCGGGTCTGGTCGGCGTGTCGTTGTTGGCGGGTTGCAATAACGACAGCAAGACAGACAGCAACAACGACACGAGCAGTTTCGAACAGACGATTGCCCAGCAAACCGGCGAGATTCAAGGCCTGAAGGATGGCCAGAGCAAGCTCGAGGCGGCGGCCGGCAGTTTGGGCACAACGCTAACGCAAGGCGCTGCCGAACTGGAGCACGCGCAGACCATCATCACCGAGATGCAGGCACAACTTGCGGCCAAACCTGACGGCGATCCTGAGGCCATCAAGGCGCTGCAGGCGACGCTGACGCAATTGCAGAACGACCTTGCGGCAAAACCTGCCGGTGATCCGAAGGCTGTCGAGGCGCTTCAGGACGCGCTTGCCGAGGTGCAGGCGAAACTTGCAGCCAAACCGGACGGCGATCCAGCGGCTGTCAAAGCACTGCAGGATGCACTTGCCCAGGTTCAAAAGGACCTTGCTGCGAAACCAAGCGGCGATCCGGGAGCCATCAAGACGATACAAGCGACGCTCGCGCAGTTGCAGAAGGAACTTGCAGCTAAACCTGCGGGCGATCCGGCAACGTTTAAGAACATCCTGGCGCGCCTTACCGAAATCGAGATGGCGTTGCGCGTTGCGGAAGGTAGCGATCTCGCCTTGACGCAATATGCCGATCCGATGATCGGAACCGGAATGGGCCTGATGTTCGATACGGACGCCCCTGAAGAAAAAAAGAAAGAAGACTGGAGCGGCATCTTCACCACGCCTGCGGCGACCGCGCCGTTCGGGATGATGGCTTGGGGTCCGGACACGCCGAAAATGCCAAGCCCAATCTATAGCATCCCGGGCTACTACTATTCGCAGCCGGAGATCACCGGCTTCAGCACTACGCATCTCAGCGGCGTTGGCTGCGATGGCGGCGGCGTTTTTCACATAATGCCGCAGATTGACAAAGCTGTCACAAAAGTCGCCTTCAGCCACAGCGACGAACTTGCCAGACCCGGCTATTATCGCGTGAAGATGGCGAATGCCGTCGAGACAGAGTTAACCGCCACGACGCGTAGTGGCGTCGGCCGTTTCAACTATCCGAGCGGCAGCCCAGCCTTACTGAAAATCGCCGCAAGAAGCTTCTATACGTCGTCGTCATCCTCCATAACCTATAACGAGCAGGACGGTATCGTATCCGGCAAGGCGAGGAGCGGCAATTTCTGCAGCAGTGGCCAGACATACCAAGTCTACTTCTATGCCACATTCGATCGCCCGTTCACTGCCGAAAAGTCAGGCAGCACCGCAGTACTTGCATTCACGTCGCCATCCCCGACCGAGGCAACCAAGGTAACGATGAAAATCGGCCTGTCCTATGTCAGCGAGGCGAACGCAAAAAAGAACCTCGAAGCAGAGATCGGGGCCTCCACTTTCGAACAACTGCGGGCGAAGACAGACGCTGACTGGAACAAGCGCCTCAACACGGTCCAGGTGACCGGGGGGTCAAGGGAGGACAAGGTAAAATTCTACACGGCGATGTATCATTCGTTCATCGCGCCTTCGGTGTTCAGTGACGTTAACGGCGAATATGTCAGCTTCAACGATGCCGCGTCGACGAAGCAATCGCCCGAGGGACACGTTCAGTATACGACCTTCTCTACCTGGGATACCTACCGCTCCTTGATGCCGCTTCAGTCGCTTCTTGCCCCTGAAGAGGCCGCCGACATGATGCAATCCCTGGTCCACGACGCGGAAGATTGCGGCGGCACATTCCCCATGTGGGCGGAAGGCAATACCAACAGCAATATCATGCCCGGCGACTCCACATCGATACTCGTCGCCCAGGCCGGCGCCTATGGCGTGGCCGGTTTCGACCGGCAGAAGGCCCGCAAGATCATGCTCGACACCGCCTTCGGTCGCGCCACCAAATGCCGCAACAAAACCAATCTTCCGGGGCTTGCCGGGTACATCGAACTTGGCTACCTGACCAAGGGCGGCGGCGAACACCAGGCGACGTCGACGAATATGGAATATGCTAGCACCGATTTCGCTGTATCGCGTTTCGCCACCGCCGTTCCAGCCGCCGATCCCCAGATCGTCGCTGGAGCAGCAGCAGACGAACCGAAGACGCTGCTGAAACGTTCCGGCAACTGGGCCAATCTGTTCAACCCGAACTGGCGCGATGTAGCAGGGCAGCCCTATCCGCAGTTGCAGCCACGCAACAAGGATGGAACCTGGGGCCCGTACCTTCCGGTATCGACCTGGGATAATGACTACCGCGAAGGCAATGCCGAGCAATATACCTTCATGGTCCCGCATGACATAAGGGGCTTGCTGGCCAAGCTTGTGATCGACACCGACAAGGCCAAAGGCACCGACAAGGACGGCCTCGCCCGGCTCGACGAGTTCACCAAGAATCTGAATTCCGGCTGGAAATATCAACCTAGCCGGTTGTGGATGGGCAACCAGCCCGGGTTCCTGGTGCCATGGCTCTACAATTGGACGAGCCAGCCTTACAAGACCCAGGCGCTCGTCCGCCGGGTACTCGACGAACTGTTCGCGGCATCTCCTTCCGGCCTTCCGGGCAGCGATGACGAGGGCGCCATGTCGAGCCTCTATATCTGGGGAGCCCTCGGCCTTTATCCGGAAATCCCGGCCGTGCCTGGATTTGCGATCAACAGTCCGATCTTCCCGGAAGCGCGGATAAAGCTAGGCAGCGGCAAGATCGTAACGATCGCGGCCGACAAGACCCCGCTTAAATATATCCAGAAACTGACGGTGAACGGTGCAGCCCATGACAGCCCATGGATCGATTTCGACAAACTATCGTCGGGTGCGCGCCTGGAGTTCACGTTGAGCGACAAGCCGAGTTGCTGGGGTTCCAACCCGCCGGCCGCGCTGCTGCCGCCATCCTTCGCACCGGACGGGACACAGACGCCGCGGCTGAAGCCGGAGAAGGAGTGCGCCCTCAACTGACGCACAAAGCATTCGCAGGACAAAAAAGAAGGGCTCCGACATGTCGGAGCCCTTCGCTTTTTATATGCCGCGAATGCTAGCGCACGATGACCTTGGCGCCAACTTCGGCGCGATTGTAGAGGTCGATGATGTCCTGGTTCATCAGGCGGATGCAGCCAGACGACATCGCCTTGCCGATCGACCACCATTCCGGTGTGCCATGCAAGCGATAGCCGGTGTCGCCGCCCTTATTGAACAGATAGAGGGCGCGGGCACCGAGAGGATTGCTCAGGCCCGGATCCATGCCGTCGCGGAACTCGGCAAGCTTCGGCTGGCGCGCGATCATTTCCCTCGGAGGGGTCCATGTCGGCCATTCGCGCTTCAAGGCAATACGGGCGCTGCCCGACCATTCGAACCCTTGCTTGCCGACCCCGATACCGTAGCGCATGGCGCGGCCGTCGCCGAGGACGTAGTAGAGATATTTTGCCTTAGTATCGACAATGATCGTTCCCGGCGCTTCGCCGCCGTCATAGTTGACTTCCTGGCGCAGATATTGCGGCGGGATCTTGGTGCGCGGAACCGCTGGAATGACGTATCCCGCGTCAACGACGGAATTATAGGACGCGGTCGAATAGCTGAGCCCGATTGTCGAACAACCGGTC
Organism: Phyllobacterium sp. UNC302MFCol5.2; assembly: GCF_000686005.1. Classification (NCBI taxonomy): domain Bacteria; kingdom Pseudomonadati; phylum Pseudomonadota; class Alphaproteobacteria; order Hyphomicrobiales; family Phyllobacteriaceae; genus Phyllobacterium; species Phyllobacterium sp. UNC302MFCol5.2. The sequence goes on from NZ_JMLL01000010.1 coordinate 981,157, forward strand.
AAGGCGGTTGCACTCATCAGTCCAACCGCAAGGACGATAGTCTTCAGTTGCATGGTCACCCCAGTGAATAATTGTGCGCGAATCGGCGTTTGGTTTAGCTGTTGCCTCTCTTGCGCCAATATTGTTAATGCCTGATTAACTGTAAAGCGCAGTGTTTCGTTAACCATGTTTTGCTCAACCTGGCGATTGGTTTTCCTACCCATGGTTGCAGTTTTGTCGGTATTGTCTCGTTTATGCCACTCGTCTCCCTAGGTCAGACAAGCCCCTTGATAGATGGCCGCCAGTCGGAAAACGCCATGATGGTGCGCCGCGGGGTGCAGCGGCTGTTCCTTGAACTCGGCCTCGCGGTCATGCCGGAACTCTCGCTCGCCTCGGGGCGGCGCGCAGATCTCGTTGCCCTGACGCGCAGTGGCGAAATCTGGATCGTCGAAATCAAATCCTCGATCGAGGATTTCCGGGTCGATCGCAAATGGCCGGTTTACCGCCAGCATTGCGACCGGCTGTTCTTCGCGACCCACCCCGGCGTTCCCGCCGATATTTTTCCGGACGATTGCGGATTCATCCTTTCGGATGGCTATGGCGCCGAGATCATTCGCGACGCCCCCCAGCACAAGTTGCCCGGCGCTACGCGTAAGGCCATGACCCTGCGCTTTGCGCGGGTCAGTGCTGCGCGCATGACGCTCGCGGAACTCGCCGGCATCGAGCTGCCCGAGACCGACGTGGAATAAAGCGTTTCGTTTCAGATTGCTGTAGAAGCAGTAAATGTTTTAATCGTCACCACGATCTAACGCGGGGCGCGCTTGGCGAGGATCCGCTGCAGCGTGCGGCGATGCATGTTAAGCCGGCGCGCCGTTTCCGAAACATTGCGGTCGCACATTTCATAGACCCGCTGAATATGCTCCCAGCGCACCCTGTCGGCCGACATCGGATTTTCTGGCGGCGCAACTTTTTCACCTGTTCGGCGCGTCAACGCGGCAAAGACCTCGTCAGCATCGGCAGGCTTCGAAAGATAGTCTATCGCCCCGATTTTGACGGCGTTTACCGCGGTCGCGATATTGCCATAGCCGGTCAGGACGATCGCGCGCGTATCCTCGCGGCGGGCGCGTATCGCCTCGATAATATCAAGGCCGTTGCCGTCGCCAAGGCGCATATCGACGACCGCATAGGCCGGCGCATTGACCTTGACGCTCGCAAGACCGGCCTCGACCGAATCGGCAATGGCGACAACGAAGCCGCGTGACTCCATGGCGCGTGCCAGCCGCTGCAAGAAGGGCTTGTCGTCATCGACCAGAAGAAGTGTTCGATCACCGCCGATCGCTTCAATATCGTCCTGATCCGTGTTTTCCATCAGGTATTCCTGCTCATTCACTGTAAATATGGATGTTAATGGTTCGCAATGAACAAAAAGTCAAAGATTATCCATCAGTAAGCAATTGATGGCGAGGCCAGATAACAACGACTTCTGCCCCCTGCCCCGGATCGTTGCGATTGCGGAAGGTAATTGTCGCGCCTGAGCGTTCGAGCAATGTCTTGGCGATGAAGAGGCCAAGGCCGAGACCGCCGCCATGCTCGTTGATGGCGCGGTCGCGGCCGGTGGTGTACGGCTCGCCGATGCGGTCGAGAATATCGGGTGCAAAACCCTTGCCGTCATCGCTGATGACGATCTCCACGGTCCTGTCGCTCCAGCCCCAATTGACGTTGATGGTTTCGCGCGCGAAATCGACGGCATTTTCGACGAGATTGCCAAGACCGTAGATGATGCCGGGATTGCGGCGGATAACCGGCTCATTGCCTTCGCCGCGCATCTTCGACACCACGATGTTGATGCCAAAATTGCGGTTGGGTTCGATGACCTCCTCGATCAGCGAGGAAATCTTGAGGCGCGACATGTGCTCTTCACTGGTCGACGACAGGCTCGTCAGCCGCTTGAGAATTTCGCGGCAACGCTCGGTCTGCGAGCGTAGAAGCTCGATATCCTCGGCGAACCGGTCATCCTTCTTGAGACTGCGCTCCATCTCCTTGGCAACGAGCGCGATGGTTGCCAGCGGTGTGCCGAGCTCATGCGCGGCAGCGGCGGCGAGTCCATCGAGCGCGGAGAGATGCTGCTCGCGCTGCAGGATGAGTTCGGTGGCGTTGAGCGCATCGGCGAGGAGACGGGCTTCCTCGGCGACGCGGTAGGCATAGACCGCGGTGAATGCCAGAGCCGAAACGACCGAACACCAGACGCCGGCGATCAGAACGAAAGGCAGTTGCATCGTCTCGCCCTCATACCAGGGCAAGGGCAGGTAGACATAGGCGAGCAACGTTGCGCAGGCCGTTACCAAAAGGCCAAGTGCGGTCGTTGCATAGGCCGGCAGCGACGTTGCGGAGATGATGACCGGAACGATCATCAGCACGGCGAACGGGTTCTGCAGCCCCCCGGTCATATAAAGCAGTCCCGCCACCTGCAATATGTCGAAGGCAAGCACGGTGATGGCCGCCCGCGGTTCAAGGCGGTGATTTATCGGATAGCGGAACGACATGAGAAGGTTCAGCCAGGCCGAGCAGGCGATCAGCGCAAAGCATATGCTGACGGGAAACGGAAACTTCAGATAGAGCGCGACGAAGAGCACGGCGATGCTCTGTCCTGCCACCGCAAGCCAGCGCAGCCGGATCAGCGTCGTCAGCCGGAGCCGGCGCGAAAGATATGATGAGCGTGTCTGGAAATCCTGGACCATGCCGGTGATTTAGAACAAAGCTCACGCAAATGGAAACATGATTCCTGGGAGCCTGCTTCAGCGTTAATCGTTGGTTGTGACCGCTCAGGTTCCCCGCGGTTTCGCGCGGGCAGTGGGCACCGCATTGGCGGGGTCGTCCGGCCAGACATGCTTCGGGTAGCGGCCACGCATGTCGGAGCGCACATCGGCCCAGGAGCCCTTCCAGAAGCCGGGTAGATCACGGGTGATCTGGATCGGCCTATGGGCCGGCGATAGCAGCTCCAGCAGGAGCGGCACCGTTCCGCTGGCGATAGCCGGGTGTGCCCGGAGCCCGAACAATTCCTGCACGCGCACGGCGAGCACAGGCGCTTCCGCCTCATAGCGGATCGGGATATTTGACCCGGTCGGCAACTCGAAATGGGTTGGCGCCAAGGCATCGATCTTTCGCTGTAAATCATAAGGCACCAGCGCACGCAGCCCCTCGGCGATCGCATGTCCCGATATCTGGCCGAGCTGAGCCGTTCCCTTGAGATAAGGCAACAGCCAGTCTTCGAGGTTTGCTTGCAACGACGCATTGTCCATCGCCGGCCAAGGATCGCCAAGACCCTGATGCAGCCAGGTGAGGCGACGCCGCAGGATCGCCGCTTCCCTGGACCATGGCAGGATGTCGAGGCCGTGGTCCCCGACGGCAGCAATGACGCCTCGGTCGGCTTCTTCGCCAGTCGGCGCCGGCAAGGTCTTCTCTGCCAACGCGATGGCGCCGATACGCGTAACTTCGCGCGCCTGCAAGGCGTTGCGGGCCGGGTCATAACTAACGTGCCTGCCATTGATGATGCGATCGCCGAGGGCGGCGCGTATGTCGGATTCGGAGATTTCCGCTGCCGAAAGAATGCGTGCGCGGCCCGCCCGCCCCGCAAGATCGGCGACGACGAGCCATGGCGATTTTGCCAGCGAGGTGACTGGGTCGAGTTCGCCGCCCCGGCCATTGGCGAGCGTGAACTGGCCATTGCCGCGCGCCTTGGCGATACGGTCCGGGTAAGCGTCTATGAGAAGCCGCCCGGCACTCTCCTGTGCATCTGCCCGGCCTGTATCCTTGCCAGCGAGGCGTTTCGCCAGTCCGCGCGCGCGTGCCGCCCGATCGCCGCGCTCACGTTCAAAGCGCGCCAGTCGCGTTTCGATGTCGACGTCGTTGCCGCCAAGGCCGCGCTCCGTCAAAACCACAGCGATTTCGGCAGAGCGCATGCCTTGGCCGCGCTCACGTGCCGCGAGCACCATATGGGCCAAGCGGACGGGCAAAGCGAGATTGCGCATGGCTTCGCCTATCGGCGTGATGCGATCATCGTGGAGCGCCCCAAGGTCGTTGAGCAGGGCCTTTGCTTCTTTGACCGCAGGCACTGGCGGCATGTCGAGAAATGCAAGGCTGGCTGGGTTAGTTACGCCCCAAGCGGCGCAATCGAGGACGAGGCCGGAAAGTTCAGCCTCAAGTATTTCCGGCGGCGAGAAGGCTTCGAGTGCCGCAGTCTGTTCTGCACGCCACAGACGCAATGCAACGCCGGGCTCCGTGCGTCCGGCACGCCCGGCGCGTTGCTCGACGGCGGCGCGCGACGCCCGCACCGTTTCGAGCCGGGTGAGGCCGGTCGCCGGTTCGAATTTCGGCAGCCGCGCCAGGCCGCTGTCGATAACGGCGCGCACGCCATCGATCGTTATGGAGGTTTCGGCAATCGACGTCGCGAGCACCACCTTGCGTTTGCCGGGAGGCGGCGGGCTGATGGCAGCATCCTGGTCACGACCCTCCAGCGCGCCATAGAGCGGCGTGACAAGGGTGTCCGCCGGAACACGCCCCTCAAGCGCTGCGATGGTCCGTTCGATTTCGCGTTGTCCTGGGAGGAAAGCCAGAATGCTGCCACTCTCCCCGGCGAGCGTGTCCCGTACCGCCCGCGCCATTGCATCTTCGATCTTTTCGTCGGGCTTGCGCTCGCGATAGCGGATAGCGACGGGGAAGGACCTGCCCTTGCTTTCGAGGACCGGCGCACTGCCGAGGAGTTTGGCCACGCGCCCGCCGTCGAGCGTCGCCGACATCACCAAAAGCTTCAAGTCCGGCCGCAATGCAGCCTGCACATCGAGCGCCAGGGCCAGGCCGAAATCCGCATCGAGGCTACGCTCGTGAAACTCATCGAAAAGCACGACGGAAATGCCCGAGAGCCCCGGGTCATCGAGGATCATGCGGGCGAACACACCTTCCGTTACGACGAGTATGCGCGTCTTCGCCGAGACCTTGTTTTCAAGCCGCATGCGATAGCCGACGGTTTGACCCACACTCTCGCCAAGGAGGCTCGCCATGCGGTTGGCGGCAGCGCGGGCAGCGAGGCGGCGCGGCTCAAGCAGGACGATCGTGCCATCCCCCCGCCATGACGCACCAAGCAGGTGCAGCGGCACGAGCGTGGTCTTGCCCGCGCCGGGAGGGGCGACGAGCACGGCAGCGATTCCATGCGCCAGCGCATCATCAAGCGCGGGCAGAATTTCGGTGACAGGAAGGGGCGGCAGTTCTTTCACGTACAGGTCCGATATCTAAGTGCAGACCTTTTGGCAGGCTTGGTATCAGGGAGTCCAGAGGGATGATACGACGCGCCACCTGACGACGAGAAATGTCGCGGTCCGGATTGACGACCCTGTGCCCCTTCCTGATAGTGCGCCAAAGCAAATCACATTGCTGATCGAGACGCATCAGGGAGAATTTCATGAAATCGCGCGCCGCCGTCGCCTGGGAGGCCAAAAAGCCGCTCACCATCGAAACGATCGAGATCAGCGGCCCCAAGCCCGGTGAAGTCCTCGTCGAGATCATGGCGACCGGGGTCTGCCACACCGATGCCTATACGCTTTCAGGGCTGGATTCCGAAGGGAAGTTCCCGGCGATTCTCGGGCATGAAGGCGCAGGCATCGTGCGCGAGATTGGCGCGGGCGTCACCTCGCTGAAGGTCGGCGACCATGTCATTCCGCTCTACACGCCCGAATGCCGCCAGTGCAAGACGTGCCTTTCGCAGCGTTCGAACCTGTGCACAGCCATCCGCTCGACGCAGGGGCAAGGCGTCATGCCCGACGGCACCAGCCGCTTTTCCTGCGAGGGCGGTGAGGTCTTCCACTATATGGGCTGCTCGACTTTCTCCAACTTCACCGTGCTACCCGAAATCGCCCTTGCCCGGGTGCGCGAGGATGCGCCATTCGACAAGATCTGCTACATCGGCTGCGGCGTCACCACCGGGATCGGCGCGGTTATTTATACGGGCAAGGTGTGGCCCGGCGCGAACGTCGTCGTCTTCGGACTCGGCGGCATCGGCCTTAATGTCATCCAGGGCGCACGCATGGTAGGCGCCGACAAGATCATCGGTGTCGACATCAATCCCGGTAAGGTGGCGATGGCGAAGAAATTCGGCATGACCGATTTCGTCAATCCGAACGAAGTGGGAAATGACAAAGTCGTGCAGGCAATCCAGGAATTGACCGACGGCGGCGCCGATTTTTCCTTCGACGCCACCGGCAACACCAATGTCATGCGCCAAGCGCTCGAATGCTGCCATCGGGGCTGGGGCACCAGCATCGTCATCGGCGTTGCCGAGGCCGGCAAGGAAATTTCGACCCGGCCGTTCCAGCTCGTAACCGGGCGCAACTGGCGCGGCACGGCCTTCGGCGGCGCGCGCGGGCGCACCGATGTGCCGAAGATCGTCGACTGGTACATGGAGGGGAAGATCGATATCGATTCGTTGATCACTCACACAATGCCGCTCGACGAAATCAATACCGCATTCGATCTCATGCATGAGGGCAAGTCGATCCGTTCGGTCGTCACTTTCTGATGGAACCCGGTCCGTATAAAGTGATCCTCAGCGGGCTGGACGAACTCAGCCCGCGCGAACTCTATGACATGCTCAAGATGCGGGTCGACGTCTTCGTCGTCGAGCAGAAATGTCCCTACCCCGAGCTCGACGGCAAGGATGCCGATGCGCTGCACCTGCGCCTGATGGATGGCAAGACGCTCGTCGGCAGCGCCCGCATCCGCAAGCCGGAAAAGGACGAGCCGGCGGCCCGGATCGGCCGCGTCGTCGTCTCGCCGGACCATCGCGGCAAACGCCTTGGCGAGCGGCTGATGGTCGAGGCCATTGCCCAATGCGAGCGGCTTTATGCCGAACGCCCGATCAATCTTTCCGCGCAGAGCCACCTCAAGGGTTTCTACGAAACCTTCGGCTTCGTGCCGGTGTCGGAGGAATATCTCGAGGACGACATTCCGCATATCGACATGCAGCGCCCTGCTGCGGTCGCAACAGACTAGCTGTCGTTCGACAAAGGCCCACATGTGGAAACGCCATAATCCCTTTTACATCGCCGCCGTCGTCGGGATCGCCGTATTCGCAGTTGCGGTGTTTTTGCTTTCGTCGCGCATTGCCGCTGTCGTTGCCGCCAATGCGTTTTTCGTCATCTACCTGCTCTTGTCGGCATTCAAGGTTCACAGGCTCACGCCCGACTACCTTCGCAACAATGCGGCCAAATCGGACGAGCCTGTGGGCATCATCTTCGCTGTCACTTTTTGCACTGTGCTCGTCGCCGTCGGCTCGCTGTTTGCGCTGATCAATTCCGGTCAGGACAAGCACCCGCTCGACTTGACGCTGACGCTTTTCGCAGTCCCACTCGGCTGGCTGACGATCCACATGATGACGGCGATCCACTATGCCCATATGTACTGGCAGCCGGACGAAGACGCCGACGGCGTGAAGGACAAGCCGCGCCACCACGCCGGCGGTCTCGACTTTCCGGGCGACAAGGAGCCCGGCGGCATCGAATTCGTCTACTTCTCCTATATTATCGGCATGACGGCGCAGACGTCCGACACCGCGATTACCAGTTCGCAGATGCGCCGGATCAATCTCGTCCACGCCATCGTTTCGTTCTTCTTCAATACGGTGCTGGTTGCAGCCGCGGTGAATGTCGCCGTCGCGCTCGGCCAACCGCAATAAATCGGGATCACCCATGGAAACGCTATCGACCGCCAGGAGCTTCGAGGGAATTCAGGGCGTCTATCGCCATCGCAGCGAAGCCTGCCAATGCGACATGACCTTTGCCGTATTCCTGCCGCCGCAGGCGAAGGACGGTCCGGTTCCGCTCCTCTGGTACCTCTCGGGGCTTACCTGCACGCATCAGAACGTCATGGACAAGGGCGAATATCGCCGCGCCGCAGCCGAACACGGCGTTGCCATCATCTGCCCGGATACGAGCCCGCGCGGCGAGAATGTGCGGGACGAAAAAGACAACTGGCAATTCGGCAGCGGCGCCGGCTTTTATCTCGACGCCACGCAGGCGCCCTGGTCGACCAACTATCGGATGGCCAGCTATATCGGCGACGAACTTCCGTTGCTGGTCGCGGCCAACTTCCCCGTGGATATGGAGCGCCAGGGCATATTCGGTCATTCCATGGGCGGCCATGGCGCGATCACGCAAGCCCTGAAGCACAAGGGACGTTTCAAATCCGTTTCAGCGTTCGCGCCGATCGCGCGGCCCATGGTCGCCGGCTGGTCACGCCCGGCCTTCGAGAAATATCTCGGGCCAGACGAAGCTGAGTGGCGGGCCTATGACAGCGTTGCGCTCATTGAGGATGGCGCGCGCGTGGCGGAGTTACTGGTCGACCAAGGCAAGGCAGACGGATTTCTTGACGATGGTCTGCGCCCCTGGCTGCTGGAAGAAGCCTGCGCCAAGGCCGGCATTCCACTGACGCTCAATATGCGCGACGGCTACGACCATTCTTACTTTTTCATCTCAACCTTCATGGCTGATCACATTGCCTGGCACGCGAAGCGCGTGAAGGGCTGAGTACATTTGGCGGCAACGAGCCTGGGCATTTGCTCCTCTAATGATCTCATTGTTTACATCGGAGGCCTTGCCACGAAGGGCCCTGCAAATTTTTCGGGCATAACCAACCCTTAAACTTTAGGCCAATTGACGCGGCGGTCCTTGTTTTGAAACGTTGGCATTTTTAACCAAGGATTTAGCGACAATGAATTTTAGATATTCATTACTGGCCCTGCTTGTTGCACTTGCGGCGTGCGACGATTCGAACACCGCCGAGGCTCCATCGGCGTCGAGCACTTTTGCAGGGTCCGAAACAACCGTTGCGACCGGTGATGGCAGTGGGGGTGCCCCGGCAATCGTTGCACCTAATCCGGAGACGACGACCGTTGCGATCACCGAGGACGCACTGGCTGCGGCGCGGCGCGAGGCGGCCGCCCTCAAGGCTAATGGCAGGTTCGAAGATGCGGCGGGCAAACTGTCCGGTGCCGGGCTGCTGCAGGAGGCCGGCGCACTTCTCGCTGATGCTGGGCTCGAAGAAAAAGCCTTCGATCTTCTTGCGCCGAAGGATGCCGTCGTCAACGATGCGAATGTCTATGACCCCGGGCCGGACGGTGCGATCGTGCGGTGGCAGGTCGACGAGACCCCGTCGGTCAAGCGCAGTTCGATGATGATCGGTGGAAAGACGGTGCCGTTCACCGCGCGCGCCGGCCATCTGATTGCCTATGCCCCCGAAGATGCGAAATCCGGACGGCAAGATGCCCAGGCCTCGATCTTTTATACGGCCTACACCCGCGACGGCCTGCCAATGGGCAACCGCCCCATCACCTTCGTATGGGACAGCGGTGCCTCCTCGCTCTGGCTGCATATGGCCTCATGGGGCCCCAACCGGCTAAAAGTCGATCAGCCACCCATACCCCAGGCATCGTACGAGACGCCACCGACGACATTCCCCCTCGAGGAAAACAGCCTGACGCTTCTCGACAAGACGGATCTCGTCTTCATCGACCCCGTGGGAATGGGCTATTCGACGGCGATCGCCCCATTCACCAATAAGAACTTTTCGTCACCTGCGGCATTGAGTGTCGTGATGCGCGATTTCATCATTCGCTACAATAATGTGACCAACCGGCAGAGTTCGCCGAAATATCTTTATGGCGAATCCTCTGGTTTGACGAGCGCCTCGAGGGTTGCGAACCTGTTGCTCACCGCAGGCACCGGGCGGTTCACACCGGACAAATCGGGTAAGCCAGCCATTGTATTGTCGGGTCTCGTCCTCAATTCGCCAAGCCTCGATCCGTTGGAGCCATGCGACGGATATGGAGCCTACTTCGATACCTGCCTCGGATATCTGCCATCCTACGCAATGGTCGCCGACTATCACAAGGTTGGCGCCGGACGCGGCGCAGCAACGAAGGAGGCGTATCTCCAATCGATACGCACGTTCATCACAGACACCTTTCTGCCCGCCTATGAGGCCGAGCATTACGTTCCAGAAGAGAACCGGTTCGTGCCGTGGCTAACCTGGACCGACACCCCGGCCGGCCAAGAAGTCGTCGATCAACTCGTAGCGAAAACGGGCATTGAAGCGAGCAAATGGTATTATGGCTATGCCGCTGTGTCATATGTGCGGACAAACCTCAAGCCAGGCCAAGAGCTTGGCCGCATGGACGCCCGGCTCGCCAGTGAGGTCGTCCCATCTGACAACGACACAGAGCCGGCATCCCTAACCGACAACTACACCGAGCGAGCATTTTCCAACGACTTCAAGACCTACATGAAAAAGTCGGTGAACTACGAAACTGGCTCGGCCTATAAAGCTTGCTGCGATATTTGGAGCGCGCGGCAGGACAATCCGTCCAACGAGCGCCCCGCGAACACTCCGGAACTCAATGAAGCTATGACGCTCGCGCCGCAGCTCAAGCTGCTCATCCTGCATGGCTACGAGGATCTTGCGGCTCCCGGCTACCAGACCGAGCTCGATCTGAAGAAAGCCGCTCTCGCCGACCGCATCCCGGTCAAATGGTTCGAAGGCGGGCATATGACTTATCTTGCCGAAGAGTCGCGGGCGCCAATGAAAGCGGAACTCGACAAGTTTTTCGACGATCCCAAATATAGCCTCCCGCCTGCTCTCTCTTCTGAATAGAGGGGAGGCCAATGCGCGGCCCCACGCTTGGCCGGCGATATATCGGGCGGCAAGCCGAATGCGTCATTACCCCGCCTTTCTCAATCTGAGAAAGCACCTTTATTTCAAGACAAGGATTTAACCCACATGAATTTGAGATATTGCGCTCTCGCCACCCTGCTGTTGCTGACGGCCTGCGATGGGTCCGATTCTTCCGCGCCACAGCCGGATGCTGCGAGCACCTTCAATAATCCGACGTCGGGAACTGCCGCAGCAAGCGGAACCTCCGACATCGAAGGCGGTACAACCGTCGTTGTCGCGGAGCCGGCGGATCCCGCTTCTGAAAGTCCTGTTGAGCTGGCCAAACGCGAAGCGGCCGCACTTCAGAAGGAGGGCCAGTTCGAAAAAGCCGCCGACAAGCTCGCCAACGCCGGTCTCACCATCGAGGCTGGGACCCTCCTTGCCGAGGCCGGGCTGGAAGACAAGGCTTTTGCCTTTCTCGCGCCACAAGACCGTGTGATCAACGATCGGAACATCTATTATACGGATCATGATGGGTCGATATTGCCGTCCCTGGTGGACGAGACCACCTCGGTCAAGCGTAGTTCGATGACAATCGGCGGCAAGACGGTGCCATTTACCGCCCGCGCCGGTCACCTCATCGCCTACGGGCCGAAGGGCTCCGCGCCCGAGAGTGGAGAAACGCAAGCCGCAATCTTCTACACCGCCTATACCCGCGACGGGCTTCCGAAGGACAAGCGGCCTGTCACCTTCCTGTGGAATGGCGGCCCGGGGTCGGCTTCCATCTGGCTGCACATGGGCTCGTGGGCGCCGGTACGGCTGAAATCCGATGCGCCGTCGATCCCGGCCGAGTTTTATGACGCACAGCCCGAGACTCTTCCGCTCGAGGAGAACGCAATTACGCTTCTCGACAAGACAGACATCGTATTCGTCGATCCACCTGGAACAGGCTATTCGACGGCTGTCGCCCCGTACATAAACGCCAATTTCTGGGGCACCGACTGGGATGCCGGCGTCATTCGCGATTTCATCATCCGCTACAACAATGTCAACAATCGCCAGACATCCCCAAAATACCTCTATGGCGAGTCCTATGGCGGCATCCGCACGCCGATCGTCGCCGATCTGCTGCTCAATGAGGGCACGGCTCGATTTTTGCCGGAATCCTCCGGCAAACAGAACATTGTCCTTTCAGGTGTGATCCTGAATTCGCCGCTTCTGGATTATCAATCAAATTGCAACATGAACGGGGCCGTCAGTTGTGCCGGATATGTGCCGTCCTATGCCATGATCGGCGACTATCACAAGCTCGCCACGGCTCGGGGGAATGCATCCGCCGAAAGTTATCTTCAAACGATGCGGACCTTTGTCACGGAAAAATACCTTCCGTTGCTCAAGGAACACCCATTGTCCCCGCCGGATGGAAGTCCTTTGGTTTCCTGGAAGACGTTTGTCGCCACGCAGCCCGGTAAGGACCTCCTTGCAGAATTGCAGGCAAAGACCGGGATCCCGGAAACTCAATGGGCAATTAAACCCAAGATCAGACCGGAATGGGTGCAAAACAGTCTCATTCCGGGCTACAAGTTGGGGCGATTCGATGGACGCATGAAACTTCCAACATATTCGCCATACCCACCGGACAGTTACATCGATGTTGCCTTCGTCAATCAGTTCAAAAACTATATGGAGAAATCGGTAAACTACCAGAACGGCTCGCACTACAGCGACTGCTGCGACGCTATAGCTAACTGGAATTGGAGCCACCGGGGTTCCGGGGTCTGGTTGAGCCCCTCCAGCATCGCGGACCTCCAGGAGTCATTGGCCTTGAACCCGGAACTAAGGCTGCTCATCATCCATGGCTACGAGGATATAGCGACCCCCGGTTTCCAGACCGAGCTCGATTTGAACAACGCGGGAATGGCCAGCCGCGTGCCGGTCAAGTGGTTCGAAGGCGGCCACATGATCTACAATACCGAGGCGTCGCGCGCGCCGCTGAAAGCGGAATTCGATAAATATTTCGACGATCCGCGCTACAGCCTGCCGCCAGCCATTGCCTCGAACTAGGAGCAGCGAGCCATGAACCATATCATCATATCGACATCACTCTTGGCAGCGCTCATGCTTTCATCACCGGCCCAGGCCTATGACGATCTGCGCAAGCCGCCGGCAGATCCATCCGGCACGGTGCGCGAGCCCTTGACCGAGACCGGCATTCAGCGGGAACTGGACCAGCGGCTACTGCAACGCTTCAAGGTCGCGGCAGGTTCTTCCCCGCGACTGACGAAGCAGCAGGCAAAAGACGCCAATTGGGGCTTCATCGCCGATCACTTCGCCGAAATCGACGCGGGCGGCGCCGGCTATGTCAGCTTCGATCAAATCCAGGCGTTCATGGATGCGCGCAGCATTGGCGCAACGGCCAAGGCAAGGGTAAAGGCCCGGGCGTCGACGGTGAAAACGATCGAGTGACGTGGTACCGCGTGGAGGAGTATTACAGCCCCTTCACGCGGCCGCCAACGTCTTGAAACCGACCTACTCGAACACGATCGACGGGGCGGTGCGTCCGCCCTTGGCCGATTGCAACTCGTCCCAGACCTTCGCCGCGATCTCGCGATAGGCCTTGGCCTGCGGACCATCGGGGTTGCTGACGACAACCGGCCTTCCGCTGTCGGATGTTTCACGGATTTCCATAACGAGCGGCACTTCGCCGAGGAAGGGCACGCCGAGGCGTTCGGCCTCCTTGCGCGCGCCGCCATGGCCGAAAATATCGTAGCGCGCTCCGGTATCCGGAGCGATGAAATAGCTCATGTTCTCGACGATGCCGAGAAGCGGCACGTCGACCTTCTTGAACATGTTGAGGCCCTTGCGCGCATCGATCAGCGCCAGATCCTGCGGCGTCGAGACGATGACGGCGCCGGCAAGCGGCACCTGCTGAGCCATGGTCAATTGCGCGTCGCCAGTGCCCGGCGGCATATCGACGACCAACACATCGAGATCGCCCCACTCCACCTCGCGCAGCATCTGCGTCAGCGCCGACATCACCATCGGCCCGCGCCAGATCATCGGCGTTTCCTCCTCGACGAGAAAGCCGATCGACATGACCTTGAGCCCATAGCCTTGCATCGGCTTCAGCACCCGGCCTGAAACCACCTGCGGCCTGCCATGCAGATTGAGGAGGCGCGGCATGGACGGCCCGTAAATATCAGCATCGAGAATGCCGACACGATGGCCATTGGCGCTGAGGCCGAGTGCGAGATTGACTGCCGTGGTCGACTTGCCGACGCCGCCCTTGCCGGAGGCAACAGCGATGATCGCGCCAACGCCGGGCACGCCGGCCTTCACCGGCGCGGCTCCATGCGTGTGCGGCTGTGAGCCTTGCGCGGGAACGCGCGGCGGCGGCGTGGCCCCGGCAGGTGCGGAACGTTGCACGGGACGGGGTGACGGCGTTGCTCGCGGTGCGTCATCACTGGTCGGTCCGCCTTTCTTTTCGGCGGTCAAGGCGACGACTGCACCGGCAACGCCGGGCAACGCCTTCACGACGCGCTCGGCGGCGGACCGCAGCGGTTCCAGTTCCTGGGCGCGGGCGGCAGGCACGGTGATCGAGAAAAACACCTTGTTGTCGGCAATGAAGATATCCGAAACGAGGCCGAGCTCGACGATGTTGCTGTTGAAATCGGGGCCCGTCACTGTCTTCAGCTGTTCGAGAACCTGATCTTTCGTCACGCCTGCCATTTAAAATTCCATCCCTGTCGTTCCTTGGGGACTCAAATAGTGCAGTTGGGGCCAAACGCCAATGATCATTTGCATTCCAGCGACGCGGCGGGGCCGATCAGAGCTTTGTCACCATGCGGTGCGAGCCGGGATGGATCATGCGAACGAAGGTAATTGGCTTTTGCGGAAGGTAGGTCAGGCGCTCGATGACGAAGACGGGATCGTTCACGACAAGATCGAGCATGTCGGCTTCGTCCGGGTCGGCGAGGCCCGCATGGAACACGATTTCAGCCTGCGAAAACGGTGAGTGAGTGACAAGCCATTCGTTCGGGCTGACGGTCTCGAAAGTCTCGTGGCGAATGGCCGGCACTGCGTCCAGATTGATCCAGCGGTCTTCATACTGGTAGGGCTTTTCATCGGAAAGGTGCAGACAGCGCACATGCAGCATATCCTTGGCCTTGGTGATGCCAAGGCGCTTCGTCACGCATGCCGGCGCCTTTTCCACGACATTGGAAACGAGGCGAAATTGATAGGCGCCGCCCTTGTTCTCGATCTCCTGGCGCACGATGGGGATGACGAAACGTGCCTCACGCATCGGATGCAGCGCAACACGCGTGCCGGCCTTGCGCTTGCGCACCAGAACGCCGCCGCGCGCAAGCTCCTGCAGCGCCCGGTTTACGGTGGCACGGGCGCAGCCAAACTCGACTGCAAGCACCTCCTCGCCGGGTATCAGCGCGCCGGGCGCCCAGACGCGCTCGGCAATGCGGCGCGCCATCTCAGCCTTGATCGCATGGAACGATTTGCGCGCGGTTGCCGTCACACTCTCTCCAGAATCGACGCAAGGCGCGCCTTGTAGGACTTGAATATCGAAGCGCGATCGCGATGCCTGCCTTCGCGCACGACATGGCGTCCGGCCGACCAGACGTCGCTTACCGCATCTCTGTCGCCGGCAAATATCCAGCCGTCAAGCAGCCTGTCGCCGGCAAGGCCTAAAACCGCTGTGTTATCAACATCAAGGGCAATCATATCCGCCCATTTGCCGGCTTCAAGGCTGCCACTCGCGCGCCCGAGTGCCTGAGCTCCGCCCAGCAACGCGGCGTCGAAAAGCGTGCGGCCGCAGGATTTTCCGTCGCGCGAAAGCATGACGCGCGAAACGTCGCGCAGACGCTGGCTGTATTCGAGCTGGCGCAACTCCTCGGAAGGCGCAATACGAATATTGGAATCGGATCCGGTGCCGAACCGTCCGCCAGCGTTGAGATATTGGACGCCGTTGAAGATGCCGTCGCCAAGATTTGCTTCGGTGATCGGACACAGGCCGACAACCGCGCCGTTCGCCGCGACGCGCAGCGTCTCATCCTCATTCATGTGGGTCGAATGGATGAGGCACCAGCGCTCAGCGACGGGCAGATGATCGAGCAACCAGCTCATCGAGCGCTGGCCATAGGCGGACTCGACTTCCTGAAGTTCCGGAATCTGCTCGGCAATATGGATATGGAAGGGAACGCCCGGAAAATGCTGTTCCAGCGCCTTTAAGTCGCGTTCATTTACTGCGCGGATGGAATGGGGCGCGACACCGAAGCCGGCATCGGGGCTGACACTGGCCGCAGCTTTCTTTGCCTCTTCAGCCAGCCGCACATAGCGGTCGAGCTTGTTTCCGAACCGAAGCTGACCGCCAGCGAGCGCACGGCCGTCGACGCCGCCCTGCATATAGGCGACGGGTAAAATCGTCAGCCCGATGCCAGTTGCGCTGGCGGCGGCGGCGATGCGTTCCGACAATTCCCCGAGCTTTGCATAAGTCGCGCCGCCGGGCTGATGGTGCAAATAATGAAACTCGGCGACGCTGGAATAACCGGACTCCAGCATTTCGACGAAAGCGAAGGCGGCAATCGCCTCAATGTCCTCAGGATCGAGAATATCGAGAAAGCGATACATGACTTCGCGCCACGTCCAGAAGCTGTCGCGTCCGGCGGGGCTGCGTGCTTCCGACAAGCCCGCCATGGCGCGCTGAAAGGTGTGACTGTGCAGGTTGCTTTGCGCGGGGAGCAACGCGTCGACGGTATAAGCATCTGATTCTTCGATGGTTTCCGGTGTCACCGACGCGATGCGTCCGCTCGCGTCCACGCGGATGAGAACGTTGTTTTCCCAGCCATTGGCGGTCAGGGCCCTGCGCGCAAAAACTGATTTCGTGGCCTCGCTCATTTCTTCTCCTGCACCCGATTGACATAATATGTATATACATAATAATGGTATGAGCAAGACCATAATGGGACACGGCCAACGCCAATGAGAAAAATCCTTTCGGGACTTCGGATCGCAACGCTGGAAGACATCGGCGCGCCTTACGGCTTGATCGAGGATGGCGTAATCGGCGTGAAAGACGACCGCATCGCCTGGGTTGGCAAAGACGTTCCCGCCGACTGGAACCATGTAGAAATCGAGAATTTCGGTGGCAGGCTGGCAACGCCGGCGCTTGTCGATTGTCACACCCACCTCGTTTTCGGCGGCAACCGCGCCCGCGAGTTCGAAATGCGCCTCGAGGGCGCAACCTACGAGGAAATCGCGCGCGCCGGTGGCGGCATCGTGTCGTCGGTCAAGTCAACCAATGCGTTCAGCGAGGATGAACTGGTGGCGCAAAGCCTGCCGCGCCTCGACACGCTGCTGGCCGAGGGAATTTCCACCATCGAGATCAAATCCGGTTACGGCCTGAATATCGAAGCCGAACTCAAGATGCTGCGCGTTGCGCGAAGGCTTGCGACGCTCCGCCCGGTCCGAATCAAGACGAGCTATCTCGGCGCGCACGCCGTGCCGCTTGAATACAAGGGGCGCGCGGACGATTACATCGCCGAAGTCGCCCTGCCGGGTCTCGAAGCAGCGCACGCGGAAGGACTGGTCGATGCGGTGGACGGTTTTTGCGAGGGCATCGCCTTTTCGCCGACACAGATCGCGCGCGTGTTCGACAAGGCCAAAAGCCTTGGCCTGCCAGTAAAACTTCATGCCGAGCAATTGTCCAATCTCAGTGGCGCAAAGCTTGCGGCATCCTACGGCGCCCTGTCGGCCGACCATCTTGAATATCTCGACGCCGAGGGCGCCAACGCCATGGCCGAAGCCGGTACCGTTGCCGTGCTCCTACCCGGCGCCTTCTACGCCCTGCGCGAGGAACAGGCCCCGCCCGTGAAGCTTTTACGAGAAGCAGGCGTGCGTATCGCCGTCGCCACCGACTGCAATCCCGGCACGTCGCCGCTCACCTCCTTGCTTTTGACGATGAACATGGCGTGCACTCTGTTCCGCCTCACCGTCGAGGAATCACTCGCCGGGGCAACCCGCGAGGCAGCGCGCGCACTCGGGCTCCACAAGGATATCGGCACGATCGCGCCCGGAAAACGGGCCGAGATTGCGATCTGGAATGCAGAGCAACCGGCGGAGCTCTGTTACCGCATTGGCTTCAACCCGCTTCACCAGCTCTTCTTGAAAGCGTAACCATGACTGTTGTTCTCCATCCCGGCTCCGTGCCTATTTCAGTATTGGAAACCATCTATTGGCAGGGCGAGGCCGTACGGCTGGACCAATCGTTCAAGGCCGGGATTGAGGCTGCAGCGGCACGCATTGCCGAGATTGCGCGGGGCAATGCTCCCGTTTACGGGATCAATACGGGCTTCGGAAAGCTTGCCAGCATCAAGATCGATGCGGCCGATGTGGCGACCCTGCAACGCAATCTCATCCTTTCCCATTGCTGCGGCGTCGGCAACGCGCTGCCCGAAAACATCGTGCGCCTGATCATGGCGCTGAAGCTGATCTCGCTCGGCCGCGGCGCCTCCGGCGTCCGTCCCGAACTCATCAGCCTGATTGAGGGGATGCTCGACAAGGGCGTCATCCCCGTCATTCCGGAAAAGGGCTCTGTCGGCGCATCGGGCGACCTTGCTCCGCTCGCGCACATGGCCGCGGCCATGATCGGCGAAGGCGACGTCGTCTTGGGCGGCGAGCGCATGCCGGCGGGCGATGGGCTTGCGAAGGCCGGGCTAAAGCCGGTCGTTCTTGCCGCCAAGGAAGGGCTCGCGCTGATCAACGGCACGCAGGCTTCCACCGCGCTCGCTCTTGCAGGTTTGTTTCGTGCTCACCGGGCTGCCCAGTCGGCCTTGATCACCGGAGCGCTCTCGACCGACGCGGCAATGGGCTCGTCCGCGCCGTTTCACCCCGATATCCATACCTTGCGCGGGCATCGCGGCCAGATCGACACGGGGGCAGCGCTGCGCCGCCTCCTCGAAAATTCACCGATCCGCGAAAGTCACATCGAAGGCGACGAACGCGTGCAGGACCCCTATTGCATCCGCTGCCAGCCGCAGGTTGACGGGGCGTGCCTCGATCTCTTGCGCATGGCCGCACGCACGCTCGAAATCGAGGCCAATGCCGTCACCGACAACCCGCTGGTTCTCAGCGATGGCTCCGTCGTCTCGGGCGGCAACTTCCATGCTGAGCCGGTGGCGTTCGCTGCGGACCAGATCGCGCTTGCCATCTGCGAAATCGGCGCGATCGCCCAGCGCCGTATCGCATTGCTGGTCGATCCAGCCTTGAGCTACGGCCTGCCGGCATTTCTTGCGCGCAAGCCCGGCCTCAATTCCGGATTGATGATCGCGGAGGTCACCTCCGCAGCGCTCATGTCAGAAAACAAGCAGATGTCGCATCCGGCTTCGGTAGATTCGACGCCAACGTCGGCCAACCAGGAAGATCACGTTTCCATGGCCTGCCATGGAGCCCGACGGCTTCTGCAGATGACCGACAATCTGTTCTCGATCATCGGCATCGAGGCACTGACGGCGGCGCAAGGCATCGACCTCCGCAGTCCGCTCGCGACGAGCCCGGAACTCACCCGCGCCCACGGCGTTATCCGCTTAGCGGTGCCGACACTTGACGACGACCGCTATATGGCGCCGGACCTTCAGGCCGTAAGCGAGCTTATTGCCTCAGGCGCACTGAACGCCGCGATTTCGGCCGAAATTCTCCCAGTTCTGGATACGCGTCTATGAGCATTGTCGAGGTCAAACAGGGATCGCTGCCGATCATCCTCGGATTTCCGCACACAGGCACGGATGTGCCTGCCGAAATCTGGTCGCGTCTGAACGAGAACGGCCAGCGTCTCGCCGACACCGATTGGCATGTGGACCAGCTCTATGATGGCCTCCTGCCAGGCGTCTCGACCGTCAGGGCGACGTTCCACCGCTACGTCATCGATGCGAACCGCGATCCTGCGGGTGGCAGTCTCTATCCAGGCCAGAACACCACGGCGCTCATTCCGGAAACCGATTTCGACGGGAAAGCCATCTGGCGCGACGGCGAAATGCCGACGTCAGCCGATACGAAGCTGAGACTCGAACGGTTTCATCGCCCGTATCATGAGGCTCTGTTCGACGAAATCCAGCGGGTGCGCAAGACGCATGGGCTAGCCATCCTCTACGATTGCCATTCCATCCGCTCGCATATCCCGTTCCTGTTTGCAGGGAAGCTGCCGGATTTCAACATCGGGACCAATGAGGGCACAAGCTGCTCGCCGGAAATTGCCTCTGCGGTTGGCCGCATTGCTTTTGCTGCCCGCGGCTACGACGCCGTAATCAACGGCCGCTTCAAGGGCGGCTGGACGACACGCCATTATGGCAAGCCCTCCTCCAATATTCACGCCATCCAGATGGAGCTGACGCAATCGTCGCACCTTGCGACCGAAGCGCCACCCTTCGACTACGACGAAGGCAAGGCCGAGAAGTTGCGCAGGCACCTCAAGGACATACTCGAAATCATCGCACAGACCGCCATTAAACTGGGGAGCAAGTAATGAACAATCCGAGGCACAATATCCGGGAAATCCGCAGTCCCCGGGGCAATGAGCTCAACACCAAATCCTGGATGACCGAAGCGCCCCTGCGGATGCTGATGAACAATCTCGATCCGGACGTTGCCGAGAACCCCAACGAACTCGTCGTCTACGGCGGCATTGGTCGGGCTGCGCGCACCTGGGACGACTTCGACAAGATCGTTTCGACGCTGAAGACCCTCAACGGGGATGAAACGCTGCTCGTCCAGTCCGGCAAGCCCGTCGGCGTATTCAAGACGCACTCCAATGCGCCGCGTGTTCTTATTGCCAATTCAAATCTGGTGCCGCATTGGGCGACCTGGGATCATTTCAACGAACTCGACAAGAAGGGTCTCGCCATGTACGGGCAGATGACCGCGGGTTCGTGGATCTACATTGGCACGCAGGGCATCGTGCAGGGGACCTATGAAACCTTCGTCGAGGCCGGCCGGCAGCATTATGACGGCAACCTCAAGGGCAAATGGATCCTCACGGGTGGCCTTGGCGGCATGGGCGGCGCACAACCGCTCGCCGCAGTCATGGCCGGCGCCTGCTGCCTCGCCGTCGAATGCAATCCGGATTCGATCGATTTCCGCCTACGCACCCGCTATGTCGACGCCAAGGCGGAGACGCTCGACGAGGCGCTGGAAATGATCGATCGCTGGACCATGGCCGGCGAAGCCAAATCGGTTGGTCTTCTCGGCAATGCCGCGGATGTTCTGCCGGAACTCGTACGTCGCGGCGTACGGCCTGACATGGTGACCGACCAGACCTCGGCGCACGATCCGATCAACGGTTATCTGCCCAAGGGCTGGACCCTTGCCGAATGGCGCGAGAAGCGCGAGAGCGACCCGAAGGCCGTAGAAAAGGCCGCGCGGGCCTCCATGCGCGTGCATGTGGAAGCCATGCTCGCGTTCTGGAACCAGGGCATTCCCACGCTCGACTACGGCAATAATATCCGGCAGGTCGCCAAGGATGAAGGCCTTGAAAACGCCTTTGCTTTCCCCGGCTTCGTGCCGGCCTATATCCGTCCGCTCTTCTGCCGCGGCATCGGTCCGTTCCGCTGGGCCGCCCTGTCGGGTGATCCGGAAGACATCTACAAGACGGACGCCAAGGTGAAGGAACTGACGCCAGGCAATACGCACTTGCACAACTGGCTCGACATGGCACGCGATCGCATCGCCTTCCAGGGGCTGCCGGCGCGCATCTGCTGGGTCGGTCTCGGCGATCGCCACCGTCTCGGCCTTGCCTTCAACGAAATGGTGCGAAACGGCGAACTGAAAGCACCGATCGTCATCGGCCGCGATCACCTCGATTCCGGTTCCGTCGCTTCGCCGAACCGCGAGACGGAAGCGATGAAGGACGGCTCTGACGCCGTCTCGGACTGGCCGCTGCTCAATGCGCTCCTCAACACCGCGTCGGGCGCCACCTGGGTGTCGTTGCATCACGGCGGCGGTGTCGGGATGGGCTATTCGCAGCATTCCGGCATGGTGATCTGCTGTGACGGCACGGACGACGCCGCGGAGCGGATCGGCCGCGTGCTCTGGAACGACCCGGCCACCGGCGTCATGCGCCACGCCGATGCGGGCTACGAGATCGCAATCGAATGCGCCAAGGAAAAGGGTCTTAACCTGCCCGGTATCCTCGGCTGATGCGTATATTGCGCGCCGGCGCCCACAAGCGCATGCCGTGGAAGAATGGCGCCGGCGTTACCACTGAGTTCGCCATAGCGCCGGAAGGGGCTGCAATCGACAGCTTCGATTGGCGCATCAGCATGGCGAAGGTGCCGGATTCCGGCCCCTTCTCCGCCTTTGCCGGTATCGACAGGGTGCTGGCAGTGCTTGACGGCGCCATGAATTTACAAGTTGGCGCCGGCACGCCCGTGAAACTGGACTCAACCTCGCGGGCAATACCGTTTCCCGGTGATATACCGACGCGCGCCGATGTCATCGAGACGGTGACGGATCTCAACGTCATGGTGCGCCGCGGCCGTTTTACCGCTCGTGTTACACTGCTCGAACGCCAGGAACTGACAGCGGAAGCCAAGGAAACATTTCTGCTGCTTCGCTCAAAAGCTGCGTTGCACACGGGCGAGACTGTCGAAATCGACGATGTGATCCACCTCGCTCGCGGGGAAACGCTGGCCTTCGTCCGCATACCCGAAAGCTGCTGGTTGATCGAGATCAACGCCTCCTGATTTCATTGTCGCTTTGCCGCATAGATTTTGAGCTGACGCTGATGTATTTGATTGGCTCGAACTGAATCGGGGCGTTGATGCGCGGAATCTGGCACGACTGGCGAACGGCATTGCGCATACTTTGCGCCATTGCGCTCGTATGCGTTGCCTTCGCGCATAAGCCGGTTGCCGCCGAAGCCCAGCCAATCGATCTTGCCGCCTATACGCTTCCCGACGGCACCGTTCCTGTTCTCTGCCTCCCCGGCAGCGGCGGCGAGGACAGCCATAAGAGCGTCTGGCATGGCACGGGCTGCGAAGCTTGCCGGCTCGCCGCATCGTTCATCCTGGCAGTTCCGCCATTTGTATCCGAAGCAAAATTCCAGCCGGAGCAATCGATAGCGATAGCGCGCAAATCGATCCTGATCGCGCGCAGCCTCTACCCGCCTTCGGCGCCGCCGCAAGCCCCACCTTTCGCCTGACACAGTTCGTGCCGTAGGGCACGTCACGACGGCCTGCGTTTGCAGATCGTCATGCTTTATCGTCAGACGATTGGATTACCAATGACCATTTCGAGCGTGGCTTCCGCGAAGCCCAATACAATTAGCCTATCCCTTTACCGGGCCGTGTGGCGCTGGCATTTCTTTGCCGGCCTGCTGGTCATCCCCTTCATGCTCAACCTCGCCATCACCGGCGGCCTTTATCTGTTCAATGACGAGATCGACAATACGGTCTTTGCCTATCGCAATGTCGTCGAGCCGAATGGGACCGCGCTTGCGCCCTCGCTCCTGACTGAAACCGCTAAGGCAGCCCTGCCGGGCTCCAAGGTCCTGCGCTATCGCGCCCCGGCCGAGCCAAGCCAGTCCGTACGCGTTGTGGTTGGCACGAAGGCCGGAAAAACCTACGTCTTTCTCAATCCATATACCGGCGCTGTTCTCGGCACGGTTGCAGAGAAGGAAGAGTTTAACTGGGTCGTCAAGAAGATCCACAGCCTCGAATATTTCGGCCTCCCCTTCAACCGTATCGTCGAAGCGGTGGGCGGGCTTGCCCTCATTCTCGTCGTCACCGGTTTCTACCTCTGGTGGCCGCGCAAACAAACCGGCGGCGTCGTCAGTGTTCGTGGCACACCGCAGAAGCGCGTGTTCTGGCGCGACCTGCATGCCGTAACCGGAGCTGGCGCAGGGGCGTTGATCTTCTTCCTTGCGATCTCCGGCATGCCCTGGTCCGGCTATTGGGGCGATAAAGCCAACTCCGTCCTTGCCAATGCCGGCCTCGGTTATCCGACCCAGCTTTGGGACGAGGTTCCGAGTTCTGAGGTGCCGACCAAGAATGTCCTGACCAATGCCGGCTGGACGGTCGAAAACGCGCCAGTTCCGACATCCTCGCCGAGCAATGCTTCGCCGGTAGGTCTCGACAGCATCGTGGCGTCGGCCAACGCGGCTGGCCTGACCCCCGGATTCGAGGTGTCGCTGCCCTCAGGCAAGACCGGCGTCTACACGGCCGCGATCTTCCCAGACGATATCGCAAAGCAGCGGACCATTCACTACGACCAGTACAGCGGCAAGCCCCTCATCGACCTGAAATTCGGTGATTATGGCGCGGGGGCCAAGACAATGGAATTCGGTATCGGCGTTCACATGGGCCAGTATTACGGAGTCGCCAACCAACTCGTCATGCTCATGACCTGCCTCGCCATCGTCCTGACCTCGGTGACCGCTGTCGTCATGTGGTGGAAGCGCCGCCCGTCCGGTCAGCTCGGCGTGCCGCCCATGCCCACGCAGAAAAGTGTTTTCGCTGTCCTCACCCTTGTGATCCTTGGCTTCGGCGTACTCTTTCCCCTCACCGGGTTCGCCATTCTCGCAATGTTGATCCTGGATCAGTTGCTCACGCGCATACCCTCGCCCCTCAAACGTGTATTCTCTTGAAATCCGAAGTGGAGACCCTTTCCATGAAAACACTATCAACAATTGCCGCGGCGCTTCTCGTGTCCGCTTCCTTCTCCCTCGCAGCGGCCGCCCATGATCACTCGGCAATGCAGGCCGGCACGGAAATGACTGACGCCGGCGCGATGGAGCCGGTAAAGGCCGGCGACCTCACCTTGAGCGATGCCTTCACCCGCGCCACGCTGCCCGGAGCCAAGGTTGGCGGCGGCTATGTGACGATCGCCAACGGATCGAAAGAAGCCGACCGCCTTATCGGCGGCTCCACGCCCGTTGCGGAACGGGTCGAGGTTCATGAAATGAAGATGGATGGCAGCGTTATGAAGATGCGCCAACTGAAGGAAGGCCTCGAAATTCCGGCTGGCGAGACGGTAAAGCTGGCACCCGGCGGCCTGCACCTCATGATGATGGGGCTGAAATCACCGCTCAAGGAGGGCGACATGGTTCCTGTTACCCTGGAGTTCGCCAAGGCCGGCAAGGTGGACCTGCAATTGATGGTCGGCGCGGCCAACGCCACGGACATGGGACACTGAAATGGGAATTCGGCTTCTGCGCTATGGGCTGTGGGCGGCTATTGCCGTCCTCTCCCTTTTGCTGGTCATCACCTATGTCAATACTCGTCTTGGCAGCCAATCTGCGGGGGTGAAACTCGGCACGCCCTTCAACCTCACCGACCAGAATGGAGCGCCCATCACCGAAGCCGCATTCGAGGGCCATCCAAGCGTGCTCTTTTTTGGCTTCACGCATTGTCCCGAAGTCTGCCCTACCACGCTTTTCGAGATGTCGGGCTGGCTGAAGGACCTTGGCGACGAGGGCAAGGACCTGCGG
This sequence comes from Phyllobacterium sp. UNC302MFCol5.2, assembly GCF_000686005.1. Classification (NCBI taxonomy): domain Bacteria; kingdom Pseudomonadati; phylum Pseudomonadota; class Alphaproteobacteria; order Hyphomicrobiales; family Phyllobacteriaceae; genus Phyllobacterium; species Phyllobacterium sp. UNC302MFCol5.2. The sequence continues at coordinate 1,006,319 of NZ_JMLL01000010.1, forward strand.
GTTTTCTTCATCTCCGTCGATCCGGAGCGTGACACGCCGAACGTCATGAAAGGCTACACCACGGCTTTCACCGACAGGATCACCGGCATTACCGGCAAGCCGGACGAAATCGAGAAAGTGCTGAAAGCATGGAAGATTTACGCTCGCAAGGTGCCGACCGAGAACGGCGACTACACGATGGACCATACGGCCTCGGTAATCCTGCTCGATCGCGATGGAAGACTGAAGAGCACGATTGACTACAAGGAGAGCAAGGACGTCGCCCTCAAGAAGTTGCGCCTGCTCATCGAAAGCTGATGGCACGTGGTTTCTCGTCGCGCTTTTTCTGGCCCGGCGAGAAACCCTGCCACAGTAAGACCGTTCCATATTTTGTGGCGTTTGGAACAATTGTATACTAAAATACTCATAATTTCCTAGAATAATTCTAACCTATTGATATTTTTAATAGTTTTAAAGATTTAGTGTTTGACTTTATCAGGTTCGCCAGCCTTTATGCGAACTGGCGCGAGGTGCGCCGGCATCCCATGGATGCATCCCTTTGATGTCTGGGCCTTGAACCCTTTCGATTGGAGGACCTTATGATTGGTCTTTTTCTGCCACGCCTGCGCGTGGTTTCCCTGCTGCCACGGCAGCAACTGCTTCTATCCTCCAGTCCGAAGCGGCTGGCCGATATTCTTCCAGGTCGCCGCAAAGGCTCTTTCGCTGCAACACGCAATCACGAAAGGGCAGGCGATGTATCCGCATCTGACTGAATCGCATGGCGGCAACGGCTGCTATTTCGACCGAACTCCGGAAAAGCTCGTTCTCGAAGGTTATCGCCGTTGGACTGCGGGATTTGAAACCGGATCGGTAATTGCTTGGGAGATGGCTTTCGGTCTCTACAGCGAGCTCCTCGGCAGCCGCAACGGCAATCGGGCGCTCTCTGAACTGTCGTATTTCATCCGCACCCTGCGCCATTGCGCATTGTGCCCGTTGAAGACATTTCCATTCGGTTCGCACCATGTATGCCGGGAGGAATGCCTGACTTTGGGACTGATCGCGGGCTTACAAAATTGTGACATGGTTGCGGCCAGAACTTGCCTCAATGCCATGGCATGTCCTTCCCGTCAGGAGGATGTGGAGAACGCTGCGATCACCTTTGCCGAAACGCTGGTCGAATTGGACCAAGTGCTTTTGCCGATACCGAAATTCGCAATCGACGACATTATTTCGCGCCCGCAGCGCGCGAGCCTGCACTAAAGGGACGAGACAATGATCATCAGTTCACGGCTGGAACGCCGCCTTTCCATCACTGCGACTGCGCTTCTGACGGCAGCCGCCTTCGCCATGCCGATCAAGACCCGGACATTCACTGAAAGCCGGCCATCCGCAAACTATGTGAATGTCGCCGAGGCCGGGACGAGCGACAGAACCTACCGCGACCACGGCAGGGCGCGGCCTCGTTAAGAGCGGTTCGGCCCCGTTGCGGGGCCGCTCCCGTAACGTCCGGCATCCCGTTAGACACTATTCCACGATAGTATGATTTTTCAGGAACGAGGCGAAATCGGGCGCCGCATTCCCAATTTTCCGATCGTGCCCGGCACATCAGGAATCTTGTGCTCCGGCCCATTAGACGACCGTTTCGATAGACTAAGGCGCTTGCGGTAGAATATTCTAATTTTCCCCTGTAAAAGGAATTCTTTCTAACGCCCCTAATTTTGGGGCCTCTGCTACGCTTCAGTTCTCATCATACGGAGGCAGGCATGAAAAATTCCCGATTTTCCCTAACATTCGCGGCAGCGTTGCTTACAGCAACGATCGCCATTCAACCGATGTCTGCTGCCTTTGCGGACACCACCCTTCTCAACGTCTCCTACGATCCGACCCGCGAGTTCTACAAGGATTTCAACGCGGCGTTCGCGGCGAAGTGGAAAGCCGACACCGGCGAAACGATCACCATCCAGAGTTCGCATGGCGGATCGGGCAAGCAGGCGCGCGCCGTGATCGACGGACTTGATGCCGATGTTGTGACGCTCGCGCTCGAAAGCGACATTACGGCGATTGCCGAGGCGACGAAGAAAATCAATCCCGATTGGCGCACCAAATATCCGCACAATGCGGCGCCCTACACCTCGACCATCGTGTTTCTGGTTCGCAAGGGAAACCCCAAGGGCATCAAGGACTGGGGCGACCTGATCAAGGATGACGTGCAGGTCATCACTCCAAATCCGAAGACTTCGGGCGGCGCGCGCTGGAATTATCTGGCAGCCTGGGCCTGGGCCTATGGCCAGTACGGCGGCGACGAAGCCAAGATCAAGGAATATATCGCGACGTTGTTCCAGCACGTTCCGGTCCTCGATACCGGCGCCCGCGGCTCGACGACGACCTTCGCCCAGCGCGAACTTGGCGACGTCCTGCTTGCCTGGGAGAACGAAGCCTATTTGTCGCTGGCTGAATTCGGCGAGGACAAATTCGATATCGTCGTTCCTCCGCAGTCGATCCTTGCCGAGCCGCCGGTTGCTGTCGTCGACGGCAATGTCGATGCCAAGGGCACGCGCAAGGCTGCCGAGGCCTATCTCCAGTATCTCTACTCCGAAGAGGGCCAGACCCTCGCCGCCAAGCATTTCTATCGTCCGGCAGAACCGGAACTGGTCGCTCCCGACCTCATCAAGAAATTGCCGGAGTTGAAACTAGTGAAGATCGATGATCCTATCTTCGGCGGTTGGGCCAAAGCGCAGCCCTACCACTTCGGAGATGGCGGTACGTTTGACCAGATTTACAAGCCGAAACAATAACAGCATGATTTCCAACCTCGCGAAAGCAGGTTGGCGGTTTAAGAGGCCGAGTGTCATTCCGGGATTTGGAATGACACTCGGCTTCACTCTTGCCTACCTCGCATTAATTGTTCTTATTCCTTTAACGGGTCTCGCATGGCGTTCCGCATCCCTTGGCTGGGCCGGGCTATGGCATGTCGCGACCGATCCCCGCACCCTCAACGCACTCAAGATCAGCTTTGGCACGGCCTTTGTCGCGGCGCTGATCAACGTCTTTTTCGGCGTCGTCGTTGCCTGGGTGCTGGTGCGCTATCGTTTTCCGGGTCGTCGCATCATCGATGCGATTGTCGATCTCCCCTTCGCCCTGCCGACAGCCGTGGCCGGTATCGCGCTGACGTCGATCTACGCCAAGAACGGCTGGATCGGACGCTGGCTTGATCCCCTCGGCATCAAGGTTGCGTTCACGCCGATCGGCATCACCATCGCGCTGATCTTCGTCGGCCTGCCTTTCGTGGTGCGCACTGTACAGCCGGTGATGGAAGAAATCCGCACGGAGGTCGAGGAAGCTGCGGCCACGCTCGGGGCCAACCGGTTCCAGACGATCACGCGTGTGTTGCTGCCCGGTCTCCAGCCGGCGATCCTCACCGGCTTTGCCCTCGCCTTCGCCCGGGCTGTCGGCGAATACGGTTCGGTGATCTTCATCGCCGGCAACCTGCCTTATGTGTCAGAGATAGCGCCGCTCCTCATCGTCATCCGGCTTGAGGAATTCGATTATGCCGGCGCGACGGCGATCGCGGCGATCATGCTGCTGATCTCGTTCGCCATGCTCTTCATCATCAATCTCATTCAGGCGTGGAGCCGCAGGAGGTATGGCTATGGTACATGACCTGTCCCAGACCGCAGCCCCCGCAGCGGCGACCTGGCATCCGGCAACGACCGAGAGCCGCGGCTCACGCTATGTGCTGATCGGCATCACGCTGGTGTTTCTCGGATTGTTCCTCGTCCTGCCACTCGTGTCGGTTTTTGTCGAGGCATTCCGCAAAGGACCGGCCGAATATTTCACCGCGCTCATAGAGCCTGACGCGCAGGCTGCCATCCGCCTGACGCTGCTCGTCGCCGCGATCGCCGTGCCGCTTAATCTCGTCTTTGGCGTGGTCGCCGCATGGACCATCGCCAAGTTCGAATTCAAGGGCAAGGCGTTCCTGACGACGCTCATCGACCTGCCGTTCTCGGTCTCGCCGGTAATTTCGGGCCTGGTTTATGTGCTGCTATTCAGCTCGCACAGCTTGCTTGGGCCATGGTTCAAATCGCATGGCATCGAGATCCTCTTTGCCGTGCCCGGCATCGTGCTTGCGACGGTTTTCGTGACCTTCCCCTTCGTTGCCCGTGAATTGATCCCGCTGATGCAGCATCAGGGCACGACCGACGAGGAAGCCGCGCTCTCGCTCGGGGCCAATGGCTGGCAGACTTTCTGGCACGTGACATTGCCGAACATCAAATGGGGCTTGCTCTACGGCGTGCTTTTGTGCAACGCCCGCGCCATGGGGGAATTCGGCGCCGTGTCCGTCGTATCAGGCCACATTCGCGGGCTGACCAATACGATGCCGCTGCATGTCGAAATTCTTTACAACGAATATAATTTTGTCGCTGCGTTCGCGGTGGCTTCGCTTCTGGCGCTGCTGGCGCTGGTCACGCTTATTCTCAAGTCATTGCTTGAGATGCGATACGGCGCGGAGCTGCGGGCAGCAGGCGGACACTGAGAGGGTTTGAAATGGATGTTCGCGTAAGTGGTGTGCGCAAGGAATTCGATCGCTTTCCGGCGCTGCACGACGTTTCACTGGAAATAAAGTCGGGCGAACTTATCGCCCTGCTTGGCCCGTCCGGGTCGGGCAAGACAACTCTGCTGCGCCTGATCGCCGGGCTGGAATCCCCCACCGAGGGCAAGGTGTTCTTCGGCGATGAGGACGCCTCGCTGAAGTCGGTCCAGGAGCGCAATGTCGGTTTCGTGTTCCAGCATTATGCTCTGTTCCGGCACATGACGGTCATCGACAATGTTGGTTTCGGGCTGAAGGTACGGCCCTCGAACACGCGGCCCGCCAAGGACGAGATCCGGCGCCGTTCATCGGAGCTTCTCGACTTCGTCCAGCTTTCAGGCCTGGAAAAGCGCTACCCCGCGCAGCTATCGGGCGGCCAGCGCCAGCGCGTCGCCCTTGCTCGTGCGATGGCAATCGAGCCGCGCGTTCTGCTGCTCGACGAGCCATTCGGAGCCCTCGATGCCAAAGTTCGCAAGGAACTCCGACGCTGGCTGCGCGAAATCCACGACAAGACCAAGCATACGACCGTCTTCGTGACCCACGATCAGGATGAGGCGCTTGAACTTGCCGATCGGGTCGTGGTGATGAGCCAGGGCAGCATCGAGCAGGTCGGCACGCCGGACGAAGTCTACGACAAGCCGAACTCGCCGTTCGTCTATGGCTTCATCGGTGAATCGAGCCGCCTGCCGGTTCGCATCGAGAACGGAACTGTCTGGATCGGCGAGAAGTCACTTGGCCTCAAGGCCGACCGGCCCGATGGCGACGGCATGCTCTATTTCCGCCCGCACGATGTCGAGCTGGTCGACGGCTCGAACGGCTGCATCGCGGGTACGGTCGTCGCGAGCCGCCGTGTCGGCGCAACGCGGCGCGTCGAACTTATGGTCGCGGGTGCTGAGGAGCGTATCGAAATCGGCATCGATGCCGACCACCCTGCGACTGAACTCTCCGGCATCGCTTTCAGGCCAAGACATTTTCGCGTCTTTGCCCGCGATTGAAGCAGGTAATGCGGCGTTGGCGGGATCATCGCGATCCCGCTTTTTTGTTTGGGGCCACCCCTTGCAACCAAAGCCCGCCTTAACAGTTTCCGGCTGAAATACGCCAAAAGCCCAATGGAAATCTGACTCATTTTCATCAAAACTGATCGCTAGAGGCGAAAGTGCTTCTAGCGTCATTGCCTTGAGCCGATTAGATCGTAAACTGTTCGTGAGGGGGAACGATCCCGAGCGAACCTTGTGCTGCAATCAGAAGATTATTTCTTCCAACCGAAATGATGGCAAATGCCCGCATTGAGTTTCATTCAAGCTTTCACATCCCAGAAAAATACAGCCGGCCAGGTCCTTTCTGCCCAGCCGAACCCTATCAGGGCCCATTACAAATCAATCGATGACTTGCGGGATCTGGGAGCGCGGGTAGCGAAGGGCGAAGACGTCCGCCTGCCCGACTATGAACCGATGGTGTTCGAGCAGCGCACCGTCGAAAACGCCAAGCTCATTCTGCATTCCTATCGCTCATCCGATGCGGCAGCACGCAAAGGTGAAACGATCACGCCAGCCGCTCAGTGGCTGCTCGATAATTATTATCTCGTCGACCAGAATATCCAGCAGGTTGAGCGCGATCTGCCGAAGAAGTTCTTCCGGCAACTGCCGCCGCTCGCCAACAATCCCGGCATTCCGCGCGTCATGGCGCTTGCCTGGCTCTATGTCGCCCATACGGACAGCCAGTTTTCGCTGAACAGTCTCAGCGCAATCGTCGAAGGCTTCCAGACGGTCGAGCCGCTGCATATCGGCGAACTCTGGGCATTGCCCTCTGCGGTGCGGTTCATCCTTATCGAAAATGCCCGCCGGCTCTCCCTGCGCGTCGAGCGCGCCCGCCGCATGCGCGCCTTCGCCAACACGGTTGCCGACGAGATCACCCTTTACGCTGACAAGGACGCGCTGCCGCAGCTGCTCGCGCAATATGCGCCGGCGGCACGTGACAGCACCTTCGCCACGCACCTCCTCTATCGTCTGCGCGGCGGCGCGACCCATTCGGGCGCCGCTGTTGCATGGCTGGAAGAAGAGCTCGAGAAGAACGGCAGCGACGCCGAGGACGCTATCATCCAGGAACATACACGCCAGTCCACCGGCGGCGTGACCATGGGCAACCTGATCCGGAGCCTCAAGTCCATCGACGACGTCGACTGGATCACATGGTTCGAGACGGTCAGCGGCGTCGATGCCGTCCTGCGCGAGAATTCGAATTTCGACGCGCTCGACTTCCATTCACGCAATGCCTACCGCGTCGCCATCGAAAAAATCGCCCGCCGCTCCGGCAAGAGCGAGCATGATATCACCCTCGAAGCGCTGGACCTTGCCCAAAAGAGCGCCGAAGAGACCGGCGGCGGCGATGCCGTCACCGAGCAGCGCAAGCGCGACGTCGGCTACTACCTCTCCGGCGATGGGCGGCCCGAACTCGAGGCGAAGTGCGATTATTCACCGACGGTGCTTGAGCGCTGGGTCCGCTTCTATCGGAAGCTGGGCCTTGCCGGGCTCTGGGTGCCGGCATCTTTCTTTTCGATCGCCATCCTGCTTCTGATCCACTACTGGCTCCGTCAGGCCGGTCTGTCGCACGGCATGACGCTGCTTTTCACGGTGCTTGCGGTTTTCCCGGCGATGGAAACGGCCAACGGCTTCGTCAACTGGATCATACCGATGTTCATGCCGCCGACGCGGCTTATCGGCTTCGAATACAAGAACGGACTGCCGCCCGAGGCAAAAACCCTTGTCGCCGTGCCGACATTGATCACCTCGCGCGACTCCGTCGACGAGCATATCCGCAACCTCGAAGTGCACTACCTTACCAACCCGCGCGGCGAGGTCTATTTCGCCCTCCTTACCGACTGGAAAGACAGCCAGAACGAGCAGACGGACGACGATCTCGACATATTCGACTATGCGCGCGAGAAGATCACCGCGCTGAACGAACATTATACGCAGGCCAATCCGCGCTTCTTCCTGCTTCACCGCAAGCGGCTCTACAACCCGCAGGAAGTCTGCTGGATGGGCTGGGAGCGCAAGCGCGGCAAGCTGCACGAACTCAACCTGCTGCTGCGCGGCGATAAGGACACGACCTATTTCCCCTCAAACGAGGAACTGCCGACCGACATCAAGTTTGTCATGACGCTCGATTCCGACACGCGCCTGACGCCGGATTCGGTCAATCGCCTCGCCGGCAAGCTGGTGCATCCGCTCAATCGCCCGATCTACCGGGCAAAATCCGGCCGTGTCGTCAGCGGCTATTCGGTTCTGCAACCGCGCGTGACGCCCTCGCTCACCACCGGTGACGACGCCTCGTTCCTGCAGCGCGTCTTTTCGGTCAACCGCGGCATCGACCCTTATGTCTTCGCGGTATCAGACGTCTATCAGGACGTGCTCGGCGAAGGCACCTTCACGGGCAAGGGCCTCTATGATGTCGATTTCTTCGAAGCGTCGCTCGACGGCAAGATCGGCGAGAACTCGGTGCTCAGCCACGATCTTCTCGAAGGCGGCTACGCGCGTGCCGCGCTCGTCAGCGACGTTGAAGTCGTGGAAGATTATCCCACCGGCTACAATGTCGATATTTCGCGCCATCATCGCTGGACCCGCGGCGACTGGCAGCTGTTGCCCTATCTCTTCAGCACCAAGCCGGGCGTCACGGCCGTCACACGCTGGAAGATGGTCGACAATTTGCGCCGTTCGCTTGCGCCGATCTTCTGGCTGATTGCTGCTATTGCCGGCTGGACGTTGCTGCCGCCCGGTCTTGCCACGCTCTGGCTGTGCTTCCTCATCTTCAGCATGTTCATCGTGCCGACGATGATCCTTTTCACCAATCTTGTGCCGACGGACATGAACCTGTCGCTCAAGGGCCACTTCCAGGCGATTCTGACTGACATCTTCTCCGGCGCCGCCGATATCGCGCTTCGCATCACCTTCCTCGCCAATATGGCGGTTTTGATGGGCGATGCGATCGTGCGCACGCTCTATCGCCTCTTCGTCACGCGCAAGCACCTCCTCGAATGGCGGGCCGCCGCCCAGGCAAAGACGAGTTCGCCCGATACGCTGCAGTACTACATGCAACTGATGTGGCCGGCGACGGTCGTCGCCATCATCGCCATCGGCCTGCCCCTCGCCGGCCATAGCCGCGCATGGTTCCTGGCGGTGCCTTTCGCCTTAATCTGGTTCCTGTCGCCGATGATCGCGTGGCTCGTCAGCCGTTCTGCCAAGCCACTCGACGATCTCGCCGTCCGATCGTCCGACAAGAGCGAGCTGCGCCGCATAGCGCGCCGCACATGGCACTACTACGATACGTTCGTGACCAAGGAGCAGAACTACATTCCGCCGGACAATTTCCAGGAGGATCCGCATCCGGTCATCGCAACGCGCACGTCTCCGACCAATATCGGCATGTATCTGCTGTCGACGGTCGCGGCACGCGATTTCGGCTGGATCGGCTTCCATGAAACGCTGACGCGGATCGACCAGACGCTCAGCACGCTCGAGAAGATGGAGAAGTATCGGGGCCATCTCTACAACTGGTACGAGACAACGACGCTGCGGCCGCTGCTGCCGCTCTACGTCTCGGCTGTCGACAGCGGCAATCTCGCCGGCCATCTGGTTGCGCTTTCGTCGGCCCTCGAAAAATGGGCGGAAGCGCCTTCCGTCTATCTCCAGAGCGATCTCGACGGCATTCTCGATGTAAGCGACATTCTCGAAGAGGCGATCAACGATATTCCTGATGATCGCCGCGTGCTGCGGCCGCTGCGCCGCCGCCTTGAGGAGCGCGTCGCAAACTTCCGCCGTGCCATCACCACCATCAAGGAGGAGCCGGAGACGGCTTCGCTGCGCACCATCAACCTTTCCCTCTTTGCCGGCGATATCCAGCGCCTCACCGAGGAGTTGCATGGCGAGCTCGAAAGCCCCGCCAGCGTCACCGCCAACGAATGGGCGCTGCTTCTCGTCAAGACCTGCCAGGCCCACACGGACGACGCCATCGGCTCGCATGAGGGTACGGACGTCCTGCGCGAACGGCTGGTAACGCTCGCAACCCGCGCGCGCCAGCTGGCGTTCGATACCGACTTCACCTTCCTCGAGCGCAAGGAGCGCCGCCTGCTGTCGATCGGTTTCCGCGTCGAAAGCAACGAACTCGACGCAAGCTGCTACGACCTTTTGGCCTCGGAAGCCCGACTTGCGAGCCTCTTTGCCATTGCCAAGGGCGATATTCCCGTCGACCACTGGTTCCGTCTTGGACGCCTGCTGGTTCCCGTCGGCTGGCGCGGCGCCCTGATCTCGTGGTCGGGCTCGATGTTCGAATATCTCATGCCGCCGCTCGTCATGATCGAGCCGCTCGGCAGCATGCTCGACCAGACCAACAAGCTGATCGTCCAGCGCCAGATCGAATATGGCGCGTCGAAAGACCTGCCTTGGGGTATATCGGAAGCCGCCTATAATGCGCGTGACCCGGAGATGAACTACCAGTACACCAACTTCGGCGTGCCGACGCTCGGTTTGAAGCGCGGCCTTTCGAAGAACTATGTGGTGGCGCCCTATGCCAGCATCATGGCCAGCCAGTATCAGCCGGCAGAAGCTGTAAAAAACCTGAAGCGTCTGCGCGCGCTTGGTGCCCTTGGCCAGTACGGTTTCTACGATGCCGTCGACTTCACCAAGTCGCGCGTTCGCGAAGGCGAGGACTATGCGGTGGTGCGCAACTACATGGCTCACCATCACGGCATGTCGATCGTCGCGGTCAACAACGTCGTATTCGAAGGGCGTATGCGCGAACGCTTCCACTCGGACCCGGTCATTGAAGCCGCCGAACTCCTGCTCCAGGAAAAGGCGCCGCGGGAAATCCCGGTTCTCCAGGCCAAGGCCGAGAACCCGATGCGCAAGGCCGTGGAAAGCAGCGAAGAAACTCCCTCGATCCACATCATCGACAATCCGCTCGGCGCTCCGCGCGCAACGCAGGTCATGTCCAACGGCCATTATTCAGTGATGGTCACCGCCAATGGTGGCGGTTACAGCCGCTGGAACGGGCTCGCAATAACACGTTTCCAGCCGGATATTCTCGAAAGCGGCTATGGCACCTTCCTCTTCCTGCGCGATATGGAGAGCGGCGACTGGTGGTCGGCGACTGGCGATCCCGTGCGGGCCACCGGCGAAAAGAGCATGACGATCTTCGCCGACTATAAGGCCGAATTCATCAAGGAAGCGGGCACGCTGCACACGACGGTGGAAACCATCGTCGCGTCGGATTCCGACGGCGAAGGCCGGCGCATCGTCATCACCAATACGGGCAGCAAGGATCGCATCATCGAAGTGACCTCCTATGCCGAACTCGTATTGACCAATGACGACGCGGATACGGCCCACCCGGCATTCGCCAAGATGTTCGTCGAGACCGAGATCGACAAGCGCGGCGATACGATCTATGCGACACGTCGCAAGCGCAACAATGACGAACCGGACATCCACGTCGCCCACATGGTCAGCGACAGTTCCGGAACCATGCGCGAAGTTCAAGCGGAAACCGACCGGCGGGCCTTCATCGGCCGCGGCCGTACGCTGCGCTACCCCGCCGCATTCGACGAGGGCGCGACGCTTACGGGCTCGCAGGGCTTCGTGCTCGATCCCATCGCGTCGCTGCGCTGCCGCGTCCGCGTGCCCGCCCACAAGAAGGTGACGCTCGTCTTCTGGACGCTCGTGCGCCCCAACCGCCAGGAACTCGAGGACGTCGTCGGCCGCTTCCGCCATCCGGATTGCTTCGCACGCGAATTCTCGCTGTCATGGACGAGTTCGCAGGTGCGTCTGCATCACATCGGCATCAACCCCGATGAAGCGCAGGTTTTCCAGCGTGTCGCGACCAGCCTGATCTATCCGGACAAGGCACTGCGGATGCCATCCGAAAGCATCGCCAGCGGCCTCGGCAGCCAGTCCGAACTCTGGCCGATGTCGATTTCCGGCGACTTCCCCATCCTTGCCCTGCGCATCGATGACGAAGCCGATATGGAAACGCTCAAGAATCTGTTGCGCGCCCACGAGTACTGGCGCGCGAAGGGCCTGGTCGTCGATGTCGTCGTCATCAACGAACGCTCCTTCTCCTATGCGCAGGATTTCCAGCGGGGTCTTGAAGCAATCTGCGAGAACAGCCGGGCGCGCGGCGCGCAGCTCGGACCGCGCGTTCATATCTTCACGGTCCGCCGCGACCAGATGAGCGATGCCAGCTATAATACATTGCTCGCCTCGGCGCGGATCGTCATGCATGCGCAGAACGGCTCCCTGTCCGAGCAGCTGAAGCGCATGGAGGGCCTCAGCGCCGACCTCGCGCCCACAGCGGACGCAGCCGCCGGCAAGGTCAACGCGACGGTCGACACGGGCAGCATCGAGGAGATGCGCAATATCGCGCCGGCGCCGACGCAATTGATGCGGACGCGCAACCCGAAGATATCGGGCGACGATCTGGCATTCTGGAACGGCTTTGGCGGCTTTGACCTTGCAAGCGGCGAATATGTCGTCCGCCTCGGAGGGATCACCCAGACGCCGCAACCCTGGATCAACGTCATTTCGAATTCCAGCTTCGGCTTCCACGTTGCCGCGGAGGGTGCTGGATTCACCTGGTCCGGCAATAGCCGCGACTACCAGTTGACCCAGTGGTCGAACGACCCCGTCAGCAACCGTTCCGGCGAAGCGATCTATATTGTCGATCTTGACAAGAACGTCGCGTTCGCTCCCACGGCTTCGGTGCTGCGCGACCCGTCCGTCCAGTACGAAGCGCGCCATGGGCAGGGCTATTCGACGTTCACGTCGCGCCACGGCAATGTCGGGCTTGAACTTACCCACACCATCCATGTCGAACTGCCCGTGCGCGTGTCGCGGCTGAAGCTCACCAACCATGGCGGCTCGGCGAAGCGCCTGCGCGTCTATGGCTTTGTCGAATGGATGCTCGGCAATGCCCGCGCCAAGACCGCTCCGTTTATCGTACCGTCCTGGGATGCCGAAACCGGCGTGCTCATGGCGCGCAATCCCTATGGCATCGACCGTCGCAACAATGTCGCCTTCTATGCAACGAGCGTGAAGCCGAATTCAGTGACGTCGGATCGCGCCGAGTTCTTTGGAACGCTCGGCTCCGTCGATCGCCCGGCTGCGGTTCTGCAGGCAAGGACGCTCTCCAACGTCGTCGAGGCAGGCGGAGACCCCTGCGCTGCGCTCAACGTCGATATCACGCTTGCGGCCGGCGAGACGAAGGAACTGCTGTTCTATATGGGCGATGCCGGTAGTGCCGACGAGGCACGGCGTATCCTGCGCGAACAAAGCAAACAGGGCTTCGACGAGACGCTCGGCGCCTCCCGAGCGCTGTGGTCGAACTTTCTCGGCGGCCTGCAGGTCGAAACGCCCGACGAAGCTTTCAACCTGATGGTCAATCGCTGGCTGCCCTACCAGAGCCTTGCGTGCCGTATCTGGGCGCGATCGGCTTTCTATCAGGCAAGCGGCGCCTTCGGCTTCCGCGACCAGCTGCAGGATACCCTGTCGATGCTGATCCTCGATCCGTCGTTGGCGAGGAAGCAGATTCTCAACGTATCGGCGCGCCAGTTCAAGGAGGGAGATGTCCAGCATTGGTGGCTGCCGACGAGCGGCGCCGGCGTTAGAACGAAAATCTCCGACGATGTCGTCTGGCTCGGCTATGCGATCGCCCACTACACGACGGTCACCGGCGACATGAGCATTCTCAACGAGCAGGTTGCCTTCATCGACGGTCCAGCACTCAATGAGGGCCAGCACGACGCCTTCTACCAGCCCACGATCACCAGCGAGAAGGTAAGCGTCTACGAACATGCTGCGCGCGCGCTCGATCTAGCTGTGGCGCGGACCGGCGCACACGGACTGCCGCTGATGCTCACCGGCGACTGGAACGACGGCATGAACCGGGTCGGCGAAGACGGCAAGGGCGAGAGCGTCTGGCTCGGCTGGTTCCTCATCAGCACGCTGCGCGACGTGATCCCGATTGCCAGAACCTTCAAGGATACGGCCCGCATCGAGCGTTGGGAGGCCCACATAGAGCGCCTCAAGGCAGCACTCGAAAAGGATGGCTGGGACGGCGAATGGTATCGCCGCGGCTATTTCGATGACGGTGCGCCGCTCGGCTCCAAGAAGAGCGAGGAATGCAGGATCGACTCGATCGCGCAATCCTGGAGCGTTCTCTCAGGTTTTGGGGATCCGTCCCGGGCGCGCCAAGCCATGAAATCGGTGGCGACGCATCTGATCGATGACGAAGCCGAAATCATCAAGCTGTTCACTCCGCCGTTCAACAAGTCGCGGCATGATCCAGGCTATATCAAGAGCTACCCCGTCGGCGTTCGCGAGAACGGCGGCCAGTACACGCATGCCGCGACCTGGGCGGTGCTTGCCATGGCGAGACTCGGCGACGCCGACGAAGCCTATCGCTGGTTCAAGAAGCTTAACCCTGTGAACCATGCGCTGAGCGCCGAAAAGGCGGAGTTCTACCGTGTGGAACCCTATGTCGTGGCAGCCGACGTCTATTCGGTCGATCCAATGCGCGGACGCGGCGGCTGGACCTGGTATACCGGTTCGGCCGGCTGGCTCTACCGCGTTGCTACCGAGGGAATCCTCGGCATCACGCGGCAGAACGACCGCCTGTTCGTCGACCCTGCCCTTCCCTCAGATTGGGATGGTTTCAGCTTCGTGCTGCGTAATGGCGACGCCCGGTACTCGATCGAGGTCCGGCCTGCAGGCAAGGGCGGCAAGAAGATTACAGTCAACGGCAAGAAACTCACCAAGGCAGAAGGTGGCATTCCGCTTGAGACCAAGGGCGAACACAAGGTCGTTGTCGAGGTCCCTGCGGGCGGCGTATCGATCGACGCCGTCTCGACCGCGGCAAAATGAATTCTGACGTGCCGCCGGCCCAGCGCCGGCGGCACAGCCACTTGCTCTGCGGTACACCCGCAAAATTCCAGTTGAGAATCTTTGCAACTGACGCGGATCTGACGCATAATCGCGGCCATGAAAAATATCATGAATCAGAAGCCGGATTACGAAAAGGAGTTGCGCAACGCTGGCATCCGCATCACCCGCCCGCGGCGCATCATTCTCGATATTCTGACATCGACCGAAGACCATCCGGACGCGATGAAGATTTTCCATCGCGCCAGCGAGATCGACGACAGCATCTCGCTCTCGACTGTCTATCGAACGATGAACTTGCTCGAAGAGATGGGTGCGATACACCGGCACGCATTCAGCGGTGGCCCATCACGTTTCGAACAGGCGCATGGCGAGCATCACGACCACCTGATCGATATCGATACGGGTGCCGTCATCGAGTTCAAATCGGAGAAGATCGAGCAGTTGCAGGAAGAAATCGCCCGCTCGCTCGGATACGATATCGTGCATCACCGGCTTGAGCTTTACGCGCGCAAGATCAACCGATCTTCATAGGAAATAGCTTAACAATCCTCCACAGGGCGTGGTCGACCGTCTGAGTCTGCGATGCAGCAATATTTCAGCTCAATGCACGCGACTTATAGTTGCAAATATTCTCGTTTTTTCTGCTTCCATATCTTGCTAATTGCTTCGAGGTGGAAATGCGATTATCTTCAATATTATTTTATTTTTTATTTTGAGAACGCGTATGGCAAATCTATTTGACCTCTTCGGTTGCCTGATCCTCCAGGTAAATATTCTTCATTGCTGGCTTTCAAAAAACGCTCCGCAATTCGCCTGGCGGGCGGGTGGCGTTTTAATCCGTAGTGAAGCCTTTTTCTTGGTTCAGAGGGAAGTACGCCAATGATTAAGTGCGTTTTTATGATAGCGGCACTTTCCCTGGTGAGTCCCGCTT
Organism: Phyllobacterium sp. UNC302MFCol5.2; assembly: GCF_000686005.1. NCBI lineage: Bacteria > Pseudomonadati > Pseudomonadota > Alphaproteobacteria > Hyphomicrobiales > Phyllobacteriaceae > Phyllobacterium > Phyllobacterium sp. UNC302MFCol5.2. The sequence continues at coordinate 1,021,749 of NZ_JMLL01000010.1, forward strand.
CAGCCGGCGGCATGGACTCAATGACAATTGCCAACAATCTCGGCACGATGCTTGCTGCCGAGGATGCGTGCGGTCTCTCGTTCGATCAGACCGCCATCGAGAGCTACATCGAGAAAAATGTGAAAGCGGCCGACATGGATTTTCCATCGACGCTGCAATTGATGACCAGCGGCGCGGAAGCCCAATTACACGACCTAAGCAACTCGGCCAAGACCGCTCATTGCGTTCAGATCAAACGGTCAGCAAAGGCCAACGGCTTCATCAAGTAAGCAATTTCCGCCATCATTGGGATCGTCACTATCACGCCGCGTTCGACGTTGGCTGGTCCGTGAGCAGCTCATAGAGCAGGCTTGCATCGTGGGCCGTGCGCAGCTTGGCGACACGTTCCGGGTCGCGCAGCGTCCGGGCAATGCGCGACAGGGCCTTCAGGTGATCCGCGCCGGCATTTTCCGGGGCAAGCAGCAGAAAGACAATATCAACGGGCTGGTCGTCCAGCGCCTCGAAATCGATCGGGGCATCGAGCTGCGCAAAGACGCCGGTGATACGCTTCACGCTATTGAGCTTGCCGTGAGGGATCGCAATTCCGTTGCCGACGCCGGTCGAACCGAGGCGCTCGCGCTGCAAGACCGTATCAAACACTTCACGCTCGCTCAGGCCAGTCAAGGCGGCTGCCTTTTCCGACATGGCTTGCAGGAGTTGCTTCTTGGAGTTGACTTTCAATGCGGGCAGGACAGCATCGGGCTGAATGAGATCACCCAGATCCATTATCTCTCTTCCTTCCAGTTACCGTCCGCGCCCATTTCGGGCGCGGGCAGTAGTTCACGTTTGTTATCCACGGGCCGCACTTTGACCCGCTACGGTCGATGGATCGATCCAACCGATATTTCCGTCAGGGCGGCGATATACGATATTTACCTGCGTACTTCCAGAGTTGCGGAAGACGACCACAGGGCTGTCCTTCAAATCGAGCTCGACCACCGCCGAAGCCACACTCATGCTGCGAAGCGCCATCGACGTTTCGGCTACGATCGTCGGCGCGTAGTCTTCAGGAAATTCCTCGTCATCGTCGGGTACCGGCGCCATGACGCGATAGGACACGTCATCGAAGACACCATTCGATCCCGGGGCCTGATGCGACTTCAAGCGTCGCTTGTAGCGGCGCAGCCGCTTGTCCACGCGTTCGCCCGCAGCGTCGAAGGCAAGCAATGGATCCTGAGCTTCACCGGCCGCCTGGAGAACCGTGCCGGTATCCAGACGGACAAGGCAGTCTGCGATGAATCTCGAACCCTGTTTTTCCACTGTGACGTGGCCGGTATATCCGCCATCGAAGTACTTGGCCACCATCTCTCCGATCCGCTCTTCGATGCGGATGCGGAATGCGTCGCCAATGTCCATATGTTTCCCAGATACACGCAGACTCATGATAGCTCACCTTCATTGTGATTTCCGTTTACCAAATCAATCTACACCGATGTTGGAAGACGAGCAAAGCCATCCCGCACAATCCGTGCGAGCGCTCCATCACATTTCGCTTGCTGATTCTTCATGTCCAAACGCGCGCTTTCGCTCCGACCGTCGCAAAGTACCGGCGCTTCTCTCTCCCTGACCAGGCTTCTTTGGCCCAGTTCATTGCCCACTCAAAACGAGTCTACACCCGAGTGATGGAGTAATCTAGAGCCAGGATCTTTCTTGCGCACAGAAGCCTGCGCTTTCTTCTCGCGCCGTCTTTGCACCGAGGAGGCAATGTTCATCGCCTCGCGATACTTGGCGACCGTGCGCCGGGCGATGTCGATCCCCTGCTCCTTCAGCAGATCCACAAGCGTATCGTCTGAAAGGATCTCGTTTGGCGTCTCGGCATCGATGAGCTGGCGAATCTGGTGTCGAACCGACTGCGAGGAATGCTGCTCGCCGCCCTCCGTCGCCGATATGCCGGCGTTGAAGAAATAGCGAAGCTCGAAAACGCCCCGCTTGGTCAGCATGTATTTATTCGCGGTAACACGGCTTACCGTCGATTCGTGCATGCCGATGGCGTCGGCCACGGTACGCAAGTTCAAGGGCCGCAAATATGCGATACCCTGGAGGAGAAACTGTTCCTGCTGCCGCACGATTTCGCTCGCAACCTTGAGGATCGTCTGGGCACGCTGATCGAGGCTACGGGTCAACCAGTTGGCGGTCTGCAGGCATTCGCTCAGGAACGTCTTTTCCAGCGGCGAAGCCTTGGCCTTCGACAGGGTTGCGTAATAACTGTTGTTGACCAGCACGCGGGGCAGTGCGTCAGGGTTGAGCTCGATCCGCCAGGTTCCATCGGCCGCCATATCGACGATAACGTCGGGGACAATGCTGTCGGCGATTCCCGACGAAAAGGCCGTGCCCGGCTTCGGGTCAAGCTGCTGGATTTCCCGCAGCATATCGAGAATGTCGGCTTCGCTGACCTGGCAGAGCCTCTTCAAGGTGTGGAAATCGCGCTTGGCCAGGAGCTCGAGATTTTGCAGGAGGGCCTGCATGGCAGGATCAAAGCGATTTTTTGCGCGCAGCTGGATCGCAAGGCATTCGGCGAGGTCGCGCGCAAACAGTCCGACCGGCTCGAAGCCCTGCATGGCACTGATCAATCGCTCCACATGCGCCGCCCCAACACCCAGTCGCTCGGCTATCTCGTCGATATCGGCGCGCAGATAACCCATTTCATCGAGATGGTCGACAAGTTCCGCGGCAATGAGGCGGTCGGCGACGCTCTCGAAGGTAAAAATAATCTGTTCGCCGACATGATCCCTGAGCGTCAGCGGCGATGCCGTTACCTGTTCGATATTGTAGCCCTCTCCGGAAGACACATAGCCGTCTCCCACCGATGACTTCCACTGGGAGGCAAGATCGCCGCCGATCAGATCATGCGTACCGGGATCATCCGGGAAAATATTCTCAAGTGAACTATCGAAGGTCTCGGACATGGAGCCGGCGCTGATCGTTTCGCCGCTTTCGAGCCAATGATCGCCCTGACCGTTGGAGTGTTCGCCCGCGTCCCCATCTCCGGTGACGCTCTTGCCAAATTCGCCGTCCTCACCGGAACTACGGTCGGAACTACTGGCCCACTCCTCCATGCCAAGGTAGTCGCCGTTGGCCTCATCGCGATCAAGCAGAGGGTTCTTCTCGATCTCCTGTTCGATGAATTGTTCGAGCTCGACGTGGGTCAGCTGCAGCAGTCGAATCGACTGCATGAGCAGCGGTGTCATCACCAGTGCCTGGGATTGCCTGAGATCGAGTTTTGGCGATAAAGCCATGAGGATGGGAGCACTCCTGTACCAAAGTACAAAACTGGCCCAATCCTTGCTTGTCAATCGCAAGGCGCTCAAAAATCACTGGCTGCGGCATTTTTGAAGCGGCGAAAAGGCAGTACGACAAAATTTTGCGCTGAATCGCGCAAAAGTTGAAGCGTCAAAGACTGAACTGGTCGCCGAGGTAAAGCCGCCGGACGTCCGGATTGGCAATAATTTCGTCCGGGCGCCCATGAGTCAGCACTTGCCCGGCGTGGATGATATAGGCCCGGTCGATCAGCTTCAGTGTCTCGCGCACATTGTGGTCTGTAATCAGCACACCGATGCCACGTCCCGTGAGATGTCGCACCAATTGCTGAATATCCGCCACGGCAATTGGATCGACGCCGGCAAACGGTTCGTCGAGCAGCATGAAATTCGGGCGGGATGCCAATGCACGGGCGATTTCGAGACGACGTCGCTCGCCGCCGGAAAGTGAAATGGCGGGTGCCTTGCGTAGATGGGCAATATGAAACTCTTCGAGCAGGGAATCGAGTTCCTGCGCGCGGGCGCTACGATCCTTCTCGACAATCTCGAGCACAGCCTTGATGTTGTTCTCTACCGAAAGGCCACGAAAGATCGACGCTTCCTGCGGCAGGTAACCGATGCCAAGGCGGGAGCGGCGATACATCGGCATGGTCGTAACATCAAAGCCATCGATCTCGATCGTGCCCTTATCGACCGGAACAAGCCCGGTCACCATATAGAAGCATGTGGTCTTGCCCGCGCCGTTTGGACCAAGAATGCCGACCGCCTCACCCGCGCGCACGCCGAACGACACGCCGTTGACGACCTGACGACCATTATAGCCCTTGGTTATGCCGCGCGCGACGAGCGTGCCCTTCATGCGGTCGATGGCTGCCGGATCGGCAGGACGCATCTCATGCGAAAGACTGGATTCCGGCCGCGCGGCGCTGTTGGCTTTTGTGCGACGTGAAAAAAATGACACTTACAGCTGTTCCGCCGGTTCAGTTCTTTGGTTGGTTGTTGGGGGCGACCACAATCGAGACGCGCCCGGTCTGGCCGCTCTTGCAGCTTTCAAGCTGGGCTTCGCCGGTCTTGAGTTGCGCGGTCAGCTTGCAGCCTACGGCGACATTGTCGCCCTGGGTCAGGACCACCTTGTTGCCCGTCAGCACAAGCACCTCCGACTTCATGTCGAACGTGCCGTGATCGCCGGTTGCCACCTGGTCGTTGGATTTCACGTAGACCTTGTCGTTGACCTCGAGGTGATCGATATCCTGCGAGCCGCCAAGTCCGCCCGTCTTCGGCGCATCCGCGGCGGGGGCCGGATCGCCCTCTTTCTTCTTGACGTAGTAGACGATCATCGAGCCGGCCTTGAGCAGGGTCGCGCCCTGGACGACGGTGACATTGCCCGTGAAGGTAGCCGTCCCCTCCTTGTCATGGACGACGAGTTTGTCGGCGTCGATCTGGATCGGCTGATCGCCGGAGAGTTTGATGCCGCCGCCGGGCGCATTTTCCTGCGCGACGGCGGATACGACCATCGATGATGCCAACAATCCCAATGCAACAGTCGAAATGCCTATCAGTCTTGCCCCGCGCGACATCGTTCTCTCCTAAAAATTCGGATATTCCCACAACTCTCAGTGAGCGAGCGTCAATACTACTCGACTGATTTGACTGCGTCTGTACCTTCTTGCCGTTTTGTGGGCTGAATGACAAGCCTTACTCGCTTCTCAAAGGTCATTACCTTGCCGCTTTCGCTGATCTGCATCGTATCGGCGGTAATACTTGAAGTGCCATTGCGTATAGTGACCGGATCTTTGGTGGACATGGAATTGCCGGCAATATCGATATCGGCCGATTTCATCTGGGCACTGATACCATCAGACGTCGTGAAATTGATCTCGCTGTCGAGTTTCAACTGCCGGTTGGCATTATCGAACACGCCGGACTTGGCCTGGACATTGGCGCGCATATCCTTACCGAGCGGAAGCTCGGCGCTGATGCCCTGCAGCGAGATGACGTTGGTGTTGCCAACTTCCTGCAACGCCTTGACCGCGCTCATCTTGTAGGGAAGCTTGTCCTTGGTGAAGCCGTCGAGTTTGGGGTTCGTCATGACGAGCTTGCCGTTTTCCAGCGCGGCATTCTCCAGCGAGATATTGCTCGGCATGTTGGTCGTCGAAAAGAACGTGAACCACGAAAAGACGGCCGCGCCGACGATCGCCGCGGCAGGGAGCGCAAATTTCAGGATGCGCACACGGCGCGAATGGCGTTCCGCCGCACGAAAAACACCGGAATCCTTGTCGGACGCCGCAAATTGACGCGCCACCTCTGCGTGGTGATCGGCACCAGCGGCAGCCTGGACGTGCGGATTCGTATCGTTTCTCTGAACTGACATGGCCTGGCTGTTACTACGTAATGACAATAGTATGGCTACTTGGCGCCAATATGGTTATTTTTCGATGAAACGGGCGAATAGATAAACGCGCGAGTTGCACCGCACCACAAGTATGACGTTGGCGTGCGAGATACAAGGTCCTAGCGCATTTCTAATGAAGCGCGAGGAGATGCCGGCGCAGGAACCTTACCCTAGACTTCCCTCTCGTGATGTCGCAGAGATTGTTTTTACCCGACGTTGAGAACGAATGGACAAAACGATGGCAAACACGGCTGACGCGATTATTGACAGACGGCGCCTGCGCCGAAAACTGACATTCTGGCGCATCCTGGCGCTGTTGATTGTCGCTCTCGCACTGATTTTGTTTTATTTTTCGGTGGCAGGATCGGATGCGTTTTCCAGCAGGTCATCGCCGCATATCGCCAAGGTCCGCATTGAAGGCACGATCTTCGAGAACGAGGAACTGCTGAAGCGGCTCAAGGACGTGACCGATTCCAACGCCGTAAGGGGTGTCATCCTGTCGGTCGATTCCCCCGGCGGAACGACAGCGGGCGGAGAGGCGATCTATGAGGCCGTGCGCAAGCTTGCCGTTAAGAAGCCGGTGGTTGCGCAAGTCGGAACGCTCGCAGCGTCGGCGGGCTACATGATCGCCAGCGCATCCGATCATATCGTCGCGCGCCAATCGTCGATCGTCGGCTCGATTGGCGTGTTGTTCCAATACCCCGATATTTCGCAGCTTCTGACCAAGCTCGGCGTCAAAGTCGAGACTATCAAGTCGAGTCCACTGAAGGCCGAACCCAATTTCTTCAATCCGGCAAGCGATGAAGCCAAGGAAATGATCCACCGCATGATCATCGATTCCTATGACTGGTTCGTCGGGCTCGTGCAGGAAAGGCGCAAGTTCACGCATGAGCAGGCGCTGGCGCTGGCGGATGGATCGGTCTTCACCGGCCGGCAGGCCATCGCCAACAAACTCATTGACGAACTCGGCGGCGAGGATACAGCCATCGCCTGGCTGAAGACCAAAGGCGTCAACGACAAACTGCCGGTTGTCGAATGGAAGCCCGTGGAAAAATCCTCGCTCGGCCTGTTCTTCTCAAATTCAGCGACAAAAATGCTCGCCCGCTATCTCGGCCTGCCGGAGGAGAGCGCCGGAATGCTGAATCAGCTCACCGGAGACCGCATGTTCCTTGACGGACTCGTTTCTGTTTGGCACGTTGACGGCAAGCCTGCCGGGGCGCAATAAAAGAATATTAAACATATAAGATCAGTGACATAGTCTTGAGGTGGGGCCTATGTCCTCCTGGTCTTGAACCGAAAGGGAACTCGCTGTGATCAAATCAGAGCTCGTGCAGATCATTGCCAACCGCAACCCGCATCTGTTTCAGCGCGACGTCGAGAATATAGTCGGCGCGATCTTCGATGAGATCACGGATGCACTGGCAGAGGGCAATCGCGTCGAGCTTCGTGGTTTCGGTGCATTCTCGGTCAAAAACCGCCCTGCACGCAGTGGCCGCAACCCGCGTACCGGCGAAAGCGTCGAGGTTGAAGAAAAATGGGTGCCCTTTTTCAAGACCGGCAAGGAACTTCGCGACCGTCTCAATGCCAATAGCTGAGGTTCATCGAACGGGCGGGTGAAGCGCGCCGGGAGGAATACATGATCAATCGCATTATCATCGTCCTCGTGCTGGTGCCGCTTGCAATCGTTCTCATAGCGCTGTCGGTTGCGAACCGCGGGCCAGTTCAACTGACGATCGATCCGTTCAATCCCGGAAACCCAGCCCTTTCCTACACGGCCCCGCTCTTCGTTTGGCTGTTCGCTGCCTTGATCGCCGGACTCATCCTCGGCAGTTTCGCTACCTGGTTCAACCAAGGAAAACATAGGAAACTGTCGCGCCAGCGTAAACTCGAAGCGGAACTCCTGCGCAAGGAAGCCAAGAAAGCATCGGTCGATAGTGGTGCGACGCCGAACCTGCCCTCGCTCCACTAGGGCACAATTACAAGAAAACCCAAGGAACAAGACATGAAACTGATCTCCCCGGCCGAGGTCGACAGGCTATTGAATTGGCCGGATATGATCGACGCCATCGAACAGGCGTTCCGCCAGGGCGTCATTCAGCCCGTGCGCCACCACCACACAGTCGAGCGGCCGGATGGCGCAGCATCGACCTTGCTGCTCATGCCGGCCTGGTCGGATTTCGATGCCCTCGGCGACTCCTCCAAGGGCTATATGGGCGTCAAGATCGTCACCGTATCGCCCGATAACGGCGCCGTAGCGAAGCCCGCAGTCATGGGCGTCTACCTGCTTCTCGACGGCAAGACCGGCGAACCCAAGGCACTCATAGACGGGCAGCGGCTGACCATCTGGCGCACGGCCGGGGCATCGGCGCTCGCCGCACGCTACCTTGCGCGCGAAGACGCATCGAAGCTCGTCGTCCTCGGCGCCGGCGCGCTGTCGGGGTTTCTTGCCCGGGCCCACAGCGCCGTGCGGCCGCTCAAGGAAATCTCGATCTGGAACCGCAACCTCGCCAATGCCGAAAAAGTGGCGGCGGACCTTGCCGCCGACGGCTTCAATGCAAAAGCCGTTTCGGACAAGGATGTGGCAATCGCCGAGGCGGACATCATCACCGCCGGGACGCTCTCGATCGAACCGCTTGTCCTCGGCAGGCACCTGAAGCCAGGCGCGCACGTCGACCTCATTGGTGCATTCACCCCGACCATGCGGGAGAGCGACGATGAGTGCATCCGCCGCGCCCGGGTGTTCGTCGACACCAGGGATGGTGCACTCAAGGAAGGCGGCGACATCGTACAGCCGATCAAAGCTGGTGTTGTCAGTAAGGAGCATGTCATCGGCGACCTGTTCGACCTCACCCGCGGCACGATGAAGGGCCGTCAGTCCGCCGAGGAAATCACGCTGTTCAAATCGGTCGGTGCCGCACTTGAGGATCTGGCGGCCGGAATCCTTGTTTTTGAGAAGGCAAACGCTGCATCACTAGCCTAACGGCTCGGATTTCGCTTTCGCCCTGCAACGTCTTGGCTTAGAGCGTTCTAGCCAAGACAGGGAAAGCGAGACTTGAAACCATCCGGCGGAAAAACGAGAAAGACCAGGGGCGCTGCCAGCAAGGCCAACCCCGCAAAGGGTGCTGTGCAATGGCAAAGCCCGGTGAAGCCGCGACCGCAATTTGCCAAGCAGGTGCGCACGCCCGCCATCGACGCTCCCGCGCAGGGGGGCGCACGTCAGGATGCGTCGCCACGACGCGTGCTTGTGCGCCGGTCCGGAGCACGTCCGGAGGAGCGAACCGGCCTTATCCTCGAAACCCTGCCTTCGGAGGACTACGCGCTCCTCGATAGTGGCAATGGCCTGAAGCTGGAGCAATACGGCCCCTATCGCATCGTGCGTCCCGAAGGCCAGGCGATCTGGTTGCCGGCCTGGGCCAAGGCCGAATGGGACAAGGCGGATGCAGTCTTTACCGGCAATACGGATGAGGAAGGCGTCGGCCGCTGGCACTTTCCGAAAGTGCCGCTCGGTGAAACCTGGCCGCTCGCTTTCGACGGACTGCCGTTCTATGGCCGTTTCACTTCCTTCCGGCATGTTGGCGTTTTCCCCGAGCAGGCCACCCATTGGGCGCATATGGACAGGCTGATCCGAAACGCGAAACGGCCGGTCAAGGTGCTCAATCTCTTCGGCTATACCGGCGTTGCCTCGCTCGTTGCCGCGCGGGCCGGGGCAGAGGTCACCCATGTGGATGCCTCGAAGAAAGCCATCGCCTGGGCGCGCGAAAACCAGGAAATGGCCGGCCTTTCCAGCAAGCCCATCCGCTGGATCTGCGAGGACGCGATGAAATTCGTCATGCGCGAGGAACGGCGCGGCAGCACCTACGACATCATCCTACTCGACCCCCCGGCCTATGGCCGCGGGCCGGGCGGCGAGGTGTGGCAACTTTTCGACAACCTCCCCGACATGGTCGATATCTGCCGCGCCATCCTTTCCCCCAATGCGCTCAGTGTCGTGTTGACCGCCTATTCGATCCGCGCCTCGTTTTTTGCGATTCATGAATTGATGCGCGATGCGTTCACCGGCCTCGGCGGTACGGTGGAGTCGGGCGAACTTATCCTGCGCGAACGTTCATCCGGACGCGCGCTTTCCACCTCGCTGTTCAGCCGTTGGGAAAATACATGACGCGACACGACGACCACACCCGAGGCACCGGACTCGCGCGACCCGGCAGGGTCAAGGAAGTGACCAGCCTCACCAACCCGATCGTGAAGGATTTGCGCGCACTCGCGATGAAAAAATATCGCGATCAGGAGGGTGTTTTTCTCGCCGAGGGGCTGAAGCTGATCATCGACGCACTCGATCTCGGCTGGACGATCCGCACGCTCGTCTTTTCCAAGGCAGGCAAGGGCAATTCACTTGTCGAGCAGGTGGCGGCGCGCACCATCGCCAAGGGCGGGGATGTCCTCGAAGTCAGTGAGAAGGTCATTGCCGCCATAACCCGGCGCGACAATCCGCAAATGGTGGTCGGCGTCCTCGAACAGCGGATCCAGCCGCTTGCTGCACTGAGGCCGCGAGGCAACGACGTCTATGTGGCGCTGGACCGGGTCCGCGATCCCGGCAATCTAGGAACGATCATTCGCACGGCAGACGCCGTCGGCGCCAAGGGCATCATCCTGATCGGCGATACCACCGATCCATTCTCGCTCGAAACCGTGCGCGCCACCATGGGTTCGGTCTTCGCGGTACCGCTCATGCGCGCCACCGAGGCCGAGTTCCTGGCCTGGCGCAAAGGCTTTGCCGGGCTCGTCGTTGGTACGCACCTCAAAGGCGCCGTCGATTACCGCACCATTCCTTATGCGAACCATCCCGTTGTCCTCTTGATGGGCAATGAGCAGCAGGGCCTGCCGGACCAACTCGCGGCCGGCTGTGACAAGCTTGCCCGGATCCCGCAGGAGGGCCGCGCGGATTCGCTTAATCTTGCCATTGCAACCGGGATCATGCTGTTCGAGATAAGGCGCGACGCGCTCAAACTCGATGGCGGAAACTGAAACAAGAGAACGATGAAAACCAAAGCGCTTTACAATCTATTGGCCGTCGTCGCCTTTGCGGTCGTCAGCGACCAGATCATCAAATATCTGGTAGAGACCGGCATGGATTACCAGCAGCAGATCGACGTGTTGCCGTTCCTCGCACTGTTTCGCGTTCACAACAATGGCATTGCCTTTTCCATGCTCAGCGGGCTGCACGACCTTGCGCTGATTGCGCTGACGCTCGTCATCATCTGCTTCGTCAGCTATCTCTGGTGGACGACGGCGGCAACCCGCTGGATTTCCCGCTTCGGCTTCGCCCTGATCATCGGTGGCGCACTCGGCAATCTGATCGACAGGAGCATTCACGGTTACGTTATTGATTATGTTCTTTTCCATCTGCCGACCTGGTCGTTTGCCGTCTTCAATCTCGCCGATGCCTATATTTCAGTCGGCGCGGCGCTGGTCGTGCTTGAGGAAGTGCTCGCCTGGCTGCGCGAACGCCGGGCTTCGAAGGGTGAACCCGGGAAGAACTGAGATAAGGCGGGTCGTCGCGCTTGGCCCAAGGATCCGGGCTGGTGCTCTGGGGTCATCTTCCGATGCCACCTTCTCCGTATTCCTTCGACGGCACGAGAGGCCCCAAGCCTGCCACCGTCACGTCATGCTGCCGTCATCGATTTGTAGTATTCAGGAGGCGACCGAACCACCGATCAACCTCTCTTAAGAGCGAATCGACATGAGCATCGCCTTGCTTGAACGTGCTTCACCTACTAAAGATCAGCGCATGGTCTCGCAGGTTGATTCAACGCCCTCGCCTCTTGTGGCGCCTCACCTTGTTTCGGTGCTCGGTCGCATCGGCACGATGGAGGTCTGCCTTGCCCAGACCGAGGACGAGATCGAGTCGGCGCAGCAGCTTCGCTTCAAGGTTTTCTTCGACGAACTCGGCGCCAAGGGATCGGCGACGCTCGAACAGCGCGATGCAGACCGTTTCGATCCAGTCTGCGATCATCTTCTGGTCTACGATACCTCGATCGCCGGCCCCAAGCACAAGCAGATCGTCGGGACATACCGCCTGCTTCGTTCAGAGCGGGCTTTTGCATCAGGCGGATTCTATTCAGCCAGCGAATATTCAATCGAAAGCCTCGTCGACGCCAAGCCGGATCTCCGCTTCCTTGAACTCGGGCGCTCCTGCGTTCTGCCGGAGTACCGCTCGAAACGCACCGTCGAGCTGCTGTGGCAGGGGATCTGGACCTATTGCCGCCATCATTCGATCGGGGTGATGTTCGGATGCGCCTCATTCCAGGGGACCGTTCCTGCAGCCCACGCGCTGCAACTGTCGTTCCTGCAGCACAATTTCCGCGCGACGCCCGATTGGGACGTGCGCGCCTTGCCTGACCGTTACCAGGCAATGGACCTCGTTCCGGCCGAGGCGATCAACCCGCGTGTCGCCATGTTTGCCATGCCGCCGCTCATCAAGGGCTACCTTCGCCTTGGCGCAATGATCGGGGACGGCGCCGTCATCGATCACGATTTCGGCACGACAGATGTCTTGATCATCCTGCCGGTCAGCCGCATCGCTGAACGCTATGTCAGCCACTATGCCGCGGAAGCAAAGCGCTTCGCTTGAGATCATCTGTGGAGAAGAACGCAGGATCCCCGCTACAGAGGTGGGTAAATCCTGCGTTTGCGCATAGATTGCTCCAGACTGGACAAGGGTCTATCAGGAGAGCGCATTGGCGGAACTTGCAACCATAATCGAAACGCCTGCCTACGATGCCGAGCCATCGGCGCGGCCGACGCCGATGATGGAGCAATATATCGAGATCAAGGCGACGAATCCCGACAGCCTCCTGTTCTATCGGATGGGCGATTTCTACGAGTTGTTCTTCGACGATGCCGTCGCAGCGTCGCGGGCGCTCGGCATTACGCTGACCAAGCGCGGCAAGCACCTCGGCGATGACATCCCGATGTGCGGCGTGCCGGTCCATGCCGCCGACGATTATTTGCAGAAGCTCATCGCGCGCGGCTTTCGTGTCGCCGTCTGCGAGCAGATCGAAGATCCAGCCGAAGCGAAGAAACGCGGCTCGAAATCGGTCGTCAAGCGCGATGTCGTCCGTCTGGTAACGCCGGGGACGATCACCGAGGAAAAGCTGCTCGATCCATCCGAGGCCAATTATCTGATGACGCTCGGCCGTGTGAAGGGCGGAGGCCAAGGCCAGTTTGCGCTCGCCTGGATCGATATTTCCACCGGCACCTTCCGCGTCGGCGAAACCGACCCGTCCCGCATGCTCGCCGATATATTGCGGGTCGAACCGCGCGAACTCATCGTCGCCGATCCCGTCTTCCACGATCCGGACCTTCGTCCGATCTTCGACATTCTCGGTCGGTCAGCCACGCCGCAGCCGCCAAGCCTCTTCGACAGCGCAACGGCGGAAAACCGCATCCAGCGCTATTTCGATGTCGGCACGCTCGACGGGTTCGGCCAGTTTTCGCGGGCCGAACTTTCGGCGATTTCCGGCGCCATCGCCTACGTGGAAAAGACGCAGATCGCGGAGCGTCCGCCGCTGATGCGGCCGGAGCGCGAGTCGGAGGGTTCCTCGCTCTTCATCGATCCCGCGACGCGCGCCAACCTCGAACTTCTGCGTACGCTTTCCGGCAATCGCGACGGCAGTTTACTCAAGGCAATAGACCGGACGGTTACCGGCGGCGGCGCGCGATTGCTGTCCGAGCGGCTCACCGCCCCGCTGACCGACCCGGAGGCCATTTCCACGCGCCTCGATTCGGTCTCCTTCCTTTTGCTGCAGCAATCGCTTGCCAATATTGTCCGGGAAACGCTGAAAGGGGTGCCGGATATGCCGCGCGCCCTCTCGCGGCTCGCCGTCGGACGGGGCGGCCCCCGGGACCTCGGCGCGCTCGCCCGCGGGTTTGAGGCCGCCGACGAGATCGGCCGCATGATCGGAACAGAGATCCTGCCGAGCGAGCTTGCGAGGGTCCGCGATTGCCTCGCCGGGTTGCCGCGTAATTTTCTCAGCCATCTTGAAGCAGCGCTTGCCGATGAACTGCCGCTACTCAAGCGCGACGGCGGTTTCGTGCGGCCCGGCTATAATGCCGAGCTTGATGAAATGCGCGCACTTCGCGACCACTCACGCCGCATCATCGCCGGCCTCCAGGCCGACTATATGGAGACGACGGGCATCAGGTCGCTGAAGATCAAGCATAATAATGTGCTGGGTTATTTCATCGAGGTGACTGCCAACAATGCGTCGGTGATGACCGATACGGATGCGGCCAAGGCAAAGTTCATTCATCGCCAGACCATCGCCAATGCAATGCGCTTCACGACGACCGAGCTTGCGGAACTCGAAACCAAGATCGCCAATGCGGCGGACCGCGCGCTCGGCATCGAACTTGATGTTTTCGAGCAGCTGACGCGGGAGACCGTCGAAAATGCCGAGGCGATACGCGCCGGGGCGGCGGCACTCGCGGCGCTCGACGTCTCGGTGTCGCTCGCGGTCCTTGCGGAGGAACAGGGCTATTGCCGTCCGCTGGTCGATGACAGCCTGGCCTTCGCGATCATCGCCGGACGCCATCCCGTCGTCGAACAGTCGCTACGACGCCAAGCCGCAAACCCGTTCGTGGCCAATGACTGTACGCTATCTCCCGAGGGAACCGGCAAGGGCGCGATCTGGTTGCTGACCGGACCGAACATGGGCGGTAAATCGACGTTCCTGCGCCAGAACGCGCTGATCGCGATCCTTGCCCAGATGGGCTCGTTCGTACCGGCGGGCTCGGCCCATATCGGCATCGTCGACCGCCTGTTTTCGCGGGTCGGCGCATCCGATGATCTCGCCCGCGGCCGCTCTACGTTCATGGTGGAAATGGTGGAAACCGCAGCAATCCTCAATCAGGCGAGCGACCGCTCGCTCGTTATTCTCGATGAGATCGGGCGCGGTACGGCGACCTTCGACGGCCTGTCCATCGCCTGGGCCGCGGTCGAATATCTGCACGAGAAAAACCAGTGCCGGGCGATCTTCGCCACGCATTTTCATGAGATGACGGGGCTTTCCGAGAAGCTGCCGCGCCTCGGCAATGTCACGATGCGGGTCAAGGAATGGGACGGCGATGTCGTCTTCCTGCACGAGGTCGCCAAGGGCGCGGCTGACCGGTCCTATGGCGTTCAGGTCGCCCGCCTCGCCGGCCTGCCGGAAGCGGTCGTCAGCCGGGCCCGCGACGTTCTGCACCAGCTCGAGGCAGGCAATACGTCGGGCAAGGCCGATAAGCTGATCGACGATCTGCCACTGTTTTCTGTTGAAGTGAAGCGCCAGGCACCCAAGCCGGCACAGGGAAAAGACAGCGCCCTGCTCGCCGCGCTCACCGGCGTCAATCCCGATGAAATGACGCCACGCGAGGCGCTTGAAGTGCTCTACCGCCTGAAAGGCATTGCAGCAACGAATTCATGAAGGGCGTGTTTGACCTGTTTCAAATGAAGTCATTCCGTTTGAATTGATTTCGCGCTATAGCGAGCCATCATCCATAAAGTCGTGTTCATGAACGCCTCAGACCTGAAACTGGAACAGATCGTCAACCCCACCATACTTCATCGGCAGTTTGAAGATCTGGTCAAGGCGGCGAAGGACAATGGGGCAGCATCCGTCGATCGCAACGACGTGCTGCAGCTTGTCAAGCAAACGCTCGCATCCGGCCGCAAGAAGGCGGAAGAGCTGCTGATGAAAGATGCCGGGGGCACACGTTGCGCCATGCGGCTTTCCTTTCTGATGGATCAGATCATTTCAGCATTGTACGAATTCGCGGTCGCCCATGTCTATCCTGCGGTAAACCCTTCGACAGCCGAGCGCATGAGCATCGTCGCGGTCGGTGGCTATGGGCGCGGCGCCCTGGCGCCGGGCTCGGACATCGATCTTCTGTTTCTCTTGCCCTACAAGCAAACGCCGTGGGGCGAACAGGTTGTCGAGTATATCCTCTACATGCTGTGGGACGCCGGGCTCAAGGTCGGGCACGCCACCCGCAATCTAGATGAATGCATTCGCCTGTCGCTGGCGGACATGACCATACGCACCAGCATTCTCGAGGCGCGTTATGTCTGTGGCAATGAGGAGCTGTTCACTTCGCTGGAAAAGCGGTTCGACGACGAAGTGATCAAGGGAACGGGTCCGCAATTTATCGAGGCCAAGCTTGCCGAACGCGATGCGCGCAACCGCAAGGCTGGCGCCACGCGGTACCTGGTCGAGCCCAACGTCAAGGAGGGCAAGGGCGGCCAGCGCGACCTGCATACGCTGTTCTGGATCGCCAAATACTACTACCGCGTCAAAACCAGCGATGAGCTGGTCAAGCTCGGTGTGCTGTCGCGGTCGGAGCACAACAAGTTCCGCAAGGCCGAGGACCTTCTATGGGCGGTGCGCTGCCACATGCACTTTTTGACCGGCAAGGCTGAAGAACGGCTCTCTTTCGATATCCAGAGCGAGATCGCCCGGCGCCTTGGCTATACCGCGCATCCCGGCCAGCGCGACGTCGAACGCTTCATGAAGCACTACTTCCTCGTTGCCAAGGAGGTCGGCGACCTGACGCGCATCATTTGCGCGGCACTCGAGGAAGAACAGGCCAAGCACGTGCCGGGTTTCAACAGGATTTTCCTGACCTTTTCCCGTCGCAAGCGCAAGATTGCCGGGACAAGCGATTTCGTCATCGACAACCATCGCATCACCATCGCCAATGACGGTGTCTTCGAGAAGGACCCGGTAAACCTCATCCGCCTGTTCCACTATGCCGACCAGCAAGGCCTCGAGTTTCATCCCGATGCGATGCAGCTCGTCACCCGTTCGCTGTCGCTGATCAATGGAGAATTGCGGGAGAACCCGGAAGCGAACCGGCTCTTTCTCGAAATTCTGACTTCCGAGCGCAATCCCGAGTTGATCTTGCGGCGCATGAACGAATCCGGCGTGCTCGGCAAGTTCATCCCGGATTTTGGCAAGATCGTCGCGATGATGCAGTTCAACATGTATCATCACTATACGGTCGACGAACATCTCCTGCGCTGCATCGCAGTGATGTCGGAGATCGACCATGGCGATCTCGGCCAGGAACACCCGCTGGCCAACCAAATCATGCCGGGGCTCAAGAAGGATCGCAAAATCCTCTACGTGGCGCTGCTCCTGCACGACATCGCCAAGGGACGTCCCGAAGATCATTCGACTGCAGGCGCCCGCATCGCAAGGCGGCTAGGGCCCCGGCTTGGCCTCTCCAAGGCCGATACGGAGACGGTCGCATGGCTCGTCGAGCAGCACCTGACCATGAGCCGGGTTGCGCAATCGCGCGATCTCAACGATCGGAAGACAATCGAGGATTTCGCCGAAATCGTCCAATCGCTCGACCGCATGAAGCTGCTGCTGATCCTCACCATCTGCGACATCAAGGCGGTGGGTCCGGGCGTATGGAACGGCTGGAAGGGCCAGCTGCTCCGCAATCTCTTCTATGAGACGGAATTGCTGCTGACCGGCGGCTTCTCGGAGGTTCCGCGCAAGGAACGCACCGAACATGCACGGTCTCAGCTCGAACACGCACTGTCTTCCTGGCCGCAGATCGAGCGCCAGTCCTACCTGGCGCTGCACTATCAGAACTATCTCCTGACGGTCAGCCTCGACGACCAGATCCGCCACGCAAACTTCATTCGCGAATCCGATGCGGCCGGCAAGACGCTGTCCACCATGATCAAGACCCATGATTTTGAAGGCGTCACCGAGATTACGGTTCTATCGCCGGATCATCCACGCCTGCTCTCGATCATTGCCGGCGCCTGCGCCGCGGCGGGCGCCAACATCGTCGATGCGCAGATCTTCACCACCAGCGACGGGCGGGCGCTCGATACGATCCTGATCAGCCGTGAATTTCCGACCGATGACGACGAGCGGAGGCGGGCGAAGAATGTCGGCCGCCTCATCGAGGATGTGCTTTCCGGCCGCAGCTATCTTCCCGAAATGCTGGCGGCACGCACCAAGCCGAAGCGGGCGGTTCGCGCCTTCCGTATCGAGCCTGGCGTCGAAATCAACAATACGCTCTCCAACAAATTCACCGTCATCGAGGTCGAGGGGCTCGACCGGCCCGGCCTTCTTTCAGAGATCACCGGGATCATTTCCGATCTTTCGCTTGATATCGCCTCGGCGCATGTGACGACTTTCGGCGAAAAGGTCATCGACGTGTTTTACGTGACGGACCTCGTCGGCCAGAAAGTCACCAACACGGCGCGGCAAAACCGCATTCGTAAGAAGCTGCTCGCGCTCTTCGGCGAAGGCGATATAACCACCGCCCAGCCACAGCGGCAAAACATCCTCATGACGGCGGAATAAATGAGTCTCGTCAAGAAATTTGCAACTGTCGCATCCGGCACGCTGATGAGCCGCGTCTTCGGCTTCACCCGCGAAATGCTGATGGCGAGCGCGCTCGGCACTGGGCCGATCGCCGACGCTTTCAACGCCGCCTTCCGCTTTCCCAATACATTTCGCCGGCTTTTTGCGGAGGGCGCTTTCAACGCTGCCTTCGTTCCGCTTTTTGCCAAGGAGATTGAGGCTAACGGTCTTGATGGGGCGCGGCGCTTCTCCGAAGAGGTGTTCGGCGTCCTCTTCACCGTATTGCTGACGCTGACGATCCTGATGGAAGTGTCGATGCCGCTGATCGTGCGCTATGTCATCGCGCCGGGCTTCGTCGAGGACCCGATGAAGTTCGACAATACGGTGCGCATGGCGATCATCATGTTCCCATATCTCGCCTGCATGTCGCTGGCGGCGATGATGAGCGGGATGCTGAATTCGCTGCACCGCTATTTTGCCGCTGCGATCGCCCCGGTCTTTCTCAATGTCATTCTGATCGGTGTGCTTGCCTATGCCTGGTATACGCGCCAGGACGGCAGGCAGGTCGGCTACGCCCTGTCCTGGGGTGTCATGGTCTCCGGCCTCGTGCAACTTGCGATCGTCTGGATTGCGGTGCGCAATGCCGGCATCACCATCGGCTTTCGCCTTCCGCATCTCACCAAGAACGTGAAGCGCCTGCTGGTTCTGGCGCTTCCCGCGGCAGTAACCGGGGGCATCACGCAGATCAACCTTTTGATCAACACCAACATCGCTTCGGCGAAATCCGGCGCCATTTCCTCGCTCGCCTATGCCGACCGTATCTACCAGCTGCCGCTCGGCGTCGTGGGCATTGCCGTCGCTACCGTGCTTTTGCCGGAACTCGCACGCGCGCTGCGCTCCGGCAACCTCAAGGAAGCGTCGAGCCTGCAGAACCGCTCGGTGGAATTCACCCTGTTTCTGACGCTGCCGGCAGCAGCGGCACTGCTCGTCATGTCTGAGCCGATCGTTCGCATGCTTTACGAACGCGGCAATTTCTCCCCCACCTCGACGCACACGGTCGGCAATATCCTCGCCGTCTACGGGTTGGGGCTTCCGGCTTTCGTGCTGATAAAGGCGTTCCTTCCCGGGTTCTTTGCCCGTGAGGACACCCGCACACCGATGATCTTTGCGGCAATTGCCGTGGCGGTGAATGTCTCGCTCGCGCTAACGCTCTTTCCGATCATGTACGAGACCGGCATCGCCACCGCCGAGATCGTCGCTGGTTGGGTCAACGCCATCCTGCTCTTTGCGACCTTGGTTTGGCGCGGCCACTGGGGACGCGACATCCCTCTCCTCACCCGCATTCCGCGACTGTTCATATCCGCGGCGATTATGGCGATCGGCCTTCATTACGCGATTATATGGATGGGCCCTGCGCTTGCACCGCATGCGCCGCTCCACACGCAGGCCGTTGCCGTGCTGACGCTGGTCATCCTGGCGATGATCTCCTACTTTGCCCTTGCCTTCGGCACGGGCGGCGCCAGCCTTGCCATGATCCGCCGCAACGTGAAGCGCGGCGCGAAGGCCGCTGAAGCCACGCCGACGGATGCCGCACCATGAGCCGCCGCATCGGATTGATCACGCTTGTCGTGCGTGACTATGATGAAGCCATCGCCTGGTACACGCAAAAGCTTGGTTTTCGCCTCGTCGAAGATACCGCGCTTTCTGAATCAAAGCGCTGGGTGGTCTTGGCGCCTGGCGACGGCGAAACGCGTATCCTCCTTGCAAAAGCGGACGGACAAGCCCAGGAAGCCGCCACCGGCAACCAGACGGGCGGGCGGGTTGCTTTCTTTCTTCACACGGACGACTTCGAGCGCGATCATTCGGCGATGGTCAAATCGGGCGTCATCTTCCTTGAAGAGCCACGGCATGAGCCATATGGCAGCGTCGCCGTGTTTCAGGATCTCTACGGCAACAAGTGGGACTTGCTCGAACTGAAGCAGCCAACGATATAGGGCTTGAATACTGCGTGTGGCTCTGCCAAAACCGCGCTTCACTGCCATCGGCGCCTGCAAGCCCGATCCCCGAACGATCAAGGACGATTAATGAGCACGTTTGAACAGCTCGTCTTTTCCGGTGTCCAGCCAACCGGCAACCTGCATCTCGGCAATTATCTGGGGGCTATCCGGCGCTGGGTCGCTCTGCAGGAAGACTATAACTGCATCTATTGCGTGGTCGACCAGCATGCCATCACGCAGGCCATGTCCGTGTGGGGCGGTCCGGCCGAGCTGATGCGCAACACGCGCGAGGTGACGGCGGCGTTTCTGGCTTCCGGCATCGACCCGAAGAAACACATCGTCTTCAACCAGAGCCGCGTGCGCCAGCACGCCGAGCTCGCCTGGGTGTTCAATTGTATTGCCCGCATGGGGTGGCTCAACCGGATGACCCAGTTCAAGGACAAGGCCGGCAAGGATCGCGAGAACGCATCCGTCGGGCTTTTCACCTATCCGAACCTGATGGCGGCCGACATTCTCGCCTATCGCGCTACCCATGTGCCGGTCGGCGAAGACCAGAAACAGCACCTCGAACTCACGCGCGACATTGCACAGAAATTCAATACGGATTTCTCCGGCCGCATCGCCGAACTCGGTCTCGGCGTCGAGACCCAATCGGGCGATGAGACCATTGCCAGCTTCTTCCCGCTGACGGAACCTGTCATCGGCGGGCCGGCTGCGCGCGTCATGAGCCTGCGCGATGGCACAAAGAAGATGTCCAAATCCGATCCCTCGGATTTGTCCCGCATCAATCTCATCGACGATGCCGATACGATCTCGAAGAAGATCCGCAAAGCCAAGACCGACGCCGAACCGCTGCCGTCCGATGTCGAGGGTCTCAAGGACCGCCCGGAAGCGGACAACCTCGTCGGCATCTATGCGGCCTTGATCGATGCGAACAAGGAAAAGGTAATCGGCGATTTCGGTGGCCAGCAATTTTCCGTGTTCAAGCCGGCACTTGCCGACCTCGCAGTCGAGCGTCTCGCGCCGATTGCCGCGGAGATGCGGCGTATTTCGGCCGATGCGAGCTATGTCGATGCCGTCTTGAAGGACGGCGGCGAGCGGGCAGCCCTTCTCGCCGAGAAGACGCTGCGCAATGTGCGTGATATTATCGGCTTCCTGCAGGACTAGGACCGGGTGCTGCAAGGGGTGGGCGATCACATCGGTTAGGGCAGGAACGGGCACATGGTATCGAAACGTCTCAGCCGGGAAGCCGGCCATCGCCGCAAATTTCTAGCCGTTATCGACGAGACGCCCGAATGCGAGCGGGCGGTAGCCTATGCCTCGCGCCGCGCCAAGACGACTGGCGGAGTGTTGCTCCTCCTTTTCGTCATTGACACAGCCGATTTCCAGGCTTTTCTCGGTGTCGAGCAGATCATGCGGGCCGAAGCGCAGGAACGGGCAAGCGCGACGCTGAGCAAGTTCGCGGCCAATGTGCGCGGGACGATCGGTATCGAATCCGAACTCGTCGTGCGCGAAGGGCTGACATCGGAAGAGATCCAGAAGCTGATCGAGGAAGACCAGGACATTGCCATCCTCGTCCTTGCGGCAGGCTCGGGCAAGGAAGGCCCGGGGCCCCTCGTTCAGTCGCTGGCGGGACGCGAATCCTTCCCCATTCCTGTCACGGTTGTCCCATACAATCTCTCTGACGAGGATATCGACGCGATTACGTGATCCCGCGGCGAAACGTGATACAATCCTGACTTGAACAGTTGAGTTTTAAGGCCTATATCGCCTTTGAACAATTCTAAACTAGACACGCGAGATCCGTCATGTTTATCCAGACCGAAGCAACGCCCAATCCGGCGACCCTCAAGTTCCTGCCTGGGAAGGTGGTTCTCGACCAGGGGACGGCCGATTTCCGCGATGCTCAAAGCGCAGGCGCAGCCTCTCCGCTTGCCGGCAAGATCTTTGCAATCCCCGGCGTATCCGGTGTCTTCTTCGGCTATGACTTCGTCACCGTCACCAAGAACGACGGTCCGGAATGGCAACACCTGAAGCCGGCCATCCTCGGCGCCATCATGGAGCATTTCATGTCCGGAGCGCCGATCATGACGAGCGCCACGCAGGTTGCTGACGATGCTGAACGCGATTCCGAAGACGAGTTTTTCGACAGCGCCGACGCGGAAATCGTCGATACCATCAAGGAACTGCTTGAGACGCGCGTACGCCCGGCAGTTGCGCAGGACGGCGGCGACATCACCTTCCGCGGCTATGAGAACGGCACCGTTTTCCTCAATATGCGCGGTGCATGCTCCGGCTGCCCCTCATCCACGGCGACCCTGAAGCACGGCATCCAGAACCTGCTCAAGCATTTCGTACCGGAAGTCCAGCACGTCGAATCCGTCTGAGCTTTTAAGGGTTGAAAGTAAAAAAAGGCCGCTTCGAGCGGCCTTTTTATTACCTTTAGTTCACCGCGCCTGGTCCCGGAATCGCACCGGGTGGGCATTTGCCGAGAATGATCATGCCAAGGACTTCATCCTCGGTCACGTCGGTGACCTTCGCCGTGCCGACGACCTGACCATTCTTCATCACCGCCACGCGGTCGGCGAGGTGGAACACGTCGTGAATATCGTGGCTGATCAGGAAAATGCCGATACCCTCGCTTTTAAGCTGCTTGATGAGTTCGCCGACCTGCGCCGTCTCCTGCGGCCCCAGGGCCGCCGTCGGCTCATCCATGATGAGAATGCGGGCATTGAAGAGGATGGCGCGGGCAATCGCCACCGATTGGCGCTGGCCGCCTGAAAGCGCCTTGACCGGGTCCTTGAAGCGTTGGAACCGCGGATTGAGCCGGCCCATCACTTCGCGGGCGCTGTGCTCCATCGCCACATCGTCGAGCGTTCCCCAAGGCGTCATCAACTCGCGGCCAAGGTAGAGATTGGCAGCCGTATCGACGTTGTCGGCAAGAGCCAGCGTCTGGTAGATCGTCTCGATGCCATAGGCCTTGGCATCGCGCGGATTGTTGATCGTCGCTTCCTCGCCATTGACACGGATTGTGCCACTGTCGCGCTTGTAGGCGCCGGAGAGCACCTTGATCAGCGTCGACTTGCCGGCGCCATTGTGGCCAAGCAGTGCCACGACTTCGCCCGGATACAGGTCGACCGAGGCGCCATCCACGGCGCGTATGCCGCCAAAGGCGATCGAGACGTTTTCGATATCGACGAGAGGGGTTTGTGCATCGGTCATGTTTCAATCTCCCTCAAGCGGTACGGCGGCGATAGATCGTGTCGAGCCAGACGGCAACGACGAGCACGATGCCGACAACGATATTCTGCAGCGGCGTTTCGAGACCGAGCATGACCATGCCCGAATTCAGCGACTGCATCAGCAGCGCGCCGATCATCGCGCCGGCAATGGTGCCGACGCCGCCGGCGAGCGAGGTTCCGCCGATGACAGCGGCCGCGATCGTCATCAGCTCATCGAGCGTGCCTTGCGCATTGGTGGCAGCGTTGAGGCGGGCGGTCGATATCGCGCCGGCGATGGCGCACAGAATGCCCATGATGATGAAGATTTTCATCGTCACCCAGCGTGTGTTGATGCCGGCAAGATCTGCGGCTTCCGGGTTGCCGCCCATGGCGAAAACGTAGCGGCCGAAACGCGTGCGCGTCGTCACGAAGGTCATGATGATGCCCGTTGCGACCGCGATCAGCACGGGGATGGCGATGCCATGCGGGATGAACAGGCCGCCATCCGGAATGGTGATGTTGTTGGCCTCGGCATATTTGCGGACGATACCGATCGGCCAATAGTAATGATTGGCGATCGAAACCGCACCGAGGACGAGAAAACAGGCGATCGCCGCCATAAAGGCCTCGGCCCAGACCGGACGGCGGGGAAAGTTGAAACGCTTGCGCTGGCGCCGGCCGTTGACGATCATGCCGACAATGGCAAGGCAGGCGACGATGCCGACAACCCAGCTCCAGGTCGCCCCGATCGACCCTTCCGGCCCGCCGCCCATGAGGCGGAAGGTCGAATCCATCGGTGCGACGGTGCGACCTGACGTGACCCACCAGGCAGCGCCGCGCCAGACGAGCAAGCCGCCCAGCGTAACGATGAAGGCCGGAACGCCGAGGAAGGCTATGACAAAGCCCTGAAAGCCGCCGATGAGCGCGCCGACGACAATACCGAGCCCGAGCGCAATAACCCAGGTGAACGGCTGTTCGAAGCCGATCAGCTTCGGCAGGATTTCGGCCTGCGTCACGCCCATCACCATGCCGACAAACCCAAGCACCGAGCCTACGGAAAGATCGATATTGCGTGTGACGATGATAAGGACCATCCCGGTCGCCATGACCGCGATGGAAGAGGTCTGGACCGACAGGTTCCAAAGATTGCGCGGTGTCAGAAATTGGCCGTTGACGAGGCCGCCGGTTAAAAACTGGAAGGCAAGCCAGATGATGACGAGCGCTCCGATCATGCCGAGGAGGCGGGTATCGAGCTCGGTCGCCTTGAAGAACCTGGCAACGAGACCGAGTTCGGAAGCGCGAGCCCGGTCAAGACTGATGGCCGGATCACTCATGTTAATCTCCCAGTTTTATTTTCTTTTAGAACGCCGCCGATCCAGTGGACCAGCGGCGCTCAATTCTATCAGACTTGAAGGTGTTAGTTGCAGGCCGGTACCGAGCCAGCCTTCACGCCCTGGCAGACGACGTCCTTCGTCACCCAGCCGGCATCGATGACGACGCCGAGATTATCCTTGGTGACCGGAACGGGCGTCAGGAACACGGCGCTGACCTCGACCTTGTTGGCGCCGCCGGCAAACTTCTGAACGTTCGGGATCTCTTCCATCTTCTTGCCGTCGGCAAGAGCCGAAGCAATGCCGGCAGCCTGCTTGCCGAGTTCGCGGGAGTCCTTCCAGATCGTTACCGTCTGCGTGCCTAGGGCAACGCGATTGAGCGCGGCAAAGTCGGCATCCTGCCCGGAAACCGGAACGGTGCCAGCAAGGCCCTGCGCCTGGAGAGCGGCAATGGCGCCGCCTGCGGTACCATCATTTGCCGCAACGACTGCGTCGACCTTGTTGTCGTTAGCGGTCAGGAACTGCTCCATGTTCTTCTGGGCATTGGCCGGCAGCCAGCCGTCGGTATAGGCTTCGCCGACATTCTTTATTTTGCCGCTGTCGATTGCTTCCTTCAGCACTTCCTGCGCGCCGGAAAAGAGGAAATCGGCATTCGGGTCAGCCGAAGAACCCTTGATGAAGACGTAGTTGCCTTCCGGCTTGACGGCGAAGACGCCGCGCGCCTGCATGCGGCCGACTTCCTTGTTGTCGAAGGTGATGTAGAAGGCATCCTTGTTCTCGATGAGACGGTCATAGCCGACCACCGGAATACCTTCCGCAACCGCCTTTTCGACGGCCGGGCCGATGGCGCTCGAATCCTGTGCAAGAATGATCAGCGCGTTGGCGCCCTGCGAGATCAGGCTCTCGACATCGGTCAGCTGCTTGGCGGCAGAGGATTGCGCGTCGGCGGAAATGTACTTGTCGCCATTTGCCTCGAGCGCCTTCTTGATCGCTGCCTCGTCGGTCTTCCAACGCTCTTCCTGGAAATTCGACCAGGATACACCGACGATCTTGTCTTTGGCCAGAACGGGCCCCGCGAAAGAGACAGCAAGGACAGCAGCGCCCGCCAGAGCGGTTGCATATTTCTTCATGGTAATCCTCCCAGTGCACACAGCACGATGACTGATGAACGAGGGTCTACACCTCCGACCCGCGTCTAACCTCTTTTATTTCGAGGCTCGAAAAAAATAGTGACTTAAAAGCATTTCCATGTCAACATGGATTTTGATAGGCATAACCCATTGCAACGCAACAACATTTTTGCATTGCACAAAAAGCGGGTTATGGGGAGGAGTGGAGTTTGTTGATCGATGAGATCGCGCGTCCCGACGATGTCAGGCGCCAGAATCGTAGACTTGCGCTGACGGCTTTGCGCCGTCACGGCCTCCTGTCGCGCACCGATATCGTGGCCCAGACCGGGCTCAGCCCCTCGACTGTTTCCGCCATCACGACCTCGCTGATTTCCGAGGGCATTATCATCGAAGCGCGCGAGGGCGACCTCGGTTCCAACCGCCGCGGGCGCCCGCAAATTGCCTTGGTGCTCAACCCAGACGTTGCGAGCGTGGTGACCGTGGAGCTCGCGCTTAACCTCGTCCATGCGGTTTTCTACGATTACAAGGGCCAGGTCGTCGCTGAAATTTCGGAACGGGTGCCGACCCTTGAAATGTCGGCGGAGGCGCTGTTTCAATCGATCTTCGCCATGCTGGACAGCCTCATCGATACACGGCCTTCAGTGACCGGCCCGTTGATGCACATTTCCATGGGGGTCCAGGGCGTTACCGACGCCACGGGCGCCACCATGCTGTGGTCGCCGATCACGCCGGACACGAACATCGCCTTCGGCAAGGTCCTGTCGCAGCGTTATGGCGTGGATGTTTCGGTCGCCAATGATTGCAACATGATAGCTGAAGCGTTGCGCTGGACCGATCCGGAACACTACACGGAGAATTTCGCAGCAATCTTGCTGTCGCATGGCATCGGCATGGGCCTCTATCTCAAGGGCAAGCCCTTCGTCGGGGCGCACTCTTCGGCCGCAGAGTTCGGGCACATGTTACACATCCCTAAAGGCGCGCTGTGCCGATGCGGCCGGCGGGGCTGCATCGAGGCCTATGCCAGCGACTATGCCATACTGCGGACGATATCGGGCGAGAATGAATCCACCCCGCCGCCGCAGGATATAGATCCCTCGACGTTCGCGGCCGCCGCCGGCCGGGCCCGTAGTGGTGACGGCGATGAGGGTGCGGCCTTCCGCAAGGCCGGCCAGGCGATCGGCGCAGGCCTTCGCAGCCTGTTTTCATTGATCGATCCCGTGCCGGTGGCATTGGTTGGACCCGGGGCCGGTGTGTTCGATCTCATGGAAGAGGAATTGCGCGGCGTCATTTCCGGCACTTCCGGCTGGGGCGCGACGCAGGATCTCAGCATACGCTGTTATCCGGACGAACATCCGCTTATCGTACAAGGCTGCCTGATGACGTCCTTGCTTCACCTCGACACGCAGATCTTCGCGCCGGGCGACCTCAAGGACCCTCAATTGAAGCACGCCCTCTAACACCCAAGGAAGGAAGGAAGCCAGCATGTATCTCGGGCTCGACCTCGGCACATCCGGTGTCAAAGCACTTCTGATCGACGAGAACCAAAAGATCGTCGGCTCCGGCACGGGACATCTCGACGTTTCGCGCCCGCATTCAGGCTGGTCGGAACAGGACCCTTCGCACTGGATCCGGGCGACGGAAGACGCTGTTGCCGCGCTCAAGGCGAACCATGGCCGCGAACTCTCTGCCGTCAAGGGTATCGGCCTCTCCGGACAGATGCACGGCGCCACACTGCTCGATGCCGGCGATCAGGTGCTGCGGCCCTGCATCCTTTGGAACGACACCCGCAGCCACGCGGAAGCAGCCGAACTCGACGCCAACCCGAAATTCCGCAGCCTCAGCGGCAACATCGTCTTCCCCGGTTTCACCGCCCCGAAGATCGCCTGGGTTCGCAACAACGAGCCCGATATTTTTGCGCGGCTGCAGCGCGTTCTGTTGCCGAAGGATTATTTGCGCTTCTGGTTGACCGGCGAACATGTGTCCGAAATGTCCGACGCGGCCGGCACGTCCTGGCTCGATGTCGGCAAGCGCGCGTGGTCGCCGGAACTGCTTGCCGCAACCGGCCTCGATGAAAGCTACATGCCCTCGCTGGTCGAGGGAACCGAGGTGTCCGGCATCCTGAAGCCAGATGTTGCCGCGCGCTGGGGCATGGGCGACAAGGTGGTGGTAGCAGGCGGGGCCGGCGACAATGCGGCATCGGCCTGCGGCATGGGCACTGTCGGAGAAGGCCATGCCTTCGTTTCGCTCGGAACTTCCGGGGTGCTGTTTGCCGCCAACCGCGCCTATCTGCCAAACCCTGAAAGCGCCGTGCACACATTCTGCCATGCGCTGCCGGACACGTGGCACCAGATGGGCGTTATTCTTTCGGCGACCGACGCCCTGAACTGGTATGCCGGGATCGTTTCCCGCAAAGCCGCCGAACTCACGGACGAACTTGGAGCAGATCTGCGCACTCCATCGGGCGTGACGTTCCTGCCCTATCTTTCAGGTGAACGCACCCCGCTCAACGATTCAGCGATCCGCGGGTCGTTTCAGGGGCTCGAACATGCGAGCGACCGGGCGGCTCTGACACAGGCCGTGCTAGAAGGTGTTGCCTTCGCCTTCCGCGATTGCCTTCATGCCCTGGCTGCCGCCGGCACCAGGCTTGAGCGCGTCACGGCTGTCGGCGGCGGATCGCGCTCCACCTACTGGCTGAAAGCCATTGCCACCGCGCTCAACATACCGGTCGACGTACCGGCGGATGGGGATTTCGGTGCGGCCTTTGGTGCTGCTCGCCTCGGGCTTATCGCTGCCGAAGGCGCTGACCCGCATGCCATCTGCGTCGCCCCCGCAACGGATACGACCATCGAACCGGACGCGAACCTGATCGTGGCCTTCGACGCGGCCTACAATCGCTATCACAACCTCTATCCAGCACTTAAGGGAGTTCAATCATGAGCAGCGGGTTTTTCGGAGATATCAAGCCAGTCAAATATGAGGGGCCGGACAGCAACAATCCGCTCGCCTACCGCTTTTACAATCCCGACGAGAAGGTCCTTGGCAAGCGCCTTGAGGATCACCTCCGCTTCGCCGTCGCCTACTGGCACTCCTTCGTCTGGCCAGGCGGCGATCCGTTCGGCGGCCAGACCTTCGAACGCCCTTGGTTCAACGACACGATGGAAGGCGCCAAACTGAAGGCCGACGTTGCCTTTGAAATGTTCTCTATCCTCGGCGCGCCCTATTTCTGCTTCCATGACGCGGATGTGCGTCCCGAAGGCGACACGATCAATGAGAGCAACAGCCGCCTGCACGAGATCGCCGACTATTTCGCCGGCAAGATGGAAAAGACCGGCACCAAATTGCTCTGGGGCACGGCCAACCTCTTTTCCAACCGCCGCTATATGTCGGGCGCAGCCACGAACCCCGATCCAGACGTCTTCGCCTATGCGGCAGCCACCGTCAAAAGCTGTATCGACGTGACGCAGAAGCTTGGCGGCGAAAACTACGTGCTATGGGGCGGACGCGAGGGCTATGAGACCCTGCTCAACACCGACATGAAGCGTGAACTCGACCAGATGGGCCGGTTTCTAAGCCTCGTCGTCGAATACAAACACAAGATCGGCTTCAAGGGCACGATCCTCATTGAACCCAAGCCACAGGAACCCACCAAGCACCAGTACGATTACGATGCGGCGACGGTCTACGGCTTCCTGAAGCGTTTCGGCCTGGAGAACGAAGTGAAGGTCAACCTCGAACAGGGCCACGCCATCCTTGCCGGCCATTCGTTCGAACATGAGCTGGCGACAGCGGCGGCGCTCGGCATATTCGGCTCCATCGACATGAACCGCAATGACTACCAGTCGGGCTGGGACACGGACCAGTTTCCGAACAATGCTCCGGAAATCGCGCTCGCCTACTACGAGGTGCTGAAGGCCGGCGGCTTCACCACAGGCGGCACGAATTTCGACGCCAAGCTGCGCCGCCAGTCGATAGACCCGCAGGATCTTCTGATCGCCCATGTTGGCGGCATGGATACCTGCGCGCGTGGCCTCAAGGCAGCGGCAAAGATGATCGAGGACAATGCGCTGACGAGCTTCGTCGACGATCGCTATGCCGGATGGTCGACGCCGGAGGCGCAGGCGATGCTCTCGGGCAACGAATCGCTCGACGCGATCGCCAAACGGGTCGAGGACAAGAACCTCCAGCCGCAGCCGCGCTCCGGCCGGCAGGAATATCTGGAAAATATCGTCAACCGCTACGTTTGACCGTTCGAAGCCTTCCGTACGGTTGGTCGCCGACAACACTGCGGTGCCCGCTCCCTCCCTCCCCCTTGTGGGGAGGGTCGGGGTGGCGATGAAACTTCCGCCGCCCCATCGTACCTGCGCTAAACGTGCTGGCCGCCGTTGATATGAATCTCGGATCCGGTCACATAAGATGAGGATTCAGTGCAGAGGAAATAGATCGTCTCGGCAACCTCGGCGGTCTTGCCAAGCCGGCGCAGCGGCAGTTGCTCGACGAGCTTATCCGTCCCCGGTGACAGGATGGCCGTGTCGATCTCGCCCGGCGCGATCGCGTTGACCCTTATGCCGTGCGGTCCGAAATCCGAAGCCATTTCACGCGTCAGCGAAGCAAGTGCGGCCTTCGACGTGGCATAGGCCGTACCAGCAAATGGATGGACGCGGCTGCCGGCAATCGACGTGACGTTGACCACTGAACCCTGGGCAGCCTCGAGTTCGTTGAACAGGCCGCGCGCGAGCATGATCGGCGCGAAGAAGTTGACCTGGAACACCGTCATCCACGTCTGCATCGGGGTAACGATCGAATCGAGCCGGTCGCCGGCACTGTTCTTCGGCGATATGCCGGCATTGTTGACGAGTGCGTTCAGCCTGCCGCCCTCGGCCGCGAGGCGGCTGCGGATCTCCGCGACAGCGTGATCGACGTCGGCAGGATCGGCAAGATCGACCTTGATATGGTCGTCAGGACCCGCAGGCCAAGGGCAGTTTTCGGAAAAATCCTGGCGCGAGCAAGTGATCACGCGCCAGCCGGCGCGCGAAAAGCGCTTGACAGTAGCGTGGCCGATACCGCGGCTTGCTCCGGTAAGGACAAGGACCTTGCGTGGCTCATCATTGGACATGGCGATACTCCGTTGCATCAGCCTTAGAGCAAGATCAGCCTAAATTCGAGGCTTATCATGTCGCAGCGATTGATCTGGTCCAACCAAGCAAATATCTTGGCGCCAAATCAGGGGGGAAGCATGAACGGATATGTTTTGGCCATCGACCAGGGCACGACTTCGAGTCGCGCCATCGTCTTCGATCACAATCGCCACGTGGTCGGTAAAAGCCAGCAGGAATTCACCCAAATCTACCCGCAGTCGGGCTGGGTCGAGCATGATCCCGACGAAATCTGGCAGTCGGTGCTCAGCACATGCGAAGTCGCCATCGAAAATGCCCGGATTCAGGCCGGCGATGTCGCCGCCATCGGCATAACCAACCAGCGCGAGACAGTTATCGTCTGGGATCGAACGACCGGCAAACCGATCCATAACGCCATCGTCTGGCAGGACCGCCGGACGGCGTCATTGTGCCAGAAGCTGAAGAAGCAGGGGCTGGAGAAGACGTTCACGCGCAAGACCGGGCTGCTGCTCGACCCCTATTTTTCCGGCACCAAGCTCGCATGGCTGCTCGACAAGGTACCCGGTGCCCGCAAGCGCGCGGCCAATGGCGAGCTGTTGTTCGGCACCATCGACAGTTTCCTCATCTGGCGCTTGACCGGTGGCAAGGTGCACGCGACCGACGCCACCAATGCGTCGCGCACGCTGCTCTTCAATATCGCGACCAATGCGTGGGATGACGAGCTTCTTGAGATCCTGCGCATTCCGCGGGCGATGCTTCCTGAGGTGAAGGACTGCGCCGCCAACTACGGCGCTGCCGAAGCCTCGCTGCTCGGCGCGGCAATTCCGATCCTCGGCGTCGCCGGCGATCAGCACGCGGCGACCATTGGCCAGGCCTGTTTCGAACCCGGCATGTTCAAATCGACCTACGGAACCGGCTGCTTTGCCCTGCTCAACACCGGCAGCGATATGGTCCTTTCGAAGAACCGCCTGCTGACGACGATCGCCTACCGCCTCAACGGCAAGACCACCTATGCACTCGAAGGCTCGATCTTCATTGCCGGCGCGGCCGTCCAATGGTTGCGTGACGGCCTCAAGATCATCGGCTCGGCGCCGGAGACCGGCAAACTCGCCGATCACGCCGATCCGAGCCAGGACGTCTATCTTGTGCCGGCCTTCGTCGGGCTCGGCGCACCGTATTGGGATTCGGAAGCGCGCGGCGCGATCTATGGCCTCACGCGCAACAGCGGCCCGGCCGAGTTTGCCCGCGCGGCGCTTGAATCCGTCGCGTACCAGACCCGCGATCTTCTCGACGCCATGCGCAAGGACTGGAAGGCATCGGACAAAAAGACCGTGCTGCGCGTCGATGGCGGCATGGTCGCGTCAGACTGGACCATGCAGCGACTTGCTGACATCCTGGATGCACCCGTGGACCGGCCGGTAATCTTGGAAACGACAGCGCTTGGAGCCGCATGGCTCGCTGGATCGAAAGCAGGCATCTGGCCGAACCGGCGCGATTTCGCCAAGACCTGGGAACGCGAGACGCAGTTCACGCCGAAGATGGACGAGAAGACCCGCAAGGCGAAGATTGCGGGCTGGAAAACGGCCGTCAAGCGTACCTTGAGCCAGTAACTGTTCAGCGATGCTTGCGCGATGCAAAACCGCGCAAAACATCGATCAATTGCCCATGATCAGATCGAACAGGGTTGTCTTGCGCCCCTTGCCGCCACTCACACTGCCGGGCGGCACGGGATGGGTCGATCCAGTCTGATCTCCAAGGTCGGCTGGCGGCATCTGGCCTGCGGGATCGAGCTGGGCCGACGGCACGCCCTCGGCAGCGGGAACGCTGTCGCCCGATCCGGGAAGAACATCGTTGCCCTCGATGACCTGCTGATGCAGCTGATAATCGCCCGGAAGCTGCGCCACCGGCACACCCTTATGCGCGGCGACCATGAAATCTTTCCAGGCGATGGCGGGCAGCGAGCCGCCGGTGATCTTCTTGGTCGGCTTGCCGTCATCATTGCCGAACCATACGCCGGTGGTCAGGTTTGACGTATAGCCGATGAACCAGGCATCACGGAAATTCTGGCTTGTGCCGGTCTTGCCCGCCGCCGGCCAGCCGAACTTCGCCTTGGTGGCGGTTCCGCTGTCAACGGTCTGGCGCAACATGGCATTCATCATGCCGACATTGCGCTCATCGATAACGCGAGACGGCTGCGGACGCTTGAATTCGTAGAGCACCTTGCCCTCGTTGGTCGTCACGCGGCGGATGATGTGGATCGGCGCCTTGTAGCCGCCGTTGGCAAAGGGCACGAAGGAATCGGTGAGTTCGAGGAGGGTCACTTCGGACGTGCCGAGCGCGAGCGATGCATTGGCGGTAAGGTTCGATTCGATGCCGAGCCGATGCGCCGTCGACACCACCGTGCTCGGTCCAACTTCCATGACGAGCTGCGCCGACACCGAGTTCAGCGAGCGCGCCAGGGCTTCGGCAAGCGTAACCTTGCCGAAATACTTGCCGTTGAAGTTGCCTGGGGTCCAGTTGCCGATGCGGATTGGCGCGTCATTGCGCACCGATTCCGGTGTAAATCCCTGCTCCAGGGCGGAGAGATAAACGAAGGGCTTGAAGGCCGAGCCCGGCTGCCGCTTGGCCTCGCTGGCGCGGTCGAACTGGCTGTTGGCATAGTCATAGCCGCCGATCAGCGCCCGCACGGCACCGGTGCCGTCGATCGAAACCATTGCGCCCTGCGACACATTGAGCTTTTCGCCGTTCTTGCTGATGAGGTCGCGAATCGACGCTTCGCCGAGCTTCTGCAAGCCGAGATCGACCGTCGTATCGACAATGACATCGCTGCGCACATCGCCGATCAGACCCGGCAATTCCTCCATGACGCGATCAGCGACATATTGCTCCGAGCCGCTCCAATAGGAGGCAGCCCGGGTGGCCGGCTGCTTCATGGCAAAGCTCAACTCCTTGTCGCCGATCATGCCCTGTTCGCGCATGGCCGCGAGCACGAGCTGCGACCGCTCGCGAGCGGCTTTCGGATCACGCGCCGGCGAAAGGCGTGACGGCGCCTTGAGGAGCCCGGCGATGAGCGCTGCCTCAGGCAGCGTCACCTCCTTGGCGGATTTGTTGAAATAGCGCCGGGACGCAGCCGCGACGCCGTAGGAACCCGAGCCCAGATAGACCCGGTTCAAATACATTTCTAGGATTTGATCCTTGGTGTATTTGCGCTCCAGCCACAGCGCGAGGAGCACTTCCTGCACCTTGCGCTCGATGGTCCGGTCGGGCGTCAGGAACAGGTTCTTGGCAAGCTGCTGGGTAATGGTGGAGCCGCCCTGCACAAGCCGTCCGGAAATGAGATTGGTTGCCATCGCGCGGGCAAACCCGATCGGATCGACGCCGAAATGCGAATAGAATCGCCGGTCCTCGATGGCGACGACGGCCTCGGGAATATAGGGCGACATATCGTGCAGGCTGATGGCCTCGCCGCCGGAAGCGCCGCGATTGGCAATGAGATCGCCCTCGACCGAAACGATTTTCACGTTTGGCGGACGATCCGGGATGGCCCAGGTCGTCGTCTGCGGCATCTTCGCGGCAAAATAGATGACAGTGCCGGCAAGGCCGATACCGCCCCACAGGCAAAGGACCATCGACCAGTAGACCATGCGGCGCAGGAGGCCGATGAAGCCGCCACCTCCGCTACGACGCGTCTTGCGCCGCCTGGATGCGGCGGGCTTGCGCGTCGTCTTGCGTTTTGCCACTGGCCTGTCCTCCGGATCTGCGCGCAAATCGTCGCCCGAACGGCGATCCGAACCAAAGCGCGGTTCGATACGTTGCTTGCCCGTGCCGCGTGCCATGAATGAGTAGTCTCGCCCCGTATGCGTTCGAAGAATGATCCCGCGACCCGATGCAGGGTAAATGCGGCGATTTAAGGTGCGGTTAAATTGTGCGTGATGTGGGAAAATCGCAGCCACGGGGTGGTTGAGAATGCTGTGGGCGATCGTTACGGTCGAGAAAGCATCACTCGGAGCATACACATGCGTCTTTTCATTCTGGCCGCACTTGGCATCCTGTTGAGCGGCTGTGGCGGCGGGGCTATCGAACGGCTAAACCCCAAGCCCGACGCGGAAGCGCAATACCGTCTTGGCGGTTGCCAGCTGCGCGGGCATGGCGTGTGCAAAGACCTTCCGCAATAGCGCCGTGGGCGCTCTAGAGAGAGCTTCTGACTTGGGATCAAAGCCCCGCAGCCCCTCTTCGCGATTTCCAAATAATGCCACGCGTAAAATATTATCTTGCGGCCCTTGAAAAGATTTGGGCCCGGTTCTATTTTAATTCTTGCGTAACGAGTGGTTCTCCTCCCATTTTTCGCTCGTTGCGTGTTCCCCTCTGGACGCATTAGCGTTCACAATTCGCCGGGCTCTTAGCCCGGCTCTTTTGTTTTTGGGGCTTATTGGCAATCAGCTTCTGCGCATCACCTGAATTTTATTTCGATTTTTGTTTTTTCCTATATGTAGGTGCCGGTTGGCTTGGGAAGAACATTCATGAATACTATTGAAAAGACGCGCGTCGATTGGGTCGATATTGCCAAGGGAATCTGCATCATCTTCGTTGTGATGATGCATTCGGTGCTCGGCGTCGAGAACGAGGCGGGCGCGCGCGGCTGGATGCATGCGGTTGTCGCCTTTGCCCAGCCCTTCCGCATGCCGGACTTTTTCATGATCTCCGGCCTTTTCCTCGGCCTTGTCATCGATCGCCCGTGGTTGCGCTATGCCGACCGCAAAATCGTGCATTTTGCCTATTTCTACGTGCTCTGGCTGACGATCCAGTTCCTGTTCAAGGCGCCGGGTATCGTTGCGGAAAGCGGCGGCGACGGCGCCATCTCCGCGTATCTTCTGTCCTTCATCCAGCCGTTTGGAACCTTGTGGTTCATCTATCTGCTGCCGTTATTCTTCGTCGTCACGCGCCTTATCAGACACGTGAATGTCTGGGTCGTGCTTATCATTGCTGCCGCTCTCGAGACGCTGCCAATTCACACCGGCTGGCTGGTCATCGATGAATTCTGCAGCCGCTACGTCTATTTCTTTGCAGGCTACGCCTTCGCGCCTGTCATCTTCCGTCTTGCTGCCTGGCTGCGGGAGCGTCCGGCAACGGCGCTCGGCGTGCTCGGCGTCTGGGCGCTCGTCAACGGCTGGCTCGTCTTTCACCCGGCAACGCAACCGTTCGCAGCGTGGATCCCGGAAGAATCCTATACGTCCGGCGGTCTTGGTGGCTGGAGCAGCGTCCCGATAATCTCGCTTGCCGCCGGCTTTGCCGGAGCGCTTGCCATCGTATCGGTTTCGGCACTGCTCGCCAGATTGGGCGCTTCGCAAGCCTGGCTCGTCAAACCGCTGCGCTGGCTCGGCGCGCACTCGATCGTCGTTTACCTCGCCTTCTTCCTGCCGATGGCGCTTGCCCGCACGATCCTGTTGAAGCTTGGCATCATCACCGATATCGGCACGATTTCGCTCCTCACCGTGATTTGCGGCGTGATCGGCCCGGTCATCCTCTATGGATTGATCCAGTGGACCGGCTACGGGCAATTCCTGTTCAAGCGGCCGCAATGGGCCCATATCGACCGCGCCCCCGCCACACGTGAGGCGATGGCTTCGGCCGAATAGAACTGCAGCTTTACTCAGCTATGGGCGAAAATATCCTGCTCGTCCCAACCCATGAGGTCGAGCTTGGCGCGGGTCGGCAGGAATTCGAAGCAGGCTACCGCCTCTTCCGCCCGCCCGTCGCGCACGAGACGGTGCTGAAGGATCGTGCGCAACCGATGCAGGTAGAGCACATCGGACGCGGCATATTCCAATTGGGCCTGTGACAAATCCGGCGCCGCCCAATCGGACGATTGCTGCTGTTTTGACAGGTTGACCTCGAGCAGTTCGCTGCACAGGTCCTTGAGGCCGTGCCGGTCCGTATAGGTGCGCGACAGCCTTGATGCGATCTTGGTGCAGTATACGGGTTTTGGCATCACGCCGAAGGTGTGGAACAGCACCGCAACATCAAACCGGCCGTAGTGGAAGATCTTGGTAATGGCATTGTCGCCCAGAATCTTGACGAGATTCGGCGCCGTCTTCTGGTCCCGGTCGATCTGGATGACGTCGGCGGAGCCATCGCCGGGTGATATCTGCACCACACACAGGCGGTCGCGATGCGGATTGAGGCCCAGCGTCTCCGTATCTATGGCAACCGCATCGACCTGGTAGCGGCTGAGATCGGGAAGATCGTTGCGGTGGAAGCGAATTGTCATCGGCCTGTCTCTTTCAATTAGCGGGCCAGCGCATCGAGGATGCGCGCCCAGGACCTCTGTCCCTTGTGGAACGAGGTGAGTTCGTATTTTTCGTTGGGGGAGTGAATTCGGTCATCCTCCAGGCCGTAGCCAACGAGCAGGGAATCCATGCCCAGCATGCGCTGGAAATCGCCGACGATCGGGATGGATCCGCCCATGGCGATGAGTACTGCCGGCTTCGGCCATTCGTCGCTCAGCGCATTCTTCGCCTTGGTCAAAAGCGGTGATTCATAGGCAAGCTGGATTGCCGGCGAGCCGCCATGCTCGTGGAACTCCACCGTGCAGTCGGCGGGGATCCGCTCGCGGACAAAAGCGCGGAAGGCCTCGCGGATCTTCGCCGGATCCTGCTTGTGAACGAGGCGGAACGACACCTTCGCCGACGCTTCCGCCGCAATCACGGTCTTGAAGCCGGCACCGGTATAGCCTCCGGTAATGCCATTGATTTCGGCCGTTGGGCGCGCCCATACGAGTTCGAGGACCGAGCGGCCCTTTTCGCCGGAAGGGATCGAAAGACCGACCGGTCCGAGGAAGTTTTCCGGCGTGGTGCCAAGACCTTTCCACATCTGCAGGATCTGCGTCGGTGTTTCTTCGACGCCGTCATAAAAGCCGGGGACAGTCACCGCGCCGTTCTCATCGTGCAGATCGGCGAGCGCCTTCGCAAGAATGTGAATCGGATTGGCGGCGACGCCGCCGAACATGCCGGAGTGGAGATCACGATCGGCCGCCTTGACGGTGATGTTTTCGCCGACGAGGCCGCGCAGCCCAACCGAGATGGCCGGCGTTTCCACGTTCCACATGCCCGTGTCGCAGACCAGCGCGAAATCCGCCTTGAGCTCATCCTTGTGGGCCGTCAGGAAGGGCTTCAACGAAGGCGAGCCGGATTCTTCCTCGCCTTCGAAGAGGATCGACACCCTCACCGGGAGCTGGCCGTGCACTTGCTTGTAAGCGCGGCAGGCCTCGACGAAGGTCATCAGCTGGCCCTTGTCGTCGGACGTGCCGCGGCCCGTCAGTATCTTGCGGCCATTGCCGGCATCCTTGATCGCGGGGTCGAAGGGATCGTTTTCCCAAAGCTCCAACGGATCGACGGGCTGCACATCGTAGTGGCCGTAAAACAGCACATGGGGCGCATCAGCACCTGGACCATCGTGATGGGCGACGACCATCGGGTGCCCCGGCGTATCGCGCACGCTCGCGTCAAAGCCTATGGATTTGAGGTCGGCGACGAGCCACTCCGCCGCCTTGCGGCATTCATCCTTATAGGCCGGATCCGTGGAGATCGACTTGATGCGCAACAGGTCGAAAAGCCGCTCCAGACTGTTGTCGAGATTGTTATCAAGTGCGTTCAAGACGGGTTCGAGAGCTGGCATGGCATTTCCTGATTATCTGTGGACCGGGACTCGTAAAGGGAGTTCTTATTAGCGCATTTTATCAGGAGGGGCACAAAAAACTGGCCATCCAGAAGGCCAAAAAGAAATGGTCGCCGTGGCGGGGGGACCACAGGCGACCAGATCACTACACTCATTTGCGGTCAACCCTGGAGAGGGGGATGAGGTTGGCCCGCAGTCCGGGGTCAGGCGGGGGACGAGCCTTAAATCCGGACATCGATCTAACGTCGACACCCTGAATTTGGGAGGCAAACCGTGGCAATTCAAGGGCACGGAAGATTACATCTTTGTAACAAACGTGTGATGGTCTGGTGAGCCGGCTCAGGCCCCCGATGGAAGCCCTTGCTGGCTGTGGGAACAACTGCACTCCTGTCAGGATGCGTCAGGTGCCTCCGGAACATTCGTTGAAAGAAATCGCCATGTCATTCCATTTTCGAGGATCATCATTTAATCCTATCGCCCATGAAAAAAGGTGATCATCTCTTCCTCGTCGACGGCTCCGGCTACATCTTCCGGGCCTATCATGCTCTCCCTCCCCTGACGCGCAAATCCGACGGCCTTCCCGTTGGCGCGGTAGCGGGCTTCTGCAACATGTTGTGGAAGCTGTTGCGAGAGGCGCGCGACACGTCGGTGCGCGATACCCCGACACATTTTGCTGTCATCTTCGACTATTCCTCGCACACCTTCCGCAAGGAGATCTATCCGGAATACAAGGCCAACCGTTCGGCGCCGCCGGAGGACCTCATTCCGCAGTTCGGTCTCATCCGCCAGGCGACCAAGGCTTTCAACCTGCCCTGCATCGAGATGAACGGCTACGAGGCCGACGACCTCATCGCCACCTATGCGCGCATGGCCGAGGAAGCCGGCGCCGAAGTCACCATCATTTCGTCGGACAAGGATCTGATGCAGCTCGTGACGCCGAACGTGTCGATGTATGACAGCATGAAGGACAAGCAGATCGGCATCCCGGACGTTGTCGAAAAGTGGGGCGTGCCACCGGAGAAAATGATCGACCTCCAGGCGCTGACCGGCGATTCGACCGACAATGTGCCGGGCATACCAGGCATTGGGCCAAAGACGGCCGCGCAACTGCTGGAAGAGTTCGGCGATCTCGATACGCTGTTGGCGCGCGCGGGGGACATCAAGCAGCAGAAGCGCCGCGAAAACATCATCGAGCACGCCGAGCAGGCGCGCATTTCGCGCCAGCTCGTCACGCTGAAAAAGGACACGCCCGTCGAGGTAGGACTTGAGGAATTCGGCCTCGAGCCGCAGGACGGAAAGAAACTCATCGCTTTCCTCAAGGCGATGGAATTCAACGCGCTGACGCGCCGCGCCGCGGAAGCGACTGGCGTGGACGCCAGCTCGATTGCCCCCGCCCAATTGAAAATCGAAGCGGTTGCCGAAGCCCATGGCCCGGATCTCGACGTCGAGGCTGGAGATTTCGAGCCTGTGGAGATCAAGTCGCCGTCGGCGGCATCGCCCACGGCGCGGTCGGGTACGGAGAATTTCACGGCAACGCCGGCTGACCTGGTCAAGTCGCGCACCGACGAGGCGCTTGCGGCGCGCTTCGACAGGAGCGCCTATGTTACGATCCGCGATGTCGCGACCTTGCAGGTGTGGATCGACGAGGCCATGACCTCCGGCATCATCGCCTTCGATACGGAAACGAATTCGCCGGATCCCATGCAGGCCGATGTCGTGGGCATTTCATTGGCCACACGTCCGGGCCGGGCCGCCTATATACCGATCAACCATAAATCCGGCGACGGCGATCTTCTTGGCGGCGGACTGGTCGAGCGGCAGATACCCGAGCAGGAGGTGTTTGCCAGGCTGAAGCCACTCCTCGAAGACCGTTCGGTGCTGAAGATCGCGCACGGCATGAAATATGAATGGCTGATTATGCATCGCCATGGCATCGACCTTCACCCGCTCGACGACACGATGCTTATTTCCTACGTGCTCGACGCTGGCGAGGGCAGCCATTCGATGGATGCGCTGTGCGATCGCTGGCTCGGTCACAAGCCCATGGCCTACAAGGAGCTGATCGGCTCTGGTAAGTCATCGGTTACATTCGACAAGGTGCCGATCGAGCGCGCCGCCGAATATGCAGGCGAGGATGCCGATGTCACCTTAAGGCTATGGCGTCTTTTGAAGCCGCGCCTTGCGGCCGACAGCATCGCTTCGGTCTACGAACGTCTGGAGCGGCCGCTCATTCCCGTGCTTGCACGCATGGAAGAGCGCGGCATTTCGGTCGACCGGCAAATCCTTTCCCGCCTCTCCGGCGATTTTGCCCAGACGGCCGCGGCGATCGAAGACGATATCTACAAGCTCGCAGGCGAGCGGATCAATATCGGCTCACCCAAGCAGATGGGCGATATCCTCTTCGGCAAGATGGGCCTTCCCGGCGGCACCAAGACCAAGACCGGCCAATGGTCAACTACGGCGCAATTGCTCGAGGAACTGGCTGCGGAAGGCCACGAACTCCCCCGCAAGATCGTCGATTGGCGCCAGCTGACGAAACTCAAATCGACCTATACGGACGCCCTCCCCGGTTATATCCATCCGCACACCAGGCGCGTCCACACATCCTATGCGCTTGCCGCGACATCGACTGGCCGCCTCTCCTCATCCGAGCCGAACCTGCAGAATATTCCGGTGCGGACGGCTGAAGGCCGCAAGATCCGCACCGCCTTCATTGCAGAGCCCGGCAACAAGCTGATTTCAGCCGACTACAGCCAGATCGAACTACGCGTGCTCGCACATGTTGCGGAAATTCCGCAGCTTACTCAGGCTTTTGCGGATGGTATCGACATCCACGCAATGACCGCCTCGGAAATGTTCGGCGTTCCGGTCAAGGACATGCCGGCGGAAGTGCGCCGCCGCGCCAAGGCGATCAATTTCGGCATCATCTACGGCATTTCCGCGTTTGGTCTTGCCAACCAGTTGTCGATCCCGCGCGAGGAAGCCGGCCAATATATCCGCACCTATTTCGAGCGATTTCCCGGAATCAGGGACTATATGGAATCCACCAAGGCCTTTGCACGCCAATACGGCTATGTGGAGACGATCTTCGGACGCCGCGCGCATTACCCCGAAATCCGCTCGTCGAATCCGCAGCACCGCGCCTTCAACGAGCGCGCCGCCATTAATGCGCCGATACAGGGATCGGCTGCCGATATCATCCGCCGCGCCATGGTGCGGATGGAATCCGCCCTTGACGAAGCCAAGCTTTCAGCGCGGATGCTGCTGCAGGTGCACGACGAACTGATCTTCGAAACCGCGGAAGCGGAGGTCGAGGCGACGATACCGGTGATCCGCGATGTGATGGAGAATGCGGCAATGCCTGCCGTCTCGCTATCCGTGCCGCTCAAGGTCGATGCGCGCGCGGCGCACAATTGGGATGAAGCACATTAGAGCCGTGCTTGCCTGGAAAGAATTGCGCTAGAGCGAATCAAGTACGCGCCGTTGCGCGTGCATTTCGAGGAAAATGCGGTAGTCGCGGTCGAAACGCGGGCGCGCATCTGGATTTGGTTGCCGTTCGCGGCCGCCTTGCTTCATGGCGAGGCACGCCGAGGGCAGATCCGGGTAAAGGCCAGCCGCCGTGGCGGCGACCATCGCTGTGCCAAGCAGCACCGCATCCTCGGCAGCGGATGTCACGACCGTGCAACCGGTGGCATCCGCATATAGCTCCATGAGCAGCGGGTTCTTGATGTGGCCGCCGGTGACATGCATCGTGTCGATCGCATAGCCCTTGTCGTTCAGCGCATCGAGGATATGGCGCACTCCAAGGGCGATTGCGACGCAGGTGCGCCAGTACAGCCGGCAAAGACTGTCGAAGGAGGTGTCGAGCGTCAGGCCGCTGATGACGCCCACCGCATGCGGATCGGCAAGCGGCGAACGATTTCCATGGAAGTCCGGGAGCACGTGCAAGCGTCCCGCAAGATCCAGGCCTTCGCCCGCACGCAGTTCCATGACACGGTCTGTTATCTTCTTGTGAAGCGCGGCATTCGGCTCGCCGACGGCGCCATGCCAACGGATCATGTGGTCGAGCAGCGCGCCCGCTACGGATTGTCCGCCCTCGCTCAGCCAGCAATCCGGCAAGGCGACGCCGTAATAGGGGCCCCATCCGCCGCTGAAAGAGATCGGCTCCGGCGACAGCGCCATGAGGCAACTCGAGGTCCCGGCAATCAGCGCAAGGTGGCGGTCGATCTGCGACAGGTCGCCGGCGAACCCGGCAAGAACACCAAGCGCGCCCGCGTAAGCATCGATCAACCCCGCCCCGACGTGACATTGCGTCGTTAGTCCGAGCGCATCGGCGGCATGTTGCGTCAAGGCGCCGACATCGGACCCGACGGGGCTCGCGCGCTTCGGCAGGCTGCCGCGCTCGAGCATGTCGGCAATACCCATGGCCTCGAAAAAGTCCGGCTGCCAGCCCGGCTCCTCATGTGCCAGATAGGCCCACTTGCAGGTCAGCGTACATTGGGAACGCGCGAGCGAGCCTGTTGCCTTCCACGTCAGATAGTCGGCAAGGTCGAAAAAGTAGCCAGCTTGCTTCCATGTTTCCGGAAGGTGCCGCTTAAGCCACAT
The DNA here is from genome assembly GCF_000686005.1 of Phyllobacterium sp. UNC302MFCol5.2. Classification (NCBI taxonomy): domain Bacteria; kingdom Pseudomonadati; phylum Pseudomonadota; class Alphaproteobacteria; order Hyphomicrobiales; family Phyllobacteriaceae; genus Phyllobacterium; species Phyllobacterium sp. UNC302MFCol5.2. Next base: position 1,064,874 of record NZ_JMLL01000010.1, read on the forward strand.
CAGCTTCGGCGTCTCCATCTCTGGCGACATGACGCCGCCCAGGTGTTCCAGCACCTTGTGGCGGCTTGCGGTGCATTCATCAGCCTCCGCGAGTGCCCTGTGATCGAGCCAGACGATCGTATCCCAGCGGTTTTCGCCCGATGTCGATACCGTGAGCGGAGCACCGTCCGCGTCGCGGACCACGAGCGAGCAGGTTGCGTCGAAGCTTATGCCGGCGATGTCCGAGGGGCTGACACCCGACTGCACGATGGCGCCCTGGACGGCGATGCACACCGATTTCCAGATGTCTTCCGAATCGTGCTCGGCATGGTCGCCAACAGGCCGGTTCATCAGGATCGGATGTTCGACACGCCCGAGCAGATTGCCGTTTACGTCAAGAATACCCGCGCGGGCGCTTCCGGTACCAACATCGACCGCACAGACGAATTTCGGCATCAACGAACTTTCGGTGTGGCTTCCTGCGAGGCGAGCAAGCCGGGCAATTGCAACATGTCGTTGAATATACGGTCTGGGCCGAGAGACGCAAGTGCCGCCTCCAGCCGGCCCCCGCGCGAGTGCGTGCCGCCGGTGAAGGCGAAGACTCGCATTCCGGCACTTTTTGCAGCCTCGATGCCGGCGGGACTGTCTTCCACCACCACGCAATCTTCCGGATCAGCCTTCATTGTGCGTGCGGCGAGGAGAAAGAGGTCGGGCGCAGGCTTGCCATGCTTCACCATGGTTGCGCTGAAAATATGGGGGTCAAGCAAATCGATCAGCCCGGTCAGTTGCAGCGACAGGCGGATCCGGTCGGGCTGGCTCGACGACGCGACGCAACGCGGTATGTCGAGTACCCGCAACGTCTCGGCTATCCCGGGGATAGGCTTGAGGTCGCGCTTGAATCGCGCAAAGAGATTCGCCCGCATTTCATCGAGATCGGCATCGCTCGCGGCAAAGCCGTAATCCTCGTGCAGGATCTTGCTGATCGTCGTCATGCTGCGCCCGAGGAAGCGGTCATAAGCATCGTCCTCGGACAAGGTCGTGCCGCTCTTGGCGATCATATCGAGCAGGACCGCGATGGAAATGGGCTCGCTGTCGACGAGCACTCCATCGCAATCGAAGATGACGAGTGCGGGCTTGGCCATCTCAAAGCTTGCCCTGGAGATAGAGCGTCAGCGTTTCGCGCGTGCCCTTGTCCCAGAGTGTGCGCAGGTGGCGGGTAAATGTTTCAACGAAAATCGGAGCGGTCCCGACCTCGCCGAAAATGTCGCTCATTGCGAGGAACGCCTTGGGGTCGTCCTTTGCCTTGAGCGCCTCAACTTTCAGCCGCTCGGCGCTGGCATCAAGATAATTCGTCGGCTTGCCCGTGTCGGTGGTACCCGCGCAAAAACGGCACCAGAGCGCTGAAACCAGCGCAAGCCCGGTGATGCTTTTGCCGGCCTTCAACCGGTCGGCGGTGGTCGGCAGGATGAATTTCGGCTGCCGGTTGGAACCATCCTGGCAAAGGCGTTGGATCGTATCGCCGATCTTGGGATTGGAGAAGCGCCGGACGATCAGGTCGAAATACTCGTCGAACGGCATGCCGGGTACCGGCGGCAGGACGGGAATGATCTCATCGCGCTCGAGCTTGGTGAGGAAATCACGGATCAGTGGCTCCTCCATGGCTTCGTGGACGAAATGAATGTCCATCAATGCGGCTGGATAGGCGATTGCCGCGTGACCGCCATTGAGGATGCGTATTTTCATGAGCTCATACGGCGCCACATCCTTGACGAAGGTAACCCCGACCTTTTCGAGTGCCGGGCGGCCGGTGGGGAAGTGATCTTCGAGTACCCATTGCTTGAACGGCTCGCAGAACACAGGCCAATTATCCTCCACGCCGAAATCCGTCGCCAGCATCTGGCGCTCGCGGTCGGTGGTTGCCGGAGTGATGCGGTCGACCATGCTGTTCGGGAAAGCCACATTGTCCTTGACCCACTTCGCAAGGCCCGGATCGATCAGAGCTGCAAGTCCGCTCACCGCATCGCTGGTCACATGACCGTTGCCCGGAATATTGTCACAGGACATGACGGTGAAGGGCTCGGTGCCCTCGTCGCGACGCCGCATCAACCCGGCAAGAATAAGGCCGAAGACAGTCTTGGGGCTCTTGATATTCGCCGCATCCGCCACGATCGCGGGATGTTTGGGATTGAACACGCCCGAGGCCGGATCGATGAAATAGCCGCCTTCGGTGATCGTCATCGACACGATGCGGATCGTCGGGTCCGCGAGGCGCGAAATCGTGGCTTCGGTATCAGCCGGTTCAAGATAGTCGATCATCGATGCCGTGATATGGGCGATTCGGTGGCCACTATCCTGCTCGACAACGGTCGTCAGCCAATCCTGGTCGGAAAGCTTCTCGCGCATGGTTTCGTCTGAAGGAAGAACGCCCGCGCCGACGATGGCCCATTCGTGGTCCGAACCGCCATTGAACAACTCGTCAAGGTAGACCGCCTGGTGTGCGCGATGGAAATTGCCGATGCCGAAATGAACGATACCTGCCTTCAGATTGGCCGGGTCATAGCGCGGAACGCCAACATTCTGCGGCATCTGCTTGAGCGCTGCTTGCGAGAGTTTAACAGTCATCGGGCTTAACCCCTCTTCTTGTGTCATTTGGGCCGGCAAATCAGCGCCGGGAAGATCAGCTCATCCAGTTGCCGCCATCGACATTATAGGTCTGGGCAACGATGTAATCGCTCTCGCTGCTGGCAAGAAATATCGCCATTCCTGTCAGATCGTCGGCAGTGCCCATGCGCCCATAGGGCACCGCCTCACCAACGAGCTTCTTTTTTTCGCCGCGCGGGCGGTTTTCATATTTTGCGAACAGAGCATCGACACCGTCCCAATGCTCGCCGTCGACAACGCCGGGCGCAATGGCGTTCACATTGATGCCATGCTCGATAAGGTTGAGCCCGGCAGATTGCGTCAGGCTGATCACCGCAGCCTTCGTCGCACAGTAGATCGCAACGAGCGGCTCGCCGCGTCGGCCGGCTTGGCTCGCCATGTTGATGATCTTGCCGCCCTTGCCGCGTGCGATCATCGCCCTGGCGACAGCCTGCAAGGTGAACAGCGTGCCGGCAAAATTGACGGCAAACAGCTTGTCATAGCTTTGGCGCGTTATGTCGATGATCGGGGCCAGGTCGAAAAGCGCAGCATTGTTGATAAGCACGTCGATCCCGCCGAACTTGTCGACGGCCTCCTTGACGGCGGCGTCAATCGAAGCCTGGTCGGTTACGTCGAGGCGAACGGCATGGGCACGTTCACCAAGCTCGCTTGCCGTCTGCCTGGCCCGGTCGAGATCGATATCGGCGATAACCACATGAGCCGCGCCCTCGCGCAGATAGGCTTCGGCGAATGATCGGCCGATGCCGCGGGCTGACCCGGTGATGAATGCTGTCTTTCCTTGCAGTCTGTTCATTGGAATTGCTCTTGGTTACTGGATGGCCTGTCCGTTCGCATCGAAACGATGGACGCGACGCTCCTCAGGCGTGATGAAGACCTTCTGCCCGTGCTCGACCGGAAAATCGCCGTCGGTCCGTACAGTGATCTTGCCGATCCCGTCGGACTGGACATGAATCAAGGTGTCGGAGCCGAGATGCTCGGTGACGCCAACAGTACCCGGCCATGTGCCTTCGGTCGTCGAGATACGCATATGTTCGGGACGTATGCCCACCGTCGCGGCATTCAGCGTCGCGGCATGTGCGCCTTCAATGAAGTTCATGCGCGGCGAGCCGATGAAGCCGGCGACGAACAGGTTGCGCGGATTCCGGTAGAGTTCGAGCGGCGACCCCACCTGCTCGATCCGGCCGGCATTGAGCACCACGATCTTGTCGGCCATGGTCATCGCCTCGATCTGGTCATGCGTCACATAGATCATCGTCGTCTTCAGCTGATGATGCAGGTCGCTGATTTCGAGGCGCATGTTGCCGCGAAGTGCCGCGTCGAGGTTCGACAGAGGTTCGTCAAAAAGGAACGCCTTGGGCTGGCGCACGATCGCGCGGCCAATGGCGACGCGCTGGCGCTGGCCGCCCGAGAGCTGGCCCGGCCGGCGATCGAGATAGTTGGTGAGGTTAAGAATGTTCGCCGCGTCGCGAACCTTCTTGTCGATCGCGGCCTTGTCCTGTCCGTCCATCTTGAGCGGAAAAGCGATGTTGCCGTAAACGCTCATATGCGGGTAAAGCGCATAGGACTGGAACACCATGGATAGCCCGCGCTTGGCCGGCGCTTCGTTGGACATGTCCTTGCCGTCGATGACGATGCGCCCGCCGCTCAAGTCCTCGAGGCCGGCGATCATGCGCAGCAGCGTGGACTTTCCGCAGCCTGACGGCCCGACGAAGACGACAAACTCGCCATCATTGATATCCAGGTCGATTTCCGGAATGACCGATGTCGTTCCAAACGACTTCGATACTTTCTGCAGTGTGATGCTTCCCATCATGTCCTCCCTGAAATCTTATTTCACCGCGCCGAATGTCAGGCCGCGTACCAATTGCTTTTGCGAGAACCAGCCCATGATCAGAATGGGGGCGATCGCCATTGTGGATGCAGCCGACAGCTTCGCCCAGAACAAGCCTTCGGGACTGGAATAGGACGCAATGAATGCTGTAAGCGGCGCAGCATTCGCGGCGGAGAGATTGAGCGTCCAGAACGCCTCGTTCCATGCGAGAATGATATTGAGCAGCATGGTCGAGGCAATGCCGGGCACCGCCATGGGTGTCAGCACATAGACGATTTCCTTCATAAGCGATGCGCCGTCCATCCGCGCCGCTTCAAGGATCTCCCCGGGGATTTCCTTGAAATAAGTGTAGAGCATCCAGACGATGATCGGCAGGTTGATCATGGTCAGGACCGCAACAAGACCAAGCCGCGTATCGAGCAGGCCCCAATCGCGGAAGATCAGGTAGAGCGGCACCAGAACGCCGACCGGCGGCATCATCTTTGTGGACAGCATCCACATCAGGACGTCCTTGGTGCGCTTTGTCGGCGAAAACGCCATGGCCCAGGCGGCCGGTATGGCAAGCGCGAGGCCGATCAGGGTCGAACCCACCGATATCACGATCGAATTGGTCACATGCTTCATGTAATTGGAGCGCGCCTGCACCTCGTGATAGTTCTCGAGCGTCCAGTCGAAGAACAAGAACTGCGGGGGCGTTGCAATGGCGGTGCCCTCGGTCTTGAAGCTTGTCAGGAACGTCCACAGGATCGGGAAGAAGATCAGAAGTCCGATCGCCCAGCCAAGAATGGAGAAGGTCAGTTTGCGGCGTGTCGAGATTGCTCTGGCCATGATCTTACCTCTCGAGGTTCTTGCCGATGAGGCGAATGAGGAAGAAGGCGACGATATTGGCGAGGATCACCGCGACGATACCGCCTGCCGAAGCGCCGCCGACGTCGAACTGCAGCAGTGCCTGCGCGTAGATCAGGTAGGTAATGTTGGTCGTCTGGATGCCCGGTCCGCCATTGGTCGTGACGAGGATTTCGGCAAAGACGCTCAAAAGGAAGATCGTTTGGATGAGGATCACCACGGTGATCGCACGCGACATGTGCGGCAGTACCAGATAGAAGAAGCGCGACAAGGCGCCGGCGCCATCCATTTCCGCCGCTTCGATCTGCTCGCCATCGAGCGATTGCAGTGCGGTCAGAAGGATAAGCGTCGCAAATGGCAGCCACTGCCAGGCGACGATGAGAATGATCGAAAATAGCGGGACTTCAGCGAACCAGTCGATGGGCTGAAAGCCGAACGATCGGGCGATCCAGGCAAAGAGCCCATTGACCGGATGCATCAGCATGTTCTTCCACACGAGCGCCGAGACGGTGGGCATGACGAAGAACGGCGCGATGACGAGAAGCCGCACGATGCCCTGGCCGAAAAACGGCTGATCGAGCACCAATGCGAGAAGGATCCCGCCGATAACCGTGATGAGCAGTGTGCCGCCGACAAGGGTGAGCGTATTGCCGAGCGCCGTGAAGAATGAAGGGTCGGTCAGAAAGTATTTGTAATTGAGGAAACCGACGAATTCCTCAGTTCCCGGCATGAGAAGATTGTAGCGCAGGAACGAGAAATACAGCGTCATGACAAGCGGCACGATCATCCAGAGAAACAGCAGGATGACAGCCGGTGACATCATGATACGGGCAGTTGCGCGCGTCTGGTGCGTGGCCATGGTCAGGTTCCGATGCGTTTGCCGTTACGAGAAGCAAAGGAGGCTCGGGCGGCTCGCAGACATTTGCGTCAGCGAACCGTCCGAGGCCAGGAGGATCCCTATTTGATATAGCCGCCCTTGGTCATTTCGCGGGTGGTGAGCTGCTGGGCGCTCGTCAGTGCCTGATCGACCTTGACGGAGCCGGCAAGCGCTGCCGAGAACTGCTGGCCCACGGCCGTACCGATACCCTGGAATTCAGGGATAGCTACGAACTGCCCGCCCGTATAGGGCACAGGCTTGACGGACGGCTTGCTTGTATTTGCCGCATTCATAGCGTCGAGTGTGATCTTGGCAAATGGCGCCGCCTTTTCATATTCCGGGTTGGCATAGAGCGACTTGCGCGTGCCCGGAGGAACGTTGGCCCAGCCTTCCTTGCTGGCGACGAGTTCCGTATACGCCTTGTCGGTCGCCCAGGAGACGAATTTCTGCGCGGCTTCCGCTTTCTGGGTGCCGGCCGGAATGCCGAGATTCCAGGCCCAGAGCCAGTTGCCGTGATTGTCAGGCCCCGCGTCACCGGTGGGGAACAGCGCATAACCTACCTTGTCGGCGACCTTCGAGTCCTTCGGATTGGTCACGAAGGACGCAGCAACCGTGGCGTCGATCCAGATGCCGCACTTGCCGGTCTGGAACAGTGCAAGGTTTTCATTGAACCCGTTGGAGGATGCTCCGGGAGGTCCGGCTTCCTTCATCAGGTCGACATAGAAGGTAAGCGCCTTTTTCCATTCCGGCTGATCGAACTGTGGCTGCCACTTTTCGTCAAACCAGCGCGCGCCGAAGGAATTGGCCATGGCGGTCAAAAGCGCCATGTTCTCACCCCAGCCCGCCTTGCCGCGCAGGCAGATGCCGTAAGTCTCGGTGGACTTGTCCGTCATCTTCTTGGCGGCTTCGGCGATCTGGTCCCAGGTCGGCTTTTCAGGAATGGTGACGCCCGCCTTTTCGGCGAGATCCTTGCGGTACATGACCATGGCGCTCTCACCATAGAACGGCGAGGCATAGAGTTTGCCGTCGACCGAGACCGCATCCTTGATCGCAGGCAGCAAGTCGTCCGCATCATACGCTTGGCCGAGTCCATCAAGCGGTAGCAGCCACTTCTGCTTCGCCCAGATAGGCACCTCGTAAGTACCGATGGTCAGGATGTCGTACTGGCCGCCCTTGGTGGCGATATCGGTCGTCACACGCTGGCGCAGCACGTTTTCCTCGAGCGTTACCCACTCGAGCTTGATATCCGGATTTTTCTTGGAAAAGTCGTCGGTCAATTTCTGCATGCGGACCATGTCGCCATTGTTGACGGTGGCGATGGTCAGCGTGGTTTCCGCGTGCGCGAAACTCGCCATGGCGAGCACCGATGCAGCGCCGAGCAGAAGCGTTCTCGTTAACATTTCATTCCTCCCGAATGTTATGAGCATTTGCTAGCTTGTTGGGCAAATACTCACACAATGGCAAAACAAGTCAAGCGCAATTCGTCGCTGCGTTGCAACATAAGACCAAACAGGGTGATATTTACTTTTCGCCGAGAAGCATTTCCGCAGTTTGCTCGTCGGTAATCAAACCATTGATAAGCTTGCCTTTTATGGCCGCCGAAATTCCTTGCATCTTGCGCGCGCCCATGGCGGTGGCGATGACCATGGCGGTCTCGCAAGAAGGGATCGGCGCGCTGGCCACGCGCTCGTTCGTCAGCCCGGCAATGGGCGATCCATTACGGTCGAAGGCGCGGCCGATGATCTCGCAGACGCCTCCAGCGCGGCGCAGGGCGTCGAGTTCCTCGCGCGAAATGAAGCCGTCGACAAAAAGCGGCGCCTCATAGCCAAGATCACCGATGCCGAGAAACGCCACATTGGCCATGGCGGCAAGTTCCAGCACCGGACGGATCATCGCCTGCGCGTGCAGAAGTTCGCGCTCCTCCGGAGAAGAGGCGATGACCGGGAGCGGCATCGGGAAGGACCGCGCCTTGATCTTGTCGGCAATATTGAAAATGACGTTGTAATAGGCCGCCGAGCCATCCGGCGAAATATTGCCGGTCAGCGATACTACCTTGTGTTGCGGGCATTCGATCGGCGACAGCTGCTCGATCGCCGCCTTGAGCGTGCGTCCGGTGCCGATGCCGAGCACGATCGGCCTTTCCGATCTCAGCCAGCGCGTCATTTCGGCTGCGGCCGCATCGGCGACACCGAGTGTCGTCGAAGTCGAGCCCGGATCGGTCGGCACAACCTCCGTCATCTTCAGGCCGAAACGCTCGCGCAGTTGCGCGCCGAGGTCGAGGCAGCGCGCAATCGGATGGTCAAGCCTTACCTTTACGAGACCTTCCGAGACGGCGAGCGAGACCATGCGCTGCGCCGACTGGCGCGAAATGCCGAGCTTGGCTGCGATCTCATCCTGCGTATTGCCGGCCACATAGTAGAGCCAGCCTGCACGGGCCGCATCGTCGAGCCGCGTTGTGGTAACCTCCGGCTTACTCATTGACTGCCCCCGCCCTTAAGGTCCTCACTGTGCTCGTCGCTGGCGGGGATGGTCTCTGCCCCGCCCTTAAGCTCCTCGCTGTGCTCGTCGCTGGCGGGGGTGGTCTTTGCCCCGCCCTTAAGCTCCTCGCTGTGCTCGTCGCTGGCGGGGGCCCGTGGATGCCCATCTGAATGACCGAGATCACGCTCGGGCCAGACGATGTCGCGCACGCGCTGCTTCAGGACTTTCGCCTCGGGGAAGCCGCCATCGCGCTTGCGCTCCCAGATGCTTTCGGCATCGACCTGGATCTCGAAAATGCCACCGGTTCCTGGAACAAGCGCCACCTCACCAAGATCGGCACCGAAGGTCGACAGGAGTTCCTGTGCCATCCAGGCGGAACGCAGGAGCCAATTGCACTGCGTACAATATCGAATGGTAATGCGCGGTTTTGACGTCATGCTTCTTTAGATATCACTTTCCTTTCCTATTGGAAGCAGGAGCATGAAAAGGGCATCCGAATGCCTGAGGCTTATCAGTGCCCTCGCCATCGTGTCCGTCTAGCCGCCCCTACACGTAATCCCTCCCGCAATTCTCAATCCCGTTCTTCCCGCCACCTCCTGACAGGAGGTTGTCAGGAGGCCTGCGTTATATTTCTGTTTGAGGACACAATAAGCGGGAGGAAACGATGATGGACGCGAGGCCCGAGACAATCGGCAGTGCCACTGATTTCGATTTCCTCATCGGCGACTGGAACATCCGCAACCAGCGGCTCAAACATCGATTTGTCGGCTCGGATGAATGGGATGAGTTCCCGGCGACATCGCGCGTCCGCAAACTCCTGCAGGACACCGCCAATATCGACGAGATGGATATTCCGGAGAAGGGATTTGCCGGCCTGACGCTGCGCCTCTTCAACCCGCGCGATGGTTCCTGGTCGCTGCATTGGGCCGACAGCCGCAGCAATTGCCTGTTTCCGCCGGTTATCGGCCATTTCGATTGCGGCAAGGGTATCTTTTACGGTGACGACACGGATGACGGCGTGCCGGTTCGCGTCCGCTTCCTTTGGACCCCGTCGCCCGAAAAGCCGCTCTGGGCCCAGGCCTTTTCCAAGGATGGCGGCGAGACCTGGGAAACCAACTGGCTGATGGAGTTCACAAAGCGCGGCTGAAACCGTGCCGCGTTTTACGCCGAGCCTGACCGAAGTCGCGGACATCCTCCCAAGCCCGCACTTCGGCCGGCTTGGAGCAAAACCTCAACTGCCGCTCACTTGCTCTTCCTGTTCCACAGTCAGAGGCTTGATGCCGGGTGTCGGAGGTTCGGGGCGGTCGCCTTGGATGACCGGCGCGGGTGGGGGAGCAACGTTATTTACTGTCGTACAGGCGGAAAGCGCGGCGAAGATGAGCCCAACCGCTGCGACATGGCGGGCTTGCCGTAGCGCCGTTCCGAAATTGCGGCTGGCGCTGTCGCTCACCTTGCTCAGTTGTCGCTCATCTTCAGCGCCTGGATGAAGGCTTCCTGCGGAATCTCCACCTTGCCGAACTGGCGCATGCGCTTCTTGCCTTCCTTCTGCTTTTCCAGAAGCTTGCGCTTGCGCGTCACGTCGCCGCCATAGCACTTGGCGGTCACGTCCTTGCGCAGCGCCGAGATGGTCTCGCGCGCGATGACCGTGCCTCCAATTGCCGCCTGAATCGGGATCTTGAACATGTGCTTTGGGATGAGGTCCTTCAGCTTCTCGCAAAGGTCGCGGCCGCGCTTTTCGGCCGCCGAACGGTGCACCATCATCGACAGCGCATCGACCGGCTCGGCATTCACGAGCACCGACATCTTGACGAGATTGCCCTCGCGATAGTCAGACAGGTGATAATCGAACGAGGCATAGCCCTTAGAGATCGACTTCAAGCGATCGTAGAAGTCGAACACCACTTCGTTGAGCGGCAGGTCGTAGGTGACCATGGCGCGCTTGCCGACATAGTTCAGATCGATCTGGATGCCGCGCCGGTCCTGGCAGAGCTTGAGGATCGCGCCGAGATAATCATCCGGCGTCAGGATCGTCGCGCGGATCCACGGCTCCTCGATGGAGGCGATCTTCATCACTTCCGGCATATCGGCGGGATTATGCAGTTCGCGCTGCGTGCCGTCGGTCATGTTGAGCTTGTAGACGACGCTCGGCGCCGTGGCGATGAGATCGAGATTGAACTCCCGCTCCAGCCGCTCCTGGATGATTTCGAGGTGGAGCAGCCCGAGGAAACCGCAGCGGAAGCCGAAGCCGAGCGCTGCCGAGCTTTCCATTTCGAAGGAGAACGAAGCGTCGTTGAGGCGCAGCTTGCCCATGGCGGCGCGCAGATCCTCGAAGTCCGCCGCATCAACCGGGAACAGGCCGCAGAAGACGACCGGCTGCGCCGGTTTGAAGCCGGGCAGGATCTCGGCGGTCGGGCGCTTGTCCTCGGTGATCGTATCGCCGACGCGCGTATCGGCGACTTCCTTGATCGAAGCGGTGATGAAGCCGAATTCGCCGGGGCCGAGTTCATCGACAGCCAGCATCTTCGGCGTGAACACGCCGGTGCGCTCCACGGGATATCTGGCGTCCGTTCCCATCATGCGGATGGTCTGGCCCTTTTTCAGCACGCCGTCGATGATGCGCACGAGAACGATGACGCCGAGATAGGCGTCATACCAGCTATCGACCAGCATCGCCTTCAGCGGCTTGTTGCGGTCGCCCTCGCGTGGCGGCGGCAGCTGGTTGACGATGGCTTCAAGCACATCCGGAATGCCGAGGCCGGTCTTGGCCGAGATTAGCACCGCCTGGCTTGCGTCGATGCCGATGACTTCCTCAACCTGCTCGCGGATGCGCTCGGGCTCGGCGGCCGGCAGGTCGACCTTATTCAACACCACGACGATTTCGTGATTGTTGTCGATGGCCTGGTAGACATTGGCGAGCGTCTGCGCCTCGACGCCCTGACTGGCATCGACGACGAGCAGCGAGCCCTCGCAGGCCGAAAGCGACCGCGACACCTCATAGGCAAAATCGACGTGGCCGGGCGTATCGATGAGGTTGAGGACATAGTCCTCGCCGTTCTTTGCCTTGTAATTGAGCCGTACGGTCTGAGCCTTGATGGTAATGCCGCGCTCGCGCTCGATATCCATCGAGTCGAGCACCTGCTCCTTCATGTCGCGCAGATCGAGCCCGCCAGTCGATTGGATCAGGCGGTCGGCAAGAGTGGATTTGCCATGGTCGATATGGGCGACGATGGAGAAATTGCGAATGTGATCAAGTGGTGTGGTCATGAGCGCCACATAGAGCATTTCCCGCCGATTTGGAAGGGCGCGGCGGCACGGCGGCATGGTTCAGCGCAGATAATTTTACCCGGGTATATTGACGACGCTATTTTACCCGGGTAAAAGCAGCCATCGAACAAGGAAACAATCATGGAAAACGCGCAAGAAACATACACAGCCTTCAAGGGCGTGGAGAAAATCGCCAGCGGCACAGCGACCGAAGTTGCGCTGAAGGCAAGGGACGCAGGCAGCGACGGCGCCGCCATCCTGATCTTCGAGGACTCCACGGGCCGGCAGGTAGACTTCGACGTCTCGGGGACCGAGGCGGAGATCGTCGCGCGGCTCGATCCCACCGCGCAGCGCGGACCCGGCCGGCCGAAGCTCGGCGTTACTGCGCGGGAAGTGACACTCCTGCCCCGGCAATGGGAATGGCTCGCACGCCAGCCTGGTGGCGCATCGGTTACGCTGCGCAAGCTCGTCGACGCCGCGCGCAACACGACCTCGGCGCGCGAGCGCAAGCGGCAGGCACAGGAAGCCGCCGACCGTTTCATGATGGCGATGGCCGGGGATCTTCCACACTATGAGGAAGCAGCACGCGCGCTGTATGCCGGTGACTACCCGCGTTTCGCCGAGCACACGGAGTCCTGGCCGCAAGACGTGCGCAACCATGCGCGGCGCCTGAGCGATGCAGCTTTTGACCGGACTGATTTCCCGGCCTGATCGGTGGCGCAAGCCAACCCATCAGCGACCAGGTGATTGTTCGCTCAACTGGCACGAAAATTGCGATAACCTTGCACACCCAAGCGACTGGGAGGCTCCGAGTTCCGCGCAGATGGATCCAGTGGGACTGCGATCAATCACCGACCATGTTCCACTGGCGTGGTCGAAGCCAGGTGCTACGATCACAACCGATCTCACCGGGAAGGATTACGATGCGCTCACATTCCGAATTGTTGTCGTGCGCCCGATGGGCCAGGAGGCGTTCGTTACGCTCACGGCAAGCACCGGCAAGATGGCGACCCTGACCGCGATGGCCGGAACTCACCGCGCGAAGCTTGATATTTACTCGGCTAACTTTAATCGACTCACTGATCCAGCAGCAGCAGGACTGGCAGATGTGCGAGCACGGCTGACAGCTGACTGCATGAGCATTCGAATGACCAAATTAGCCCACTCTACCAATAGCAAACTTATGTAACATTTTGATGAATTTAGATTCGATGCGGATTTGTAGTATTGACCCTGCTTTTTCATCTGGGGTAAAAGCGCCGCGCATTAGTAATCAAATGAAAGACCAAGAGTTTCGATTGAACGAACAAAATTTATTATCCGAATAATTTATTCGGCTCATACCGATTTTATTGTTTTCCAAGGGTAGTCGCCCTCATGTACCCGACTGCCTAATCAGGAGTTTTCCAGATGATCCAATGGATGAAATTGGAAGTGACACGGGCATGCCTCATCGGCGTGCTGCTCGCCACGACCGCCCTAGCCGGCTGCAACAAGGAAAGCAGCAACGATGCGCAATTGCCGCCAGAATCCACCTTTGCGGCAAAGATCGACTCCGCCAAGCCCGATTCTACCCCGTTGACCGAACCTATCGCGCCAAGCGGGTCCACAGCCGAGGTGCCGAGCGTCACACCCATCGAGCCGACGCCTACTCTCACGCCCGAAAGCGACGAGAAGATAACGCGCTTCGCATCGGTTGCGCCGGATATTACGGCCGGGAAATACACCCCGTCATTAATGTTCTACTACAACCTCGGCAACCTCGTCACCACGCCGGAAGATTATCCGGGCAGCAAGCTGAAGGGCGTTAGCACGATGCTCACGCCTATTCGCGGGTCCGTGCGATACCCCGATGAGATCAAGAACGAGGACGGTGCCAAATATCCGGTCATCATCCTCGTGCACGACACCGATACGACCGACGCGAAGAAGGTGATCAAGAATCATCATCAGGGGTTCGATTACCTGGTCTCCGACTTCGTTTCCCAGGGCTATGTGGTCTTTTCGATCGATGCCGAGGAGATCAACAGCTGGACAGAGTTTTCTGGCAACAACTTACAATCCGAATACGACAAGACCGGCGTCGCTCGGGCACAGCTGGTGATGGCGACGCTCGACAAGCTACGCTTCGTCAATGAAAAGGGAGACCGCGATTCTACCAATAGCCCTGGCGTGCTCAATGTGCTGAAAGGCAAGCTTGATCTTGAGCGTATCGGCCTCGTGGGCCATGGCCGCGGCGGTGCAGCGGTGGCCAACGCAATCAATTTCAACAAAACGCGCCTGGGGGCGACCGAGGGCCGACTGAAGGCTGCGCTTCTGGCGGACGCAAGTTCAGTCCTGAAGTATACCACTGAGCCTTTCAGCGAACTCGCCAACACTGTTTCCGGAGACCCGGCTGTCATCGACGATGCCAAGTTCAAGGACATCATCAAGCGACTCAACATATCTTACGCTGCGGGCACCGGAGAAGCGGCACCTCACAATATCAAGGCCGCCCTCATGCTGGCACCTTCGGACCGCAAAGCCGTTACCGGGTTGACGGGTATGCCCTGGGCCGTCGTCGTTGCCGGTTGCGACAAAGCTGCCCTCGGCATCAACACCGGGGCAGGGAACCTCGCCGGTGGTCCCATCTTTGACCGCAGCCGTTTCGGGCCCGCCGAGGACGCGTCACCGCACTTCCAGCTTTTCATCCGCGGCGCGAACAGCGGCGCCTACAACACGATACAGAAACCCGAGCCGGCGGCGGCCACGGTCTGCAACCACCCGGTCCTCGGGCCTAGACTCGCTCTCAACGGGGACGATCAGCGCAACAATGCGCGCTTCATCATAGGTTCCTTCATGCGCCTGTTTGTCGGCGGCGAAAAAGCCTTCGCTCCCTATTGGAACGGCCAGGCCCAGCTTCCGCCTTCGGCCTGTCCAGGCGGCAAGGGCACGTGCGACGAGCGCGTGCTCTTGACCATACAGAAGGATGCGGGCAACACGACGCTGATTCAACGCTACGAGACGCCGGCCGCGGCAACGGTAAACCAGCTTGGCGGCGCCTTCTCGCTCAAGGGCTTCACACAAGCCGTCCAATGCCCGATGGCCCCGGAAGGTTGCTATAGCTGGATGCCGAAGCTGTTCGACAACCTCCAGACGGCGTCCGATAGGTACCAGTTGTTCTGGTGGGACAAGAATGCAACCATAACAACCGAGCTCAAGGGGCTTTCCACTGCCGGTAGGGACTATCTGACCTTCCGTGCGGCGCTCGTGCACGATCTCGCGATCGGCCAGGAGATTCTCGTCACCCTGACCGACGGCAAGGGCAAATCCGCCACCGTTGAGGCTAGCGACTTCACCGATGTGCTCTATCAGACACCACGCCCGAAGGGCGATGGCCGGCCGATGATCATCGACCCGCTCGACATGCCTTCGACCATGTTTGGCTATAAGGAAAATCTGCACATGATCGCCATTCCGCTTCGTGCATTCAAAGGGATCGATACAACCAATTTAAGCAAGCTCGAATTGGTTTTACCGAAGGAAGTCGGTCGCATCGCGCTCGGCGAGATCGAACTGCAGAACTTTGGCCGCTTCACCGATACGATTGCGCGTAATTGATGCCGACGAAAGGACCCGACCTTGCGGCCGGGTCTTTTGGCCGCCGGCGGGTGGAAATCATTTGATTTAGCAAATTTTGAAGGGCGACCGATCCGCCGCCGCGGGTCGCCTCGCTGACCAAGGAGTATTTGAAAATGATGCAATGGATGAACCCACGCGCAAGCCGTGCATGCCTTTTCGGCGCACTTCTTGCCGCTGTCACCGCTTGCGACGACAGAGGGCCCGAAGAGCCCACATCGACATTCGGCACGGCCGCCAACCAGTTGGCACAGCAGCCCGAGATTGCTCAGCCAAATGTCGCGGCAAACCCCACGGAACAACCTCCGGCGACAGGGCCCGTCGTTGGGACTGTCGCCCCGGTTCCGGCCGCGCAATTGCCCGAGTTGATTGATAAACCACTGCCCGTCGTGCCACCCGTACTATCGGCAGCCGATACAGCAACGGCGCGTTTCCTCTCGGTCGCGCCAGACACATTCGATACCGGAAAATACAAGTCGTCCCTGCTGTTCACCTATGAAGTCGGCAGGGTTTTTGTCCAGCCGGCTGATTCGATGGAAGCAAAAGACCCAGAGTATGAACTTGCCAAACGCAAGGGCATTCCCTTCGGACTAATCGCGCCGATCCGCGGCAGCATCCGCTATCCTGAGGAAGTGGTGAAGGGCGATGGTGCCAAATATCCACTTATCGTCTTCTTGCACGGCCAGCACAATGGCGACGTCAGCCACCTCGGTTACGACTATCTAGGCAAGGACCTCGTTACCCAAGGTTATGTCGTCGTTTCGATCGATGCCGATACGATCAACATGTCGATGCAAACTGGCATGGACGGCGCCAATCGCGGGCGGGCACAGCTCATGCTTGCGACGCTTGACAAGCTGCGGCAGGTCAACGAGACCGGCCAGGTCGATGGTTATGGTAATCCCGGCATTCTCAACGTGCTGAAGGGCAAGCTCGACTTTGACCGTCTCGGCATCATGGGCCATTCGCGCGGTGGCATGGCGATCGGTACGACGCTCCTGCAGAATGTGGCACGGAAAGGCACCACTTTTACCGATCTTAAAAATTATGTCGCTGAAGCCCGCGCAAGCCTGATCAATTTTAGTTATACCGGCTATTTCCACGAGATGGTCAACTATCCGGACATCTTTGCGGCGACAACAACCACCACGAACGCAGATGGCAAAGCGACTGCGACGGTCGATGAGGCGAAACTGCAAGCAGCCGCCAAGAAATACGGTATCGGTTTTGTTGCCGGCGATGCGCCGCCCTATAAATTCAAGGGAGCCTTTCTTCTCGCGCCGACTCAGACGTTACCGCTCATGGGCATAAGCGATGTGCCGTTCGCAACGCTCGTCGGCAGTTGCGACGGCGACGTGCAATCGTTGTCCGGCCTCGCCTTCTTCGACCGCAATCGCTATAGCGTCGATAAGGACCCATCCTCGCACTATCAACTATGGATGCGCGGCGCCAACCACAATTTCTTCAGCACGGAATGGCGCGAGCGTGACACATTAAGGTCGGGTGCGCCGAGAACCACATATTATTGAACGAGAAAGAGCAGCGCCGAGCCGCCCATTTCATCATCAATTCCTACATGCGCTATCACGTTGGCGGCGAACAAAAATTCGCAAACTACTGGAATGGCCTGGCAAGGTTCCCTTCAGCCAATTGCCCTGCGGGACAGGGCACGTGCGATGAGAGCATCGTGCTCAGCATTCAGAAGAGCGCAAAGGACCGGGTGGTAATCCAGCGTTTCGACCAGAAAACACCCGAGGAGGCCAAGACTAACCGCGTCGGCGGCGCCTTCGTCATGACCGGCTTCGACAAGACAGCACTGTGCCCACTTTCGATGGAGCAATGGTACTACAGAAAAGGCGGCTGCCTGCCCAAGGCACTAACGAACTTCGAGTACATCGGCTCAGCAACCGAACTGCTTCAAGTTTCCTGGAATGCGCCTGGGGCGAAGCTGACCACCGACCTGAAAAACCTTTCCACCGCCGGCATGGATTATCTCACCTTTCGCGTTGCGGTGACGGAGACGGTGGGCCAGGAAATCCTGGTGTCGCTCACCGACAGCAATGGTAAGACAGCCACCGTCACAGCGAGCGACTACACGGATGCGCTTTACGATATCCCCCGGCCCAAGGCTGGTATGATCCCCATGGTCGACAACCCGGCTGATCTGATGCCGGAGATGAGCTCGATCTACCGTGCCATGAATATGGTTGCGATCCCGCTCAGCGCCTTCAAGGATATCGATACGACCAAGCTCAGCGCGCTTCAGCTGGAAATGCCCCGCGAGAAGGGCGGATTGGCGATCAACGATATCGAGCTGCAGAACTTCGGCCGCGCGCCGAAACCAGCGACAACAGCGCAGAACTAGCATGAGGCCTCCCGCGCCATGGGCGCGGGAGGCTCTCCCTCGGCTGGCCGGACGCGCTGGCGTGAACCGGCGCCGCTGCTCGAAGACATCCTGAATCTTGGCTATCTGGCACGGAAATTGCTGGACAATCGATGTAGGCTCGTGAGCCGGCTGCAGAATTTTGCGCAGCCACGCACGGGAAACATTGATGTTTTAGCTTTTTCAATCGGCGATTGCACAGATTGCTATCAGGAGTTCTCAATGATCCAGCGAATAAAACTTCATGCACCTCGCGCGTGCCTGTTTGGCGTGCTGCTTGCCGCTTTAGCAGGCTGCGACGGGGGCGATGACAAACCGCGGCAACCCCAAGCAACGACATTCGAGACGCCGGCTCTCCAAGCCTCGAACCTGCCACAGGAACCGGTCACCGGCACAGTTGCGGCGGTGCCCGGCACCGACAATACGCCCCCGCAGACATCGGGCGGGGAGGCGACAGCGATCGCCCCGCAGAGATCAGAAGGCGAGGCGGCCCCAATCGCCAAGGCAGTCACCCGCTTCACCGAGATTGCACCCGACGAGAACGGCGGTGCAGGGTTCAAGTCATCGACCGCGTATGCCTACGATCTCGGCAATCTGGTAGCACAGATGAGCGACGATTCAGTTGCGTTTACGTCACCCATCACTATCATAACGCCGATCAAGGGCTGGGTGCGTTACCCGGAAAACACAATCGATCCTGCCGTCGCCGCGCCAGACAAATATCCGGTCGTCATCTTCGAACACGGCAACCATAATAATGCAGATCCGAGCTACCAGGGCTATGACTATTTGGCAAAGGATCTGGCCGAGCACGGCTATGTGGTGCTTTCGATTGATGCCAACGCCATTAATCCTAACGACAAGTCGAGCCAATCACGGGCGCAGCTCATACTCGGCACGCTTGATCGCATGCGCCAGATCGACGGATTTGGGCAAATCGATCTCGGTGGCAACAGCGGCAAGCTCGATCCGCTCAAGGGCAAGCTCGATTTCACCCGCGTCGGCATCATGGGGCATTCGCGTGGCGGCCAAGCCGTTGCCAACACCATCGTTTTTAACAAGACTCGCCGCGGCGTGAAGGACGCCGACTTAAAAAGCGCGTTGCTGGCGAAGCCCAACAGCTACGCCACTTCCTACCCAGATCTCGCCGCCGCCATCATACCAGCCGCCACTGGCAAACCTGCCACAATAGATGATGCGAAGTTCGCTGCGGCTGTCACGAAATACAACATCTTCAATGCCCAAGGCAGCGAAGCGTCGTCCTACGACTTCAAGGCAGCATTCATGCTGGCCCCTACCGACTTTGCCGGCGTGACTGGCCTCGACCACGTCCCACTCGCCAGTCTTCTGCCGTCTTGCGATGGCGACGTGTCCAACCTGCAGGGGGCAAGGGCATTCGACCACAATCGCTTTGGGCCGTTAGATGATACAACGCCGCGCTACCAGATCCTACACCGGGGTGCCAATCACAACTTCTACAACACGGTATGGTCGGCACGGGATAGTATCCAAAATACCTGCAAGTTCACGCGATCTTATCTCAATGCCGAAGAACAGCGTCGCGGCGGTCTTTTCATCATCAATTCGTTCATGCGCTACCACGTCGGCGGCGAGCAGAAATTCGCCTCCTATTGGAACGGTCTTGCTCAGCTACCCAAACCGGCGTGTCCATTTGGCAAGGCGAGTTGTGACGAGCGGATCGTGTTGACCGTGCAGAAGGATGCAGCCCGCAGCAAGCTGATCCAACGTTTCGATGACACAGGCAGCATGACACAGAACAAGCTTGGGGGGGCCGTCACCTTTGGTAGCTTCGATAAGACGCAGCGGTACGGTATGCCGAGCGGTGGCGACACCGCAAAGTGGGAGCTGCCACTCCTCGACGGTTTCGGCGATATCAAGTCGCTGGCCGATCATGTCGAATTGGCCTGGACCAAAGACGGACCGACGATAACAAACGACCTCGCCGGAATTTCGGCGGAGGGCTTCGATTCGCTAACGTTCCGAATAGCGGTTGCTCAGCCAGTAGGTCAGGAGGTACTGGTCACACTTACCGACGGTAAGGGCAAATCCGCGACAGTTACCGCGAGCGAGTTCACCGATGCGCTCTACAACTTTCCGCGTCCGAAAGGCGATGGACGCCCCATGGTCGACAATCCGGATGACATGCCACTGATCGGTGATACGTTCGTCAATGTGCTCAGCATGGTTGCCATTCCGCTGAAAGCCTTTGACGGCATCGACACGACCAACCTGAAGGAATTGAAGCTCGCCTTCCCCAAAGAATGGGGGAAGGTGGCTATCACCGATATCGAACTGCAAAATCTAGGGCGGGACAAGCCGGCGACAGCTGCAACCGACGGTTCGCCGATCGAAGGGACGTTTACCCCAACCCTTGCTGGTAAATGACAAATACAGTCCCGCCGCATAGGTGCGGCGGGACTGACCATCAACTGTCTTGATCGCAGGAGTTTCGCCAGTGCCTTCTGCACCGGATACGCCGCTGTCAGTCTCGCACCCAGCCAGTCTCAAACGCCGATCTTGCCGCCCCCCTTTTTGGTGATGGCAACGACGGAGGGGCGGACCGGCATGTCATCCCTGAAATCCGGCCAGCGCGTCGACAGATCCTCATAGTAGGAGGGGCGGCCGAAGCCTTCCCAATCCTCGCCGCCATCGCCAGGATGCTGCACCGCCACCATCATCGTCGCCATGTCCGGCAGCATCAGCGGGCCGCACATTTCCGCGCCGACTGGCACGCGGAAGAAGAGTTTCGATGTGCTGCGGGCCGGGCCAGCGATATCAACCGCCCAGATACCGTCCGTGCGGCCGGTTTCCTTCGGCGAGTTGCCATCCGTCGCGACCCAGAGGCGGCCGTCGGCATCGACCGCGCAATTATCAGGCATGCCGAACCAGCCATTCTTGGTCGTATCGGTCGAGAACGACGCGCCGACATCGGCCACGGATGGATCGCCGCATTTCAGCAGGATTTCCCACTTGCCCTTGCTGGCGGCAAAATCGCCCCCGTCCTCGGTGATTTCGATGATGTGGCCGAAGGCGTTCTTGGCGCGCGGATTGGCGGCGTCGATCTGGCCGTCCTTGCGCTTGGTGTTGTTGGTCAACATCACATAGACCTTGCCGTTGACGCTATTCGGCTGGATATCTTCGGGTCGATCCATCTTGGTCGCCCCAAGCAGATCGCCGGCCCGGCGGGTCTCGATAAGCACGTCGGCCTGCGCGGCAAAACCGTTCTCCGCGTTGAGCGGACCCGAGCCATGGACGATGGGCAGCCATTCGACGCCGCCTTCCGCATCGAATTTCGCGACATAGAGCGTGCCATCGTTGAGAAGGTCCATATTGGCGGCACGATCGTCCGGATTGAATTTGCCGGATGTGACGAATTTGTAGACATAGTCGAAGCGGGAATCATCGCCGAGATAAAAGACGACCTGACCGCCCTTCGCGACGATCGATTCAGCGCCCTCATGCTTGAATCGGCCCATCGTCGTGCGCTTCTTCGGTACCGACGCCGGGTCGTTGACATCCACCTCGACGATCCAGCCGAAGCGGTTGGCCTCGTTCGGCTCCTTGGCAAGATCGAAGCGATCGTGGAACTTGCCCCACTCATAGGCGGTCTCGGGAATGCCCAGCCGCTTGTAGTTTTCAGCTTCCTTGCTGTCCTTCGGCAGTTCACCGCTGAAGTAGCCGTTGAAATTCTCCTCCGACATCACATAGGTGCCCCAAGGCGTGACGCCGCCGGCGCAGTTGTTCATCGTGCCGAAGACTTTGGCACCCGAGGGATCGGCGTTGGTCTTGACGCGGTCATGGCCGGCAACGGGACCGGTAAGCTGCATTTCGGTATTGGCCGTGATGCGGCGGTTCAGCTTGCCATCCTTCACCACCTGCCACTTGCCGTCGACTTTCTTGATTTCGACAATGGTGCCGCCATGGGCCGCCATTTCGATATCGACGCGTTTCTGGTCGGCCGGCGCGACTTCGATCTTGCCCTCGACAACCTTGACGATGCCGGGGAACATCAAATGCTCGTTCGTATATTCGTGGTTGACCACAAGCAGGCCGTGCTCGGAAGAGCCGTCGATCGGGATAAAACCGACATAGTCGTTATTGTAGCCGAACTGCTTCGCCTGGGCTTCGGGACTCTGGTTCTTCGGGTCGAACTCCGGCGAATCGGGGAAGAGGGCGTCGCCCCAGCGCAGCAGCACATCCGCATCGTAACCGGAAGCCACGTGGTGTTTCTGGTCGATGCCGGCCTCGACTTCCTCAAAGACGAAAGCCGATTTCTCCTCGGCGCGGGCATCGTCAGCAAGCATGAGGGCCATCGGGCTGACGGTCGCCGCGATGGCCGAAACCGCGAGCGAACCCTTCAGGAAACCGCGGCGCGAAAAGCGCGATGCTATGATCTCGCCCATCGTCGGGTTGTTGGTCGGGTTATGGCCCGGCCCGTCGTTTTCTTCGAGCAGGCTGGTGCGAAACGGTTGGGATTGGTCGTTCATGGCTCACCTCTGGCTATCTGGCTGGGGGGACGAGACCCGAGCCTACCGCCCTCTTGTGACGACCAGGTAACAACCGCAGCGGTCTTTTGCCTCAAGCCGCTGCGATCATCCCGCCATAGATGTCGAGATCGACATTTCCGCCCGAAAGGACGACGACGACGGTTCTGCCTTCGATATCGACCTCGCCGCTGGCGAGCGCCGCGAAGGCCGCACAGCCGCCCGGTTCGACGATCAGTTTCAGGTGATTGGCCGCGTCGCGCATGGCTCCGCGCACCGCGCTGTCCGACACTGCGATGGCGCCGGCTAGATTGTGCTTGTTGATCGGGAAGGTGAGTTCGCCCGGCTGCGGCGTCAGGATGGCGTCGCAGATCGAACGGTGGCCAGCCTCGTTGGTGACGCGCTCTCCAGCAATCAGCGAGCGGCGCAAATCATCGAAATGCTCCGGTTCCGCGCCCCAGATTCGCGTCCTCGGCGAACCGGCCTTGACCGCGACCGAGATGCCGCTGATCAGACCACCGCCCCCGGTCGGCACGAAGAGGTCATCGATTTCGAAGCCACGCTCCTTCGCTTCCGCCACGAGTTCGAGGCCTATGGTGCCCTGCCCCGCCATGATTGAGGGGTCGTCATAGGGCGGCACGAGTATCATCCCACGGTCCTCGATGAAGGGTGTCGCGACATCGTCGCGGTTCTGGTTGTAGCGGTCGTAGAGGACGACTTCCGCACCGTAGGAGCGCGTATTGGCGATCTTGGTCTGTGGCGCATCGCTTGGCATGATGATTACTGCGTTGATGCCAAAGAGCTTTGCGGAGCTCGCAACGCCCTGCGCGTGATTGCCGGACGAATAGGCGATGATGCCCCGTTCGCGCTCGGCTTCGTTAAACTGGCTTATGCGATTATAGGCCCCGCGAAACTTGAACGAACCGGTCCGCTGCAGACATTCCGGCTTGAACAGGATGCGCGCCTTGTATTTAGCATTGAGCGCTTCCGATTCGACGAGGCGCGTCGAAGCCAACTGTCCCTGAAGCCGCCCGGCGGCGGCCTTTACATCTTCTATACCAACGGCAAAATCCTGACTGTCCATGCGGCCCTCGCTGGCGATTAATGGCAATGGCGAATTCATAGCACTGCGATCGGTTCACAGCACCCAAATCATTGTCATCATTGTAGCAGGATCGGCGCTGGCGCGCCGGGGCTTCTCAAGCCCGATCGACTTCGGCCCGACGCGCAAGAAACGCCGGCAGTTCGGCGATGGAACCGAGAATGGCGTCGCTCAACGGACCGAGATCATCGAGCGTGCTGTTGCCCGAGAGAACGCCGATTGCGAGGCCCGCGCCCGCGGCATGCGCCATCTCGAGATCATGCGCATTGTCGCCAACCATGGCGATGGCGGCGGGAGCGATACCGGTACGCTCGGCGAAGAGATGCAGCTGGTCGGCATGGGGTTTGGCGCGGGCGACAGAATCGTAACCGATTATAAGGGTAAACAGGGCAGTCAGCCCGAGTGCCTCGGCTGTTGCGCGTGCGCCGGCCTCGGAATCATTGGTGGCGATGCCGAGCACGTAGCCTTGCGCCACCAGCGCTTCCAGAGTTTCGCGCAAGCCGTCAATGCCGACAGCGCGGCGGGAGCCTTCGCTCACCGCATAATCGTCGTAGGCGCGAATGCGTTCGCGCTTTTCCTCAAGCGTCAGTTCGGGATGCCAAAGGTCGACGATATCGTGAATCGTTCCGGCAGCGACAACAGAGCCGCCGCGGAACTTTTCCATCTCCCAATCGTACCCGCCCGCCTCGACGAGCGCCCGCGCCTTTGCTTCATCGCCTGCAGCCGCCTCGCGGGCAATCTCCATGGTGATGCCGAACCAGGTGCGGTTGAAATCGACAAGCGTTCCGTCCTTGTCGAACAGAATTCCACGAATCTGCGCCGAGCGGGTGGTTGCCATCATGCCTCCAGCGAGCCCGGACGCGCCGTCTCCGAGCGCTTCGAGCCGAGGAGTTTCAGCAGGTCATCGCCGCGGCGGGTATAGCGGTGGCTGCGCCGCGTCAGGATCCGCCCGGCCTGCGGCGCGGTCAGGACAATGTCGCCGCCTGCATCGCCCGGAATAGTGACAACCGTCACGAGCTTGTCGCCCTCCTTGACCTCTGCGCCGATCTCGACGTGGAAGAGGATCATGCCGCCCTGCGGGGCGCGGATCATTTCGACATTTTCGAGCGGGGTCACCGGCCCTTTGAAATCGATATCGAGTTTCACTGCCGCATCGGTAATGACGCCGCGGTGCACGAGGAAACGGTAGAGACCAAGGGCATCCGACCTGCCCGTCTCAACGCCAACATCGGCAATGCCGCGGAACTCGACGGTCGTCACCGCCCGGCGATTCACATTGCGTTCCTCCTTTGACAGCTGGATCACAGGATGGGCGCAGGCCTCCTCGAATGCGGCATCTGCGGTGCTGCTCCAGGAAAGGATAGCGGTCGATCCGAGCGCCGACGCCAGATCGTACATTTCAGGCAGGAATGCCTGATGGATATAGACATAGCTTTCGCTTTCGTCATCGCAATGGAGATCGAGGACGATTTCATGCGGCAGCGCGAGGCGCAGAAGCTGGGCTTTCAGCCTTTCAGCCAGAGATTTTGGCGCATCCACGCCCGGAAGACCCGACGTGTCGAAGCCTTCAAGCAAGGGAAAGGACCGGTTGAAATTCACGCTCGAGAAATAGTCGAAGCGGCCGAGATGTTCGTGCGCCAGCCATTGTGCCGAGGCGATCGGATTGGCTTGGGGGACGACCGTGATGTTGCCGGCAAGGCGGCCCTCGCGCTCGGCCTTCTCCAGCATCGGAATGAGAAAATGCAAGGCAGCCTGACCGGGAAGCTCGGAGCCGTGCAATGATGATTGCAGATAGGCAGTGACGGCCTTGTCGTCCTTGCCCTCAAAGCGCAGGACGCGCAATTCAATGCTGTTGCCCGGCACATCGCCGGCCAGCGTGATCGTTTCGGTCTTCATCGTTCTCTCCCGAGTATGCTTTGTATGATTGTTGGACCTTAGGCCTATTTGCCACGCCGCTTGCGCAGGTGGGCGACAAGACCTTGCGTCGAAGCGTCCTTGTCCTTTGCCGTTTCCGCTCCGGAGACCACGGGCAGCAGCTCCGTCGCCAGTTCCTTGCCAAGCTCGACGCCCCATTGATCGAAGGCGTTGATCCCGAAAATCTGCGCCTCGACAAAAACGCGGTGCTCGTAGAGCGCGATCAGCCGGCCAAGCGTATAGGGATCGAGCTTGTCGTGAATGATGGTGATCGAAGGCCGGTTGCCGGTAAAAACGCGGTGCGGCGCAAGCCGCTTGACTTCGGATTTCGACAGGTTTTTGGCGGCAAGCTGCGCTGCCGCCTCCTCCAACGTGCGTCCCTTCATCAGCGCTTCCGACTGGGCAAGGCAGTTCGCCATCAACATCTCATGCTGGTTGTCGAGATTGGGCTCGTGCCCCTTGGCCGCAACGATAAATTCCACCGGAATCGTATCGGTTCCCTGATGCAGAAGCTGGAAGAACGCATGCTGTCCATTCGTGCCGGGCTCGCCCCACACCACAGGGCCGGTCGGACCGGCGACCGGCTTGCCGTCGATCGTCACACCCTTGCCGTTCGATTCCATGTCGAGCTGCTGCAAGTAGGCCGGGAGCCGGGCCAGGCGTTGATCGTAGGGAATGACCGCGCGGCTCGTATAGCCGGATATGGCGCGATGCCAGTAGCCGACAAGGCCGAGCATGATCGGCAGGTTTTTCTTCAACGGCGTCTTGCGGAAATGCTCGTCCATGGCGTGGGCGCCATCGAGAAAACGACCGAAATTCTCCGGTCCTATCGCGATCATCAGCGGCAGGCCGATTGCCGACCAGATCGAATAGCGGCCGCCGACCCAATCCCAGAAACCGAAGATGCGGTCGGCCGGAATGCCGAAAGCGTCGACCTTGTCGAGCGCTGTCGATACGGCCGCAAAATGCTGTCCGACAGCCTCTTCGCCAAGCGCATCGGCGATCCATTTGCGTGCCGCCTTGGCATTGGTCATGGTTTCGATGGTCGTGAAGGTTTTCGACGCAACGATGATCAGCGTCGTTGCGGGATCGAGTTTGGCAAGCGTATCGGCAATATGGGCGCCATCAACGTTGGAGACGAAATGGGCGCGGGGGCCGTCATGATAGGGCGATAGCGCAAGCGTCGCCATGGCGGGGCCGAGATCGGACCCGCCTATGCCGATATTGACGATATCGGTGATCGGCTTGCCCTTCGAACCCTTGATCGCACCCGAACGCAAGCCACCGGCAAACGCGCCCATGCGCTCAAGCACGTCCTTGACGCCGGGCATGACGTCTTCACCGTCGACCTTGATCGGCTTGCCGGACCGGTTGCGCAGGGCGACATGCAGTACCGCGCGGCCCTCGGTATTGTTTATTGGTTTGCCGGCAAACATCGCGTCGCGACGCTCCTCGACCTTCGCCGCCCTGGCCACGTCAGCAAGCAGAGCCATGGTATCGTCATTGACGAGGCACTTCGACCAATCGAGCAGGAGATCATCGAGTTCGAGGGAATAGCGGGAAAAGCGCTTCGGATCCTTGGCAAAGGCGCTGCGCATGTTGCGCGGGGCGCCGTTTTTCCAGTGATCCTTGAGAGCCTTGACCGAACGTTTTACTTCGTTCGCTTGTTCTGACGCCATTTTCGTCTCCTGCAACAATGCTTCGGGCGTGGGCAAACTGCCACTCAAACGGTTTGAATTCAATTCATCGAAGGGAGAATCTCATGCTTTCTTCGCTGCGGCGAACATGCCTTGCCAATTGCGGGAAAACTGCGGCACGCGCCGCTTCATTTTCACCGCAAAACCATCTAGCCTCCGCTTCGGGAGGAACCAATCATGGATTTGACTGGAGAGGAAAGGATCGTTGCACCGCGCGATACCGTATGGAAAGCGCTGAACGATCCGGAGATTTTGAAAGCGTGCATCCCGGGCTGTGAAAGTCTGGAGAGAATCTCAGATACCGAGCTTGCAGCAGTTGTCGGCGTCAAGATGGGACCGGTCAAGGCACGCTTCAAAGGCAAGGTCGAGCTTTCCAATCTCAATCCGCCCCAGTCCTATACGATCTCCGGCGAAGGCACCGGCGGGATTGCGGGTTTTGCCAAGGGCGGAGCCGACGTAACGCTTATCGACGAGGGCGCGGAGACCGTGCTCGCCTACGTCGTCAATGCCGATGTCGGCGGCAAGATTGCCCAGCTCGGCAGCCGCCTGATCGCATCGACTTCGAAAAAGCTCGCGACGCAGTTCTTCGAGAACTTCAATGCGGCGGTGAGCGGCGGGTAGAGAAGGCAAGAAATGCGCGGATCCTTCTTCCTGTCGCATTTTCCATAGGCCGTGACGGAAAGCCGTTTGGGTTTAGGGGATCGAAGGCGGGTATCTTTTCCGGACATATTCGCATTCGGGCAAGGCATCTATGCGCTCCTTTGACTTCATCATCGTCGGTTCCGGTTCGGCCGGCTCAGTCGTTGCCAATCGCCTCTCTGAGAACGGGCGCTACTCCGTGCTCGTGCTCGAGGCGGGCGGCTCCGATCGGCGATTCTTCATCGCCATGCCGCTCGGCTACGGCAAGACCTTCTATGACAAATCCGTCAACTGGATGTACCGCGCCGAACCGGACCCCGGCCTCGCAGGCAATGCCGACTACTGGCCACGCGGCAAGGTGCTCGGCGGATCGAGTTCGATCAATGCCATGGTTTATGTCCGGGGCGCCCGCGAGGATTTCGACGAGTGGCGCGACCGCGGCAATCCGGGTTGGGGCGCTGCCGATGTCTGGCCCATCTTCAAGGCATTGGAGGACCATGACGGCCCGTCGGACAGTCTTGGCCGTGGCGGGCCGCTGCATGTCAGCGATTGCTCCAAATTGTTTCACCCGCTTGCCAACAAGCTGATTATCGCGGCTCAGGAAGCAGGCCTCGCCTACAATCCCGATTTCAACGGCGCGAGCCAGGAGGGCGTCGGCGCCTTTCGACTGACGACGAAGGGTGGTCGTCGCATGTCGGCGGCGCGGGCCTTTTTGCGTCCAGCGATGAAACGGCCCAATGTGACGGTACTGACCGGCGCCATGGTGACCCGCATCCTCTTCGAGGGTAAGCAAGCCGTGGGCGTGGCATTTACGAGGAATGGGCGCAGCGAAACGGTGAAGGCGGGCCGCGAAGTCGTTCTTGCCGGCGGGTCGGTGAACACGCCGCAACTGCTCGAAATTTCCGGCATCGGCGATCCGGCGCGGCTTTCGCAACTCGGCATCGACGTCGTTTACGCAAACCCGAATGTCGGCGAAAACCTTCAGGACCATCTCGGCATAAATTATACCTATCGCGCCAATATTCCCTCGCTCAATCAGGTGCTGAGGCCATGGTGGGGCAAGGCGATTGCCGGCATCGAATATCTTTTGCTGCGCACGGGACCGCTTTCGATCAGCATGAACCAGGGGGGCGGTTTCTTCCGCACCGATCCGTCACGGACGCGTGCGAATATGCAGCTCTATTTTCAGGCGTTCTCGACGATTGTGCCGAAAAATGGCGAGCGTCCTATCCTGACGCCAGACCCCTGGCCCGGATTTTCCATTGGCCTGTCGAACTGCCGCCCGACCAGCACCGGCTCGATCCACATCCGTTCGGCCGATCCGCTGCAAGCGCCGCAGATCGTGGCGAATGCCTTCTCGACCGAGCATGACGTTGCCGAAATGCTCGACGCGGTCAAATTCCTGCGCAAGGTGGCGGCGACGCCTACCATGTCGAAGCTGATTGTCGAGGAATTATTGCCGGGACCCGGCTGCCGAAGCGACGAGGAGTTGATCGCCGATTTTCGCAAGCGCAGCGGCACGGTCTACCATCCGGTGTCGACCTGCCGCATGGGACCGGATCCAGCCCAGTCGGTGGTCGATGCGCGGCTGAAAATGCATGGCGTGGATGGCCTCAGGGTCATCGACTGCTCGATCTTTCCGAACATCATCAGCGGCAACACCAACGCCGCCGCGATGATGGTTGGCGCCAAGGGCGCGGCGCTGGTGCTCGAGGATTTGCAGTAGATCGTCTACCCGTACCGCGCCTCGAGCAAATCGATATCGCGCACCATCTTCGTTGCGACGGCAGTCTCGAGCCGCCGGGCGCGCACCAGCCGATAGATCTCCTGGCGCTCGGCTTTCAGCGCCGTCGTGAACAGCACTTTCTCAACTTCATCGGTCTGCGCGGTCTGCTCACGCTCTTCACCGAGACGCATGCGGCCGTCAATGCGCTTGCGGTAGAGTTCCATGATCTGCGCCGCCACATCCGCGTAGAGATCGGCATCGGGGCGGCCGGCTGCGAGATCGTGCTGCGCGCGCTCGACCGCCATGATGGCCGCTTCTGCGGCAGCGATACGGGCGTAATCTTCCTCCTTGCGGTGCGAGGCCTCGACAGGAACCTCGATATTGTTCAGCAGGCGTGGAAGGGCGATGCTGGCAACAACTAGCGAGAGGATGATCACACCAGCCGCAAGAAAAATAACGAGATCGCGCGCCGGAAACAGGCTGCCATCATAGAGGAAAAGTGGCAAAGTCAGTATGCCGGCAAGCGTTATGGCGCCGCGAACGCCGGCAACCGACATCGTGGCGACAAGTCTCCAGCTCGGCCGCACGAGAATCTGCTCGCGCGTTCCTGCCGTTCGCGAAAGGGTAATGCTCCACGACGCCCACACCCAGGCAAAGCGCAGCGCGCCGAGCGCGAGCGTGATGACGACGATATACACGACCAGCCACCAGGGCGACGAGCGACCCGCCGCGATATTTTCGACCGCTCCGGAAAAGATGCCGGGAAGCTGTTCACCGAGCAGGACGAAGATTGCGCCATTGGCGGCGAACTGCACCGTATCCCAGACTGCCGTGCGGCGCACGCGCGTGACAGCAAGTGCCTGACCGGTTATCTCGGCATAGCTCATGGTGATGCCGGCGGCGACGGCGGCGAGGATGCCCGAGGCATGGACATGCTCGGCGAGAAGATAGGCGCCGAACGGGATGAGCAGGCTGATCAGGATCTGCGAGCCGCTTTCTTCACCAAGATGGCGGGCGAGGAAGGCCTTGCCCCTCGTTACGCCGAGCGTGACGCCGACGCCAATGGCGATGCCGCCGATCGCCAGCCAAAGGAAGGTGAAGAATGCGTCCGAAATCGAGAAAGCACCCGTCAGCATGGCAGCGACGGCAAAGCGCATGCAGACGAGCCCGGACGCATCGTTCAACAGCGATTCGCCCTCGAGAATGTGCATCATGCGGGAAGGTATCGGTACCCGCGCGGCAATGCCCGATACGGCGATCGGGTCCGTGGGCGATACGATCGCCGCAAGCGCAAAGGCGACGGGAAGCGGGATCGAGGGAATCATCCAGTAAATGAGATAGCCGAGGCCTACCACCGTGAAGACAACGAGGCCGAGCGCCATTTCGAGGATAATGCCCTTGTCGCGAAAGAGGCCCTCCTTCGGAATGCGCCAGCCATCGAGGAAGAGCAGCGGCGGCAGAAACAGGAGGAAGAAGATATCCGGATCGAGTTCCACGCGTATGGTCGTCACCGAGGCGATGAGTGCACCGAGCCCGATCTGCACCAGCGGCAGCGGCACTGGCAGGGGCAGCGCGCGCACGATGGAGTCGCTGACCACAACGGCAAGGAGCATCAACAGGATGACGGTAATGGTTTCCACAGTTGATCCGATTCGATCCGGTGATTTCAGGTTGCCACTGCTTTGTCGAGACGAACCTTGGCAACTTTGTGCCCGGATGTCACCAAATCGATGAATCGCCAGACTTGGGTAGAATGCCGGACATCCAGTTTTTACGTTTACGTTAATGTAAATACTTGCCAGCGCAGCGCCTCTCGCAATAGATAGCAGAGTTGGGTAGCATCGAACGCGGTGGGGAGATTGCGTTCGGGTTTGGGAAGCAAGCAGGGAGGTTTAGTGTGGCCAAAGAGACAACACGCAGGAGCAAATCCGCGCCGTCCACGGACCGTGAAGCAGCGAAGACTGCTCCGGCGCCCGTAAAAAGGACGTCCGGAACCGCCGCGAAGGCGAGTGCCGATGGTGTGGCGAAGGCCGCGGGCAAACCGGCAGCGAGGACCAAGGCTGCCGCCAATACGACAAAGCCGAAGGCTGCTGCCAAGCCTGGCACGGCCACGAAGAAGACGGCCACGAAAGCCGCGCCAAAACCTGTTGACGGCAAGCCGGCAATGCAGCCGAAAAGGGCAAAGCAGGCTGCGCAACCAGTCGCCCACGCCCCGGCCCAGCCGACACCCAAGTTCTGGGTGAGCAATTATCCGGACGGCGTTCCGGCCGAAGTGACCTCGCCGTACGAATCCATCGCCGATCTTTTCACGCGCGTATTCAGCGACTATGCCGAAAGGCCTGCTTTCAACTGCATGGGCGTGAGCATCACCTACACGCAGCTAAAGAATTATTCCCGTGCGCTTGGGGCATGGTTTCAGTCACGCGGGCTCGAAAAGGGCGACCGCATCGCGGTGATGATGCCCAACATCCTGCAATACCCGATCACCATCGCCGCCATCCTCCGGGCGGGCTATACGGTGGTCAATTTCAATCCGCTCTACACGCCGCGCGAACTCGAACACCAGCTCAAGGACAGCGGCGCCAAGGCGATCGTCATTCTCGAAAATTTCGCGGCAACGCTGCAGAAAGTCATCACCAAAACGCCGGTGCAGCACGTCGTTGTCGCCGCCATGGGCGACATGATGGGTCTCAAGGGGCACGTCGTTAATCTCGTCGTGCGCCGGGTAAAGAAGATGGTGCCGGCCTGGTCGCTGCCGGGGCATGTACCGTTCAAGACAGCGCTCGCCAAGGGCGGCGCCCAAAGCATGCGGCATGTGGAACTCAAAGCGACGGATATTGCCTTCCTGCAATATACCGGCGGCACGACCGGCATCTCAAAAGGCGCGATTCTCACCCATGGCAATATCGTCGCCAACGTGGCGCAGATGAACGTCTGGTGCGACGTTGCCTATCGCCTCAAGGGCCGTCCGAAGGATCTTACCTTCATCTGCGCGCTGCCGCTCTACCACATATTCGCGCTGACGGTGAACGCGATGATGGGCATGCAGCATGGCGCGGTGAATATTCTCATTCCCAATCCGCGTGACATACCGGGCTTCGTCAAGGAGCTGCGCAAACACAAGATGCACATCTTTCCCGGCCTCAACACGCTCTTTAACGGCCTCATGAACAATGAGGACTTCCGCAAGCTCGACTTCAAGGAGCTCATCCTTTCGCTCGGCGGCGGCATGGCTGTGCAAAAGCCCGTTGCCGATCGCTGGAAAGAGATTACCGGATGCGTGATCACCGAGGGCTATGGCCTTTCGGAAACCTCGCCGGTCGCATCGGCCAACCGGCTCGATGCCACCGAATTTTCCGGAACGATCGGCCTCCCCGTTCCTTCCACCGACATTTCGATCCGCAATGACGACGGCAAGGAACTTGCCCTGCACGAGGTCGGCGAGATCTGTATTCGCGGCCCGCAGGTGATGGCCGGCTATTGGAACCGGCCTGACGAAACCGCAAAGGTGATGACGGCGGACGGTTTCTTCCGCTCCGGTGACATGGGCTTCATGGATGAGCGCGGCTTCACCAAGATCGTCGACCGCAAGAAGGATATGATCCTGGTTTCCGGGTTCAATGTCTACCCGAACGAGATCGAGGAAGTTGCGATGGAGCATCCCGGTATCCGCGAA
This sequence comes from Phyllobacterium sp. UNC302MFCol5.2, assembly GCF_000686005.1. Classification (NCBI taxonomy): domain Bacteria; kingdom Pseudomonadati; phylum Pseudomonadota; class Alphaproteobacteria; order Hyphomicrobiales; family Phyllobacteriaceae; genus Phyllobacterium; species Phyllobacterium sp. UNC302MFCol5.2. The sequence continues at coordinate 1,098,070 of NZ_JMLL01000010.1, forward strand.
GCGGCGGCGATCGGCGTTCCCAATGATCATTCCGGCGAAAGCGTAAAGCTCTTCATCGTGCGCAAGGACCCGGCCCTCACCGAGGAAGCCGTGCGCGCCTTCTGCGCCGAGCGGCTGACCAACTACAAGCGCCCGCGCTCCGTCGAATTTCGCGACGAATTGCCGAAGAGCAATGTCGGCAAGATTTTGCGGCGGGAACTGCGCGGCTAGAGCCCCCGGCGGCCGGTCAGGCCGCCTTCTCGCGCACCTGATAGTCCTTGATCGCCGTGAAGCGGATCGCCTTCCAGCGTTCTGCCTCATAGGACAGCGAGAAGCTGTTTTGGGCGAGGAACACGGGATCATTATCCAGATCATGGGCGATATCGGCGCGGTGCGCGTTAATGAAGCGCTGCAACTCGGCCGGATCGTCGGCCGATATCCAGCGCGCAACGGTAAAGCGTGCCGGCTCGAATCCGACAGGCAAGGTGTACTCCACCTTCAGCCGCTCAGTAAGGACATCGATCTGCAGCGCCCCGACCACACCGACGATGGCCGGCGAGCCGTCATCGGGCAGGAACAGCTGCACGACGCCTTCTTCCGCCATCTGCTGCAGGGCTTCGCGCAATTTCTTGGCCTTCATCGCATCGTCGAGCCGTACCCGGCGCAGGATCTCCGGCGCAAAGTTCGGGACGCCACGGAAGAGAAGATCCTCGCCTTCCGTGAGGGTATCACCGATGCGCAGCGTGCCGTGATTGGGAATGCCAACGACGTCGCCGGCCCAGGCCTCGTCGGCGATCTGGCGGCTGCGCGCAAAGAAGAATTGCGGCGCAGACAAGCTCATCGGCTTGCCGGTGCGCACGAGCTTCGCCTTCATGCCACGGGAAAGCTTGCCTGAACATACGCGCAGGAACGCGATGCGGTCGCGATGGTTCGGGTCCATATTTGCCTGAATCTTGAAGACGAAGCCGGTCATCTTCTCTTCTTCGGCCGCGACCTTGCGTGTATCGGCGTCCTGGTCGCGCGGGCTTGGACCGAAATCGCAGAAGGCTTCGATCAAATCGCGCACGCCGTAATTGCGCAGCGCCGAGCCGAAATAGACCGGGGTCAGATGGCCTTCGCGAAAGGCCTGGAGATCGAAGGGGTTGCAGGCGTCGCGGGCCAGCGTCACCTCGTCGATCCAGTCCCGGCGCTCATTTTCGGGCAAGAGCCCCGAGGCCGCGTCCGCTTCAGGGCCGTTGACCGGCGTCGGTACTTCTTCCTCGTCGCGGCGGCGCACCGTATTGTCCTTGAGATTATAGGTACCGGCAAAGCTCTTGCCGCGCCCGATCGGCCAGGTGATCGGCGCCGTGTCGAGCGCAAGCTTCTGCTCGATCTCATCGAGAATTTCGTACGGATCGCGGCTCTCGCGGTCCATCTTGTTGATGAAAGTTACGATCGGGATGTCGCGCATGCGGCAGACCTCGAAGAGCTTCAAGGTCCGCGACTCGATACCCTTGGCGGCATCGATGACCATGACGGCGCTGTCGACAGCGGTCAGCGTGCGGTAGGTGTCGTCGGCGAAGTCTTCGTGGCCTGGCGTATCCAGGAGGTTGAAGATGCAATCCTTGTACTCGAAGGTCATCACCGAGGTAACGACGGAAATTCCGCGGTCGCGTTCGATATTCATCCAGTCGGAGCGCGTCTGCATGCGGTCCTTCTTGGCCTTCACCTCGCCGGCAAGCTGGATCGCCCCGCCGAACAGCAGCAGCTTTTCGGTGAGGGTGGTTTTACCGGCGTCAGGGTGCGCAATAATCGCGAAGGTACGGCGCTTGGTGACAGGATGGTCGGCAGAAGACATGAGGAAGGCTCGAACTTTGTAGTGAAAGGATTGCGCGCCTTCTATCAGCCAATGCCTTCCACGTCGACACTTGGATTTGGCGAAGGGTGGCACAGCGGCTCTGACCACTAAGGGAGTTGCAAGAAGGTGTTCCTCGGGACAATAGCCCGAATATGACGGCGAGGTGGAGCGGAGGATAAAAGTGGAGAGGGCCGAGCTCCGACCGCGTGAGTGCTCCAGGGGCAAGAAAAGCCGCAGGTGCTCCCGAAGGCTGCCCGCTCGAATGCGCTTAAACTGCCTCTCCTGCCTTGGCGCTATACGACCTCGACACGCCTTGCTGCCGCTTCCTCGGCCATGAATGGCTCGATGGCGATGCGTTTCGTGTTTCGCACAGTCACAAAACTGTTGGGTGGCACCGGCATCCAGTTGCCGGCCTCACCGTCGAGCGGCTCGGAGACAATGCAGAGCCCGGCGCTCGGCGCAAGGCTCGCAGTATAGAGCGAAGGAGCGAAGCGGTCCGTGGCATAGCGCACGGCGTAAAGCTGCCGGCCGTCGGAAAAGGCTGCCGTCAGTCGAATGAAGGCAGGCACGCCCGCCCGCTCGGCTTCGGCAGTGATGGCATTGACCGTGCCCGTCAGGGCCGTCGGGGCGTCATCGTCGAGACCGTGTTGCAGCATGAGCAGGAAGATCAGTTCCGAATCCGTGGAACCCAGCTTTTGCGCATAGAGGCCATCGTCGAGACGCGCCTCCAACCCGCGCCGAAGCTTATCGAAATGGCCGATCTGGCCATTGTGCATGAAGCTCCATCGACCCGACACGAAGGGATGGCAATTGGCGCGGCTCGTCGCCCCGCCGGTCGAGGCACGCACGTGGGCGAGGAAAAGGTGCGAGCGGATCTGCCGCGACAGGCTTTTCAGGTTCTGGTCCGACCAGGCTGGAAGGATGTCGCGGTAGAGGCCTGGCTCGTCGCGTTCGCCATACCAGGCAATACCGAAACCGTCGCCATTGGTGCGGGTCTTGGCTTCGTGCGCATCATGGCTCTGTGCGATCAGGGAGTGGCAGGGAGAAGCGATGACATCTTCAAGATAGAGCTGCGGTCCAAGATAGGCTGCCCAACGACACATGAATCACCTGGTTAAGAGCAAGTGGGCTCACAATAGCCTGCAATTGCGCCATTGTGAATCGCATCGATTGGAGTAGCTCGGTAGAAGGGGATTGTGTGCAAAGGATGGATGCTGCAAATCTTGTGAGTTGACGCGTGCCGCCCACTGGTGAAAAAGGTCTCTCATGTCCCAAGAAAACGATTCCGTTCGCCCAAGAAATCCTGCTCTCGGCCTGGTCAGGCTGCCGCACGGTCAGGATATAGACCTGCCCGCCTATGAAACGTCGGGATCTGCGGGAATGGATCTGCGCGCAGCGGTTCCGGCCGATCGTCCGCTCCTGCTCTTGCCGGGGCGCAGGGCGCTGGTGCCGACCGGGCTGATCTTCGAGGTACCGCAGGGCTTCGAGGCGCAGGTGCGCCCGCGATCGGGTCTTGCCCTCAAGCATGGAATTACCTGTCTCAACACCCCGGGGACGATTGATTCCGACTATCGTGGTGAGGTAAAAGTAATCCTGATCAACCTCGGCGAAGACGACTTCTATGTGGAGCGCGGCATGCGCATCGCGCAGGTCGTCGTGGCGCCGGTGGTGCAGCTTGCGATCGAAGAGCGGCAACATGCCAGCGAGACGGCACGGGGTGCCGGCGGCTTCGGATCAACGGGAACATCATAACAGGACGAGACTCTCAGCGTCCAATTGGAGGCCGGTATGGACAAGGGTTTGGTTTTCCGTCAGCTGCATGAAAGTCCCGAGACCTTCATCATGCCCAATCCATGGGATCCGGGAACCGCTAAATTCCTTGCCTCCATGGGATTCAAGGCGCTGGCGACCAGCAGCGCCGGGTTCGCCTTCTCGCGCGGCCTCCCCGATGGGGGGATCACCTTCGATGTGATGATGCAGCATTGCCGCGATCTCGTGGCGGCAACTGACCTGCCCATTTCCGGCGACCTTGAAAAAGGCAAGGGCGACAGTGCCGACAGCGCTGGAGAAACCATATTTGCGGCGGAGGCCGCAGGGCTCGCCGGTTGCTCGCTCGAAGATTTTTCCGGCGATCCGGCACAGCCGATCTACGAGTTTTCCCATGCGGTCGAACGTGTGGCCGCCGCCGCGGAAGCCGCGCGCGCCCTGAAGGGTGATTTCGTCTTCACCGCGCGGGCCGAAAACTTCCTGCACGGGCGCAACGATCTCGACGATACGATCAGGCGGCTACAGGCATTCGAAGCGGCCGGCGCCGACGTGCTCTTCGCGCCGGGCATTTCCGACCGTGAAAGCATAGAAACGATATGCAAATCCGTCTCGAAGCCGGTGAGCGTGCTTGCCCCGGCACCCTTGTCGGTCAGCGAACTCGCATCCATCGGCGTGCGGCGCATATCGCTCGGACCGCGCCTGACGACTGCCGCCTTCACCGCGATCCGGGATGCCGTGCGCGAAGTTCTCGACAAGGGCACATTCGGTTTCTCGCAAGCGGGGGTGCCATTTGGCGACCTGCAGGGGCTCTTCTCTCAAGGCATGGACAAGGACAACTGAATGACGCGCCCCGATCTGGTGATTTTCGACTGTGACGGGGTTCTGGTCGATACAGAAACGCTTGCAAACCGACACCTCGTTAAAATGCTCAACGCTTGCGGCTATGGCATTACTTTCGAGGAAGCGCGCAAGAACCTGTGCGGCATGCCAATGCGCGCAGTCAAGGACAGGGTTGAAGCCGAAGGCCATCTTCTCGGCGATGATTTCGTCGATCGCTGGTACGGAGCCATGCCGATCATCTTCGAAGCGGGCGTCGAAGCCATCCCGCATATTGAAACCGTGATAACCGCCGTCAAGAAGGCCGACCTTTCCTACTGTGTCGCCTCATCCGCCAATGTCGAAAAGATGCACCTCACGCTCGGCAAGAGCGGGCTGATCGCGCATTTCGCAGACGTCCTCTACAGCGCCTCCATGGTGGCGCGCGGCAAACCTTTCCCCGATCTCTTCCTGCATGCCGCGAGCGAAATGGGTGTCGAACCCGGCCGCGCGGTCGTGATCGAAGACAGTGTCGCGGGGACCACCGCCGGCACGGCGGCGGGCATGCGGGTATTCTCCTATTGCGGCGACGAGCATGCCGACCATGAGGGGCTGGCGGCGGCTGGCGGCATTCTCTTTGACGATATGCGAAAATTGCCTGCGCTCCTGGGGATTGCCTGATGGCGGACCTCCTCAAAGTCATCGACATGCACACCGGCGGCGAACCCTTGCGGATCGTGACGTCGGGCTATCCCGCCTTGCCGAAGAGCACCATCCTCGAAAAGCGCGCCCAGGTCCGCGATAGCTACGACAATTTGCGCAAGATCCTTATTTTCGAACCGCGCGGTCACTTCGACATGTATGGCGCTGTTCTCGTGGAACCAAACCTGCCGGGGGCGGACCTTGCGGTCCTGTTCATGCACAATGAGGGCTATTCAACCATGTGCGGCCACGCGATCATCGCGCTCGGCCGCTATGCTGTCGATTACGGCCTGGTGCCCAAGGTCGAACCGGTGACGACCGTCCATATCGAATGTCCCTGCGGCATGGTGGTTGCTTCCGTAGAAGTAAACGACGGCAAGTCCGGCGGGGTTTCCTTCGAAAGCGTTCCGGCCTTCCTTTTTGCCGCCGACCAGGAGGTGGACCTAGCGGCCTTCGGACCCGTAAAATTCGACGTCGCCTATGGCGGCGCGTTTTACGCGCTTGCCGATGCGACCCAGTTCGGCCTCGAATTCGGACGCGACCCGGCACGCAGGTTCATCGATGCGGCGACCGCCTTGACCGAAGCTGTTAAAGAAGCCGTCCCGCTCGATCATCCCGATCACAAGGACCTTGCTTTTCTTTATGGCTCGATCCTTACCGACGGCAACGACATGTGGAATGAGGCGCCGACGAAGAATGTCTGCATCTTTGCCGATGCGCAGCTCGATCGCTCGCCCACGGGTTCGGGCGTGACGGCCCGGCTTGCCGCCATGCACGCCAAGGGTCAGATCCGCGAGGGCAATGCACGCATCTTCGAAAGCATCGTCGGATCGCGCTTTGCCGGGTTTGTCGCCTCGCAGACAAAGGCGGGCAATTTCGATGCCATCACCGCTCGCGTCTCCGGCCACGCCTATTACAGCGGCAAGGCCGAATTCCTTGTCGAGGCGGACGATCCGCTCGGACAAGGATTCCTCGTTCTTTAACGAAGCACCAATATTATTGAACCAAATGGTTGACTATTATTTTCTGCGCTGATATTAAACCGTATGGTTGAATTTCAGACACCCCATCTCGACGCAATATTCCACGCTCTTTCCGATCCAACACGGCGGGCAATGCTGCACCGGCTTTCAAATGGCGAACACACGGTCAGCGAGCTCGCCACGCCATTCAACATGTCGCTGGCCGGAGCGTCGAAACATATCCGCGTGTTGGAATCGGCCGGGCTCGTGCGCCGCAATGTCCGGGGGCGCACCCATATATGCGAGCTTCAGGCGGCGCGGCTCGCCGAAGCGCAGGAATGGCTGCGGCATTACGAGCGGTTCTGGACGACGCGCCTCGACGATCTCGAAAAGCTGCTTCGCGACGAAGATCGCACATCGGCGGGAGCAACTGGACCAAGGCCGACCAGACCGGCAAAACCTTGAAATCAAAGGAGAACGAAATGGACCAGCATATTGGAAATGATCGTCTCGGCGTTGTCACCGCACCGCGAACGCTTCGCCTCGAACGCCTGCTACCCGGACCGGTGGAGCGAGTTTGGGCCTATCTTACCGAATCCGACAAGCGCGCCAAATGGCTGGCGAGCGGGCCCATGGCCGACTTTGTCGGCGGGCCGGTCAAGCTGACCTTCCAACATTCGCATTTGTCGGACGAAAAGACGCCGGCAGAATTTCAGAAATATGAAGGCTCGGGCTTTGAGAGCAAGGTGCTGCGCTATGAGCCGCCGCATCTGCTTGTCATCACCTGGCCCGATGGTGGCCAGGATTCTGAAGTGACGTTCGAACTTTCGGCAAGTGGCAGCGATACGCTTCTTAAACTTACGCATACGCGCCTCGCCAGCACCGATTCGATGGTAAGCGTCGCAAGCGGATGGCACGCACATCTCGGTGTCCTGATCGACCACCTTGAGGGCAAAGTACCAGCCGGTTTCTGGAGCAATTACCAGCGCGTTCGCGACGAATACAGCCAGGTCATCAAAGATTAATTGCGTTACCTACGACTTACGTGGCCGCAGGAGCCGGTGACAGGCCGGTTTCTGCTCCATTCACAAACTGGAACTTGCGCTCCAGAAGGATGACGGGCTCGTCGGTATAGGTCGTCTCCAGAACCTTCACAAATCCATTCTTCGCCGCGAGCCGCTGAGAGCCAGTATTTTTCGGTGAAATGATGCAGACCGCGCACTCCTGCTGAAAGAACGTGTCGCCCCACGCCACGACGCGTGACAGCGCTTCGCTCGCATAGCCCTTGCCGTGTGCGTTGGGCGCGAGAACCCAGCCCATTTCCGGTGCGTCGCCGAAACCGGGGGTAATCTCGCGCCTGAAATCGGCATAGCCCATCTCACCGATGAATTCCCCGCTCGCCTTGTCTTCCATGGCCCAGAAGCCAAAACCGATCATGTTCCACAGCCCGCCATAGCGCAGAAGCCGCGCCCAGGATTGCTCGCGGGTCGATGGCTTGCCCGTGATCTGTTCGTAGATCGCCGGATGCTGCCACATGGCATGCACTGCGTCGAAATCCTCGCTGCGGTGCGCGCGCAGGATGATACGATCGGTTTCGAGGATGGGAACTTCGATGGCCATGGGAATTTACTTTCGTCTGTCTAGACTTCCACCGTTTGCAACGCTGCTGCGATCTTTGCGGCCAGCCGTTCGGCGACTTCATCCTTGCTCATGTCGGGCCATTCTTCGACGCCCGTGCGGGTGACAATGCGCACAGCATTGCGGTCGCCGCCCATGACGCCGGTTTCGTGGCTGACATCATTGGCGACGATCCAGTCCGCGCCCTTCTTGTCAAGCTTCACGCGCGCATTGGTCAGCAAATCCTGCGTTTCAGCGGCAAATCCGACGACGAGGCGCGGTCGCAACTTGCTATGACCAATGCCGGCAAGAATGTCGGGGTTCTCGACCATCTGCAGCGCCGGCGCGGTTTCACCAGGCTTCTTCTTGATCTTTTCGCCTGCCTCGTTCGCCGTGCGCCAATCGGCAACTGCCGCAACCATGACCGCCGCATCGGCAGGCAAAAACTGCTCAACCGCATCGCGCATTTCACGCGCCGATTCGACATGAACGACGCTGACGCCTTCCGGATCCGGAATGGCGACGGGACCGGAGACCAGACGCACGGTGGCTCCAAGCCGCGCAAGCGCCGCGGCTATGGCGTGGCCCTGCTTGCCCGAAGACCGGTTGGCGATGTAGCGAACGGGATCGATGGGCTCATGCGTCGGACCCGACGTCATGATAATCGTCTTGCCGGCGAGCGGGTTCGGCCTCCTGTCCAGCAATTTCTCGATTGCAGCCACGATTTCCAGCGGTTCGGCCATGCGTCCAGCGCCGCTCTCGCCGCTTTCCGCCATTTCTCCTGTCCCGGGTCCGACAAATTGGATGCCGTCTTTTGCGAGGGTTGCGCGGTTGCGCCTGGTTGCCGGATGGTCCCACATCTTCGGGTTCATCGCCGGCGCAATCAGCACGCGTTTGTCGGTCGCCATCAGCACAGCCGACGCCAGATCATTTGCCAGACCATTGGCCATCTTCGCCATGAGATCCGCGGTTGCAGGCGCGACCACAATAAGGTCCGCCTCACGTGACAGGCGGATATGACCGACATCGTATTCGTCCTCGCGCGAAAAAAGCTCGGTGAAAACCTTGTCGGCGGCAAGCGCGCCGATAGCAAGCGGGGTGACAAATTCCTCCGCCGCCTTGGTAAGCACCGGCCGGACGCGTGCACCACGTTCCCGAAGCCGACGGATCAGATCAAGGCATTTATAAGCGGCAATACCACCGCCGATGATGAGCAGGATTCGCCGGCCCGAAAGCGAACCACGCTGGATCGGCGTCTCCGCAGCCACTGGCGGGGGGACGTGCTCCACCAGCTCGCCGAGGATGATCCGTGCCTCCTCTTCCATGGAACGGCCATGGGCTGCGGCGCGCACCCGCAATCTTTCCTTGATGGAATCATCCAGATTGCGAATGGTAATACTGGCCATTTGATTGCACTCATTGGGTCGCATGGATAAAATATGCAATCATTGCTAGCACAAAACGCGGTAAAAGCTCAAGCAAAGAGCTTATAGGTGATCAAAACAAAGCACAGTGCAATCACCCAAAGCGCGATTCTCCCAGATCGCGTGTGACGCGCTTCGGCCTTGCCGATTGCCTTGGCGGTCTGCTCGTCAAAGCGAAGGCCGTTTGCCGCCATCGTATCGAACTCGCGCGAAAGGCGATCGGCACGCGCCACCAGATCCGGCGCCTGCCGGGCAAGGTGCAGGATCGCGTGGGCGCCGTCCCGCGCATCGATAAGGATGCCTTGCGGCCCGAGATTCTGTCTTATCCAGCCTCCGACAACCGGCTCCGACGCCTTCCACATGTTGAAATGCGGGTCGAGTGTGCGCGAAACGCCCTCCACCACCACCATTGTTTTCTGCAACATGACGAGTTCTGGACGGGTTTCCATGTCGAAGAGTTCTGTAACCTCGAAGAGCAAGGTCAAGAGCTTCGCCATGGAGATCGTTTCGGCCGGCTGGCCGTGTATCGGCTCGCCAATGGCGCGGATCGCCTGAGCGAAGCTCGCAACGTCATGGTGGTGCGGGACGTAGCCGGCCTCAAAATGAACTTCGGCGACGCGGGCATAATCGCGGGTGATGAAGCCATAGAGAATTTCGGCGAGAAACCGCCGTTCCTTCTTGCCGAGCCGGCCGGTAATGCCGAAATCCACGGCGACGATATGGCCTTCGTCATCGACGAAAAGGTTTCCCGGATGCATGTCGGCATGAAAGAAGCCGTCGCGCAGCGTGTGGCGCAGGAAGGACTGGATCAGCGTTTCAGCGAGGCCGATCAGATTGTGACCGGCCGCCCGCAGCCCCTCGATATCCGACATCTTGATGCCGTCGATCCATTCGAGCGTCAGCACATCCCGGCCTGTCCGCTCCCAGTCAACCTTCGGCACGCGAAAGCCGGGATCATCCTTGGTGTTCTCGCCGATCTCCGAAAGCGCCGCTGCTTCGAGACGCAGGTCCATCTCTATGCGCGTGGTCTGGGCGAGCGTGCGGGTGACTTCGATGGGCCGCAGGCGGCGCGTCGCCGGCACGTAGCGTTCCTGCCACTGCGCGACCAGGAAAAAGCTCTCAAGATCGTTGTTGAAGCGCTGCCGCACGCCCGGTCGTACCACCTTGACCGCCACCTTCTCAACCGCGCCAGCAACGTTGACATAGGCGGGATGCACCTGCGCAATCGATGCCGCCGCTATTGGTGCGTCAAAGCTTACATAAAGATCGTCGAGCCTCCGGCCGAGTGAACCTTCGATGGCCTTGACCGAGGCTTCCATCGGAAAGAAATCCAGCTGGTCCTGCAGCAACGCCAGATCGTCTGCAACTTCCGTGCCGACCACATCGGGACGCGTGGCCAGAAATTGCCCGAGCTTTACGTAGGATGGTCCGAGCTTATTGATGGCCCGTGACATGCGCTCCGAACGACGCGCGGTCATGGCGCGCCGGCGCGCCAGAAGGCCGGCGACGCGATGGCCAAAGGCGGGAAGACCGCTGAGGCCGTCCGCGGGCAATGCGGAAATCACGCCTTCACGCGTCATGATCCATCCGGCCCGCATCAGGCGGAATGTCGCTGCTAGCTTACTCATTCAGAATTCACAACTTCCAGCCGGAATGCAGGGCGGCCACTCCACCGGTGAAATTGCGCCAGGTAACGCGCTCAAATCCTGCCTTGCGGATCATTTCGCCGAAATCGGCCTGGCGCGGAAACTTGCGGATCGATTCGACAAGATACTGGTAGCTGTCGGCATCGCCGGTCACCGCCTTGCCGATCTTCGGGATGGCGTTGAACGACCAGGCATCATAGACCTTGTCGAGGATCGGCAGTTCCACCTCGGAAAACTCAAGGCACATGAAGCGCCCGCCCGGCTTCAAGACACGGAAGGCTTCGGCCAGGGCACGATCGATATGCGGAACGTTGCGGATACCGAACGCAATCGTATAGGCATCGAAGCTCGCATCGGCAAAGGGAAGCTCTTCGGCATTGGCTTCGACAAATTCGAGATTTTCCGCGAGGCCCTTCTTCACGGCGCGGTCGCGCCCGACGCCGAGCATGGAACCATTGATGTCGAGCACGGTTGCATGTGCGTTGCGGCCGGAGGCTTCCACGATCCGGAACGCGATGTCTCCGGTACCGCCGGCAACGTCAAGGACTTTCCAGTTGGCCGTGCGCGAAGGCGACAGCCAGGTAATCATCGAGTCCTTCCAGACCCGGTGCATGCCGCCCGACATGAGATCGTTCATCACGTCGTAGCGCTTGGCAACGCGGTGAAATACATCGTTGACACGCGACTGCTTTTCGCCGTCGCTGACGTCCTGAAACCCGAATGAAGTTTCCATGCCGCCATGGGCGCCGGTGCGTTGCTGGCTCATCTCGATTACCTGATCTACTCTATTTGCGGCGAACCATAGAAGATTAGTTCGCGCAACGCTATTGTCCTCTTGCGCGATGAAGCGACGCGTTTGTTGTCGGGTGGCTTGATGGTTCTGAAAGCTGAGTTGCACTGCCATATAGAAGGCGCCGCATCCGTGCCGCTGGTGCAGCGGAAGGCGGCAAAATACGGCGTCGATGTTTCCGGCTTCATTCAGGACGAGAAATTCGTTTGGGACGATTTCACGTCTTTCCTTCATGCCTATGACCAGGCATCCATGCTTTTTCGCACGGAAGAAGACTATGCCGACCTCGCCGAAGATTACCTTTTAGCGCTTAGCCGGCAGGATTGCATCTATTCCGAAGTGTTCATTTCCACTGATCACGCGATCAGCGCCGGTCTCGATCCGCGCGCCTACATCGAGGGCCTTGCCGAGGGCACGAGCCGCGCTAAGGCAGCAACCGGAATTGAGGGGCGCCTGATCGCGACGGGCCTGCGCCACAAGGGTCCCGAAGCCGTATTGGCGGCGGCCCGCTATATTGTGGAGAACCCGCATCCTCTGGTCACCGGCTTCGGCATGGCCGGAGACGAACGCATGCATCGCCCGGGTGATTTTGCCGCCGCGTTCAATCTCGCTCGCGACGCAGGTCTCGGCATAACAGTGCATGCGGGCGAGCTTTGCGGCTGGGAAAGCGTGGCCGCCGCGCTCGATGCCATCAAGCCCACGCGCATCGGCCATGGAGTGCGGGCCATCGAGAATCCGGACCTCGTCAAGCGCCTTGCCGCCGAGCAGATCGTCCTTGAATGCTGCCCGGGATCGAACATCGCGCTCGGCGTCTATCCTGACTTTGCCGCTCATCCCTTGCCGGCGCTGGCTCGCGCCGGCGTCCCGGTAACGCTCAATGCCGACGATCCGCCCTATTTCCATACGGATCTTACCCGCGAATATGCCATCGCGGCCAACAATTTTGGCTATGACGAGGCGGGCCTCGTCGCCGTGACCGAGACGGCCCTCAAGGCGGCATTCATCGACGAGGATACGAGGCGTTCATTGATCCAACGTCTCGCAGCGGACAAAACTGTGCGCGCTTCGGTTGAGATCTTTGCGGGACCGGCGCCGAAAGGCTAAGATCGCCGCGTAAAAGAGTGAAGGGGATTTCCATGGGCGTGACGCTCGTTTCTCATCCGCTTGTCCAGCACAAGCTAACCATCATGCGCGACAAGGATACCTCGACCGCCGGCTTCCGGCGGCTCCTGAAGGAAATTTCCCTGCTGCTCTGCTATGAAGTGACGCGCGACCTGCAATTGACCACGATCAAGATCCAGACGCCGCTGGCCGAGATGGATGCGCCGGTGATCGAGGGCAAGAAACTGGTCTTCGCCTCCATCCTGCGCGCCGGCAACGGCCTTCTCGAAGGCATGCTCGATCTGGTCCCGGCGGCGCGCGTTGCGCATATCGGGCTCTACCGCGATCACGAAACGCTGCAGCCGGTCGAATATTACTTCAAAGCGCCGGAAGACATCGTTAACCGGCTTATTATTGTCGTCGATCCGATGCTCGCAACGGCAAACTCCGCCATTGCCGCGATTCAGAAGCTGAAGGACCGCGGCGCGAGCAACATCCGCTTCCTGTGCCTCCTCGCGGCCCCCGAAGGTATCGAGCGCTTCACTACGGCGCATCCCGACGTGCAGGTCTTTACCGCGGCGATCGACGATCATTTGAACGAAAAGGGCTATATCGTGCCGGGTCTCGGCGATGCCGGCGATCGCATGTACGGGACGAAATAGCCTTCCGGGGAACCTCGCCCCTGCAAGGGGGACGTGAGATCACAAACTTCTGAAAGTTTGGTGCTTAACCACCGACGCGCCGCAGGACTGGGCTTACGGTGCGTGGCTTGCGTTCCGAAAAGCTGAACGCCTGCTCGATGGCGCGAACGCCTGCTGCCGCATCGTCGTCGCTGCGCGCATGGACCAATGCAATCGGCTCGCCCGCTTCCATTCTGGCACCAATCGGCTGCAGGTCGGTGATGCCGACGGCATGGTCGATGGGATCCTGGGGGCGGATGCGCCCGCCACCGAGCGCGACCACAGCGACGCCGATGCCGCGCGTATCGATTGACGAGACGAAGCCCAGGGCCGGCGCTTTCACTTCACGGGTAATGGGCGCAACCGGCAAATAGTGGCGGGGCCGCGCCATCAAATCGGTTGGACCGCCGAGGGCAGCCACCATGCGCCCGAAGATCTCCGCCGCCTTGCCGCTGTGAAGCGCTTCGCGGGCCTTCTCCATTGCCAGCTTGTGGTTGGCAGCCAGTTTGCCCGAAACCAGCATTTCGGCGGCAAGCGCAAGGGTCACATCCTCAAGCCTGCTGTCGCGCTTGTCGCCGGTCAGGAAATCGACGGCAATCTTGACCTCAACGGCATTTCCGGCCGCGAGAGCCAGCGGCTCGTTCATATCGGTGAGCAACGCCGTCGTCATGAGCCCGGCGCCCTGCGCCACCCCCACGATGCTTTCCGCGAGAGCGACGGCGTCGCGGGTCTTCGCCATGAACGCACCATTGCCAGCCTTGACGTCCAGCACCAGCGCGTTGAGCCCAGCCGACAGTTTCTTCGATAGGATCGAGGCGGTGATCAGCGGGATCGATTCCACCGTCGCGGTGACGTCGCGGATCGAATAAAAGCGCTTGTCGGCGGGCGCCAGGTTTGCCGTCTGGCCAATGATGGCGCAGCCCACGCTGTGCACCACCCGGCGAAACAAGGCATTGTCCGGCTGGCTGCGATAACCGGGGATCGCATCCATCTTGTCGAGAGTGCCGCCCGTGTGACCAAGCCCACGGCCGGAGATCATCGGCACATAGGCGCCGCAGGCCGCAGCAATCGGCGCCAGCATCAGCGAGACATTGTCGCCGACGCCGCCGGTGGAGTGCTTGTCGACGGCGGGTCCGGGCAAATCGGACCAATCGAGGATATCGCCGGAATCGCGCATGGCGAGGGTCAACGCCACAGCTTCGTCGCGCTTCATGCCGTTGAAGAAAACGGCCATGGCGAATGCAGCGACCTGGCCCTCGGTGATTGAGCCCGAACTCATGGCATTGACGAAAGCGGTGATGTCGGCGGCGTCGAGTGTCTCGCCATCGCGCTTGCGGCGAATGATTTCCTGGGGCAACAGCATGGGTCAGCCAATCTCCCGGATCAGCACCCGGATAATCTTCTGCAGGCGCGCGCCACCCATCGGTGCGATGTCCTTGGTTTCCTCGTGCGAGAGTTCAGCGCCGGTCATGCCGGCACCGTAATTGGTGACGACCGAGCAGGCCGCAACGCGCAGGCCGAAGAACCGGGCGAGAATGACTTCGGGCACTGTCGACATGCCGACCGCATCGGCGCCGAGCGTGCGGGCCATGCGAATTTCGGCCGGCGTTTCGAAGGATGGGCCGGAAAACCACATATAGACGCCGGAGGTGATCTTCTCTCCCGCCTCGCTGGCGGCAAGGATGATGGCGTCCCTGAGCTTCTGGTCATAGGCGGTGGTCATGCCGACAAAGCGTTGATCCGAGGGTTCGCCGATCAGCGGATTGAGCCCCGAATAGTTGATGTGATCGTCGATCAGCATGACGCTGCCCGGCGCAATATCGTGGCGCACCGAACCTGCGGCATTGGTGAGGATCAACATCTCGATGCCGAGGTCCGCAAGCGCTGCAATTACCGGGCGCATGACCGATGCATCGCCCTTCTCGTAGTAATGCGATCGCCCAGCTAGCATAAGGACCGGCTTGCCGGACAAATAACCGGCAACGACTTCTCCGGCATGGCCGGAGACGCCGCTATGCGGGAAGCCCGGCAGGTCGGCATAGGGGATACGGACCGGATTTTCGACGGCATCGACCAACGAGCCAAGCCCCGAACCGAGCACCAGTGCCACGCGCGGCGCAAGGCCATTGAGCTTCTTGATGAGAGCGCCGGTTGCAGGTGCGATCATGCGGCACCCACAGGGGCGAGAGCAACGTGATGGATGTTCATCATCCCTTTGCTCCTCCGAGGACTTCCGCTTCAAAGCCGAAGGGGAAAATCTCCTTCATCGTCAAGGTCTCGACAATCCCGTCATTGTCGCAAAGGTGGAGCAGCACATCGGGGCCGGCAAATTCCGCTAGCCGCTGGCGGCAGCCCCCACAGGGGGTGCATTTCGCCTTCTTCTCGGCGACGACAGCGATTTCGGTGATCGTGCCGCCGCCGCCCATGACGAAGTGTGAGAGCGCCGTCGTTTCGGCGCACCAGCCTTCCGGATAGGAGACAACCTCGATATTGCAACCCGAATAAATGCGCCCGTCGCTGGTGCGAATCGCGGCGCCAACCGGAAACTGCGAATAGGGCGAATGCGTCTTCTGCATCGCGGCATAGGCCGCGTCGAAAAGGTCCTTGCTGTTGGTCATCATCTTTCTTTCACGTAGGCAACGCCCCCGGCCTTGGGCGGGATCGCCTTGCCGATAAAGCCGGCGAGCAGCACGATGGTCAAAATATAGGGAAGCGCCTGCATCAATTGCACGGGCACCTCGCCGATCAGGGGCATGGGATGGCCCTGCATGCGAATGGCAACGGCATCGAGAAAGCCGAAGAGCAGGCAAGCGAACATTGCCTGCACCGGACGCCATTTGGCGAAGATCAATGCCGCAAGCGCTATGTAGCCCTTGCCGGCTGTCATGTCCTTGACGAAGCCGGCGCCCTGGGCGGTGGCAAGATAGGCACCGGCAACGCCGCAAAGCACGCCGCAGCAGATGACGGCACGATAGCGCAGCCAGGGCACCGATACGCCCGCGGTATCGACCGCCGCCGGGTTTTCGCCCACGGCACGCAAACGCAGGCCGAATCGCGTGCGGTAAAGCACCCACCAGGTGAACGGGACGAGCAAGAAGGCGAGATAGACCAGGATCGAATGACCCGAGATCAGTTCGTAATAGATCGGGCCGATGATCGGGACACCTCGCATTGCCTCGGCGCCCGGAAGATTGATCGGATTGAAACGTGCCGTATTCGGCAGGGACGGCGTGCGCCCGCCCTGGCTGAACCATGCCTGTCCGAGGATGACGGTGGTTCCCGCCGCGATGAAGTTGATGGCAACGCCCGAGACAATCTGGTTGCCGCGATGGGTGATCGAGGCAAAACCATGCACAAGACCGAGCGCGACGGATACGAGGACAGCAGCGAGAAGACCCGCCCAGGCGGAGCCGTACCAGGCCGCAACCGTGCCGGCCGCAAAGGCTCCGGCCAGCATCTTGCCCTCAAGCCCGATATCGAAGATCCCTGATCGCTCGGAATAGAGACCCGCCAGACAGGCGAGCAGCAGCGGCACAGAGAGGCGGATCGTTGAATCAAAGAGCTGCAGCAGGGTGATCAGAAAATCCATTATTGCCCGCCCCCAGCTGTAACCACCGATGCAGTCTCCCGCTTCACCCGGCCCACGCGCTGGAAAATGCGCTGCAACGAGGGGCGGAACATATGCTCGAGCGCACCGGCAAAAAGAATGACGAGACCCTGGATGATGACGATCATGTCGCGCGAGATATTGGGCATGTCGAAGGCGATTTCCGCGCCGCCCTGATAGAGCATACCGAAGAGAATTGCCGCGAGCACGATGCCGACCGGATGGGAACGTCCCATCAGCGCGACGGCGATGCCGACGAAACCCGCGCCTTGCACGAAATCGAGCTGCATGCGGTGCTGGGCGCCCATGATAGGGTTCAGCGCCATCATCCCGGCGAGGGCGCCGGAAATCATCATGGTGATAATGATGATCCGCAACTCGCTGATGCCTGCATAGCGGGCCGCCTTCGGGCTGAAGCCCATGGTGCGAATTTCATAGCCGAGCTTGGTGCGCCAGATCAGCAGCCAGACCAGGAAGGCGGCCAGAAGCGCGAGCAGGAAACTGATGTTGAGAGGGGCCGAGCGCATCTCGAGGCCGATGATATTGAGCAGCCAGCCGAGGCCCGGCAATTGGCCGCCGTCGCCGAAGACGCGGGTTTCAGGAGCCTGGCTGCCGAGCGGCTTCAGAACGCCGACCAGAAGGTAGACCATGATGCTGGCGGCAATGAAGTTGAACATGATCGTGGTGATGACGACATGTGAGCCGCGCTTTGCCTGCAGCCATGCCGGGATAAGGGCCCAGAGAGCGCCGACCAGTGCCGAGGCGAGGATCGCCAGAGGAAATACCAGCCACCAGGGCAGGGAATTGCCAAGTCCAAGACCAACAATGGTCACGCCCAGCCCGCCAATATAGGCCTGGCCCTCGCCGCCGATATTGAAGAGGCCGCAATGAAACGCGACTGCGACGCAAAGCCCGGTAAAGATGAAGTTGGTGGCGTAGTAGAGCGTGTAGCCGACACCGTCGCCGGAGCCGAAGGCGCCCTTTACCATCAGAACCGCTGCGTCGATCGGGCTTTCGCCGACAAGCATCACAACGAGGCCTGCCACAAGAAATGCAACGATCAGATTGATCAGCGGCAGAAGCCCGTAATCGGCCCAGGCAGGCAATTTGGCGAAGGGCTGGCTCATGGCAAGGTCTCGATGATCGCGTCAGTCATTGAAATGCGGGCATATTCGCCATCGAGAATGGCCAGTGACAGCGCATGCACGTCTTCGGCGCTCCATAGCTTGCCGCTCCGATCCTTGCGGTCGATGCTTGCGACCGCATCCTCGGGGATCGTCACCTCGAACCCGAGATTGCTGGCCATGCGCACCGTGGCATCGACAGAGTTTTCGAGAAGCACGCCGGCAATGACCAGGCTGCGGACCTGCAATTCGTCCAGCACATCCATCAGATCGGTGCCGATGAAGGCATTGTTGGTGCGTTTGTCGACGACGGGCTCGCCCAATTGCGGTTCGGCTTCCGGCTTGAAGTCATTGCCGTCAGTGCCGGGCCGGTAGGGGGATTGCGGATCGGTGGAATCGTGGCGGATGTGGATGACCGGCAAACGTCGCTCGCGCCAGGCGGCGAGCAAACGTGCTATCGCTGCCTCCGCACCGGGTTGGCCGCGCCGGCCCCATTTCGGATCATCAATCGCTTTTTGAACGTCGATGATGAGGAGTGCCTGGGTCGTCATTCGGCTGCTTCCTTCGCTTCGACACCCGCCATCAACAGTCCGAGCTCGCCTTCGCTGGCATCGGAATCCCTTTCGCCGACGATACGGCCGGCGAACATGACAAGAATGCGGTCCGAGAGGGAGCGTATCTCGTCAAGCTCGACGGAAACAAGAAGCACCGCCTTGCCGGCGTCGCGCATTTCGATGATGCGCTTGTGGATGAATTCGATGGCCCCGACATCGACGCCGCGCGTCGGCTGGCCGATAATGAGCACACCGGGATCGCGCTCCATCTCACGCGCAAGCACAATCTTCTGCTGGTTGCCGCCGGAGAAGTTCGCCGTCTTCAGGCGCGGATCGCCGGGACGGATATCGTATTTCTCGATCTTCTTGCGCGCGTCCGCCTGGATCGCCTCGATATCGAGAAACGGTCCGCGAAGATAAAGCGGGTCGTCATGGTAGCCGAGGATCGAGTTTTCATATTCCTCAAAGGCAAGGACGAGACCCATGTGGTGTCGGTCTTCCGGCACATGCGCGAGGCCGCGATCGCGCAGTTCGCCAGGGTCGGCGGCGCCGGTGATATCGATGACCTGGCCGTCGAGTAGCACGCGGCCCGAAATTGCCGTTCGAATCCCGGCGATGGTTTCGATAAGCTGCGACTGGCCGTTGCCGGCGACACCGGCAATGCCGACGATCTCGCCGGCGCGTACGGTGAAGGATGCGTCGTCCACCATGACGACGCCGCGGCTGTCGCGCACGGTGAGGTGCTCGACCGAGAGCTTGATCTCGCCCGGCTTTGCCTCGCCCTTCTTGACGCGCAGGAGCACGCGGCGGCCAACCATCAGTTCAGCGAGCTCCTCCACCGTCGTCTCGTCGGTCTTTCGCGTTGCCACGACGGAGCCCTGGCGCATGACCGACACATTGTCGGTCACCGCCATGATCTCGCGCAGCTTGTGCGTGATGAGCACGATGGTTTTGCCCTGATCCTTCAATTGTTCGAGAATGCGAAAAAGGTGATCCGCCTCGGGCGGCGTCAGAACCCCAGTCGGCTCGTCCAGAACCAGAATTTCCGCGCCGCGATAGAGCGCCTTCAAAATTTCCACCCGCTGCTGCAAGCCAACGGGCAGTTCCTCGATCAGCGCGTCCGGATCGACATCGAGCTGGTATTCGCGCTCGAGCCGCTTCAGTTCCGCCCTTGCCTTGGCAATGCCGTTCTTCAGGAGCGGCGCGCCCTCGACGCCGAGCATGACATTTTCGAGGACCGTAAAGTTCTCGACCAGCATGAAATGTTGATGCACCATGCCGATACCAAGGCCGATGGCGGCATTCGGATCGGGAATCTTCACCGGCACGCCGTTAATGCGGATCTCGCCGCTGTCAGCCTGGTAAAAACCATAGAGAATCGACATCAGCGTCGATTTGCCGGCGCCGTTCTCGCCGATAATGCCGTGGATCGTGCCCTTTTCGACAAGCATATGGATGTCGCGATTGGCGTGCACGGCACCAAAGCGCTTATCAATTCCAACAAGTTCGATTGCCGGTTCGGCCATATCCCCATCCGCTGTTTCGCAGCTTTTATCGTCTTTTCGCGTTTCGACCCTAACACGGGATTTTTTTCTTTCCAGTCAAGAACGCAAGATTCAACAGCCATCGGGCGACGCGCCTTGCACCGGGATCGCCCACCGCCTAGAGAGTAAACCGCACGGCAATGGAGACGAGCAATGACGACGGAAGACCGGCCAGATCGTTTGACGCGCCTCGAGATTATCGTCACCGAGCAGGAGAAGACCATTGAGGAACTTTCCGGCCAGATCACCGAGCAGTGGAAGACAATCGAAGCCATGCGCCGCCAGCTCGGGGCGTTGACCGACCGCTTCCTTGTTCTCGAAGAACAGGCGACACCGGATATCCCAATTACCAAACCACCGCATTATTGAGATGGACAATCAGGCTTTGGCCTTGATCGCTTCCGCCATCAGCTTCACGCCGAGGGCGCCCATGACCGCGCCGGCGCCGCGGTCGATCCAGCGTTTCAAGCGCATATAGACGAGGCGGGCGCGCGTACCCGAAAAGGCGAGTGCCACGATCGTGTACCATCCGGCCTCGACGCAAAAGAGCATGGGCGGAAGTGCGAGAAGCAGCCAGAGAGGCGGCGATTGCGGCATGAGAGCGGCAAAGATGCTGGCATAGACGATCGACGTCTTCGGATTGCTGAGCTGGGTGAAAAGGCCGACGAGAAATGCCCGCCGCACGGAAAGACCTCTGCCCTCGCCGCTCGGACCCGGCACAGCGAGCGGTTCGGATGCGCCGCGCCAAATCTTGATGGCAAGGTAGACAAGATAGGCCCCACCGAGAAGCTTCAATACCACGTAAAGCCATTCGAACTTGAGCAGCAGCGCAGTTAGTCCAAGGACGGCGAGCGCCGCAAAGAACGCGCCCCCGACCCCCATGCCGAGCGCCGATGCGAGCCCATGGCTTCGCGATGATGCGACGGAAATGCGCGAGACGAGGACAAAACTGGGGCCCGGGCTCATTGCGCCGATGGCGATGGCGGCGAGAATGCTGAGGAGTACGGCAAAAGCAGTCACGGCGAGCTCCTTGGTTTGAATGCGCCCAGTACTAACGACGAAGCCGCCGGATGTCACTATCGGCGGCTTCTCAAGTGCTATGGATTAACGCTTACTTGTAGGGGCAGGCATTGTCCGTGTTGTAGTTGTGAACCTTGATCTTGCCGGAGATGATATCGGCCTTGGCCGCCTCAACCGCCGTCTTGACGTCATCGGTCAAAAGCTTGGCGTTGTTTTCATCCGCCGCATAATCGACGCCGCCTTCCTTGACACCAAGGACATTGACACCCGCGGTGAATTTGCCGTCAGCGCCGTCCTTGAAGGCATTATAGGTTGCAACGTCGACGCGCTTCATCATCGACGTCAATACTTTGCCCGGATGCAGGCCGTTCTGGTTGGAATCGACACCAATTGCGAGCTTGTCCGCATCAGCGGCGGCCTGCAGCACACCGATGCCGGTGCCGCCAGCGGCAGCAAAGACCACATCCGAGCCCTGGTCGATCTGTGACTTGGCGATTTCGCCGCCCTTGGCCGGATCGTTCCATGCAGCCGGGGTATCACCGGTCATGTTCTGGATGACCTTTGCATCCGGGTTCGTGGCCTTGACACCGCCGACATAGCCGCAGGCGAAATTGCGGATGAGCGGAACGTCCATGCCGCCGATGAAGCTGACCGTCCCGGTCTTCGAAGCCTTGGCGGCGATCACGCCGACGAGGTAGGAGCCCTCATTGTCGTTGAAGACGACGGAGCGAACATTGGGCTTCTCGACGACCGCATCGATGATGACGAACTTGGTATCAGGAAATTCCGTTGCGACCTTTTCGATCGCGGCTGCGGCTGAGAAACCGGCGATGACGATCGGCGAGTTGCCGTCAGAAGCAAACTTGCGCAGGGCCTGTTCGCGCTGTGCCTCGTTCTGGATTTCGAACTCGCGATATTTGACGCCCGAGTCCGTCTTGTACTTCTCGGCGCCGTTGAACGCGGCCTCGTTGAATGATTTGTCGAACTTGCCGCCCAGATCATAGATCACGGCCGGCTTGTCATCGGCGGCAAAAGCCGAGACTGACAATGCTGTAGCGGCCATGAGACCGAGAAGAATGCGCTTCATTTGAACCAACCCTCTGGATTTTTGTTGAAAGAACCAACCTGCCGTCGATCCTCGAAATCGTGGCGGCAACCCACGATGGCCCCCGCCCCAAAATTCAATCTGGCATGCCCGCAGGCAAAATTCACGCGGAATTTTGCTGACCGGTCAAATATTGCGCAAATATCGAGTTATGTCAGTTGGTTAGATCGGATCAGCGGGCTGCAAAGCGCCCTGCCCGCTGCTCGCGCCGGTGGCCGAGCGTGTAAAGCACAAAAGCCAGCGCCGCGAAGATGATGAAGGTCGGCGTTTCGAACATCCAGAGCATCAGGGGATCCCATAGCATGGGATAGAGATGCGAGCGGATATAGTCTTCGGCTGGGACGAGGGTTGAAGGCGAGAAGGACTGCCAGCTGTCGCGCAGCGACGTCATGACCAGACGCGACGCCCCGACGGAACGGGCAGCGTCCAGGACTGCGGCGATAATCGCCAGGCTCAGGGAAATATAGGCAAGCAGCCTTAGAAACGCACGGATCACTCAACCACTCCAGAATCTTGCGGCCTGATCGCGATCGGGCCGACAGGCATCGCCGGCGATCATAAGAGGACACGAATGAACGCGACCTTACCGGCATTTTGACGGCACGTGATGAAATTTTCGCGAAAACTCCCAGTAAAATCAGCGTCAAATTTGAGAAATTGCGGCAAAGCGAGATAAAACTGAAATAGGTGTTGAACAAGTGCCTGTTCTGACTATATTGCGCGCCGCACGGGGTCGCTGTCGGCTAACCATCGACAGCGTCGTGCATGCTTCAAAAAAGAGTGACCGGTGGTTTGACGGTGCTCACGGCCGGCATTTGCGGCCGATATTATCGACCCGCCTGGCAGATGCCGGACGTTCTGCGGAGAGGTGGCCGAGTGGTTGAAGGCGCACGCCTGGAAAGTGTGTTTACGTCAAAAGCGTAACGCGGGTTCGAATCCCGCTCTCTCCGCCATTAAAATTTGTCAACTATTTGACTATTAATCACTTTCAGCCGAGGGATCATTTCGCTCTGCACCTTTTCCTGCACCTTGACTGCGAGCTGTTCGCTACTTTGCGCTGACAGACAATTCCCGAACGAGCGGTAGCGTTCTTGCAAAAGGGGATCATCCTCCGCGCGTTGGCCAGAAGTAAGAAACGGCACCAGCAGGGAAGATCATGTCCGCCGTTCGAGGTAAGCATAGATCATTCCACTTGTTGGCCATGCCTTCCCGCGCCGCCCACGCCGAAATTAGTGCATCCAGCTCATGCTCGTTTTTGATCACGCCGTTTGACAAAGCCGTTTTTCCGATAAACCAATCCATTGCCAGCGCAACCTGTGATTTAGAGTAG
Source organism: Phyllobacterium sp. UNC302MFCol5.2 (assembly GCF_000686005.1). Classification (NCBI taxonomy): domain Bacteria; kingdom Pseudomonadati; phylum Pseudomonadota; class Alphaproteobacteria; order Hyphomicrobiales; family Phyllobacteriaceae; genus Phyllobacterium; species Phyllobacterium sp. UNC302MFCol5.2. Next base: position 1,121,675 of record NZ_JMLL01000010.1, read on the forward strand.
CTTGAGCCGTAGAGGGCATGAAACAAGACTTTTGGATGGGTTTCAGTGAGGAGCATTCGCGGCCACTGCTCCCGCAAGCGGATCGCCAAGCCTACGCCGCCGACGGCCATGGCTCCAAACAGCGAATTGGGTGACATGACACTCGAATTAGCGCCGGGATGTGTTTGCTTTAGGTACAGATCGGCATTGCGCCAGCCAGAAGGACCATCGCTCCAGTGCAGTAATGTATCGATGCCCGCTATGGCGGGTTCCTCTTTGCCACATTCGGAAATCGCCCAATTCATGGCCTCGGCGATGGTGCTTACCGTTGCGGTTGAGAAGGATGACGCTCTAAGGATGCAGCAACCAAAGCCCTTGGCGCCCCCCGGATCAAAACCAAGAACAATCATTTTCGCTTTCAGAAGCCCGAACACAGTTGACACTAGTACATTAGACGAAGCGAAGATCGATCCCCTCGACGTTCGTTGAACATCAGCTAGTCAAACTAATTTTCGGATAGTTCACCAACCTGCCAACTCTGCGTACCGTTGCCTTGCGATAACTATCCTTATCAGCGCCGTGATGAAACCGTCGATGACAGGTTGGGCATGCTGCAACAGCATTATCTGCGCCATCTGGTCCCCCCTCAGCTAGCGGTCGGACATGATGAACCTCTAGATATGGTTCACCGTCTTCGCGAACAAATGGTGCGGGTGTGCCGCATGCTTCGCATATGCCTCCTGCTTTCACTAAGACCCAGGCAATCACGTTAGGATCGCGAATGAAACGGGTCGTGATATTTTCAGTCTTGGTACCGCTGGAAGGACTGCTGGGCGGCGGAGAGGCCGGATCGACCTTAATCTTCTTGCGTGCCGACATAACGCGCGTCTGCAGGTTTTCCGCGTTTGCAGTTGGGAGTTCCGGGACATCTTGACGCTGCCAAACCAAATTAATCATTGGCAGTAGCCGCGAGGTAACGCGGGTGCCAACATTTCGTCGTGGCTGATAGCCAATCAGGATCGGCAGCCCCAATCTCTCCAAGACGGCAGATATATTGGCCATGCGAAATTCATAAGCGCCGCTAGACCGAGAGGACAAAGCATCTTGCAAAACTGAATTTCGCTTTTCAGTCTTGTTGATTTTCTGTCCACCCTCTTCACCCATCTGCATTTCGCGATAAGCAATCACGCAGGCAAGAAGCTCCGCGTCCGTCCAATCGCCTAGTTTTTCTGTTTCTGCCAAAGTTTCCTCCGTCTACGCTCACACTCGAACTTAGTTTATTACGGTTATGAGTGGGGGGTTATGAATGTGGCGTCGGAATTATGCGACCGGGTGAAATACCACCCCGAGGCTGTCGCAAAATGCTCGAATGGTGATGTGTGCATCCATGAAACGCGAAGCTTGAAGTTCTTCGGGCGACAACGACGATGCCGAGATAATCGCCCCCCTAGCAAGGTTCATCGTATCTCGGGCCTCTTCATTCTCCATTGCGATTTTAATGGCTTGAGCCGTGGCGATAATGTGATCGTAAAACTTCATTGGCTCTTGAGTGAACCGTTCGTTGAAAATCGCGTCAATTCCGGGGCTGGAGATGTCTTCAGGCTCCGAAAAAGCTGTTCCGAGCATTCCTTTCTCCGCATAGGTATATCGCAGATGATTGTTGAGGCGCTCAACCGACACCAAATTGCTTTGGTCAATGATCGCCTTTGCCTTGGCGAACGTAAACAATTCGGAGTTAGTTGCGAAAGCGGGTGATGCATATACGACTGCAGCACGTCCCGCTGCGACACTGTGTAGGCCTGCAAGTGCGGATTGTTGATGCGCTAATATTTTATACTCGAAGTAAGGACGCAACCAGTGGCTTCGGTACTTCCCTCTTGATCCAGCGATAAAATTTGGCCTCTTGTATTGCAGGAAGAAATTCAACCTGAAATCGGGTAGATGCTTGCCTATGTGTTGGGCAAAATCGTCCACTTCGCGCAGCGTTATACCTGGTGTTCCGCCCAAAAGCCCGGGCAGAGGATAACCAAACAATAGCTCAAAGTACGGCCAGGGCAGATCAAACGCAGCGTCAAATCCGAGAACTTTTTCTGCAACTTGACCCGGAGAAAACGACATGTTTGTGCGTTGGTGAAGTTCGCAGTTGAAATAGTTTTCATATGTTTTCTCTTCAAAATCAATCACTTGCTAGCCCGAGGTTGCTTTAGATTGTTGCTCGATGCGGACACAATGTCGTGGAGTTGTTGGAAAACAATTAACGGGTCTAGTTGCAACCGTCGTACATCGCATATCTAGCAGTCGGCCTTCGATTGACTTATCGAGGCGAACTGTGCGCGCCATTCTTCCTCGGATAACTCGAGCAGCTGCGTCGGTAATGGTGCTGGCCGGTGCATAACCACCTGCTCGGCTCGGTCGATCAGGAGACCGTGGATTTTCGCAATTAAGGCCAACGCTGCGGTAGCTGCTGCATATTTCCCGTCAGCCATTGCTTGTCGTTTGATCTCGAACAGGTCGTGGGTCAGGCCTTCGACAGTGACCATGGTTCTGGCTTGCACCTCGATCTGCAATTCTGCCACTCTCTGCACAACCTGAGCATTTCTGAGCAGTTTTGCGGCATTCACTTCGGCGGCATTGCCAGTAGCGCGGTAGACGTTGCTGTAGGCACGCGAGGCCGGGCCGCCCCGAACAACGTCCTGAGCGAATGCCTCCCATCTGAGGTTTGAAAGTGCGGACATGTCCGAAGATACAATGAGAGGTCGATTGGGGATAGACGGTTGCTCTTTCGCTATTGAACAAACGCGTACCTGAACCAATGGTGTCATTATCGCATACGGAGATAAATTCTACATCATGATTTAACCAGCGGGTGATCTGATCGCTTATGCTCTCTGTGAAGATATGGCTGGGCTAACTGTCCGCGTATTATGCAGAGCCTTTGGAAAGAATTGGGGAAGCTATGGAAACAGTTAAATCCGCAAGTGAGAATTCGGCTGAAGCGCCGGGCGATATCAGTTCAGAGGACAAAGATCGTTATATAGAGATATGGAAGAAAGCCGTAGAAACGCAGATGCATTTCAACGAAATGTCTGGGAAATCGCGCCAATTGGGGCTGACGTTCGTAGCGGCCGCTCTCGGCGTCGCAGTGGTCATGGTGGCGAGAGGCGACGACTTTGCGCTATCCTTCTTCAATTGGAAGATACACGTTGGCGTTTTACTGATTTTGGCCGCGACGGCGGCGATATTCGGTGTGCGCGTTCTCGATCTCAATGTGTATCATCGCATGCTTCGCGGCGCAGTCACATTCGGAGAGGATTTCGAGAAGAATTATATGAGCAAAATTTTTAACCTGAACAAGGGCATGACACAGGCCATTTCGCACTTCAGCAGGTTTGACGACGCGTCAGTGAACAAGGACGGCCCTAAGTACGTCTATTGTGGCTCCAGTTCACTGACGGCCGAAAAAAAGATAATATGGTTTTACAATGTCACTACGTTGTTCCTCGTTATTGCCGCTCTTGGTCTGTTTTTGATAAATAATTTTGCGCAACCATCCAGCAAAGTTTCAGCTCGAGTAATTCTGGATCAATCCACCAACGAGAAGCCTACCGATGGTGACATTGTTCTGCCTACAGGGCCTTCCCAAGCGAAGTAGCGAACAATGCGTAAAAAGCTTCTCATCTGCGATCTTGATAATACGTTATACGATTGGGTCGCATACTTTGTTGACGCATTTTACGCGTTGGCTGATGAGGTAGTCAGGATCACGAATTGTGACCGCGAACTACTTCTCGATGATTTTCGCGAGGTCCATCGAACGCACCACGATGCAGAGCATCCGTTTGCGGTACTAGAAACGAAAGCGATTGCCACTATTTTCCCGGAGAAGTCGAGAGCCGAAATCGCACAAATTCTGGACCCCGCGCTTCATGCCTTTAATTCGAGGCGTAAGCGAAGTCTCGCGCTCTATGCGGAGGTGCGCGAGACGCTAGACGCTCTTCGACAAAACAACGTCACCTTGGTAGCTCACACCGAAAGTAAGCTGTACGCAGTAGTTGATCGGTTATCACGGCTAGAATTGGTGGAGTACTTCAACCACATTTATTGTCGTGAGCGATCCAATTCCTTACACCCTAGCGGTGACGGTGCATGGGACTACCTCTCGAATTTCCCTATGGATAAGGTCATCGAGCTATCCCACCATCAACGAAAGCCCAACGAACGTGTTTTACTGGAGATATGCGCTCGAGAAGGGGTTTCTCCAAAGGATACTGCTTACGTTGGCGACAGCATGAGCCGCGATGTCCTCATGGCGAAGAGAGCGAATGTCTACGCAATATGGGCCAAATACGGAACCAACCATAACGAGACCGACTATCAACGTCTTGTGCGGGTGTCCCACTGGACAGACGAGGACATAAGACGCGAAAAAACATTGGCCATCGAGGTTTCATCCATTTCACCGGACTATATCGCGGAGAACTCATTTGCGGAGGTGATGAACGCGCTCTCAGACTAATAGGGCTAACTTGAGCCAATAATTAGGGGAATTCCTGGACGTGGTAGTCACCGCGCGCCAATGATCCCTAAACTCCTATCGGCCCAACGCTGGAATGCAACAGCCCCGCCATTACTTGCCCGCCCAATTCCCAAAAGCCCGGGCAAAACCTCGGCGGAAGTTCATGGGTACATCCCTTAGCGCTGCTTCCGCCGCTTTTTCCTATCCCTGGGCCTGCGCCTGCTTGTCTAGCCTCTCCTGCATTCCCTTGGGCGTTCCCGGGTAGAACTCAATCGGATGTTCGCACACATAGTCCTCAATCTCGCCCGCGAAGATGACCAACTCCACGGCAATCTTTCCGAACTCTTGGCCAAACTTGTTGATCTGCACCCAGTTCCAGCGCACACCCTTTCCGGCCATTGCCTTGCCGAACTCCTCAAGCTTCCAGAAGTTCGGAACGACGTAGCTGACGTGGTTGCCCGCCTTGTCGGGGATCGCGACCCGCGAAAAGTGGATCAGCTTATTGCGGATTTGAGACTTGTCTTTGATACGCTTGTACAACGCATCCCATTTGTCCAAATTGGCTTTATCCAGACGCGCCGACAGCATGGCGGCATGTACCATGTTAAAGCGAGGGGTGAAATTACCCGCCGCAAGGTACGCATTCCTTGCAACGGGGTGGTTAATCCCGCCGAACGTTGCGCAAAACACATGGCCCAGATTGTCCTCAAGCTGGTTCCACCACGCGATAGCCCCTCCGATTGCGTTGTTCAGGTCCTGTTCGTTTCCTAAATTCTGCTGGTGCTGATCCGCCATATGCCGTTGTCCTCTGGAGGGAATGTGACGGGCATAGTAACAGCGGCTTTTGGTCGCGCTGGCTGGGATATCGCACTGTCCACACCTATTCCGGGCTGGGCATCCGCTAGCCTGCTATTGGCTGCAGTATTGGCTTCCAATAGTCTGTCAAAAGACCGTTGCAGGTGAGAGGCACCAAATCCACTGTCTCGATATGCGAGAAACCCTCAGGGGAAAAATTCTTGGAGATGGCCGCTTTTGCGGCATCGGTATTTGGCACTGACATCCCAATTGAGGTGCCAAATACCCTCCGCCGCAATCCGCCGTTATCCATGGTCATCAGTTCCATGTTCATATCGCCATAGGAAAAGCCGAGAAACACGACGCACTGGGCGCGCGTTAGGCGGTCCCGCATGGTGTCGAGCACGGTTTCCTGTTCCACACGCTCCGTAAAGGTACGGAGTTGTTTGGCTGCCGTGAGCAACAAGTTCCAGTTCGCGGTTTGTCCATAAGCGCATCCCCCGTCGATGGGGTTCTGCCACGGCAACCTACCTACCTGACCGTATGGATGAATTATCTCAAGTTGCTGTGTTAACTGTTGAGCCTCCTCCAACGACATTCGGAGGTAGTTTGCTAGGGAATTCGCAACGTAGTGCTCAATGCATCGATCATAGTTGAAGGTGATGATTGAGACGTTGTCGAAGATCGTGTCTATGTCCCTCAAAGCCACATTCGCATGCGCCATCTTACAGAAGGTGTTGTGCCAGCTGTCGTCTTTGATTTCCCTGAAATCAAGCGGCCCATCAGCATCGGGGTCGAGGTAGATTTTACTGTTATGCTCAGCTTCTAGGATGCTCGCGGCAATTCCCAGCTTGCCCATAAGGACGATCCTTGCATCCTCAGAGTGAGTATGGAGATAATTATCAATAGACAGCGCACTGGGCATTGCCTTGGCAACGTCTCGACCAGCCCAGAGGTAGGGGTCAATGTTGGGTGTAAGCCCGTTTTCGTCTCGCAGGTTAATGAGAGTACTGAAAATGTTTTTGTCCCCGCTGACGCATCCCCGACCGCGCTGAACGTCCAAATCCAACTTGTCAGCGATGATACCCTTGAGTCTCTCGCCAACGGGTAGACCAACCTCATGGCTGGCCCCTGCCCCGACTACGAAAACAGTCCGATTGCTAAACACATATGGCTCCATGTCGGTCTTTGGGGGCGAGGAGAGCACGAGAGCATTGCATTCTACAAGAGTGCCACCTTGTCTCTACACAACTGTTCTATTACTACGAGCTACTGCGGCGATGCGGGTAGCCGAGCATCTAGACAACATCGCGATCTTCCGCATGTAGATCAACACCTTGTCCCCAACTCGTGAACGCGCCGTATGAGTATCGTGTGGGCCCCTCTTGCCCCATACCCCCGGCCTTCCGGCAATGCCCCTGAGGGCGTCCTGGATAGCGCTGCAATCTTACATCGGGAGAAGGAGGTCTAGCCTGTTACCTAGGGACCGCATGTTTGTCGGCCGCCGCGAACTACCATAGAGCACAGCGGACACAGAGGATTTTTCTATACACCCCCATAGACGATGCTCTACTGCCTTCCTCAGGATAGTGTTCTGTTCTGTCCTCTGTGGTTATGCTCTGTGGTCATTGCTCTTCCCTGTGCCACTCAATCCGGCCCTTCCAGTTCATTTTCCCTCGCATCCAGCCCAATTGCTCCAATATGCTGGCAATGCGGCGCTGATCGGCGGTTCCGATACGCTGCGTCTCGATGTAGAGCGCGTTGCGCGCGACATCGAAAATCGTCGTCGTTAAGTGTGTCGTGAGGTAGTCGGCCACAGGCTCGTGCCAAGCGTCGGCCTCAAAGCGCGCCTCCTGTTGGGGCTTGACATGTTCATGCTCGAACTTCTGATCCGGCCACCACGCACTGCCCGCTTCGTAAAGTCGAACCGCCTCGGCAAACAGCTGGTCGCGGTCAGTGCGTAAGGCGATAACATCGATACTGCCGGTCTTTACCGGCCAGAACCGCCTGCCGCCGCTCGCGTCCTTAAGGTAAAGGCTCTGATTGGTCGTGCCTATGAAACAACACTGGCGCGGCTGGATGACCTCCACGCGTCCATAGCTGGGCCGATAGCGCTCGTCCTGCCTTGTCAGGAAGGCTTTGAGCGTGCTCGTCTCGGCCTTCGACATGGCAGAAAGCTCACTGATCTCAATCAACCATTTACCGTTCAAATGCTGCGACACATCCTTGCTCTGCGAGATGTCCGGTAAATTGTCGCTGTACCACTCACCGGCCAATACGGCGCAAGCTTGCGACTTTTTCGATCCCTGTGTGCCTTCCAACACCATCATGTGATCGCATTTGCAACCAGGCCGCATGACCCGCGCTACCATTGAGGTCAAAAACATTTCACCAATTTGCTCGGTATAATCATTGCGTTCTGCAACGCCAAAATAATCGACGAGCATAGACGACAGCCTCTGCTCGCCGTCCCATTCGAGGCTTCCAAGATAGTTACGCACCGGATGGTAGGCGTTGTCTCTTGCCACTATGTCGACAGCCTGAAAGGTTGGGTCCTTCCCCAACTTACCAAGACCATTACGCTGCAGATAAATTTGGATGATGCCGACGTCCCTATCGGTGACCGGGCGCATCAGAAACGCGTCCTCCCCGGGCAGCGCCTTTAGCATGGGAAGCTGCATCATCTCGTCGTAGGCGAGTATCCCGGCGAGTTCGTCGGCCTCGCGCAAAGCGGTGACTGCATTGGCGAGCACCGGTAGCAGGGCTCCGCCGCTACCGACTACACAGCGTTCGTGCCAACCCGGCACACCCGCTGCCTCGCGCCACTTTAAGACGCTTCTACGGTTCATAGCGGCGGCCACAAGTTGCGCATTTCACGCGCCAGCTCGGCAGCTTCGAAAAATTGGCTGGCGCTCAAACCATAACGACGGCGACAGGCATTGAGCGCTTCCATAGTTTTTAGGTTGCCATTGCGGCGCAGCCAAAGCGCCGCACTGTTGACCCGGAACTCGGCGTGTGGATCGGCCACGGGAACTTTTCGGGCCGGAAATGCTTCGTTTGGCATTAGTAACCTCCCTCAACGAGGGGCCGTCCGGAGGCTTTGCGCGGGAGGTCGAGAATGTGCTATAAGTCAACCACTTTAGAGTGACTTGCAATTTCCCGACCCGTCGTGCGGCGACATCCGCCCGGCGGGTTTGATTTTACCATCTGCTGCCGATCGGATGGCTCGGCGCAAACTGCTGCTTGAGTTTGGTTGGCTGGCTAAGGTTAGAAACAGGCGGACCGAGATCGGCTGGCAATTCGGCCAACCACTGCTCGGCGTCCATCTTGCGAATGACCGTCTTCCTGCCGATTTTCCGGAATGGTAGACGGCCGGATTGAAGCTCACGGTAAAGCGTGGTCAATCCGATGTTCAGGTAAACGCATGCCTCCCGCGTTGAGAGCGCGGCACGATCTTCTATGGCGGGTGCGGGTTCCCGCCGTAATTCTCGCTCGATGGCAACCATGGGAGATCACTCCTCTGAAAATGACTACGATGACCAGAGGTTGCCCACATAGGTTGGGAAAGTCTAATAAAATCAAGGGACATCAATTGTTCGAATTGGCGTCCTTCCTTTCAATCGACCCTACTTTGATCCAGTGGATTTCCGCCGCAGGCGCCTCACTTGGCGGGTGGAACGGGCCAATTGGTTGGCCATATCGCGTTCTGCATTTTTGACCATAGCGCCCTCGGCAACCGCAGCCCTTACCGATGCCGCAACAGCATCGCTGCGGAAATCATTCCCCCGGTTTCCCCGGCTGCGATATTTGAACACGACGCGTCGAACGCCTGCCAGCCCTTGGTCATCGTCGGGAACGATCTGGGGGGCGACGAGCCTAACGATGCCCGGCGGGGGATTTCGCCGTTCCAAAACCTCGACAAGCGACCAGCTGCATTCCCAATGCAGCAGGCTCCCCGCCTTAGGAAAAAGAGGGGGGAGCGGCATGCCTTGTGCATCGGTCTCGACAAAGCCGAGCAGCAGCATTCGGGCTTTGGCGATGGGGGACATATGAAAATAGCGGAAGTGTTCGCGGAACTCCTGTTCCATTGCCTTTTGCAGTTTGGGATTTGCCTCACTGGCAATCCGCCCCCCAATGTGCCGCAGCATCGCTCGGTTCTCATCGGCAGATGCGTCGGTATTGGCGGGTTGGGCATAGCTGGCGGCGTCAAGCGCCTCGACGTGCGCGTCGATCTCGATGTCGCGTGCCGGGTTGGGGTAATCCTTCCGGCCGAGATTTAATTTGAAACAAATTCCCGTCTGGTTAACGGGAACATCCAGCATGTCGGCGAGCACGCCGTGGAGTGCGTCGCCGGAAGCACGCAGCCTCTCGACAAAGAGCGCGCAGACGGCGTCAGCGCCGCCGGTTGTCGCGAGAGCTTCGATGTAGGCGAGCGCCAGCTCCTTGTTCTGGAGCGGCTGGAGTTGGTCAGGAACGTCTTCGGTCAATGCGCTGCACCTTGCGCCGCACCGTAGGATATCGCAGGGACCCCGGCGGTGCATGCCGGGGTTGTCGGATGGCCGTCCTATCCCTGCACTGCCAGTCTCTCACTCGGGCTTTCTGCTGTCCAGCCACTTGCTAGCGAGGCCGAAGCTCGATCACCTGATCCTTGGCGGGGCCATCGATGTAACTGGCCCATGCGATCATCAATTTTTTGCGTTTCTCCAAGGCCGACGAACGTCGGTATGCCCGCTCCGTCGCGTCTCCGACAGCATGAGCCAATGCCGCCTCGGCCAGTTCCCGAGGAAACGATGTTTCGTCGCCTGTCCAATCCCGAAATGATGATCGAAAACCGTGCGGCGTGAATGGCTTAATTTTCATGCGACGCAACAACATTTCCAGCGTTGACGCACTTAACGGACGATCTTTGCGCTCGCCGGGAAACACAAAATCATTGCGGCGAGTTTCGGACAACCCATTGAGGATGGCAACTGCACGTGGCGACAGGGGCACTTCATGTTTCCTTCCCGCCTTCATGCGGGAGGCAGGAACGGTCCAAATAGCGTGCTTGAGATCAACTTCGTCCCATTTCGCGTTGAGCACCTCGCCAGAGCGGCCTGCAGTCAGCACAAGGAACTCCAGTGCTCTTGCCGCCATCGCCTCAGCGCCGCGCAGCCGCGAGACGAAGGCGGGGACGTCTCGATAGGGCATCGCAGCATGATGCCCGCGTATCAGCTTACCTGGCTTGGGCAGGATCGCGTCAAGGCCACCACGCCACACTGCCGGGTTCTTGCCCTCGGACCGCCAGCCTTGTGCCTCAGCGAAAGCTAACAGCCTTTCGATCCGGCCGCGCAGACGGGAGGCGGTTTCAGGTTTTGCCAACCAGATCGGTTTCAACACCTTCAAGATGTCGGCGACAGCGATCTCAGAAACCTGCATCGGCCTGAGATGCTTGCAATAGCTGTCAGACAACGTCATCGACCATTGCCTTCTATGTTTCTCATTGCGCCATAAGGCCATTCGCTGATCATCCAGGAACCGGTCGACACACTCGGCGAAAGTTGGCACAGCCTCCCTGCGGCTCTCTGTGAGCGGATTGCCACCCCGGGACAGGACATCGCGCGCACTATTGGCAAGCCTTCGGGCTTGTGCCAGCGAAACATTGGGATAGCCGCCCAGGCCCATGGCGCTGCGGCGTCCATTCAGCTTGAACAGAAACAACCACGCACGCGAGCCGGTCGACGCGACCTCGAGCCAGAGCCCTCCGCCGTCGCCTAACCGCCCGGAACCCGCCGTTTTGACCTCCACATCAGTAAGCTTGTGAAGTTGTCTCGCCATCCTCCTGCACCTTTTCCTGCACCTTTATCGCCGATTGATAGCATATTCTGGCGAAAGCCGGAAGACACTAGAGGAAACTAACTCCAATGAAACAAAGGATTTTTAATAAGATCGCGAAAGTTGGAAGATGCTGGTGAAGGATGGGTACAGCGGACGCTCTCTCCGCCAGTTTCACTGAGACCTAGGAACGCCACTCTCCCATTACTTTCCGAACATCCCGTTTGCAGCCTCGGCGACTATGGTCCGCGTCGCGGTGTCTTGCCATAGAACTCGATGCGGATGATTTGACCATTCGACAATTCGAACACGCCGTTTTGGCCGCCTTGCGCCGAAAATTCCGATCGGACATCCCGCCAACGGCCCATATATGCTCCGCACTCGCTACAAAAGACCGGGCCGTCATCGTTGTCTATTCGAGGGATGCTCAGATAAATTGTCCGGCATTCCTCGCACTGGAGTTTCCCGTCAATTTTTTGGGCCATGATGCGCCTCTAAAACGGTGGTCGCCCGGGCTTAGCCACTTCTTAGAAGTGGATGCCTGACGCCGGCGACCAGTAAAAAACCGGAACAGTCAATGGTAACCGTCAAGGCTCTGCCCGCAGCCGGACAACCGGTATTGCCGCGCCTGCTCATTCGCGGGAACGAGCGTCAGAATCTTGTTCAGGCTGTACGAATGCTGGGCCTGGGCCCGTTCCGTCTGTGCGGCGACTGCCGCGATGATGGCTATGTCGCGATGCCCCAATTCAAACAGGCGTAAAACCTGCCTGGCCAAGCGGTCAGAGTAGCGGTGACCGTTCGGCGATCGACCCAGGTTGTTCGATGCGCTTTCATGGGCAGCCTGCAGCACAAGCCAGTCGGCGGCGAGCAGGAGATGGGGGCTGGTTATGGAATGATCGATAGGGAACATGTCTGTCTCCTCGCGGTTAAAAGGCGGGAGCAGATACTCTCAAGCGTCAGCGGCCATTCTATGCCTGACGACCACTGACTAACGCGCTCAAATCACCGTTAAGTCAATCATGCTTCGATCACATTGCTGTCTTCGGGTTTCAAGTGACCGCGCGCATAGGCATACCAACTCAGAGTTTCGGCTGGTCCTTGCGTGTCTGCTCATTCTCGAAGCGCAGCACGACCGCCTTATAGTGGGAGATGAGTTGCTTGTAGTGCGCCGCCGTTTCGACCGAAATGTCTTCGCCTCCGTACTTTCCGGTACTGAACACCTGATCGGTTCCGGCAATAAGGCGCTCTCTTGTTGCCTGGTACTCGGCAATGACAAGCTTGAGGTTTTCGATGAAAGCGTGGCGGGCTGTCCGCACGGTATTCCTCGCCAAAATTCTAGTCCTTTCGCCATGATCTCCGGGTTGGATAAACCGCGCAGCAGTGTCCGCGCATCGGCTACTTAAATTCCTGCTGTTGGCCAACTGTCACGAATGTACGTCTGCAAGTGCCCGCAGACTGTCGCGGTCGCCGCTGCTCCAGATATTGATGGCTTCAAGATTATCTTCAGTGGCCATCCGTTCGTGTTTCTCTGCTGCGTCACGGATACGATACTGGAACGAGCCACCCAGGGGCGGAAGCCTCGCCAGAATCTCGAAGGTGGCAGTGCTCTTCATCGCTGCGCCGCCGCCGCTGCGCAGGCGGACTTGCTGGCCGATTGCAAACCGATGTGGTGGTGTTACCGGCAACTTGTAGCGTCGGTGGATATTCATTTGTTTGTTTCCTGTTCTTTTTTCAGTGCCATTTCGAGTTCGTCATAGTCGATTGCAACAAGCTGCGTTCGATGCGCTTTCGAGCCCCTTGCCGGAACGTGGATAAAGGTCGCCACGCGGTGATAAGCGAGCCGGGACAGGCCCTCGATCATTTCCTCGTCTACATCGACATCGTATTCGCCGGGGGGCTGAACCCCGTCCAATCCGCGCAAGGCGAAGGGTTCCAAGAAATGAGCAATCAAACGTTTGGTACCCGGGTTCATGCCAATTCCTCCATCACAAGCAGCACCCGGCGATTTGGAGACCCATGGCGGGTCGAGGATTTGCGCGAAGAGCCAGATTGTGGCCAAAAGACGAGAGCAGCAGACTGAGCGTCAATTGCGCTTTAATTGCGGTTTGTGGCCAAAATATTCAATAATAAACCAAATATTGTAGGCGTGAATTTCAATTTTACTTGCAAGGCGGAACGGAACAAAAGTCTGATTGCTCAGTTTGAAATATGACATGCGCCGAATTCAAAAGCATAATTGTGAAAAATTCTGAAATGGCGCGCTTTTTTCAAGATTGCAAAAACAATGATGACTTATTTCAGCCAATGTCTTCTCGACAAATATTCTGAGCTACGCATTCGGCGCAATGTTCTTGATCGTGCTCGTTTGGGCCTTTTTCATCGTCCGGCGGCGAATGCGAGGACGACCTTCCAACGACGAATAGGCTACTGCGTGCACAGGCAAGGGGCGGCCTTTTGAGCCGCCCGCCGCACACAATCCAGACCGACCTAGTTGCCTGGCTTGTTCTTGATTGCGGCATCGATCTGCCGCTTGACAGCATCGAGGTTGAATGACGCCGGGTCCTGCATTGGCGGGTAGTCGACCGCCGTCAGCGCGAGTTTTCCGACCTCCTGCTGGACACTGACGAACCTCCAGAACTCGCGGGCGAAGAAGTCGTTCATATAACCGCCGCCGAGGTCGTTGAGGCTTTGCTCGCCAATCGACGGTGTCCGCTCGAACGGGTCCTGGCGGATATTGACCATGGTCGGCATGTCGGTCGTAACCTTTGCACCGGGCCAACCTTGTGGCTGCTGGAAGAACTGGAACTTGAAATCATCGATGCGTACTGCACCGAGCTGGGGTCCGCCGAAATAGAAGAATTCGTGGCGTGCGGACGGGCCTTTGCCCAGCAAGAGGTCCATCTGATTGTAGCCGTCGAGATGGTTCTTAAAGGTAGTTTCACCCAGTTTCACACCCTTGAGCAACTGGTCGGTGATATCGGAGTTTCCCGCTGCCGCCACCAGCGTCGGGAACCAATCAAGCGCGGAATAGATGCCGTTTTCGACCGTCCCGGGCTTGACCTTCCCCGGCCAACGGATAATGGCCGGCGCCCGGAAGCCGCCTTCCATCACGGTGCCTTTCGTGCCTTTGAAAGGCGTCATGCCCCCATCAGGCCAGGTAAATACTTCAGCACCATTGTCAGTCGTAAAGAGGACGATGGTATTGTCTGCCTCGCCCGAATCCTGGATGCATTTCAGGATGGCGCCGACGCTGTCATCCAGCTGCGCCATCCCGGCTTCTTCGAGCCCATAGTTGGACGTGCTGTTCATGAGCGCCTGGTATTTTGGCGAAAGAAACGTCCAGACATGCATGCGCGTCGTGTTGTGCCAAACAAAGAACGGTTTGTTTTCCGTCTTGGCCTTGTCCATGAAGTCGCAGGAAGCCTTGACCAGCACTTCGTCAAACGTTCCCATGTCGTACTTCGCCTTAGGCGTTATGTCGTGCATGTTCGGTACATTGGACATGTCCGGGTAAGGCGCCAGTGGACCCTCGTCGACGATGCGCTGCTTGCCGACCTTGCCCCAACGCGGCTGTTCGGTCGCGTCATCGGTGTCCGTCGCAAAGCTGTGTACGAGATTACGGGGCCCGACCTTATCGCGGTATGACTGATCGTCGGGAAAGGAATACCAGTAGGGATCAGACATGGCATCAAGGTGATAAAGATAGCCGAAGAACTCATCGAAGCCATGCAGCGTCGGCAGGAACTTGTTCAGATCGCCGAGATGGTTCTTCCCGAATTGACCCGTTGCATAACCTTCCGTCTTGAGGGCGGCAGCAATGGTCGCGGCCTTGTCGGGCATCCCGACATCTGCCCCGGCCTGGCCAACCGTCGTCAGCCCGGTACGCAACGGTATTTCACCGGTAATGAAACTTGCCCGGCCGGCCGTGCAACTCGCTTCGGCGTAGTAGTCGGTGAACATCATGCCCTCGGACGCCAACTTGTCGAGGTTGGGCGTTTTTCCGGACATGATGCCCCGGTGATAGGCGCCGATATTGAACCAGCCGACATCGTCGCCCATGATGACGACAATATTGGGCTTGCTGTTTTGAGCGTGCGCCGTATTTGCGACCGGCGATAGAAACGTACCAGTCAATGCCACTGCCGCGGCAAAGTATTTGAGCCTACTTGAACCCATGACCGTAACCTCCGTTGGCGGCGGGCCCACGCTGCCGGGCAGAGGCTTTGGCTATGATGGGTCACGCGCACGGAAAGGTTACTGCAATAAGGAAGGCCAGACAGGTAACTTACGGTAGGCTACACCCGAAGCGCGCCCCCGCGTACCTTGTCACGGGTACTTTTTGATGCAGGCAGCAGCCTTCCCATGGCCGTTGACTGCCGGCAAGCAACGTCCCGCCAGCGTTGCCTGCGGTGCCCCATAGATCGATGATTGCGGCGTGATATAGGGCGGTTCGATCTTGTTTCCCATGCAGCCGACGAGCGCGAGCGCTGCAAGCGTCAAGGCAAAGGCTTTCATTCGTGTGTCCCCCGATCAAAACTTGATCAGGCTCAGAATATCACGCCGGTAAAGTGCCGTCAGGGCATCCCTTTGGGCAGGGTGGAATGACGCGCCTCGCGTCTCAGGACCCGTTTACAAGTTGCAGGATGAGACGGTGAACATTGCCGCCCTCGCTCATTTCGTCCTTGTCGAAATCCCGGCTCTTCTGCCGCTGCGCCAGAGACAATGCGGAGAGACGACTGGTCATCTCGGACCTGATCTTCTGGCATTTGGGATCACCGGGCACGGACAGTCCGACCGTAGAAGCCTCGATTGCCTTGACCATCTCCTTGATCGTATCGCCATGGACCCTTTCATGGGTCTCGATGCCGCTTATAAAGGTTTCCCAACCGGCTCGAACCGATGGCGGCAGAGGTTCGGCAGGCTTCGGAAGCGTATAGTTGATGATCAGCTTCGGCTGCGCCGACACCAGTGTGCAGGCGGTGCCTTGATTTTGATAGTTTCGCCGCCATGTCAATTTGAAGTTGGTATGGGCGATGGTGCGGACCTTGCCACCCCCAAGTTGCGGACCGCGCTCTCCAATAGAGGCGTAGAGTTCGGCGCCCGACTTGCCCCTGATTGCATAGGTTTCGACCTGTTCGACCGCCTGCCAGTCAGCGTTGGCCGTTGCTGGAAGCACAATAAGGCAGGCGACAACGAGCGCGCGCTGGACGTTCCTGTTCACGTGAGCCCCCGCCCAATTCAACATTGATGGAAATGCCCCTTCCGGTGAGCGGAAGGGGCAACTGAAGGTTCAGTTCGCCGAAGCGAGCGTCATCGACGTTCCGGTTGCGGCCAAGTTCAACCCAATCTGCCCGGTCACGCTGATTGCCTGCAGGTGAATTGAACCTGCCGTGCCGCCAAAGAGCACATTGGTCCCGATACCCGCACCGATCGTGGCCTCCGCTGTCGCGCCGCTGTAGACGCCGGCCAGCGAACCGCGGTGATAGCCGGCCGTTGGTGCGAACACCGCCCACAGCAGGCGGCTTTGTGTCGTGAACCCGACATCGACGCCGAGCTTCCTGATCGCACCGGAGTAGCGCTCCGAACGATCACCCGTCAGGCTGGAACGGAAAATGCAGTCGATCTCTTTCGCCGACCCTAAAAGATAGCCGACACCGCCGCCGATCGTGCAGTCGAGATAGCCGATCCTGACGCCGCCGCGCGCATCCGGGCTCTGGTAGCGCGCCATATCAGCGGCATTGGCGGAGCTCGCTCCAACGCCTGCCAGCAAAGCTCCAGTAAGCACCATTGCAAAGGTCTTTTTCATGATTTTCTCCTTAAGATTCGGCCTGCGGACCTTGGGTATTTGATCGTCGGCTACGGTTGGGGCAACGGTTTCCACGCAGAACGGTTCCAATTGGGACAATTGGAACGGATGATGTCAACAGCATGTCTGGATGCGCAAATTTCAGAAGCTTGATGGTACCTCCTCCTTTGGGTCAATTTGAAGGCATCGCGTTGATAAGCTGCGGTAATTTGATTCGAGAAGCGCAACATCACGCATCAAAAGCCGAGCATGTTCTTGACGCCGTGCCAGGCCTGGTCCTTCGCCTCGATAAAAGGCGGAGGCGGCAGCACCTGCGGCGGCGCGCTGCGCTTCTGCCCGTCCTTGACCAGATCCAGCATGTGAATTTCACCGTCTGTGAAATATCGGCTTCCTTCGCCATTGCGCCCATTCAGCGTCGGGCCGACCCCGGAAACCTCGTAGATGGCGTTGACCATCCCCGCCTCACTGAGACTGCCCGCGAAAAAGTCCCGCTCCCGGTCGACATCGGGTGAAATGTCATGCGTCACCTGGCCGGTATATTCGCTGACGCCAACATGCGCATCATACGTCGCAGAACCCAGCCACACCGGGCGTCCTTCCTCGCCTGATTGCAGCACTTTCCACAGGCGGACATGGTGGCGATGGCGAGCGCTGTCACCTACGGGTTTTTCGTAGGCAAGGTCCTCATGGCGCCCATCGTAGAACAGCGGGCTTACGGGCGCGCTCTTGTATGCCCGGTCGAAGACGACGCTGCCGATGATATCGATGCTCGAGCGCAGGGTGACCGGATCGGCAGGATACCATCCGGCAGCGTGCATGACGCGCACGACATCCTCGCGGCTGCCGATCAATCCAACATTCAAGGGATCGCCAGGCATGCCGCCCGCCGTCATCGTCACCATGGGGCGCCGTGCAAGACCGGGCTGGCGCTCGTAGTGGGTCCAGGCGGCTGGCAGAATCACATAGGCCAGCAGGAGGTAAACCGCGACCACGACTGCAACCCCGATGAGCAAGCGCTTCATGTTTCCCCCGCGCGATTCCCCTAATACGCAACTCGATCTTCGCACGGCTTGGCAAAATACGAAATGCAATCTCTGGATGCAGGTCGGGCTAGGCCTGTTCCGGGAGGAGTGGTAGGAATAGCGTGCACTCGCTTGACCCGGATCGTTCATGGCCCCACGACCCATTTCAATCCATCGCTATCTTATTCCTATTGCCTGCCTTGCCCTTGCGGTCGGCATTCAAGTGGCGAAGGTGCCGGTCGGCGCCGGGCGTCACGGCATCGGCATTGTCGTTTCCGCGCTTGCAATCGCCTTGCTCCTCGCCACCGTGTTTGTCGTCCTGCAGCATGCGGAAGGCCTGGCGCTACGCCTCGGCCAACCTTACGGCACATTGCTCCTCACCTTTGCCGTTACCACTGTGGAAGTTTCGATCATCCTCGCCATGATGCTGCATGGGGAAAATAACCCGACACTGGCGCGGGAATCGGTGTTCTCGACGGTCATGATCGTTTGTGCCGGCGTCGTGGGTCTTTGCCTTACGCTTGGCAGTATGCAGCACCGCCAGCAGGAGATGAAACGGCAAGGCACGAGCGCGATTCTTTCCGTGCTTACGGCGCTTGCCGTCCTGACGCTGATCCTGCCGAATTTCACCCTGCATGACGCGCCAGGCACATTTTCGCGTTTGCAGCTCACCTTCGTGAGCATTTGCTCTGCCTTGCTCTACGGAAGCTTCGTCTTCGCGCAGACGGTTCGGCACCGCGATGATTTCGTCGATGACATCGGTGACGCCGAAGGCACACATGCCGGGCACGCACATCCCGGCGAAGGTTCGTGGATCAACGCCGTCCTTTTGATGATCGGGCTTTTCGGAATTGTCCTCCTCGCCGAACGGGTGGCAATCGGCGTCGAGAACGGTCTCGATGCGATCGGAGTCCAACAAGCGGACGCCATAGTCGGCGCGCTCATTGCAACGCTTGTCCTCTTGCCCGAGGCCCTGTCGGCAATCCGCGCCGCCATGAACAACGAATTGCAGCGCAGTCTCAACATTGCGCTCGGATCGGCGCTCGCGACGATCGGCCTGACAATCCCGTCCATCGGCATTGCCAGCGTCATTACCGGCCGCGAACTGACGCTGGGCTTGCCCGGGGGCGACGCGGTGTTGCTTGCCCTTATTCTCGGCATCAGCATCCACAGTTTCGGGACGGGACGAACCAACGTGTTGACGGGTCTCGTTCATCTCGTTGTATTCGTCGCCTTCATCCTTCTCGTCACCACCAAATAGGCAGACTGAAATGCAGGACAGGTTCCTCTTCGACGGCAGTGACGATGCGCCTGTCACCATTCTGCTTGCACATGGGGCCGGCGCGCCGATGGACTCAGCCTCGATGACCGCAACGGCCAATGCTCTCGCCGAAGCGGGCTTTCGGGTGGCGCGGTTCGAGTTTGCCTATATGGCGGCCCGACGCACCTCGGCAGGACGCAAGCCGCCACCGCGTGCCGAGACGCTCAAACCCGAGTATGTCGATGCCATCGCCGCGCTCGGCAAACCGCAGCGCCTGATTATCGGCGGTAAATCGATGGGCGGCAGGGTTGCCAGCATGATCGCCGATGAACTCCATGCTGCTGGCGCGATCAGCGGATTGCTCTGCCTCGGCTATCCATTCCACCCGCCGGCCAAACCGCACCAATTGCGTACGAAGCATCTTGCAGGATTGATGACGCCGACTTTGATCTGCCAGGGAACGCGCGACGAATTTGGTACAAGGGAGGAGGTTGCGGGTTATGACCTTTCCGACAAGATCGAAATCCTCTGGCTTGAAGATGGCGACCACGATCTCAAGCCGCGCAAGAACATATCCGGCTTTTCGGCCGCCGATCACCTGACGACCTTGGCCGCCACAGTGGCGGGCTGGGCGGAGAGCCTGAAACGTGAGGTAGTTTCAGGCGATTGACCAGCCGCCGTCGACGAGCAGGTTCAACCCTGTGATCAATGATGCGGCCGGTGATGCCAGGAAAACGACCGCGCCCACCACATCGCGGGTTTCGCCGATCCGTCCGAGTGGGATGTGGGCGAGCGTCTGGTCATGGAAATCCTTGTCGGCAAGCGCGGGCCTGGTCCCGTCTGTCCAGATGAAGGTGGGTGCGACCGTGTTGACGGTTATCCCATAGGGCGCCCATTCAGCGGCAAGGCACCGGCTCAGATGGTTGATCGCGGCCTTGCTCATGCAATAGATCGCCTCGCCGCGCAGCGTAACGGTTCCCGCCTGCGAACTGATGCTGATGATGCGGCCTGCCTTGCGGTCGATCATGTGCCGGGCAACAGTCTGGGTCATCAAGAACGTGCCCTTGATATTGACCTGCAGAATCTCGTCGACCGCCGCTTCCGAGACGCGTTCGGCAAGATCGCCCGGCGCAACGCCGACATTGTTGACGAGCACATCGATGCGCCCGAATTGGTTCAGAGCGGCCTCGACAGCGCTTTCTATGTCCGCGCGCTGCGAAATATCGAGTCGTACCGGCAGGACCTTGCGTCCCATGGCTTCGATTTCAGCGATCAGATCGAATGAACC
Organism: Phyllobacterium sp. UNC302MFCol5.2; assembly: GCF_000686005.1. Classification (NCBI taxonomy): domain Bacteria; kingdom Pseudomonadati; phylum Pseudomonadota; class Alphaproteobacteria; order Hyphomicrobiales; family Phyllobacteriaceae; genus Phyllobacterium; species Phyllobacterium sp. UNC302MFCol5.2. The sequence goes on from NZ_JMLL01000010.1 coordinate 1,142,156, forward strand.
CGAAATGTCGCGCAAGCCGAGGACTATGTCGGAGCCAGCGGCAGCACAGGCAAGTGCGCAGGCTCTGCCTATGCCGCGCGATGCGCCGGTGACCAGCGTTACCTTGCCGTCCAGACTGAAGTTGGGTGCATGTTCGCTCGGCTGTGCCACGATTTATCCTCCTCGTTCTCCCAAGGCAGACCATAGCATGGAGGTGTGAAATCGGCCTAGAGACGGTCAGGCGAAGGCGCCGAGCCGCAATCCCTCGATCCAGTTCTTGCCGATCCTGATGCCTTCCTCGGGCTGGAATGCTTCGGGATTCAAGCACCAAGCGAGCCAGAGGCCGTCCATCAGCGCCGTGAAGCCGATCGCGGCAAGACGCGGACTGGCTATCGCGCAGCCCTCCGCCTCGGCATAGTCCGTAATCAGTTTCTCCACGGTGACGACATAGGCGGTATATTCGCCCTTCTGCGAGGCGCTCATGCGCGGCGAGTGCAGGATCAGGCCCCAGAAAACGACCCACACGCCGAGCACGTCGCGATCGAACAGCGCCGGCGAGAATGAGTTCTCGACAAAGGCCTCCAGCCTTGCCTTGGGCTCGGGCAAAGCGCTGTCAACGGCCGTCATGACCGTATCGAGCATGCCATCGGACATGATGTCGAAGGCATGGGCCACCAACTCGTTTATCTCGCCGAAATGATGCGTGATCAGCCCTTGCGTGACGCCCGCCTCCATGGCGATCTGCCTCGCCGATACCCCGGCGTTTCCATGCCGGACGATGCAGCGCAGAGCCGCCTCGGCCAATTGCCGGCGGCGATCCTCCGGAGCTTCACGGCGGAACCCGGCCCGCGTTCTGACACCTGATTTGGACTTGGCCAAGATCATTTTCCCGTTGCTTAATCACATCGATGAACTAGGGGCGAAGAGGCGAAAATCTTAGCCAACCGACTCACTTAGTTCACGCTTATTATCAAAATAACATAACTAATTCCAATACTAATAGAGAAATTATACGATCATATAATTTCTCTTGCGGAACACGCAATTCCTGCATATCCTTTTTCCAACGATCCGCCCCGGATGCGGACAATGGGAACGAGGTTTGGCATGAAGCGGGATCCCCGATACGACGTCCTATTTGAGCCGGTGAAGATCGGGCCGGTCACCGCGCCCAACCGTTTCTACCAGGTGCCGCATGCCAGTGGCATGACCAATGCGCTGCCCCGCGTTCGTGCTGCATTTCGTGAAACCAAGGCCGAGGGCGGCTGGGGTGTCATATGCACCGGCGCCTGCTCCACCGATCCGAGTTCCGACGATTCTCCGCTTCCCTTCGCTACCATGTGGGACACGAATGATATCCGCGCCCATGCGATGATGACGGAGGCTGTCCACCGCCACGGCTCTCTCGCCGGTGTCGAACTCTGGCATGGCGGTGCCTCGGTGATGAACCGCACCAGCCGCATTCCGCCCCTATCGCCCTCCGGCATTCCGTGGATGGCGACGCATGTGGGTTTCATGGGCAATGCGCGGCCGAAGACGATGGATAAGTCGGACATTCGCGATGTCCTGCGTTGGCAGGCCGAAGGCGCGCGGAAGTCGCGCACCGCGGGCTTCGACATCGTCTATGTCTATGCCGGCATGGGCTATCTCGGTTATGAATTCCTGCTGCCCGAATATAATCATCGCACCGACGAATATGGCGGTTCGCTGGAAAACCGTGTGCGCTTCGTCCGCGAGCTTCTGGATGTGACGCGCGATGCCGTCGGCAAGGATTGCGGCGTTGCTTTGCGCATCAGCCTTGAAGAACTGCGGGGTCGTCCGGGTAGACACCAGCCCTCCGAGGCGCACGAGGTGATCGAACTCCTCGCCGACTACGCCGACCTCTTCGACGTCAAGATGGATTCGAGCCCGACTGACTGCTCCGCATCGCGTTTCACGGGCGAAGGCAGCCACGAACCGGTGATCGATTTCGTCAAGTCGCTGACCAAGAAGCCTGTCGTCGGGGTAGGACGCTTTACGTCGCCCGATACGATGGTCTCGCAGATTCGGCGCGGCGTCCTCGACCTCATCGGCGGGGCACGGCCATCGATCGCCGATCCCTTCCTGCCGGTGAAGATCAAGGAAGGCCGCCACGACGAGATCCGCGAATGCATCGGCTGCAATATCTGCATTTCGAGCTGGCATGACGGCGTACCGGTGCGCTGTACCCAGAACCCGACAGCGGGCGAGGAGTGGCGGCGCGGCTGGCATCCCGAACGGGTGGACGCAGCCAAGAAGCCGGGAAAGGTATTGATCGTCGGCGGGGGGCCTGCCGGCCTTGAATGTGCGCTCACCCTCGGCCGTCGCGGCCACGAGGTGACGCTCGCCGACAAGGGCACCAGCTTCGGTGGCCGGCTCACATTCGAAACACGGCTTCCGGGCCTCTCCACCTGGAACCGCGTCGCAGAATACCGGCTCGGCCGTCTCAACGAAATGACCAACGTGTCGATGTATCTCGAGAGCGATATTGGCGTCGACGAAATCATCGATCTCGCGCCTGATCACGTCGTTCTGGCAACCGGCGCGCGCTGGACCCGCATGCTCTACTCATCCATGGAAATACCCGTCGGTGAGCTCGATCATCCGCGCGTCTATACACCCGATGACATCGCGGCGGGGCGCCTGCCGGAAGGGCCGACGCTGGTCTTTGATTTCGACAATTACTACATGGGCGGTGTTCTCACCGAGTACCTTGCCCAGCAGGGCAATGAGGTCACCTATGTGACGCCCGCCGGGCAGGCATCGGCATGGACGATAATGACCAACGAATTGCCATTGGTGCATCGGGCGCTGGCGCGGCGCAACGTCCGGGTCACGACGCTGCACATGCTCACCGCCTTCGACGGTGCGATGGCAACGCTTACCCACCTCTTCACCGGCGAAACGTTCCGCATCAAATGCCGGTCGGTCCTTGTCGTCGGCCTGCGCATGCCGCGCAACGAACTCTTCGAGGCCCTGACCGCGCGCAGCGAAGACGTTTCGGCGGCAGGTATCAAAAGCATTCGCCGCATCGGCGACGGCCTTGCGCCCGGCGCTATCGCCCATGCGGTCCATAGCGGCCATACTTGCGCCCAGGAGCTTGGTGGCAGGCAATACGCGCCATATCGGCGCGATACGCCGATCGTCGATGCCGAGCCCGAATTCAAATCTCGCGCAGCGGCGGAATAGGCGGCCATGAGCGAGCGTCCCGCCCTTTCCCCCTGGTCGATCGCTTCGCCGCTTGCCGGCGGGGCGCTGCATGCCGCGGGGTCAGGGTTGTTCCACACGTTGCTGCCGTTGCGCCTGATCGAGAACGGTTACGGCGCCGACGCTGTCGGTCTCGTGGTCATGGCCGAGGGTGCCGGCTTCCTCATCGGCTGCATAGGCTCGGTGCGGCTCATTCGCTCGGTCGGCGAGGTCCGCGCCTATGCTGCGCTCTCCGCTTCATCCTCCGTACTTGTGCTTGCGCTTGGAGCCGGGCCGGAACTCGCCGTGATGATGGCAATACAGGCAGTCGTCGGCTTCGCCAATGCCGGCCAGTCAGTGGTGATCGAAAGCTGGCTCAATGCGATGGTGCCCAATGAGGGCCGCGGCCGTGCGCTTACCCTCTATGTGCTGGTGCTCGGTCTCTTCTACGGTCTCGGGCAGTTGCTTGCCCGGGATATCGCGCCTGCCGGCAATGCCATGTTGATGATTACCGCGGCCTTCTATGCCATGGCGCTGGTCCCGGTAACGGCGATATGGGTCGGGGAGCCGCAACTCCATGCGCCGTTGGGCATCGATCTCCTCGGCGCCTTTCGCACCTCGCCGCTCGGAGCCCTCGCCTGCCTGCTGACCGGTCTCGTATCATCGACCTTCTCGAGCATCGGCCCGCTATACGGCCTGGAGCTCGGCTTCAGCCAGGACAGGATCGTCATCCTGATGGCGGCCGTCGCCCTTGGCGCTCTCTTTTTGCAGTTCCCGCTCGGCTACCTTTCCGACCGGCTCGACCGGCGCGGCATGATGTTGTGGCTCGCGCTCATCCTCGCCGGCGTCTGCGGTATGTTCCTGCTCGTCGACAGCAACACGCCGCTTTGGGCCTTCCTCATCCTGTTCTCGGTTTTCGGCGGCATTTCGGAAATATTTTACCCTCTCGGCGTGGCGCACGCCAATGACCGCGCTTCGTCGTCGCAATTCGTTACGCTCTCGTCGAACCTTCTGCTGATCTGGGCCTTTGGCGGCACCATCGGGCCGGCCATCGCCGCGACCGGCGTCGAACATCTCGGCGCGCATTCCTTCTTCTGGTACGGGATTGGGCTCTCGCTCACTTTCGCATCCTTCGCCCTCTGGCGGCAGTTCCGCCAGCCAATCGTCGGCACGCGCGACGAGTTCGTCACCTATCCCCAGACATCGCCGGCGGTCTACGAGTGGGTGCCGCGCAAGGAGATCGGGGCCCCTGCCGAAACGGATACCCCAGAATCCAGCGAGACATCAAAGCAATGACGCGCGTTATCGAGACATTCCCGCACAAGGTGCGCTGCATCGACCCTGTCTTCATACCGATGCCGGACGGAACGCGGCTCGCAGCGACGATCTGGCTGCCCGAGGACGCCGAGACGAAGAAGGTTCCGGCAATCCTCGAACTCATTCCCTACCGTCGTCGCGACGGCACGGTGTTTCGCGACCTCAAGATGCATCCCTATCTTGCCGGCCACGGCTTTGCCTGCTGCAGGGTCGATATTCGCGGGTCCGGCGATTCGGAAGGGCTGCTTGCCGACGAATACACCGAACAGGAGTTTGACGACGCCTGTGCGATCATCGATTGGCTGGCACATCAATCCTGGTCAACCGGCGCGGTAGGCATGACCGGCATTTCGTGGGGCGGGTTCAACGCGCTGCAGGTGGCTGCACGCCGCCCCCCGGCGCTGAAAGCGATCATCGCGCTCTGTTGTTCCGACGACCGCTTTGCCGACGATGTGCACTATTTCGGCGGCTGTCTTTTGACCGAGGACGCCATGTGGTCCTCGTTTATCCTCGGACTGGGCGCATTGCCGCCGGACCCGCAGATCGTCGGTGATCGCTGGCGCGAGATGTGGCAGGGACGACTCGACGCAACCACATGCTGGTCGTCCGAGTGGATGCGGCATCAGCGCCGCGACGCCTATTGGAAGCGCGGCTCGGTCTGCGAGGATTTTTCCGCCATCGACATCCCGGTCTATGCAATCAGCGGCTGGGACGACACCTATTCGAATGCGGTGCCACGGCTGCTTGAAGGTCTCACCGCGCCGTGCAAGGGACTGGTGGGTCCGTGGACGCACGCCTATCCGTTCCTCGGCGAACCAGGCCCTGCCATCAACTATCTGCAGGAAGCAATACGCTGGTGGCGCCATTGGCTCGAAGGCATCGACACCGGCATCATGGACGAGCCGAAATACACGGCATGGATCAACGACCCGCACGCGCCGGCGCCATTTTACGAGGAACACCCCGGAGATTTCGTTGCCGAGCCGTCGTGGCCCTCGCCAAACATCAGGGAAAACCGCCTCTATCTCAATCGCGGCGCCCTCGAGGAGGTTGCCGAGGTCGGGACGAGCATGATCCTGCGCTCGCCGGTGACCGCCGGTCGGGATTGCGGACGCTATGGCGGCTACGGCGGCATCGTCCCGGATCTTGCCGTCGACCAGCGGCGCGAGGACGGGATTGGACTGCAGTTCGAGACCGCGCCGTTGATGCAGGATATCGATCTCCTCGGCGCGCCAAGCGTTTCACTCGTTCTGACTTCCGACGCGCCGCAAGGCTTTGTCGTGGCACGGCTTTGCGATGTCGCCCCCGACGGAGCATCGACCCTTGTCACCTGGGGCGTTCTGAACTTGGCGCACCGCAACGGACATGAGCATCCGCAAGCGGTTGTTCCGGGCGAGCCGCTAACGGTGAGGCTCGAACTCAATCATGTCGGCCGTCGCTTTGCCGCGGGCAGCCGCATTCGCCTCATGCTGTCCAACCAGCACTGGCCTATCCTGTGGCCATCGCCGACGATGCCGTCATTTACCATCGACACCGGCATCTCGACGCTCTGCTTGCCCTTGCGTCATGCGCCGGCAAACGATGTGCATCCGACCTTTGCGCCGGCCGAGATCGCGACGCCGGTGCAGATGATCGAACTCAGCAGCGAAGCGCATCGCCGCGACATTGCCATCGATGTTGGCGCACGCAGGGAAACGATCACGCTGACAAGCGACTTCGGTAGCCAGCAATTGACCGACCGCGCCATTGTCACATCGGCCTGTGTTGTCGACAGGATGGAAATCGTGGACGGCGACCCACTCTCGGCACGGCTCGATACCGGCTGGGTGCTTGGTTTCAAAAGCAGCGAAGCCGACACGGAAACACGCTCCTCGGTGACGCTTACGGCGGATGCCGAACGTTTCCGCCTGCAGTGGCGGCTCGAAGCCTATGAGCGCAACGAACTGATTTTTGAACGGGAGGGGGACGAATGGATCGACCGCGATCACCTGTAGCTTCCTATCCCGTAGGGCACGTTTCCAGATCCGCGCCGTGGCGGAGGGTCCGCCGGTGACGAGCTTCATCATGCGTCGCATTGGCCTTGCCGCCATCATCCTGCTGATCGTGGCAATACTTCTATTTTCGATGATGCACCTTATTCCCGGCGATCCAACCGTGGTCGCGCTCGGGCCTCGCTCGACACCGGAAATGCGCGAAGCTTTTCGCGAGATGATGGGTCTCGACCAGCCCATCCTGAAACAGCTCGCACTTTTCCTCGGCCGGCTCGCGGAAGGCAATCTCGGCGAGGACGTCTGGAGCAAGCGGCCGGTGCTGACCATGATCTTCGAGGTCCTGCCCTATACGGCGACACTTGCCGTGGCGAGCTTCCTGTGGGCAGTAACGCTCGGCATATTGCTCGGCTGCTTCGCCGTCGTCCATCACGGCAAGTGGCCGGACTGGCTGATCGGCATCCTCTCCGTCGGTTTCGTCGCCGTTCCCTCCTTCGTCGTCGCGCTCTATTCGCTGCTGATCTTCGCCGTCAGCCTCAACTGGCTCCCGGCAATCGGCGCCGGCACGCCCGGCGATATCGTCAGCCAGTTGAAGGCGCTCGTCCTGCCCTCCTTCGCCATAGGCCTCGGCTGGGTGGGCTACGTGGCGCGGCTGGTGCGCGCTGCGATGATCGAAGCCATGGGCGAAAACTATACCCGCACGCTGCGTTCGTTCGGCGTTTCCGAACGCCGGATCATTTTCCGCTACGCCTTGCGGCAGGCGCTGATTGCCGTGCTTTCGGTGATCGCGATCGGCTTTGGCGGCCTGCTGACAGGCTCCGTATTTGCCGAAATCGTCTTTTCGAGGCCTGGGCTCGGCAAGATGACCTATGACGCGGTGATGTCGCGCAATTATCCGCTGGTCATGGGCACCGTACTCGTGACCTCCGGCCTTTACGTCACCTGCATGATCATTGCCGACGTCGTTACTGCCTGGATCGACCCTCGCGTCAGGAGCGCGCTCTGACATGGCGGTCATAGGCATAGATACGAACCCGCTCCAATCGCAAACCAGAGAGCCCGGCTGGCTGCGCCGATCGGGCCGCGTTGTCTCGGACATTTTCCACACGCCGCTTGGCGGCATCGGAATCACCCTCGTCGTCCTGATCCTTGTTGTCGCGGTCTTCGCCCAATGGATCGCGCCCTACAATCCGACTGCAATCAGCGTCAAGGAACGCCTCGCCGGTCCGTCCTTCGCCCACCTTCTCGGCACCGATCAATTGGGACGCGACCTCTTCTCACGGGTCATCGTCGGCACGCAAACGGCTATGATGGTTGCGATATCGGCGCTTTCCATCGCCCTTGTCGCCGCGTTGCCGCTCGGGCTCATCGCCGGCTATGGACCACGCTGGCTCGACGCCGCGTTGATCCTCGTCTTCGACAGTCTGAGTTCGCTGCCGATGATCATGCTCGGGCTTGCCATCGTCGTTCTTCTCGGGCCCGGCATCCCGACCGTCATCCTCGTAATCGTGCTCTATTCCGTTCCGAGCTATGCGCGCCTCGTGCGCACGCAGACGCTGAGCCTCAAGTCGCGCGATTTCATCAAGGCGGAGCAGGCCATGAATGCCTCGACGCCGCGCATTCTGTTCAATCATCTCCTGCCGAATGTCATCGGTCCGCTGCTCATTCTCGCTTGCCTCGATATTTCCACTGTCATCACGCTGGAGGCAGGGCTCTCGTTCCTCGGTCTTGGCGTCAAGCCGCAGGTGCCAAGCTGGGGCAACATCCTGAGCGATGGGTTCTCGGTCATACGCTCGACCGCGCTCCCGGTCATTGCCGGCGGCGCACCGCTTATCCTCGCGACGATCGGCTTCACCTTCTTTGGCGAGGCGCTGCGCGATGCGCTTGATCCGAAGCTTGCCCGGGAGCGCAAGCCATGACCCCTGGCCCTGCAACCGCAACGCCCGTCAACCCGGCGCCCGTGCTCGAGCTTGCCGATGTCTCAATCAGCTACAGCGGCATCGTACCTGCCGTCGTCGGCGTCGATCTCATGGTCATGCCCGGTGAAATCGTCGGCATCATCGGCGAAAGCGGCTCTGGCAAGTCGACGCTGGCGCATTCGGTCCTTGGCCTCCTGCCAGACTCCGCCCAGATCTCCGGTAAGACACTTTCATTGAACGGCATCGACATGCTCGGCGCGTCGGAACAAGCCATGCGCCAGTTGCGCGGCCCGGCGGCGGCGATGATATTCCAGAATCCGATGACGACCTTCAGCCCCATGCATAAACTCGGTCGCCAGCTCATGGATCTGCTCTGGCGCGAGCGCGGCCTTTCAAATCAGGAAAAACGCCAGAAGATTTTGAAGGCCTTGCAGGATGTCGGCCTTCCTGACCCGGCCGCGCGGCTTGAAGCCTATCCGTTCCAGCTCTCCGGCGGCATGCTCCAGCGTGTTGCGATTGCCGCGGCGTTGCTCATGCGCCCTTCGCTGCTTGTTGCCGATGAGCCGACCACCGCCCTCGACGTGACCATGGAAGCCCAAATCCTGCATCTCATGCACGAGATTCGCCGCAACGCCGGCGTTTCCATCCTGATGATTTCGCATCATCTCGGCGTCATTGCCGAAATCTGCGACCGCGTCGCGGTAATGTATGCCGGACGCATCGTCGAAGAGGGTCCGGTCGATGTCATTTTCGCCGATCCGCGCCATCCGTACACGAAGGCGCTGTTTGCCTGCGAGCCGGCGCTCATTGAAACTGGGGCGACGCGGCTTCCGGTAATCGGTGGCGAAGTGCCCCGCCCCGTTCGGATCGGGTGTGGTTTTGCGGGGCGCTGCCCGCAGGTGCTCGAATGCTGTTGCAACGCGACGCCTCCATGGGTCGCTGTCGGCGCCGGCAACGTCTCCCACTTCTCACGCTGCCATCGGAGTGCGCCATGATGCGGGAGACGGCACTGATCGAGGCCAACAATCTTTCGGTCGCGGTGCCGCGATCATCGCGCTGGTTCCCCTCGAGAAAGCCGGACCTCGACATTCTGGTCGACGTTTCGGTTGCGGTAAAACCCGGTGAGATCGTTTGCATGGTTGGCGAGAGCGGCTCGGGCAAGACGACTTTCGGCCGGGCGTTGCTCGGTCTCGTGCGTCCCTCGGCGGGACAGATTGTCTTCGACGGCACACCTCTGCCGGATTTCTCGCCGCCAAGTTTCAAGCGCATCCGGCGCGAGGCTTCACTCTTGTTCCAAGACCCCGTGACCTCGTTCGATCCGCGCCAGCGCATCGCGTCGATCCTCGCGGAACCACGCCGCATCGCCCGCAGCGGAAGCGTGGCGCGATCGGAGATTGAGGAGCTGGCGCGCAAGGCCGGGCTTGTGAGCCCGCTTCTATCGAAATTTCCGCATGCACTGAGCGGCGGCCAGGCAAGGCGCGCGGCGGTGGCACGGGCCCTTTCGGTCGTGCCGCGACTGATCGTTGCCGATGAGCCCACGGCCGGGCTCGACGTTTCGGTTCAGGGCGGCGTCCTCAACCTCTTCCTCGACATTCGCGAAGAATTTCGCACGTCATTTCTTATCATCACGCACAACCTTTCCATCGCCCGCCACGTCTCGGACCGCATCGTCATTCTCTATCTCGGTCGCGTGCTTGAAAGCGGGCCGGCCCGCGAGATCTTTCGCGCCCCGCGCCATCCCTATACCCGCGCACTGCTCGACTCGGAGCCGATACCCAACCCGGCGAAGCGGCGCGAAGCGCCCCCGGTGATCGGCGAGGTGCCTGGTCTCGCGGCACGTCCAAGCGGCTGCGAATTTCACACCCGCTGTGCCTTCGCGCAGGATCGCTGCCGCCATGAACGGCCGCTCCAGACGACAATATCGGCAGAGCACGAAGTGGCTTGCCACTATCCGCTGACGCCGCGGCTGACCGTCGTCGGTCCGCCGCCACAACGCCTGCCGAAGACCGCAAACAGATAAAATCAAGCATAACAAAAGAGGGATCAGAACAATGCATGCAGTTTCGCTCAATCGCAGACACTTCCTTCTCGGCGCCGCGGCGGGCATGTCCGCCCTCGCCATGCGGCCGGGTCTTTCCTATGCCGTGGAGGGTGACACGCTCGTCGTACGCGGCGCCTCGGACATCGAAGTTCTTGACCCGGCGTTCCAGAACGGGCTGCTTGAGGAGGAGATCGGCCGTTGCCTCTTCGTCTCGCTCAACCGCCTTGATGATGTGCGCTCGGGCGCGGCGAACTGGACGCTTTATGGCGCAAGCGAACTCAACCAGAAGTCCCCGACCGAGATCGAGTTCAAGCTCAACGACTGGCTGGAATGGACCGGCGATTTCGGTCCGGTGACGGCGGAAGACGTCAAGTTCTCGTTCGAGCGTGTCGCCAACCCTGAAAACAAATCCGCCTGGGCCTACGCCTTCGATGCGCTGGACAAGGTGGAGGTGACAGGCGAGCGGTCCGGCATCATCCACCTGAAAGCGCCGTCAGCGCCGTTCTTCGTTACGACATTGCCCTATTACATGGGCCATATCGTCTGCAAGAAGGCTGTCGAGGCGGCAGGCGGCAAGTTCACCACCGAAGCTCCTGCCACCGCCGGTCCTTACATCATCGAGAAATGGGTACCGAAACAGAATATCACGCTCGCGCCCAACCCGAAGTGGAAAGGGCCTGCTCCGACATTCCCGAAGGTGCGCTTCGAGATCGTGACGGACGACGACTCTGCCGCCCTCGCCTATGAATCGAAGTCGCTGCAATACACGAAGATCAGCCTCAATACGCTCGCCAACTATCGCGAAAAGCTTCCGGCCGATACGGAACTCATCGAGATGAACGGCAACCGCTTCGTCTGGCTCGCGATCAATCTCGGCAACCCGAAGTTTGCCGACGAAAAGGTTCGGCGCGCCCTGCAATATGCCCTCGACGTCAACCAGATCATGGATGGTTCCTATTCCGGGCTGGCGGCCCCGGCGACGGGTGTCGTGCCGCCTTCGATGATAGGCCATCGGGAGGCGATACTCTTCCCGGCCGACGCCGCCAAGGCGCAGGTGCTGCTCGAAGAAGCCGGCGTTTCTGACCTGAAGATCGAGCTCGCGGCGCAAAACGACAAGACCAGCCAGCTGACGTGCCAGATTATCCAGGCGGTGTTCGGTGCCGTGGGCGTTACCGTCGACATCAAGACCTATGATGATGGCGTCTACTGGACACTCGGCGACAAGAGTTCGGGCGATACCTACAAGACGCTCGAGGTGGTGCTGATGAGTTTTGCCGGCGGCGTCGATCCATCCGAGAACCTTACCTGGTTCCGCCCGTCGCAGATCGGCGTGTACAACTGGTCGCAGTTCGACAGCCCGGAGTTCGAACAGCTTTACCTCGACGGCATGAAGGAAACCGACAAGGACAAGCGCTCCGTCATCTACAAGAAGATGCAGGACATCATGGAGCAATCCGGTGGCTTCATCTTCCTCACGCACGAGACGTTTGCTGCGGTCGTGCGCAAGGGGTTGAAGCCCTGCATCATGGCTGACGGCTATCTCGATGTAACGCGGTTCGGCAAGAGCTGATCCCCCCAGGGTTCGGGGAAACCCGGGCATGAAAAGGAGGCCATCATGGCCCGGAGCATGTTGAACAGGCGCGAGCGCCGCCTTGCGAGCGCGGGGTCGGTGCGGCAGATGCCGTTTGGCGGTGTTACCAACCGCTATCCGCCGATTGCGATCATGAGCACGGACGAGATCGAAGCGATCCACCGCGCGTCATTGCGGCTTCTGTCGGAGACCGGTATCGAGATCCTGCACGACGAAAGCCGCACGCTTCTCAAGGCGGCGGGAGCGGACATCGATATGTCCAATCTGCGGGTGCGGTTCGATCCGGCGATGGTCGAGGAAAAAATCCGGACCGTGCCTTCCAGCTTTACGCTGCAGGCGCGCAATCCAGCACGCAATCTGACCGTCGGCGATGGCAGCCTCATCTTTGCCGCGACCGGCGGTCCGGCCTTCGTACACGATACCGACCGGGGGCGGCGCGCCGGCAATTATGCGGACATGTGCGATTATATCCGGGTTGTCCAGCAACTGAATGTGATCCATCAGGAGGGCGGGTGCCCATGCGAGCCGACCGATCTGCCACCTGATTCGCGCCATCTCGATTTCTATCTTGCCGCGATCCGGCTCACCGACAAGAACTGGCAGTGCTGGGCGCTTGGCGGCTACCGCGTCGAGGATGCGATCGAAATGCTCTGCATCACGCTCGGCCAGACGCGCGAGGAACTGCGGGCAAAGCCGGCGGCGCTCACCGTCGTCAACTCCAACTCGCCATTGCGGCTCGATATTCCAATGGGCGAGGGCCTCTGCGCCATGGCCCGCGCCGGCCAGCCGGTGGCGCTCACACCTTTCACCCTTTCGGGTGCCATGAGTCCAGTGACGATCGCCGGCGCCCTGACCCAGCAAAATGCCGAAGCCCTTGCCCTGATGACCTTGTCGCAGGTCGTCGCACCAGGCGCGCCCGTGCTTTACGGCGGTTTCACCTCCAATGTCGACATGCGCACCGGTTCACCGGCGTTCGGTACGCCGGAATATGCCAAGGCGCAGATTGCGTCTGGCCAGCTGGCGCGGCGCTACAACGTGCCCTTCCGCTCATCGAATGTGACGGCCTCAAATCTGGTGGACGTACAGGCCGCCTATGAGAGCGGGATGTCACTATGGAGTACAATCATGGGCGGAGTAAGCCTGATCGAACACGCCGCCGGATGGCTCGAAGGCGGGCTGACGGCTTCGTTCGAGAAGCTCATTCTAGATGCTGAAATGCTGCAGATGATGCGCAGCTTCCTCGATCCTATTCTCGTCGATGAGGACAGTCTTGCGGTCGATGCCATCAGCGAGGTTGGACCCGGTGGTCACTTCTTCGGCACGGGCCATACGCTCGCGCGCTTCGAGAACGCGTTCTACGAGCCGATGCTCTCGGACTGGCGCAATTTCGAGAACTGGTCGGAAAGTGGGGCGCGCAGCGGCACGGACCGCGCCAATGCGATCTGGAAAGACCTTTTGCGCACCTATGAGCAGCCGCCGCTCGACGCCGGTGTGGATGAAGCGCTGGAAGCCTATGTGGCAAGGCGCAAGGAGGAAATCCACGCCGGCAAGTTTTGACCGTCGCGGGCCGATAGTAGCGAACAGGTCGCATCGATGTGGCCTGTTCGGCTTTTGAATTCCTGTATATAGTCCGGACAAAAGTCTTGTGGGATCGATGCCGGCTGTCATCACGCCAGCCGCAATCCTTTCTGCGTGATCGAAGCGACCTCTCATAAACCGGATTGGCCCGCATGACCGTCAATCGCACGCCGAGAAAAAAGACCCATCATACTAGTAAGCGTCCACCCTTCGAGCGGATCGCCCTTCTCCTCCAGGGCGGGGGCGCGCTCGGCTCCTATCAGGCCGGCGTCTATCAGGCGCTCGCCGAATCGGACCTCCACCCCGACTGGGTCGCCGGCATATCGATTGGCGCCATCAATTCGGCTCTCATTGCCGGCAATGCGCCCGAGCGGCGCGTCGATGCGCTGCGCAAATTCTGGGAAGCGGTCACCGAGCCGCCGCTTGGCGTCGCGTCACTGGCTTCGGCCTGGCTCGGCAAGCTTGCTGCAAGAGGCGACATGGCCCATGGCTTCGTCAACCAGGCACAGGCCTTTGTCACCATGGTGGGCGGCGCGCCGGGCTTTTTCATACCGCGGCCGCTGCCACCCTTCATCTCGCCAGCTGGCAGCATGGAGGCCGAGAGCTTCTATGATGTCGCGCCACTCAAGGCAACGCTGGAAGAGCTGGTCGATTTCGACCGGATCAATGAAGGGGGAACACGCTTCAGCGTCGGTGCGGTCAATGTTCGCTCGGGAAACTTCGAATATTTCGACAGCACGACCCACCACATCACGCCCGACCATATCATGGCGAGCGGCGCGCTGCCGCCGGGCTTCCCGGCGACGCGGATCGAAGGGGAATATTATTGGGATGGCGGGCTGATCTCCAACACGCCCCTGCAATGGGTGCTTGAGAGCTATCCGCGCAAGGATACATTGGCTTTCCAGGTTGACCTCTGGAGCGCACGCGGTGAAATCCCGCGCGACCTTGTAGGCATAGAGCTGCGCCAGAAGGAAATACGCTTTTCGAGCCGTACCCGCGCCGCCACGGACCAGTTCAAGCGGGCCCAGCGCCTACGTCGGGCGCTCAAGCATCTGCTCAAGATGGTGCCCAAGGAAACGCTGGCCGCGGCCGATGACGAGACCAAGCTTCTGATCGAGCAGGCGGATGAAACCGTCTACAACATCGTGCAACTGATCTATCGCGCACGATCCTATGAGGGAACTTCCAAGGACTATGAATTTTCCCGCCTGACGATGGAGGAGCACTGGGCTTCGGGGTACAATGACGCGGTTCGTACGCTGCGGCATCCCGAAGTGCTGGAACGCCCCGATACGCCGGACGGTGTCGCCACGTTTGACTTAGCCTAGACTATCAAACCCGTCTCCCAACGAGCAGCGAGCACACCCATGAATATCGAAGATGTCCGCGCCAAAGCCTTCGCCATGCCGCTCAACGATCCGGCATATCCTAAGCCGCCTTACAAATTCTACAACCGCGAATTCGTGGTCATCAATTACAGGACTGATCCCGACGCCTTGCGCGCCGTGGTGCCCGAACCGCTTGAAGTCATCGGCGATACTGTCGCCTATGAATTTATCCGCATGCCGGACTCGACCGGCTTCGGCGACTACACGGAAACCGGCCAGGTCATTCCTGTTCGTTTCAGAACTCCTTCCGGCGAGGTGCAGGAAGGCGGCTATGTTCACGCCATGTATCTCGACGACAACTCGCCGATTGCCGGCGGGCGCGAGATATGGGGTTTTCCGAAAAAGCTTGCATCGCCAAAGCTAAGCCATGAACAAGAGACGATAGTCGGCACGCTGCACTATGGCAGCGTCCTCTGCGTCACGGCAACGATGGGCTACAAACACAGGGAGCTCGATCTCGAGCCCTTAAGGAACGCGCTCACAAAACCGGCCTTCATGATCAAGATCATTCCGCATGTCGATTGCACGCCGCGCATTTGCGAACTGGTGCGCTACTATTTCGAGGATGTAACCTTGAAAGGCGCCTGGTCTGGCCCGGCTGCCCTGCAGCTCTACGAACACGCGATGTGCGACGTCGCCCGGCTTCCGGTGCGCGAAGTGATCTCGGCGAGCCACTACGTTGCCGACCTTACCCTTGGCCTTGGCGAAGTCGTTTTCGATTATCTGAAACAGGATTGATTTCCGAACAGCAAAGAGGTGGAGCATGTCTCGCTTTACAGGAAGAGTTGCAATCATAACGGGCGCTGCAAGCGGCATCGGCAAGGAGATCGCGCTGCGCTTTGCCGCTGAGGGCGGCACTCCGGTGATTGCCGATCTCAACATTGACGCCGCCAACGCCGCCGCCGATGAGTTCAAGGCAGAAGGCGGTGACGCTTTTGCAGTGGCAATGAATGTGACCGACGAAGCGGAAGTGGAAAAGGGCGTTGCCGACGTCATCGCCAAATATGGCAAGATCGACATCCTCGTCAGCAATGCCGGCATCCAGATCGTCAAGCCGATTGTCGATTTTCCATTTGCCGACTGGAAGAAGCTGCTGTCGATCCATCTCGACGGCGCTTTCCTGACGACAAGAGCCTGTCTCAAGCACATGTACGCAGCCAATTATGGCCGGGTCATCTACATGGGTTCCGTCCATTCCAAGGAAGCCTCCAAACTCAAGGCGCCTTACGTCACGGCCAAACACGGCCTTATCGGTCTTGCCAAGGTGGTGGCCAAGGAGGGTGCCGAGCACAATGTCAGTGCCAATGTCGTATGCCCCGGTTTCGTGCGCACGCCGCTGGTCGAGAAGCAGATACCCGAACAGGCCAAGGAACTCGGCATAACCGAGGAGCAAGTCATCAAGAATGTCATGCTGAAGGATACGGTCGACGGCGAATTTACGACCACCGACGACGTGGCGGACGCCGTACTTTACTTTGCCGGCTCCAGGACAAATGCGTTGACCGGACAATCGCTGGTCGTGAGCCACGGCTGGTTCATGCAATAGATCGGATAAGTGGGGTCTTTCCAGTTCATGGGGAAGACTCCACGCCGTCTACTCCTCCTGGCAGGTCGTGCTACTGCCATTGCGCGTCAGTTTCGCTTCCCTGCCCTTGGTCCAGAACTCGGTATTTTCATCGGCATAGCGCCCGCCATCGGCCGAGAGGGCCTGCGGCAGGGTATAGGTATCGCCGCTGCCGGAGAAGACGAGATCGACCGTGCCGAAGCCATCGCCCGGTGGCGTAAAGCTGGCGGTCAGGCGGGACCCGTCGGCACACTTGTATTTCACGTCCTTTGCAAGCGCCGCTACCGGCATGAACGCCAGAGCAAGCCCGCAAATCCCGAAGATCAACCTTGAATTCATTCCGCTATACCCCTCGGCTAGATGTAAGGCGAGCTATCCGCCGTTGCCGTTGTCGATCAACGCCAGCGTGTTTTTATCAGGTACACCGTCGCACCAATAGTCAAGGGCCCGTTGGTAGGGACTGTCGGTGTCGGGCGCTGCCAGCGAAAACAATGTCATGCTCGAGCGAAACTTTATGTCGTCGGGCGAACCGAATATCCCGTACAAGGTCGTCCCGCGGATAGCGAGGACGGTGTTGGTGCATTCTGCGAGCCGGCCGCCCAGGAGCGGGTGGTCGAGATAGGAGCGCGCCTCATCAAGCGAAGCGATGCCATAGAATTTCGCAGTCGATGAACGGCCAAGTTCGCTCAGTTGCGGGAAAATGAACCACATCCAGTGGCTCTGCTTTCGTCCCTCGCCCAATTCAAGCAGCACCTGCTGATAGACGGGGGCCTGCGCTGTCACAAATCGCGCGAGGTTGAAGGGATCCTCCGGCGGCATATGAACCTCCTCCGTGTTGCCCAAGCCATCTTGACTGGAATAATGTAAGGTGCGGCGGCAACGATGTATACATTGGGGGGAATGCTTATGGATGCCACGTCGTCGCCTGTCATCGTATCAATCGTCAACACGCTCGAGACGGCGCTGACGCCGGTCTTCCTGCTTGCCGGTACCGCGGGCTTCCTCAATGCCTTTGTCTCCCGCCTCGCCCGTCTCTCCGATCGCGTAAACCATATCTCGGACTTGATCGGCACCGACCACGAACTCAATACAGCACGGCTGACGCAACTCAGTTACCTGCGCTTCCGCACGCTCGCGCTGGAAATCGCCGTGGTGTTTGGCACTCTCGCGGGCGTGTTGACCTGCCTTGCGATTGTATCGCTGCTCGGCGGTGCCATCGGCCGCTCGGGCTTTCGCGAACACGTGCTCTACTGGCTTTTTGCCGGAGCCGTCTTCGCCCTGGTCGGCGCGCTCATCGCATTCCTGTTCGAAATTCTGACAGCAAGCCAAAGCATGTTGCGCCAGATAGCCCGCGACCAGCGCCAGCGCAGATAGGAGAACGCATCGCTGAGCCCATCCACTATCACGCGAAGGTGGAATAGGCCTCCTCGCGGCTGAGCAGATTGGCGTCGCGCGCCAAACGCCACCGGCCATCGCTTTCCTTGCGCAGGATGGTCAGCGTATAGCCAGAACGATGGACGGTGGCACCGTCGGCGGGCGTAACTTCCAGCCTGATATAGTTACGCAAGTATGCCCATTCGCCCAGCACATTGACTTCCTGAATGTGATAGGCGCCGTCCATGCGAACCTGCTTCATCGATTTCATCGTCGCAGCAAATGCCGCTTTGCCAAAGGGCTTTTGCCCGGAGACCATGAAGATAACATCGTCGGTCATGAGATCGAGAATCGTCGCGCTATCGCCAGATTTGCTTGCGGAAAACCAGGTTTCCACGAGGGTGCGAATCGCCTGCTCGTCGTCGCTCATCTGTCTCTCCCAGTCCACGTTAGCTCGGTCCTAAGAAATTATAGCGAGACGGCGATTAATTGAAGGGGCCCCGACATGCGTGCACACTCAAACGGCTGATTGACCCCAGCAGGGGCCCGGTTTCCCATACCCCCTGAATATTTGCCTGGCCGGGCCTCTTTCATTCTTTTCGAGGTAGTGGAGATGGAACCGGATGATCCCACTCCGCCAAGGGCGGAGTACGAACCCTACCTTACGCCGGTGCTTCCCTACGTCATCGTCTTCATCATAACAACGACGCTCGTCATCTCCGCAGGTTGGATGCTTCGCCCGTAGGGTGTGCCGGCTGCAAATCCATTGTGTCGATTTCCGTGTTTGATAGTCGCAGTAAAAAGCCCCGTCGCGAGAACGGGGCTTTTCTATTTTCATGCCTTATGGACCGACTGGATTAGCAATCAGTGACCGCCATTGCCGTGGCCGCCACCACCGCTGTTGCCGCCGCGGCCATTGTTGTCGCCTCGGCCGTTGTCACTCTTGCCGTTATCGCCTTTGCCGCGATCGTCTTTATCCTTATCGTTCTTATCGTTCTTATCGTTCTTGTCGTGGTTGTCCTTGTCCTTGTCGCCCTTGTGGTCACGATCATCGCCCTTGTGACCCTTGTCGTCACCCTTGTGGTCTTTGTCGCCCCAGCCGCCCTTGTCGCCTCGGTCGCCCTTATGACCACGATCGCCATGGTCGCCCTTATCGCCCTTGCCGTGACCGTGCTTGCCGCCGTGTTCGCCCGGTCCGCAATTGCCTGGATCGCCGCCATTGTCGCCGCCGGTACCACCGGTTCCGCCAGTACCGCCAGTACCGCCGTCACCACCCGTACCACCAGTGCCGCCGGTACCGCCCGTACCACCGGTGCCGCCGGTTCCGCCCGTACCATTAGTGCCGCCCGTTCCGCCCGTACCGCCAGTGCCGCCCGTTCCGCCAGTGCTGCCCGTTCCGTCAGTACCGCCAGTACCGCCTGTTCCGCCGGCGCCAGCGCCACCAGTTCCGCCAGTACCAGCACCGCCGGTGCCACCTGTTCCACCGGTACCGCTCGGGCTACCACCCGTACCGCCACCATTATTGCTTGCCGAATTGGTACCGCCGGACGTGCCTGAACCGCCCTTGCCCGCGCCGCCCTTTGAACGACCGCTGCGGCTATTGTCCGATACGTTGCCATTGTCATGGGTCCAGCTCGATGGCTGGCTGATGGCCGCCGTGGTCATGGGCGGGCACATGTCAAGTTGCTGCTTGCTGAGGATTGACCGTTTATTCAAGGCATAGCAGCAAAGCCCAACATTACCGTCGTTGAGCTGCCTGCACTGTGCGGCGCTCGCAAACAATGCGCGCCGGCCCTCAGCATAGCTTGGCGCCGTCTGAAGGAGAGTTGAAACCAGACCCAAGGTTGAAATCGTCATAACGGCGAATAAAACGCTGCGTCTGCTCTGGTTTTTATTGTTGTTTGTTATACGCATGTGACATTTCCCCAAGTGTTATTGTTATTAAGCAACTCCACACATCAGGGTAATGTTGTTATCTATCACCTAGCCATTGATGGCTTTATTGCTTGCCAAATATGTAAACTTAAGGTTGTGGTATTGATACATAACAATGCTGCTTATAAACGATGTAAAAAGATTGATGCAAAACGGGGGGTTATACCGTATTATCTAACCCGGGAGTAAGCGCCGGGTAATGAGGCGTCCTGTGTTCCAGTACATACTTTCGTAACCATAAATAAGTACGTTTAAGAAAAAGACGGCGTCAAAGTCGCGACGATCAGTGCGTAACGCCGTGTTAACCGTTGATTCACAAATTCAGGATCTTAGACACGATTTTACCGCCCTGACGCGCCAATTCGTCCCTGCCGATCTTTGGGAGAACACAGCATGTTGCGCATATTTTCGCTCGTGATCCTGTCCGCAGGCTGGTGCCTGGGGGTCTTTGCTTCAATACCCGCCCGTGCCGACGGGACCGAAATGGAGCTCAAGGGCAAGGGATTTGGTCCGCCTGCCTTCCAATCATTCTGCAATCATTATGCGAGCCTTTGCAACACGCGCTCAGGCGCCAAGGTGGTGCAACTTACAGGTGAAAAGCGTAAGCAGTTGCAAGCCGTCAACATGAGCGTCAACTCCTCGATCCGACAACAGAGCGACATGCAGACGAACGGCGTCGACGATGTCTGGACGATCCCGACCAAGGCGGGTGATTGCGAGGATTTCGCCATCCTGAAGAAGCGCGAGCTGATGCGGCGCGGTTGGCCCGCGGCCTCGTTGCTGCTGACCGTCGCGCGGCTGCCATTCAGCAATGAAGGCCATGTCGTCCTGACAGCACGCACCTCCGACGGCGATCTTATTCTCGACAGCCGCAGCAATTCGGTGCGTGACTGGTCAAGCACGTCCTATCGCTACTATGCGCGCCAGTCGCAGACATCGGCAGGCTGGGAACGTATTGGGAGAGCAATTCCTGTGACGACCACCGCCAAGGTCAAACTCGACTACACCACCACCGCCAGCATCAAATAGCAGGGCCTGGTGCGGATTGAAGGATCTGCACCCCGTTGATCTTGTAGCCGCCATCCGGTTGCTTCACCAGCTGATAGATGGCGGTCCAGTCCTTGCCGTCCGGGCCAGTGATCAAGACTTCCTGTATGACCTGTTCGCCCTCGATCCTGCTGCGTCCAAACGCGAAGTTTCCCGGCCGAAAAACCGGCTGGTAAGCGCGCTTCACCATATCGAAGAAGAGGTTCTGGTTGAGGAACTTCTCCTGGATCGTGGGTGACGCAAACGAATAGGCGGTAGCGGCATCGTTGCTGAGGAAGGCGGCGATCTGGTTCCTGATGATGAGCTGCGCCGAATCGACGGGTTCCTCCGCCCGCAGCGGTCCGGCAAGGACAAGAGCAGCGCATAAAGCCGCGCTAATCCCGAATGCCCTGATCATCATGGTCTCCTTCTTACATCCCAGTGCCACTTCAAGTAGATGCGCGGCGGTGCCGGATCATTGCCGATGCCGGTCGTGCGATTTGTTGCCGCCGAGGTCGCCAACTGCGATTGCTATTTGCGGCGCAGTGGTGAAAAACTACGCCCACAATCACGCTCTTGCAATGAGAGGCGCGCCAGGCTCCCGGCGCGAACTTGTTTCTTCCATGCCCACCCGCACAAAGCCCCTTGACAGATCATGACTGACAATCGCCCGGCCTCGGGCCAAAGCGTAACGGAATCGCGTTATTGGCGGCAGAACCTCCTTGTCTGCCTGCTTGGCTCGTTCACCACTATCGTTGCGATGACGCTCATCCTGCCGTTTCTGCCGCTCTATGTCGAAGAGCTCGGTGTCAGCGACCACGCGGCGATCGTGCAATGGTCTGGCATCGCCTATGGCGCGACATTCTTCACCGCCGCACTCGTTGCGCCGCTGTGGGGCCGGCTCGCCGATCTCTATGGGCGGAAGCTGATGCTCATCCGTGCCAGTCTTGGCATGGCGATCGCCATGTCGCTGATCGGGATGGCGACAAACATCTGGATGCTTGTGTTCCTGCGCCTGCTCACGGGCCTGCTCGGCGGCTATGCCTCGGGCTCGACAGTCCTGGTTGCGACGCAAACACCAAAGGCGCGCGCCGCCTGGGCCCTTGGCACGCTTTCCGCCGGCATCATGGCAGGCAATCTCGTCGGTCCGCTCATCGGCGGGGCGCTGCCGCCGCTTATCGGCATTCGCCAGACTTTCTGGCTGGCTGGCGGGGTGATTTTCATTACCTTCCTCGCCACAAGCTTCTTCATCAAGGAAGAGTGGCGGCCGCCCAAGGCCCGGTCAGAAAAACGGTCAGGCGGATGGAGTACCATTCCCGACAAGCGGCCGGTTGTCGTGATGCTGCTTGCCGGCATGCTGCTGATGCTCGCCAATATGTCGATCGAACCGATCATCACCGTCTACGTGGCGCAGCTGGTCGCCGATCCGGCCAAGATCACGCTCGTTGCCGGCGTCGTCATGTCGGCGGCGGCGCTTGGCAGCATCCTGTCCGCATCCAAGCTCGGCAAACTGGCTGACCGGGTGGGCCATTGGAACATCATCGTCGGGGCGCTCGGCGTATCAGCGCTGCTTCTCGTTCCCCAAGCCTTCGTAACCGAGAGCTGGCAGTTGATCGTGCTGCGGTTCCTGATGGGGCTTTCCTTGGGCGGATTGTTGCCGTGCATCACCGCGGTGATCCGCCACAATGTCCCCGATAATGCGGCCGGCAGCATACTTGGCTATGCCACCTCCTCGCAATATGTCGGACAGGTTGTGGGACCACTGGCTGGTGGCTTCGTCGGCGGTCACATCGGCATGCGCGCGGTATTCCTCGGCACGAGTTTGCTCCTCGCCGGTGCGGCCGTCTATGGCTGGTTGGTACGCCCCAAAGAACGGTGATACGCTCGCCGAAGTACCGAGTGATTCGTAAGCGATGACGATCACGAAAAATTCGCCAGATTGTCATGGAACCAGACTGACTCCCGACGCATTACCGTGGTCAGTTTAGCCTGCAACTTGTTGCAACTAGACTGTCCTACATTCCATGGAGGAAGTAATGAACGACAAGCGGTTTCCCATCCCCGTCATGATCACAGTTGGAGCGGCCGGACAACGCGCCGTGTCCACGGTATGGGAAGCGATAGAATGCCTGCGAACGTATTGGCCCACGAAAAAGGGACCAAGTTACAGGCGGGCATTGCAAGCCTGCCTCGACGCACTCGACGGCTGGAAGCCTGCGCACAAGGCGCGGCATGCCTTCATCAGCGCCGCACGTGAAGCCGGCGTTTTCCTCGACCCACATTTGCATTGATAAGGCGTTCGAGCCAACATATGCGGGCGGCATCGGCCGCCCGACTCCCGTTCAGCGAATATCTGCCCGCGCCCGCGGACGCCTTTCATTCATTTCATGGCTGAAGATCGCCGGTGGCAATGGTGTGCGCTGGCGGATAATGTCTGAACCCTTCTCGCCTATCATGATCGTCGGCGCATTGGTATTGCACGAGGGAACACGCGGCATCACCGAACTGTCGCACACGCGCAGCCCCTCGATGCCGCGGACTTTCAGTTCGAGATCGACCACAGCCATATTGTCCGAACCCATCTTGCAGGTGCCGACAGGGTGGTGGTCGGTCTTCGCATTGGCGCAACCATATTCAAAGAGTTCCTCGTCGGAATTATACCTCGGCCCCGGCAGGCGTTCCGCCATCACATAGGGTTTCAGTGCCGCCTGGCTCATGATCTCGCGGGCGATCTTCAGGCCTTCGATCGACATTTTCCGGTCATGCGGATCGCTCCAGTAATTGGGGTCGATCAGGGGAGCGGCATTCGGATCGGAAGACTGCAACCGCACCGTCCCGCGCGAACGGGGATGAAGATAGGCTGAGTTCAAGGTGACGCCGGCGTTCTTGAGCCGCTCGACGCCAGCTTCGATACCCGAGCCCAGTCCGAGATGGAACTGGATGTCCGGAGAGCGCGCATCGGGATCCGCATACCAGAAGCCGCCCGTTTCAAACAGGCTCGACGCAACCGGACCGGTACGGAACAGCACGTACTGGATGCCCGCCCACAGTGTTCGGTGCAGCTTGGCCACGCCATCATAGGTATGGTCGCCCGTGCATTCGCAAATGACGAAAAGGTCAAGGTGGTCCTGCATGTTCTCGCCCACGCCGGGCAGATCATGCGTTACCGGCACGCCGACGCTCTTCAGATGATCGGCCGAGCCGATGCCGGACTGGAGGAGCAGTTTCGGCGATCCGATTGCACCCGAACTGACGAGAACCTCGCGTTCGGCGCGGATTGTCTCGCGCGCAATGCCCTTGATGATCTCTACGCCGACCGCCCTCCCCTTCTCGACAAGGACCCGGGTTACCTGCGCGCCCAAGCGGATCGTCAGGTTTTTGCGCTCGCTGATTGGAGCGAGATAGGCCATCGACGCCGATGAGCGGCGGCGATTGCGCTGCGTCAATTGGTAGAACCCGACGCCCGCTTGCTGCTGGCCGTTGAAATCGTGGTTATAGGGAATGCCGAGTTCCTGTCCTGCCCGGATATAGGCATCGCAGATCGGCAGGGTGGCCGCGGGCATTGAGACGCCGAGCGGCCCGCCATAGGCATGATAATCGTCGGCGTAGCGCTGATTGTCCTCGGCGCGCTTGAAATAAGGCAGAACGTCGCGATAACTCCACCCGGCACAACCATCATCCCGGGCCCACAGGTCGTAGTCGGTTGCATTTCCGCGCGTATAAAGCTGGGCATTGATGCTTGATCCGCCACCAATGACTTTTGCTTGCGTATAACGCAAGACGCGGTTGTTCATGTGCTTCTGTGGCACCGTCGACCAGCCCCAGCTGGCGACACCCTTGGTCATCTTGGCGAAGCCGGCTGGCATATGGAAAAGCGGGTTCCAGTCCCCGCCCCCGGCTTCGAGCAGCAGTACCGAAACGTCCGGATGTTCGCTCAGGCGATTGGCGAGAACGCAGCCTGCGGGTCCGGCGCCGGTTATGATGTAATCATAGGTCATTCTAGAGCCTGCTTATCGAAAGGGCGCCATCGGCATTGATGATCGAGCCCGTGGCAAAGTTGAAATCGCCGCTGGCAAGAGCGGCCACGATACGGCCGAGATCGTCCGGCTCGCCCCAGCGCTTCATCGGAACAAGGCCCTCGGCAATAAGCTTGTCGTATTTTGCAGCGGCAACGGCGGTCATGTCGGAACGGATGATCCCGGGACGCACATCGAAAACGCTGATTCCCTGATCGGCAAGACGCACCGCGAGCCCCTGCGTGAAGGACGCGAGCGCCGCCTTCGTCAGGCAATAGTCGAGACGTTCGGGCGATGTCATCTCTGCGGAAACCGAGGTAACGTTGATTATCGTGCGCGATGTGGCGCTTTCCTGTTGCGCCAGCATGACGCGCAAGGCGGCTTGCGTGAAGAAAACGGTGCCGCGCAGATTGACGGAGACGATGGCGTCGAAATTAGCCGGCTCAAGGTCGAGGAAGTCACCCCGAACCTTCGAACCGATCCCGGCATTGTTGACGAGACAGTCGATGCGGCCATGGGTGTCGAGCACGCCCTCAATCGTCGCGGCATGGCCGGCGAGATCGGCAACGTCGGCCGTGTGAAACGAGACTTTGGCGCCGAGTCCGGCCAGTGTTGCGACCGCCGCCTCAGACGTTTCGTCATTGGCGATATCCGTGATGGCGAGGTCGAAACCCTTGCCCGCTAGCGCCCTGGCGATGCCAAGGCCGATTCCACGGCGCGCTCCGGTGACGAGGGCGACCGGCTTCATGACAATTCCTTTCCGACGATATGATCCGCGACGCGCAGGGCCTGGGCCGCGATTGTGAGCGCCGGGTTGACCGCTGCCGACGTCGGCAGGAACGCGGCATCGACAACGAACAGGTTAGGGTGGCCAAAGGCACGGCAATAAATATCGAGCGGCGCGGTCGCGGGGTCGCTACCCATTCGGACGGTGCCACACTGATGCGACGGCGTCTTGCGGTCGAAGGCCTTGGAAAGCACAAGCGGGAAGCCGGCCGCGCGCAGGGTGGACTTGATCCGGGCCACCAGCCTCAAATGGGCCGGCCAGTTGCTGCGGATCCACTCGAGAATGATCTTGTCGCCATCAATGCGCACCCGGCTTTCGGGCTTTGGCACATCCTCGCTCATGGCAAGGAAATCCACCGTATGCGCGCAGAATCGATCAAGCCCCCATTCCGGCACCATCCGAAGATCGGATTTCAAAACCGCGCCGCTGATCCGACCGAGCAGTTGCACATTGCCGAGCGGCGCGCCGCCATCGCCATCGGACAGATAGAAATCGTTGAAGCCGAATGTCTTCTGGTAGACGCTGTCATTTTTGAAGCGCGGATCGAACCCGATGACGGCCGAAAGGTTGTGGTTCATGAAGTTGCGGCCAACCTGATCCGAGCGATTGGCGAGCCCGGCAGGATTGGCAGCGTCGGCCGAGCGCAAGAGGAGCACGGCGGACTGGACCGCTCCGGCCGAGAGCACGACGAGCTTCGGTCGCGCGATATGCCTTGCGCCATTCTGCTCGTAATGCACCGCTGCGATTGACTTGCCATCCGCCGCGGTCTCGAGGCGAGTGACCCGTGCATTGGTTTCCAGCCGGACATTCTCGTGTTTCAGGGCGGCGGCGAGCGCGGTCGTTTCCGCATCCATCTTGCCGTTGAAGCTGTTCGGATGGGCATCCCAAGGCGTTTTGCCGTGCTTGAGCCAGGTATCGATGTCGACGCCCAATGGCAGAGATGCCGGATGAACGCCAACCTTCTTCAACCGGAAGCGAAGCGCGGCGATGGGCGCTTCGTCTGGCACGGGTGGGAAGTTGTAGGGTACTGAATGAAACGGCTCGGTCGGGTCTTCGCCGAGTGTTCCTCTCACCTCGAACAATTGTTCGGCCTTGCTGTACCAGGGCTCGAGTTCCTCGTAAGGAAATGGCCATGCTGGCGAGACACCTTCGAGATGCTGCATCTCCGCGAAATCCTCGGCGCGGTAACGCGTCAGCACCGCTCCATAGAATTTCGAATTGCCACCGACATTATAGTAATTGCCCGGGTTGAAGGGTTTGCCGAACTCGTCGTACCAGCTTTCCTTCGGCCGAAAGAAACCACGCTGGAAGATGGCGCGCGGATCGCGGTTCTCGGGCCGGTCCGCCAGATGATCGCCCGCTTCCAGGATAGTGATCCTTGCTCCCGAACCGGCGAGCCCGGCGGCGATCGTGGCGCCGCCGATGCCTGAGCCGATGATAACGATATCTGCGGCCGCGTTCGGTGTGGGGTTGGTGGTCATGACGCGGGTCGATCAGGCCCCGATGCGCAATTGCGATTGCGGATCGAAGAAAACCGCCTTGTCGAGATTGAAAGCGAGCGCCGTTCTCGTGCCGGCGGATATTGGCGCATCCGCACGCAGGCGCGCGACGACCTCCTTGCCGCCGAGCTTGGTGACCGCGAAAGTGTCGGAGCCTGCAGGCTCAACCACTTCGATGAAGCATTCGCCTTCGACGAGTGAACCCGCGTTACGATCCGCGCCATCAGGATCGGTCAACGCTTCCGGGCGGATGCCGAAAATCACATCCTTGCCCGTGAACGCAACGAGGGCGCTATTGGTCTTGATCGGCAGGCGCAACGGTTCCATGTCGGGGCGCTCGAGCACGACCGCGAGATCGTTGGCTCCGCCTTCGATCTTGGCCTTGAGCAGGTTCATGGCCGGTGAGCCCATGAAGTCGGCGACGAAGATGTTGGTAGGATTGTTGTAGATTTCCGCCGGTGTGCCGAACTGCTGCAATACGCCGTCTTTCAGGACCGCGATCTTTGTTGCCAGCGTCATCGCCTCGATCTGGTCGTGGGTCACATAGACGATCGTCGTCTTCATGCGCTGATGCAGGCGCTTGATCTCGGTACGCATATCGACGCGCAGCTTGGCATCGAGGTTGGAGAGCGGCTCGTCGAAGAGGAACACCTGCGGATTGCGCACGAGCGCACGCCCCATCGCCACGCGCTGGCGTTGCCCGCCGGAAAGCTGGCTCGGCTTGCGGTTGAGCAGATGCCCGATCTGCAGCATGTCGGCGACCTGCTTGATGGCCTTTTCACGCTCTTCCTTGGCGATGCCGCGAATTTCCATGCCGAAGGCGATGTTTCCGGCCACGGTCATGTTCGGGTAGAGCGCATAGGACTGGAACACCATCGCGATGTCGCGCTTGGAGGGGTGCAGTCCGCTGATCGACTTGCCCTTGATCGAGATGTCGCCTGACGTGATCGGTTCCAGCCCGGCAATGGTGTTGAGCAGGGTCGACTTGCCGCATCCGGAGGGTCCGACGAGGACGAGGAAGCCGCCTTCATCGATCTCGATATTGATGTCCTTCAGGATCGGCACGTTGCCGTAGGACTTATGCAGGTCTTGGATCTTGAGAAATGACATTGATTTATCCCTTCACGGCGCCGGACATGAGGCCGCGGACGAAATACCGCCCGGAAACGATGTAGACGATGAGAGTTGGCAGGGCGGCGAGAATGGCGCCGGCGAAATGCACGTTGTATTCCTTCACGCCCGTCGACGAGTTGACGAGGTTGTTGAGCGCAACCGTCATGGGCGTACTGCTGAAGCCGGAGAACGATGCGCCGAAAAGGAAGTCGTTCCAGATATTGGTGAACTGCCAGATCACGGATACGACGATGATCGGCCCAGATGACGGCAGGAGGATGCGCCAGAAAATCTGGAAGAAGTTTGCGCCATCGATCTGCGCCGCGCGCACCAGTTCGGTCGGAAATGCCTCGTAGTAATTGCGGAAATAGAGCGTCGTGAAGCCGAGGCCATAAACGATATGGACAAGGATCAGGCCCTGGATGGTTCCGGCCATGCCGAGAAAACCGAGGACACGCGCCATCGGTATGAGCACGATCTGGAACGGGATGAAACAGCCGAGCAGCAGCATGCCGAACATGACGTTCGAACCGCGGAAGCGCCATTTCGTCAGGACATAGCCGTTCAGCGCGCCGATCACCGTCGATATGGCGACTGCGGGAATAACCATTAGGATCGAGTTGATGAAATAGGGGCGCAGGCCCGTGGGCTGCACGCCGATCTGCGCGGTCGACCAGGCCGAGAGCCAGGGCTGGATCGTCCATTCGTGCGGCGGCGACAGCATGCCGCCCTGACGAATTTCATCGAGCGTCTTCAGCGAGTTCACCACCATTACGTAGAGTGGCAGCAGGTAGTAGAACGCGAAAACCAGAAGGGCGATATAGATGACGACGCGGGTGAGTTTGCCGCTGTTGATCACATTGTCGGGGCTTGGAGCGCTCATTTGTTGCCTCCCCTGATTTCGGAATAAAGGTAGGGGATGATGATCGCGAAGATCGTGATCAGCATGATGATGGCCGATGAGGCGCCGATACCCATGGAATTGCGGGTGAACGTGTAGGAATACATGAACGTCGCCGGCAATTCGGTTGCCTGGCCAGGCCCGCCGCCGGTCAGGGCGATGACCAGATCGTATGCCTTGATCGCAAGGTGCGCGAGAACGACAAAGGCGGAAAGAAACACAGGCCGCATCAGTGGAATGATGATGCGCCGGTAGATCATGCCGGTCGATGCGCCGTCGATCTGCGCCGCCTTGATGATCTCATTGTCGACGCCGCGCAAGCCGGCGAGAAACATGGCCATGACGAAGCCGGATGATTGCCAGACCGCAGCGATAACGACCGTATAGATCGCCATCTTCGAGTCCTTGATCCAGTTGAACTGAAAGCTTTCCCAGCCCCACTGGTGCATGGTGTTTTCAAGACCGATGCCGGGATCGAGAAACCATTTCCAGGCGACGCCGGTGACGATGAACGACAGCGCCATGGGATAGAGATAGATGGGACGCAGGACACCTTCGATGCGGATCTTCTGGTCGAGAAGGATGGCGAGACCCAGACCGAGCACCGTGCAGATGATGATGTAGAGCGAGGCAAATATGCCAAGGTTGGTAATAGCCCGCCACCAATGCGGCAGCGCCCACAGCTTGCGGTAATTTTCAAAGCCGACAAATCCATAGGACGGCAACATCTTGCTGTCCGTGAACGACAGAATGCCGGTATAGATGATAAAGCCATAGACGAAGATCAGGACGATCAAAAAGCTCGGTCCGAGAACCAGCTTGGGTATAAGGTCCTGTATGCGGCTGCGGGTATCCATAGCCTCACCTCTTAAATCAATATCGTTTTATATCGTTGCCGCGACGGGGCGGAGAATTCTATCCGGGGCATGTGTGCCCCGGATAGAGGACTAAGCTTATTTCGCAGCGTCAACGGCGGAAACGAGTTCCTTCACCGCGTCTTCGGAGCTCAGTTCACCGTTGAATTCACGTGTGACGACGTCATAGATCGCGTTCTTCACGGCAGCAGGAACCGCATAGCCATGGGCCATGGAGCCGTAGAGCGTGCCGCCCTTGCTGGCTTCGGCAAGATCCTTGATGGCCTTCTTGCCGCAAGCGTCAAAAGCGGTATCCGGAACGTCCGTGCGAGCCGGAGCCGAACCCTTGACCACGTTGAACGCCGACTGGAAGGTCGGGCTCTCGATGGCCGATGCCATTACCAGCTGGTTCTTGTGGTCAGCATCGCTCTTCTTGAAGAAGAGGAACTGGTCGGAGTTGAAGGTTACCGACCCCTGGGTGCCCGGGAAGCGCATGCAGACGAAGTCCACGCCGGGCTCCTTCTTTGCCTTCACGAATTCACCCTTGGCCCAGTCACCCATGAACTGCATGCCGGCCTTGCCTTCGATAACCATCGTCGAAGCAAGGTTCCAGTCGCGACCGGAGAAATTGTCGTCGACATAGCTGCGCAACTTGGTCATGCGGTCGAATGCTTCCTTCATCTTGTCGCCGCCCAAGGCCTTGGGGTCGAGATCGATGAATGCCGCCTTGTAGAAGTCATTGCCGAGGGAAAGAACGACGGCATCAAAGATGGTCGCATCCTGCCAGGGCTGGCCGCCATGGGCGATCGGCGTGATGCCCTGTTCCTTGAACTTGTCGAGCAGAGCGATCAGCTCGTCCCAATTGGCAGGTTCCTTGCCGCCAGCCTTGTCAAGGGCCGCCTTGTTGATCCATACCCAGTTGGTCGAGTGAACATTGACCGGCGCGGCGATCCAGTGGCCGTCATACTTGGAGAACTTCTGCAGTGCCTCGGGAATGACGTCGCCCCACTTTTCCTTGTCGGCGACTTCATCGACATTGGTCAGTGCGCCCTGCTTTGCCCAGTCGGTAATATCGAAACCGAGCGACTGCACCGACGTCGGCGGATTGCCGGCGGTAACACGGGCGCGCAGCACGGTCATGGCTTCTGAACCGCCACCACCGGCGACGGGCATGTCGGACCAGGTGATGCCCTTGGTCTCCAGATCCTTCTTCAGGACTTCGAGCGCCGTTGCTTCACCGCCGGACGTCCACCAATGCAGAACCTCGACGTTTTCAGCAGCGCGGGCCGCCGTTGCAGTCCCGAGCAGCATCGCTGCGGCGGCGACCGTATTCATCCACTTTTTCATTTCAGGCCTCCCATTTGAAAAAAGAAAATATCCAAAATATCCGACTGAGATTCCTCAAGTCCGGAGCATTCTTACAATAGGCGGAAGGGGCTTTACAATCGATTTAATCAGCTCGCCCATACGACTTTCCTCCTACCCAGATGCATGTTGAGTGTCTTCGTTTCCGTGTAATCCTCAACCGCATGCCTGCCCAGTTCCCGGCCGATACCGGACTGCTTGTAGCCGCCGAACGGCAATTCCGAAGCGCCGTCCATGAAGGTGTTCATCCAGATAGTCCCGGCACGAACCTGGCGCCCGATCGTCAGGCACGTATCGAAGTCGCGGCTCCAAACGCCGGCCGACAGACCATAATCGATGGAATTGGCGATGCGAACCGCTTCATCGAGCGTTTCGAAGGTCAGGACGGAGAGAACCGGGCCGAAAACCTCCTCGCGTGCGACTGCCATGTCCGGCTGCACGGCCGACAGGATGGTCGGCGACATGAACTGTCCCATGCCGAGTTCCAGCGGCTCGCCGCCATGGCTGATATTCGCTCCGCCGGTTGCTGCATTGCGCACATAGCCGTCGATCTTCGCCAGGTGCTCGGGCGTGATGATGGCGCCAACCTTGGTCTGCGGATCGAGCGGATCGCCGACCTTTACCTTGGCGGAATGAGCGGCGATGCGGGCGACGACGTCGTCAGCGATATCGCGATGGATGATAAGTCGCGAACCGGCATTGCAGCATTCGCCGGCGTTGAAATAGGCGCCGAAGACCGCCGCATCGATGAAATCATCGAGTTCCGCATCGGGAAACACGATCTGCGGGTTCTTGCCGCCAAGTTCCAGCGAGACCTTTTTCAAGGTCTGAGCGGCATTGGCCATGGTGAGCTTGCCGACCAGCGTCGAGCCGGTGAAGGACACCATGTCGACGTCGGGATGGACGGTCATGGGCGCACCGACTTCCGCGCCGGTTCCCGTCACGATATTGACGACACCGGCAGGAACGCCGGCTTCCATCAGTATCTCGCCAAGCACAAGGGTGGAGCCGGAAGTAAGCTCCGATGGCTTGACCACGGCCGTGCAACCAGCCGCCAGGGCGAAAGGCAGTTTCTGGCTGACGATAAGGAACGGGAAATTCCACGGCGTTATGATCGAAACGACGCCGATCGCTTCGCGCAGGACCACCCCGAGCGTGCCTTCACCGAGCGTATTATAGCTCTCGCCATGGAGATCCCGGCCGAGCGCAGCGGCATAGCGCCAGATATCCACGGCGCCGCCGAGTTCGGCCTTGGCCTGGCTGATCGGCTTGCCCGACTCGATGCAATCGAGATAGGCGAGTTCATCGGAACGCGCGGCAATCAGTTCGGCAGCCTTGAGCAGAATGTTCGAGCGCTCTGCGCCGGTCATGCGGCACCAGGTACCCGTATCGAAGGCGCGGCGCGCTGCGGCGATGGCGCGTTCCGCGTCGGCTTTCGTTGCGGCCTGATAGCGGGAGACGACGACACCATGTCCCGGGCTCTTGCGCTCGATGGAAGCGCCGCTGGAACCATCGACCCACCGGCCATCGATCAACAGCTGAAATTCGCGCACCTTGAAATCTTCGAGCGCCCGTGGGCGCACCAGAATCGTCATTACCATTCTCCTTTGAATGCGGGCTCGCGCTTTTCGGCAAAGGCCGAAACACCTTCCTTAAGGTCCGCTGTCTTTGCGACGAGGATCGAGCCCAGCGCTTCGACCGCCGTTCCGTTGTCTTCGCCATTGGCCGAGGCAATCATGAGTTTGGCCACTTCGACGGCAACCGGTCCGCGCTTGGCAATACGTTCCGCGTAGGCCGTTGCCGTTGCGACCGCGGCGCCGGTTTCGACGACGTCGTCGACAAGGCCGAGGCCCAGGCCTTCCCCTGCACTGAAGATTTCGCCGCCGAGCGCCATGCGGCGTATGACCTGCGCGCCGAAGCGCCGGACAAGGCGCTGCGTTCCCGACCAGCCCGGCACCATGCCGAGGCCGGTTTCCGGCAGGCCAAGCTTGATCTGGGCTTCCGCAATGCGGATATCCGCAGTGGCGGCAAGCTCGAGCCCGCCGCCCAGCGCATGACCATTGAGCGCGGCGATAAGCGGCACGCGCAAGGTCGCAAGGCGTTCGAACACGCGGTGACCGAAGCGCACCCAGGCATGGCCGAACTCGTTGGGCGTCATCGCTGCCCAGGCCTTGATATCGCCGCCGGCCGAGAACGCCTTGCCGGCGCCGGTCAGGATCGCGACGCGCGTTTCGGCGTTGGCTTCGACAGCGTCGCAGGCCGCACTCAGTTCCTTCAGCATATCGAGATCGAAGGCATTGAGCTTTTCCGGGCGCGACACGGTGATCGTGGCGACGTGACCGGCGAAAGTGACGGTGATGCGCGGGTCAGCCATGGATCGTCCTCTGGGGCTTGTGCGGCAATTCGAGGCCGAGCGGCTGCGGCTGGAAGAGGCGGGCATCCATCTGTTTCAGGTCGCGCGCGACAACCAGAGAGAACTCGGACTGGTCGAGAATATGCGCCTGCAGATCGACGCCGGGAGCGATTTCAGTCAGCACGACGCCTTCGGGACGCAGCGCCATGACGCAGCGCTCGGTCACATAGGTGATGTCCTGTCCCTGCTCGATGGCACGGCGACCGGAGAAGGTGACGTGCTCAACCTCGTTGACCAGCTTCTTGAGCTTGCCTTCCTTTTCGATAACCAGCTTTCCGCCTTCGACATGTACTTTCGCCCCGGCATTGAACATGCCCGAGAAGACGATCTTGCGAGCGCGCGCCGTGATATCGACGAAGCCGCCGGCGCCAGCGGTCACATGCGGGCGGAAACTCAGCTTCGATACGTTGACAGAACCGCTCTTGTCGATTTCCAGGAACGAGAGCAGCGACGCATCGAAACCAGCGCCCTGGAAATAGGTGAACTGGTGCGGCGAGGGCACAAAAGCCTCGGCATTCGAGGCGCAGCCGAAGGCAAAGTCCAGAAGCGGAATGCCGCCGACCGGACCCTGCTCGATGACCCAGGTGACGGCACCGTGCAAACCCTCTTCGAGCAGAATGCGCGGCACGTTTGCCGAAATGCCGAAGCCGAGATTGACGGCGCTGCCCGCCTCGAGCTCCGTCGCGACCCGTCGCGCGATGACCTTCTGGATATTGAAATCCGGCAGTTCGAAATCTTCGAGCGGATGGAATATCTCGCCGGAAATAGCCGGATCATAAAGCGTCTGTGTTGTCTGCTTCTGTTCCGGATCGACCACGACATAATCGACGAGGATGCCGGGAACGCGCACGTCGTGCGGCTTCATCGAGCCGCTCTTGGTGATGCGCTTGACCTGCGCAATGACGATGCCGCCATTGTTGCGCACTGCGAGCGCCTGATCGAAGCCACCGAGATAGGCGCCTTCATGCTCATAGGTGAGATTGCCGCGCTCGTCGGCGGTCGTTGCGCGGATGATGGCGACCTGCGGCACGATCGGCTTGAAGAACAACCATTCTTCGCCATCGAATTCGATCTTGCGCACCAATGGTGCCTTCGCGGCGGAGGCATTCATGGCGCAACCCTGGCGGTCCGGATCGACGAATGTATCGAGCCCGACCTTGGTCAAGACGCCCGGACGCTTGGCGGCAGCCTCACGGTGCATGTCGAAGAGAATGCCTGAGGGCACATTATATGCGGCAACCTCGTCATTGCCGATCATCTGCCAGATCAATGGTGGTTCGGCGCTGGACGGACCCGACGGGTAGGAGCCGCCTACGATCTTCTTCAAAAGCCCCTTCCTCGCAATGTAGTCGACGCCCTTAATCCCGCTCATGTCGCCGGCGGCTATCGGATGCAGGGTCGTCAGATCACGCGGGTGACCCGTAGCCTCGAAGCGCGCGCCGATCGCCTTCAGCATCAGGTCGGGGCAACCGAGCCCGCTCGACGATGAGACGGAGACAATGGCTTCGTCAGGAATGAGGTTCGCGGCCTCTTCGGGGGTTATGTGCTTGTTCATGCTCTTGGATCGTGCTTTCAAAGGCCTGGATTGATCTTTTGGGCGGTTCCGGTCCGCGCAGCTTCCGTAACGGCGATGCCGGCGGCAAGCGACCAGACACCGTCCTCGCCCGACGCTGCAGGTCTGCCGTCGCCGGCAATGGCGGCGTGGAATTTGGCAAGGCCCCTCTCGTAGAGATTCTTGTGGTCGAGCTTTAGTTCGCTTTCGCCGTCTGCGTTGCGGAGTATGACCGTGCCGACCGGCTTTTGCGTCATGACATTATGCCCGACGAGCGAGCCTTCCGTGCCGTGCACTTCGAAGCCCGTTTCGGAGTATTTCGTGGTGAAGCCGTCATGAAACAGAGCAATCAGCCCCGACTTGAAGCGCATGACGCCCATCACTCCGTCCTCAAGGCCCTGTTTGGCAAGTCCGCTCTTCTGGCCGAAGGCAACGGCCTCGACCGGGTCGTCGCCAAGCACGTAGCGGAGCGTATCGGTGTCGTGGACCGTAATATCGAGTATCACGCCGCCGCCAGCCTCCGGGCGATCCAGGCGCCAGCCCTGCAGATGCGGCGGAAGATAAACGGCGTGGAAGACCTTGGCGGCGAGCGGCTTGCCGATCTTGCCCGCAGCAATGGCATCGCGCATCGCCGTATGGCTTGCCGCGTTGCGCAGGTGGTGGTTGGTGGCAAAGACGATATTGGCGGCGCGGCAGGCCTCGACCATGGCCCGCGCATCCTCGAGGCTCGTTGCAAGCGGCTTTTCGCAGAGAACATGCTTTCCTGCCTTCGCTGCGGCGAGCACCTGGTCCTTGTGCAGTTCATTGGTCGTCGAAATATAGACCGCATCGATCGGCTGTTCACTGAACAAGGCGTCGAGCGTTGTGACCGAATGGGGAATTCCGTGATCGTCGGCATATTTGCGCCCGCGCTCGGCATTGGTGCTCATGACCGAGACAATCTCGCCGCCACTGGCGCGGATCGCATCGATGACCCATTCATGCGCGATGGTGCTCGCACCAATCAGACCCCAGCGTATCATGCCAATTCCTCCGTTTGCCTGACAGGCGCGCCGCAGCTTTGGCGCACGACGAGACGCACCGACGTAACCAGTGTTTCCTGGCCGACCTGCCCGGCATTGATCTGCTTCATCAAAAGCTGTGCCGCCCGCTGGCCCATGCCCTGCGGATCGACCGAGACGGTCGTCAGGGCGGGAACCGCTGTCTTTGCCTCGATGACATCGTCGAACCCGATGACTGCAAAACCCTTGCCCGGCTCGATATCGTTGGAGCGAAGGCCGTCGCACACGCCGAAGGCGACTGCATCGTTGAAGCACAGCGCCGCAGTAGGGCGCCCGTCAAAGAACATCATGCGTTCTGCCGCGGTGGCGCCGCCGGCGCGCGAGGGCGCGGAATGAATGACGAAGTTTTGGTTGAGGGGAATACCGGCTTCCATCAGGGCATCGCGATAGCCCCGCACCCGGTCGGACGACACGGCCGTGTCGGCAAAGCCGCCCATGAAGGCGATGCGGCGGTGCCCCAGATTGATGAGGTGGCGGACTGCCGCTTTCGCGCCGGCGTAATTGTCGGAGAGCAGCGTCGAAACCTTCGCACCCGGCAGATTGCGCACGACGACCACAACAGGAATGCCGCTGTCGGCGAGCGGCTTGACGTCACTTGCTTCGGTTCCGCGCGCCGGTGACAGGATAAGGCCGGCGATACCGTTTTCACGCATCGAGGCGATGACCTGGCGCTGCCTGTCGACGCTTTCGCCGCTATGGGCGAGGAATTGCACATAGCCTGCCGATTGAACCACCATGTCGACGCCGACAGCCAGTTCCGCAAAGAAACTATTGGTCAGATCGTTGACGACGATACCGATGATTTTCGATTTCGACTGGCGCAGATTGGCAGCCCCGCGATTGTAGACATAGCCCAGATCATTGATGAGCGCGCTGACCTTTTCGCGGGTCTTTTCATTAACCAGCGGACTGCCCTGGAGGACCAGCGACACGGTGGATTTCGACACGCCGGCGGCGCGCGCAATGTCCACAATACTTGTCCGTGTCTTGCTCAAGGTGATCTCTCCCAGTCGCCGCACAGTTAATTGGAACGTTCCAAATATGTCAAGAGATTTCTTTATGCTGCCGTAAAGGCGTTGTTCTGCGCGGGTTTTGCCCTCACCGCACCTCTTTCTGGGGGTTAGTCTGGCTATTCCGATAATTTTTCGGCGTGCCACTTGTGTTTTGGAACGTTCCAAATTAAAAAGCCGACGTCAGTATGGGAGCGAACGCATGACAATAAGCCTCAACCTGCCGACTTCAGATGGAGCAAGCGCTGCCTATAGCCTGCGCGGCGAGCCGCTTGCCAAACCATCGTCCCCGCCCTCGTTCAATCGCATCGCCTATGCCGCGGCGCATGTCGTTTCCGATCCGCGCCGCGATGCCAATCCCTGGACCTCGCCCGCGATCGACTGGGATGCGACGATGGCATTTCGCCATCACCTGTGGTCGCTCGGCTTCAAGATTGCCGAGGCGATGGACACGGCGCAGCGCGGCATGGGCGTCGACTGGGCTACCGCGCAGGAGCTGATCCGCCGCTCGCTCGCCGAGGCGCGGACCGTTTCGGGGGCCGATCTTGCCTGCGGTGGCGGAACGGACCAGCTGTTGCCCCAGGATGCGAAAACGCTTCAGGATGTCATCGACGCCTACGAGACCCAGATCGGCTTCATTGAAGGCGAAGGCGGACGCTCGGTGATGATGGCGAGCCGTGCACTCGCACGTGTCGCCCGCTCTGCCTATGACTACTGCACCGTCTATAACGCCATCCTCTCGCAGACGCGGGAAAAGGTGACCCTGCATTGGCTTGGCGACATGTTCGATCCCCATCTTGCCGGCTATTGGGGCTCAGCAAGCTTTGAAACCGCGCTCGAAACCGTCCTCGCCGTCATCAACGACAATAGAGCCAAGGTGGAAGGCATCAAGATTTCGCTGCTGGACAATGCGAAGGAGATCGAGCTGCGCAAGCGCCTGCCCGACGACGTCCTCTGCTTTACCGGCGACGACTTCAACTATGCCGAGTTGATCGAGGGCGACGGAAAGCGCTACAGCCACGCTCTACTCGGTATTTTCGACGCTGTTGCCCCATCGGCATCGAAGGCTCTCGCGCACCTCGCAGCAGGCGATGCCGAGGCATTTCGAGAGACGATCGAGCCGACCGTGCCGCTCTCGCGCAAGATATTCGAGGCACCGACGCAGTACTACAAAGCCGGTGTCGTCTTCCTCGCCTGGCTCAATGGCCACCAAAGCCACTTCGTCATGCCGGCCGGTATGCAGTCTGCGCGTGGCATCGTGCACTACGCCGACATCTTCCGGCTTGCGGATGCGGCCAACGTGCTCGACAAGCCTGATCTTGCGGTAGCCCGGATGAAGAGCCTTTTGCAGGTTTATGGGGTGTAATGCACTTCCTTATGGGTTCCTCGGGCTAAGCCTGAGGGCCTCTCTCCCGATAGAAAAAGGGACGGTGCCGGAGCACCGTCCCCTCCCCGCTCCAATCTTTGAAGCTTACTTGTTCCAGCTCTTGACCAGTTCGTCGTAGTTGACGGTCTGCGGCTTTTCCTTTTCGTTTTCGATCTTCAGCTGCGGCGCGAGATTGCCAGCCTTGACCGCTTCCGCGTTCCAGTAGGCAAGGTCATGCTCCTCGGCCAGCTTCGGACCGATATCACCCTGGACGCCTGATTTCTCGAGGCGGCCGAGCACCTTTTCCTGCTCCTCGCAAAGCGAGTCCATGGCTTCCTGAGCGGTCTTGGCGCCGGAAGATGCGTCACCCACGGCCTGCCACCAGAGCTGTGCCAGCTTTGGATAGTCGGGAACGTTGGTGCCCGTCGGCGACCACTGAACGCGAGCCGGCGAACGATAGAACTCGATCAGACCGCCGAGTTCAGGCGCACGCTTGGTGAAGCTCTTGTCCTGGATGGTCGATTCGCGGATGAAGGTGAGGCCGACATGGCTCTTCTTCACGTCCACGGTCTTCGAGGTTACGAACTGCGCATAGAGCCATGCGGCCTTGGCGCGGTCCTCGGGCGTTGACTTCATCAGCGTCCATGAGCCGACGTCCTGGTAGCCGAGCTTCATGCCGTCTTTCCAGTAGACACCATGCGGCGAGGGCGCCATGCGCCATCTCGGGGTGCCATCTGCATTGACGACGGGAAGGCCTGGCTTGACCATGTCGGCGGTGAAGGCGGTGTACCAGAAAATCTGCTGGGCGATATTGCCCTGCGCCGGAACCGGACCCGATTCGGAGAAGGTCATGCCCTGAGCTTCCGGCGGTGCATAAGCCTTCAGCCAGTCGAGATATTTCTGGATCGAATAGACCGCAGCCGGTCCGTTGGTATCGCCGCCCCGGGCAACGCACGAGCCGACCGGGCGTGACTGCGCATCGACCTTGATGCCCCATTCATCGACCGGTAGACCGTTGGGCAGGCCCTTGTCACCATTGCCAGCCATGGAAAGCCAGGCATCGGTAAAGCGCCAGCCGAGCGACGGGTCCTTCTTGCCGTAGTCCATGTGACCATAGACCTTCTTGCCGTCGATCTCGCGACCGTTGAAGAATTCGGCAATGTCCTCATAGGCCGACCAGTTGACTGGGACGCCGAGATCGTAGCCGTATTTCGCCTTGAAATC
This sequence comes from Phyllobacterium sp. UNC302MFCol5.2, assembly GCF_000686005.1. Taxonomy (NCBI): domain Bacteria; kingdom Pseudomonadati; phylum Pseudomonadota; class Alphaproteobacteria; order Hyphomicrobiales; family Phyllobacteriaceae; genus Phyllobacterium; species Phyllobacterium sp. UNC302MFCol5.2. Next base: position 1,182,224 of record NZ_JMLL01000010.1, read on the forward strand.
GGCCTTGTTCTTCTCGTCGTTGAACCAGTCGTAGCGGAACCAATAAAGGTTGGCGAACTGCTGATCGGGAAGCTGATAGAGCTTCTTGTCGGGCGCAGTCGTGAACTTGGTGCCGATGAAGTCGTCGACGTCGAGACCGGGATTGGTCACGTCCTTGCCTTCATTGGCCATCCAGTCGGTCAGGTTGCGCACCTGCTGGTAGCGCCAGTGCGTGCCGATCAGATCCGAGTCGTTGACCCAGGCGTCGTAGAGGTTCTGGCCCGTCTGCATCTGCGTCTGGATCTTTTCGACGACGTCACCTTCCTGGATGATGTCGTGAGTGACCTTGATGCCGGTGATCGCGGTGAAGGCCGGGGCCAGCGTCTGCGATTCATAGCTGTGGGTCGTCAGTGACTCCGACACCACCTTGATTTCCATGCCCGCGAAGGGCTTGGCGGCATCGATGAACCACTGCATCTCCTTTTCCTGAGCAGCGCGATCAAGGGTCGACATTTCGCCGATTTCCTTGTCGAGGAACGCCTTGGCCTCATCGATTCCGGCCCAGGCACTGCCTGCGCCGAACAACAGCACCATTGCTGTCGTTGTCGTCAATAATCGCGTTCGCATGGTTGTCCTCCCAGAGTTGCTGCGATTGCATTGTTGGGACAGGGCGGAATGCCCTGTCTCAATTTCATACGTCAGACGAAGCGGAACACGCCTATGGCGTAGACCACCGAAATTGCCAGAGCCCACCAGAGGTTGGGACCAACGAGGCCAAGCCAGGCAAGATGGATATAGGCGGCGCCGAGCAGCGACACGAAAAGCCGGTCGCCCCGCGTCGTTTCAAAGCGCAATATGCCGATGCGGGGATTGCCGCCCGGCGAGAAGTATTCCCACACCGCCATGCCGATCAGCAGAAGGAAGATCGTCATGAAGAACAGCGCGGTCGGCACGGTCCATGCCATCCATGAAAGGTCCATGTCAGGCCTCCTTCCGTGCAATTCTAAAGTCAGAACAGGATGCTGGCCTTGGCGCATTCCCGAGCACGCGCGCCTCCGCTATCCTCAGCGCACGCTTCTCCAAGCCCGTCATTACACCCTCCCCAGGGCGAAGCCCTTGGCGATATAGTTGCGGACGAAGTAGATGACGATGGCGCCCGGGATCAGGGTCAACACGCCGGCGGCGGCCAACAGCCCCCAATCCATGCCTGACGCTGAAACCGTACGTGTCATCGTTGCCGCAATCGGCTTGGCATCGGTTGTCGTCAGCGTACGGGCGATCAGGAGCTCCACCCAAGAAAACATAAAGCAGAAGAAGGCGGCGACGCCGATACCGCTCGCGATAAGCGGCACAAAGATCTTCACGAAAAAGCGCGGGAACGAATAGCCATCGATATAGGCGGTCTCGTCGATCTCCTTCGGCACGCCCGACATGAAACCCTCGAGGATCCAGACGGCGAGCGGTACGTTGAACAGGCAGTGCGCCAGCGCCACCGCGATATGTGTATCAATGAGGCCGAATGCCGAATAGAGCTGGAAAAACGGCAGCGCAAACACTGCTGGCGGCGCCATGCGGTTGGTCAGTAGCCAGAAGAACAGGTGCTTGTCGCCAAGGAAGCGATAGCGCGAGAAGGCATAGGCCGCAGGCAGGGCAACCAGCACCGAAATCACCATGTTCATGACGACATAGATGATCGAATTGATGTAGCCGCGATACCATGACGGGTCGGTGAAAATCACCGCGTAATTGTGAAGTGTCGGATTTTGCGGCCACAGCGTGAAAGTGGTCAAAATCTCCTGGTTGGTCTTGAAGCTCATGTTGACGAGCCAATAGATCGGAAGCAGCAGGAAGATGATGTACAGCGTCGGGACCAGCCACCAGAATTTCGACTCGTCCCCACGCCGACGCATCCTGCGGGCCAGCGCCTTGTCGATCTGCCGCTGCTCGGCGGCAGGCCGTCCGCTTGTGCGTGCAAGGGTTTCGTTCTGCACCGACATGTCAGCGCTCCGCATCGTAGTTGGTCATGACGGTATAGAATATCCATGACAGGAGAAGGATGATCAGGAAGTAGATGATCGACATTGCTGCTGCCGGCCCCAGGTCGAACTGGCCAATGGCGATCTTGACGAGGTCGATCGACAGGAATGTCGTGGAATTGCCGGGACCGCCGCCCGTGACGACGAAGGGCTCGGTGTAGATCATGAAACTGTCCATGAAGCGCAGGAGCACGGCGATGAGCAGCACGCGGTTCATCTTCGGCAGCTGGATGTAGCGGAAGACCGCCCAGCGCGACGCGCCATCGATCTTGGCAGCCTGGTAGAAAGCATCGGGGATCGAGACGAGACCGGCATAGCAAAGGAGTACGACGAGGCTCGTCCAGTGCCACACGTCCATGATAATGACCGTGAACCAGGCGTGCAGCGGGTTCTGCACATAATTGTACTTGATGCCGAGGCTTTCCAGCGTGTGGCCGAGAAGGCCGATATCGTTGCGGCCGAAAACCTGCCAGATCGTTCCGACGACATTCCAGGGAATGAGCAGCGGCAGCGCCATCAGGACGAGGCAGGCGGGAACGCCCCAGCCACGGCGAGGCATATTCAGGGCGATGACGATGCCGAGCGGCACCTCGATGGCGAGGATGATGAAAGAGAAGACGAGATTGCGACCGAGCGCTGCGTGAAAGCGGTCCGAATGCAGGATTTCCTCGTACCATTCTGTGCCGGCCCAGAAGAACTGATTGTTGCCGAACGTATCCTGCACCGAATAGTTGACGACGGTCATTAACGGAATGACGGCCGAAAACGCCACCAGCAACAGCACCGGCAGCACCATGAACCAGGCCTTGTTGTTCCAGGGCTTATCCATGGCTGTTGCCTCCTGCCAGTGTGCGGAGGGTCGCGGACCAAAAGGTCATACCATGCATAATCAGTTCCCTCCCACGCGCCAGGAATCGGCGTAGATATTGATGCCCTTCGGATCGAAGGCGATGTGCGGTTCGGCCGGAATTTCCTGGCCTTCGCCGACGATAACGGCGATCTCCTGAGTGCCGAGGCGCGTGCGCACGATCTTGTGGCGGCCAATATCCTCGACCTTGGCGATTTTAACGGGCATGCCGAGGCGGCCGAGCCGCACATATTCCGGGCGGATGCCGAGTTCGACCTTGCCGGCTATGGGAGCCGATGGCGACGGCAGCTGAATCTGATGCTCGCCAATGCGGGCGGCGCCGGCCTCGATCTCGACCGGCATCACATTCATGCCGGGAGAGCCGATAAAATAGCCGACGAAAGTGTGTTTTGGCCGCTCGAACAATTCTTCCGGCGTGCCGATCTGCACGATCTCGCCGTCATACATAACCACCACCTTCTGGGCGAAGGTGAGGGCTTCGGTCTGATCGTGGGTGACATAGACCATGGTATAGCCGAAGCGCTGGTGCAGCACCTTCAACTGGGAGCGCAGCACCCACTTCATGTGTGGATCGATGACCGTGAGCGGCTCGTCGAAGAGGATGGCATTGACGTCGGAGCGGACGAGGCCGCGGCCGAGCGAAATCTTCTGCTTCTGGTCCGCCGTCAGGCCACGCGCCTTCTTGTTGGCCCAGCTCGCCAGATCGATCATCTCCAGCGTTTCCTTGACCTTGCGGTCGACTTCGGCTGCTGGGACGCCGCGGTTGCGCAAGGGAAAGGCGAGGTTGTCGTATACGGTCATCGTGTCGTAGATGACCGGAAACTGGAACACCTGGGCGATATTGCGTTCCTGGGTCGAGAGGTTGGTGACGTCCTCGCCATCGAACAGCAATTGCCCGTGCGACGGATGGAGGAGACCCGAGATAATGTTGAGGAGCGTGGTCTTGCCGCAGCCGGAGGGTCCGAGCAGGGCATAGGCGCCGCCGTCCTCCCAGCTGTGGTGCACTTCCTTCAGTGCATAATCCTTGTCCGACTTCGGGTTGGGGACGTAGGCGTGGCGAATATGATTGAGGTCGATGCGTGCCATGGCCAGCCCCTATGCCGCGCGTTTCTGACCGCGGGTGACGGAATTGCCGGCCGCGTCAAAAATCATCAGGTTGCGTGGGTCGATGAAAATGTCGATCTGTTCATCGGGTGCGTAGATATGAATGCCATGGGTCAGCATGGTCCAGCGCGCATCGGCGAAGGATAGGTGCACGAAACTTTCAGAACCGGTGATCTCTGTCGCCGTGACCGTTGCCTTCAGGGCGATCTCATCGGGATGAGCCCGTGTTGTCTCGACATGGTGCGGCTGGAAACCGATCGTATAGGTCCCGTCGGCGAAATCAGCGAGATGGGGCGGGACCGGCAGTGTCACCCCGCCCTCGAGTTGGAAGGCCTTGCCGAACTTTGCCAGCGCGATGGTGTTGAGCGGCGGGTCGGCAAAAGTCTGGGCGGTGATCAAATCATCCGGGCGGCGGAAGACGTCGATAGTCGGCCCGAACTGGGTGATGCGGCCTTCAGCCAGCGTTGCCGTATTTCCGCCAAGCAGGAGCGCCTCATGCGGTTCGGTTGTCGCGTAGACGAAGATCGTGCCCGACTCCGCGAAAATCTTCGGCAGTTCCTGCCGCAGTTCCTCGCGCAGCTTGTAGTCGAGATTGGCCAGCGGTTCATCAAGGAGCACGAGCTTGGCGTTCTTGACGATGGCACGCGCGAGCGCGGTGCGCTGCTGCTGGCCGCCCGAAAGATTGAGCGGCGTGCGGTCGAGATATGGCGTCAGCTTCAACAGCTCGGCCGCCTTGCGCACTTCGCGATCGATGGTCTTGGCGTCCAGACCGGCAACGCGCATCGGCGAGGCAATGTTCTCATAGACGGTGAAGGCCGGATAATTGATGAACTGTTGATAAACCATCGCAACCGAGCGCTTTTGCACCGGAATACCCGTCACATCCTTGCCATCGAACCACACCGAACCCGAGGTCGGCACGTCAAGGCCGGCCATAATGCGCATCAGGCTGGTCTTGCCCGACAACGTCGGCCCCAGCAGCACGTTCAGCGTGGCGTGCTGCAAAGTCAGCGAAATATCGCTGAGATGGGGCTTGCCGCCCACCACCTTCGATACATCGCGCAATTCAAGCATTCGTGGTCCTCCCTTTGAGCGACGCTTACCGCCCCGGCGATGTGGACCCTCCGTCCCATCGCCCGATTTCATTCCAGTCTATTCGGCCGCTAGCCTGCGCCGCCGGTCCACCGCATCTTCCATGAAGCGGTCGAGCGCGGCAGCCTCGTCGGCAGTCAGGTGCAAACCCTTCTTGGTGCGGCGCCACAGCACGTCCTGCGCCGTGACCGCCCATTCATGTGCAATCTGGTAGCGTACTTCGGCCTCGTAGAGATCCGAACCGAAATTCTTGCCCAGATCCTCGATCGACGTGGCCTTGCCAAGCAGCGTGCGTGCCTTGGTGCCGTAGAGACGGAACAGCCGCCGCGCATGCGCCGCATCAAGAAATGGGTATTCGGTTTTCAGTTTCTGCAATTCTGCGTCGAACGCCGTCGCCGCAAAATCACCGCCGGGCAGCTTGCCGGCAGCGGTCCAGGGCTGGCCGCGCTTGCCGAGAAACGCTTCGATCTTTTCCAGCATATGTTCCGACAGACGGCGATAGGTCGTGATCTTGCCGCCAAAGATGTTGAGAAGCGGCGCCTTGCCTTCCACCGTGTCGGCCTTGAGGACGTAGTCGCGGGTCGCTTCCTGCGCTTTGGACGCGCCGTCGTCATAAAGCGGCCGCACGCCGGAATAGGTCCACACGACATGTTCGCGCTTGACCGGTTCGACGAAGTACTCGCTCGCCGCGGCGCAAAGATAATCGATCTCGGCGTCGCTGATTTTCACCTCGGCGGGATTGCCGTGATAATCCTGGTCGGTGGTGCCGATAAGGGTAAAATCCTGCTCGTAGGGAATGGCGAATATGATGCGGCCATCGGTGTTCTGGAAGAAATAAGCGCGCGGATCGTCGAACTTCTTGCGCACGACGATATGGCTACCCTGCACGAGCCGCACATTGTGAGCGTCATTGGCGCCGACGACGCCGGTCAACACTTCATCGACCCAGGGTCCCGCGGCGTTGACGACGAGACGGGCGCGAACCTCCTCCGTCTCGCCGGTCAAACCGTCTTTCAGGGTCAAGGTCCATGTCTCGGCATCGCGCCGGGCGCTGACGACGCGGGTGCGGGTGCGCACGACAGCGCCGCGATCCGCGGCATCGCGGGCATTGAGCGCAACGAAGCGCGCATCATTGACCCAGCAATCCGAATATTCGAAGGCGCGTGTATAGAGCGATTTAAGCGGCTTGGCTGCCGGGTCGCGGGTCATGTCAAGCGTGCGCGTTGCCGGCAGCTTCTTGCGCCCGCCAATATGGTCGTAGAGGAACAGGCCCAGGCGCAACAGCCAGGCAGGGCGAAGGCCCGCATGGTGCGGCAAGACGAAACGCATCGGCCAGATGATATGCGGCGCGTTGGCCCAAAGCACCTCGCGTTCCATCAGAGATTCCCGCACGAGCCGGAATTCATAATATTCAAGGTAACGCAGGCCGCCGTGGATGAGCTTGGTCGAACCGGAGGACGTGCCGCTGGCAAGATCGTTCATCTCGGCGAGGAACACTGAAAAGCCACGGCCGACGGCATCACGGGCTATGCCGCATCCATTGATGCCACCGCCGATCACGAAGATATCGTAGATCTGTTCAGCCAAGCCCAGCAATCCCCACCCATGATTTCGCAGCGCACCATTTGTTCGCAATTGCGAAACATACATGAGGCGATTACGAAAGCAATACGAAACTGAAATGAACTATATAGCGCAACTTCGCCCCGCACAAGAGCCCCAATCAAGCCGATGTTTCAATCAGGCGTACGTCGGCATCGGCGCAAATTCTGCGGATGGCCTCGCTCTCGCATCGATCGGTGATGAAGGTGTGGACCTGCGAAAGATGCCCGATCCGTACCGGCGCGGTGCGCTCGAACTTGGTGGAATCGGAAACGAGAATCACATGGCGCGCATTCGCCATGATTGCCTGCGCCACCTTCACCTCACGAAAATCGAAGTCGAGAAGCGCGCCGTCGGCATCGATGGCGGAGGTGCCGATGACGGCAAAATCCACCTTGAACTGGCGGATGAAATCGACCGCCGCCTCACCGACAATGCCGCCATCCGAGCCCCGGACGACGCCGCCAGCGATGACCACCTCGATATCGGGGTAGACACGTAACTTATTGGCAACATTGATATTATTGGTGATTATCATGAGACCCTTGCGATCAAGCAGGGCCTGTCCAACCGCTTCCGTGGTCGTTCCGATGTTGACGAAGAGCGATGCATTGTCAGGTATCAGGCCGGCGGCGGCGCGTCCGATTGCTTCCTTCTCCGCTGCGGCAATCAGGCGGCGCGATTCATATTCCAGGTTCTGAATGCCTGACGGAAAAAGAGCGCCGCCATGGATACGGTTGAGCAGGCGCTGGTCGCAGAGGTCGTTCAGATCTTTACGGATCGTCTGCGGGGTCACATTGAAATGAAGCGCGAGATCGTCAACGAGGACGCGCCCATGTTCCTTGGCCATTTCGATGATTTCGGCGTGCCGGGAGGACAGGAACATGGACGTGGACTTTCATTTTCGTTTTTTCACGCATCATACGAAAACGAAAATGATCACATGTCAATCGAGCGCAATGCGAAACTGCGCCTTTTTCAGGCGGTGGCGCCCTCGATAATATCGAAGCCGGTGTTGATAATCGTCTTTTCCTGCGGCCTTTCACGGCTTTCAATGAGCTTCTCGGCCGCCGTGAGCCCGATGAGAAAACGCCGGGACAGAATGGTCGAAAGTGGCATCGGCATGGCCTGCCCTATGTCGAGCCCGTTGAAGCCAAAGATACCGAGCTTTTCCCTGACTGCGATCCCGCTGTGCATGCAATGGAAAATGCCGCCCATCGCCATATCGTCGTTGGGGAAGACCACAACGTCGAGGGAAGGCTCGGCACCAAGGAGAATTTCCAGCGACTCCCGCCCCGCCTTCGTCGAACTCGGACCAGGCTGCCTGTGCTCGGCAATAAGCGAAAGCCCGGCCTCCCGCAAAGAGGTGCAAAGCCCTTCGTAGCGCGCGCTGGCGCGATCATCCGTAGCGACGCTATGACCGGCATAGCCAAACCGGCGATAGCCGCGCTGAACCAGGTGGCGGCCGGTTTCATAGCCCGCCTGCCGGTGTGACATGCCGACGGCGATATCGACAGGGTCGCCGTCTATGTCCATGAGTTCGGCGACGCGAAACCGACCATGTTCGAGGTGACGGCGCGCGGTCGGGGTATGGTGCAACCCCGCGAGGATCACTGCCGCAGGCTGCCAGGCTAGAAACGATAGCAGGATGCGCTCTTCGATCAGCGGATCGTAGTCTGTCACGCCGATGACGGGCTGGTAGGCCGTATGTGTCAGCGCCGAATGAATTCCGCGCAGAACGTCTGGAAAGACGATGTTGGAGAGGGACGGCAGCAGCACGCTCATCAGTGTCGAGCCGGCAGAGGCGAGGCTGCCGGCGGCGCGGTTTGGAATATAGCCAAGCTCGGCGATCGCGGTGAGGACGCGCGTGCGGGTGGAATCGGCGATTGGTCCACGATTGCGAACGACACGCGATGCCGTGATTTCGCTGACGCCGGCAAGACGCGCGACATCCGCCAGGGTCGGCAGGTCAGGGCTGCGATGAGCGTTGCGTTTGCGCGGCATGTCAATCCGGACGGCTGACGAAATTTATTTTATGACAGCGCTACCATAAAACGCTTGATGAATGCTAGTCAGTGTGCATAACTTTATGACAGCGCTGTCATCGTTAAGTGTTTCGGGTCTTGGGAGAGGCCCTTCGGAGGATTCTTGCCCATGCACGTACTGGTCATCGGTGCAGCCGGAATGGTTGGCCGCAAATTGCTCGACAAGATCGCATCGCAGCCGGGCGCGCTTGGCAGGGACATTGAAAAGCTCATTCTCGTCGATGTCATCAAGCCTGATGCTCCAGCTTCGCTCGCAAGCATTTCGACCTCGCGTGCTGCCGACCTTTCGGAACCCGGCGTCGCCGAATCACTGATTGCGAGCCGCCCCGACCTCATCTTTCATCTCGCTGCGATCGTTTCTGGCGAAGCCGAAGCCGATTTCGAAAAAGGCTTCAAGGTAAACCTTGATGGCACCCGGCAGTTGTTCGAAGCGATCAGGCTCGAGAGCGCCAAGTCGCCCTACAAGCCACGCGTCGTCTTTGCTTCGTCCATCGCGGTTTTTGGACAGCCCTTCCCGGAAAAGATCGGCGACGAGTTCTTCACGACACCGCTGACGAGCTATGGCACGCAGAAGGCCATTTGCGAACTTCTGCTCTCCGACTATAGCCGCCGCGGCTTCTTCGATGGCATAGGCATACGCCTGCCGACAATCTGCATCCGCCCGGGCAAGCCCAACAAGGCGGCGTCCGGCTTCTTTTCCAATATTCTACGCGAACCGCTTGTCGGCCAGGAAGCGGTATTGCCCGTGGATGAAAGCGTTCGCCACTGGTTCGCAAGTCCGCGTTCCGCCGTCGGGTTCTTCCTTCACGCTGCAAGCCTTGATCTCGAAAAGGTCGGCGACCGGCGCAATCTTTCCATGCCTGGCCTCTCCGCCCTGGTAGGCGAGGAAATTGCGGCTCTGCAACGCGTTGCCGGGGAAAAAGCTGTAAGGTTGATCCGGCGCGAGCCGGATGCAACAATCCAGAAGATCGTTGCAGGCTGGGCCACGGATTTCGATACGAAACGGGCCACAGCATTAGGCTTCAAGGCTGAAACCGCCTTCGATGACATCATCAAGGCGCATATCGAAGACGAACTCGGCGGGAACATTTAGGGCATGGCTTACAATCAGGAATCCGGCAAGGGCAAGATTGCCCTCGTCACCGGCGGTGGCACAGGTGTTGGCCGAGCAATTTCGGCAGCGCTTCTCGGTGCGGGCTATACGGTCGTCATCTCCGGGCGGCGCGAGGATGTGCTTGAGGATACGGCAAAGGCGCTCGCCGCCGAGACAGGCGGCAAAGTCAAGGCGATCACTGCGGATGTCAGCGACCCCCAATCGGTTTCAGGTCTCTTCGATGCGATCAAATCAGAGTTCGGACGTCTTGATCTCCTCGTCAACAATGCCGGCGTGAATGTGCCGAACATTCCGATGGAAGAACTCACTTTCGATCATTGGAACGCCATTGTCGGGGCAAACCTGACCGGTGTGTTCCTCTGCACGCAGCAAGCCATGAAACTGATGAAGGTGCAGACGCCGCGCGGCGGACGTATCATCAACAATGGCTCGATTTCCGCGCAGACGCCCAGGCCCCATTCGGCTCCCTATACCGCGACAAAGCACGCCGTGACGGGCCTTACCAAAGCAACCGCGCTTGACGGCCGTCCGTTCGACATTGCCTGCGGGCAGATCGATATCGGCAATGCCGGCACGGAAATGACGTCGAAAATGTCCAGCGGCGTCCTGCAGGCGAACGGCGAGATGGCGAGCGAGCCGACGATCCCTGCCCACCATATTGGCGACGCCGTCGTGCACATGGCGAGCCTGCCGCTCGAAGCAAACGTGCTGACAATGACGATCATGGCAACGAAGATGCCGCTCGTCGGACGCGGCTAATACAATATCGACGGCAGCGGTCGGGAGAATCGCCGCCACAGGGACAATATTTGGAGGAGAACGCATGGCATCGGTTGAATTCGCCAATGTACGAAAATCATTCGGGACGCACCCGGTCATCAAGGGCGTCGATATCGAGATTGCCGATGGCGAATTCGTTATTCTTGTCGGCCCCTCCGGCTGCGGCAAGTCCACGTTGCTGCGCATGCTGGCCGGACTTGAGAACATCTCGGCCGGCGAAATCCGCATTGGCGGCCAGGTCGTCAACGGTCTCGCACCTAAAGAGCGCGATATCGCCATGGTATTCCAGAATTATGCGCTCTATCCGCATATGACGGTTGCCGACAACATGGCTTTCTCGCTCAAGCTCAAGGGCGCACCAAAGTCGGAGATCGACAAGCGTGTGAAGCCCGCTGCGGAAATCCTCGGCCTGTCGCATCTTCTCGAACGTTTTCCGCGGCAGCTTTCGGGCGGCCAGCGCCAGCGTGTCGCGATGGGGCGCGCCATCGTTCGCGACCCGCGGGTCTTTCTTTTCGACGAGCCCCTGTCGAACCTCGACGCGAAGCTGCGCGTTGCCATGCGGGCGGAAATCAAGGAACTGCACCAGCGCCTGAAGACCACGACAGTCTATGTGACGCACGACCAGATCGAAGCCATGACCATGGCCGACAAGATCGTGGTCATGCACGACGGTATCGTCGAGCAGATCGGTGCGCCGCTCGAACTCTACGATCAGCCGGCTAATCTGTTTGTGGCAAGCTTCATCGGCTCGCCTGCAATGAACATGATCAAGGGCAAGCTCGATCCGAACGACAATGCCAAGTTCGTGACCGACAAGGGCATCGTCCTCCCCGTCGCGAAGGCGCCGGAGAGCGCCAAGGGACGCGCGTTGATCTATGGGCTGCGCCCCGAACACATGACCATCAGCAGCGGTGGCATCCCGGCAGAGGTCGTGGTCATCGAGCCGACCGGCTCGGAAACCCAGATGATTATGCGTATTGGCGGCGATGATATTACCGGCGTCTTTCACCAGCGCGTCAGCGCCAAGCCCGGCGAAACAATCGGGCTCTCCATCCACGCGGAAGCCACGTATCTGTTCGACGCGGAAACGGGCCAGCGCCTGGTTTGACAAGCGGCTGCCTGCCGTTCGGGGCAGCAGGCGCCGTGCATAATTGTCCCCGAATGCAATTTGCCGGGAACGTGGGAGCGTTCCGGGAGAGGACTTAAACCATGGAGGAGAATCAATGACCATCACTAGAAGACATCTTCTTGGCGCGTCAGCAGGGCTCGTCGCGGCTGCCGGGCTCAATCGCTTCGGCCTCACCCCAGCCTTCGCCCAGTCGGCGCCGGCATACAAGCCGGAGGAAGGCGCCACGCTGCGTCTGTTGCGCTGGGTGCCGTTCGTTCCGGCCGAAGAGGCGGCCTGGCTCGCAAACACCAAGAAGTTCACCGACGCCACCGGCGTTCAGGTGCGCATCGACAAGGAAAGCTGGGAAGACGTTCGCCCGAAGGCGGCTGTCGCCGCCAATGTCGGCTCCGGTCCCGACATGGTCATGAGCTGGTTCGACGATCCGCAGCAATATCCTGACAAGCTCGTCGACGTGACGGAGCTTGGCGAATATCTCGGCTCGGCGCATGGCGGCTGGTATCCGGGTCTTGAAGGCTATGCCAAGCGCGATGGCAAGTTCATCGCGCTGCCGCTCTGCGCCATCGGCAATGCCGTCGTTTATCGCGACAGCCACATGAAGGCTGCGGGTTTCAGCGAGTTTCCGAAAGACACGGCGGGCTTCCTCGAGCTCTGCAAGGCCCTGCATGCCAAGGGAACGCCCGCCGGCTTCCCGCACGGCAAGGCTGTCGGCGACGGCAACAACTACGCTCACTGGCTGCTGTGGAGCCATGGCGGCAAGATGGTCGACGAGAGCGGCAAGGTTGTCATCAACAGCCCCGAGACGCTCGCATCGGTCAAGTACGCGCAGGAGCTATACAAGACCTTCATTCCGGGCACCGAAAGCTGGCAGGACGTCAACAACAACCGTGCATTCCTTGCCGGCCAGGTATCGCTGACCGCCAACGGCGTTTCGGTGTATTATGCCGCGATCAAGGATCCGGCCATGAAGGCGATTGCCGACGACATGCGCTCGGTCAACCTGCCGATCGGTCCGGTCGGACAGTCGGTCGAGTTGCACCAGACTTCGACGATCTCGATCTTCAAGCACACCAAATATCCGGAAGCAGCAAAAGCCTATCTGCAGTTCATGTATCAGGCCGACAACATGAACGCCTGGATCACGGGGGCCAGTGCCTATTGCTGCCAGCCGCTGAAGGAATTTGCAGCAAATCCGGTTTGGACATCGAACCCGATCCATGCCGCCTATGCCAAGGCATCCGAGACGCTGCGGCCGAACGGCTATGCCGGTCCGCTCGGAACGGCTTCGGCCGGCGTGATGGCCGACTACGTGCTCGTCGACATGTATGCGACGGCCGTTACCGGCCAGATGTCGCCAGAAGACGCCATCGCCCAGGCGGAAAAGCGCGCCAACCGCTACTACACGCTTTAGGCATGCGAACGATCTTCCGCCGCCAGCGCGGCGGAAGATCCTCCAGCGCTGACGAGGAAACCGGAGACTTCCGATGACAATGACGCAAACCGCAAAGCAGGAATCCGCCTTTCGCTCCTTCGCGCGCAGCAATACCGCCATCGGCGCACTGTTCATGCTGCCTGCAGCGGTCTTTCTCCTGTGCTTTCTGACCTATCCGCTCGGCCTCGGGGTCTGGCTCGGCTTCACCGATGCGAAGATCGGGCGCGACGGCGTCTTCATCGGCCTCGAAAACTACGAGGCGCTGGCGGGCGACTCGGTATTCTGGATGGCCGTCAGCAACACCGTTTTCTACACGCTCTTCGCCTCGATCCTGAAATTCATCCTTGGCCTGTGGCTCGCGCTCATCCTCAATGAGAACCTGCCGTTCAAGTCGTTCTTTCGCGCGATCATCCTTCTGCCCTGGGTCGTGCCGACCGTCCTTTCCGCCCTCGCCTTCTGGTGGATCTATGATGCGCAGTTCTCGATCATATCCTGGTCACTCATGCAGCTTGGCTGGATCGACACCCCGATCAACTTCCTCGGCGAGCCCAACAATGCGCGCGCTTCCGTGATCGCCGCCAATGTCTGGCGCGGCATTCCCTTCGTCGCCATCTCGCTGCTTGCCGGCTTGCAGACGATCCCGCAGTCGCTGCATGAGGCGGCTTCGCTCGATGGGGCAACACCGTGGCAGCGTTTCCGCTTCATCACACTGCCCATGCTGACGCCAATCATCGCGGTGGTGATGACCTTCTCGGTGCTCTTTACCTTCACCGATTTTCAGCTGATCTACGTTCTGACCAAGGGCGGCCCGGTCAATGCCACGCACCTCATGGCAACGCTGTCGTTCCAGCGCGGCATCCCCGGCGGCCAGCTCGGCGAGGGAGCCGCGATTGCGGTTGCCATGATCCCGTTCCTGCTTGCTTCGATCCTGTTCAGCTTCTTCGGCCTGCAGCGCCGCAAGTGGCAACAGGGCGGACAGGATTGAGCGGAACAAGGAGGACAGCATCATGAGCATTACCGAACAGAGCAACGCCCAACCGCTTACCGACGATGCGCAGGGCATGAGCTATCTCAACCGCCTGCCGCGACGCATTGTGGTGCTCTACCTGCCGCTTGCGGTCTTCGTCTTCGTGCTGCTTTTCCCGTTCTACTGGATGGCGATCACCGCGGTGAAGCCGAATTCGCAGCTGACCGACTACAGCAATTTCAGCCCGTTCTGGGTGGTCGGCCCAACGCTCGACCACATCAAGTATCTCTTGTTCGAGACCTCCTATCCAGGCTGGCTGTGGAACACGGTGGTGATTTCCGTATGCGCAACCTTCCTTTCACTCGCCGCTTCGGTCTTCGCCGCCTATGCCATCGAACGCATCCGGTTTTCGGGGTCGCGTTCGGTGGGCCTGATGATCTTCCTTGCCTACCTGGTTCCGCCTTCGATCCTCTTCATTCCCCTTGCCGTTATCGTCTTCAAGTTCGGCATCTACGACACGCGCTGGGCGCTGATCTTCACCTATCCGACGTTTCTCATTCCTTTCTGCACCTGGCTGCTTATGGGCTATTTCCGCTCCATACCCTTCGAGCTCGAAGAGAGCGCACTCGTCGATGGCGCGTCCCGCTGGCAGATCCTCGTCAGGGTCATATTGCCGCTGGCGGTGCCGGGAATGATCTCGGCGGGCATTTTTGCCTTCACATTGTCGTGGAATGAGTTCATCTATGCACTCACCTTCATCCAATCCTCGGAAAACAAGACTGTCCCAGTCGGTGTCCTGACGGAGCTGGTTCGAGGCGATGTCTTCGAGTGGGGATCACTGATGGCGGGCGCCCTTTTCGGGTCGCTGCCCGTCGTCATTCTCTACTCGTTCTTCGTTGACTATTACGTTTCCTCCATGACCGGCGCGGTCAAGGAGTAACTCACCAGGAGTTCTTTCAAAATGACGACGTCCAGCACCCCGAAAAAGCTCCGTTCGCAGGAATGGTGGGATAATCCCGACAATCCGGGGATGACCGCGCTCTATCTCGAACGCTATTTGAACTATGGCCTGACCCGCGAGGAACTGCAGTCGGGCAAGCCGATCATCGGCATTGCCCAGACTGGCTCCGATCTTTCGCCCTGTAACCGCCACCATATCGAACTCGCCAAGCGCGTGCGCGACGGCATCATTGCGGCCGGCGGCATTCCCTTCGAATTTCCGGTGCATCCGATTCAGGAGACCGGCAAGCGTCCGGGCGCTGCGCTCGACCGCAACCTCGCCTATCTCGGCCTCGTCGAAGTGCTTTTCGGCTACCCGCTCGATGGCGTCGTCCTTACCATCGGCTGCGACAAGACCACGCCCGCCATGCTGATGGGCGCCGCAACGGTCAACATTCCTGCGATTGCGCTCTCTGTTGGCCCCATGCTCAACGGCTGGCATCGCGGCGAGCGCACAGGTTCTGGAACCATCGTCTGGAAATCGCGCGAGAAGCTCGCCGAGGGCGAAATCGACTACAACGAGTTCATGGATATCGTCGCCTCGTCGGCGCCATCCGTTGGTTATTGCAATACGATGGGCACGGCGACCACGATGAACTCGCTCGCCGAGGCGCTCGGTATGGAATTGCCCGGCTGTGCGGCAATTCCCGCGCCATATCGCGAGCGCGGCCAGATCTCCTACGATACCGGCAAGCGCATCGTTGAAATGGTGCGCGAGGACCTGAAGCCCTCCGATATCATGACGCGTCAGGCTTTCGAAAATGCCATCGTCATCAACTCGGCCATCGGCGGTTCCACCAATGCCCCGATCCACTTGAACGCAATTGCCCGCCACCTCGACGTTCCGCTGGACAATGACGACTGGCAGACACTCGGCCACGACGTTCCGCTGCTCGTCAACCTGCAGCCAGCCGGTGAATATCTCGGCGAGGACTACCACAGGGCGGGGGGCGTCCCGGCAGTCGTCGCCGAGCTGATGAAGGCGGGCAAGCTGCCGCATCCCGGCGCGCTGACCGTCAACGGCAAGAGCATCGGCAGCAATTGCGAGAATGCCGAGAACCTGAATACCGAGGTGATCAAGCCGTTCGAAGCGCCGCTCAAGAAGAAGGCCGGGTTCATCAATCTCAAGGGCAATCTCTTCGACAGCGCCATCATGAAGACCAGTGTGATCTCGGAAGAATTTCGTGAGCGCTATCTATCCAATCCGGATGATCCAGAAGCTTTCGAAGGCATCGCCGAGGTGTTCGAAGGTCCAGAGGACTATCACCATCGCATCGACGATCCGAAGCTCGCGCTCAACGAGCACAGCATCCTGATCATGCGCGGTACCGGGCCTATCGGCTATCCGGGAGCGGCTGAAGTCGTGAACATGCAGCCACCGGCCTATCTGTTGAAAAAGGGAATTCACGCGCTCCCGTGTCTTGGCGATGGCCGCCAGTCCGGAACGTCCGGCTCGCCATCCATCCTCAATGCTTCCCCGGAAGCGGCGGTAAACGGCGGGCTCGCACTGGTACGCTCCGGCGATCATCTACGTATCGATCTCCTCAAGGGCACGGCCGATATCCTTATCGACGACGAGGAACTTCAGAAGCGCAAGGACGACCTGAAGGCCGCTGGCGGATACAAATATCCGGCGAGCCAGACGCCCTGGCAGGAAATCCAGCGCGGCATGGTCGGTCAGCTCGATGAAGGCATGGTGCTGAAGCCCGCGGTCAATTACCAGCGCATTGCCCAGACGAAGGGGTTGCCGCGCGACAACCACTGAGCGTCCAGGGAGGACACCATGGCGAATGCAATAAGGCGCTATGAAGGGCGGCATGCGGTCATTACCGGCGGCGCTTCGGGCATAGGCTTGACCACGGCCGCGCGCATTGTCTCGGAGGGCGGCACGGTCAGCCTGTGGGATGTCGACGCCGGCAAGATCGAAGAAGCCCGGGCGGCGCTCGGCGATGGCGCCCACGGTATCAGGGTTGACGTCTCGGCTCCGGACGAAGTGGCAGCGGCTGCAAAGTCGACGGCAGAGAAGTTTGGCAAGATTGACGTGTTGATCTGCTCTGCCGGCATTACCGGTCCCAATGCCAAGGTCGCCGATTACCCGATCGACGCATGGAAGCGTGTCTTCGACATCAACGTCAACGGGCTCTTCTATTGCAACCGCTTCGTCGTTCCGATCATGCAGAAGAACGGCTATGGTCGCATCGTCAATGTCGCCTCGATCGCCGGCAAGGAGGGCAATCCCAATGCGTCCGCCTACAGCGCTTCCAAGGCAGCTGTGATTGGTCTCACCAAATCGCTTGGCAAGGAATTGGTCCAGGATGGCATTACCGTCAATGCGATCACGCCAGCGACGGTCGACACGCCAATCCTCCAGCAACTGCAACCTAGTTTCATCGACTATATGCTTTCGAAGATCCCGATGCAGCGTTTTGGCAAGGTCGATGAACTTGCCTCGCTGATCACATGGATCGCCAGCGAGGAATGCTCATTCACAACGGGCGCCGTATTCGATATTTCGGGTGGCCGCGCCACCTATTGACGCCCTCCAGCCAGGAAAAGGTAAACCCATGAAACTCTTGCGCTATGGTCCTGCGGGCCAGGAAAAACCGGGGCTTGTCGACAAGGACGGCAAGGTCCGCGATCTTTCTACTCACGTGAAGGATATCGCCGGCGATGCCATATCACCGGAAGGCCTGAAGAAGCTTGCCGCGCTTGATCCGGCCTCGCTGCCGTTGGTCGAGGCCGACCGCTTTGGCCCTTGTGTGGCGGGAACGGGCAAATTCATCTGCATCGGTCTCAACTATTCCGATCACGCTGCCGAGACCGGCGCCAAGGTGCCGCCCGAACCGATCATCTTCATGAAGGCGACGTCGG
The DNA here is from genome assembly GCF_000686005.1 of Phyllobacterium sp. UNC302MFCol5.2. Classification (NCBI taxonomy): domain Bacteria; kingdom Pseudomonadati; phylum Pseudomonadota; class Alphaproteobacteria; order Hyphomicrobiales; family Phyllobacteriaceae; genus Phyllobacterium; species Phyllobacterium sp. UNC302MFCol5.2. The sequence goes on from NZ_JMLL01000010.1 coordinate 1,200,239, forward strand.
CGATCGTCGGTCCGAACGACGATGTCGAGATTCCGCGCGGCTCGGAAAAGACCGACTGGGAGGTCGAGCTTGGCGTCGTCATCGGCAAGCACGCAAAATATGTGAGTGAGGTTGAGGCTCTCGATTACGTTGCAGGCTACTGCCTGATCAACGACGTGTCCGAGCGGGCATTCCAGGCCGAGCGTCAGGGCCAGTGGACGAAGGGCAAGAGCTGCGACACGTTCGGTCCGACGGGTCCCTGGCTCGTCACCAAGGACGAAGTCGCCGATCCGCAGAACCTCAAGATGTGGCTCGATGTCAACGGCCACCGCTACCAGGACGGTTCCTCGGCGACGATGGTATACGGCGTCAAATACCTCGTCTCGTACCTGTCGCAGTTCATGAGCCTGCATCCGGGCGACATCATTTCGACCGGCACGCCGCCCGGCGTCGGTCTCGGCCAGAAGCCGAACGTGTTTCTCAAGGCCGGAGACGTGATTGCGCTCGGGATCGAAGGCCTCGGCGAACAGCGCCAGAAGGTCGTCCAGGGTTAGTCCGGCGGATCGTCGCTTATCGCGTGGATCCTCGTGCTCTTGTCCCGAGGATCCCCTCTTTGCATCGTCGTTCAGCCTAGTGGCATGGATCCTCGGGACAAGGGCCCGAGGATGAGGCAGTGGGCTGGCGAGGATGACGGCAGCATGGTGGCGAGCATGGCGGGGAGGATGGCGGAAGTTTGTGGACTAGCATGATGCTGACCGTTGTGAACAAGGATGGCAACGGCAGTGGTGCTGGCGGTGAGTAGGTGAGGCCAGGCGCCGAGTTTGGCGTAGCTTCGCAGCCCGGAGAGGCCTGTCAGCCGCCATTCCCGACTGCATTCAAGTGGCAACGGATGCCGGGACGCGTTTCTTGATTTCCTGGCCGCCACACTCACCCGCCAGACGGTAGCCTCGCCGCCGTCCTCTCCGGGCGGCGGGCCCTCAATAATCCTTTTCGTAGAATAGTCCTGCGCCCGAATCGCCGTCGGCACCGACGGAGCCTCGCGCCTTTAAGTTCGGCGTGATGTCGAGATTAACGGTGCCCTTGCTCGATCCACCCGAACCCGCCTCGACGCCGAGATAGACATTATCGCGGATATAGCGCCCGGCGCGCACGCCGGTATTGCCCTTGGCGTCGGTGACGACGTCGAGATCATCAAGGCCCGTACTCTTGCGCAGATTATCGAGCAGCGACGAACGCTGGCCGCCGGCGAGTTCCGCCGCGGCAGCGGCGAGGCGCGCCACCTGCAGCGGCGACAATTCGCCGATGGAGCGCTTGAATATCAAACGGGCAAGAACTTCGTCCTGCGGCAGTTCCGGCTGCGACGAGAAGGTGATCTTGAGGTCGGACACCCGGCCCCTCACCATGACATTGACTGTAATGTCGGACCCTTGAGTCGTTGCAACAAAGTTTATTTCGGGGTCGAGGTCGCCGACGAGCGTGACCTGGCCCTCGGTAAAGGTGATGCGCTGGCCAAGAATGCCAAGCCGGCCGCGGATGAGATCGAAGGCGCCGACCGGCTGGATATCGGTGGCAGGACCAGTCAGGCGCACCGAACCGCCGATCTCGGCATCGAGCCCGCGACCGCGAATGAAGATCTTGTTCGGCGCGTTCACGTTGATATCGAGACGAACGATGCTCGGCCGCGCCGTCGATGCGCCAGCCTTCCTCGTTCCATCGACACCGGCGCGGCGCAACGTTTTCACCACCGCCTTCGACGGGTCCTTGTGGCGCACATCGATCATTGCGGCAGAACCGCCGAAGTTTTCCGGCACGGTGATCTCGGCACGATTGACATCGATGTTGCCGGCAATGACCGGATCGCGGGTGAGCGGACCGCGGACTGTAAGCGCGCCCGTAACGGTCGCAACGAGCAGGTCGTCGTCGACATAGCGCGCCTTATTCAGCCGGATATCGATATTGGCGGGGAAATTCGCCGCAGCGTCCGTTGAAATAGTGCCGCTGGCGCTGATAGAGCCGCCGGTCGAAAGCGCGGCGTTGAAGGTGCGGATCGTCACCGTCGTTCCCGCCATATCGCCAAGCAGCGTAATGCGTTGCAGCCGAAGATTCGTCTGCGGGTCGAGCACCTCGGCGCCATTGGCGGAGAAGTTGCCGCGAATCTGCGGCTGGCTGAAGCTTCCCGAAACAGCGGCCGACACTTCAATGGTGCCCTTGGCCTGCGTCCCGCGCTCGGCGAGGGAGCGATTGACCAGCGAAAGCGGAATCCGGCCGGTGACGTTGACGCCGAGACCAGATCCGGACAGCGGAACATTGCCGTCGGCCGATACGGTCAGTCCTTGCGGCCCGTCCACCTTGGCGGAAGAAAGGTTCAGCACGTTGTTGGCAAAACGGCCCGCGGCGGCAAGCTGCAATGGCGCCAGTCCGTTGTCCTGCAGGGGACGTGCGGTAAGGCCGGCACCCTTCAGGTTGAACTCCACATCGGGCCGGCTCAATGTGCCGGTGACACGGCCGCTGCCCGAGATATCGCCGCCAAGATTCTGGTCCCGGACGACGCCGTTGAGCGCCCGCAGCGGCAGGCTGCGCAGGTTGAAATCAACGCCGAGCTGGCCACCGGCAAGCGGAACGGAGCCTTTTGCCGACGCATCGATACCGCCGGCACCGGTCACATGTGCGTCGACGTTCAACTGGTCGGTGGTCGAGGTCCCCTTGGCATCGACATTGACGGCGTCGACACCCGCCTGCTTCAGCGCGGCAGCGGTAATGCCGCGTGCCTGCACATCGAAATTCACGTCGGGTCTCTGGCGTGTTCCGCCGATCCGCGCCTGGCCGTTGATCTCGCCACCGAGCCCAAGGTCGGGCTTGATCAGATTGGCGATGCTGAGCGGCAATCGCTGTGCGGCGACGGTCAAGCTCAGCGTTTCGGCAACATCACCGCTGACGGTGACCTTGCCCCCGTCAATATCGAGCAGGATATCGCCAAAGGAAATATTGCTGCCAGCCACATTGATCGCGGCCGGTGCGGTCAGCCGCGCGGCGACGTCGCCGCGTGTGAGCTCAGCCTTGGCAAGCGACAACTGGAAACCGTTGTCCGTGGGTTGCAGTGCGCCGGTCGTGGCGATGTGCGCGCTGTTGGCGAGACTTGCGCCAACAACGAAATTGGTCGTTCGTCCCGACTGCATGGCGCGCGCTTCGGCCACGGTGATGTCGATACCGGCCGCCGATACATCAGTCGCGGTCACCGAACCATTGGCGGAAGGAACTTTGAAGATGTCCTGCGCCGTCAGGGCGATCGCTGCCTTGCCGACACGGATATCATTGGCCTTCAGGCCGTTGACCTGCCCCTTGACCTCGACATTCTGTTTCTCGTCATCGTGGGTAAGCGCAATCGTTGCATCCGCCTTACCGGTGGCGTTGACGAGGAACAGGGCGGCCGCCGTCGAAAGATCCGTCGAAGCAAGGGTAAAATTACCCTGCAGTAGCCCTTTCGGGTTCTGCGTGACATCGCCGCGCAGCCGTGTCCCGCCGGCGATGAACTGGATATCGCTCAAGCGCTTCTCGTCAGCACGGATTGCGATATTCGTGCTGAGGTCTGCCCGCTTGTCGTCGAGGAAGGCGAGACCGGAAACCCTGCCGTCGACATTGCCATTGAACAGCGTGCCATTGAAGGTCAGGGCCCCATCGGTCAGCTTGCGCCCCGAGAGCGCGCCTTGCGGCACCCCGGCATTGAAGGCGAGCGCTATGATATTGTCCTGGCCGCGTGCGCTGCCCTTCACCTTGAGAGCGCCCTTCGCCTTTTCGGAAAGCAGGGCGAGATCGCTCAGATCGAGGCCGAAATCGAAGTTCGCTGCGCCAGTCGCGAAGGTTCCGTTAGCCGTGAGAAGCGTTTGTGGATTCTCGACGCGGAAGTTCCTGGCGCTAAGACCGGCTTCGCCGCGGGCAAGACCGCCGGTCAGGCGCGTCTCGCCGGCAAGCACCGTGTCGGCAGCGTCGATGCCAAGCTTCATGCCAGTTGCCTGCCCGTCGAGCATGAGATCGAACCCGCCCTTCATCTCGATCAAGCCATTGGCCTTGAGGTCGAGCGAGCCGGCAAGGTCACGCCCGGCAAGGGCGGAGAACGGTGCAAGGCTCGATGCCTTGACCAGAATATCGCCCTGGTAGGCGAAATTCTGGATCGTGCCTTCAAGGCCAGCGCTGAACCCATTCGCCGCGATGAGAGCCTGGCTGAGGTTAACGGGTGTACCTGCCTTCCAGTCGCCATTGATCTTGAGCTGGATCTTGTCGCCGAGCGCTTCGGCAACATCGGCGCGCGTCGCGGTAATGCCGGAAACGTCGCCCGTTACGTCAAAGGTGAGCGAGCGAGCGGTCGGGCTGTCGAGATTCTCGGCAATGCCCTTGCCAAGAAGATTGACGTTACGGGCGGCAAAGCTCTCCGTCGTGAGGTTGGTGATCTCGATGCTGCTCGTCCAGTCGTTAGTGGCGCTGGCGCCAAACGAGACGGCAAGCACGGCCTTGTCGACGGTGGTCTGCCCGCCCTTGACCGGAAGGATCACCTTCTTGCCGGACGGATCGGCAATCGTGCCATCGATCTTCAGGCGGCGCGGGAAGAGATCGTCGGTCGTATCGCCAGTGGCGTTGAGCGTGAGCGAATTGCTCCTGATGCTGAGCTGATCGAGCGCGACACCACCGCCGTCACGGGCGACGCCATTGACGACGAGTGCGGTCTCGTTGCCGAAGAAATCGCGGAAGATGGGGGGCACCAGCGTGGCGATTTCGCCGTTCATCGTTGCCTTGAAGGCGAGGCCATCCGGCTGGCGGTCGAATTTGGTATCGCCGGTGAGAACGCGCTTGCCGGCCGCGTCGAGCGTCAACTGCAGGGCAAGGTCGCTTACCGGCCCCGATCCCTTCAGCGCCAGCGCGACGGGGGGCCTGCCTTCAATATTAAGAAGGTTGGCAACGATGCCGTTCTGCGGCTCGTTCAAGGTCAGATCGAGGTCGAGCTGCTGGCTCTGATTGGCATAAGCCGCCTTGATATTAAACTCGCCGCCGGGTCCATCCAGGCGTTTGACGGCAAGCGTCGTATCAAGCGATCCGCTTTCAAGCTTCAGGTTGCCCGCGATGGAGATTTCCGACCGAAGCCCGAATACACCGTCGCCGAAGGCAATGCGCGCCACCTGCAGATCCTGGAGGATGACAGCTAGTGGTAGTTCCGGCAGGCTGAAACCCTTGGCTTCCGGCGAAGGCAAGCTGTTGTCGGGAAGCGGCTTGCGGAAGACGTCGATACGGTCGGCGGCAAGCGTGTTGATATCGAGCCGGCCTCTGAGAAGCGCGAGGCGGCTCCAGACAATGCGGGCATTGGTGATCTTGAGCCAGACCCCTTCGCGGTCAGCCACCGTTATGCTGCCGATGCTCGCTTCGGAGGAAAGCACGCCCTGGATGTCCGAAATGACGATCTGCCGGTTGGGAGTTGAAAGCTGGTTCTGAACGAAGCTCAGGAAGTAGGATTTCTCCGCCTCGGCGCTATCCTGCGCCAGGGCCGGCGCTGCAAAAAGCAGCAGGAAGAGACTTACGAGGAACCGGGTCAAAACGCTTGTCCTATGCCAACATAGAGAGCAAAATCGGGGTCGTCGTGGGTGCGGTCGAGCGGTACCGCGAAGTCGAGGCGGATCGGTCCAAGGCCGGTATTGTAGCGCAGGCCTGCGCCAACGCCGACGCGGAGCTGTTCGGAAAAGTCCGGATAGGACTGTTCGCCGACATAGCCCGCATCGACGAAGCCGACGACACCGATCGTATCGGTCATGCGTACCCGCGCTTCGACCGAGCTTTCGACGAGCGAACGCCCGCCAATGACGAAATCCTCGCCGTCGCGTGTCACGTTCACGCCGACGTTGCGATAGGCATAGCCGCGAATCGAGCCGCCGCCGCCGGCAAAGAACAATTGGTCTGGCGGCAATTCGGCGATGTCGGCTCCGACAATGCTGCCGAGCTTCAAACGTCCGGCCAAAATGAAGCGCTTGTCGGCATCGAAACTGTAATAGGTGCGGCCTTCAGCGGTGAACTTGCTGGCGAAATTGCCGTACTCGAACTCGTAGAAGGGCGTGATCAGGCCTTCGAGGTAATATCCCTTCGAAGGATCGACCTTGTTGTCACGGCTGTCATAGGTGAGCCCACCGATAAAGCCCGCCGTCAGAAAATCACGCTTGCCGAAAAAATCGTCGTCGAAACGCGATTTCGCGACGTTGGCCATGATCTTGCCGGTCAGTTCATCGGAGAAAATCCGCGTGAACCCGCCCTGCGCCGTAATCGACGTCTGCGTATAGGCATCGAGAACCTGGCGCTCGCCTATGAGCGACGTGACGAAATCAGTATCCGGATTGAAAACGCCCGGCTTGGTGAAAGTCACGCCAAGAAGATAATTATAGTCCTGCGGATTGAACGACTGGCCACCAATGCCGCCAATCTTCGCATCGAAGCGCAATCGTTCGGCGTGACCGAAGAGATTGCGGTGCAGCCAATAGGCCTCGAAACCGGCGCCGTCGAGCGTCGAATAGCTGCCGCCGAGGCCGAACCGACGCAGCTTCTGTTCCTGCACGGCGACGGTGATCGGCAGCAGCCCGTTCGGTGTGATCGCGTCGGCTTCTTCAATGCGGGCGGAGCGGAACACTTCAAGACGGGAGAGCCGCTTCTTGGCGCGCTCGATTTCGTCCGGATCATACTCCACCCCCGGCTGCAATCCGGTGATGAAGGCCACGAACTCCGGATCCATCCGTTCGGTACCCCTCACGGTCACAGGACCGAAGGCGGCCCGGCGATCGGGCTCGACATCAATGGTGGCATCGATCCTGTTGTCATCGTGATTGGCGACGACGTCGCGCGATACGATCCGGGCCTTGGGGTGGCCCTGTTCGCGCCATGCGTCAACGGCAAGGCGTTCGGCCTTGAGGATCGCCGTCGATGTCGCAACATCGCCGGGTGCGAAGCCTTGATCTTCGGGCCTGTCCACGACGTCCTTAGGGTCTATAGGCAGCGGCGCCATATTCTTTATGCGCGTCGATGCAAACAGAAATTGCGGTCCGGGATCGACGGCGATCACGACAGTGGAAGGATTGGGCAAATCGGCATCCGGCGGAATATCCGCGGCCTCCCGGCCGTCGATCTTGATGCTGATCGTGCCGCCATAGCGGCCATCGGCATAAAGCGCGCCCAGAATGCGGCGGTAGTCTCCCCGTGCCTTGGCGATCAGGCCCGCCGCGCCGGAGGCAGGCTTGTCCTCATCCTCGACAAGGCTCGATGCCCCCGCGACGAGCTTGGTTGTCGCCTTGTCCTCGCCTTGCGCATTTTCGACGCTGTAGCGGTGCGGGTCGGCAATGACGGCATCCGCATCATCGGTCTTGCGCTCACCCCAAAGATGAATGCCGAAGAGGTCAAACGCCTGCGCCGGCGAAACAAGCGCGGTGAAGGCCAGCAAAGCGGCGCCGAAAAGCTTGGCCTGTGGGCGCCTCAATTCCATCAACCAGCAAAATCCTTACTCAAAAAATGACACACATTACGCCCGCAGGCATGGAGACACATCCCCACGGATTGTTAAAAATCCTCTCCCGAGCTTAAGAAATTGATAACATGCCGGTCAGGGTGGGCCAACCCGCTAAGACCACGCTCTGGGCGCCTAGGGGTTTTCTTGTGGCCATATCGCCACAGAACTCTGCCGGGTGCGGATCACTTTTTGTTAGAGCAATGCAACAGACCGGCTTGAAACGACGAAGCGCCGGTCAGGCCGGCGCTTCTCCAGTTCAATTATTCCGCGGCGGCCAGCCACTCCGATTGCCCCGCTTTTTCCGCCGGCATCGCCGCTCTGATATGACAGGCAACGATCTCCGCGGTTGCGGCCGACAGTGTCCAGCCGAGATGGCCATGCCCCGTATTGTAGAAGACACCCGGCCGCTTGCCGCTGCCGACGCGCGGCAGCATGTTCGGCATCATCGGGCGAAGGCCGGCCCACGGCACCACATTCGACGTATCCATGTCCGGGAAGAGATCGCGGCTCCAATCGACCAACGGCTTGACGCGGTCATGGCGGATGTCACGGTTTTCGCCATTGTACTCGGCGGTGCCGGCGACACGCAGCCGTCCCGCGCCGAGGCGGCTGGTGACGATCTTGGCATCGTCATCGAGCAAACTTACCCACGGCGCTGCCGTACGGCTTGCCTCGTCACCGAGGTTGATGGTGATCGAGTATCCCTTGACCGGATAGATGTTGACCCTGTCGCCAAGCTGCGCAGCAAATTTGCGGCTGGCAATGCCGGCACAGATGACGATCGCATCGAAGCGCTCGCTCTCGACCGGCGAAAGCGCCTGTGAGGCGCTGTTCCAGGCAACAACGATGCCATCCTTCTCATGCCTCAGCGTCTGCACATTGGCGTCGCCTACGAAGCGAACGCCACGGCGCGTCGATGCTTCGGCAAGGCCCCGGGTGAACTTGTGGATGTCGCCCGTCGAATCCGAGGGCGTGAAAAAGCCGCCATAGAACGTGCCGTCGAGCGCTGGTTCGATGTGGTGAATTTCGTCGTTCGTGACCGAGCGGCGGTCTAGGCCCCCTGCTTCGAGCAGCTTGTTGACCTTGACGGCATGGTCGTAACCATACTTCGAACGATAGATATGCAGGATGCCGCGCTTCTCGAGATCGAAATCGATCTTCTCTTCGGCAGCGATTTCGAACATGCGCTTGCGCGCCTCGATGGCGAGCCTGGTTGTCGCTATCGTGTTCTTCTCATAGTGCGGAATGTTCATGACGAACTCCGCCATCCACGAATATTTGTGCCACGATGGCTTTGGATTCATGAGCAGCGGCGCATCCTTGCGCAGCATCCACTTCATGCCCTTGAGCACCGTGCCCCAACTGTTCCAGACTTCGGCGTTCGACGCCGAAAGCTGGCCGCCATTGGCAAACGACGTCTCCATCGCGGCGTATCGGTTGCGGTCGAAAACGGTAACGGTGTGCCCCTGGCGGGCAAGCGCATAGGCGGTGGTGACGCCGGTAATACCAGCGCCGATAATGGCGATCGAGGTCATGGCAGTTAGTCCTTCAGCACAAATGGTTCCAGCTTCGCCGCGAGCGGCACGAAACCCCATCTGTCACGGGACCTGAGAGTTTGGCCCTTACGCACCTGCCGGATGTTTGCCATCCCTTGTCTCGGCTGCGTTACCGGTTTGCGCCGGTCAGGGCTTTCTCCTTCGGTGGGCGAAGCCTTCGAAGCCACGCCACTCTCCAGATGTCCGACGCTAGTCTGGTCCTTTTGCCTGAGAGTTTCCGGGGCGGTTGCTCCATCGGCGCCGGTTTTACCGGTCTCTCCCAGATAGCCTGTGCGAACGGGCTGCTTATATCGCAACCGTGAGAAGAGAACAACTGGCTAACGAAGGCCGGACCCATTATGTTGATTGCACCAGTTCAGACCACCGGAGCAGATAAATGAAACCCGTCTTCCTGCAGCTGCAGTGCTTCCCCGGCAAGACCTATGAGGTCGCAGCTGCCCTCTACGAGCGTGAAATCGTATCGGAGCTTTATTCGACAAGCGGCGATTATGACCTCCTGGCAAAGATCTACATCGCCGAGGACAAGGACGTCGGCAAGTTCATCAACGACAACGTGCTCGGAATTCCGGGAATTGCCCGTTCCTTGACGACGATGACTTTCACGGCGTTTTGAACGCAAGCCCCGAGACATTACGTCCCGTTTCGGGCAGAGATGAAGTCCACTATGAAATAAATGCAACAATTTGCACGCCCCGCAGGAAACAAACGCCATTTTGCCATTGGCTCTGTTTGTCTGTAGAGATGCTTTTTCGACCACGACCATCAGGATGATCCCAAATGCCTCCGTATCGTTCACGCACAACCACACATGGCCGCAACATGGCTGGTGCCCGCGGGCTCTGGCGCGCGACCGGAATGAAGGACGAGGATTTCGGCAAGCCGATTATTGCAGTGGTCAATTCCTTTACACAGTTCGTTCCCGGCCACGTCCATCTCAAGGATCTCGGCCAGCTCGTTGCGCGCGAGATCGAAAGTGCGGGCGGCGTCGCCAAGGAATTCAATACGATCGCTGTCGATGACGGCATCGCCATGGGCCATGACGGCATGCTCTATTCGCTGCCTTCGCGCGAGATCATCGCCGACAGCGTCGAATATATGGTCAACGCCCATTGCGCCGATGCGATGGTATGCATCTCCAATTGCGACAAGATCACCCCCGGCATGCTGATGGCCGCACTGCGCCTCAACATACCGGTCGTCTTTGTTTCCGGCGGCCCGATGGAAGCCGGCAAGGTCGTCTGGGGAGACAAGGAAAAGAAGCTCGATCTCGTCGATGCGATGGTAGCGGCGGCCGACGAGCGCATTTCCGACGAGGAAGTCCAGGTCATCGAGCGCTCGGCCTGCCCGACCTGCGGTTCGTGCTCCGGCATGTTCACCGCCAATTCGATGAACTGCCTCACCGAGGCGCTGGGCCTGTCGCTGCCCGGCAATGGTTCGACGCTTGCCACCCATGCGGACCGCCGCCGCCTCTTCGTCGAGGCCGGCCATCTCGTCGTCGATCTCGCTCGTCGCTACTACGAACAGGACGACGAAACCGTCTTGCCGCGCGCGGTTGCCTCGTTTGCCGCTTTCGAAAATGCGATGACGCTCGATATCGCCATGGGCGGTTCCACCAACACGGTTCTGCACCTGCTTGCTGCGGCGCATGAGGCCGAGGTGGATTTCACCATGAGCGACATCGACCGGCTCTCGCGCCGCGTGCCGGTGCTTTGCAAGGTCGCCCCTGCCGTTGCCAACGTCCACATGGAGGACGTGCACCATGCCGGCGGTATCATGGGCATTCTCGGAGAACTCGATCGCGCGGGCCTCCTCGACACGTCGGTCTATTCCGTGCATTCGGCCAATCTCGCCGCAGCGCTCGACCGCTGGGACATTGCCCGCACCTCGAACAAGTCGGTGCACGACTTCTTCCGGGCAGCGCCGGGCGGCGTGCCGACGCAAGTCGCGTTCAGCCAGGATCGCCGCTTCGAAACGGTCGATCTCGACCGCGAGAAGGGTGTGATCCGCAGCGCCGAGCATGCCTATTCCAAGGACGGCGGCCTTGCGGTTCTCTACGGCAACCTCGCCGAGGACGGATGCATCGTGAAGACCGCGGGCGTCGACGATTCGATCCTGAAATTCTCCGGCCCGGCCCGCATATTCGAAAGCCAGGACAGCGCAGTGCTCGGCATCCTGAATGGCGGCGTCAAGCCAGGCGACATTGTGCTGATCCGCTATGAAGGCCCGCGCGGCGGACCTGGCATGCAGGAAATGCTCTATCCGACGAGCTACCTGAAATCGAAGGGTCTCGGCAAAGCCTGCGCCCTGATCACCGACGGGCGTTTCTCCGGCGGTTCTTCCGGCCTTTCGATCGGACACGTGTCGCCGGAAGCCGCCGAGGGCGGATTGATCGGCCTCGTCGAGGAGGGCGATATGATCGATATCGATATTCCGAACCGCAAGATCCACCTCGCGGTGGACGATGCTGTACTTGCCGATCGCCGCGCCCATATGGAAGCCAAGGGCGCCGCCGCCTGGAAGCCTGCAGAAAAGCGCAAGCGCAAGGTAACGACCGCGCTACGCGCCTATGGCGCCATGGCGACAAGTGCTGCCCGCGGTGCGGTTCGGCAAATTCCCGACGATTGGAACTAAGCGGTAAACGGCCCTCCGAGAACACGGAGGGCCGTTTCGGTTACTTCGCAGCGTCGGTAATCTTCGAGGTCCAGGCGCCTTCGGGCTTCTTGGTGATGACCGGATCTGAACCGCCGCCGAGCAGCGTTTCGACCGTCCGCTCTGCCGCAGCCACGTCGAGAACACCCGTCGAGCCTTCCGTCAGCTTGTTGATCTCCGCGACCATTCGCTTCTGATGCTTTTCGGTCTGCGCACCGCTTGCATCATTGTCGAGGACGATGGTCGCAGCCTCATCCGGATTGGCGCGGGCATACTCCCAGCCCTTCATCGAAGCCTTGACGAAACGCGCAAGCTTGTCGACCATCTTCGGATCGTCGAGGCTCTTCTGCAGCACGTAGAGACCATCTTCCAGCGTCGCGACCTTTTCATCCTCATACTTGAACGTGACGAGCTGGTCCGCCGGGATGCCGGCATCGATCACCTGCCAATATTCGTTGTAAGTCATGGTCGAGATGCAGTCTGCCTGCTTCTGGATCAGCGGATCGACGTTGAAACCCTGCTTGAGAACGGTCACGCCATCGGGTCCACCATCGGTCTTGAGCCCGAGATGGTTCATCCAGGAGAGGAACGGATATTCGTTGCCGCCGAACCAGACGCCGAGAGTCTTGCCCTTGAAATCCTCCGGCTTGGTGATCCCTGTTTCCTTGCGGCAGGTCAGCATCATGCCCGAGCGCTTGAACGGCTGGGCGATATTGACGAGAGGCAGACCCTTCTCGCGGGTTGCGAGCGCCGAAGGCATCCAATCGACGACCACGTCGGCGCCGCCGCCGGCTATGACCTGGGGCGGCGCCACATCGGGTCCGCCCGGCTTGATCTCGACGTCGAGGCCGGCTTCCTCGTAGAAGCCCTTATCCTTGGCGACGTAGTAGCCGGCAAACTGGCCCTGCGTGACCCATTTCAGCTGCAGGACGAGTTTGTCCGCGGCAAGCGCCGAGCTGGCCATCAGGGTCATGGCGAGGCCGAGTGAGAGTGCCAACGTTTTCTTCATGCTTCAGTTCTCCTCTGTTCTTGTTTGTTATGCGCGATAGGACGGGTGCCAGAAGGTGACGGCCCGTTCGATAAGTGTAATCAGTCCGTAGGATAGCGATCCGGCGAGCGCCGCAACGAAGATTTCGGCCCACACCATATCGACATTCATGCGGCCAACCTCGGCCGATATGCGAAAGCCCATGCCGACGATGGGCGAGCCGAAGAATTCGGCAACGATAGCGCCGATCAACGCAAGGGTCGAATTGATCTTCAACGCATTGAAAATGAAAGGCATCGCCGCTGGCAGGCGCAGCTTGACGAGGGTCTGCCAATAATTGGAGCCATAGGTGCGCATCAGGTCGCGTTCCATTGCGCCAGAAGCGGCGAGACCCGCGACAGTATTCACGAGCATGGGGAAGAACGTCATGATGACGACGACCGCAGCCTTCGACTGCCAATAGGAACCGAACCACATGACCATAATGGGCGCGATGCCGACAACGGGAAGGGCGGCGACCAGATTGCCGATCGGCAAGAGCCCTTTGCGCAGGAACGGCACGCGATCGACGATGATGGCGGCAATGAACCCGGAACCGCAGCCGATGGTATAGCCGGCGATCGCGGCCTTGAGGAATGTCTGCTGGAAGTCTGCCCAAAGGGTAGGGACGGAGCCGGCAATGCGCCCGGCGATCATGGAGGGCGGTGGCAGCAGTATGGTCGGGACGCCGAACCCGCGCACCACGATCTCCCAGAGGATCAGCAACCAGGCGCCGAAGAGGACGGGCAGCGCGAGATTGACGAAACGTTGCGCACCGGCAGATTTGAGGCGTAGCGCCGCAAGTCGCTGGACGGCGAGCCAGGCAAGGAGCCAGGCGGATACCACCATGCAGCCATAGCCAATCGCCGGACCGCTTATCGTGAACGAGCCGAGGAGCGCGATGAGGCATGCCGCCGCGATATGGACGAGAACCAGCAAGGCAACCAGTGAGGCTAGAGACGGGGTCACGAAGAGCCCAACCGCCGCTGTTGCGAAGAGGATGGCGGGCGCTACGAAGAAAAGGGTGCCCGGACCGTCCGCGCCGGTCGGCAGTACCAGCGATGCAGCCGCAAGCACGAAGGCGAGGATGGCGAGAGGCGACCGCTTCATGTCCGCACCCCGGTTGTGGAACATGGTTGCGGGTTCGCCCCCCACCCCGCCGCTGCGCGTCGACCCTCCCCACCTTGGGGGAGGGTAAGAACGGCGGCGAGCGTTGGTCGGTCTTTTTTTTCGTCCGCGTGTGAGTCCACGCCCTCCATTGGGAAGTAAGGCCGCAGCCCCACCCTCCCCCGGCGGGGGGAGGGTCGGATCGAAGATCCGGGGGGGGGGGAAAGGCCCAACCAATAATCAACCGACGATCGCCGCAGAGCCCCCCACCCCGCCGCTGCGCGTCGACCCTCCCCACCTTGGGGGAGGGTAAGAGCGGTGCCCGGCGATGATAGGTTGATTGTTTTAGCTATATCCAGTTTGGCCGCTTGAGTTTGGAAGTAACGCCGTAGCCCCACCCTCCCCCAGCGTGGGGAGGGTCGGATCGAAGATCCGGGGTGGGGGGAAAGGCCCAACCAATAATCAACCGCCGTTCGCAATCGAGCCCCCCACCCCGCCGCTGCGCGACGACCCGCCCCACGTTGGGGGAGGGTAAAAGCGGCGCCGCGCGATGACCCGCTGCTTGTCCCGCCCAGTCTCATGCCCGCACCCCCATGCGCCGGTTGACCAGGGTTGCGATCAGGCCGATCAGGCTGACAAGCACTGCTGCCATCAGCGCTGCCGCGATCAACGCTGCCCATATTTGCACCGTTTGCCCGTAATAGGAGCCGGCGAGGAGCCTTGCGCCGATACCGGCGACAGCCCCCGTTGGCAACTCGCCGACGATCGCCCCAACAAGGCTGATGGCGACGGCGATCTTCATGGAGGTGAATAGATAGGGCATCGAAGCCGGCCAGCGCAGCTTCCAGAACACCTGCATTTTCGAGGCGTTATAGGTGCGCATCAGGTCGAGGTGCATGATCTCCGGCGAGCGCAAACCCTTCACCATGCCGACAGCGACGGGAAAGAACGAGAGGTAAGTCGAGATCATCGCCTTGGGCAGCAGGCCGGTAATATTGACCGCATTGAGAACCACGATGGTCATCGGCGCAATTGCGAGAATTGGCACGGTCTGCGAGGTGATGATCCACGGCATCAGGCTCTTGTCGAGGGTCCGCGAGTGGACGATGGCGATGGCCAGGAGGATGCCGAGCAGCGTGCCGAGCGCGAAGCCGAGCAGGGTCGAAGAAAGCGTAATCCAACCATGGTAGACGAGGCTGCGCTTCGAGGTCGGACTGATGTCGAAGACGGTCTTGCGTATTTCCGCCGCCACCTGATGCGGCGCGGGCAGCACGGGCCGCTCCTGCGCCATGGTATTGGCGATGAGTTGCTGCGTCGAAAGGGTCGTATTGGAACGCGCCGCCTGATCGCGCTCGAATGGCGCATTGAGAATGACTGCGAATACGTACCAGAGCACCAGAATGGCGAAGAGGACCGTCGAGACCGGAATGACACTGTTGCGGATGAAATTCATGGCGTAGCTCTCACCCCGTCCTCACGGCAGACATAGAGGATATCGGGAAGCTGCTCCTCGTTGTCGCCCTCCGTGCGCCGCACTTCCGTAAATCCTTCGTGCTTGTAGAACGCCTGGGCTGCCCGGTTGGCGACGAAGGTCCACAGCTGCACGGGACCTGTCGCCTCACGCTTGGCGCGGTCGAGCAGTGCCTTGCCGACGCCCTGCCGGCGCGCATCCGCGTGGACATAGAGCGCGCTCACCATGTTGTCCGGCGCCAGCGCAACCATGCCGGCGATTTGTTCGTCGCGGTCGGCCACGAAAACCTCGAAGCGTTCGAAAACCGTATCCCGATAGAATTCCGCCACCTCATCAGGCGAATGCACGCGCGGCATCCAGTCGGTCGCATCGATCCATGTGTTGACGATATCCGCGCAGGCCGGCATGTCGCGCAATCTGGCCGCCCGGATGATCATCAGGCGACCCTCGTCATAGATGCGCCTCGTCGTAGGAATGGCCATGGCGCAGCCCTTCGCGCACCCGGTGGGCAATCTCGAGGAATTTCGGCGTCTCGCGAATGTCGAGCGTACGCTCGCTGCCGAGGTCGCAATCGATTATCTCATGGATCCGGCCGGGGCGCGGGCTCATGACGACGATCTTCGTCGAGAGGAACACTGCCTCGGGAATCGAATGGGTAACGAAGATGACGGTCTTCTGCGTCTTCGCCCACAGCTTGAGAAGCTCCTCGTTGAGGTGGTCGCGGACGATTTCGTCGAGCGCGCCAAAAGGTTCGTCCATCAAAAGCAGATGCGGATCGAAAGACAGGGCGCGGGCGATGGAAGCGCGCTGCTGCATGCCCCCTGATAATTGCCAGGGAAACTTCTTCTCAAAGCCGGATAAATTCACGAGGTCGAGATTCTTGGCGATACGCTGCCTGCGCTCCTCGCGCGGCACGCCCATCACTTCCAGCGGCAACGAAACATTGCCGCCGATGGTGCGCCAGGGATAAAGCGCCGCCGCCTGGAATACATAGCCATAGGCGCGCTTCTGGCGGGCTTCTGAAGGCGACATGCCATTGACGGTTATGCTGCCCGATGTCGGCTGCTCAAGATCGGCGATTACACGCAGAAGCGTGGTCTTGCCGCAGCCGGACGGACCGATGAAGGACACGAACTCGCCGGCATTGACCGTAAGATCGATATGGGAGAGCGCATTTACGGGGCCGTCATTGGTCTCGAAGACCAGCGACAGGTCCTTGACGTCAATGACATTCTTGGGTGCCGCTTCGGACATCGTCTTCGCCTTGGGCCTAAGGGCGACGACTGTCATCAGACGCCCGCCGGAATGTTCTTCGGATCGCGATCCACCTTACGCGGCGCCATCAACTCCTTCCAAGTGGAAAGTGCGCGGTTGGCAGGCGCGTTGGCATCGCGCTCGACGAAACGGCCACTGCCAGTCGGGGCGACAACTTCGCCGTCCTTGTAGGCGATGCGCCCGCGCGACAGGGTCATGCGCGGCAGACCCGTGACCTCGAAGCCCTCGAACACATTGTAATCGATGGCGGACTTCTGCGACGCGGCGGAAATGACTTTGCTGGCCTCGGGATCCCAGATGACGATGTCCGCGTCGGAACCGGGAAGGATTGCACCCTTGCGCGGATAGATGTTGAGAATCTGCGCAATATTGGTCGAGGTGACGGCGACGAACTCGTTGGGTGTCAGCCGACCGGTGCGGACGCCGCGCGTCCACAACACGGGCATGCGATCCTCAAGCCCGCCGGTACCGTTCGGAATCTTGGTGAAATCGCCGACGCCGAAACGCTTCTGCTCGGTGGTGAAGGCGCAATGATCGGTCGCAACGACCTGCAGGCTGCCTGATGCGAGCCCGGCCCAGAGCCCGTTCTGGTTGATCTTGTCGCGGAACGGCGGCGACATGACGCGCCGCGCCGCATAGTCCCAATCCTCGTTCTTGTACTCGCTTTCATCAAGGACGAGATGTTGGATGAGGGGTTCGCCGTAGACACGCATGCCCTTCTGGCGGGCGCGGCGAATGGCTTCGTGCGCCTGCTCGCAGGATACGTGGACGATATAGAGCGGAACACCGGCCTGGTCTGCGATCATGATGGCCCGGTTGGCTGCCTCGCCTTCGACTTCCGGCGGGCGCGAATAGGCATGCGCCTCGGGTCCGTTATTGCCTTCTGCCAGGAGCTTCTGCTGGAGCTGGGCGACGACGTCGCCATTTTCGGCGTGGACCAGCGGCATAGCGCCGATCTCGGCGCAGCGCGTGAACGAGGCAAACATCTCGTCATCGTCCACCATCAGCGCGCCCTTATAGGCCATGAAGTGTTTGAAGGTATTGATGCCGCGCTCGACCACCTTCGGCATTTCATCGAAAACCTGCTTGTTCCAGCCCGTGATCGCCATGTGGAAGGAATAGTCGGTGCGCGCCTTGCCCGCCTTCTGGAACCAGTCCTGCAGTGCTGCGAGCAGACCATCGGCCCCGGGCAGAACGAAATCGACCACCATCGTTGTGCCGCCCGCAAGGGCCGCCGCCGTGCCGGTGTCGAAATCATCGGAGGAATGGGTACCCATGAACGGCATTTCGAGGTGCGTGTGCGGGTCAATGCCGCCCGGCATCAGATAGCAGCCGGTGGCGTCGATAACCTCATCGCCCGAAAGGTCAGGCCCAATCGCCGCGATGGTATCGCCATCGATCAGCACATCCGCCTTATAGGTGCGATCCGCGGCGATGATGGTACCGCCCTTGATCACTTTCGTCGCCATGTGTCCGTTCCCCTTTTTGGTTTTTTCCGAACGATCCTGCCTGCATCTTACAAATCACCCTCATGCGAAACCCCGTTGACCGTTTTGTTCGCGGGATAGAAACGCAGGATTTCACATCGAGCCGAATAATGTCCTTCAAGCGCTGTCAGGATTGTATCCAGCACCTGCCGGCGCTCGGTCAGGATTTCGTGATTCCAGAACCGGAGCAGTGAGTAGCCTTTAGCGTTCAGCCACTGCGTGCGTTTGTGGTCTTGCATGCTATCGGCATGCTGAGCGCCGTCCAGTTCGACAATAAGCCGCCTAGCGCGGCAAACAAAGTCGCAGACGTAGGGTCTCAATGGGACCTGGCGCGAGAACTTGTACCCGTTCAGCAGCCGGTTGCGCAGGTCGCTCCACAAGCGAAATTCGGGCTCTGTTTCGCTCCGCCGAAGAAATCTCGCCTTTTGAGTGGCACCGGGCCGGCGTTTGTTGACCGGGTCGGATGAGGGGGGCAGCACCGACAAAATCATGGTTTAGCTGACAACCTCCGCAGTCTCCAGCACAGCATGCAGCAGCACGTCGGCGCCGGCTGTCGCCCATTCCTTCTTGATGTCCTCGTCTTCGTTGTGGCTGAGGCCGTCGACGCAAGGGCACATGACCATTGCCGTCGGCGCCACGCGGTTGATCCAGCAAGCATCGTGGCCAGCGCCCGAGACGATGTTGCGATGGCTGTAGCCGAGCCGCTCGGCGGCGTTGCGCACCGCCGTCACGCAGCCGGCGTTGAATGCGACCGGATCGAAATGGCCTTCTTCCTCGATCTCTATGCCCAGGCTGAGTTCCTTGGCGATCCCGGCTGCCTTCGCCTCGATTTCTGCCTTCATGGCGTTAAGCGTGGCAATATTGGGCGAGCGAATATCGACGGTAAAAACAACCTTTCCCGGGATGACGTTGCGCGAGTTCGGATAGACGTCGACATGGCCGATAGCACCGACGGCGCTCGGCTGGTGCGCCATTGCGACCTCATGGACAAGCTCGGTGATGCGCGCCATGCCGAGCCCGGCATTCTTGCGCATAGGCATGGGCGTCGAGCCGGTATGGCTTTCCTTGCCGGTCAGGGTGATCTGCAGCCACCACAGGCCCTGCCCGTGGGTGACGACGCCGATGTCCTTGCCCTCGGCCTCCAGGATCGGACCCTGCTCGATGTGCAATTCGAACAGCGCATGCATCTTGCGCGCGCCGACCTTCTCGTCGCCCTTCCAGCCGATCCGCTCCAGCTCGTCGCCGAATTTCTTGCCCTTGGCATCCTCGCGCTGATAGGCCCAATCCTGGTCGAGCACGCCGGCAAAGACCCCGGACGCCAGCATGGCCGGAGCGAAGCGCGTGCCTTCCTCGTTGGTCCAGTTGACGACGACAATCGGGTGCTTGGTCCGGATATTGAGATCGTTCAACGTGCGGACGAGTTCGAGCCCGCCAAGGACGCCGAGAACGCCATCGAACTTCCCGCCCGTCGGCTGCGTGTCGAGATGACTGCCGACATAGACAGGCAGAGCGTCGGGGTCAGTTCCCGGGCGCATGAAGAACATGTTGCCCATCGTATCGACACCCATCGACAGGCCAGCTTTTTCGCACCACCCCTGGAACAGGCGCCGGCCTTCGCCGTCCTCATCTGTCAGGGTCTGGCGGTTGTTGCCGCCGCGCAGGCCCGGCCCGATCTTTGCCATTTCCATCAGGCTGTCCCAGAGACGGTCGCCATTGATCCTGAGATTTCCAGTGAGCGTCATCGGGCGTGCCTCTATGCGAGATTTTTCAGAACGTCGGCCAGCGTATCGAAGAGGTGTTCGATCTGCCCCTTGCTGATGATCAGCGGCGGCGACAGGGCGATGATATCGCCGGTCGTGCGGATGAGCAGGCCTTTTTCGTAGGAATCGAGGAAGGCCTGGAAGGCGCGCTTGGTCGGCGCGCCGTCGATCGGCTCGAGTTCGACGGCGCCGATCAATCCGAGATTGCGGATATCGACGACGTGGGGCAAGCCTTTCAAGGCATGCAGCGCGTCGGCCCAGTAACCGGCAAGATCAGCCGCGCGCGTCATCAGGCCCTCGTCCTCATAGGTATCGAGGGTTGCGAGCGCAGCGGCGCAGGCGACGGGGTGGCCGGAATAGGTGTAGCCGTGGAAAAGCTCGATCATGTTTTCCGGGCCCGTCATGAAGGCCTCGTAAATCTGCCGCGTGGCAAAGACCGCGCCCATCGGGATGACACCGCTGGTAATGCCTTTCGCAGTGGTGACGAGATCCGGAATAACGCCGAAATAATCCACGGCAAAGGGCGCGCCGAGCCGGCCGAAACCGGTAATGACCTCGTCGAAAATCAGAAGAATATCGTGCTTGCTGCAGATTTCGCGCAGGCGCTTCAGATAACCCTTTGGCGGTATCAGGACGCCGGTTGAGCCAGCCACCGGCTCGACAATGACCGCGGCGATATTGGAGGCATCATGAAGCGCGATGACCCGTTCGAGATCATCGGCGAATTCGACGCCGTATTCGGGCTCGCCGCGCGTAAAAGCATTGCGTGCCGGATCATGCGTGTGGCGAATATGATCGATGCCGCCGAGCGCATTGCCGAAGGTCTTGCGATTGCCCGATATGCCGCCGACGGAAATGCCACCGAAGCCGACGCCATGATAGCCGCGTTCGCGGCCGATTAGCTTGACCTTGGTGCCGTTGCCCTTGGCGCGGTGATAGGCGATGGCGATCTTGAGCGCAGTATCGACCGCCTCAGAACCCGAATTGGTGAAAAACACATGGTCGATCGGCGACGGCAGCATGGCCGCGAGGCGTGCGGCAAGCTCGAAGACCTTGGGATGGCCCATCTGGAAGGCGGGCGCGTAGTCGAGTTCTGCAACCTGCTTCTGCACGGCTTCGACAATCTTCGGCCGGGCGTGACCGGCATTGCAGCACCAGAGCCCCGCGGTGCCGTCGAGAATCTCCCGGCCGTCATGTGATTTGAAATGCATGTCCTTGGCACTGACGAGCAGACGCGGGTCCTGCTTGAACTGGCGGTTGGCCGTGAACGGCATCCAGAACGCGTCGAGATTATTGGTCCCCATTGCCGCCTTGGACATGTGACTCGCCTCCTGATCGCAGATGGCCCGTTTGGGGCCGATTGTTTTTTGTTCCCGAATGACTGTGCGTCTGGCACAATCAAAAACTTGACTACTTGGTCAAAATGCAGGCTAGAAGAGCATAGGAAAGCGGTCAAGCGCTTTGTCGGTTTTTCCGGCCATGGCGGCCGGCAACAGAACTGTCATCTTGTCGCGGTCTGAAAGGAGAGCGGGTGCATGGGGAGAGCGGCCAAAACCAGCGCAGGCGCGGTTCCTGAAAAGACGACTCGCATACAGGAAATCAATCGCCGCCTCATCCTCGACGCCGCGCTCGACGCTTTTTCCACCTATGGCTTTCGCGGCACCACGATCGACCAGATTGCCGAGAAAGCCGGCATGTCGAAACCGAACCTCCTCTATTATTTTCCGCGCAAGCAGAACATCTATGTGACGCTGCTCGAAGAGACGCTGGCGGAGTGGCTGGCGCCGCTCGCCGACATCGATCCAGACGGCGATCCGATCGAGCAATTGCGCAAGTACATCACGCTCAAGATCAGCATGTCGGAAAGCCATCCGGCGGCGTCGCGGCTGTTTGCCAACGAAGTGTTGCATGGCGCGCCGGCGATCAGCGAGTTTCTGACCACGCATCTGAAGCCGCTCGTCGACGAGAAGGCGGCAGTCATTCGCCGTTGGGTCGGCGAAGGCAAGCTTGCCCCGGTCGATCCCTACCACCTGATCTTCATGATCTGGGCGACCACGCAGCATTACGCTGATTTCGACGTCCAGGTCCGGGCGATCATGGGCAGCCAGGTCGGCCGTCCGGGCTTTCGCGAACAGACGGCGCAGGCGGTGCTCAGCATCATCCTCAATGGGATAAAGCCGCGGGGCTAGCTCCTTACTCCGCGGCGACCTTTGCCATCGGGTTGTTCGGATGGGTCGTCCAGTTGGCATAGTCCGGCTTGATCGGCAGCTTCGTGCGCGGATCGACGCCAGCCGTCATCGGCACCATGCTGATGCAATTGTCGACCGGGCAAACGTTGACGCAGAGATTGCAGCCAACGCACTCTTCATCGATCACTTCGAAGTGCCGCGCCCCATCGACCATGGAGGTGATGGCCTGGTGTGAGGTATCCTCGCAGGCGATGTAGCAGCGGCCGCACTTGATGCAGAGGTCCTGGTCGATCCGCGCCTTGGTAATGTAGTTGAGGTTGAGATATTGCCAGTCCGATACGTTCGGGACCGCAAGGCCGCGGAAATCCTCGATCGTCTTGAAGCCGCGCGAATCCATCCAGTCGGAAAGACCGGAGATCATCTCTTGCACGATCTTGAAGCCGTAGGTCATGGCCGCCGTGCATACCTGCACATTGCCGCAACCGAGGGCAATATATTCCGCCGCGTCGCGCCAGGTGGTTATGCCGCCGATGCCGGAAATGGGCAGGTCCCGGGTTTCGCCATCGCGGGCGATCTCCGCCACCATGTTGAGCGCAATCGGCTTTACCGCCGGGCCGCAGTAGCCGCCATGCGAGCCGCGCCCGTCGATGGACGGGACCGGGGCGAAATTATCGAGATCGACGGAGACGATGGAATTGATCGTATTGATCAACGACACGGCATCGGTTCCACCCGCATTCGCCGCGCGCGCCGGCTTGCGGATATCAGCAATATTTGGGGTCAGCTTGGTGATAACCGGCATGCGGGTGTACTGCTTGCACCAGCGCACGACCATTTCGATATATTCCGGTACCTGGCCGACGGCAGATCCCATGCCGCGCTCGGACATGCCATGCGGGCAGCCGAAATTCAGCTCGATGCCATCAGCGCCCGTTGCTTCGACTAGCGGCAGGATCGCCTTCCACGCCTGCTCTTCGCACGGCACCATGATCGACGCGATCAAGGCGCGATCGGGCCACTTCTTTTTCACCTCTGTCATTTCGCGGAGATTTACTTCAAGCGGACGGTCCGTGATGAGCTCAATATTGTTGAAGCCCAGCAGTCGGCGATCCGGCCCGTGTATGGCGCCATAGCGCGGGCCATTGACATTGACGACCGGCGGGCCCTCCTCACCTAGGGTCTTCCAGACGACGCCGCCCCAGCCGGCCTTGAAGGCGCGCTCCACATTATAGGCCTTGTCGGTCGGTGGGGCCGAAGCCAGCCAGAACGGATTGGGCGATTTGATGCCGAGGAAATTCGTCGATAGATCAGCCATGTCGATCTCCTTCAGCCCGCCACGTGGCGTGGGTGACTGGGTTTATGCGTACTGTCGGTCGCCTTGGCATTGTCGGCCATGACGGCCTCGACAAAACCCGTGACCTTTTCCGGCTTCTGCATCAAGGCGCGATGAATGGATTCGGCGGCAATCTTGCCGTCCTGCACCGCCGCAACGGTCAGATCCTCACCATCGGCAACGCAGTCGCCGCCGGCCCAGATCCCCGGGATCGAGGTTCTGCCTTCCTCGTCAACACTGATACGGCCGCGCGAAAGCGCAATGCCTGCCTCTGCCAGAAGGCTGGCCGCCGGAGCCTGGCCGATAGCCTTGAAAATCTGGTCGCTGGCGAGCGTGATGCTTTCGCCTGTCACGCTGAGACGGCCATCCGTGATGGCGGTGTAATCCAGGGTAATGCCGCAGACTTCGCCATGTTCGTTGCGAGTAAGTTCTCGGGGCTGCAGCCAATGGCGGATGATGACCCCGTTCTTCAGCGCCAGTTCCTGTTCGAAGGCGCTGGCATTCATATGCTCCGGGCCGCGGCGGTAAGCGATAATGACATTTTCGGCGCCAAGCAGTTTGGTCTGCACGGCGACGTCGATAGCCGTCATGCCGCCGCCAATGACGACCACATCGCGACCGACGGCAATTTCCGAAAGGTCGTCGCTCTGGCGCAGCACCGAGATGTAGTCGACCGCGTCGATACAGCCGGCCGCATCTTCGCCTTCGAGCCCGAGTTCGTTGACGGACGGCAGGCCGATGCCGAGAAAGACGGCATCGAAGCCGGCATGCAATGCATCGAGGCTTACATCGCGTCCAAGCGCCTTATCGTTCTGAATGGTAATGCCGCCGATCTCGAGGATGAAATCGAGTTCCTTCTGGGCAAAGTCATCCGGTGTCTTATAGGCGGCGATACCATATTCGTTCAGACCGCCGGCCTTGGGTCGCGCCTCGAAGATCGTCACGTCATGGCCGCGCATCGCCAGGCGATGCGCTGCAGACAACCCTGCCGGTCCTGCCCCGACTACCGCCACGGATTTGCCGGACGGTTCTGCGCGCTGGAAGGGATGTTTACCGTTCGCCATCAGGTGGTCGGTCGCATAACGCTGCAACAGGCCGATCTTCACCGGCTTGCCTTCGGCGATTTCACGCACGCAGGCCTGTTCGCAAAGGGTTTCGGTCGGGCAGACGCGGGCGCACATTCCACCGAGAATATTCTCCGATAAAATGGTTTTGGCCGATCCGGTCGGATTGTCGGCGTTGATCTCGCGGATGAAGAGCGGAATGTCGATGCCGGTCGGGCACGCATTCATGCAAGGAGCGTCGTAGCAAAAATAGCAGCGATCAGATTCAATGAAAGCCTCGTGCCGTGTCAGAGGCGGATGGAGGTCGGAAAAGACATCCGCATAGTCTTCGGCTGGAAGACGTCCGGTCCTGACGTCACGGATTGCAGAATCGATCGATCCCATAAAATCGCATCTCCTCTTTCCGGCCGCGTCCGGTTCCCAGGGGTCGCTGCCATTTTCGTGGGCCGGTTCGTCCGGCTCCTCTAAGGGAAGAATGCCATATTTTGACAGAAGGTCAAATTTTTTATCAAACGGTCAATATTTTGCCGAGCAGATTGCAACGAACGCCCGTCTGCGTCGAGACAGGCGTTGGAATGTTGCGGAGAAGGCTATTCGGCCGCGAGGCGGGGTCGCGAATCGACTTCGAGCAATTCGCGGTTGAGACGCGCCTCTTCCTCGATCTTCGGCTTGGAGAAGCCCGCGAGCAGCAGATAGGCGACCGGCGTCAGGAACAGCGTCGAAGCGGTGGCGAGACCCAGCCCGCCGACAATCACCCAGCCGAGCGCGATGCGCGCTTCAGCGCCGGCGCCGCTGGCAAGGACGAGCGGAACGCCGCCGAGGATCGCGCAGAGCATCGTCATGACGACGGGACGCAAGCGGATGTTCGACGCCTCTTCGATGGCCTCGCGCACGCCTTTGCCTTGGTCGCGCAGATGATTGGCGAACTCGACGATAAGAATACCGTTCTTGGCCATGATACCGACGAGCAGCACCAGGCCGATCTGGCTGTAGACGTTCATGCTGGTGCCCGTCATCACCATGGCGAAGACGGCACAGGCAAGACCGAGCGGCACTGTCGCCATGACGATGATAGCGCTGATGAAGCCTTCGAACTGCGCTGCAAGCACAAGCAGAATGATCAAGAGGGCGAAGCCGAAGGTCACCATCATGCTTGCCGAATTTTCGCCGAGCGTCGCCGCTTCAGCAAGCGGAATGAGACGGTAGCCGGGCGGCAGCAACGGCGCAGCCACCTGTTGCGCCACCTTATAGGCATCGCCAAGGGCAAAATCGGCACGCAGCCCGGCGGTGACCGCGACCGAACGCATCTGCTGTTCGCGGGTAAGTGCAGGCGGGACTGCCACCTCGGTGAGCTTGGCGATTGTCGACATGGGCACGAAACGACCATCGCCGGTGCGCAGGAACACGTTCTCCAGATCGGTCGGATCGTTGATCGGATTGATGGTCGCGACGAGCTTCACGTCGAAGCTGCGATCCTCGATATAGACCGAGCCGACCTTGTAGCCATCAAGGACCGACTGCAGCGCTTCCGCCAGCCCGCTGATATCGATGCGAAGATCGGAGGCGCGCTCGCGGTCGATCGATACGGCGAGCTGGGGCTGCGTCGGCTCGTTGGTCAGGCGCGGTCGGTCGAAGCGAGGGTCCTTCTCCAGTTCGGAGACGATCTTTGCTGCGGTGGTCCCAAGTTCCGAATAGCTGCTGCCGACGACGGCAAATTGCAGACCATTGCCGGCCCCGCGAATGCCAAGCGAATTGGGCTGCGCGGCAAAGACCTGGATGCCGGGAATATCGCGCACAAGGCGCGAAACGTCGGCGACGATTTCCTGCTGGCTGCGGTGGCGTTCCTTCCACTTGGCAAGGCTCAGCACCATGAAACCGCGATTGGTGTTGCCGTTCTGCCCGGCGATGGAGAAGGTATTCTCGATCTCGCCGGCATCGCGCAACGGCTGGATGAGCGCCTCGATCTTGCGCATCTCATCGCCGAGATATTCAAGGCTGACGCCCTGCGGCGCCGTTATGCGCAGGAAGGCCGCCGCCCGGTCCTCGGTGGGCGTCAGTTCCTGCTTGAGCAGCGAAAATGCGCCGAAGGCGGCGCCGGCAAACAGGACCGAGACAATGACGACGATCCACGGGGCAGCGAGGCAGGCATGCAGCATGCGCGCATAGAGGCCGCCGAACCAGCTGCCAATGCGGCCGACAACACCGGGCGCGTGAGCAACTTCCTCATGCCGCCGCTCGCTGGCGCTCAAGAGCCGCGAAGCAAGCATGGGGCAGAGCGTCAGCGCGACGACGGCCGAGAGCAGTACGCAGATGGCGAGCACGAAGCCGAACTCGCGGAAAAGCCCGCCTGTCTGCCCGGGGAGGAAGGAAAGCGGCACGAACACTGCCGCCAAGGTGACCGTTGTGGCGATGACGGCAAAGAACACTTCCTGCGTGCCGAGCACCGCCGCAGCGCGCGGCCCCATGCCCTGGTTGCGGCGCCGAACGATATTTTCAAGGACAACAATGGCATCGTCCACGACGAGGCCGGTTGCGAGAACGAGAGCGAGCAGCGTCAGGATGTTGATGGAGAAACCAGCGAGATAGATCGCCGAGATCGTGCCGATCAGCGCGACCGGCATGCTGACTGCCGGTATCAAGGTCGCCTTGAAATCCCAAAGGAAGAGATAGATGATCAGGATGATGATGAGGACAGACGCGCCAAGCGCGATCTCGACCTCGTGCACGGCGCCGTTGATGAAGTCGGCATCATCGCTGGTCACCCGAATGTCGACGCCCTTCGGCAGCGTCTTTTGCAGTTCCTCCACTGCGGCGCGTACGCCCTTCGAGATGTCGAGCGTATTCGACTGCGCCTGACGAATGATGCCAAGGCCGATGCCGGTCTTGCCGTTGGCGCGTAGCGACGAGGTGCCGATATCGGGCCCGAGCGTGACGGTGGCGACGTCGCGGATGCGCGTCTGGTTCTTGATGATGATGTTCTCGAAATCTTCGGGCGTCGTCACCGGCGCCTGCGCACGCACGACAATGCTCTGGTCATTGCTGTTGAGCTGGCCTGCCGGCGTGTCGAAGGCCATGGTGTTCAGCGCGTTGCGGATATCGGCGATGTTCATGCCGAGACCGGAAAGCTTGCCCTGGTCGATATCGATGCGGAAAATCTTGCTGCGGTTGCCGTTGATCTGAACATCGGCGACGCCGGGCACCGAGGCCAGCACGTCTTCGATCTGGTCTTCGACGAGTACCGTCATGTCCTCCACCGCCATCGTGTCGGACGTGACCGCGAGGCGCATGACAGCGTCGGAATTGGCGTCCGCCTTGACGATGCGCGGCGGGTCGGCTTCGTCGGGCAGCGTGTTGGAGATGCGGCTGATCGCATCGCGCATATCGGCGGCGGCGACATTGAGGTCGACATTGTCGTTGAACTCGACCGTCACGCGGCTATTGCCGAAGGACGAGCTCGATGAAATGGACTTGACCCCCGAGACGCGGGATACGGCGCCTTCGATGGCGGATGTCAGTTCGCGATCGACCGTTTCTGCTGCCGCCGAGGTGAAATCCGTACTCACGGTCACCACGGGACGGTCGACGTCGGGCAGTTCACGGACATCGACGCCGTAAAACGCCGCCAGTCCGGCGACGACGATCAGGGCGTTCAACACCAGCGACAGAACCGGACGGCGAATGAAAAGGGCGGTAAAGTCGGCCTGGCCTTTCGAACTGCTCATGGCGCTGCCTCAGCCCTGCTCGCCGACGGAAGCCAAAGGACTTGCCTGGTCAGGAGCGGGCTGGCCCTGAATTTGCACGAGGCCGTCCTGCCGCACCGACTGCACGCCTTCGGCGACGATCTGGTCGCCCGGCTTGATATCGGCGTCGACGAGTACGTTGGTGGTGTTGCGCTGGACGATCCGCACCGGCACCCGGGATGCCTTGTTGTCGACAATGCGCCAGACATAGGCGCCATCCGTCCCCCACTGGATCGCCAGCGGATCAACCGTCGGATAGGTCTCGCCCGGAAAACCGAGCGACACCTGGAACGCCATGCCCTCGCGCAGCGTATCCTTCGGGTTGGTGATCTTCGCCTGGACGTGAAGCGTGCGGCTCGTCGGATCGACCCGGTTGTCGATGGCACTGACTGCGCCCTTGAAGGATTCTCCAGGGCGGGCAATCGAGCTTGCCGAAACCTCGGCACCAATGGTCACGGCCGGTGCAAACCGTTCCGGTACCCAGAAATCGACAAGGAGTTCCGACCGGTCGTCGATGGAGGCGACCTGCGTGGTGGTGACGACGTAGTTGCCGGCATTGATCGGGAAGATGCCGACGGTGCCGCCGATCGGCGCCCGGATGGCGCGGCGATCCAAGGCAAGTTCGGCTTCGCGCAGGTTCAGCCGTGCATTTTCAACGACGAGTTCGGCGTCGGATACCTGGACCGCTGAGACGGTGTTGGTCGTCGAGAGATTCTGGGCGCGCTTCAGCTTTGTCTCGGCATCCTTGAGAGCCGTCCGCGCCTTGTCTGCCAGGATGCTTTCCGATTCGGAATCGAGCCGGGCAATGACGTCGCCATTCTGCACGTGGCTGCCGGAGGTAACGAGTATCTCGGTAAGACGGCCGGCGGCATAGGGTGTCACGGAGACGGAGCTCTTGGCCTTGCCCGTTCCGATCGCCGTCAGCCGGTCATTGATCTTCGCATCGGCGGCCGCACGAACCGTGACGAGCGGCAAGGGCTGACCGCTGCGCTTCTGCTTTTGCCCGCCAGCCGGCGCGGTCGCCGCCGTGGTTGCGCTGCGATCGATGCCGGCCTTCTTCAGGAAATCACTTGCGCCAGGAAAGAGGTACAGCCAGCCTGCCCCGGCAGCACCAAGGATTACCAAAGCCAGAGCCAGTTGTTTCCAAACCTTCATACGTCACTCCAAAACGCCGGTCCCGCGTCAAAGCAGAGCCAGCGCCTAAATTGATTATACCTCAACGCGTCATCGAGCGCGAACAGGCGAATGTGGAGCGAAGATAGGGTGCTTTGCCTGAACCGTTAATGACAATTCGGTGAGGTTACAAATATTTAATGGAAGAGCCGCTTCGCTGAATTTAGCCAGCTCCGCTTGAAGGCGGATAGTTGCCGTGCAACATGGCTGGCGGAATATTCGGAAGGAGAGCGGCCATATGGCGACCAAGACCGACATCGCACGGCGTGTGTTCAACCACACATGGAAGCTCGATCCCATCGTCCGCAGTCTGCTCGACACGGATTTCTACAAGCTTCTGATGCTGCAGATGATCTGGGGGCTCTATCCCAAGGTCGATGCCACCTTCACCCTGATCAACCGGACGACGCGGGTCCGGCTTGCCGACGAAATCGACGAGCATGAACTCCGGGCTCAGCTCGACCACGCGCGGACGGTGCGCTTCAGCAAGAAGGAAATGATCTGGCTCGGCGGTAATACGTTCTACGGCAAGCGGCAGATATTCGAGCCGGATTTCCTCGAATGGCTGACGAATTTCCAATTGCCCGAATATGAGCTTACGCGGCAGGACGGGCAATATGTCCTGAATTTCTACGGGCCGTGGATGTATACGACGATGTGGGAGATCCCGGCGCTGACGATCATCAACGAGTTGCGCTCGCGCGCCGCCATGAAACAGATGGGACGCTTCGAACTCGACGTCACTTATGCCCGCGCCAAGGCCAAGATGTGGTCGAAGGTCGAACGCCTGCGCGCGCTCCCAGATATCCGGATTTCCGATTTCGGCACGCGGCGGCGCCACTCGTTTTTATGGCAGCGCTGGTGCGTCGAGGCGCTGAAGGAGGGGATCGGCCCTGCTTTCACCGGTACGAGCAATGTTCTGATGGCGATGGACAATGATCTCGAGGCGCTCGGCACCAATGCCCACGAGTTGCCGATGGTGCTTGCGGCGCTCAGCACGACAAGGGCGGAGCTGCTCAAATCGCCCTACAAGGTCCTGCAGGACTGGAACCGCTACTATGGTGGCAACCTGCTGATTGTGCTCCCTGATGCATTTGGCACCGCAGCCTTCCTGCGCGATGCGCCGGACTGGGTGGCTGACTGGACTGGTTTTCGCCCCGACAGCGCGCCTCCGATCGAGGGCGGCGAAAAGATCCTCGCCTGGTGGCGGTCGAAGGGAAAGGACCCGCGCCAGAAACTGCTGGTCTTCTCGGATGGTCTCGATGTCGATACGATCGAGGAGACCTATCACCATTTTCGCGGCAAGGTGCGCATGAGCTTTGGCTGGGGCACCAACCTCACCAATGATTTCGAGGATTGCGCGCCGCGCTACAATGACCGGCTCAACGCCATCTCGCTGGTTTGCAAGGTCAGCGAAACCAATGGTCGGCCGGCGGTCAAGCTTTCCGACAACCCGAAGAAAGCGACGGGCGATCCGGCGGAGATAAAGCGCTATCTGGAAGTGTTTGGGGCGGAGGATCGCGTGGAACAGGCCGTCAAGGTCTGAACCACGCTTATCCGGTTTTACTGCAGCATTACGGTGCGCAGTTCATGTTCCTGGGCGCCGACGAGGACATTGTCGCGCTCATCGGAGAGGACGATCGGATCGCCATTGGCGCCAAAGAGGGCCCAGAGCTCGACACCCGGCGTCATCGGCGGCAGCGCCGGAAAGCTGTGGGCGAGCTCGTCGGTCTTGACCTTGCGCATATAGGCGACCTGTCCGGCGCCAAGCCGTGCAAATTCAAGATCCGAGAACGGGCTTTTGTGAACAGTGTTTTGCATGTCAGCCTCCATATTCGGACAGTCTATTTCGAAGCCCTGTCCTGTTAGAGCTACGGTCAGTCCTCTACCGCAATGTTTATGCGCTTAACCAACCGTTCGGGTTCCGGCCGATCGAGGTCGATCGACAACAACCCATTCTTCAGCGAGGCAGCGCTTACGCGCATTCCATCGGCAAGTACGAAAATCCGCTGGAACTGGCGCGCGGCGATACCGCGATGCAGATATTCCCGTTCGCCTTCATCGGCCTGCCTGCCGCGAATGACCAGCTGGTTGTCCTCCGTCGTGACTTCGAGGTCTTCGTTGGAGAAACCGGCCACTGCCAGAACGATGCGAAGCTGTTCGCGGTCGTTCGCGCCGCGTATGCGCTCGATATTGTAGGGTGGATAGCCGTCGCCGGATTTCGCTATGCGCTCCAGCGTCTTTTCCATCGAGTCGAAACCAAGCAGCAAGGGGCTTGAAAATGGCGTCATTCGTGTCATTGGTGCAGTCCTTGATAAAAGCGACCTAAAAGCGAAACCCGTGTTCGACAGCATTTCGCCTTTGCCAAATGATATGGTCGATCGAATCACGGAGTTCAAGAGAGGGCCGGATTCAGGTCGCGAGAAAGTAGGAAATGACGCGTAAAATCATAATCGATACCGATCCCGGCCAAGATGATGCCCTTGCCATCCTTCTAGCCTTTTCCAGCCCCGAACTTGACGTGCTTGGCATAACCGCAGTCGCCGGAAACGTGCCGCTGGCGCTGACCGAGCTCAATGCCCGGAAGATCTGCGAACTTGCCGGCCGCCCGGATGCGAAAGTCTTTGCCGGCGCTGACCGGCCGCTGCTGCGCCCCCTGATTACCGCCGAACATGTTCATGGCAAGACCGGACTTGACGGGCCCGACCTGCCGGTGCCGACCATGCCGCTCCAAGCGCAGCACGCGGTCGATTTCATCATCGAGACATTGCGCTGCGAGGAGCCAGGCAGCGTCACGCTCTGCGCGCTCGGTCCGCTCACAAACGTGGCGCAGGTCCTCATCAGGGCGCCGGAACTTGCTCCGCGCATCCGCGAGATCGTGCTCATGGGCGGCGGCTTCTTCGAAGGCGGCAATATAACGCCGACTGCCGAGTTCAATATCCACGTCGATCCCCACGCGGCGCAGATCGTGCTGCAATCCGGCGTTCCCGTCACGATCCTGCCGCTCGATGTGACGCACAAGGCGCTTTCGACGGCAAAGCGGGTGGACCGCTTCCGCAATATGGGAACGCGCGCCGGCGATGCTTGCGTCGAGCTCCTCGAATTCTTCGAGCGTTTCGACGAGGAAAAATATGGTAGCGACGGCGGGCCGCTGCATGACCCGAATGTGATTGCCTATCTGCTCAAGCCGGAACTTTATCGCGGCCGGACCTGCAATGTGACGGTGGACACAGCCAATGAGCTGACGCTCGGCATGACCGTGGTCGACTGGTGGGGCGTTACCGACCGGCCAAGCAATGCCTATTACATCCGTGACGTCGATGATGAAGGCTTCTTCGACCTTTTGATCGAACGCATAGGACGTATCTCCTGACGCTCCGATGGCGGTCGTTCACGGCCGCCATTCCATCACAAAAAGTTGAGCCGACGTAAACCATGGCTCAGTAATTTCCGGACAGAATCCTCCTGGAAGTGTAGTGTCCTTTGACGGACAGCAGCCAAGTTGGGGGATGAGATGCTGACGCGACGCTTATTCTTGACCGGTGTTCTTGCAGCGGCGGCAGCGCCGCAGGCAGCGCTTGCAAAGCCTGCCCGCAAACCATTCGTCATCAACCCGGTCTTCCAGCCGCAATATGTTTCCTTCGATTCGTCCTATGCGCCGGGCACGGTCGTCATCGACCCGCGCAGCCGTTTTCTCTATCTGGTCGAGGACGGGTTTACAGCGCGGCGCTACGGCGTCGGCGTCGGCCGGGCCGGGCGCGCCTTCCACGGCAGCGCCAAGATCGGGCGCAAGGAAGTGTGGCCCAGGTGGGTACCGACCCAGGGCATGATCAGCCGCCAGCCGAACAAATATGCGCGCTACGCCGGCGGCGTGTCGGGGGGACCCCACAATCCGCTCGGCGCGCGGGCGCTCTACCTCTACCGAAACGGCCGCGACACCTATTATCGCATCCACGGCACGACGGAGCCGTGGAGCATTGGCCGCGCCGTTTCCAATGGCTGCATCCGCATGATCAACGAGCATGTGATGGATCTATATGCGCGGGTGCCGCTCGGCGCGCGTGTCGTTGTGATCTAGAAGCTAGGCCGCGACGCTAGCGCGCTGCGTGTCTGGTGCGAGCGTTACTTCAAGTCCGTTGAGTTCCGGCGTCATGATCAGCTGGCAGGACAGGCGCGAATTATCCTCGACGTGGAAAGTCACGTCGAGTTGGTCGATTTCCTCATCCTGTGGCTCGTAAAGCTTTTCCGTCCAATCCTCGCCGACATAGACATGGCAAGTGCCGCAGGCGCAGGCGCCGCCGCACTCGGCCTTGATGTCCAGTCCCCAATCGCGAATGACCTCCATCACACGAAAGCCTTCGAGGGCCTCGAGCGTATGGCGTTTGCCGTGCTGATCGGTGACGTGGATATAGAGGGCGTCGTCGCTCATCAGTCCTATGCTGCCTTCAGCTTCTTCTGCAGGGAGGTGGATGATGTCGTGTACTGGAAGATGATACGCTCGCCAGGCGATACGATCCGCTTTGCCGCCTGTGACATGAGCGCGGCCTCGTGGAAGCCCGACAGGATGAGCTTCAACTTGCCGGGATAGGTATTGATGTCGCCAATGGCGAAGATGCCGGGTTCGGAGGTCTCGAATTTCTCCGTGTCGACCGCAATCAGGTTCTGATCAAGATTGAGGCCCCAATCGGCGATCGGGCCGAGCTTCATGGTGAGGCCGAAGAACGGCAGCAGGCGGCCAGCTTCCAGATGCTCGTCGCCCTCGGCGCCCTTGATGACAACCTTGGACAGTTGCCCGTCGGCGCCCTCTAGATTGCTGACCTGGCCCATACGGAACCTTACGCGGCCTTCCTTCTCCAGTGCCCACATCTTGTTGACGCTGTCGGGCGCGGCGCGGAATTCCGGGCGGCGATGCACGAGTGTTACCGATTTCGCCACAGGCTCGAGGTTAAGGGTCCAGTCGAGCGCCGAGTCGCCGCCGCCGACGATGACGACGTCATGGCCGCGGAAAGCTTCGATCTTGCGAACCGCATAGTGGACGCTCGTTCCCTCATAATGCTCGATATGCGGCACGGGCGGACGCTTCGGCTGGAACGACCCGCCGCCGGCGGCAATGACGATGACCTTGGTGATGAACACCTCGTCCGCATCGGTTTCGACGCGGAAGCGGCCTTCTTCAAGCCTGGTCAGCGCGGTTACCATGGTCGAGAAATGGAACTGCGGGTTAAAGGGCGCAATCTGCTTCAAAAGATTGTCGGTCAACGCCTGACCGGTCACCTCCGGCAGGCCCGGAATGTCATAGATCGGCTTTTCAGGATAGAGTTCGGCGCACTGGCCGCCCGGCCGGTCGAGAATGTCGATGACATGGGCGCGAAGATCGAGCAGGCCGAGCTCGAACACAGCAAAAAGGCCCACGGGACCCGCGCCAACAATAACCACATCTGTTTCAATCGTGTCGGACATAAGTGCTTTCCAGGTGATGTCGTGAAGGGGTTTAGGCGACCGGGACGCGGCGCCAGCTATAGGTTCCGGGGGCAGTATGCGATCCCCTGCCAGGCTGGTAATAGACCGGCGCATCGTGAAGGTTGTGATCGGCAAGCCGCTCCAGCGTGACCGCATGCGACACCTTCAGCGTATCGAAACCGGTCCGCAGCATATAGGCGACCTGATCGATCAGAACGTCGCCCACCGCGCGCAGCTCGCCTTTGAAGTGACGCTGATTTTTCAGCATTTCAGCCTTCGAGTAGGAGCGCCCGTCATTGAAGGCGGGAAATTCGAGGGCGATCAGCGGAATGCGGTCGAGCAAGCCCAGCAGCGGCTCGATGTTCTCGCCGGGCGCCACGGATACGCCGATGCGCCGGTTCGTTGCAAAACGCACATCGTCCTCAAGACCAAGCCAGACGGCGAGCGGCAGGATGACCGCCGGCGCGTCGCCGGCCTCGTCGACAGAGGCAGCCGTGATATAGGGATCTTCGCGAAATCCTTCGCGGCCCCAGAGTTCGCCGGCGGGCTTTTCGGAAATGTCGCTCATAAATTCGAATCCGTCAGTGAAATATTGCTCAACTGGTCGGTAAGGCCAGTCAGGTGAATACCGCATTCGGTCTTGTCCGACCCGGCCCAGCGCCCGGCCCGGTCGTCATCGCCGTCCTTGACCGGCGACGTGCAAGGCATGCAGCCAATCGAACGGTAGCCTTCGGCAACCAGCGGATGAGGCGGCAATTCATGCGCGCCCATATAGGCCTTGAGGTCGGCCGAGGTCCAGTGGGCCAGCGGATTGATACGGACGCGCGAGCCGACCGACTCGAAGATTGCCAGGCTGGAGCGTGTCGAGGCCTGGAACTGCTTGCGGCCCGTCATCCAGGCGCGATAGGGCGCAACCGCGCGCGCCATCGGCTCGACCTTGCGGATATAGCAGCAGCGGTCCTTGTTGGTCATGGACAGCGCGCCAAAGGGATCTTCATCCTTCAGGCTCTGCTTGAGCGGGTGAATGTCATGCACGTCAGTCAAGCCAAGCTCGCTGACCAGCTGGTCGCGATAGCGCAAAGTTGCGGGAAAATGCTTGCCTGTCTCCAGAAAAAGCACCGGCGTTGCCCGATCGATCTGCGCGATCATGTGAAGCAATACCGAGGATTCCGCCCCGAACGACGAGACAACAGCGATCTCCTCATTGAAGAGGTGGTCGATGGCGAGTTCGATGACATCCAGCGGCTCGAGCTTGCCGTACCGGGCTTCGAGCGAGCGTGCTTCATCCGCCACCGTTTGCTCGTTGAACTCAAGCAGCATTTGCAGCCTCGCTATAGAGCGCATCCTTGAACGGCGCGGCTCCCACACGACGGTAGGCGGCAAGGAACGTCTCTTCCTTGTCGGTACGGATTTCAAGATAACGGTCGACGATGGTCTCGACCGCATCGACGATCTCTTCGGACGAGAAGCCGCGGCCGGTAATATCGCCGATGGTGCAGATCTCGTCGCCCGAGCCGCCCAGCGAAATCTGATAGAGCTCCTCGCCCTTCTTCTCGACGCCGAGAATGCCGATGTGGCCAACATGGTGGTGGCCACAGGCGTTGATGCAGCCCGAGATCTTGATCTTGAGCTCGCCGATATCCGCCTGGCGATCCGGCTGGCCGAAGCGCTCGGAAATGCGCTGAGCCACCGGGATCGAGCGGGCATTGGCGAGGGCGCAATAGTCGAGGCCGGGGCACGCGATGATATCGGTGATGAGACCCGCATTGGCCGTTGCAAGGCCGTCGGTCAGAAGCAGGTCGTAGACGATGCGCAGATCGGCGATCGCAACATGCGGGAGAACAAGGTTCTGCTCGTGGCTGACACGGATCTCGTCTTGCGAAAACTTCTCGGCAATATCGGCGACGAGGTCCATCTGCGCGTCAGTTGCATCGCCCGGAATGCCGCCGATGGGCTTGAGCGAGATGGTTACGACGCCATAATCCGGGTTTTTGTGCGGCGTGACGTTCTGATCGACCCATGTCGCAAAGGCATGATCCGCCTTGCGCGCGGCGGCAAGACCCGACCACCCTTCCGGGCGCTGCGGCAGGTTGGGCGCGCGGAAATAGCTGTCGATTGCATCGACGTCCTGCTGCGGCAGCTTGAGGTCGCTATCCTTGAGCACCTGCCACTCGGTCTCGACCTGGCGGGTCAATTCCTCGGTCCCGGTTTCATGCACCAGAATCTTGATGCGGGCCTTGTATTTGTTGTCACGGCGGCCGTTGAGATTGTAAACGCGCATGATCGCGGTCGTATACGTCAGGAGATCCTCTACCGGGAGGAAATCCCTGATTTTCTTGGCCACCATTGGCGTGCGGCCCTGCCCGCCGCCGACATAGACTGCAAAGCCAAGGTCGCCGGCTTCGTTCTTCTTTAGATGGAGGCCGATGTCGTGCACCTGGATGGCGGCGCGATCGCGCTCGGCTCCTGTCACCGCGATCTTGAACTTGCGCGGCAGGTACGAAAACTCGGGGTGCATCGACGACCACTGACGCAGGATCTCCGCATAGGGACGCGGGTCGGCGACTTCGTCAGCCGCCGCACCGGCGAAATGGTCCGCCGTCACGTTGCGAATGCAATTGCCCGAGGTCTGCAGCGCGTGCATCTCGACCGATGCCAGTTCATCGAGAACCTTGGGCATGTCTTTCAGTGCCGGCCAATTGTACTGCAGGTTCTGCCGCGTCGTGAAATGACCGTAGCCTCGATCATAATGGCGGGCGATATGGGCGAGCTTGCGCATCTGGGGGCTCGACAGCGTGCCATAGGGAATGGCGACGCGCAGCATATAGGCATGCAGCTGCAGATAGACGCCGTTCATCAGCCGCAGCGGCCGGAACTGGTCCTCGGTCAATTCGCCGGCGAGACGGCGCTCCACCTGATCCTTGAATTGGTCCACGCGGGCAGAAACGAATGCGTGGTCAAACTCGTCATAACGATACATGAATGCGAACCTTCAGGAATTTAAGCGGCCGAGGCTTTGGGCTTTTCAGCTTGCTTGCCGAGATCGAGGCGGATGGTGGGACCGAGTTGGCGGATACGTTCGCGCAGACGCAGCGGATACAGATTAGTGCCGCGCTCTTCGACATCGATCACATTAACGTCGATAACGAGGTTGGACTTGATCGCTGCCTTGCCCGCTTCCTCAAGCGCGGTCACCGCTTCGGCGTGACGGGCGATTAGCGCACCATCGATCTGTTCGAGCCATTCGCCATTGGCGCCGAGCCAGACGGCTTCACCGTCGGTCAGGCGATTTGCGGTAAGAACTTTGACACTCATGATCGTGATCCTTCGCGTTCAGGCAGCATTGGTTTCAAGGTGGCGCGGCGCCACGGAATTCTGGTTCCGGGCGGAAAGTGCTTCGGCCTTGTCGATGGCGGCGCCAGCAACGGCGTCACCGATGACGACCATGACGGGACCGCTCAAATCCCCGCGCCGCTCAAGCGACGGCAGGTCGTTCAACGTGCCGTGGAACATGCGACGGTCGGTCCGCCCAGCATTTTCAATGACGGCAACCCCGGTATCGGCATGAAGACCAGCGGCGATCAGCCGCTCTGCCACCGAAGCTGCGACGCTGCGGCCCATATAGACGGCGATCGTCGCGCCAGAGATGGCAAGGCGGGCCCAATCCGGCAGGACTTCGCCGGTCATGTCGTGGCCCGTCGTGAAGACGAGCGAGGAGGCAACGCCGCGCAAAGTCAAAGGCAGTTTCATATCGGCAGCCGCGGCAAAGGCCGAGGTGATGCCGGGAACGATCTCGAAGGAAATTCCGGCATCGCGAAGCGCGGCCATCTCTTCGCCGGCGCGACCGTAGACGAGCGGATCGCCTGATTTCAACCGCACGACGCGCTTGCCTTCGCGGCCGAGCGCGACGAGCAGATCATTGATCTCACCCTGGCTCTTCGAATGGCAGCCCTTGCGCTTGCCGACGGAAATGCGCGCGGCGTCGCGGCGGCCCATGCCGACAACCGCGTCCGGCACCAGCGCGTCATAAACGATGACATCGGCTTCCATGAGGACGCGATGAGCCCGCAAGGTCAGCAGATCCTCCGCGCCCGGGCCTGCGCCGACCAGCCAGACATAGCCTTGGCCCGTTTCCTGGTTGCCCAGCAGCGCCGCCGCCGCCGCTTGGGCGCCGGCAAGATCATTGTTGTAGACACTGCTTGCGACATCACCGGAAAAAAATGATCGCCAGAACAAACGACGCGGCAAGCCCTTCATGACCAGCCGCTCCACCGCGGGCCGATAGGCGTTGGCGAGGCGCGCAAGATCGCCAAGGCGGGGCGAAAACGCCGCATCGATACGGGCGCGGATCATCTGGGTCAGAACGGGACCGGTGCCTTCCGAACCTATGGCGATTGCGAGCGGCGCGCGGTTGACGATGGCAGGCGTGAAGAAATCGCAAAGGTCGGGACGGTCGACGACGTTGACTGGAATGTGCTGGCGGCGTGCTTCGGCGGCAATCTCTCGATCCTGGTCTTCATCGCCGGTAGCGATGAAGACCAGTTTTGCACCGGTCAGTTGCTTGGGAGCAAATTTTTCCGCGACATGTTCATATCCGCCATCGCGCAGGAAGGCCGCGAGTTCCGGTTCGGGCGCATCGGCGACAACGCGAATTGCCGCATTCGTCTGATCGAGCAGTCGCGCTTTGTTAAGCGCCTCTTCGCCATTGCCCACGACCACAAGCACTTCATTCCGCACGCGGAAAAAGGCTGGAAAGACAGAAAGCTGGGTCTTGCTGATGGACATGAATGCGATAATCCCAATGGTTGCAGGGATTATCCATGAAAGGTCAGCGGTTTATAAGGAACAGAAATGCGCCGAAACTGAAGGCGGAGCATGGAATTTCTGAAAAACCGGGGGCTTGCAGATTCTCGTTCTATCAATCAAACAGCAAGCAGCCCCGCTCACCTCAGGGTGGAACAAAGCGGGCGCAATTTCAACCGATACACGACCACTTTTATAGTGTTAATCAGAAAATGCAAGCACCCTTTTTAGGTAGAACTGGCGCGGCCGACTTTGCCATCTCGGTGCCATGAAATTCTCAACGCTCTGAGCGGCGTCGCGATGGATCCAATCTGGAGCCCACCACCGGGTCACACTGGGCGAATTGCAGCCGACCCTCAGCTTGTAAAAATTGCAGGCACATGTACCGGCCAGCGCCAGGGCAGGATCGCCACAAGATCGAACCGCACGGACAACAACGCCTGATCCGGTTGGCGCGCCAGCCATTGATCGGCTGCCGCCTCAATGCGGCGCTGCGCGAGGATGTTTACCGAGTCCATCGCCTGGTCGAGCCGTGCCCGTGCCTTCACCTCGATAATGGCGACGATATTGCCGCGGCGGGCAATCAGATCGATCTCGCCGACCTTGGTGCGGTACCGGCGGGTGACTATGCGATAGCCCTTCAGCATGAGGGCGAGCGCGGCGAGCCGCTCGGCGGAGTGGCCGCGGCGGTATGCCTTGCGCCTGCCGCCCCGCGCGCTCATTTCATTGCCAGCAACCGTTGATAGAGCTCGCCCTTGGGCCGCCCGGTCATGCGCGCCGCCTCTCCGGCCGCCTTTGCCGGCGACATTTCGAGGACAAGCGCGCGCAGCAACGCGTCGACATCTTCGTCGGAGCGGGGAATATTCGCATCCTCGACGGGAGAACCGACGACGAGAACCACCTCGCCGCGGATGCGATCCTCGTCCGCGAACGTCTCGGCCAGATGCTTCAGCGGTAGGGTCACGATGGTCTCATAGGTCTTGGTCAACTCGCGGCAGAGGGAAGCCGGGCGTTCCGCCCCGAATATATCGGCCATATCCGCAAGCGTCGCGGCAGCCCGGTTGGGCGATTCGAAGAAAACCAGCGCCGCATCGAGCGCCTTGAGCTCCGCCAGCCGGGCGCGACGCTGTCCCTGTTTCGACGATAAAAAGCCGGCAAAGTAAAATGAGTCCTTGAAGAGGCCCGATGCCGTCAGCGCGGCGAGGACAGATGAGGCGCCGGGGATCGGCACCACCCGGATTCCGGCCGCCTTGGCCTCCGGCACCAGCCTGCCGCCGGGATCGGCGACGAGTGGCGTTCCCGCATCAGAGACGAGTGCAACGCTCTTTCCGGCAAGCAGCGCCTCGATCAGTTTAGGGCCGGCGATTTCGGCATTGTGCTCGTGATAGGCGAAAGGGCGGCGTGAAATGCCATAGCGCTCCAGCAGGACGCGGCTCACCCGAGTATCCTCGCAGGCAATGATGTCGGCGGCGGCAAGGGTTTCGACGCCGCGGATCGTCATATCGCCGAGATTGCCGATGGGCGTCGCCACGATGTAGAGCGCCGGCTCGAGCGGACGAGCCCGGAAGCTGGCGCTGCCGATCTGATAATGCCGGTCGCCGGTTTCAGCTTCGGACACCTGTTTTTCCCCTCAAGCCGCGAGATCGGCGATGACCGCATTGAGAACGATCGCGCCCTGCGGGGTCGTGCGTATGCGGCTATTGCCGACATACTCGATAAGCCCCTGCTCGGCGAGGGAAATTACCCGCTTCTCCTTGACGCTGTGCCCGGTAAGACGTTCGTAGCGCGCAAGGTCGATCCCCTCGACAAGCCGCAGACCCATGAGCAGGAATTCGTCGCCTTCCTGCTCGCGATCAAGGCGCTCTTCCTCGATAATGCCGTGTCCCGCTGCCTCGACCTTTTCGACCCAGGTTTCAGGATGGCGCTCGGTGATCGTCACGGCGCGTATATTGTCCTCGACAAAGCGCCCATGAGCGCCGGGTCCCACACCGACATATTCGCCGTAGCGCCAGTAGACGAGATTGTGCTGCGACTCGGCGCCCGGAATGGCATGATTGGAAATCTCGTAGGCCGGCAGGCCGTGCTTTGCAGTCACATCCTGCGTTTCGGCATAGAGCGCGGCCGCATGATCGCCGTCCGGCGTAACGAGCTTTCCTGCCTGCCAGAGATTGTAGAAGGGCGTGCCTTCTTCGATGGTCAATTGGTAAAGCGAGAGGTGATCGGCGGCAAAGGAGATGGCACGCACAAGTTCTTCACGCCATGCCTCGACGCTCTGGTCCGGCCGCGCATAGATGAGGTCGAAGGACAGCCGCGGGAAGATTTCCCGTGCAAGGCCGATCGCCGCAAGTGCCTCATCGACACTATGCATGCGGCCGAGGCGGCGCAGATCGGCATCATTTAGTGCCTGCACGCCAAGCGAAACGCGGTTAACGCCTGCGGCGCGATAGCCGCGAAACCGATCAGCCTCCACGCTGGTGGGGTTTGCTTCGAGGGTGATCTCGATGCCCGCGGGCACGTGCCAGTTCTGCGCGATCGCATCCAGAACCGAGCCGACCGTATCGGGGTGCATCAGCGAGGGAGTCCCCCCGCCGAGAAATATGCTGGACACTGTGCGCTCGCCGGTGCGCTGGCGCATTGTCGCGAGCTCGCGGGCAAAGGCAGCGGCGAAGCGCTTCTGGTCGACCGGCTGATGCCGCACATGCGAATTGAAATCGCAGTAGGGACACTTTGCCATGCAGAATGGCCAGTGCACATAGACCCCAAACCCGCTCTCGCCCTTGTCGGGGTGCGATTTCGTGCGCCCTCCCTTACCCTCGAACTCTTGGAGAAGGTCGGACCGCAGGTCCGGGGCGGCGGGAATCACTGGCAAGGACGCCATCAGACCCGTCCCCTACCCCGTTGAACAGCAATGACCCTTCCCAGACGGGGAAAGGGTGGGAGCCAAACTGCAAAACTCCGGCGTGTGATCGGATCGTTGCGGGTCATCCTGCGTCCAGACAATCCCTGGCGAAATGCTGGAAGGCACGGGCGCGGTGCGACAGCGCCTTTTCGTCACCCGGCTTCCAGCCATGCTTCTGTTCAGCTGTCATCTCGCCGAAGGTCGCCTCATAGCCTTCCGGCTTGAATACGGGATCGTAACCGAAGCCAGCGCTGCCGCGCGGCGGCCAGACGATCTCGCCCTCGACCTCGCCGCGATAGTAATTGGCTTCGCCGTCCGGCCAGGCGAGGCAGATGACGGATACGAAACGCCCGCTGCGTTGGTCGGGGCTTGTCGCGCCCTTATCCTGCAAGGCCTTTTCCACCTTTTCCATGCCGTGGCTGAAATCGCGCTTTCCATCGGGAAGTTCCGCCCAGTTCGCCGTGTAAACGCCGGGATCGCCGCCGAGCGCGTCGACGCAAAGGCCGGAATCATCGGAGAGCGCAACGAGGCCGGTCGCCTTCGCCGCTGCATAGGCCTTGATATAGGCATTTTGCTCGAACGTGGTTCCGGTCTCATCCGGCTCCGGCAGGCCGAGATCGCCAGCGGAAACCACTTCAAAGCCGAATGGTCCCAGAAGGTCGATCATCTCATTGATCTTGCCCTGATTGTGACTTGCGACGAGCAGTTTGCCCTTTTCGAGTTTTCTCATTCCAAATTCCATAATTTCGGTTCTGCGAATTCGATCGAGTTTCCGGCGGGATCACGGAAGTAGAGCGAGCGCGCGCCGTTAGGCCAATCGAACTCGCTTTCGATCTCGATGCCATTTGCCTCAAGATGGGATTTCCATCCGGCGATTTCATCCCGTGTCGCCTTGAAACAGACGTGGCCCGGGCCTGTTGCCCCATGCGAGGGGATAGGCAGGCTGCCGGGCGGGCGCTCGTTGATAAGCACGGGATCGAACAGGATGAGGACACCGGCGCCGCAGCGAAAAAAGATGGACCGCTTCGGCGTCTCCAATATGATCTCGAGCCCGAGAATGCCGGCATAGAAGTCCTTGGCGGCCGCAAGGTCCGTAACATAAAGCGCCGTTTCAAGGATACCGGATGGTCGCATGGTCTCGGGCTTTTAGCTCACAGCCATCTGCTGCAGGTTGACCAGCCGCCCGATGCCGCTGCGGGCAAGGCTCATAAGGGCAAGCAGTTCTTCCTCAGAAAAGGGCTCGCCTTCGGCGGTTCCCTGCACCTCGACGATACCACCCTTGCCAGTCATGACAAAGTTCGCGTCCGTCTGTGCCGTCGAATCCTCCTGATAATCGAGGTCGATCACCGGCGTGC
Source organism: Phyllobacterium sp. UNC302MFCol5.2 (assembly GCF_000686005.1). NCBI lineage: Bacteria > Pseudomonadati > Pseudomonadota > Alphaproteobacteria > Hyphomicrobiales > Phyllobacteriaceae > Phyllobacterium > Phyllobacterium sp. UNC302MFCol5.2. Next base: position 1,244,094 of record NZ_JMLL01000010.1, read on the forward strand.
CATTGGAAATTCCGCATGAGATCGCCGCAACGTGGTCCTTCAGTACTTTTTCGACCTTGATCATCTGGCGTGCTTCCATCCAGCGCAGGCACTCGTGCAGAGCGACCCAACCGCCAGTGATGGCAGCCGTGCGCGTGCCGCCATCAGCCTGGATAACGTCGCAGTCCACCGTGATCTGCACTTCGCCGAGCGCCTGCAGGTCTACGACCGCACGCAGCGAGCGGGCGATCAGCCGCTGGATTTCCAGCGTGCGGCCGCCCTGTTTGCCCGAGGATGCCTCGCGGCGCATGCGATCGCCGGTCGAGCGCGGCAACATGCCGTATTCGGCCGTTACCCAACCCTTGCCGGTGTTGCGCATCCAGCCTGGCACCTTTTCCTCAAGGCTCGCGGTGCACAAAACATGGGTGTCGCCGAATTTGACTAGGCACGAGCCCTCGGCATGCTTGGAAACGCCGCGTTCGAAGGAGATGGCGCGCATCTCGTCGGGGGCTCGCTTGGAAGGACGCATTGGAAAGACCTCTTTGAAAATCTGTGGTCCGGCCTTTTAGCCGTGATGGCAGATCGAAGCAAAGGCTTTGATGATTGCCCGGACAATGCTTATATCAGGGCTGTAACAAGCAGACATACGAGGCAAGATGAAACGGGCCGTGGTACCGGAGGCATATCAGTCGCTTGACCAGCGGTCGCGCGACATTTTCCGGCGCATCGTCGAGAGCTATCTTGGCGACGGCGAACCGGTCGGCTCGCGCAACCTTTCGCGGATTCTCCCCGTGTCGCTGTCGCCGGCGACGATCCGCAACGTCATGAGCGATCTCGAGCATCTCGGACTGGTCTATGCACCGCATATTTCGGCCGGACGCCTCCCGACGCAGCTTGGGCTGCGCTTCTTCGTCGACGCCTTCATGGAAGTCGGCGATCTTTCCGCCGCTGAGCGCAACTCGATCGAGGCGCAGGTTCGTGCCTCAAGCGAAGACCAGTCGACTGAAACTGTGCTGACGCAGGCGAGCCAAATCCTCTCCGGCATGTCGCGCGGCGCCGGTCTTGTGCTTGCGACCAAGGCGGAAGGCGCGCTGAAACACATCGAGTTCGTGCGCCTCGAGCCGACCAAGGCCCTGGCCGTTCTTGTCAGCCAGAGCGGGGATATCGAAAATCGCGTTATCGATTTGCCCGTTGGCGTGACGCCCTCACAGCTCATCGAAGCTTCGAACTTTCTCAATGCGCATATTCAGGGGCGCACGATCAGCGAGGCGCGCCAGGAAATCGGCCAACTCAAGGACGAGACCCAGCAGGCGCTCGATGCCTTGTCGCAGCATCTGGTGCAACAGGGGCTGGCGGTCTGGGGCGGCGCAGGCAGCGGGCAGCCGCCGCGCCTGATCGTGCGCGGGCGCGGCAATCTTCTCGATTCGATCAACGCCGAGGCCGATCTCGACAGGCTGCGCCACCTCTTTGACGATCTCGAAACCAAGGAAGGAACGCTGCAGCTTCTCGACCTCGCCGAGGCGGGACCCGGCGTGCGCATCTTCATCGGGTCAGAAAACAAGCTGTTCTCGCTGTCGGGTTCGTCGCTGGTGATCGCGCCCTATCGGGACTCGGAGCAGCGCATCATCGGCGCCCTCGGCGTCATCGGCCCGACCCGGCTCAACTATGCCCGGATCGTGCCGATGGTCGACTATACCGCCCAGCTCGTATCCCGCCTTTTGCGATAAGACTTGATTTTCAAGAGCCGAACGTCGATATCCAGCGCAACTTCGAAAAATGAACGGACAGGATAGATGGCTGAAGACAAGAAACTTCACGACACCCCGGATCTCGATCAGCGCGACCTGAAGAACCCGCGCGATCGCGATGCGCTGAAGCGCGCTGCCGATGATTTTCTTAAATCGCGCAAGGCCGAGGAATATGCGCTTGCCGAGGAAGACCAGGAGCAGGCAACGACCGCCGAACTCGACGCGCTGCGCGCCGAAAACAACGATCTGAAGGACCAGTTGCTGCGCCTTGCCGCAGATATGGAAAACCTGCGCAAGCGAACCGCGCGCGACGTCCATGACGCGCGCAGCTATTCGGTTGCCAACTTCGCCCGCGACATGCTTGCGGTATCCGACAATCTGAAGCGCGCCATCGAAGCGGTTCCCGCCGATGCACTTGCAGGCGGCGATGCCGGCCTTAAGGGTCTCGTCGAGGGCGTCGAGATGACGGAACGCTCCATGCTCACCGCTATGGAACGCCACGGCGTCAAGAAAATCGAGCCGCAGGGTCAGAAGTTCGATCCGAACTTCCACCAGGCGATGTTCGAAATTCCGAATGCGGATGTTCCGCATAATACGGTGGTGCAGGTTGCGCAGGCTGGCTTTGTCATCGGCGACCGCGTGCTGCGGCCGGCGCTTGTCGGCGTGTCGCGGGGCGGACCCAAGCAGGCCGCCGGCGAAGCTCAGCCGGAACCCGGCCCGATCAATCCGCAGGCTGAAAAAGACGCCTGATCGGTCGTAACGACGTTCCAAGGAGCCGCATTTCCCTGACCGGAATGCGGCTCTTTTCATTTTCCGGTCATGCTCTATCGTGGGACAAAATAACGGCGAGGGGAAACTGCCGGTGACCATGATTCTGCTGTTCAACTATGCCGGAATTTTCCTTTTCGCCGCGACGGGAGCTCTGGCGGCCTCGCGGCGCCAGCTCGACATCATGGCTTTCATCTTTCTCGCCGCGGTCACCGGGATCGGCGGCGGGACGTTGCGCGACCTCATCCTCGGCGTTCCCGTCTTCTGGGTGAAGGATCCGATGAGCCTACTTGTCTGCGCCGCAGCGGCAATCCTTGTCTATTTCACCGCCAATCTGCTTGAATCACGCTATCGCGTTCTCCTCTGGCTCGATGCGGTCGGGCTTGCCGCCTATAGCGTGATGGGCGCGGCAAAGAGCCTTGCACTCGGCTTCGACTCGACCATTGCGGTGGTGACCGGGATCATGACGGCGACATTCGGCGGTATCCTGCGTGATATCATTTCGGGGGAGCCATCAGTGGTGATGCGCCGCGAAATTTATGTCACGGCGGCGCTCGCCGGCTCACTTGTCTATATCGTGCTGCACCGGTTTGCCGTCGGGACGGAGATTTCCGCGCTCGTCGCGGCGCTTGCCGCCTTCACGGTCCGAGGCGGCGCGCTCTATTTCGGCTGGTATCTGCCGACCTATCACAAGCCCGGCCGCAGTGCGGACGAGCTTGAGCGGGAAGGCTTGATCAGAGCAGCCCCGCCCGCTCCGCCGCGGCCTTCAGATTGATCTGCGGACGCGGACCGATCTGCTGGATGACAAGCCCCGCCGTCAGCGAGCCAAGGCGGGCGCAATCGGTCAGCGAGCGGCCGTTGGTGTAGCCGAAAAGGAAACCCGCAGCATAAAGATCGCCCGCGCCTGTGGTATCGACCAGTTCCTCGATCTCGATGGCTGGAACCGCAACGGTCTCGTCGCCGGTAACGACCACAGAACCTTTTTCCGAACGGGTGACGGCAGCGAGCTTGCAATCCCTGCGGATCAACTCGAGCCCTTCCTCAAAGTTGTCCGTCTGGTACAGCGATTTCATTTCCGCCTCATTGGCAAAAACGATGTCGACCGTGCCGGAGCGCATCAGATCAAGAAACTCCTCGCGGTAGCGATCGACGCAGAACGGATCCGAGAGGGTCATCGAGACTTCCCGCTTGTGCTCATGAGCGATCTTTGCCGACAGGCGGATGGCTTCCTTGGCGCGCGGCGGATCCCAGAGATAGCCCTCGAAATAGGTGACCTTGGCCTGGGAAACCTTGGAACTCTCGACATCCTCCGGCCCGAGTTCAATGCAGGCGCCGAGATAGGTGTTCATCGAGCGCTCGCCATCGGGCGTCACGAAAATCATCGAGCGCGCGGTGGGTGGCGGTGAAGCCAGCACACGCGTGTCGAAGGCGACGCCTTGCGAACGGATATCATGGGTAAATACGTGGCCAAGCTGATCATCCGCTACCTTGCCGAAATAGGCGGCGCGTCCGCCAAGGCTGGCAACGCCCGCCGCGGTATTGCCGGCGCTGCCGCCGGACGCCTCGATCGCGGGACCCATGCGCTCGTAGAGGAACTCGGCCCGATCGGCGTCGATCAGGTTCATTGCATTTTTGATAATGCCGTTCTTGATGATGAAATCGTCATCGGTGCGGGCAATGATATCGACAATGGCGTTGCCTATGCAAAGCACGTCATAAGTGGACATGGAAACTCCGGGATAGATCGCAAACCTGTTGGCGTTGTTTTGCCTGCTCTAACCCGTCGCGACAGAATTGACCACCCCCCACTTGGGCGAACACCTTGTCCGAAGGGTCAGTTGCGCTTATGTCGGATGCCTACGCCATGGAGCAAAATGCCCGATGATCGTCGAAAGCGCCCGCGCCGCCGCCAGTCACCTCTTCCGTCCGGAATTTCGCGCCGTCCTGTGGAAATCGCTGGGGCTGACATTGCTGCTGCTTGTCGGCGCATGGTTTGGGCTGCGCGAAATCTTCGAATGGCTCGCGCTCCCTTTTTTCCAAGGAATGATGCCGGATTTGCCATCCTGGACGGGCTGGATCGGCTTCATCGCCGGCCTCTTTGCCAGCATCGGGCTCGCATTGGGACTGGCGTTGCTGATTGCTCCAGTTACCGCCATCGTAGCCGGGCTTTTTCTTGACGATGTTGCGGAGGTCGTCGAAAAGGAAGACTACCCTGGCGACCCGGCCGGAAAGCCGCTGCCTGCCATGCGCTCGATGGTCCTTTCGATCCGCTTCTTTGGCGTCGTCATTCTCGGCAATATTGCCGCCCTGCTGATGTTGCTCATTCCCGGCGTCAACCTGATCGCATTCTTCATCGTCAATGGCTATCTGCTGGGCCGCGAGTTCTTCGAGTTCGCCGCGATGCGTTTTCGATCCGAAGCCGAAGCAAAGGCCTTGCGGGCGCAGAATGCCGGTACGGTCTTCCTCGCGGGCCTCGTCATCGCCGCATTCATGGCCGTGCCATTGCTCAACCTCCTGACGCCGCTCTTTGCCGCAGCGCTCATGGTGCACCTCCACAAAGCCGTCGCCAGTGCGGCACGGCCTGTAGCCGTCAGATAGCCTGCGGCGGCAGCGGCACCAGCGGCGCCGGGATTTCCGAGGTCTTTTCCGCTGCCTTGCAGATATCGGCGATGACACAGGCCGAACATTCCGGCCTACGCGCCTTGCACACATATCGGCCGTGCAGGATCAACCAGTGATGCGCATGATAGAGATATTCCGACGGAATGATTTTCATCAGCTTCGCCTCCACCTCGTCCGGGGTCTTGCCGGGCGCAAGGCCAAGGCGGTTGCCGATGCGGAAGATGTGCGTGTCCACCGCCATCGTAGCCTGGCCGAACGCCATGCTGAGGACGACATTGGCAGTCTTACGGCCAACCCCCGGCAGCTTGACCAGTTCGTCACGATCATCGGGAACGACGCTGCCAAATTTTTCGACCAGTGCTTGCGATAGCGCGACGACATTCTTGGCCTTGTTGCGCCACAGCCCGATCGTTCGGATATATTCGCCAAGCCTCTCTACCCCTAGGGCCACCATCTTTTCGGGCGTGTCGGCAACCTTGAAGAGCGCGCGCGTCGCCTTGTTTACGCCGACATCGGTTGCCTGCGCCGAAAGTGCCACGGCGACAAGCAGGGTGAACGGATTGACGTGTTCGAGTTCCCCCTTTGGCTCCGGCCGCTGGATCGAAAACCGGCGAAATATTTCGTGGATCTCCGCCGCCGTGTAGCGCGTCCCCGGCACACGCCGCTCTTCCTTGGCGGGCCTGGCGGTCACAGCGTTCTGATCGATTTTCGGCTTGGGATTTTCCATGACCCCTCTATACTTGAGCCCCATGAGCCAAACAACAAACCCGATTGACCCGGCCGCGATCAACGAAGAAGAAATCTTCCGTGCGCTTCTTGTGCCACATCGATCGCTTGGCCGTTTCGGATTTCTTGTTCTTATGGGAACGCTTGGGGTCAGCAGTTTTATGACCGGCCTTTTCTTTCTGTCGATCGGCGCCTGGCCAGTATTCGGCTTTTTCGGGCTGGACGTCGTCATCGTCTACGTGGCGTTTCGCATGAACTACGCTGCAGCGAAAGCACACGAAGAAGTCAGCATTTCGCGCGTTGCCCTGCACATCCGTCAGGTCGCGCCTTCGGGACGGGCAAGGCAGCACGAATTCAACCCTTACTGGACCCGGTTCAGCATTGCCCGTCATGCCGAGATCGGCATTACCTCGATGCGCGTCGAGGGACAGGGCAAGGCCGTCATCATCGGCTCGTTCCTCAATCCCGACGACCGCGAAAGCTTTGCCTCGGCCTTTCAGACAGCGCTTGCGACGGCGAAGGGACACTAATCTTTCCGACCGGTTCGGCCGTCAAGAATCGGGTGGCGGCGAAGGCGGGTGCGTGGTCATATATCCTCAACACAAGAGGTAAAAGCTCATGAAACCGCACGCCATACTTCAAAAAGACATCACTCCGACCGGCGACGACTATGCCATCGTCAGCCACATCATCGAACGCATCAGCAAGGATTATCGCGACCAGCCTTCGCTTGAAACTCTGGCGCGCGACACCGGACTTTCGCCGACTGCGCTGCAAAAGCTCTTTACGCGCTGGGCCGGCCTCTCACCGAAGGGTTTCCTGCAGGCGGTAACGATCGATCATGCGCGCCGGCTGCTTGACGAGGGCATGCCGCTGCTCGAAACCGCCTATGAGACCGGACTTTCGGGCCCTGGCCGGCTGCACGATCTCTTCGTTACCCATGAAGGCATGTCGCCGGGAGACTATAAGAGCCGCGGCGCAGGCCTGACGATCCGATATGGCTTTCTCATTTCGCCGTTCGGGCTGGCGCTCATCATGGTGACGGATCGCGGTCTTGCCGGCCTCGCCTTTGCGGACGCCGGCAAGGAGCGAGAAGCGCTCGCCGACATGTCCTCGCGCTGGCCAAACGCCACCTACGTCGAGGATCTGGCCGCCACAGCCCCCTATGCCGGGCGGATTTTCAATCCGGCGGAATGGCGCGCCGACCGGCCATTGAAAGTCGTGACGATCGGCACCGATTTTCAGCTGCGAGTCTGGGAAGCGCTGCTCAAGATTCCGATGGGCAAATGCGTCGCCTACTCTGATATCGCCGCTGACATCGGCTCGCCCAACGCCTCGCGCGCCGTCGGTGCGGCGATTGGCGCCAACCCGGTTTCCTTCGTTGTTCCCTGCCACCGCGCGGTCGGAAAGTCGGGAGCCTTGACCGGATATCATTGGGGCCTCACCCGCAAGCGCGCCATTCTCGGCTGGGAAGCAGGGCAGCTCGCACAGGATACGCCGCACAGCCAGGCAGGCTGAGAACCGTCTTCTCCCAAGACCGCCAGAAAGCCCGGCCCCGCGCCGGGCTTTTGCGTTGAAACTTATCGCAACGTTGCCCTTGACCTTCCAGTCACTGGAAAGATTACCTTTCCTGCATTACTTATTTGAAGACGGAAAGCAGGACCATGAAGCACGAGCACGCGAACCACCCGCACCACGGCCATAATTGCTGCGGCGGGCATCAATCCGTAGCAACCGAGGTCGTTCGCGATCCGGTATGCGGCATGGTGGTGGATCCTGACGCGGGCAAGCCAACTACCGAACATGGCGAGCGCCTTTTCCATTTCTGTTCGGCCGGCTGCCAGGCGAAGTTCGTCAAGGATCCGGAAGCCTATATCGAGGCGACGGATCCGGTATGCGGCATGAAGGTCGACCGGGCCAGCGCCAAGCATTTCCTTCGCCACGAAGGCGAGAAATACTACTTCTGTTCGGCGGGCTGCATGGCGAAGTTCAAGAAAGCCCCGGAGGATTATCTCGGCGACCGGCCCCTGCCGAAGCCTATGCCAGCCGGAACGCAATATACGTGCCCGATGCATCCCGAGGTCGTTCGGGACGGTCCCGGCGCCTGCCCGATCTGCGGCATGGCCCTCGAACCTATGGGCATACCGACCGGCGACGAAGGCCCCAATCCGGAGCTCGTCGATTTCACCCGCCGCTTCTGGATCAGCGCCTTCTGTTCGGTGCCGCTGCTCGTCATCACCATGGGGCCGATGCTCGGTCTCCCGTTCCGCGACTGGCTTGGCGAACGCCTCGCCATATGGATCGAGTTTGCGCTGGCAACGCCGGTTGTCGTCTGGGCGGCTATCCCCTTTTTCGAGCGCGCCTTTGCCTCATTCGTCAACCGAAGCCCTAACATGTGGACGCTCATTGCCATCGGGGTTGGCGCGGCCTACGCGTTCAGTGTCGTCGCGACGCTTTTTCCGGATATTTTCCCGCATTCCTTCCGTGGCCATGGCGGCATGGTCCCGGTCTATTTCGAAGCCGCCGCGGTGATCGTTGCCCTCGTCTTTCTCGGCCAGGTGCTGGAGCTCAAGGCGCGCGAACGGACCGGCTCGGCAATTCGCGCCCTGCTCGACCTTGCGCCGAAGACGGCACGGCGTGTCGGTGCGGACGCCGCAGAGATGGATGTTCCGCTCGACGAGGTCGCAGTGGGCGACAAGCTACGTGTTCGTCCTGGCGAAAGCATTCCTGTGGACGGCATCGTGCTCGAGGGGCGCACCTCGATCGACGAATCCATGATTACCGGCGAATCGCTGCCAGTCGAGAAAGCCGAGCATGACCAGGTCACGGGTGGGACGCTTAATCGCAACGGTACGCTGCTCATCGAGGCCAAGAAGGTCGGCGCGGATACGGTGCTGTCGCAGATCGTCGGCATGGTCGCGGCGGCGCAGCGTTCGCGCGCGCCGATACAGGGCCTCGCCGATCGCGTTGCGAGTTATTTCGTTCCAACCGTCGTCCTCGTCGCCATGCTGGCATTCGCCGCTTGGGCGCTTCTCGGCCCCGAGCCGAGCATGATCCACGGCCTTGTCGCCGCGGTCTCGGTGCTCATCATTGCCTGCCCCTGCGCGCTTGGTCTGGCAACGCCGATGTCGATCATGACGGCAACGGGACGTGGCGCCCATGCAGGCGTTCTCATCAAGGATGCTGAAGCGCTCGAACGCTTTGCCCGCGTCGATACGCTGATCGTCGACAAGACCGGCACGCTGACCGAAGGCAAGCCACGGTTGACCGATCTCATCGCGCAGCCGCCTTTCAATGACGGCGAACTCCTGGCACTCGCCGCAGGCCTCGAAAAAGGTTCTGAGCATCCGCTGGCCGAAGCCATCGTCGATGGCGCCAGGGATCGCGGTCTTACAGTCCCCGACGCAACCGGTTTCGAAGCCGTGACCGGCAAGGGCGTTACCGGTATTGTCGGCGGGCGCACCGTCACGCTCGGCAACCGCGCCATGATGCAGGATGTCGGCGCCGATGTTCTGCCGCTTCAGGAGCGCGCCGACGCGTTGCGCGCCGCAGGCAAGAGCGCACTGTTCATCGCCGTTGACGGCAAGGCCGCCGGCATTGTTGCCGTTGCCGATCCGATCAAGGCGACGAGCGCTGAGGCGATCCGCCTGCTGCACGCTGCGGGTCTGAAGATCATCATGGCGACAGGCGACAACGCCGTGACCGCTCGGGCCGTGGCTTCGCAGCTTGGCATCGATGAGGTGCGCGCCGATATGCTGCCCGAGAGCAAGAAGGCGCTGGTGGATGAACTGCGTCATGGCGGCGCCAGGGTTGCGATGGCTGGCGATGGCATCAACGACGCGCCGGCCCTCGCCGCAGCCGATGTCGGCATCGCCATGGGTACGGGCGCGGACGTTGCCATGGAAAGCGCGGGCATAACCCTCGTCAAGGGCGACCTCAACGGCATTGTCCGTGCGCGTCATTTGGCCGAGGCGACGCTTCGCAATATCAAGCAGAACCTCTTCTTCGCCTTCATCTACAACGTGCTCGGCGTGCCGGTCGCCGCGGGCGTGCTCTATCCGGTCTTCGGCCTTCTGCTTTCGCCGATGCTTGCCGCCGCAGCAATGAGCCTTTCGTCGGTTTCGGTCATTGCCAACGCGCTGCGCCTGCGCACCGTCAAACTGTGAGGTTGCCATGAATATCGGAACCGCTTCCGACAAATCCGGCCTGCCGCCCAAGACGATCCGTTATTACGAGGATATCGGCTTGCTGAAGCCCGGGCGCGCGGAAAATGGCTATCGCGACTATTCCATGTCAGATGTGCACAAGCTGCGCTTCCTGCAGCGCTCGCGCGGCCTTGGATTTTCCGTCGAGGAATGTCGACAGCTCCTTGCGCTCTATGAGGACAAGGAGCGCGCCAGCGCCGACGTAAAGGCAATCGCGCAATCGAAACTCGGCGAGATCGAACGCAAGATTCTGGAACTACGCGAGTTGCAGCACACGCTGCAACATCTGGTCGCTCATTGTCACGGCGACCAGCGGCCTGACTGCCCGATCCTCGAGACGATTTCAGGAAGGAACTAACGGAAGGTCAGACAAGCGTCGAAACAACATCGGCGGAAATGCGCAGTTCGCGCATCGGCCGAACCACTGCCGTCGTCTCGCTATAGATCGGATGCGCCTTGTATGCCGCCAGCGCTTCGGCATCCTCGAACTCGCCATAGACCACGACATCGATCTCGCCGGAGATCGGATCCGTCTTCGTGTTCTGCATCACTTCGAACACCTGCGAATGCGGAATTTCGCCGAGGCGCTTCAGGCCCTCGACAATTGCTCCCACGTCTTCCTTGTTCCGGGCACTGAAAAACACAATATGACGGATCACGGCTAGGCTTCCTGCTGCATAGTTTGCGCGGGACTTTCCACACTCGGCCGGTTGCGTCAATAGATGTGCTGTCGCAGCCCAGCCGATCCACGCCTTGGCTTTTCCGACAAAGCTGGGGTAAACGTTCTGGCCTGTCCCTGAGATTTGAGTATGGGCCGCATAAAACAGCTTGAGGCATCCATGGCCGATTACGGTCAAAAAAACAGACCCGATCCCGACAGACTTCTGCAACTTGCGACGCGCGAAACGCGTGGCAAGCTCACGGTGTTTCTCGGCGCGGCGCCCGGTGTCGGCAAAACCTACGCCATGTTGCAGCGCGCCCGCCGCCTCAAGGAAGAGGGCGAGGATATCGTCGTCGGCATTGCCGAAACCCACGGACGCGCCGAGACCGCCGAATTGCTCAAGGGGCTGGACGTTATCCCGCGCAAGGAAGTGACCTATCGCGAGCGGCTCCTCGAGGAGTTCGACATCGATGCAGCCATCGCGCGCAAGCCGAAAGTGCTTATTGTCGATGAGCTCGCCCATACCAACGTTCCCGGCAGCCGCCACCCCAAGCGTCATCAGGATGTCGAGGAACTGCTCTGGCTCGGCATTGACGTCTGGACAGCCATGAACGTCCAGCATCTCGAAAGCGTATCCGACATCGTATCCAGCATCACCGGCGTTACTGTGCGGGAGATTGTCCCCGACACCGTGTTGAAACGCGCCGACGATGTCCTTCTCGTCGACCTGCCCCCGGCGGAACTGATCGAACGCCTGAGAGAGGGCAAGATTTATCTCCCCGGCAATGCGGAGCGGGCGGCCGAGGGCTTCTTCAAGCCTGCAAACCTCACTGCCCTGCGCGAGCTTGCGTTGCGGCGTACTGCCGATCGCGTCGACGATCAGATGATCGATATTCTGCGCCAGCAGGCGATCGAAGGTCCGTGGGCGACGGGCGAGCGCCTCCTCGTCTGTGTCGGTCCCGACAGTCTATCCGACAAGGTTGTGCGCACCGCCAGTCGCCTCGCTTCCGGTCTCAATGCGCGTTGGCTTGTCGTTTCGATGACGCAGACCAGCGATCTCGGCGGCGAGACCGGCAAGCGCATCGACGCCCTGCTCGATCTTGCCGAACGCCTCGGTGCAGAAACACGGCGCGTCATCGCCGACGACTTCGTCGAGGAAATCTTCCGCATTGCCCGACGTGAGAATGTCACGCAGATCGTTGTTGGCCGTCCCAAGCCAAGGCGGCTCGCCAATCCGTTCCGCCGGTCCCTCCCCGATGAAATCATCAAACGCTTTACCGATGTCGGCGTTCATATCGTCACCGGCGAAGAACAGGACGTTTCCTACGCGCCGCCCAGACTGCGCAAGCGCTCGCCGCTGGAACTTGCCCTCGCCGTTGGCGTGCCCGTGGCAACGACGGGTGCGACGACACTGCTCGGCCTGACGGCCAGCAATGTCGTGCATCCGCAGAATCTTTCGATGGTATTCCTCGTTGCCGTTATCCTTTCCGGCGTGATCTGCGGGCGTCTTTCGGCCGTGATCGCGGCTGGCCTTGCCTTTGTCTTCTATAATTTCTTCTTTCTCGAACCGATACACGATCTCAGCATCGCCAAGCCGCACCAGCTGCTGTCGCTGATCATATTCCTCGCCGTCGCGCTGATGATCGGCGACCTCACCGGCCGTTTGCGCGAACAGGTGGGCCGCTCTCGCCAACAGGCGAAGAACACGCAGGCACTTTACGAATTTTCGCGCAAGCTCTCGGGTACGGCGCGACTGGATGACGTGCTTTTCTCGACGGCGACGCACTTGCACGCGACCTTCGGGACTGGCGCTGCCATCTTGCTTCCCGACGAGGGCGAATTGAGCGTGCAGGCGGCCTGGCCGCCGGATTCAAACCTCGATGGCACCGACATGACCGCAGCGCGCTGGGCTTTTGAGAAGAACGAGCGGGCTGGCCACGACACTGCGACATTGCCGCAGATCGGGTGGGAATTCCTGCCCATCCTCACCTCGCATGGCGTTGCAGGGGTTATTGGTCTCCAAATGGATGACCGCGACGTTCTGACCGAGGACGAGGACCGCATGCTGACAGCGATCCTCGATCAGGCGGCCATTGCCATCGATCGCGCACAACTTGTGAAGGAAAACGCAAAAACGACCGCCCTGCAGGAGAGCGAACAGCTGCATACGGCGCTGTTTTCATCGCTTTCCCATGACCTCAAGACGCCACTTGCCTCGATCACCGGTGCGATCACGACCCTGCGCCAGCTCGGCGATCGCATAAAGCAGGAGAGCCGGGATGACCTTCTGCTTTCAATCGAGGAGGAGGCCGGCCGCCTTACACGTTTTGTTGCCAATCTCTTCGACATGACCCGTATCGAGGCCGGCACCCTGAAGATCAGGAATGTGCCGGTCGATGCGTCGGAGGTCATCACCGCCTCGATCGAGCGCATAAAGAAGCTCAAGCCCGATATTGTCGTCGATATCAGCGTCGCCCCCGACCTGCCGATCGTCAAAGGTGATGCCGCAATGCTCGGGCAAGTCCTGTTCAATCTCCTCGACAATGCAGCGAAATATGCCGGCGACGGCCCGGTTACCATCTATGCGCGCCAGGACGACGGCGCGGTGGCCATCAGCGTCACCGACCAGGGCAAGGGTATTCCGCCCAAGGATCTCGACAAGATTTTCGACAAGTTCTATCGACGCACCAAGGGCGATGGCCGCGCACCCGGTACCGGCCTCGGGCTTTCGATCGCTCGCGGCTTCGTCGAGTCGATGGGCGGGACGATCAAGGCGGAAAGCCCTGCCGTGCGCAAGCGTGGCACCAGATTCATCATCCGCCTGCCCGTCGCCAATCCAGCGGGAGCGCATGAATGAACCAGCATCGCATCCTCGTTGTCGACGATGAGCCGCAAATACAGCGGTTCCTGCATCCGGCACTGACGGCGTCGGGTTATGAGGTCATTCAGGCGGCGACCGGCGGCGAGGCGGAGCGCCTGGTTGCAACGAGCGCGCCAGACCTCGTCATCCTCGACCTTGGCCTGCCGGACAAGGACGGCAAGGACGTCATCGAGACTGTGCGCGCATTTTCCGACGTTCCGATCATTGTGCTTTCGGCACGCGACCGCGAGGCGGAAAAGATCGCCGCGCTCGATCTCGGCGCCAATGACTATGTGGAAAAGCCCTTCGGCATCGGCGAACTTTTGGCACGCATCCGCACCAGCCTGCGCCGCCAGGTGGCGGGTGCGAGCGTTCCCTCGCGCTTCGAGGTGAATGGTCTCGTCGTGGATACCGCAAAGCGCATCGTGACGCGCAACGATCAGGAAGTGCACCTGACGCGCAAGGAGTACCAGTTGCTGGTCCACCTTGTGCTCCATGCGGGCATGGTCGTGACCCATCGCCAGTTGCTCGCTTCCGTCTGGGGAGCGGCCCACGTCGAGGATCTGCAATATTTGCGTGTGTTCGTCGGGCAGTTGCGGGCAAAGATCGAAGACGATGCGAACAACCCGCAGTTCATTCGCACCGAGCCCGGCGTCGGCTACCGCTTCATCGCCGAGTGATCAACCGAGCGTCGAGTTGAAGGCGCCGCCGTCAAGCAGGAGATTCTGGCCGACGATGAAGCCAGAATACTGGCTGCAAAGGAATGCCGCAGCCGCGCCGAATTCCTCAGCCGTGCCGTAGCGTCCTGCGGGATTGTCGGCATAGGCCTCTTTCCGCGCTTCCTCGATCGATATGCCCTTTTCCTTGGCGGAGCGCTCGATGAAACCCTTGGTTCGGTCGGTGTCATGCGATCCGGGCAGGAGATTGTTGATGATAACGCCATGGCGCGCGACCTGGCGCGACGTTCCCGCGACGAAACCGGTAAGGCCGCTGCGCGCAGCGTTGGAAAGTCCGAGCTGCGCGATCGGTGACTTGACGGAACCCGAGGTAATGTTGACCACGCGTCCCCATTTGCGCTCGATCATACCGGGCAAAATCGCCTTCATCAGCAGGATCGGCGTCAGCATGTTGTTGTTGATCGCCTTCAGCCACTCTTCTTCGCCCCAGTCGGACCAGACGCCGGGAGGCGGACCGCCAGCATTGTTGATAAGGATGTCAGGCTGCGGTTCCGCCTGAAGCAAGGCTTGCCGCCCGGCCTCCGTAGTAACGTCCTCCGCCACGATCTGAACCTTGACGCCGTACTTGCCCGCTATCGCATCCGCAGTCGCCTTGAGGGTCGACTCGGTGCGCGCATTCAGAGTCAGATCGACACCCGCCTCAGCAAGCTTTTCTGCTACGCCGCGCCCCAGCCCCTTCGAACTCGCACAGACGATAGCGCGTCTGCCCTTAATACCAAGATCCATCTCATCCTCGCCGATTCTTTTCCGGGCACTGGTTATCGACAATTCTTGGCCGCTTTGACAAGCTCTGGTTGATCAAATCAGCGGCAGATCCGGGAAATGCAGCAATGACCACTTTCGGCGCGACAGTCCTTTGGAAAAAACAGGACAGCGAACCCTTCACCGACAACAAGTATAGCCGTGCCCATGTCTGGCAGTTCGATGGCGGTGCCGAAGTTCCGGCTTCGTCGTCGCCCCACATTGTCCGCCTTCCCTTCTCCGAGCCCGCGAATGTCGACCCCGAAGAAGCGTTCGTTGCATCGCTGGCGAGTTGCCACATGCTGTTCTTTCTTTCGATTGCAGCGAAGAAAGGCTTTGTCGTCCGCCAGTATCGTGACGCTGCCGAGGGCGAACTTGCCAAGAATGAAGGCGGCCGGCTTTGTGTGAGCCGGGTTACGTTGAAGCCCGACATAACCTACGTTGGCGCAGCTCCAGATCGCCACACCGAAGCCGGCATCCATCACGAAGCCCACGAACAATGCTTTATCGCCAATTCCGTGCTCACCCACGTCGTGGTCGAAGCCGTCGAAGGCGCCAGGGAGGAACAAGACGATGCATGAACTGAGGATTAGCGACGCGGTCAACAGGAATTGTCCCTGGTCGGGCGATCCCATCAAGGAGGATAGCCTCACGCTCTACAAGGGCGCGGTCGTTGGCTTTTGCAACCCCGGCTGCCGCGACAAGTTCGAAAAGGCGGTCAACCATTTCGAAGCGGCCCTGGCGCGCGTAGCGCACGCGAATCCTTAGAACCGGACTTGCTTTAACAACACCCCCGAGTGATTTCCGCCACTCGCCGATTGACAGCCTGCTCATATTGCGATACTTAAGTATATGCTTAACAAACAGGACAAGCTCGATCTCATGTTTCAGGCGCTCGCGGATCCGTCCCGGCGCAGCATGATCGAGCGGTTGAGCAAGGGACCAGCCTCGGTCAGCGAACTCGCCAAGCCCCTCACAATGTCGCTGCCGGCCGTGGTGCAGCATTTGCAGGTTCTCGAAGCGAGCGGGCTGGTGCGATCTGAGAAGGTCGGGCGCGTGCGCACCTGCCGTGTCGACTGGGTGGCACTGCAGACGGCCGAGGACTGGATGATGGATCGGCGCAGGACGTGGGAACTGCGCCTCGACAGGCTCGGCGATTTCCTCGCCGATCAAACAAAGGGATAAAAGCATGACCAAGCGATCCGTGACGCATGATACTTTTACTCTCGAGCGTAGCTATCCGGCTGCGCCAGCCCGGGTGTTCTTCGCGTTGAGCGACCCGCAAGCGAAAGCAAAATGGTTCAAGGGCCCCGAGGAATGGGGGCCGGCCCAGCACCAGATAGATTTCAGGGTCGGCGGACGCGAAGTCAGCATTGGCGGCCCCAAGGAAGGACCGCAGCACCGCTTCGATGCTATCTACCAGGATATCGTGCCTGACCAGCGCATTATCTACACATACGAGATGCATCTCGACGGCAAGCGCATCTCCGTATCGCTGGCAACGCTCGAACTGAAGCCGGAAGGCACTGGAACGCGGCTGGTCCTGACTGAACAGGGCGCCTTCCTCGACGAGTTCGACGATCCGGCCGTGCGTCGGGGTGGGATGGACTCGCTGCTCGACGCACTCGGCGCATCCCTTGAAGCCGTGCCAGCAAACGCCTGAGCGAAATCACTAACCGTTGCCGGGTCCGGCGCCATCGCCCGATCCGGCAACCACTGTCTGATTGAGCGTTTTGATCCGCCCCTGACGCTTCAGCTGTTGTTCGCGGAAGAAGATGAAGAGGCCGGAAGCCACGATGAAGCCCGACCCGATCAACATCGACATGCGCGGTACGTCACCGAACACCAGCCAGCCGAAGACAATTGCCCAGAACAGCAACGTATACTGCAGCGGCGCTACGGTTGCCGCGTCCGCGAGCTTGAGAGCACGGTTGACAAGGACATGGGCGAGCATGGCGACGACGCCGAGAAGGCCGAGGAGCAGCAGATCGCGCAAGCTCACCGGCTTCCAGTCGAACACGATGGCGACGAGCCCCGCCGCGCCGGCACCGACGATCTGCCAGAAAACCAGCGTCGTATCAGGTGTCCCGCGCAAGGACCGGCCAAGCAGCAGCATGAAGGCAAACGCCACGCTGCCTAAGATCGAGATAATCGCCTGCGGTGTCAAAGCCTGAGACGACGGTTCGAGCGCGATGACCACGCCGACAAAGCCAATGATGATAGCGCTCCAGCGACGCCAGCCGACGGGCTCCTTCAGGATGAAGGGCGAGACCGCGGCCACATAGATGGGCGCCGCGAGCCAGTAGGTCATTACGTCGGCAAGCGGCAGGTAGACCACGGCGAAATAGAAGGCGAATACCTCCACGGTCGAGAGAACCGCGCGCAGCAGCTGCAGGCGCGGGCGATCGACCTGAAACAGTTTCTCCGGACCGTTGAACCATATGAACGGCGCCAGGATGATGAGCGCGGCGACGCTGCGGATGAAAACCACCTGCCCCACCGAATAGGTCGACACCAGCCATTTGCCCATCACATCGTTGAGGGAAAACATAAGCATGCCAAGCAGCATCAAAACGACGCCGTTGCGGGCTGCAGGCGATGCGGATGCGTGAATATGGGTATCCGATGGAGCGGACATTCGGTTCTATCCTGGGGAGATTTTTAGTCCCGCTGGTTTGCGCTATTTTTCTTGGCCAATCCAGCCCAAACAACCAAAAGCCCACCTGTGGCGCAAAAATAAGCAGATTTAGCGCAACCAATTGCAATGTCAGCCATAATCTCGACTTGAATTTGTCCTTTTAGGGAAGACAGCCTGTCTGGGGAAGCGTTCATAAACATTCAAATCGGATGCTCGTGTGCATCAATAAAGTGGTCATTAACCAATAAATCGGATAGTCCAGCTATTCGGTGCTTTGGAAAACGGTCAGGATTGGAACGATATTGTCTAGCGTGAGTGAAGCAAAAAGCGGCCTATCGAAGACAGTTTTCCCGATCAGCGGCCGCTGGTTTGGACCCTTTGTCCTTTTCCTGTCGATGCTGTTTTCCTCCGCCGAGGCCTTTGCCGAGACCCGCACATTGCGGCTCTATTTCGTCCACACCAACGAACGCGCCGAAATAACCTTCAAACGGAACGGCCGTTATCAGCAGGACGGCCTCAACAAGTTGAACCGGTTCCTGCGCGACTGGCGCCGCAACGAACCGACAAAGATGGACCCCCGCCTGTTCGATCTCGTCTGGCAGGTCTATGACAGGGTCGGCGGGCGCGATTATATCCACGTTGTTTCGGCCTACCGCTCACCGGCGACCAATTCCATGCTGCGCTCACGTACGCGCGGGGTCGCCCGCAAGAGCCAGCACATGCTCGGCAAAGCCATGGACTGGTACCTGCCCGGTGTGAAGCTTGCGACCCTGCGTGCCACTGCCCTGCGCTACGAGGCTGGCGGCGTCGGTTATTATCCTCGTTCGGGATCGCCCTTCATTCACACCGACGTCGGCAATGTCCGCCACTGGCCGCGCATGAGCCGCAAGGAACTTCTCGCGGTCTTCCCGGACGGCAAGACGATCCATGTTCCATCCGACGGACGGCCGCTGCCCGGCTATGAACAGGCGGTCGCCGCCTATGAAGCCCGCCGTCGCAACGGCAGCTCGATACAGATTGCAAGCTCGTCATCGGGCTCCAGCCGGAAAGGCAAGACCCTGTTCGGCCTGCTCTTTGGCGGCGGTGCGGACGAGGAAGAGGATTCGAGCGAGAGCTCTGTCGCGGTTGCCTCAACGGCCAAACCCTCGCGCGCCGTTGCCCAGGCTCCGGCAGGCGAGGACGCGGACGATGGCGGTGCGGCTCCGGTAGTGGCGGCACAGCCGCAACCGGCGTCAGCGCCTGCGGCAACCGCAACGCAGGCTGCCCCGGAGCTACCCGCCCGGGTACCGCAGCCTTTGGCCGCGCCGCGCCAGGAAGCACCGGCGCCCGTCGCCATAACGCCCGAAGACAATGCCGCTCTCGCCTTTGCCGTGCCGGTACCGCTGCGCCGTCCAGACTACGCGCCGACACCCGCGCCGGGCGATCCTTCGACACTTAATGCGCTCGCACAGAACACTGCCGCGGTCGCCGTGCCCGAGACGCGACCCGACGACAGCGCCAGCGCGATCCGCGAACTTATCGCAGCAAATATCGAGCAGCCCGCCGAGGCCTCCGATCAGTCCCAACCGGCCATGGCCAACGCCCTCGTTCCCGTGCCCTTCGACAAGCCGAAGCAGCCAGACATGAAGGTTGCTTCGGTCGTCCCCGGCCAACGCCCGGTCGTGGCCGCAGCACCTGCCCCTGCCGCCGCAGAACAGGACATCATCGCCGTTCCCGATGACAATCTTAGCCCGGAGGCCATCATTGCTCAGGCGGATGTCGACCATGACGACGATTCCGCCGACCTCGTCGCGCCGATGCCCACGACGAGCGGCACCACAGGCGGACGGTTGCAGCCGCAGCAGAATGTTCAAATGGCGGCAGTTCAACCACAGACGTCCCTCCGTCGCACAATGCTCGAAGCCAAGGGCGACCCGGTCGCCATGCTCGACAGCGGTGTGAAGACCACCAGCAAGAAGGCCAAGCCGCACCGCGAGGCAGCACAGGGGCAGACGGCAAAGGCAATCCAGGTGTCCTCCGACCTATCGGATAGGGCGTTATCCTCCGAACAGGTCGCCGCCACAGCGCCAGAGGTGGTGCCGGCGGTTCTGCGCAACAGCTCGATGCGTAAGGCGCCGACGACGGTCTATACCGCCGGCTTCCAGCAAGCACTGCCTGTTGCTGACGCCAACAAGTTTACCGGCAAGGCCGTGACCTTCATGCAGATTGCGCGCTTCCAGCCGACCAGCGGCATGTAACGGCTGCAAAAATCCGTGATGAGCAACGGCGGCCTTCACAGCCGCCGTTTTTGTTGGGCTCAGACCAGCCCTCCATTGGCGCGCACGACCTGTCCATTGATCCAGCCGCCATCGGGACCCGCGAGAAACGAGACGACGCGGGCGATATCATCCGGCTGTCCAAGGCGTTCCATGGGCGCAGCCTTGCTGAGCTGCTGAACGAGTTCATCGCTCTTGCCTGCAAGGAAGAGATCGGTCGCAACCGGCCCCGGTGCAACGGCATTAACCGTTATGTTGCGGCCGCGCAGTTCCTTGGCGAAGATGCGGGTGAATGTTTCGACCGCCGCCTTGGTACCGGCATAGACGGCGTAACCAGGAAGGTTGGTCCCGACCACCGAAGTCGAAAAGTTGATGATGCGGCCGCCATCGCCCATCCTGCCGGCAGCCTCGCGCATCGTGTTGAATGTGCCCTGAACATTCGTGGCAAACTGCTGTTCGAAAACCGCGTCGCTGGTTTCAACAAGCGGCTGAACTTTCATGATGCCGGCATTGTTGACGAGAACGCTGACCTTGCCGAGTTCCGCCTCGACAAGATCGAACATGCGGCGCACTTCCTCAGCCTTGGCAACATCCGCCTGCACGGCGATCGCCCTTTGGCCGGCCTTGCTGAACTTTGCCGCAAGCGCCTCGGCTTCCCTGGCGCTGTTCGCATAATTGATGACGACGGCAAAACCGTCATTTGCGAGCCGCTCTGCAACCGCCGCACCAATACCGCGCGCTGCGCCCGTGATGATTGCAATCCGTTTATCGGTCTGTGCCATTCGATGGAACTCCTCTGTCACGTTGACATTTGCTCCACTATGCCGCAAATCGCTTTCTGCATAATTAGCAAATAATTGGCAGGACTATTCGATAATCTATAACAATTGAACGAGAGTAGGCGCGGGCATGGATCGCTTTCGCGATATGCAGATTTTCGTACGCATCGTCGAGCGGCGCAGTTTCACTAATGCGGCCGACGATCTTCACATTCCGCGTGCGACAGTGACCAACGCCATGCAACGTCTTGAAGAGCGCCTGGGTACGCGCCTGCTCGACCGCACGACACGCCAGGTCAACCCGACACTCGACGGCGAAGCCTATTACGACCGTTGCCTGCGCCTTCTCGCCGACATGGAGGAAGCGGAAGCATCGTTCCGCGACTCGGCGCCGAAGGGTCTTTTGCGGGTAAACCTGCAAGGCACGTTGGCGCGACATTTTGTGATACCGGCACTGCCCGATTTCCTCAATCGTTACGCCGCCCTCGAACTCAGCATCGGCGAAGGCGACCGGCTTGTCGATCTCGTTCAGGAGGGAGTCGACTGCGTCCTGCGCGTCGGCGACCTCAAGGATTCCACCATGGTCGGACGCAAGATTGCCGAGATGCAGCAGGTAACCTGTGCGAGCCCGGCTTACCTTGCCCGGCATGGCGAGCCAAGGAGCCTGGATGACCTCGCCGGACATCTGGCCGTCAATTATGTTTCAAGCGGTACGGGCAAGCCGTTTCCACTGGAATTCTCCACGCATACAGGTCTCAGACTGGTGAACTTGCCGGGACCCGTTTCGGTGACGGGCGCGGATATTTATGCCGCATCCGCAATTGCCGGCCTCGGGCTCATCCAGGTGCCACGTTATCGTATCGCGAATGAACTTGCTGAAGGAAGCCTGCGCGTCGTTCTCCCCGGGAGCCCGCCACCGCCAATGATCGTTTCAGTGCTCTATCCGCAGAACCGCCAGCTTTCTTCGCGCGTGCGCGTCTTCGCCGACTGGCTCACCGAAATATTCGCCAGGGCGCCGCTCTAGGTTCTGCGCAGCAAGGTCTCGAGTTGGGTTGCGCAGGCGCGCAGCGGCGCCGCGCTCTGGCTGGTCTTGGCCATCGCCATCGCCCCCGAATAGCTGGCAACCACGAGCGTGGCGAGGTCGTGCGCGCGTGCTTCGTCCATTTCCGGATGATCAGCGTGCAAGCGGAAGGAAAGCGCGGCGCGCCAACGATCGAAGACGGCGTTGACCGCTTCGCGAAAGTCCGAATCGGCCAAGGATAGTTCGAGCGCGAGGTTGTTCAGCGGGCAACCGGTCACTGCCCGGTTATGCTCGAGCGTATCAGCAACACCGTTGAACACCGCACGTATCCCCGACGCGGCCGATGATGCATTTGAAACCGGCTGGATGGCGGTCGCCTCGACTTCCGGCGCCACCCGCTCGACGATGACGGCAAGGCCAAGCGACTTCTTTGTCGCAAAATGATGGTGCAGCGCACCTCCGGTGGTGCCCGCTGCCCGCACGACGTCATGCACGCTGGTCGCGTTGTAGCCGTGCCGCTGGAAAAGGTCGGCGCCAACGTCAAGGATGCGGGCCCGCATTGCCTGCGGGTTATTGGTGCGCTTCGGCTTGCCTGTAGCAGCCACGGCCGGGGCTCCGGGGCGATGCTTTTCGCTCAACGGCGCCACACCGCGCGTTTTCAATTCGTTCTCGGCCACAATCAGTTCTCCTTTCCATCAAGGATAACGAGATTGACAAAACAGGACAACCGGTCTTTTATTAAAACAGGACGCCCTGTTTGTTTTGGAGGATGAATGTTCACGACTGTTGAAACCGCCCATCCTACGGACTGCGAGCCGGGGCAAAGCCCGATCATGGAGCTACGCCGCTACAGGTTGTATCCAGGGCGACGCGACGAACTGATCACACTCTTCGATGCTGAATTCATTGAAACCCAGGAAGCCTGCGGCATGCGTGTCATTGGCCAGTTCCGTGATCTCGACGATCCTAATGCATTTGTCTGGCTAAGGGGATTTTCCGGCATGCGAGAACGGCATGCTGCGCTGACAGCATTCTATGACGGACCCGTCTGGGCGAGACATCGCGATGCTGCCAATGCGACGATGATTGATTCCGACGATGTGCTTCTCCTGCATCCCGCAGGCGATTCGGGAGGCTTCAGGTTTCCAGATGCCCGACCCGGGCATGGCTGCGAGCAGCCCTCCCCGGCAATCTATCAGGCATTGACATATAGACTGAAGGAACCCGCTGAAAACGCGTTTCACTCATTTCACCGCAATGAACTGGAGCCCATACTCGACCGGATTGGCGATATACGCATCGCAATTTTGGCTTCGGAGCATAGCGAAAACACTTTTTCTCGGCTTCCCGTGCGGCTCGGAGAAAATGTTTTCGTGGTCTTTTCGCGCTTCGACAATCTTGCCGCCCATGCCGATTTCAACAGACGACTGACAAACGACACTGCATGGCAGCGCGCGCAGGAGGCGCTGGAAAGCTATTTGATCGCGGATTCCATCGTAGCAAGGCTTTCGCCGACGGGCCGCTCCGCGTTGCGCTGAACCTGCGGCTGGCGCTCACCAGCTGCGGCGACCGAGTCGCGTTCCCTACGCTGAATTCTGCGACCGAGTTCGATGCCAGGCCGCTCGACCAGAACGTGCGCCGCCAGCGCCGCGAGAACCAGCACAACCATGACCACGCATATCACGATCCAATAGTATGCGTCGGCGGCCAGAGCGAATGCACGCAACGGCGGAATGGCGAAGATTGAAAACAGCGCGAGGCCCTGCATCAGATAAATGCAATAACTGATTTCTCCGAGCCGGATCGAAGGCCGCGCGACCAGCAGCCCGAAAAGCGTGCCGCCGCTTAGCATCAAGTAGAAGGACGCTCCGATTAAGATAGACACATCCGGGCGATAGGATGTTTCATAATTCATTCCTATGACTGCGAGTATCGCGGCAATCCCGAGCGACGCAAACGCGGGATGCAGCCGCAGCACCAAACCTTCATCTTCAAGCGATGCGCACACCATACCGAAGCCAAAGAGCGAATAGAGCGCAAACTGCCGGTCCGGCGAGATCAAGGCAAAGATCAGGGCCAGCACCGTTGCGAGCACCACGAAGGGCAGGTGCAGGCGATCACGCCACGCAAAAATTGCAAGGAAAGGCAGCGCGAAATAGAAAAGCCATTCATATTGCAAGGTCCATGTGACCCCCGCCGTCAGGGTGCCTATGCCCGGGGCACCGTTTATCTCGACAAGCGGAAAGATACCAAGGGACAGGTTTTGGACGAGTTCCATGAAAAACTGCGGCGCTGGCACGTTCAGCCGCGCGCCGGACCTGACGAACATGATGGCCATGGCGATCGAGGCGACAAGCAGGTAGACCGGGCCCAGCCTGAACAGGCGGCCTAGCATGAGACTGGCAAAATCAAGCGATCCCCTCGCCCTGACGATCTTGCCCCAGAACAGATAGCCCGTGATCACGAAAAAATAGGCAACACCCAATTGTCCGGCCAGGGTGTAGAAGCGCGACGGTGGCACTGCCCAGGCGCCATTGCGCATGAACTCATAGTAAATGATGGAATGGTGGAGCACGACGGCAAGTGCCAGAAATCCCCGCAGCCCATCCACCGCATCTATGCGCCGACCCCTGGCTGGACCGAATCCCGCCCGATCGAAGACCGGTAGGCAAGCGAGCAGCATGACCAAGCCAATAGCGATGAATGATGGCCAAATGGCATAAACGGTCATTCAGGAGCGGTCCACCATGGACAATTTACCCGGCATTCGCACATAAACCGGAGTGATGCAACGCCCGTGCGGGCGGCACATCTCCTCGTAGTTGATCACGATATATAAACGTCCCAGGCCACAAGCGGCAAATACGCAATTGTCAGCGCTGCGTATACCTTGCGCGACCTGGCGAAGAAGGTTGCGACGGGCAGTACAATCATTGGAACGTCCGTCAAAGCCCATGCAGACAAAGGCGACGATTTGAAAAAGAAAATATTCACGAGGAAAGCGAGCAGGAGGAAACCAGTCAGCGATAGGAGAGCGTATCGCCCGTCATGTTCAAAATAGGCGCGCAGCCCGTTTTTTTCATCCTCACTTCTGCTCGGCAGCATAAGCGCTGCCGATAGGAAGAGCATCAGAGTGAGGAGAACAAGGAAGATAAAATCTGGGAAAGAAAACGTTGGCTTCACAGATGGCAGCAGGGTAATGGCCCACCAGTATTGAAGTTGGATAGTGAACAGGATTGCCGCCCATGCGAGCGACACCCAGTCAAGCGGACTTTCGCGCCGGATGCGGAACACAGTGACCAAGCCAAGCAGAAGGCGTGTCACCCCCAGGCCCAGGACCATTGAGAGAACGGTTACAATCCTGCCGAAGTCGGTCATAGCTACAGATCGCCGTTTTTCTCAGGAGAAACAACTCGGCCTGTTGTAAACTGGCATTCTTAACAAATCGCATTGGCACGCCAAATTGGGCTCGGGTGTGCTCCGATGTGAGATTTCCAAAAGAGATCGGATTGTTTTATGAAGTTTGGTGGAGCCAAGCGGGATCGAACCGCTGACCTCTTGCATGCCATGCAAGCGCTCTCCCAGCTGAGCTATGGCCCCATTCCAATCGGCCGAAAAGGCCGCGCCGGGTAAACCGGCAAACTATTCGGCAAGGTCTGGCGCCTTGCCCGGGCGGGTACTTATCTCCCGCCGCCGGGAAGATCAAGTCCTGTTCGCCGGTTATTTTCGACGAACAGGATTATTTGAAATCAATTCTCGTCGTCGTCGCCAATGCCGCCGCCGAGGATATCGGTGACGTCGTCGTCCTCGTCTTCCTCGTCTTCGGCAAGGAACGTATCGTCGTCGTCGGAATCTTCCACCTCGACATCGACATCATCGCCGAGGTCCGGAACATCCTCGCCGCTGTCGGCATCCGCATCCTCGAGCGAAACGAATTCCGGCTTCTCGAGCGCTACGTCGAGTTCTTCGGTTTCGACTTCTTCTTCCTCTTCGCGCGCGGCGGCCGCGGTCGAATCGAAGTAGCTGAGCGGGTAGCTCTTGCCCGTATACGGCGAAACAATCGGATCGCGGTTCAGATCGTAGAACTTCTGCCCGGTCTCCGGGTCAATTCGCTTGGTGCCAAGTTTGGGATTTGCCACGTTTTGCCTCGCGTTCTGGCTGCGCCCGCATCCGGTCAACATTCAGGTCCTAAACCCGACCGTGCATGCAAGCGCTCATCAAAAATGGATTTCTGGTCCCATAAACGCAATTCAGCGTATTTGTCAAAGTGAAAAAAGCCCGCACACGCGAATGCATTTGCGAGATGACCGCATCTTCAAGCTGTGTTACCAACGCGGCCGCACCCTGCCAGCCCTTTTCATTGTGATTGCTCCATGTCCCACACTTCATTGCCCCGCCCCGCTACCGCCCGTCGCTCGAAGGCCCTTTCGGGCGATATCCGCATCCCCGGCGACAAGTCGATCTCGCATCGCTCCTTCATGTTTGGCGGCCTTGCCTCCGGCGAAACCCGTATTACCGGCCTGCTCGAAGGCGAAGACGTGATCAACACCGGTCGCGCCATGCAGGCCATGGGCGCGAAGATCGCCAAGGACGGAGATGTGTGGATCATTCAGGGTACGGGCAATGGCTGCCTTCTCGAGCCGGAGGCTCCGCTTGACTTCGGCAATGCCGGAACCGGCGCACGCTTGACCATGGGTCTCGTCGGCACCTATGCGATGGAGACGACGTTCATCGGCGACGCCTCGCTCTCGAAACGCCCGATGGGCCGCGTGCTCAATCCCTTGCGAGAAATGGGTGTGCAGGTCTCGGCCGCGGATGGCGACCGCCTGCCGTTAACGTTGCGCGGTCCCAAGGCGGCGGCCCCGATCACATATCGCGTGCCGATGGCGTCAGCGCAGGTCAAATCAGCCGTGCTTCTCGCCGGCCTTAACACTCCGGGCATAACGACCGTGGTCGAGCCGGTAATGACACGCGACCACACCGAGAAGATGCTGCAGGGTTTCGGTGCCAATCTTTCGGTCGAGACGGACAAGGACGGCGTCCGCCATATTCGTATCGAGGGCCAGGGCAAGCTTACCGGGCAGGT
The DNA here is from genome assembly GCF_000686005.1 of Phyllobacterium sp. UNC302MFCol5.2. NCBI lineage: Bacteria > Pseudomonadati > Pseudomonadota > Alphaproteobacteria > Hyphomicrobiales > Phyllobacteriaceae > Phyllobacterium > Phyllobacterium sp. UNC302MFCol5.2. Next base: position 1,270,920 of record NZ_JMLL01000010.1, read on the forward strand.
CATCGACGTGCCGGGCGATCCCTCCTCGACGGCCTTCCCGCTGGTCGCGGCGCTGCTCGTCCCCGGCTCCGACATTACCATTCGCAACGTGCTGATGAACCCGACGCGCACCGGCCTCATCCTGACATTGCAGGAAATGGGCGCAAATATCGAGGTTCTCAACGCGCGTCTTGCCGGCGGCGAAGACGTCGCCGACCTGCGCGTGCGCTCGTCCGAACTCAAGGGCGTCAGCGTGCCGCCGGAGCGCGCACCCTCGATGATCGACGAATATCCCGTCCTCGCGGTCGCAGCGAGCTTTGCCATGGGCGAGACGCTCATGCACGGACTCGATGAACTGCGCGTCAAGGAATCGGATCGTCTCTCGGCTGTCGCGAACGGGCTGAAAGCCAATGGAGTCGATTGCACGGAAGGTCCGGAAAGCCTCAGTGTGCGCGGCCGTCCGGACGGCAAGGGCCTTGGCGGCGGTACCGTCGAGACGCATCTCGACCACCGGATCGCCATGAGCTTCCTCGTCATGGGGCTTGCCGCCGAAAAGCCGGTGACTGTCGACGACGCGACGATGATCGCGACGAGCTTCCCGGAGTTCATGGAGATGATGACCAGAATGGGCGCGGAGATTTCCGAAGACGGCGCGCAAGGCTAGATCGGTTCCGATTGCGCATGATTGCATCTGAACAATCCGCACAATTATCAGCATGCCGTGCGCCCGACCGGGAGCGCCTCGGACAATGAGCGCGCTCCTTTCGGCCTTCACGGTCTATTTCCTCTACGCCATGTCGAGCGTTCCTTGCCTGGTCTGGGCCGGACGCACCGCTTATGCCGGCACGATCGCCAGCAGGGAGCCCCGGCCATGGCCGGGCACGGCCAGAACAATCCTGTGGGTTGCGCTTCCTTTGCTCTTGATCTTCCTTTATGCGTGGAATGTGTCTGACACTGCATCCGGTGCAGTGAATGCAGAGGCTGAAGGCGCCAGCGATTGGATGCCCTATCAGTTTCTGCTCTTGCCATCGGCGCTCGGTTCGATCGCCGGCTACGGCATAGGCTTTATCACGGGCAAGATAAGGGTCGCTTGATGTTTTTCCTGCTGACGTCATTTGCCATCGTCGCCATTCCCTATGCGGTCGAACGCGTGGGCCTTCGGGTCCGCTTCGGCCTGTTTGCGCTGCTTTTCTGGCTCTTCATCTTTCAGTTCGTTCTCATTTTCCTCATCGATACGATACTGCAGAATTTTGCCGCCACACTGCCCGGCTGGCTGGAATCGATGCTGTCGACCATCGGCGGGTTTGCTTTTGTGACGATAGGCATCACCCCGATCATCACGCTGGTTCTTGCGGCTGCCTACTCGCTGTTTGCGCTCTGGCAATGGGCTTTCGACAAGGAAGAAAAAGAAGACGCAGCACCGCCTCAGACGCATTTCACGATTGCGATCGACGGACCGGCCGCTTCGGGCAAAGGCACGCTTGCCCGCCGTATCGCCGATGCCTATGGCTACCACCACCTCGATACAGGCCTTACCTACCGCGCCGTGGCGAAATCGCTCATGGATCAGAACATGCCGCTCGACGACGAGTTCCTTGCCGAAAAGGCAGCGCGCAGCGTTGATCTTTCGAGGCTCGACCGGGATGTCCTTGCCGCCCACGACATTGGCGAGGGCGCGTCGCGTGTCGCGGTGATGCCGGCGGTGCGGCGCACGCTTGTCGCTGCACAGCAGAGTTTTGCGGCACGCTCACCGGGCGCGGTGCTCGATGGCCGCGATATTGGCACGGTGGTTTGCCCGGATGCACCGGTGAAACTCTATATAACTGCCTCGCCCGAGGCGCGCGCCAGGCGCCGCTACGACGAGATCAGGTTGAATGGCGGTTCGGCGACGTATGAGGATATCCTCAACGATTTGCGGCGCCGCGACGCACGCGACATGGGCCGAACCGATTCGCCCTTGAAGCCCGCTGGCGACGCGCACTTGCTTGATACGACAGAAATGGATATAGAGACCGCGTTTCTCAGTGCCAAAACCCTGATCGATCAGGCCTTGGCGCGAAACACGCATTCTAAACGATAACATTTGCCGCCATCCCATGCACCGGATTGCCCTTCAAAGGGCGGGTTGGCATGCAAATGAACCGCAACTCGAACCACCGGTGCTGTGTCCGATGTATTTTCCGGACACGCCAGGAGTATGTATGTCTCAAGCCAATCCAACGCGCGAAGATTTCGAAGCTCTTCTCGCCGAGTCCTTTGCCACCAACGACCTTGCTGAAGGTTATGTTGTAAAGGGCCGTATCGTCGCCATCGAAAAAGACATGGCGATCATCGACGCCGGCCTCAAGGTTGAAGGCCGCGTTCCGCTGAAGGAATTCGGCGCCAAGGCCAAGGACGGTTCGCTCAAGCCGGGCGATCTCGTCGAAGTCTATGTCGAGCGTATCGAAAACGCTCTCGGCGAAGCCGTTCTGTCGCGTGAAAAAGCACGCCGCGAAGAGAGCTGGGTCCGCCTTGAAGAGAAGTTCAATCGCGGCGAGCGCGTCGACGGTGTCATCTTCAACCAGGTCAAGGGTGGCTTTACCGTCGATCTCGACGGCGCCGTTGCCTTCCTGCCGCGTTCGCAGGTCGACATCCGTCCGATCCGCGACGTCACCCCGCTCATGCACAACCCGCAGCCATTCGAAATCCTCAAGATGGACAAGCGTCGCGGCAACATCGTTGTCTCGCGCCGTACCGTTCTTGAAGAGAGCCGCGCTGAGCAGCGCTCCGAAATCGTCCAGAACCTCGAAGAGGGCCAGGTCGTTGAGGGCGTGGTCAAGAACATCACCGATTACGGTGCGTTCGTTGATCTCGGCGGCATTGACGGTCTGCTCCATGTGACCGACATGGCATGGCGCCGTGTCAACCATCCGTCGGAAATCCTGTCGATCGGCCAGACCGTCAAGGTCCAGATCATCCGTATCAACCAGGAAACCCATCGTATTTCGCTCGGCATGAAGCAGCTCGAAAGCGATCCGTGGGATGGCATCGGTGCCAAGTACCCGATCGGCAAGAAGATCACCGGTACCGTCACCAACATCACCGACTACGGTGCATTCGTTGAGATCGAGCCCGGCATCGAAGGCCTGATCCACGTTTCGGAAATGTCCTGGACGAAGAAGAACGTGCATCCCGGCAAGTTGCTCTCGACCACGCAGGAAGTCGAAGTCGTTGTTCTCGAAGTGGATCCGGTCAAGCGCCGCATCTCCCTCGGCCTCAAGCAGACGCTCGACAATCCGTGGACGACCTTTGCAGAGAAGTTCCCGGTCGGCACGATCGTCGAAGGCGAAGTCAAGAACAAGACCGAATTCGGCCTGTTCATTGGCCTCGACGGCGACGTGGACGGCATGGTTCACCTCTCCGACCTCGACTGGAACCGTCCGGGCGAACAGGTCATCGAAGAGTACAACAAGGGTGATGTCGTCAAGGCTCAGGTTCTCGACGTCGACGTCGAGAAGGAGCGTATCTCGCTCGGCATCAAGCAGCTTACCGGCGACAAGGTCGGCGAAGCCGCTTCCTCGGGCGAACTGCGCAAGAACGCCGTTGTAACCGTTGAAGTCACCGGGATCACCGATGGCGGCCTTGAAGTTCGTCTGGTCGACCACGACCTCGACACCTTCATCCGTCGCGCTGACCTCTCACGTGACCGCGATGAACAGCGTCCGGAACGCTTCACCGTCGGTCAGAAGGTTGACGCCCGCGTCATCGCCTTCGACAAGAAGACCCGCAAGCTGCAGGTCTCGATCAAGGCGCTTGAAATCGCCGAAGAGAAGGAAGCTGTCGCACAGTACGGTTCGACCGACTCCGGCGCTTCGCTCGGCGACATTCTTGGCGCTGCGCTGAAGAAGCAGGAAAAGAACTAAGCGTCTTTTCCAGCCAAACCAATGACCCGCCGGTGCAAGCCGGCGGGTTTTTCTATGGGCGTCTGGCAGCGTCAGATCGTGTCGAACTGCACGAGGATGAAGGCGATCTGGACTATAAGGGCGAGGCAGACGAGAACGATCTGCGCGTTCGGACGGCGAAGATAAATGCCAAGGCCCGCAATGGCGATGAGGAACAGATTGCGGAAGGGATATTCAGGGCCGAGCGAGCCAAAATGCGCCTTGCCCTTCATCGCAGTATCAAAGAAATCGACGACAAAAATCGCGATCAATATGCCGAAATACCACGCCTTTCGTGACATGAAGTAGTCTTCATAGCCGGAATAGCCCTCCATGCTGTCGGGGAAAAGCAGCGCGCAGGCAAGGAAGTGAATACTCGCGAAGAAGATGACGAAGAGATAGGCCTCGAAAGTCCATTGCACGAGTTCGTGCAGGTAAAACTCGAACCACCAGAAGTGCACGACGGTGAGAAAGGTAAAGAGCACCCAACCGAGATGCACGGCAAATATGTTCTTGCGCTGGGGATGCTGGATGATACGTGCGACACCGGTCAGCAGTCGCGAGACGCTCAGGCCGAGGATGATGCCGATGATGACGCGCACATGGGTGAAGACTTCCGGATCGGGTATGCGGCCTTCCAATGCGTATCCTCCCCCGTCGTAAGCATGAACTGGAAGCTTTATGCTAGCTGAGTGCAAGATTGATGCAAACCACTGGCCCAAACGCCCCCCGCGAAGGTGTCAGGTTTCGTGCCTGCCGTTGCAAAGGCATCCGAAATATTTCTATAGCTCAAAGGTATTAGCTTTACCCTCTTCGCAAGAATTAGTTTCATGATAATGTTTTCCAGGAATTGATCCGGAGTAATTAAGATCTTGACGCGCGTGAGGCTCTCTGCAACTTTCCGAAAAATTGATCGCGCCCCATCAATCAGGTGATGTATTGCGCCGTCTTAGTTTTGAGCAAAAAATCATTGTGATGATAAGCGGCAATTTCCGCGCGCACCGGCTTTTTTGAGAGCAAGCTGACAGCAAGCAGGAATCCAGACGGTGAAAAAACCTATCAAGACGATGGAAGATTTTTCCGAGTTCGTCGGGCTGTCGCGTCCGACGGTTTCGAAATATTTCAACGATCCGAATTCCGTCCGAAGTTCCACACGCGCCATCATCGAGGCCGCCGTCAAGCAGTCTGGGTTTCGGCCCAACATCTTTGCCGTCAATCTCAATCGCCGCCGCACGAATATACTCGGCATCATCGTGCCGAATTCGACCGATCCGTTTTATATGGCGTTGACGCGCCGGATCGAAGGCATTGCCGAACAGGCGGGCTACCTTGCATTTGTCTTGAGTTCCGACGGCAAACCGGAACTTGAAGAACGCGCCATCGAGACCTTCAAGTCGATGAACGTCGCGGGCGTGATCATCGGCCCTCTCGGCGTGCAGTCGCATCATGAAAAGCTGCGCAAGCTCGGCGATTCAATTCCGCTCGTTTATGTCGATTCACCGCTTGATGCCACCTCGGCCTATGTCGGCACCAATAATCGCCAGAGCTTCAAGCTGATCGTCGATTATCTGACGCGTTCCGGCGAGCCGCCCTGCTATTTCGGCATGGCGCTCGTCAACAACAACGCACTGGAGCGGCGCGACGCTTATACGGAGGCGATGACTGACCTTAATTTCGAGCCCCGCGCCATTCCAATCGAAGAGCATGCCAATTGGGATTTCGAGAAGTATGCCTTCGACCGGACGACGCGCATCCTGAAGGAAGGGGGATTCCCCACCAACACCGTATTTTGCGCCAATGACCGGATCGCGTTCGGCGTGGTGGCTGCTGCATACCAGGCGGGACTGAAGGTCGGACGCGGACCCGACTGCCAACTGCGCGTCGCCGGGCACGATGACCAGCCGCTGTCGCGCTATATGTGTCCGCCGCTGACGACAGTGGCGCAAAACTACAACGAGATCGGCCGGCTTGCGATCGAACTGCTGTTCAATAAGCTCGGCGAGAACCAGGACTCCAAAACGCCCCTGCCTGTGGATTCCCGCATCCTTCTTAATGCGGAAATCAAGCTGCGCATGTCGGCCTGACGGGATGCGAGCGCGGCAACGCGCCGCGAAGAATGCGGCGCAACGACCCTTTGCCTTCATCCAAAAAGGCAGTAAACAGCTTGGAAATATGCGGCCGCAGTTTCATTCCCATAGGAGCGTTCGATGACAATCACCAAGCCAAAACTCGTCACCGTTTTCGGAGGCTCCGGCTTTATTGGTCGCTATGTCGTGCGTGCGCTGACGAAGCGCGGCTACCGGGTTCGCGTCGCGGTGCGTCATCCGGAGCTCGCATTTCACCTGCAGCCCCTCGGTGGCGTCGGCCAGATCCAGGCTGTCCAGGCCAATCTGCGCTATCGCTGGTCAGTGGATCGCGCCGTCGCGGGATCGGACCATGTGATCAATCTCGTTGGACTCCTGTTCGAAGGCGGCAATCAAAAGTTCGGCACTGTGCATGATTTTGGCGCGCGTGCCGTCGCCGAGGCTTGCCGTGCGGCGGGCGTTCCGCTGACCCATATGTCGGCCCTCGGTGCAGACCCGAAGTCACACTCGGCCTATGCCAGCACCAAGGGCCGCGCCGAGGCTGCGGTGCGCGATATTCTGCCGGACGCCGTGATCATCCGGCCGTCGATCGTCTTTGGCCCTGAGGACAATTTCTTCAACAAGTTCGCCAATATGGCGCGGTTGTCGCCGTTCCTGCCTTTGATCGGCGGCGGACATACCAAGTTTCAGCCGGTCTATGTCGGCGATGTTGCCGAGGTTATTGCGCGCTCCGTTGACGGGGCCTTGAAGCTCGGCGAGACCTATGAACTTGGCGGCAATGAAGTGCTGACGTTCAGGCAGTGCCTCGACATCGTCCTGCGCGTGATCGGCCGCAAGCGCTGGTTCGTCTCGCTTCCCTTCTGGGTTGCCCGCCTGCAGGGGCGTATCATGGGCATGCTCCCCAACCCGATGCTGACGCGAGACCAGGTTCTGCTGCTGCAAAAGGATAATGTGGTGTCGAATGCTGCCAAGGCCGAGGGGCGGACTCTGGAGGGCCTCGGCATTCAGCCGGAAACAGTCGAGATTATCCTGCCATCCTATCTCTGGCGCTTCCGCGTCCACGGGCAGTATTCAGCGCAGAAGCCCGCCTAGGTCGCCCGCAACGGGAGACCCATTGAAGGTCCGCCGTCTCAGCGCATGAGGATAAGGGCGACGAGGCCCAGCGTTCCAACGACAAGACGCCACCAGGCGAACAGGCCGAAACCGTGGCGTGACACGTAGTCGAGCAGATAGCGAACCACGAAGACGCCCGAAATGAAGGCTGCGATAAAACCGACCACGATGAGCGATGCATCGTTGAAGGTCAGGATATGGCGGTTTTTGAAGAGGTCATAGGCGAACGCGCCCGCCATGGTCGGCATGGCAAGGAAGAACGAAAATTCCGCCGCCGAACGCTTGTCCGCTCCGAGCAACAGCGCGCCGACGATGGTGGCGCCCGAACGCGACGTTCCCGGAATCATGGCGAAACACTGGATCAGCCCGATCTTGAAGCACAGCGACAGTGGATAATCCATGACGTTGGTATAGCGCGGCTTCAGGTCGAGGCGATCGACCCAGAGCAGGATCAGGCCGCCAAGAATCAGCATCACGCAGATGAGCATCGGCGATTCGAACAGCACGGTCTTGATCAGGTCATGCGCGAGAACGCCGATGACCACGGCGGGCAGGAAAGCGATAAGCACGCCGGCGACGAAGCGGCGCGTCTTCGGATCGCTCGGCAGATCGCGTGCGATCTTGAGGAGACGGCTGAAATAGACGGTGAGGATAGCCAGAATCGCGCCGAGCTGGATCAAAACCTCGAAGGTCTTGCCGTTTGATTCAAAGCCGAGGAAATGCCCGGCGAGCAACAGATGGCCGGTTGACGAGACCGGTATAAACTCTGTTAACCCTTCCAGCAGACCAAGGAAAAGGGCTTCGACAATCGTCTGTGATTCCATGATATCGCTTTCATGACGGCGCCGGGAGCGGTTGGTAACCGGCTATTGGTGAAATCGTGTTTACTTGTCTCATGCAGCGCTTGCGCCTATAGCTTTGGGCGCAGACTCAAAGCGGTGCCGAGAAATACGACGACGCCGAATAAAATGCCAGTTTGAAAGATCCGCTTACAAAGATGCTGACGCTCTTCCATCATCCCATGTCCACCGGCTCACGCTATGCGCGCCTCATCCTCAATGAATATGACATCGAGGCGGAACTGATCGAGGAGAACAGTTGGGCGCGACGCAAGGAATTCCTGGCGCTCAATCCCGCCGGGACACTACCGGTGCTCCTCGCCGAAGGCGACGTGCCGATCTCGGGGGCCTCCGTAATCGCCGAATATATCGATGAGACGCGCGGCGCGCTGAAGCGCAGCCGCCGCCTGTTTCCGGAAGATTCGCTGAACCGCGCCGAAGTGCGCCGGCTGATTGACTGGTTCCTGTCGAAACTCGAAAACGAAGTAACGCGCCATATGGCGCGCGAGCGCATCTTCAAGCTGCACATGACGGCCGAACAGGGCGGCGGCGCTCCCGACTCTACCGCCATCCGCGCGGCACGCTCGAACATCACACAGCACATGAAATATATCGACTGGCTTTCGGCGACCCGCAATTGGCTTGCCGGTCCAACGCCGAGCTATGCCGACATGGCGGCCGCAGCATCGATTTCGATCCTTGATTATCTCGGCGAGATCAAATGGGCCGAGTACAAGGCCGCACGCGACTGGTATACGCGCATGAAATCGCGCCCGTCGTTCCGGCCTCTGCTTTCCGACCGCGTGCGCGGACTTCCACCTGCATCGCATTATGGCGATCTGGATTTCTGAGCCAAACCGCTGCAAGCTAGCGAGTTCAAGGGTCCACGGGACTTTGCCATGCGTGCCGGCCAACCGGATAAGCTGAAACAGTTCATCATCGATGAGGCCCGTGCGCACGGCTTTGATCTCGTTGCGGTGACGCGTCCCGACGCCATTCCGCAAGCCGAGGAACGGCTCCGCCAGTATCTGGCGCTCGGCCGCCATGCCACGATGGATTGGATGGAGGAAACGGCACTCAGGCGGTCGCGCCCAGACGCGCTATGGCCCGAGGTGCGCTCCGTCATCGTCCTCGCCATGAATTACGGGCCCGACAGCAATCCGCTTGAGCTTCTCCAAGAACGGAACAAGGCGGCCATATCTGTCTACGCGCAGAACCGGGACTACCACGACATCATCAAAGGCAAGCTCAAGGGCATCGCCAGCCGTTTCGTTGCGCGCGCGGCAGGCGCGGACGTGAAGGTCTTCGTCGATACGGCGCCGGTGATGGAAAAGCCGCTCGCCGAAGCCGCGGGCGTCGGCTGGCAGGGCAAGCACACCAATCTCGTCAGCCGGAGCCACGGCTCCTGGCTGTTTCTGGGCACGATTTTCACGACGGCGGAACTTCCCGCCGACGAGCCCGACTCCGACCATTGCGGGTCGTGCCGCGCCTGCCTCGATGCCTGTCCGACGCAGGCTTTTCCCGCACCCTATCAGCTCGATGCGCGCCGCTGCATCTCGTATCTTACGATCGAACACAAGGCACCGATCGCGCCGGAATTCCGCAAGGCGATGGGCAACCGCATCTATGGCTGCGACGATTGCCTTGCCGTGTGTCCCTGGAACAAGTTTGCCGAAAGTGCGCGCGAGGCGAAGTTGAAGGCGCGCGAAGATCTGAAGTCGCCTGATCTCGCGTCGCTGCTTGGCCTGGATGACGCGGCATTTCGCGAGCTCTTTACCGGTTCTCCGATCAAGCGCATCGGCCGCGATCGTTTCATCCGCAACGTCCTGATCGCCAGCGGCAATTCGGGCAGGTCGGAACTCATCGAACGTGTGGAAGCGCATCTCGCCGACCCTTCGCCGCTGGTGCGGGGCGCGGCAGTGTGGGCGCTCGGCGAACTCTCGGAACCGGAACCACTTTCGGCCTTGCGAATGCGCCACGCAGCTCATGAGAACGACCTGGACGTCTTGACCGAATGGCGGAATGCTGTGAAAAATCAATAATGCAGATTTTTCTTTTCGGGGCCGGATATTCGGCACGCGCATTCGCCAGGATCATGGCCGGTCAAGCGGACTTTATCGGCGGGACGACGCGTGACGCGAGCAAATTCGCCGCGCTTAAGCAGGACGGCATAACGCCCTATCTTTTCCATGGGACCCATGCCTCGCAGGAAATCGTCGATACGCTGGCGAGCGTAACCCATATCGCCGTTTCGACATCACCGGGCCAAAGCGGCGATCCGGTACTGGCCCAGTTCACGCCGACCATTGCACGCGGGATGCCGAAGCTGCAATGGATAGGCTATCTCTCGACGGTGGGCGTATACGGCAATCATGGCGGCGCGTGGGTTGATGAAACGACGCCGTGCCACCCGGTCTCCGCCCGGTCTGTCGAGCGCGTCGATGCGGAGAAAGGCTGGCAGGAGCTCGCGAACCGGCGGGAAGTGCCGCTTGCGATCCTGCGTCTGTCCGGCATCTATGGGCCGGGCCGCAATGCATTCGTCAATCTCTCGAACGGCACCGCGCGCCGGCTCAACAAGACTGGACAAGTTTTCAACCGTATTCACGTCGACGATATTGCCGGGGCCCTCCGCTTTCTCGCGACCCGCAACGAGGGGGGCATCTTCAACATCACCGATGACGAACCGGCGCCACCGCAGGACGTGGTCGCCTACGCGGCCGAATTGATGGGCGTCGAACCGCCCGAGGAATCCGACTTCGAGACAGCGCCACTCACACCAATGGCGCGTTCCTTCTACGGCGAGAACAAACGCGTCTCCAATGCCAGGATCAAGGCGCTGGGCTATACGTTCCGCTACCCGGACTATGGAACCGCCTTTTCAGCTATGTGGCGGGGCGACAGCTGGCGCTGACGCGGGCTGCTAGAACTTCGTGATCACATTGATGCCGGTTCCCTCGAAGCGATCCATGGCCATGAGGGCGGCAGGAGCATCGTCGAGCGTAATCTCCTTGCCGATCAACTTCTGCGGCGCGAGTTTGCCGGTTTCGAGCATGTCCATCAGCGCCTTGTAACGGAACGCCTGCATGCCGTGGCTGCCATAGATTTCAAGTTCATGAGCGATGACCTTGTCCATCGGGATCGGTGCATGCGCATGATCGCCAAGCATCAGTCCAACCTGCACGTGCCGGCCGCGGCGGCGCAGATTGGCGACGGAGTTGAAGCAGGTCGATGGATGACCGAGCGCATCGATCGAGACGTGCGCGCCGCCCTTGGTGATTTCACGGACGGCGCCCACGACGTCTCTTCTCTCGGCGCCGTTCACAATGGCGACAGCACCCAGCGTCTTCGCAAAAGCGAGCTTCTCGTCGGCAAGATCAATCGCGACGACATTGGCGCCCATGGCAGTGGCGATCATGATCGCCGACAGCCCGACGCCGCCGCAGCCGTGCACGGCAACCCACTCGCCGGGCTTGACCCTGGCCTGATCGACGATTGCGCGAAACGAGGTGACGAACCTGCAGCCAAGGCTCGCCGCCGTCGCGAAATCGAGAGAATCCGGCAAGCCGACCAAGTTGGTATCGGCATAGTCGACACCGACAAACTCGGCAAATGAACCCCAGGCGGTAAATCCCGGCTGGAACTGGTTCTCACAGACTTGATGGTTACCGGAATTGCACTCGAAGCAGTGACCGCAGCCGCCGACGAACGGCACTGTTACGCGCTGGCCGATCTGCCATTGCTTCACGTGCTTGCCGACTGCCGCAATGGTTCCGGCAAGTTCGTGACCCGGCACATGCGGCAGGACGATGTCCGCGTCATGCCCCATCCAGCCGTGCCAGTCGCTGCGACAAAGGCCCGTGGCTTCGACCTTGATGACCACGCCGTTATCCGCCGGGCGCGGATCGGCGACGTTTGCAACGCGCGGCGTCTCGCGGAACTTTTCGAAGATGACAGCTCGCATAGTAAGTACCCCTTCGAATCAGAGTGTGGATTCGATCGCATATTGCGACTTGGTGGCGAATCTGGCCATCATAAAGCCCCGATCCTCGACGCAAATTTACCGGGATCACTTGTGGGATAGCGATAATGACACCCAAAGTCCTGTTGCGCCTGATATTCGGCGCGCTCGTTTCACTCAGCATGACAGCGGGGGCGATTGCAGAAGATGGTCCGGCCAAGCAATTGTTCGGCGCGCAGCCCTTGCCGACCCTCGGTGCGCCGCAGTCGGACGGATTCTATGCCAAGGGATGCCTTGCCGGCGGTGTGGCCCTCCCGGTCGACGGGCCAACCTGGCAGGTGATGCGACTGTCTCGCAATCGGCGCTGGGGCCATCCGCGGATGATCAGCCTGCTGGAGCGCTTGTCGCGCGATGCCGCTGCCAAGGATGGTTGGTCAGGCCTGCTCGTCGGCGACATTTCCCAGCCGCGCGGCGGTCCGATGCTCACGGGCCACGCCTCACATCAGGTCGGCCTCGATGCCGACGTCTGGTTGACCCCGATGCCAAAGCGCCGGTTCACCAACCAGGAGCGCGAAACTGTCGAGGCCACATCGATGCTCAAGGGCGACACGCTGTTTGTCGATCCGGACAAGTGGTCGGCGTCCCGCGCCGCCCTTTTGAAGCGTGCGGCGAGCTATCCGGAGGTCGAGCGGATTTTCGTCCATCCTGGGATCAAGAAGAAGCTCTGCGACACCGTCCAGGGCGATCGCAGTTGGATGGCAAAGATCCGTCCCTATTGGGGGCACTATTACCACTTCCATATCCGCATTAAATGCCAAGCCGGATCGCCCAATTGCAAGCCGCAGGAGCCGACCGGCATCGATGACGGTTGCGGCAAGCCGCTCGCCTGGTGGTTCACGGACGAGCCGTGGAAGAAAAAGCCCGAGCCGGCCAAGCCGGTCAAACCGCGCGTCATGATGCTTTCGGACCTGCCCAAGGTCTGCGCGCAGGTGCTCAATGCACCCGGACCGAATTCAGCCGCTGAGGTTACCTATGGTGCCGGCGGTACCGTCGCTGCGCCAGCCAAGGCTGCCGCTCCCGCCGCGGCCTATGCGCCAGACGATGAAACGCTGCCCGAGGACGTACCGGTTCCCGGGCAGAAGCCCTGAGGCGGATCGTATTTCTGCCGCGTGCCGGTCTTTTTTCGCTGCGGCCTTTTCATGCTGTCATGAATTGAGTATAGGGTTTCAATCGATTTAGGGCCGGACCCAAGTTAGAGATTTGATGACACAGCCTTTCCGCCTCGCGCTGATCGCTCACGACCAGAAAAAGGCCGACATGGTGGCGTTCGCCCGCACCTACGAAAAGCTGCTGGCGCCGTGTGAGATCGTTGCCACGGGCACAACGGGCGGATTGATCCAGGAAGCGTGCCCATCGCTCACTATCCGCCGCGTCAAAAGCGGGCCACTCGGAGGCGACCAGCAGATCGGCGCGCTCCTTGCCGAAGGCAAGATTGACGGGCTCATCTTCTTCGTCGACCCGATGTCACCAATGCCGCACGACGTCGATGTGAAGGCCCTGATGCGGCTCGGCAGTGTTTACGACATTCCAATGGCATTGAACCGGGCGACGGCCGAGGTTCTGGTGCAAAAACGAGGCTTGCTGCGTGATGACGCAGCAGACAACACAATCACTGCGGCGAGCGCCACTTGAGCGCAAGCGTGCAGCGACAAGGCTAAAAGCGTATGATCCAATGGTCATACTCAAGAAGGGGCGACGCGAGGAAAGCGATATGGTGACACAGGCAGATACCGACCACATCATGAAATTTCCGATTCTGGTCGGCGATATCGGCGGCACCAATGCGCGCTTCGCGATACTGGTGGATGCCAATGCCGAACCCAAGGAATTCCCGATCATCCAGACCGCGGATTACCCGACAATCGACGAGGCGATCCAGAATGCCATTCTCGATCATACCTCGATCCAGCCCCGCTCTGCTGTGCTTGCCATCGCCGGTCCGGTTGAAGGCGACGAGATCGACCTCACCAACTGTGCCTGGGTCGTAAAGCCGCGGCAGATGATGGAGACCCTCGGTCTCAGCGACATTACCGTGCTCAACGATTTCGAAGCGCAGGCGCTGGCTGTCGTCTCCCTCGAGCCCAAGCACCTCGAAAAGCTTGGCGGCGGCGCGGGCGACCCCCATGGCAGCCGGGCTGTTCTCGGACCCGGAACCGGGCTCGGCGTCGCCGGCATGGTGCGTTCGCGCAATAGCTGGGTTCCGGTGCCCGGCGAAGGCGGCCACGTGGACATGGGACCGCGCACGGCGCGCGACCTCGAAATCTTCCCGCATGTCGAACACATCGAAGGGCGCATTTCCGGCGAGCAATTGCTTTGCGGGCGCGGCCTTCAGAATATCTACCGGGCCATCTGCAAGGTAAGTGGCACTGACGCGACGCTGCAGACGCCGGCGGAAATCACGGCTGCGGGGCTTTCAGGCGAATCGCCCGAAGCGAAGGAAACGCTGGCGCTTTTCGTCATCTATCTCGGCCGCCTTGCCGGCGATTTCGCCTTGACCTTCATGGCACGTGGCGGCGTCTATCTTGCCGGCGGCATCGTGCAGAAGATCGTGCAGCCGCTAAAGGATCCCTCGTTCCGCAAGGCTTTCGAGGACAAGGCGCCGCACGGCGAAATCCTGCGCGAAACCCCGGTCTATATCATCACTCATCCCCTGGCGGCGCTGAGCGGCCTTTCTGCCTTTTCCCGGACGCCCACCCGTTTCGGCGTCTCGACCGAAGGACGCCGCTGGCGCCGCGATTGAGCCGCCTCGCCGCTCTCGCGCGCGGTGCAGGCCGCAGCACAATGGCAACACTCGGCGCCCAGACGCGGTGCCGAGGCCCAAAACCGATAGGCAAGGCGGATCAATAAGGCTATAGGGACAATTTCAGCGGCAAGGGTCTTCCCTTGCCGGGAAGTCTTTTTGTACCAGCGAGTTGCCGCCTGCATGGATGGTCAGACCAAGAAGAAAAAGATCGATATGAACGAGGCGCGCCGCGTCATCGGAAGGGTTCTGCGCGAGAACCTGTATGAACAGCGCGGGTCGTATGCGGTCGCGGTGCCAGCCATGCTGGCGACGGCCGGCGCCATGGCATTCGTCGCGATCATCTTCCGTGATGTGATCAACAAGATCTATTACGAGCAACGTGCGGACCTGATCATCCCGATCAGCCTCGGCGTGCTTGCCGCCTTCATTATTCGCGGTGTCGCCACCTATATCTATTCGGTCTACATGGCGAAGATCGGCAATAATATCGTGGCGCGCTATCAGCGCCGCATCTTTGACCAGCTTATGCGGCTCGGGCTCGATTTCTACCATGACAATCGCTCGGCGCAGCTTGCAGCGCGGATAAACCAGAACATTTCAGGCGTGCGTGACCTTCTGCAGCTGATCGTGACGACAGTCGGCAAGGATATTCCGACGCTCGTCTCGATGGTCGGCAGCATGATCTATCTCGACCCGGTGCTGTCGCTCTTTGCCCTTTTGATCGGGCCGCCGGTGCTGCTCACCGTCCGGTACCTCACAAAGCGCCTGCGTAGCATCCACCGCGAGTCGGTGACGCTGAATTCGCATCTTCTCGGCGCCATGCAGGAAGCGACGCAGGGGATTACCATCGTCAAGGCCTTCACGATGGAAGAGCAATTGCGCGGCAAGGTCACGACCCTGATCAACCGCGCCGAGGAACGCTCCAACAAGATCGCACGCGTCGAGGAGCGTCTGACGCCGATCACCGACCTCATAGCCGGCCTCGCGATCGCCTCGATGATCGCCTATACGGGCTACCGCGCCGTTCTCAATGCGGAGCCACCCGGCGCAATGTTCGGCTTCATGACGGCAGTCCTCCTCGCCTATGATCCGGTGCGGCGTCTGGCACGGGTCCAGGTCGGGCTCGAGCGCGCGCTCGTCAATGCGCGCATGATCTACGAAATCCTCGACATCGAGCCCCGGCAGGCCGACAGCATTGGCGCAGTACCGATCACCGTGCCCTCGGGCGAGGTAAAGTTCGACAATGTCCGCTTCAGCTATGGAGAAATCCCGGTCCTGCACGGGATCAGCTTCACGGCGGAAGCCGGCAAGTCCACCGCCATCGTCGGCGCTTCGGGGGCCGGCAAGTCGACGCTGTTCGGTCTTGTCGAGCGTTTCTATGACATAGACGGCGGGCGCATCCTCATTGACGGGCAGGATATCGCCCATGTCAGCAAGCGTTCGCTGCGGCAATCGATCGCCTATGTGTCGCAGCAGCCCTATCTCTTCGAGGGCACCATCGCCGATAATATCCGCTATGGCCGCCCTGATGCCACCGACGAGGAAGTCATCGAGGCGGCAAAGCTCGCCAATGCCGACGAGTTCATCCGGCGGCAGCCGCAAGGCTACGGCACAGAGATCGGCGAAAACGGGGCGAACCTTTCCGGCGGACAGCGCCAGCGCCTTTCCATCGCCCGCGCCATCGTTCGCAACGCCTCGATCCTTCTTCTCGACGAGGCGACCTCGGCGCTCGACAATGAATCTGAAAAACGCGTGCAGCAGGCGCTAGACTATGTGATGCGCGGCCGCACGACGATCGTCATCGCGCATCGGCTTTCGACAATCGTCAATGCCGACCGCATCGTCGTCATGGAGGCCGGACGCGTGGTCGAGGAGGGCGTGCACGCCAGCCTCCTTGCCATTCCGAACGGCGTCTACGCGCGTTTCTACCAGTTGCAAGGCAAGGAAGAGTCGCCCATCATCGACGATACCGAATTGCAGCCCACAGAAATCACAGGAACCGCCACATGAGTGCCGAACAGCCCGCCACGCCGATGAAGCTTGCCGTGGTCGGCGCCGGCGGCCGCATGGGCCAGACGCTCATCCGTCTTATCAACGAGACGCCCGGCGCCGTTCTCGCCGGCGCAGTGGAACGGGCAGGCTCGCCGCATATCGGCCGCGACGCCGGTGAGATTGCCGGCTTGGGGGCCCTTGGCGTCGAAGTGACCGACGATGCGCTGGGTGTATTTGTCGGCGTCGAGGCCGTCCTCGATTTCACCACCCCAGGCGCCACAGTTGAATTTTCCGAGCTGGCGGCCCAGGCGCGTATCGTCCACGTCATCGGCACGACCGGCTGCTCGGCGGAAGACGATGCCAAGATCCACGCAGCCGCGCGCCATGCGGTCGTCATCAAGTCCGGCAATATGAGCCTTGGCGTCAATCTTCTCAGCGTTCTCGTCAAGCAGGCGGCAAAGGCCCTCGGCTCGGACGATTTCGACATAGAAATCCTGGAGATGCATCACAAGCACAAGGTCGACGCGCCATCCGGCACAGCGCTGCTGCTGGGTGAGGCCGCAGCGGATGGCCGCGATATCGGCCTCGGCCAGCACAGCGTGCGGATTCGCGATGGCCACACGGGCCCGCGCGAGGCTGGCGCGATCGGCTTTGCCGCCCTTCGCGGCGGTTCGGTGGTCGGCGACCATTCGGTGATCCTCGCCGGACCAGGCGAACGCATCACATTATCGCATCACGCTGAGGATCGCAGCATTTTCGCCCGCGGCGCCATCAAGGCAGCGCTCTGGGGCAAGGGCCGCAAACCTGGCCTATATTCGATGCTCGACGTGCTCGGCCTCAACCCATAACGCTTGTCTCACAGGAGTAATCCCATGTCCGGAACCCTCGTCCTTGTCCGCCACGGCCAGAGCGAATGGAATTTGAAGAACCTTTTCACCGGTTGGCGCGATCCGGGCCTCACGGAACTCGGCCATAAGGAAGCGATCGAAGCGGGCAAGCGCCTGAAGGCGAAAGGCCTGCAATTCGACATCGCCTATACGTCGGTTCTTTCGCGCGCGCAGGCGACGCTCGACCATATCCTGGAAGAAGTCGGACAGACGGGCCTCGAGACCATTCGCAATCAGGCCTTGAACGAGCGCGACTACGGCGATCTTTCCGGTCTCAACAAGGATGATGCCCGCGCCAAATGGGGCGAGGAGCAGGTCCATATCTGGCGCCGCTCCTATGACGTCTCGCCTCCCGGAGGCGAGAGCCTGCGCGATACCGGCGCGCGCGTATGGCCCTATTACCTGCACGACGTGCAGCCGCATGTCCTGCGTGGCGAGACCGTTCTCGTTGCCGCCCACGGCAACTCGCTGCGGGCGCTGATCATGGCGCTTGACGGCCTGACGGGCGAAGAGATCGTCTCGCAAGAACTCGCGACGGGCGTTCCGATCGTTTACAAGCTGAATGCGGACTCGACGGTCGCCTCGAAGGAAGTGCTGGCGGGCTGATCGGTCTGGAGCCGCCCTGTTGTCACGAGCGAAGGCTGGCGCTGGGCCGGCCTTTTCCGGCACCAACGAGGCGCAAAGGGCGCGAAATTGCACAACGCGTTCTATTTAAACGCGAAGCGCTCTAAATGGATTGACAGACTCAAAGCCGCCCCTTACATGAGACCCCGCTGCCCAGATGGCGGAATTGGTAGACGCGCACGGTTCAGGTCCGTGTGCCGCAAGGCGTGGAGGTTCGAGTCCTCTTCTGGGCACCATTTCCCAATATTTCAATTTCATTCGACATTTGGCCGTTCGATGTCGTTAAGGCCGACGTTGGGCTTCTGACCCAAGCGATCGGAGCCACCTTGGAGCACCGTCGCGGCTATTTGAACCGTTTGCGCATTTACCCGGCCATCTTAAATCGCTATATCTCATAGCGTGACTGGAGCCTTCTTGCTTCAGTCGCTCGCTCGCAACGAGAGTGAAACGATGTCCGAAACGCGCCGCAAGCTGACGACCATCTTTTCCGCCGATGTCCAGGATTATACCCGGCTGATGCAGGCTGACGAGGAAGGCACCCTCGATACGCTGAAGCAATATCGCGACGCGATGGCTGGCCTCATCGCATTGCATGGCGGGCGTGTGATCAATACCTGGGGCGACGGCGTGATCGCCGAGTTCCCGAGCGTGGTCGAGGCGGTGCGCGCTGCGATCGACGTTCAGAACGAGCTTGCCGGCTATAATGGTGACCGCTCCGAAGGTGACCGCATGCTGTTTCGCATCGGGCTCAATCTCGGCGACGTCATCGCCGAGGGCGAGGACATTTATGGGGACGGCGTCAACATCGCTGCGCGCCTGCAAGCGAGCGCTCGGCCGGGCGGCATCGTCATCTCGCATACCGTCTATGATCAGGTGCGCAACAAGGTTGCGGTCGGTTTTGATTTTCTCGGCGCGCTCAATGTGAAGAACATCGAAGAGGGCGTGCCGAGTTATGCGGTGCGTATCGGCGGACCCGGCAACGCTGACGCGCCGCGGCAACCGGAAAGCCCCTACGGACGCGATGCCCGGCCAGCGCCCTTGCAGTCAGTCCTAAGGGAGCCGTCCACCGCACAATCGGCGCCCCGGCGCAGCTTCGGCGTGCTCGCAGTGATTGCCGCCATGCTCGCGGGCATCAATCTTCTAACATGGGAAGGTGAATTCTGGGCCCGGTGGCCGATCCTTGCCCTCGCCACGTTGGCGGCGCTGATCTGGGTGCGCGGGACAAGGACGATCGACCGCGGCATCGGCACATTGGCCGTCATCGGGCTTGGCCTTGCGGCCATCAATCTGTTCTCGTGGTCGGGCACATTCTGGGCCGTGTGGCCGATGTTTGCCCTCGCCGTCATTGCCGGGCTCAAATGGGCCATGCGCCGGCAAGGCGCAGCCCGTTCATAAGCCCTCAGGCATTTGCGCGGCGATAGAATGCCAGCGAAGCTGCCAGCATCAGCATGGCCCCGCCGCATACGCGATCGAGCCACATTGCACCGGACCTGCGCAGAAAGCGCGCAGCGCGCGAACCGAGCATCGCATACCCGAACATCACCATGAAATCGATGGCGGCGAATGTTGCGGCCAACACCATGTATTGCGGTAGCTGCGGCAAAGCTGGATCAACGAACTGGGGCAGGAAGGCCGAGAAGAAGAGATAGCCCTTGGGATTGGTGACCGCGACAGCAAAGCTTTTCAGGAACACCGACCGCACCGAAACGGATGTCCCGGGATGTGCAGTCATGTTGGACAGTTCGAGCGTTCCCTTTGATTGGATAAGCATCACACCCAGGAAGGTGAGATAGAAGACGCCGATCCACTTGACGACGGAAAACCAGAACTCGGACGCCGCGAGTAGAGCGCCAAGGCCAAGCGCCACCGCGCCGATGAGGGCAAAGTCGGAAAGCACCGCCCCCGCCATGCCAAAACAGGCGGTCCTGGCGCCGAAGCGCGAGCCATTCGTCAGGGCGAGGATCACGGTTGGACCAGGCGTCGCAATGCCAATGAAGGCAACCACTGCAAATGCCAGGACTGTCAGGTGTGTCATCTATCCCCCCATCCTCGGCGTAAGGTAAAACACTCTCATGCCTATTCAAATGTCAAGGCCGCTACCGTTCGGATCGTCCGGTTTCGATGAGACCGCGGATTGTCGCATCACGCGGAAATGCACCAAAAAGCTCGGTTTTCAATTTCGTATCGACCTGCAATGATCCGAGCAAGCGCTCCGCATCGCGCGACCTGCCAAGCAATCGCGCCATGGTGAGCAAGAAGGAAGAGGGCATAGGGAAAAGCCTCGCTTTGACGCCCATGCCCTCGGCAAAAGCGCGCAACAACTCAGGGGTCGATACGTCGTTGCCATCGGCGAGAAGCACGGTCTTTCCGGCCGCAGCAGGCAACTGCGCGGCCTCTGCAATGATCGCCGCCAGGTGACCAACATTGAGCAGACTGCGCCGGTTGTCGACTGAAGCCAGCGGCAGCGGCATGCCGATCTTAATCAAGCGCATGAGACGCTCCAGATTGCCGGGATTGCCCGGACCGTAGACGAGGACCGGGCGGAGAACCACAAGTTCCATGGCGCCTTGGCGGCAGATATCCTGAAGCGCCTGTTCCGCCTGCCATTTGCTCATGGCGTAGGCGCTGGCAGGTTGCGGCAGATCGGCTTCGGTAAAGGGGCGTTGCGAAAAATCGCCCATGACGCCTGCGGAACTCACGAAGACGAAACGCTTTACCTTGGCGGCGAGCGCCGCGCGCGCCAGAGCAATCGTGGCGTCGACATTGGTGCGCCGGAAGAGCGCCTGCGAAGCGTCGGGAAATTCGCCTGTCTTGTGCGCTCGCGCTGCAAGATGGACGACGACCCGGCAACCGGACACAAGTAGCGACCAGTCGGAAATAGCGCTGATATCACCCACCTTATGCAGCGACAAACGGGCGTGCGGCGCAGATTCCTTTCGCACTTCGGAACGTACCAGCCCACGGACGTGCCAGTCTTTGGCCAGCAGCTGCCTTACGGTTTCACGGCCCACGAAACCCGCCGCGCCCGTTACCAGAATGTTGCCTCGATTATTCATGCCGCAAGACTGCTTTGCGGGCTCGCAATGTTCAATCCCCGCCTACAATAATTCGAAGGAGAGCCGTTAGACTTTGGGATAATTGACGCTTTTATGACAGCGCGACTATTGTCGCCAACTCTGGAGGAATGCGTGGGAAGGGAGGCCCAGGCGCAGCCATACAAAAACGGATTCCATTATCTGCACGGCAACGCACCCATGTGTGGCGTTGCCTGCGGATCTATAAACTCACGCATATTCTAAATCGATTTAAGCACCGCCTTTCAATACTGATTCATTTGGAGGAATTCATGACCATAACGCGAACGCTGCTTGCCGGGCTGCTTGGCTGTACCATGCTTGCCGGATGCGATTCGGATGACAAGATAGACGCCGAGGCAGCATCGAGCACTTTTGCCAGTAATGTCGATGCGCTGAAGCAGGACAATGCCAAGCTCAATGCCAAGGTCGGCGAATTACAGGCGGCGGCTGCCGGCACGGCCACGGTGAGCGTCACGGTCGGCCAGCTGCAGAGCGACCTGCAGACGATCACCACCGACCTGTCCACCTTGCAGGCCAGGGCGAGTGCAGGCGAGGCCGAGGGCGGCGCGCTGACCGGTGAGTTCAAAGGGCTGCAGGAGCGGGTTGACGCGCTAACCACCGCCCTTTCCACCCTCGACAAGTCATCCGCCACCCAGCAACAGCTCGATACGCTCACCACCGGCCTCGCCGGGGTGAAGACGACCCTTGGCGCCGACATTACCGCGCTCGAAAAGAAGGCAGCCACCAAGGAACAGCTCGACAAGCTGGCATCGGACCTTGCCGCATTGAAGACGAGCCTCACGACACTGTCCGATCTGCAGCAAGCCGATCACAAGCTGACCGTTTCCGCCACGGCCTCCAAGATTAGCACCATCGACTTTCCGGCAGCTTCCGACCGCCTGAAGGCCACTGACGCAGCCCGCCAGTCTTTCGCGGCGCTGCTGCCGCGCCTCAATCAGACGATGAAGGATATTGCCGCCGTTCAGGCGATGTCCAGCCTTTCGGCCGACGACAAGGCCAAGATCGCCGATTTCGCCAAGCAGGCGGCATCGATCAACGACGACTTCAAGACGTCGCTCGCCGAATTCGACAAGGGCACAAGCGACGCCCGTCTGCTCACCGAGAAGGTCAGCGCTGCTCTTGGCAGTGGCGACAAGGAGACCGCAGCCAAGCTTTCGGCCGACCTCGAAGCGCTGCCGAAGACCCTCGAAATCCTCGCCAAGAAAATCGCCGAAACCACGGCAACGCTCGACAAGCGCCTGGCGCCCTATTCGGGCCCATGGGAAGAAAGCCTCGAATTCCTGCGCCCTCGCTCCGACGCCTCGCTGACGAAATATGTCAATCTTTTCATCGGGACGTCCATGTCCGACACCGGAGGTGGACACTCCGGTAACGTCAATCCCGGTGCACAAACTCCCTTTGGAATGGTCAGCTTCGGGCCGGACACGAGAGGCAGCAGCCAGGGCTGGGGTTATGGTTCGGGCGGCTACTACTACGGCGACTCCTCAATTCAATTCTTTAGCATGACGCATCTGAATGGTCCAGGCTGCCGTGGCCAGGGTACCGTGGCGATGCTGCCCGCGGAATCGGCGACGCAGAGCCTCTCTTCGGGTCTTTCGTACTCGCACAACAATGAGAGCGCCGAACCCGGCTACTACAAGGTCAAGTTCGATAACAACATCACCGTCGAGACAGCCGCGACGACGCGCACTGGCATGATGCGGGTAACCTATGCCAATGCCACGAAGGCCTACTTCATACTGAATTCCTTGTTGAACAACTCGAACAAGTCTTCAGGTGTGCCTAAGGATCAAGCTGGGCTGAAGGTCGATGTCGACGCCAGAACGATCTCCGGGAACGCTGTCGCCAGCAAGTTCTGCGATGGCACCTGGAACCAACCGGTTTATTTCTACGCAACCTTTGATAAGCCCCTCACCAGTGGCACGGCCGATGCGGGCAGTGACGTGGCAACGCTGCAGTTTGCACTGAGCGATACGGACAAGACGGTGCAGATTAAGATCGGCGTCTCTTCGGTCAGCATCGAAAATGCCAAGGCCAATCTTCTCGGCGATGCAGCAAAAAACCTGAAAGGCGAAAACACCGCCTGGTCGTTCGACGACATGCGCAAGCAGGCGCTCGATATGTGGAACAAGCGGTTGAACACGATCCAGATCGATCTCGCCAAGCCGGGTGAGGCGGACAGGCTGGCTAGCGCCGATCTCAAACAGGCTGCGATCAACAATCTCACCAAATTCTACACCACCCTCTATCGGGTCTTCAGCGGCCCGACCGTGTATAGCGATCTCAATGGCGACTATCGCAGCATGAAACAGGCCGATCTCAAAGCTGCGAGCGGGTCGCTGCCTGCGCGCGAGGTCGAGAACGTGTCGAAATACAGGTTCAAGATCGACGGCAAGGACGCCGGGTATACGACCCACTATTCCGGCTTCTCCATGTGGGATACCTATCGCTCGGCCGCGCAACTTGTCGCTCTCATCGCGCCGGACGAGGCGAGCGATATGATGCAGTCGCTCGTCGCCGATGCGCAGCAGTGTGGAGCGTTCCCACACTGGGTCGACGGCTCTGAAGACACAATCCCGATGCAGGGCGACCATGGCTTGAATGTCGTTGCAGGCTCGTATGTATTCGGCGCCAAGAAATTCGACACCGAGACCGCCCGCAAATATGTGATCCAGTCGACTTTCGACCCCAAGAGCGCGTGCAACGACAAGCTCAGCGTCGGCCGTAACGCCGATAAGCCCGCCTTGCCGGACTGGCTCCAATATGGCTACATCCCGACGGACGCAGTCGCGGACTGGAAGGAATCGTCGGCAACGGTCGAGATGGTGACCTCCGATCGCTCTGCCGCATCGTTCCTGTCGCGGCTGCCGACAGCATCCACCGACAAGGACCAGATCTCCCAGCTCTATGCGCGCTCGAAGAACTGGTCCAACATCTTCGACACGACGGCTGGTCAGTTGAAGCTACGCGCCAAAAACAAGGCCGGCGTATGGGAGGATGGCGTGTTCCATGAGGGTACGGAGCCCCACTACATCTGGGCCTTCGCCCACGATTGGGCCTCGCTGATGGACAAGCTCGGCGGCAAACAGGCAGCGTTGACGCGGCTGCACAGCCTGTTCGCGCTCGACAAGGCCAACCCGTTCGGCAAGGAGCCGGAGGGTGGTCAACTGAACGCAAGTGAAAGCGGCACGACGTACTATATTGGCAACGAACCGTCCTTCCAGACGCCTTGGGCATATAATTGGGCAGGCGCACCGAAATACGCGCAGTACATCATCCCGACCATCATGCGAAAAAACTTCTCGCTGGCCGCAGGCGGTTTGCCAGGCAATGACGACATGGGCGCCACATCCGCATGGTACGTCCTGGCGACGCTCGGCCTCTATCCTGTGATCCCGTCCGACCCCGGTCTTGCGGTTTCCACTCCGCAGTTCAAGGGTATCTCGATGTGGCTCGGGAACGGGAAAAAGCTGCGCATTTCGACCGACCGGCCGGCTATGCTCGGCCACGCCGCACCGGTCGCTGAAGACGCCCGATATATCAAGGAGATGAAACTGAATGGGGCGACCTATCAGGGCACCTGGCTTCCGCTCGACAAGATCAAGGACGGTGGCAAGCTGAACTTCGACCTATCCACCACTCCCACCGAATGGGGTGCGGAGTGGACGCCGCCTTCGGGCCCGGCCGGCGACTACTCGAAGCCGACAGCCAATCCGCTGCCGGGCGTTCAGCTTATCCAATAGGAACAGGGCGGGGCCGTTTCGGCGACCCCGCTTCTTCCTTGTAACGTGGTCTCGGCATCCTTGATCGCTTCAGGCGTGGGAAAGCCCGGTACCTGTTATCCGCATCTGAAAATTTTTATGGCAGCATGTAAGCATCAAGGTTAGGTTGTACCCTGAGGCGGCACGGTTGTTCGACCGCAACCTGTCTCGTGGGAAAACACCAAACAATCGAAGGCTGAGGGTGCACCAGGAAGTCGCATTGATCGCAACCGTTGCCGTTGGCTTCGTGTTCGCCGCCATCCTCGGCTATGCCGCGGACAGGCTGCGCCTTCCGCCCCTCGTCGGTTATCTCGTCGCTGGCATCCTCATGGGATCCTACACGCCTGGCTTCATGGCAGACGCGTCGCTGGCCGGCCAGCTGGCGGAAATGGGCGTCATTTTGCTGATGTTCGGTGTGGGCCTGCATTTTTCCGCAGCTGATCTCTTGGCCGTGCGCGGCATTGCCGTGCCGGGCGCGCTTGGCCGTATCGTACTTGCAACCCTGCTCGGCATGGGCCTTGCGTCGCTATGGGGCTGGGGTCTCGGAGCCGGACTGGTCTTCGGTCTCAGCCTGTCCGTTGCCAGCACGGTCGTGCTCCTGAAGGCGTTGGAGGAGCGCAACCTGATCGAATCCGTCGGCGGCCGCGTGGCCGTTGGATGGCTCATTGTCGAAGATCTGGCGATGGTGCTGGCTCTCGTGCTCTTGCCGGCCTTTGCGGAAGTCCTGGGCGGCCATGCCGTCGCCCATGCGG
The DNA here is from genome assembly GCF_000686005.1 of Phyllobacterium sp. UNC302MFCol5.2. Lineage (NCBI taxonomy): Bacteria > Pseudomonadati > Pseudomonadota > Alphaproteobacteria > Hyphomicrobiales > Phyllobacteriaceae > Phyllobacterium > Phyllobacterium sp. UNC302MFCol5.2. The sequence goes on from NZ_JMLL01000010.1 coordinate 1,296,730, forward strand.
CCAGCGATCTTTCGATTGCCACAACGATTTCCATCACCTTGCTCAAGGTTGCAGCCTTTACCGGCATCGCCGTCTTTGTCGGGCCGAAGGTCGTGCCATGGCTTTTGACGCTGGTTGCCCGCACCGGCTCCTCGGAGCTGTTCACCTTGTCCGTGCTCGCCCTCGCCCTCGGCATCGCCTACGGGTCCGCGGCAATCTTCGGCGTTTCCTTTGCGCTCGGCGCCTTCTTTGCCGGCGTCGTCATGAGTGAATCGCGCCTCAGCCACCGTGCCGCCGCCGATTCCCTGCCGCTGCAAAATGCGTTTGCCGTCCTGTTCTTTGTTTCCGTCGGCATGCTCTTCGATCCCTCGATCATCGTTCGCGAGCCGATCGCGGTGATCGCCGTTCTCGTGTTGATCATCATCGGCAGATCGCTGATCGCCTTTTTGGTGGTGCTCGTGCTGCGCTACCCCTTGGGCATGGGCGTGCGCATATCGACCGGTCTCGCCCAGATCGGTGAATTTTCCTTCATCCTTGCCGGGCTCGGCGTCACGCTTGGCTTGCTTCCCCGCGAGGGGCAGGACCTTATCCTCGCCGGGGCGATTCTGTCGATCACGCTCAACCCGCTGGTATTGCTCGCCGGTGAGGCCATCCAGAAGAAGCTGCAGGCAACCTGGCCAACAGTGTACGCGACGTACGGCAAGGTGAAGTTTGAAAAGCTTAATCACGCGGTCGAGCAGATCCGCGCCGCCAATGACGAGCGCAACCGGCAGCACCAGCTGGAGATGCAGCAGCTTTGCGAGACATTTCCGCTTTTCTCCCAGGTCGACGAGAATTCGCAGGAGGAACTCTTGCTACTGTTCCGGCCGAAATCCGCATCACCCGGCGAGCGCGTCCTGCGCAAGGGCGATCGTCCGGACGGGCTCTATTTCATTGCTTCCGGCGCGGTCGAGGTTGAACTGGCGGATGACAATGTCCGGCTGGACGCCGGCGCTTTTTTTGGCGAGATGGCGCTCCTCAGCGGCGGCAGGCGCACGGCAGATGTTATTGCCGTCGACTTTTGCGCGTTCCTCGTGCTTGAGCGGCGCGACTTCAACGTCTTCATGTCCCGTCACCCGGCACTGCGCAAGGCCGTGAGCAACATGGCGCGCGAGCGTGCGGAAATGAACGTTTCCCGCCGCAAACGGGACGACCAGTCACTCGATGTGACCTGAACCAGCCCGCGCATTGGCTACAAGTTCTCGCCCCCGAAAGGTCCCCGCGGTGCTATGATGCGGGCAACGCTAACATGACGCATTGAAACTGCTACCCTCTCCAACTAATATATTAATTCAACCTGGAGAATTTCATGGACACGCTTACCGCCCCTCGTCATTTGCGGCTGCACGCCAGCGACAACGTCGTCGTTGCCGTCGACTCGTTTCAGGCCGGGCAAAAAATCGAGGGCGTCACGGTTGCCGATCGGGTGCCGCGCGGCCACAAACTGGCATCGCGAGTCATTGCCGAGGGCGAGCCTGTGCGCAAGTTCGGCCAGATCATCGGCTCGGCATCGAAGCTGATCGAGCCTGGCCAATGGGTGCACGAACATAATCTGAACTACAGCGATTTCGTGCGTGAGGCGGATGCGGGCCACGCGCCGCACGGGAGCGGTTTGCTGCCGCTGACGCAGCGCGCCACGTTCGAGGGCTTCCGCCGCGCCAATGGCCGTGCCGGTACGCGCAACTATATCGGCGTCCTTACCTCGGTGAACTGCTCGGCCTCGGTGGCGCGATTTATCGCCGAGGCGGTGCGCAAGTCGGGGCTTCTCGATGAATATCCAACGATCGATGGCATCATACCACTCGTCCATGGCGGCGGCTGCGCCATGGATACGAACGGCGAAGGCTACGAAGTTCTGAAGCGCACGCAGTGGGGCTACGCCACCAACCCGAACATCGGCGCTGTGCTCATGGTCGGGCTCGGCTGTGAGGCATTCCAGATCGGCCGCTGGAAAGAAACGTATAATATCGTTGAGAACGACACGTTCCGCAGCCTGACGATCCAGGAAGTCGGCGGCACCCGCAAGACGATGGAAGCGGGCATTGCGGCCGTCCGTGACATGCTGCCCGTCGCCGCGAACGTTCGGCGCGAAACCATTCCCGCCTCGGAACTCATGCTCGCTTTGCAGTGCGGCGGGTCCGACGGCTATTCCGGCATTACCGCCAATCCCGCCCTCGGCGCTGCAGTTGATCTCCTCGTCAAGCATGGCGGTACGGCGATTCTTTCCGAAACGCCGGAGATCTACGGCGCCGAGCATCTCCTCATCGAGCGCGCCTCGAACCCGCAGGCGGTCGAGCGGCTGCAATCGATCATTGCCTGGTGGGAGGATTATACCGCCCGCAACAAGATGGAGATGAACAACAATCCGTCGCCGGGCAACAAGGCCGGTGGTCTCACCACTATCCTCGAAAAGTCGCTTGGTGCTGTTGCGAAGTCGGGCACGTCGCCGCTCGAGGCCGTCTACGGCTATGCCGAGCCCATCACTTCCCATGGGCTCGTCTTCATGGATACGCCCGGCTACGATCCTGTTTCAGCGACAGGACAGGTTGCCGGCGGCGCCAATGTACTTGCCTTCACCACAGGCCGCGGCTCGGCCTATGGCTGCAAGCCGACGCCTTCGATCAAGCTTGCCACCAATACGCCGATGTACAACCAGATGATCGAGGACATGGACATCAATTGCGGTGACATTCTCGACGGTGTCTCTATCGAGGCGAAGGGCCAGGAAATCTTCGAACGGGTTCTAAAGGTTGCTTCCGGCGCGCCGAGCAAGTCCGAGCAGCTCGGCTATGGCGATGCGGAATTCGTGCCCTGGCAGATTGGCGCAACGATGTAGCCGACAAGGCTGCAGGCATTGAAACGAAAACGGGAGCCAATGGCTCCCGTTTCCTTTCATCCCTGCCTCTACGGTCAGGCGGCTGTTTGCTGATGCTTGGCACGCGCCACGATCTGCGTCGGGTTGACGAAGCGCAGTGCGATGAGCAGCCAGACCAGCGTCGTGATCATGTAGACCACTGCCATGGCGTCGATCGATTGCACGGCGCGAACGCCCGACGCAAACACCGAATAGTAGAGCGCGACGACAAGTGTCTGGCTCGTCGGCCCGGCGGTTAGGAACGTCAGCTCGAACATTGCGACGGTGCGCACGAGCACGAGAAGGAGAGCCGCAAGGATACCCGGCAGAAGCATCGGCAGGAGAACGTGGATGAAGAGCTGGAACGTCCCCGCACCGAAGACGCGTGCGGCGGCTTCGATCTTGGGATCGATCTGTTCGATGAACGGGATCATGACCAGGATGACGAAGGGCACTGTCGGCACGAGATTGGCGAGAACCACGCCCCAGAACGTGCCGCCCACGCCCGCCTGATAAAGTACCGTTGCGAGGGGAATACCAAAGGTGATCGGCGGGACCAGCAGCGGCAACAGAAAGAGCAGCATGACCAGTTTCTTGCCGGGAAAATCCCTGCGCGCCAGCGCGTAGGCTGCGGTCACGCCAAGTATCCCCGACAGGGCGACCACGGCGAAGACGATCTGGAAGGTGACGAGCAGGACGTCGCCGAGCTGGAACTCGGTCCAGGCGGTGAAATACCACTTCGTGGTCCATCCGGCCGGCAGCCACGTGCCGAGCCAACGGGTGGCGAAGGAAGAGAAGATCACGGTAGTGATCATGGCAAGGAGATTGAGGACAAAGAAGCCCACCAGTACCCAAACGGCGGTGATCCATAGCTTTGCAGCAATTGTTGTGTCGCGGATCATGGATCAGCCCTTTCCGCCAGCGGTCGAGCCGCGATAGAACATGTTGCGAATGACGAGAATGGCGACGACGATCAACAGCTGCACAGCCGCCATGATCATGGCGATCGCCGATGCCATCGAATAATCATATTGCTCGAATGCCGCTTGGTAGGCCGCAATCGAAATGACGCGCGTCGGTCCGGCAGGCGCGCCCAGCAAGACCGCGGAAGGAAACACCGCGAAGGCCTGGACGAAGGACAGGCAGAAAGCGATGGCAAGGCCGGGAACCAGAAGCGGCAGCATGACATGGCGGAAGCGCTGCCAGCTGCTAGCGCCGTGGGTGGCGGCGGCCTGTTCCAGCGCCGGGTCGATGCCCGATACGTAGGACAACGTCAGCAGGAACGTGAACGGGAAGCCGGTGATGATCAACGACGCGAACACGCCCCAATAATTGTTGGTGAGCTTGAGCGGCCGGTCGATCATGCCGAACTGGATGAGGGTGCGGCTGAACCAGCCTTGCGGGCCGAGATAGTTCAGGAGCCCTTCGGCGACGAGCACCGTGCCCAATGTGACCGGAAGAACCAGGATTGTCGTCAAGAGCCGCTGATGCTTCAGCAGCCGCACCCGCAGGGCCACCGGAATGGCGATGGCGATGCTGATGATCGTCACCGGTACGGCGAGCCACAGCGTCGTGAGGATCGTATCGTAGAGAAACGGGTCGGAGAAAAACTTCTGATAATTGCCAAAGAGGCCGCCTTCCTTGGGCGTGAAGGAAAGGACCAGGCCATAGATGAATGGATAAACGAATACGGCCAGCAAGAACAGGAATGCCGGCAGTACCAGAAGCGTAACGCCATCAATGCCGCGCACCGCCAGCCGCTGGCGCAGTGGCAGGCGATACTCGGACGGAGAGGAGGATGCGGTAATGCTCGCCATGGCCGTCACGCCGCAAAAGCCAGCGCACGCGCCGGATCAACTGACAGCCAGATGGAACTGCCGAGTTCCGCGGAGTGACCGGCGTGGAAAACAAGTTCGAGGCCGCTAGCGGTGCGCGCCGTCCCGACAAATTCGCGGCCGCGATACTCGATCGTCTCAACCACGGCCTCGACAGTCTGCGCCGATTTTTCGCCGGCAACGACGTCGTCGGCACGGGCGGCAATGACGGCCGTATCTCCGGGCTTCAGGGATGAGCGAGCGGTGCCGGTCAAGGTCGCATTGCCGACGGTGACGGTTGCGCGGTCGCCTTCCTTGGCGACGACCTTGCCGGTCAGGCGATTGCGGTATCCCATGAATTCGGCGACATCCAGATGATCGGGGCGCTCGTAGAGATCGCTCGGGACGCCAACCTGCCTGATCTCTCCGTCGCGCAGGACCACGACGCGATCAGCTAGGGACAAGGCCTCATCCTGGTCGTGGGTAACGTAAATCGTTGTTGCGCCGAGCTGATTGTGAATGCGGCGTATTTCGGCGCGCATTTCGAGCCGGAGTTTGGCATCCAGATTCGACAATGGCTCGTCCATGAGGACGAGCGGAGGTTCGATGACGATGGCGCGCGCGATGGCAACGCGCTGCTGCTGGCCGCCCGACAACTGGCCCGGCAGCTTGTGGCCCTGACCTTGCAGGCGCACGAGATTCAGTGCCTCTTCGACCCGCTTGTCGATTTCGGCCTTCGCGACTTTGCGCATCTTCAGGCCGAAGCCAATGTTCTGGCGCACAGTCATGTGCGGGAACAGGGCATAGTTCTGAAACACCATGCCGAACCCGCGATCCTCGGGCTTCAAGGTGTCGATGCGCTTGTCGTCGATGAATATGCCGCCGCCCGTGGTTGCCAGGAGCCCGGCAATGCAGTTGAGCGCCGTCGACTTGCCACAACCTGAGGGGCCGAGGAGGGCGATAAATTCCCCCTTGCGAATGGAAAGCGAGACGCTCTTCAGCGCGTTATGCGCACCGAAGGCACGGCTCATTTGATCGAGACGAATTTCGCGAAATGGCGATGATGCAAGCAGCATCTGGAAACCTCATGGCTGTGCGCGGTCCGGCATCGCCGGGCCGCGCCGATGAAACAATAAATTATGACTTCTTGGCTGCGACTTCCTCATCCCAGCGCCGGAATGCCACCACCATCGACGATGGCTCGAGCGGAACCTCGATCGGGTTGTTGGCAATCCAGTCGGCATATTCCTTGCGGCCAAATTCGGCGATCGCGTCCTGGCTTTCCTGCGGCGCCATGGAAAGCGTCACGTCCTTCACCGCCGGACCCGGATAGAAGTAGCCCTGGTCGTAGGTGTAGGCCTGTTGCTCGGGCGTGAGCAGGAAGCTCATGAGATCGAGGAGCACCGCAACCTTCTCATCTGCGACGCCTTTCGGCACGCACATGTAATGCGCGTCGGCGACCCAATGGAAGCCCTTGAGCGGAGCAACTGCCGCTTCCTTCGGAACAACGCCGAGGACACGCGGGTTGATATCCCAGCCGGTCGTCGACACCGTCATGTCGCGCGTACCTTCGCCGAGTTCCTTCATCAGCGCGCCGGTGCCTGTTGGGTAGTATTCGATATATTGGCCTAGTTCCTTGAGGTAAGCCCACGTCTTGTCCCAGCCCTTGACCGGATCGCGCGGATCGCTATCGCCAAGAAGGTAGGGCAGGCCCATGAGGAAGGTACGGCCTGGACCGGAATTTGCCGGACGCGCATAAAGGAACTTGTTCGGGTTCTCCTTGGCCCACGCCAGCAGCTCTTCGGCTGTGGTCGGTACCTTCTTCACCCGATCCGGCATGTATTCAAGCAGTGGCCCCGAGGGGTAATAGGTAACGACGACGCCATGGTCCTTGCCGAGCGCCAGCATGCGATGAGCCGGTTCAAGATAGATTTTCGCAAGATCAGGCAGCGATGCGGCGTGATCCGGGAGAAGCTTGATCCATAGATCCTGTTCGAGCCCCGCGGAGAGCGCGTCCGTACCGGTGAGCACGAGATCGATATCGAGCCGATTGGCCGCCTGCTGTGCCTTGATCTTGCCGGGCAGTTCGGGTGCCGGCGCCTTGGTAAAGGTGATCTTGGATACCAGTTCCGGTTTCGCCTTCGCATAGTTCTCGATTGCGGCCTGCGTCAATGCGAGGTTGCCAGCAACGTCAGCGACATTGATCGCGACCGGCGAAGTCGGCAGTGCCAGCTTCGACTGAGCAAAGAGCCGCGTGGCGGGTAGCGCGGCGACTGCTGCCAGACCGCCAATGGCCTGTCTGCGTGTAATGCGGATCATATTATTCCTCCCTTTGGATTTCCCAATGTCCTGCGTTGAGACTGCGACCGGGTTCCCGGACCGGCCTGTTTTGAGATTTGATATATTAATCTATCAGATCAGGATAGCAAGGCTTTAGTCTCTTCCAGCTTTTGCTACAGTCACAGCGGCGCCATCTCGCAGCAGTTGTTCCAGTGCCCCACCCACGGCGCGGCGAAACTCATCATTGTCCGCAAGGTCTTTGCCAAATATCTGCTGCATCCCTAGATAGGCGTCGAGAAGGTCGGCGGCCGAGGTTTTGCCATGCGTGCGTTCGCGGAAATCGTTTGCCAGCGGATCGCGAACGTCGATCGGCTGTCCGCGCTCGTCTGTCCCCGTGGCGTAGCGCATCCAGCCCGCGACGCCGAGCGCCAGCCGTTTGAAGGGCTTGCCCTGTTCGATGCGCTTGCGGATCGTGTTCAACAGCCGCTGCGGCAGTTTTTGCGAGCCATCCATGGCGATCTGCCATGTGCGGTGGCGCAGAGCCGGATTGCGGAAGCGCTCGCGCAGCTGCGCCTTATAGGACGAAAGGTCGAAGCCTGAAAGCGGCGGCAGGGTCGGCGTAATCTCTTCGTCCATCATCGCTTCGATGAAGGCAGAAAAGCCTTCCGCCTGCATCACGTCGGATACTGTCTCGTGCCCAGCAAGATAGCCGAGATAGGCGAGAGTCGAGTGACTGCCGTTAAGGAGGCGCAACTTCATCAATTCGAACGCATCGACGTCTTCAACGAAGGTGACGCCGACTTTCTCCCATGCGGGACGCCCGGATGGGAAATGGTCCTTCACCACCCATTGCGTAAACGGCTCGGTCATGATCGGCCAGGCATCGCGCAGCCCGGTCGCCTGCTCGACAATTGTGCGATCCGTATCGGTCGTCGCCGGAACAATGCGATCAACCATCGTCGAAGGAAAGGCGACGCTTTCGCGGATGAACGTCGCCAGATCAGGATCGCGCAATTCGGCAAAGCGCAGGACGACCCGCTTGAGGGTTTCGCCGTTTGCCGGAAGATTGTCGCACGACAGGAGCGTAAACGGCTCCGTCCCGTTTTCACGACGGCGCGCGAGTGCCTCTACGATGAAACCAATCGCCGAACGCGGCGCAGCGCGATGCGCAAGGTCGTGAACGATATCCGGGTGACTTTCGTCGAGTGAAGCGGTCGCGGGCGCATAGCAATAGCCCTTTTCCGTTACCGTCAGCGAGATGATCTTGACGGAAGGTTCGACCATTGCCGACAAAACGGCTTGCGGATTTTCAGGCGCCACAAGAACGCTCGTGATGCTGCCAATAACGCTGAAACGATCGCCGCTGCCATTACGCACGGCAACCGTATAGAGGCCGTCCTGTGATTGCAGCGCATCTCGTGTGTCGGCACTGCGCAACGAAACCCCGAGGATGCCCCAGCGATTGTCGCCGCTCGCCAGCACGGCATCGGTGTAGACTGCCTGATGGGCGCGGTGGAACGCGCCAATACCAAGGTGTACAATCCCGGTATTCATCTGATTTCGATCGTAAGCCGGTCTTTGCACATCCTTGCCGAGGCGAGCCAGCGTGTCAGCGGACAGTTGATTTTGCTCGGTCATGTCCATTCCTAAAGCTTGTATGCCTGCTTGGCGAGGCGGTAGGAAAGTTCGACCGCCACCTCCTGCGCCTCGTCCTCATCAAGCCGGTGATCGGCGACAAGGCGTGCGAGAAATGCGCAATCGACGCGGCGCGCCATATCGTGGCGGGCAGGGATCGAAAGATAGGCGCGCGTGTCATCGTTAAAGCCCACGGTGTTGTAGAAACCTGCGGTTTCGGTCGTCAGTTCGCGGAAGCGGTGCATGCCTTCCGGACTGTCGTGGAACCACCAGGCCGGTCCGAGGCGCAAGGCCGGATAATGCCCGGCAAGCGGCGCTAGCTCGCGGCTGTAGCTGGTCTCGTCGAGCGTGAACAGGATAAGCGTCAGCCGCGGATCGTTGCCGAATGCATCGAGCAAGGGCTTCAGCTCTTCCACGTAGCCGGTGGCGCGCGGAATGTCGGCGCCCTTGTCCGGTCCGAAGCGGCCGAAAATTTCCGGATTATGATTGCGGAAGGAGCCGGGGTGGATCTGCATGACCAGGCCGTCCTCAACGCTCATGCGCGCCATCTCGGTCAGCATCTGCGCACGGAAGAGTTCTGCATCGGCAAGAGAGGCTCCTTGCAAAACGCGATCGAACAGGCTCGCAGCCTCCACCGGCGAAAGATTTGCCGTGCGGGCCGTCGGGTGGCCATGGTCAGTGGATGTCGCGCCGCGCGCCTTGAAATAAGCGCGGCGCAGGCGATGCGCTTCGAGGTAGCCGGCATAGTCGAGATTAACGCCAGCCAGTGCGGCGAAATTTTCCACATTCGAGCGAAAAGCCGGCTGCGCGGCATCGACGACCGCATCGGGCCGGTAGGCCGGGACAACGCGGCCATCCCAACCTGAGCGCAGGATCGCATCGTGTGCGGCAAGATCATCTGTTGCCGCGTCGGTGGTCGAAATAACCTCGATGCCGAACTGCTTGTAAAGCGCGCGCGGACGCATGGCCGGATCAGTCAGGCGTTCGGCGATCCGGTCGTAGAGCGTGTCCGCATTCTTTTCATTGAGCCGTTCATCGATACCGAAAACGGTTTCGAGCGCATGCTCGAACCACAGGCGGGAAGGCGTTCCCCTGAACAGGTGGAAATGCCGCGCAAACGTCTGCCAGATGGTGCGTCCGTCCGTCTCGACGGCCCCGCCGTCCTTTCGCGCAACGCCAAGCGTCTCGAGGCGCACGCCTTGTGAGTAAAGCATACGAAAAATATAATGATCTGGCTTGACGAAGAGGCTTGCCGGATCGGGAAATGCTTCATCATCCGCGTACCAGCGCGGGTCGGTATGGCCGTGCGGGGAGACAATCGGCAACCGCTCCACGGTCTCGAACAAGCGCCGCGCGATGGCGCGCGCGTCAGGCTCGATTGGAAACAACCGGTCGGGGTTGAGGGCCATTCTTCAACTTCCTTGCTGTATCTACAATATCGGGACCCAGTGACACCAAAGCTTGGTACCGATGCCCGCGAGGCCATTATCTTCAGAGATTTGCCGGTATTGGCCTTGGCGAACACTAGAGAATAATATATTAGTATGTCAACACCCGATCGCGCGCGGAAAGTCACTTCGCGGCGGATCGGAGCATCTAGGAATTTGGGTGGAATTCCATCATTGAGGATTGAAGGATCCAAAATGAGGAAATGGAGCGCTTGAATGGCAGCAAAGCAGGCGGGAGAAAAAAGCGTCGTCCTTTTGGCGTCCGAGACGATCGTCACGCCCGGCGCTACCAATGTGCGGCCCGTTCGGCATGGGGGAGCAGCGCCTGTTGCCCGGGTCACCACGGCGACAGCCATTTATCGCGAACTCCATGCAGCCATCGTTTCGATGGAGATGACGCCCGGAACGCCGCTGAACGAAAAGGTGCTCACCGAACGCTTCGGTGTCAGCCGGACGCCGGTTCGCGAGGCGCTGATCCGCCTCGTTGAAGATGGCCTTGTCGACGTGTTTCCCCAGTCCGGAACCTTTGTTGCTCGCATTCCTGTTGCGCTTATACCTGAGGCTGTCGTCATCCGGCAGGCGCTGGAAGGCGCGACCGTCGAGCGGGCCGCATCGCGAGCGACCGCTAAGGACATTGAACGTCTAGACGAGGTTCTGGCGCGGCAGCAATTCTTCGCCGACCGCCAGAACATGGGCGCATTCCATGAAGCCGACGAGGCCTTTCACGAGGCGATTGCTGCCATTTCGGGACATCCCGGCATCTGGCGCTACTTGAAGCCGGTGAAGGTACAGATCGACCGGGCGCGGCGCATGACCCTTCCCGCTCTGGGGCGCATGGAACACGTGCTTTCCGAGCACCGGATCATCCGCAACGCCATTGAGGCCCATGATGTGGCGGCAGCTTGCGCTGCCATGCGGAAGCACCTCGACGCCGTCATCCCCGATGTCGACGAATTGAGAAAAAGCCACCCGGAATCATTCATCTGATCCGGACGAGATAAAACACACTACGGAGGAATGCATGCGTCAGGGATGGCGATGGTTTGGCCCGAAGGCGGGCGTGTCGCTGGATAATGTGCGTCAAGCCGGGGCGACCGATATCGTCTCCGCGCTGCACGACGTACCGATCGGCGAAGCCTGGACCACCGCTCAGGTTCAAGAGCGCAAGTCAATGATCGAATCGACGCCGGACGGCCGCTCGCAGCTGACCTGGTCAGTGGTCGAAAGCATTCCAATTCCAGACGCCGTGAAACGGACAGGCGGCATGGCGAAGAACGAAATTGCCGCCTGGATCGCCAGTATGGAAGCTCTGGCGGCCAATGACATCAAGGTCATCTGCTACAACTTCATGCCTGTTGTCGACTGGTGCCGCACCGAACTCGACTACGTCACGCCGACCGGGTCCACGGCGATGCGTTTCGACCACAACATGTTCGCTGTGTTCGATCTGCACATCCTGCAACGCAAGGGTGCTGCAAGCGAATATTCGCAAGCCGACCAGGAGATCGCGGCCGAGCTCTATGCCGCCATGGGCGCCCAGGAAATCGCTGATCTTACCCGCAATATCGCCAGCGCCCTTCCCGGCTCGACCACCGAACCGCTGACGATTCCGGCGTTCCGCGACAAGCTGGAGGCCTATTCAGGTATCGATGCCAACAAGCTTCGCCAGCACCTCATCGAGTTCCTGCTGGCCGTGACCCCCGTCGCCGATGATCTCGGTGTCAAGCTGACACTGCATCCCGACGATCCGCCGCGCCCGCTGTTCGGGCTTCCGCGCATCGCCTCGACGGAGGCTGACTATGCCGCGCTGTTCGAAGCGGTGCCTTCGCCCGCCAACGGCATGTGCTATTGTACGGGCAGCCTTGGCGTGCGCGCCGACAACGATCTGCCCGCAATCGCCCGGCGCTTTGCCGACCGCATTCACTTTGCCCATCTGCGGGCAACGACGCGCGAGGGGGACGGGCGCACCTTCCACGAGGCAGCGCATCTCGAAGGCGACGTCGATATGGTGGCTGTCTTGCGCGAACTCCTTGCCGAGGACCGCAAACGCGACAAGTCGCGCAGCATCATCTTCCGCTCGGACCATGGTCACCGCATGCTCGACGATCTCAACAAGGAAGTGACCCCGGGCTACCCCGCCATCGGTCGCTTGCGCGGCCTTGCCGAACTTCGCGGCATCATTCACGCCCTTGATCCACAAGCTCTCGTCTAAAAGCGATCACTTTTTACCGAATATTGCGCCCCGGCTTTCCCAAGCCGGGGCGTTCTAGTTCTTTATAGTTAATCCATTTTAACCATATTCATGAGTCGGGTTGTGCTGCTGGGCAAATAGAGCGCAATAATGCGGTGAATATCCATCACATTATCGCCATATTTTGCCAAACGGGCAGAAATACCTTTCTATAGAGAAGCATTTCCGATCACGTTTTGAATCATATTAAGACAAGCTTTTTTAGTAACTTGGCTGCTCTTTACCGCTGATCTCGACCGATCTTGCTTTGGCGGGCCACCTCAGGGCCACATTTCTCCAAAATAGAAGCAATTACTCGCTCACGCCGTGATCTACTTGCCCGGGGGTCAATCTTCAATGCGTGTGTCTTCAGTCCGGCAGTTCTGCCGCGGGCTACCACAAGTGCGAACATCACCATGGTATCTATCGCAAGCATCCGCACCGTCCTTTCGGCATCGGTGCTATTCCTCATGCTCGGCGCCGTTTCAGCACATGCAGGCTCAGCCTGCGGCGGCGCATCCTGGTATGCCTTGCGTTCCAAGACTGCATCCGGCGAACGGATGAACCCATCCGATTTGACCGCCGCTCACCGCACCCTGCCCTTCGGCTCGAAGGTCAAGGTTACCAATCAGCGCAATGGTCGTTCCATTGTCGTGCGCATCAATGATCGCGGGCCGTTCATCAAGGGCCGTGTGATCGACCTCTCCAAGGGTGCCGCCAACCGGCTTGGCTTTGTCGGGCAGGGACACACCAACATCTGCATGGCTCAGCTCTGATAAGGCCTCTGGAAGCAAGCATGCGCCAGCGGCGTTGGCGTATGATGGGATTGACGTTGACCGTCGAACGTGACATCGCCATGTGAGCATTTCCTGCTCGTTTAGGGGACGTTCGATGGTACTCCAAGTCGCGGTCCAGATGGACCATATCAAATCGATCCGGATCGGCGGCGACACGACCTTCGCGCTTTGCCTTGAAGCGCAGAAGCGCGGCCACGTTCTCCTCCACTACACGCCCGACCGGCTCAGCCTGCGCGACGGCGTCGTGTCGGCGCGTATCGAGGACCTCAGCGTCCGCGATGTCGAAGGCGACCACTTCACCCTTGGTGAGCCGATCCGCCGCGACCTGTCGGAGATGGATGTGGTGTTGCTCCGCCAGGATCCGCCCTTCGACATGAACTACATCACGACAACGCATATGCTCGAGCGCATCCATCCGCAGACGCTCGTTGTCAACGATCCCGCCTGGGTGCGCAACAGTCCCGAAAAGATCTTCGTCACCGAGTTTCCGGATTTGATGCCGGAGACCCTGATCACCAAGGATCCTCAGGAGATCGTCGCCTTCCGCAAGGAGTTCGGCGACATCATCCTCAAGCCGCTCTATGGCAATGGCGGCGCCGGCGTATTCCACCTTGCCGATGGTGACCGCAATCTCACCTCGCTGCTCGAAATGTTCGGCCAGATGTTCCGCGAGCCGATCATCGCCCAGCGCTACCTGAAGGACGTGCGGGCCGGCGACAAGCGCATCATTCTTATCGATGGCGAACCCGTGGGCGCAATCAACCGTGTCCCGTCGGATAGCGATGCGCGATCCAACATGCATGTCGGCGGCCGGGCTGAGAAAACGGAACTCACCGAGCGCGAACGCGAGATCTGCGCGCGCATCGGACCGGCTTTGCGTGAACGCGGCTTTATTCTCGTCGGCATCGACGTGATCGGCGACTACATGACCGAGATCAATGTGACCTCCCCGACGGGCGTACGCGAGGTGAAGCGTTTCGGCGGCGCCGACATTGCCGCGCTGTTCTGGGATGCGGTCGAGGCCAAACGCGATTAAGGCTCCCCGCCTGAACCGTTCACTTAATGTTCTTGTGATGTGGGATGAAATGTGCTGATGTTGCGTTATTGCACTCAGCTCTTTTCATGCCCGCATTTTCAAGGACGAAATCATGGTCACCCGCATTCGGACGGTCGCCTTCCAGGGTATCGATGCGCAGCCCGTCGATGTGCAGGTCATGATCGCGCCCGGCAAGATGGGCATGCATATTGTCGGCCTCCCGGATAAGGCTGTCGCTGAAAGCCGTGAGCGGGTCCAAGCCGCCTTGCATGCATCCGGGTTGTCGATGCCGGTGAAGAAGGTGACCGTCAATCTCGCGCCCGCGGACCTTCCCAAGGAAGGCAGTCACTACGATCTTCCCATCGCCGTAGGGTTGATGGCCGGGCTCGGCGCCATCCCCGCCGATGTCCTGCAATCCTATGTCGTCCTTGGCGAACTCTCGCTCGACGGCACCATCACGCATGTGGCGGGGGTTCTCCCCGCAGCCATCGCCGCCAACCGCCAGGACCGGGGGCTGATATGCCCGGCCCCGTGTGGACCTGAGGCTGCCTGGGCAGGACCCGAAATCGATATCCTTGCGCCGCGCAGCCTCATTGCCCTCGCCAACCATTTTCGCGGCACGCAGGTTCTCTCCCGGCCCGAACCGGCCATGCAGACGAGCGCGACCGGCCTGCCCGATCTTGCCGACATCCGCGGACAGGAAAGCGCCCGGCGCGCGCTCGAAGTTGCGGCGGCTGGCGGGCACAATCTCCTTATGGCCGGGCCGCCTGGTTCCGGCAAATCCATGCTGGCACAACGGCTCCCGTCAATCCTGCCGCCGCTTCTGCCGCGCGAACTGCTGGATGTGTCGATGATCGCGTCGATCGCAGGCGAACTTCTCGGCGGCAAGCTTACCGACCGGCGTCCGTTCCGCGCGCCGCATCACTCAGCCTCGATGGCGGCCATGGTCGGAGGCGGCGTCCGTGCCCGGCCCGGTGAGGTCTCGCTCGCCCATCACGGCGTTCTCTTCCTCGATGAGTTCCCGGAATTCACGCCGCAGGTACTCGATTCGCTGCGCCAGCCGCTGGAAACCGGCGAATGTCTGATCGCGCGCGCCAACCACCGCATCGTCTATCCGGCACAGATCCAGCTGGTAGCGGCGATGAATCCCTGCCGTTGCGGCATGGCGGGCGAGCCCGGCCATCAATGTGCGCGTGGCCCGCGCTGCCGCCAGGACTATCAGGCACGTCTTTCCGGGCCGCTGCTCGACCGCATCGACATCAGGATCGACGTGCCTTCAGTGAGCGCGAGCGATCTCATCCGCCCGGCTGCGTCGGAAGCGAGCGTCACAGTGGCGGCGCGGGTCGCACGGGCGCGCGCCGTTCAAAAGCGGCGCTACGAAGAACTCGGCGCTCCCTCGATCACGACGAATGCGCATTCCTCCGTCGCGCTTATCGAAACGGTCGCCGCACCCGATGCTTCCGGCATGGCGCTGCTGTACCAGGCAAGCGAGCAGATGCGATTCTCGGCCCGCGCCTATCACCGTGTGCTGAAGGTTGCGCGCACGCTGGCCGACCTAGACGGCCAGGAAACGGTCGGGCGCGTTCACCTTGCCGAAGCAATCTCCTATCGCATGACCGCCGACAGGATGGGCGAGCCAGCGTGAGATCGAGGCAGAATGGCTGAGGGTGGCCAGGAAGCGCCTTCTCCTGCACGAACGATGCGGAGAGACGTTTATCAGGCGCGACCGCCGCGCCTGTCTGGTGCGAGAACCCTAGGTAAAGGACGGCGCAAAGGAAAACTGCCGGACCCTTGGTCCGGCAGTTCGAATTTCGCGGACTCTCCCGGTTACTGGACGGAGCCGACGAGGATGTTGGAAGGAGCTTCGATGCTGACCCAGCGCCCGGTATTGTTGGTCGCCTGGCGCTTCAGATAGGTGTACTCGGTCTCCGACCAGTTCTTCACACCGTCAACGAGGTTATCGAGAACGAAATCACCCTTGTCGGTGCGAACGGTCAGGACTGCATGACCCTCGCCATCAGGCTTGCGGACAACGGTGATCAGTAGATTGGCGGGCGAGATGCCCTGCTGCATCAGGTCGCGGCGCTTCAGGAGCACATAGTCTTCGCAATCGCCGACCTTGTCCGGATAGGCCCAGTATTCCTCGACCCCGTAAATTTCCTTGTCGGTGAGCGGTTTGATCTTCTGGTTCACGTCGCTGTTGACGTTGACGATCAACTGCCAGAAATCGTGGCTCATCTTTTCGGGCATGATATTGCGGCTACGGATCGAGCATTCTTCCGGCATACGCTTGCACAACTCGTAATGACCGATTGGTTGTGAGGTGAGGCCACCGGTGGTCATGAACGCTTCAGACGCCGAGGCGGAGTTTGCCCCAAATGCGGCCGTGAAGAGCGCTGCCGCGATCCCCATCGACTTCAAAACCCGCCCCATTCCGAACATGCCCTACTCCACACCAGCAGCCTTCGTTAACAAAACGTTAATGGCCGGACGGGACATGAGTCAATCACAATGGCGCCACGGTCTTGCCATTGTTAATATATGGTTAAAATTTGAGAAGCCGCCTATCCCCACGTTCGATTGATATGCGCCGACGTGGAATTGCTGCGAAACTCTATGACTTCCGAAGCAACATACCTTGTGGGCGAAGCCCGAAGCCGCCGCTCAAACCACTGAAAAACAACGATTATTTCTCGCACTCTTTCCGTGGAACAGACTAATCGATCTGTGTCTCCACTGCCTGAGGCTAGACCGAAGGTTCTAGCCCGCCGCGCGCTTGCCGATCGGCGTAACGTTGCTCGTCCGGCGGTTCACGCGTGCGTAATCGTTAACGAATTTGACGATTCGTGGTGCAATTTCGGCACGGAAGCGCGAACCGTTGAACACGCCGTAGTGCCCAACCTTCGGCTGCAGGTAATGCATGCGCATCTCTTTGGGGATATTCACGCAGAGGGTCTGAGCTGCCTTGGTCTGACCTACGCCGGAGATATCGTCATTTTCGCCTTCCACCGTAAGCAGCGCCACATTGCGAATGGCGGATGGATCGACAAGGATGCCGCGGTGGGTCATCTCGCCCTTTGGCAGGGCGTGACGGACGAATACGGTATCGACGGTCTGCAGGTAGAACTCGGCCGTCAAATCCATCACCGCCATATATTCATCGTAGAATTCGCGGTGCTTGTCTGCCGAGTCGCCATCCTCCTTCACGAGATGCATGAAGAATTCCTTGTGCGCCGTGATATGGCGGTCGAGATTCATGCTCATGAAGCCGGAAAGCTGCAGGAAACCCGGATAGACCTCACGCATGAAGCCCGCATGCGGCCAGGGAACCGACATGACGACATTGTCGCGGAACCAGTCGATGCCCTTTTCCTCGGCGAGTTTGTTGACCACCGTAGGATTCTTGCGGGTATCGATTGGCCCACCCATCAGCGTCATGCTCGAAGGCGCGAAACGGTCGCCATTGGCTTCCATGACTGAAACGGCGGCAAGCACCGGTACGGATGGCTGACATACGGCCACCACGTGCGTATCTTCGCCCAACGCATGGAACATCTCGATGACGTAATCGATATAGTCGTCGAGATCGAACTTGCCGTCAGTCAGCGAAACGGTGCGGGCGTCCACCCAATCGGTGATGTAGACCTCGGCATGCGGCAAAAGCGCTTCGACGGTGCCGCGCAGCAGCGTCGCATAGTGGCCGGACATGGGCGCGACAATCAGAATCCTCGGATCGGCGGCACGCTTTGCCGGCAGGGCACGCTTGAAATGGATGAGGTTGCAGAATGGCTTCTTCCAGACGATCTTCTCTTTGACGTCGGTCTCAACTCCCTCAACCACCGTGGTAGGCAGGCCGAATGCCGGCTTGCCGTAGGCACGGGTGGTGCGCTCGAAGAGTTCACACATCGCCGCGATGGAGCGGCCGACTACCGTCTGGGACAATGGATTGAGCGGATTATCGTAGAACAGCTTGGTGGCGTCGGCGAAAGCCCTATAAGGCTGAAGCGCGGCATGGTTGAGTTCATAAAGCTGGTAAAACATTCCACTTTCCGATCAATCACCACAGCTGCAATTCAAGAACAATGACGCCCACATATGAAAATGTTCTTGACGGGTCAGTGACCGTAGCTGGTTTTGCCGCTATTGCAATGCAACAAAGGTATGAGAGAACAGAAAAATGTTCGCATCGAAAGGCGCAGCCGCAGTTAGCCGGCTTCAGCGCCTTCGACCAGCAGCATCTCACCCTCGGCAACTGTCAGGCGGATAGCCTTGGCCGCCTGGTATTCGGGGGAATTATAGCAATCGAGCGCGGCCTGGAGTGAGGGAAACTCGATGACAACATTGCGTCCGCGCGCCTGCCCCTCGAGAACGTGATAGGCGCCGCCGCGCGCCAGGAAATTGGCGCCATATTTCTCGAAAGCGGGTTTCGCTGTGGCGATATAGTCCTTGTAGCGTTCGGGGTCTTTTACATCCATCCGCGCGATCCAGTATCCCTTGGGCATTTTTCTCGCTCCTTTGAAGTCCGATTATACCTTGGCCATTTCAGCCAGAATCTCTTCCGCTGCCGCACGGCGATCCCGAGCACCGACAATCGGGCGGCTGACCACCAGGTGGCTCGCCCCGGCGCGCAGGGCGTCTGCCGGCGTCATCACACGCTTCTGATCGCCTGCGGCGGAACCTGCCGGGCGAATGCCCGGCGTGACGATGGCAAGCTTTGGGCCGACGACCTTGCGCACAGCCTCGGCCTCCGGCGCCGCGCAAACGATCCCGCCCATGCCGGCGTTGAATGCCTGTTCGGCCCGGATCAGCACCAGCGTGTGCGGGTCGTGCTCATAGCCAGCATCGACGAGATCCTGCTGGTCCATCGAGGTCAATACTGTCACGCCGAGCAAGCAAAGGTCGGATCCCCATGCTGCCTCGACGGCGGCCCGCATGGCTTTCGGATAGGCATGCAGCGTCAGCATCGACACGCCCATCTTGACGATATTCTCAACGGCCTTCGCCACCGTGTTGTCGATGTCGAGAAGTTTCATGTCGAGAAAGACTTTCTTGCCGGAACGGGCAAGTTCGCTGGCCAGACCAAGTCCGCCGGCGAAGGCGAGCTGATAGCCGATCTTGTAGTATGAAACCGTATCGCCGAGTTCGCTGATCACCTCTTCGGCGATGTCGAGCGTCGGCACGTCAAGGCCGACGATCAGGCGCTCGCGCAAAGCCGCATCCGTCATGACAATCATCCCTTTTTGTTTGATCGCATCCCATTGGCACAGATGCAGCCGATTGAAAACAGATATTGCCGCGAGCGGCCGCAAAACGCCGACTATGCGCGGGATTTGGCAAAGCGCGTATGGTCGATCAACGATTGGCAGACCCGTTCCATCGACTTGCCGTGCGCTCGTTGCGAAACGATCCATCCTCGGCGAAGGCTTCATGGGCATGGATCACCGAGCATTGTTCCGTGATGATCTGCGTCCCGACATTCATCAGGACCGACCGCAAATGATAGAGCCCGCGCGCACCGCCGAAATTGCCCTCGGATGAAGAGCAAAGTCCAACGACCTTGCCGGAATAGGGCCTGAGCGGCTTGTCGCCATCCTTCGAAATACGGCTGACCCAGTCGATGGTATTCTTGAGAAGCGGCGGAATGGAAGAATTGTACTCGGGCGAGGCAATCAGCATGCCATCATGAGCCGCAAAGAGCCGGCCAAGTTTCATGGCATTGTCAGGAATTCCCTGTTTCTCTTCGAGATCCTCATCCATCAACGGCAGGGGATAATCGAAAAGCGCAATAAGCGTCACATCGGCGCCGAGTTCGGCCAATGTCTTGACCGCAGCGTTTGCTACCTTCTTGCTGTAGGCACCCGTACGGTTCGACCCGGCGAACACCAGAATCTTCGGCAGCATTCAAACCCTCTATATCGAAATGGCAGCGCAGGGCAATTAAGCGGAGTCAATCGACCCTGCGGTAGACCCAGAGCCGTGCCGGCGGCACGTTGCGGATAATGAAATCGAGATGCTCAATCTTGTAGTTGCCGCGCCCAGCGGGCACTGGCGAAAGCGGCCCATAGGTAATCTGGACGACGGGCCGCCCGTGCGGAATACGCCGCAGCAGATCCTCGACGATGGCAACGCGGTCACTTACGGGGAAATTCAAGAGTGGAACCGCCGAGATGACGCTGTCGAATTTCTGGTCGCGCTTCTCGCCCAGCGTGGTGTCGAGATCGAACGCATCGCCTTCGATGATGTTGACGCCAGGGAAATCCTCGCGCAGATGCTCGGCAAAATCCGACGAGTATTCGACGCTATAAAGGTTGGCCGGGGCGACGCCGCGACTGAGAATAGCCCGGGTGATTACCCCTGTGCCGGGGCCGAGTTCGAGCACGGGAAGCCCGGAATGCGGATTGACGACGCTCGCCATGCGCCGGGCAGTGATCGAACTCGTTGGAAGAATCGAACCCACCGCCTTGGGACCATGCATCCAACCCTTGAAGAACCGGATTTCCTCGCCGAACTTCTCGGCCAGTTTCTTCCCCAAAGGTCTCGACATGCTCATCCTCCGTCGCAGTTAGACAAGTTTATGCCGCAACACGTGACGGAAGCAAGGCCGCCAACGGGAAAAGATCCAATAAAACTACTCGCTTAGACTTTCGAAGAACTCTTTCATGCGGGCAAAGAAGCCTGACGATTGCGGGCTGTTATCCTGCGATGAAATGCGCTCGAACTCTTCGAGCAACTCGCGCTGGCGCTTGTTGAGATTCTGCGGCGTTTCAATGGCCATCTGGATGTAGAGATCGCCCATGGCAGGCTGGCGCAGCACCGGCATGCCCTTGCCCTTAAGGCGGAACTGCTTGGCATTTTGCGTACCATCGGGAATCTTGACCCGCGTCTGCGTACCGTCCAGCGTCGCAACTTCGATCTGCCCGCCAAGCGCGGCGGTCGTCATCGAAATCGGCACCTTGCAATAGAGATCGGCACCGTCGCGCTGGAAAAACTCATGCGGCTTCAGCGAGAGGAAAATATAAAGATCGCCCGCCGGTCCGCCGCGCAATCCGGCTTCGCCCTCGCCGGTCAGGCGAATGCGGGTGCCATCCTCGATGCCGGCTGGAATGTTGACGGAAAGCGCGCGTTCTTCGGTAACGCGGCCCTGGCCCGAGCATTTGGTGCATGGATCCTTGATGATCTGGCCACGGCCATGGCATGTCGGGCAGGTGCGCTCGATCGAGAAGAACCCTTGAGCAGCGCGCACGCGGCCAGAACCGCTGCAGGTGCTGCAGGTGACGGGCGACGTGCCGACTTTTGCACCGGTACCCGAGCATTCGTCGCAGGTGATCGAGGTTGGAACGCGGATTTGCGCCGTCTTGCCGGTATAGGCTTCCTCGAGTGTGATCTCCATATTGTAGCGCAAATCGGCGCCACGCTCGCGCCCGCCGGAGCGGCGCTGGCGTCCACCGCCCATCATCTCGCCAAAAATATCTTCGAAAATATCGGCAAAACCACCGGCGCCGCCGAAGCCACCACCGCCATTCATGCCGCCATGCTCGAAGGCCGCATGACCGAAGCGGTCGTAGGCTGCCCGCTTCTGAGGGTCCTTCAGGGTCTCGTAGGCCTCGCCAATTTCCTTGAATCGGTGTTCGGCGGCTGCGTCTCCCGGATTCTTGTCGGGGTGAAATTGCATTGCCAGCTTACGGAAAGCGCTCTTGAGCTCTTTCTCATCAGCGCCTTTCGTGACGCCGAGGGTTTCGTAATAGTCAGCCTTCATCCAGACACTCGTTCCGTGAAAATCGCGTACGCTTCTTCAAGAAGCTTGTTTAATGCCGGTATTTAGGTGTTCGCCGCCGTGAATGCCATAGCCAACTTACATTGATTCGCAAGAAATGCCGCATATTCGCGGATTATCGCGGGAATGTGGCGGGATCTCCCCCTTGCTTTTTGATTTTCTTCGCAAGGGCGAGAAAGCCCTGCGCAATGGCCGGGCTCGTCTCGTTTCATTCACAAGAGTTTCGCCGCGTCGCAATGGCGCGTTGAAATCAGCGGAGAGGCCGGCCGTCGAGCTTTCCGGAATCGGCGAGCCCCCCACCCGCGCCTCCGGCAGACGAGGTCGAGCCTCCAGAGGTCGAGGGCGGCGTGGGTGCCACGGGAGGCGTCGGAACTGAGTTTGATGCGGTCGTCGGGGCGGCCGAAACGTCTGTCGCGCCAAGCAACTCGAGCTCTGCAATCGAGACGTCGTTGGTTCCGGTGAACTCCAGCCGATACTTGGCGTAGGAAGCCGGCGCCTTCAGCGCGAACGGACGGGTCTGCCGGCGCCACGCGAAGCCCTGGCCTTCGCGGGTGTCGAGCGTCACCCACACCAAACCGTCATTCGAACCTTTCAGTATCCATCCCGTCGGGTCCTTCGTCGCATCAGTCGATGACGACAGGGTGTAGAGCGATACGGCATCGATCATTGTCGGCGCTTTTTTCGCCGCCTCGATCCAGCCCGCGCCTTTACTGGTCCATGCGGTGCCGGAAGTACGATCGAAAATGGCATCCTTTTTATCTGCTGTACTCGCGGTGACGTCGTAGTTGCCGACCGGCAACAGCGATTTCAGCGGGTTCGGAACCTTGCTGTCCTGGGTGATCGACGTCGGGAGGTCGTTGGTGCCGGTACCCCATTGGGAAGGGTTAGGCCCCATGACGAAGTCGAGCGTCGCGCCATCAACAAGTTCGGAATGCAACAGGTAGTTACGTGTAAGATCCTTGCCGTTTAGCTTCATGCTTTGGACGTAGCGGTTGGAAGAACTGACATTCGGTGCTTTGACCACGATCTTCTTGCCGCTTTCCAGGGTTACCGTCATTTCCTTGAAATAGGGCGCACCGATCGCGTATTCGGGGCGTCCCATGCTGACGGGATAGATGCCCATGGAACTCAACAGGTACCACGACGATTGCTCACCATTGTCCTCGTCGCCAATATAGCCTTCACCTGTCGAATTGCCGTTGGCGTCGAAACCGGAGAAGTAGAGCTTGTCCATGACATCGCGCAGGTACTTTTGTCCGCTCGAAGGAGAACCTGCGAAATTGTACATGTAGATGGAGTGATGGACCGTCTGGTTGGAATGCTGGTATTCGCCGACATTGGCAAGTTCATGGACCTTGGCGGCCTCCTTGACCTCATGGATCGCAAAGCCGTAGCTGCCGCCGTCCATGCCCGGAGCAGTCGTAAAGAACTTGTCCAGTTTGGCCTTCAGCTTGTCACGACCGCCATAGAGATTGGCCAGACCCTGGCCATCTTGCGGCGCCAGGAAGGCGTAGGACCATGCATTGCCTTCCGTGTAACCGTAACCCCAGCTCTGGGGCGTGCTTGGTCCCGAGGCCCAGTTGCCGGCTTGATCCTTGGTGCGGAACCAGCCGTTCGCCCACGTTCCTGTCGACGTCCCATCGAACAGATTGGCGTAGTTGATCGCCCGGTTGGAAAAATAGGCGTAGTCATCGTCTTTCTTGAGCACTTTCGCCATCTGGCCGATGCCGAAGTCGTTCAAGTCGGCTTCCAGCGACCATGCAACGTGGCCGGGAGCCGGATCGTTGATGTACACTTCCTTAGGCGTGTAGCCGTAGAAAATGGACTTATCCATGCCCTTGCGCCCCTTGGCGCTGTCAGGGCTGTAGGTCGTCGCATTCCGCAACATCGACGCATACGCCGCGTCGACGTCGAAATTGCGCACGCCCTTCATATAGGCATCGGCGATGATGATATCCGAACTCGTGGCCACCATGCTGTCATTGTAGCCTGGTCCAGACCAGCGGGTGACCCAGCCACCATCCTTGTAACCATTGACGAAGCCGTCGATCATCTGTCCGGCCTGCGTCGGTATCAGCAGCGAATAGAGCGGCCAGTTCGTCCGATAGGTGTCCCAGAAGCCGTTATTGACCCAGATCTTCCCATCCTTTTGCGTCGAGGGGCTGGTGTAAGGGCTCATATAAATGGGCTTGCCGGTCCCCTTTTCCTTTTCCCAAGCGGAGTTGGGGTAAAGGAATGCGCGATACATATTGGAATAAAGAATCGTCTTTTGGTCAGCCGTTGCATTCTTGACGCGTATTTGACCAAGCTTTTTCAACCATGCAGCCTCGGCGAGATCCTTGATCTGGTCGAAGGATTTGCCGCCGATTTCGTCCTCAAGATTGGCTTTGGCTTGATCCACGCTAATGAAAGACGTGGCGATTCTCATGCCGACCGACTTATTACCCGTCGTATCGAACTGAACCCACGACGTGTCTCCATATACGGTCTTTGATTTCGTAACGGGAGCATCGAATACCGCGTAGAAATACATTTGTGGCGAGCCGTGGTTCGTATAGCCCGATATCGCACCGGTGGCCGAATCATATGAAAACGCACCGCTGGCGGTCAACGTATCGAAGAGAAGAGTTACGACCTTTTTATCCGCCGGGACGTTAAAGCGGAAATAAGCCGCGTGGTCGGTCGGCGTTATCTCGGTCCTGGTGCCATTGTTAAAGATCAGGCTGTAATAGTGCGCCTGAGCGATCTCGTTCTTGCGGTCGAATTTCTGGGCTGCTGAGGCGAGGCTAGTCACCGTTTCGTTGTCGATCGGTATGATACCCAGGGATTGCCTGTTGCCGATCCACGGACTCGGCTCATGGACGACCGCGAACGCCCGAACGGTGTCGATCAGACTGCCGTTTTCCCCGGTCTTGAACTGATAAAACCAGTTTGAATCGCTCTGATTGACGGGGCTCCACATGTTGAACCCGAACGGCACTGCTGTAGCGGGGAACGTGTTGCCGCGGGTGAAGTCGCCGCTCGATTGGGCGCCGCGCATCGTGTTCACGTATTCCGCGAGGTTCTGGCCGGTAAGATCCCCGATCTTCATCTTGATGTCGCCAATGCCCTTGTCATAGCCTGCCACGCGGTCCTGCAGGGGCTTGCTATTGCTCTTGAGCGCCGACAACAATGCACCGATACTGTCATCGATGCCGGCCACGTCGTTGACTGTTGCGTTTGCGGGCAGTTCCCGGATGGATTTCAGGATGCCGTCACCTTTGGCAAGACTGTCGGCAATGCTGATTTTCTCGCTGGCAATATTGTCACCGAGCTTGGCAAGATCCTTTAGGTGATCGTCTATCGCGGCGACATCTTCGGCCGACATTTCCTGCTTGTTGGCTTTTTCGGTGAGGGCTTTTACGGCCGCTATCCGGTCGGTCATCGTGCCGAGCGTCGCGATCGTCGGCGGTATCTTGCCGAGTTCAGCCTGCAGATCCGCGATGTGCGGCTGCATGGTCTCAAGCTTCACGGTCTTGACGATCTGCGACAGCGACGACAGCGCGCCCTGCAACTCTTTGACGCTTGTGGTCGTGGCTGCCGTTCCAGTCTTCAAGTCATCGAGTTGCTTGGAAAGGGCAGCGATCGTCGTCACGGAGGTCGATTGCTGCGTCTTCACATCGCCGATCTGCTTTGCAAGATCAGCGAGCGACGCAGTGGTCATCTTGCCGCCTGCTTGCAGTTCGCTGATCTGGCGAGCCAGTTCGGCCAGCGAATTCGCATTTTTCTCACTGGTATTCTTTTGATCGTTGAGCTGATCGGCAAGCGCACTCGTCGCAGCGTCGGCGACTTTGTCCGCTTTTTGCAGGTTACCCACCTCCGATGACAACCCGGCAATCTCAGTCGAAGCCTTGAGGTTGGCGTCCTTCAGCGCGCTTACCTCGACAGCAAGCGCGGACAACCCGACTGCAACGTCCGAGGCACCTTGATTGGCAGCTTTAAGTTCGCCGACCTGTGCTGTCAGTGCAGCGTTGGTGTTGTTCAGCGTCTCGATCTGGGAAGCGAATGTGCCCTGATCGTTCCCGGTGGTGGCCTTGTCGTCGCCGTTGTTGCAGCCAGCGAGCATCGTGCACCCAAGAAGGGCGGTGATAAATGTCTTTTTCAAAATGACTTTCCTCCAATGATTCAACAATGAATCCTGCTGAAATAACTTGGAGGGCAAGGGTCCGAAATACGGGACCGGTTCGATTGCCCCTCCCAGTAGCAATTCAACCGATTGAATAGGCGTGATAGTCCTATTTTCCTCGGCTCTCAATTGAGCGAAAGTCTAACCCGGCAAACAAAAAGCCCGGCACGATGGCCGGGCTTTTCCGTGTGTTCTTTAGAAGGCGTCAGGCAGACTTCTTCTTGCCGTCCTCGTCGATCTCTTCGAAATCGGCGTCGACCACATCGTCGTCGGCCTTGGCCGTTGCCTCGGCGCCCGCGGCGCCTTCAGCTGCTTCCGCAGCCTGCGAGGCTTCGTACATTGCCTGGCCAAGCTTCATCGAAGCTTCGGCAAGAGTCTGGGCCTTTGCCTTGATGACTTCGGCGTCATCGCCTTCGATTACAGATTTCAGATCGGCAAGCGCGGTCTCGATGGCGCCCTTGTCCTCAGCCGAAACCTTGTCGCCATAGTCCTTCAGCGACTTTTCGGTCGAATGGACGAGAGCTTCCGCCTGGTTCTTCGCCTCGACAGCCTCGCGACGCTTCTTGTCGCTCTCGGCATTGGCTTCGGCGTCCTTCACCATCTTCTCGATGTCAGCGTCGGAGAGACCACCGGATGCCTGGATACGGATCTGGTGCTCCTTGCCGGTGCCCTTGTCCTTGGCCGAAACATTGACGATGCCGTTAGCGTCGATGTCGAACGTGACCTCGATCTGCGGAACGCCGCGCGGCGCTGGCGGAATGCCAACGAGATCGAACTGGCCAAGCGCCTTGTTGTCGGCAGCCATTTCGCGCTCGCCCTGGAAGACACGGATCGTCACGGCGGACTGATTGTCCTCGGCCGTGGAGAAAGTCTGCGACTTCTTCGTCGGGATCGTCGTGTTGCGCTCGATCAGACGGGTGAAAACACCGCCCAGCGTCTCGATGCCGAGCGAAAGCGGCGTGACGTCGAGCAGGAGCACGTCCTTGACGTCGCCCTGGAGAACACCGGCCTGAATGGCGGCGCCCATTGCGACCACTTCGTCCGGATTGACGCCCTTGTGGGGCTCCTTGCCGAAGAAGGCTTTGACGATTTCCTGGATCTTCGGCATGCGGGTCATGCCGCCGACGAGAACCACTTCATCGATCTCACCAGCCTTGAGGCCGGCATCCTTGAGCGCCGACTTGCAGGGCTCGACAGTGCGCTGGACCAGATCGTCGACGAGGCTTTCGAACTTGGCCCGCGACAACTTCATCGTCAGATGCTTCGGACCCGTCGCATCGGCAGTGATGAACGGCAGGTTGATTTCCGTCTGCTGTGCCGAGGAAAGTTCGATCTTTGCCTTTTCGGCAGCTTCCTTGAGGCGCTGCAGCGCGAGCTTGTCGTTCTTCAGGTCGATGCCCTGTTCCTTCTTGAACTCGGCTGCGAAATATTCGACCAGACGCATGTCGAAATCTTCACCGCCAAGGAACGTATCGCCATTGGTCGACTTCACTTCGAAGACGCCGTCGCCGATCTCGAGAATCGACACGTCGAACGTGCCGCCGCCAAGATCGTATACGGCAATCGTCTTGCCTTCCTTCTTGTCAAGCCCATAAGCGAGAGCGGCCGCAGTCGGCTCGTTGATGATGCGCAGGACTTCGAGACCGGCGATCTTGCCGGCATCCTTGGTCGCCTGACGCTGGGCATCGTTGAAGTAGGCCGGAACCGTGATGACGGCTTTCTCGACCTTTTCGCCGAGATAGGCTTCGGCGGTTTCCTTCATCTTCTGCAGGACCATCGCGGAAATCTGCGACGGCGAATATTTCTTGCCATGGACTTCAACCCAGGCATCGCCATTGTCGCCCTTCACAATGTGATAGGGGACGAGTTTCTTGTCCTTTTCGACGGTCGGATCGTCGAAGCGGCGGCCGATGAGGCGCTTGACCGCAAAGACGGTGCCTTCCGGATTGGTGACAGCCTGGCGCTTGGCCGGCTGGCCAACGAGGCGTTCGTCGCTATCCGTAAATGCAACGATGGATGGCGTCGTGCGTGCGCCTTCCGCATTTTCAATGACCTTCGCGTTCTTGCCATCCATGACGGCGACGCAGGAATTGGTCGTTCCCAAATCAATACCGATAACTTTTGCCATTACTTCATCTCCATTCAGCAGGCTGCTGGGACCTCTGCCGAGCATTCCATTCAACAGCCCCTAGGGGGTTTCAACAATAGGGGACCGCCGAGGCGAGCGGTACTTACATTGTTGGGGGCTATATAAGAAGGGTAAATTTGCCATGCAAGTTCTAAGCTACAGCATTTGTCGGGGGGATTGTTGCAAAAGAGTCGTAAAAACCGGTCTGGGGCGCTCTATTGCCCAAATCCGGCGATGACCCCATATTTTGAGGATGACCGAAAGCGCGCTTCATCCCCATATTCCCGAGCATCGCCGCAGCCAATTGATCAACTTGCTGCACACCTGGCTGCTGCTCGCAGGCAGCCTTGCGCTGCTGATCGCCTGTGCCTGGACCCTGGCAGGGCCGGCAGGCATTGCCTATGCCCTCGTCTTCGGCGGCATCAGCCTTTATGCGATCAGGCGCATCAGCCCGCAAATGGTGCTTGCCATGTACAAGGCGCGGCCCGTCACCCAATCGGAATTTCCGCAAGGTTTGGCAATCGTCGAGGAACTCGCCCGCCGGGCCGGACTTGCAGCCGTGCCGAAGCTCCACGTCATCCCCTCGAGGATGATGAATGCCTTTGCCGTCGGCTCCAGAGAAACGGCAGTCGTCGCTGTAACCGATCAGTTGGTCAGGACCCTGACCGCGCGCGAACTTACCGGCGTTCTCGCCCACGAAATAAGCCATATCCGCAATGAAGATTTGCGGGTTATGGCGCTTGCCGACACCGTCTCCCGCTTCACGTCGCTGATGTCGACGATCGGCATTGTCTCGCTGCTATTCAATATTACCTGGCTCGCCAGCGGATCGACGTCGCAGATACCCTGGCTTGGGGTACTGGTGCTGCTGGTGGCTCCGACGGTCGGCGGCCTCCTGCAAATGGCGCTTTCGCGTACCCGCGAATTTAATGCCGATCTCGGTGCCGCCATGCTCACCGGCGATCCTGAAGGCCTCGCCCATGCGCTGACGAAGCTCGAAAAGGCGCAAGGCAAGGTTTGGGAAAGCCTGATCCTGCCGGGCGGGCGTATCCCCGATCCCTCGGTCCTGCGCACGCACCCGCTGACCGAGGCCCGCGTCGCACGGCTGCTGGCCTTGAAGGATGCGTGCGCCGTTGTGGCGCGCGGCGAAAGGATGCCGGACGACATTCTCATCAAACTGGCGCTTGAGCCGCAGGAGCATATTCGCACCCGCCCGCGATCAGTCCCGCAGATTGGCCAGCAATATGGCCGCTGGAACTCCAACAACCTTGAGATCCTGTCACTCATCAATACGCAGGCGACGCATCCGGTCGTCGCCGCCAAGGATGCCGACTGCGAGGCCTGCGCTGCAAGCCTTTATACGCCGGACGGCGAACCGCGAGTCCATGTGACCCGCGGCGGGGTCTATTGGTAGGTACCTCCCCCCAAAATAAACTCTGCTTTTGCTGAAAAAACATCCAGACCGCGACTTTGGTTCAATTGTCACCACGGTTTTCATCTGCTGAATTTGCCTTTTCATAGGGGAATTCAAATGAACTTAAAAATACTTTACCTTTTTCCACTTTTAGCCCTCGCTGCCTGCGACAATTCCGATAACCCGGCCCCGGCAGGTGCAGCACTTCCCGCCGAAGTATCCTCGGCTGGAACCTTTGAGGCATCGCCTCCGGCAGCGCCGCCAGAAACCACTGAAGCAGTCTCGCCGGAACCCGCTGCACCGGTGGCGCTGATCCCCCCGGACGTGACGGTCGACCCAGGCGCCGCCGCTCGGCTGAAGGCCGCAGAATTGATGAAGGCAGGCAGGCCCTACGAGGCCGTGGAAGCTCTGAAGGGAGCGGGTCTCGACGAAGAAGCCTATGCACTGATTGCACCGGCGGATTATGCATTCCACCAAAAGGACCATCCTGCGACCGCGACGGCGCCGGTCGACGAAACGCCATCCTCGATGCGTCACTCGATGACGATCAATGGCAAGACGGTCTGGTTTACCGCCAAGGCCGGTCACTATATCGCCTATGCGCCGAAGGACCCAAAAAATCCTGACAAGAAAGACGCGAAAGCTGCGATTTTCTATGTGTCCTATACGCGGGATGACCTGCCTCCTGAAAACCGCCCCGTCACTTTCTTCTTCAATGGTGGACCAGGGTTTCCCGCGCTGTTTTTGCATGCTGCTTCGTGGGCACCGAAACGCTTCAAAATGGACACGCCCAATCTTCCGAAACTTAAGAAGGACCTGAAATTTCCGCTTATCGACACTTCGGATACGCTGCTCGACCAGACCGATCTGGTCTTCGTTGACCCCGTCGGCACAGGTTTTTCCGAAGCGATAGCTCCGCACAAGAAAGAAGAATTCTACGCCCCCACTCCCGACGCGGAGATAGTTCGCGATTTTGTTGCACGCTATGTCAGCAAGAACAGCCGGCAGAGTTCGCCCAAATACCTTTACGGGGAATCCTGGGGCGGATCGCGGGTCGCCTATGCCGGCGCGCTCATAGAAGACGCGGGTACCAGTCTTTACGAGCCCGATCTTTCCGGCCGACCGACGAAACTGCTCACCGGCATCGTCTTTCACTCGCCGTCGCTAACGGGCGACGAATGCAAATTGTTCAATATTCCCGATTGCTATTTGACCTTGCCCACCAAAGCCATGGCGGTCGATTATTTTCTGGGTCCAGCGAAGAGCTGGCGCGGCAAACGCACCCTGGAAGAATATGCCGACTATCTGCGCGTGTTCTTCGCGGAACGCTTCGCCCCCACATTCGTGCAGTATAACAAGAAGGAAAAAGTACCGAAAACTGGAGGAAAGAGCGGCTTGCCGCTTGCTTATCAGCCTAAAACTCCTGAGGTACTTGCTTTGGCGGAGTCAACATTGACCGAACTACGGAATATTTTCGGCGATCCTTCCCTGACGGTGGAAGAAGCGTTCTCGAACTATGGCGATATACCCGTCAGAGTCCCAGGACTTGGCGGAGGCCTTTACGACATGCGAACCAAAGCCGACGATTACGACGTAAACCTCTTTGAAGTGCCGATCTTCGGTAATTACCTCAGTACTATGCTTCCAGCATACGTCAATTACTTCAACGAAAATAAATATTTCACAAATATTTGCGATTGCGCAATCGATGACAGGGGCATCAAAGGTGCCGGTATGTTCAGTTATAAAGATCATTTGAGGGGCGGTGTCGTTGAAATAGCGCAGGCACTCAAGCTCGATCCCAAATTGAAGATGCTTGTCATTCATGGCTACTACGACATAGTAACGACATTCCTGGAAACCGAGTCGCTATTGAAATATGCCGGGCTCGACAAAATCGTACCAGTGAAAGTATTCGAGGGAGGGCACATGATGTACTATACGGAGGCGGCGCGGGGACCGATGAAGAAAGCGCTGGACGAGTTCTACATGGCGCAACCAGCAACGACCGTTGCCTCACAAAACTAGAATCTGGGCCTAAGCGGCAAACAAGATGAAAACCGGCGGCGCGACCGCCGGTTTGCATGCAGCGCGCCGAAACGTTCAGCTACGGCGCGCGGCGAAAAGATGCCGGACGACATTCTCGTCAAACTGGCGCTTGAGCCGCAGGAGCATATTCGCACCCGCCCGCGATCAGTCCCGCAGATTGGCCAGCAATAGGGACGCTGGAACTCCAACAACCTTGAGATCCTGTCACTCATCAATACGCAGGCGACGCATCCGGTTGTCGCCGACAAGGATGCCGACTGCGAGGCTTGCGCTGCAAGCCTTTATACGCCGGACGGCGACCCGCGAGTCCATGTCACCCGCAGCGGTCTATTGGTAGGTCAGAGAACCTTCCCTAAATAGCTTACTCTTTTGCCTAAAAAACATTCAGATCGCGACTTTGGTCGAATTGTCATCACATATTTCATCTGCTGAATTCACCCATTCATAGGGGAATTCAAATGAACTTAAAAATACTTTACCTTTTTCCACTTTTAGGCCTCGCTGCCTGCGACAATTCCCATAACCCGGCCCCGGCAAGTGCGGCGCCCGCCGTCGAAGTTTCCTCGGCGGGCACCTTTGAAGCAGCAGCTTTGCCAGAAACCACTCAAGCCGTGACGCCGCAAACACCGGTAGCGGTGGCGCCGGAAACGACTGTAGAGGTGGTGCCTGAAGTCACCGAACCAGTGCAGCCGGTTCCCCCGTCCGTAACTGTCGATCCCGGCGCCACCGCCCGGCTGCAGGCCGCAGAATTGATGAAGGCGGGCAAGCCCTACGAGGCCGTAAGCGTCCTGAAAGAAGCGGGGCTTGACGAAGAGGCTTATGCGCTGATTGCTCCGGCGGACTATGCATTCCATCAAAAGGACCATCCTGCGACCGCGACGGCGCCGGTCGACGAAACGCCATCCTCGATGCGCCACTCGATGACGATCAATGGCAAGACGGTCTGGTTTACCGCCAAGGCCGGTCACTATATCGCCTTTGCGCCGAAGGACCCCAAAAACCCAGACAAGAAAGACGCGCAGGCGGCGATTTTCTATATGTCCTATACGCGGGACGACCTGCCTCCTGAAAACCGTCCCGTCACTTTTTTCTTCAACGGTGGGCCCGGTTCTTCCTCTGTGTATTTGCATACTGCTTCATGGGCCCCGCAACGCCTTAAAGTAGACACGCCCAATATTCCAAAACTTGCCAAGGACCTGAAATTTCCGCTTATCGACAATGCAGAGACACTGCTCGACCATACGGATCTTGTCTTTGTCGACCCTGTCGGCACGGGGCTATCCAAAGCAATCGCGCCGCACAAGAATGAAGAATTCTACGTCGCCGACACGGACGCAGCTGTAGTTCGGGACTTTGTAGCACGCTACGTCAACACGAACAGCCGGCAGAGTTCGCCCAAATATCTGTACGGCGAATCCTGGGGCGGTTCGCGCATCGCCTTTGCCAGCGCGCTCATGGAAGACGCTGGCATCAGTCTTTACGAGCCTGATCCTTCCGGCAGACCGACAAAGGTGCTCACGGGCCTGGTCTTTAACTCGCCGCTTCTGAACGGGAGTTCATGCGACCTGTTCAATTTGTCCGGTGGATGCTATCTAACCTTACCAACCAGAGCCTTTACGGTCGATTATTTGCTGGGTCCAGCGAAGAGCTGGCGCGGCAAACGCACCCTGGAAGAATATGCCGACTATCTGCGCAAATTCTCCGAGGAACGCTTCGCGCCTACATATGTGAAGTACAACGAAAAGGTTCAAGAACCTGGAACTGGAGGAAAGAGCGGCAAGCCGCTGGCCTACAAGCCAAAGACGCCTGAGGTACTTGCTTTGGTGGAGTCAACACTGACCGAACTGCGGAATATTTTTGGCGATCCTTCGATGACGGCAGATGAAGCGTTCACGAAGTACGGCGATATATCCATCAAAGTACCTGGGTTCGGCAGCGGGGTCTACGACACGCGGTTGAAAGCGGATGACTATGACGTTAACCTCTTTGAAGAGACGATTTTCGGCGACCACATCAGTTCGAGATTGCCGACATATCTCAATTATTTTGCCGAGGATAAATACCTCACAAATTGCGGCTGTAAATTTAATATGAAACGCAGCCCGGGCGGCGTGGTCGAAATAACGCAGGCGCTCACGCACGACCCCAAATTGAAGATGCTGGTGCTTCATGGCTACTACGACATGTCGACGCCTTTTTTCGGTAGCGAGTCAACGTTGAAACAGGCCAAGCTCGACAAAATCATACCGGTGAAACTATTCGAGGGTGGCCACATGACGTACTATACGGAGGCGGCGCGGGGACCAATGAAGAAAGAGCTGGACGCGTTCTACATGGCGCAACCAGCAACTACCGTTGCCTCAAAAAATTAGAACGCGGGCCCAAGCGGCAAGCAAAGATGAAAACCGGCGGAGAGACCGCCGGTTTTTTATTGAAAGTCGCCAAAATCTCAAACCGTTTCCCAGGCCCCGCTCTTATCGGCGCGGTAGATCGCATCGATGAGCTTCTGGTTGCGCACCGAATCCTCCAGCGTGAAGATTTGGGCCTTCCCACCCTTGGCGGCGCGGGCGAAGGCCTCGACCTCCAGACGGTAGTGGTTCACATCGCTGAAGTTGAACTCGGTCGCGCTGCTATGATTGGCATTATGCAGCGTGATCTTGGCATGATCGTATTTGCCGGTGTTGAACGGCGCCAGGACCTCGATAAACCCCTTGTCGCCGTGGAATACGATCGACTGGCGGGCGGCGAGTTGCGTGGCGACGTAGAACGTGAGTTCGAACCCGTCAAAATCCGCCCGGACGCTCGCGAAGCGATCGGTGCCGAATTCGGGATCGCGCTCGACGCTCGCGGCGACACGCAAGGGCTCCTTGCCGGTAACGAATCGGGTCGCGACCGTCGGATAGACGCCGATATCGGGCAGGGCGCCGCCGCCGAGCGACACCTGATTGCGCATATTGTTGGCGTCCTTGTTGAAATAGGTGAATGCCGCCTGCACCTGGCGCAGCGTACCGATGGCGCCGTCGGCGACAAGCTCTCGCACCTTCAGCCATTGCGGATGATAGGTGACCATGAAGGCCTCCGAAATCAAAACGGCATTCTTGTCGCGCGCGGACAGCAGCGCATCGATTTCACCGGCATTGAGCGAAATGGGCTTCTCACACAGGACGTGCTTGCCGGCCTCGGCGGCTTTCAGCGACCATTCGACGTGCTGGGACGTCGGCAGTGGGATATAAACGCCGTCGATTTCGCTGGACGCGAGCATATCCTCATAGGAGCCGAATGCATGTGGCGCGCCAAAACGATCGGCAACCGCGCGCGCCCTGGCAAGATCGCGGCTGGCAATCCCGGCGAGTACACCGTTTTCCGCGTCGCAAATTGCCGGAATGACGGCTGTCACTCCGATCTTGGCAGTTGATAAAACACCCCAGCGGAACATGACGGCTTCTCCTGTTTCGGCGAATGGAAGCACTGCTCTAGGTCGTAAAGCGAAAGAAATCAATGAAGGCGCGCAGCGCCGGGCGCATTTGCCGGCGGCTCGGATAGTAAAGATAGACGCCCGGAAATGGCGCGCACCAATCTTCGAGGACGCGGCGCAGCCGACCGTCGGCAATCGCATCCTGCGCCATATGCTGGAGGAGAAAAGCGAGCCCGGCACCGCCAAGAGCGGCGGCGATAACCAGGCCGTCATCGCCAAGGATCAATGGGCCGTTCACATCGATGACGATCTCCTCTCCATCCTTTTCAAACTCCCAGCGATAGACCTGACCGCTTGCAAAGCGACGGCGGATACAGCGATGCGCGGCAAGATCGCGGGGATGCAACGGCAGCGGATGCGCATCGAGGTAGGCGGGCGCGCCGACGATATTGGCATGGATCGGACCGCTCAGCGGTACGGCGATCATGTCGGGCTCGAGGCTTTCGCCAAGGCGCATACCGGCATCAAGTCCGGCGGCGACGATATCATTGAACGGTTCCTCGACCCTGAGTTCCAGCGTGACACCGGGATAGGCCGCGCTGAAGGCGGCGAGCCGCGGCGCAAGCAGCCAGTGGGCCGCGAAGGGCGGAACACTGAGGCGCAGATTGCCGGCAACGCGATTATTCGCTTCCTTGACCGCATCGAACGCGAGGTCGATCTCGCCGAGCGCCGGGCGCAGCCGCTTCAACAGCAGCGCGCCTTCCTCGGTGACGGTGACGCTGCGCGTGGTGCGAGCCAGCAACCTGACGCCCAGGGCCTGTTCGAGACTGGAGATGGCATGGCTTACTGCGGATGGCGCTATGCCGAGTTCCTTGGCGGCAACGCGAAAACCGCCGCAAGCGGCGACGCTGGCGAAAACGGCAAGTTGCGGCAGGCGGGATCGTTCCATTGATCTACCATATCGAACAAGCTGTGCCACCGACAAGGAATTATCGAACACTCCGACAGGCCTTATCTTCGACTCACCACACGAGACAAGGAGATCAGTGATGGAAAAACGCAAACTTGGAACGGAACTCAACGTCTCGGCCGTCGGTCTCGGCTGCATGGGCATGAGCTTCGCCTATGGCGGGCAGGAGGAAGCCGATGCAATCCGCACGCTGCAGCACGCAGTGGATATCGGCGTCACCTTCTTCGATACGGCCGAGGTCTACGGCCCGTTCGAGAATGAGATTCTGGTCGGCAAGGCGCTGAAGGACCGCAGGGACAAGGTGGTGATCGCCACGAAATTCGGCTTCAAGATTTCAGACGAAGGCGTGGGCGCTGCGCGCATGGCCGGCGTCGACAGCCGGCCGGAGCACGTGAAAGCAGTCGCGGAGGCCTCGCTCGGACGCCTTGGCATTGAGCAGATCGATCTCTTCTACCAGCACCGCGTCGATCCGAACGTCCCGATCGAAGACACGGTGGGCGCAATGGCCGACCTCGTAAAACAAGGCAAGGTCAAGGCGCTTGGCCTTTCGGAAGCGAGCGCCGCCACGATCCGCCGTGCGCACAAGGTGCATCCCATCGCCGCTGTACAAAGCGAATATTCTCTGTGGAGCCGCGATCCCGAGGACGAGGTTCTCGCCGTGTGCAAGGAGTTGGGCATCGGCTTCGTTCCCTATAGCCCGCTCGGGCGCGGCCTTCTGACCGGCACGATCAGCAAGCCCGACGAACTCGGAACGGATGACTGGCGGCGGACACTGCCGCGCTTCCAGGCCGAGAACATGGATGCGAATGCGGTGCTGATCGCCACGCTGAAGGGCCTTGCTGGCGACAAGGGTGTAACCCCGGCGCAGCTCGCGCTTGCCTGGGTGCTGCACCAGGGTGATTTCATCGTACCGATACCGGGCGCACGCAAGATCAAGCACCTCGAGGAGAATGCCGCCGCGGCTGATATCGAATTGTCCACGGCGGACCTTGCGAAGATCGGTGATGCGCTCTCTCCCAACCGCGTTGCCGGCAAGCGCTATACCGAGGCGGCTCTCGCCCTCGTCAACGGCTGATTGCAACCGCAGGGCGTTTCCGGGCGCCCTGCCATTCCTTCCAGAGGCTTGACAGACTGCCGACCCCCGGTGCCTATACCTGACCGCCGTTCGTTACTTTTAAAAATGCGTCGGCGGTTGTATATCGCGCAGGATCGATTTGTCTCAACAAGCCGCGCCGTTGGCCAATCTATAATGGCGCTCAACTGGAACATCATGGAAAAAGCAACGAAAAAGTCGCTTAGGCGCTGGGGTATCGGATTGGTTGTACTGGCAATTATCGCCTGGTTCGTACCCTATCTGGTGATCTTCTATCTGATCTGCGGCATCTATGATTTGTCGCGCAACAAGAATCTCAACTTGCAGGTGATCGAGCAGTATTTCTTCGGCAACGGCATTTTCACCTGGGTTCTTTCGCCGCTGAATATCATTCTCGACCTTCTCTCGCTCCCTTATATCAACAAGGGCGTTTACCGCCTGCAGGACCTGCCTTCCGACTATCAGGCGGAGGTGAAGCGCCTGATTACGGCGACTCAGAAGGAGAATATCGTCGGCCAGTTGCAGCAGCGCGCCGAGCAGCAATCGCGCAGCATGTTCTTCTTCAAATGGTACGGCAAGGATCAGCCAAGCTTCGCCAACGTGCCTTCGTTCTACGAGAAGTACAACTTCGTGAAGACGATCGGGGTTTCGGTCTTCAACAAGAAGAATTCGACGTCGAAGCACTTCGGGCCGATGCGCGCAACGATCCGCGTCCTCTACAATATCAACGACATGAATGACCGCTCGGCCTATATCTGGTGCGGCGACACCACCAGTTACTGGAAGGACGACAAGCTCTTCATCTTCGATGATACGCTGATGCACCAGTCAGTGAACCAGACCGACCAGACGCGCTATTGCCTCTTCGTCGATATCCTGCGCCCGTCCTACGTACCGGGATTCTTCGCCGCCGTCGTCGCCTTCATGGGCGTCGTCCTAAAGGGCAGCAATTCGGTATTCTACAAGAACTGGAAGGTCATTCAGAAGTAAGGCAAGGTTCGCCTGTGCTTCTCCTTCGCCTAATAGACTCTGCCATTATCCTCGGGCTCTTGTCCCGAGGACCCAGGCGGATCGCAAATGACCCGCGATAGCAGTGAAACGACGTGGTCCGGGGAGGGGGGTTATCCCCTCAATACGCCCCCGGTCTGCTTGGCTACATTCTCGACAATCCGCTTCGAAAGCGCCTCCAGATCCTCGTCGTTCAGCGTGCGCTCCTGCGGCTGGATCGCCACCTCGATCGCCACGGACTTCTTGTCTGCGCCCAGCGACGCACCTTCGAACACGTCGAAGACCTGAACGCCTGTCACCAGCTTCTTGTCGCCGTTGAGAGCGGCCTTGACGATTGCGCCAGCTTCAACGCCCTTGTCGACGATGAACGCAAAGTCGCGGCGAAGCGCCTGGAAATCGGATAGGTTAAGCGCGGGCTTGGTACGCGTCGCCTTCAGCTTCGGCTCCGGGATAGCGTCGATGAAAACCTCGAAGCCACAGAGCGTGCCGCCGACATCGAGCGTTTCCAGCGTCTTCGGATGGAACTCGCCAAAGGTGCCGAGAACCACTTTGGGACCAAGCTTGATTACCCCCGACCGTCCGGGATGGTACCAGCCGGGAGCACCGGATTCGATCTGCAGCTTGTCCACCGGCGCGCCGCAAGCCTCGAGCACGGCGAGCGCATCGGCCTTGGCGTCGAAAACGCCAACGGGCGCGGCATTGCCGGACCAATGGCGGCCTGACCCGTCGAGACGGGCGGTGCCACGGCGAACCCCAGCGGCAACGCGCCGCTGCGCTTCCGGTGTGTCGCCCTCATAGGTTCCAGAAACCTCGAACAGGGCAAGATCGCTAAAGCCGCGATCGGCATTGCGCTGGGCGGCAGCAAGCAGGCCGGGCAGCAGGGAGGGGCGCATGTCCGACATATCGGAAGCGATCGGATTGGCGAGCTTCAATTCCGGCTGGCCGCCACCAAATGCCTTGGCCGCCGTTTCGGAAATGAACGACCAGGTGACAGCCTCCATCATGCCCCGCGTTGCCAATGCCCGGCGGGCGTGGCGGGTGCGGATCTGCAGGATCGTCAGAATCTTGCCGTTGACCGTCGCATGGCTCGGCAACGCTTGCGGTTCGATGAGATCGACGCCGTGAATACGCATGACCTCCTCGACGAGATCGGCCTTACCGTCGATATCGGGACGCCAGGAGGGCACGATCACGTCCACAGCCTCGCCCGTGCCTTGTGGCACGAAACCCAGGCGCGAAAGGATGTCGAGACTGGTTGCGGCGGGCACCTCGATGCCGGTCAGACGCTTGACGTCCGATAGCGGGAAGCGGACCACCTTCGGCGTGGGGCCTTCATAACCGACGACCTTTGCCTCCGACGGCGTTCCGCCGCAGAAATCGAGCACAAGCTGCGTTGCCAGTTCCAGCCCCGGAATCATGAACTCCGGATCGACACCGCGCTCGAAGCGGTAACGCGCATCGGTGATGATGCCTAGATTGCGGCCGGTACGAGCGATGTTCATCGCATCCCACAGGGCCGATTCAATCACCACATTGGTGGTGTTCTCGTCGCAGCCGGAATGTTCGCCGCCCATGATGCCGCCGATCGACTCGACCCCATCCGCATCGGCGATAACGACATTGTCCGGGCCGAGCTTGTACTCCTTGCCATTGAGGCCGAGGATTTCCTCCCCTGCCCTGGCATGGCGAACAGTAAGATCGCCCTTCACCTTGTCGGCGTCGAACACGTGCAGGGGTCGGCCGCGGTCGAAGGTCAAGTAATTGGTAATATCGACAAGCGCATTGATCGGCCGCAGGCCAATGGCAATCAGCCGCTGTTGCAGCCATTGCGGGCTATGGCCATTCTTGACGCCCTTGACCGTGCGCCAGGCGAAACCCGGGCAAAGGTGGCTATCAAGATCGAGTGAAACGCCAACCTGAGGCTCGCCCGTTCCCTTCACCGGCGCTATCGCCTGTTGCCTGAGGTTGCCGATCCCGGCGGCAGCCAGGTCGCGCGCGATGCCATAGACACTGGTGCAATCCGGACGGTTGGGCGTGAGATTGATCTCGATGACAGGATCGTCAAGCCCGGCATAGGCGGCAAAGCTGGTGCCGACAGGTGCGTCTTCCGGCAGGTCGATAATGCCATTGTGCTCGTCAGACATCTGCAATTCGCGTTCCGAACACATCATGCCATGGCTCTCGACACCGCGAATCTTGCCGACCGACAGTGTAATATCAATGCCCGGGACATAGGTGCCGGGCGACGCAAACGCGCCGATCAAGCCGGCGCGCGCATTGGGTGCGCCGCAGACAACCTGTAGCGGTTTGCCGTCGCCCGTGTCGACGGTCAGAACCTGCAATTTGTCGGCGTCGGGATGGCGGGCCGCAGTCAGCACCTTGGCAATGACAAAGGGCTTCAAGGCCGCCTTGTCGTCGAGCGATTCCACTTCGAGCCCGATCATCGTCAGGGTCTCGACAATCTTGTCGAGCGGCGCATCGGTTTCGAGGTGGTCTTTTAGCCAGGAGAGTGTGAATTTCATGATTTCACTCGTTTTCAGATTTTAGCGTTGGAGCGTTTCGACAAGGCCAAGCCGCTCGCACCGGAAACAGGTTTTTAGCGCTCCGCTCACGCGCTGAGGCCCCCAAACAGGGTCGGCATGTCGAGCGGACGGAAGCCGTAATGCGAAAGCCAGCGGACATCCGCATCGAAGAAAGCGCGCAGATCCGGCATGCCGTATTTCAACATGGCAATGCGGTCGATGCCCATGCCCCAGGCAAAGCCCTGATACTCATCGGGATCGAGGCCGCCGGCGCGCAGCACATTCGGATGCACCATGCCGCAGCCAAGAATCTCCATCCAGTCATTGCCCTCGCCGAACTTCACTTCCTTGCCGGAGCGATCGCACTGGATGTCGACCTCAAGCGATGGCTCGGTAAACGGGAAATAGGATGGACGGAAGCGCATCTTCAACGACGGCACTTCGAAGAACGCCTTGCAGAACTCTTCGAGCACCCATTTCATGTTGGCGACATTCGCCGTCTTGTCGATGACGAGGCCTTCGACCTGATGGAACATCGGCGAATGGGTCGCGTCGGAATCCATGCGATAGGTCTTGCCCGGAATAACGATGCGAATCGGCGGCTTCTGGTTCTCCATGGTGCGGACCTGAACCGGGCTCGTATGCGTGCGCAACACACGCCGTTCGCCGTTGGCATCCGGATTGAAGAAGAAGGTGTCGTGCATCTCGCGCGCCGGATGGCCTTCCGGAAAATTCAGCGCTGTGAAATTGTAATAGTCGGTCTCGATGTCCGGCCCTTCGGCAATGGAGAAGCCCATGTCGGCGAAGATTGCCGTGATCTCGTCGATGACCTGGCTGATTGGATGGATGCGGCCGCGCTCGACCGGAGAGGCGCGGACCGGCAGCGTGATGTCGACCTTTTCCTTTTCGAGACGAAGAGCGATGGCCACATCCTTGAGGGCGGCCTTGCGGGCCGTCAGCGCTTCGGTGATCCGG
The DNA here is from genome assembly GCF_000686005.1 of Phyllobacterium sp. UNC302MFCol5.2. Taxonomy (NCBI): domain Bacteria; kingdom Pseudomonadati; phylum Pseudomonadota; class Alphaproteobacteria; order Hyphomicrobiales; family Phyllobacteriaceae; genus Phyllobacterium; species Phyllobacterium sp. UNC302MFCol5.2. The sequence continues at coordinate 1,338,355 of NZ_JMLL01000010.1, forward strand.
TTCTTCAGGCCATTGATGGCCGGGCCCTGGAACTGGCGCTCTTCCGGCGACATTGCGCCCAGCGACTTCAGCTTCTCCGAGATCGAGCCCTTCTTGCCGAGTGCAGCAATGCGTACGGCCTCAATGGCCGCTTCGTCATTGGCTGCCTCAATCTGCGCGACAAGCACGCTTTCCAGTTCTACCAGGTCGTCCATCGTTCATCACCTGTCTGATCGTCAATGACAAAAATCGAAAAACCCGCGCCAGCCGAGCCAGCGCGGGTTTCCCAAGTCTAATTTTCCGAAAATGCTTTGGGAGCGCTGGGCTTAGTGGACAGCGCCTTCAAAAGCGTTCGGAGTGGTGTTCTTGAGGTACTCAAGCGCCTTCTTGGCAGAAGCGACGAGTGCACCGAATGCTTCCGGCTCGTGGATCGCGAGATCCGACAGAACCTTACGGTCGACTTCGATACCCGACTTCGACAGGCCGTCGATGAAACGGCTGTAGGTCAGGCCATGCTCGCGCACGGCGGCATTGATGCGCTGGGTCCAGAGCGCGCGGAACGTGCGCTTCTTGTTCTTGCGGTCGCGATAAGCGTATTGCTTCGAACGGTCAACGGCAGCCTTTGCGGTGCGGATCGTATTCTTGCGGCGGCCACGGAAACCCTCGGCCTGCTTCAGAACTTTTTTGTGCTTGGCGTGGGACGTAACGCCCCGTTTTACACGTGCCATGATATGATCTCCTTGTCTTAAGGACTAAAAACGCGCCCGGCTTAGAGGCCGTTGGGCAAGAACTTCTTCACGATCTTCGCATCGGCATCGGAAAGAACCATTGTGCCACGTGCGTCACGGATGAATTTGTTCGAACGTTTGATCATGCCATGGCGTTTGCCAGCGGCGGCGGCTTTGACTTTGCCAGTCCCGGTTACTTTGAACCGCTTCTTGGCAGCAGATTTGGTCTTCATCTTGGGCATTTTGCTACTCCATTCTTCTAAAGGAGCCCTGTCGTTTCCATGAAACGGCGGCTCCTGCTTTTCCACTTCAGGCCGACCAAAGCCTGAAAGCATACAAAACCGCCACGGCATGCCCTGCCGGGCGGTTTGAACGGGGCCTTATTACCAGAAGTCTGAAAAAGCGCAACAACTGAATCGATCAAGGCCGATTGTAAATGAAAAAGCCGCCCGAAGGCGGCTCTTGATCCGAGGAAAGCGCCTGTCAGCGCGGTGCGAGCACCATCATCATCTGGCGGCCTTCAAGCTTTGGCTCCGCCTCGACCTTGGAAATCTCGACAGTGTCTTCCTTCACCCGGTCGAGCAGACGCATGCCGAGTTCCTGGTGCGCCATTTCGCGGCCGCGGAAACGCAGTGTTACCTTGACCTTGTCGCCCTCATCGAAGAACCGCTTGATCGCCTTCATCTTCACATCATAGTCATGCGTATCGATGTTCGGACGCATCTTGATTTCTTTGATTTCGACGGTCTTCTGCTTCTTGCGCGCCTCAGCGGCCTTCTTCTGGCCCTGGTACTTCAGCTTGCCCAGATCGACGATCTTGCAAACCGGCGGCTCGGCATTGGGGACGATCTCGACGAGATCAAGTCCGGCCTCATCGGCCATGGCCAGTGCTGCCTGAATGGTAACGATACCGTGGTTTTCACCTTCGGCATCGATCAATTGTACCTGAGGTACGCGGATATCGCGGTTCGAACGAGGTCCATCTTTCTGGACCGCCTGTGCTCTAAAGGGTCGGCGAATGGCAGTAGTCTCCTTGAATTATTTCGGTCAACGCAAATAGCACCGTCGGACCAGCGCCGCAATGCTTCTATGCGTCGGGTCCATGCGAATACCATTTTTTTCGGGATAAATCATCCATGACAGACATAGGATTGTTTCAGTTTTATGCAATATCGCGGGCTTTATTGCCAGATGCGAACATGGCAAAAGGCAGTATAGCGATAGATGACAGGCATGCTCATGGACATTACCCCACCCCAGTTCCACACCGTCGATGGGATCGAGATTGCCTACCGCAGGCGGAGAGGAGGCGAACCCGGTCTCGTCTGGCTCGGCGGCTATCGCTCGGACATGCTCGGCACCAAGGCCGAATGGCTCGATCAATGGGCTGCAAGCAACGGCCTTGCCTATCTTCGGCACGACTATTCCGGGCATGGCGAATCCCGCGGTGAATTCCGCGACGGCACGATTTCGCTCTGGCTCGAACAGACGCTGGCGGTGTTCCGCGAGTTCACCTCCGGGCCCCAGATCGTAATCGGCTCGTCGATGGGCGGCTGGATTGCCCTACGCCTCATCGAAGAACTGCAGAAGGTCGGTGAAGGCGGACGGGTCGCCGGCCTCGTTCTTATTGCGCCGGCGCCCGACTTCACCTCGGAGCTGGTAGAGCCGCAACTGACCAACAAGCAGCGGCGGCAGATCGCCGAGCTTGGCTATATGGAAGAGCCGTCGGAGTATTCGCCGGAGCCCTATATCTACACGAAGAAGCTGCTCGAAGACGGGCGTACCAACCAGGTATTGAAGGGCGTCATCCAGACCGACTGCCCCATTCACATTCTCCAAGGCATGAAGGACGACGACGTTCCCTATCGCCATGCGTTGCGACTCGTCGATCATCTTCCCGTCGACGACGTGACGATCACCCTCGTTCGCGACGGCGACCACCGCCTTTCCCGCCCGCAGGACCTTGAACTTCTGACGCGAACCGTGTCTTCAATGGTCGATCGCATCACCCATCCAAAGTCCCGCCCGCCCGTTCAATAGGTCACCCTCATGCGCTTTTCAGTGGTTGCTTCTGCCGTCGTTGCTGCGGTCGTCGGTTTTGGCGGTACACTGGCGCTGATTATCGCGGCGGCGCAGGCGCTGGGCGCGACACAGGCCGAGACCGCAAGCTGGGTCACCGCCGTCTGTCTCGCCATGTTCTTCGCCACCGGCTACCTCAGCTGGCGCTACAAAATGCCGATCATCAGTGCATGGTCGACCCCCGGCCTTGCGCTTATCGGCGGGTCGATCGGCTTTACGATGCCCGAGGCCGTCGGCGCCTTTATCGTTACCGCCCTTGCCATCATCCTTACGGGGTTGATCAAGCCGGTCTCGGCTTTCGTCTCGAAGATCCCGGCTTCCATCGCCTCGGGCATGCTTGCCGGCGTGCTCTTTGCCTTCCTCATCGGCGCGGCGCGAACCATACCGATTGATCCGCTCTTTGTTTTGCCGCTGGCGGCGCTGTTCTTCATCATCCGGCTTTATAACCCTGCCATGGCCGTCCTCGCGGTACTCTTCGGCGGCGTGGTATACGCCTTTGCCAGCGGGCGCGTGGCAAGCGTCCCCTCGGTCGAACTGTCGACATTGACGCTGATCATGCCGGTGTTCGACCTGCGCGCCATGATCGGCCTTGCCCTGCCGCTTTATCTCGTCACCATGGCTTCGCAGAACCTGCCGGGTTTTGCGGTCTTGCGCGCGGCAGGTTACGAGCCGCCGACGGCCGCGGCTTTGCAGGTGACCGGCCTTGTCTCGCTGCTGAGCGCGCCCTTTGGTGGGCACACCAGCAATATGGCGGCAATCTCGGCCGCCATATGCACCGGTCCCGATGCCCATCCTGACCCGCAGAAGCGTTGGCTGACGGGACCGTTCTATGCGCTTTCCTATCTGATATTTGCGATCTTCGGCGCCTCCCTCGTCGCGCTCTTCGCAGTTCTGCCGGCGCCGCTGATCGCGCTCGTCGCCGGCCTCGCCCTTATCGGTGCATTTACCAACGCGCTGTCGCTCGCGCTCAAGGTAGAAAAGGAGCGCCTTGCAGCAATCGTGACCTTCGCGGTCACGGCATCCGGCATCTCGATCGCGGGAATCGGCGCGGCCTTCTGGGCGCTCGTTGCGGGCCTGCTCGTCTATTGGCTCGATCACGTAAAGAAAGCGGTCTGATTCCAAAGGCTTGTCGCATTTGGAGTCACGTTTTCTTGAAAAGCCAAATTTTCCTTCCCATGTCGTAATCGATCGACCAATCGGGGTCGGGCTTTCTTCAGTAAGGAAGGGCTTTAGATGAACAATGCTGCTTTGATCCGGCCAGGCTGGACCCCGGCGACCATCGCTCTGATGATTATCGGTTTCATGCTGTTCTGGCCGCTTGGCTTAGCCATGCTTGCCTACATTGTCTGGGGCAACCGGTTTGGCGGTTTCAAACACGAAATGAACAATGCCGCTGAAAACGTTTGCGGTGCGTGGCGCCGCAATCGCCGTTCGCAGCGTTTCGGCAGGGGTCCGTTCGGCACCGGCAACGTCGCCTTCGACGAATGGCGCGAGAAGGAACTGGAGCGCCTCGACGAGGAACGCCGCAAGCTCGAAGAGATGCGCGCCGAGTTCGAGACCTATGCGCAGGAACTGCGCCGCGCCAAGGACAGGGAAGAATTCGACCGCTTCATGGCCGATCGCAACGCCAGGAAGCCTTCGGGATCGGTTCCTGATGTGAATGAAGGCAACGGCGAATAACCCTGTTTCAATCGTTCGTTGCTGTATGAGGCGGCGCCGGGATGTCCCGGCGCCGCTCCTGTTTTGGCTGGCGACACCCCTCGAATCAACTAAAGTGGCCGAATGATCCTGTCCCTGTTTCGGAACCCACCGAAAAAGTCCGCAACGCTTACGGCTGAACGCAGCTATGAGGTGGCCGGGCGCGTTCTGCCGCTGCGCGTCATGGAGAACCCTCGCGCTACACGCTTGACGCTGCGGATCGACGCCGGTGGCAAGGGGCTGCGCATGACCGTGCCGCCCGGCATGCCGGCGCGAGAGATCGATAAGTTCCTCACGCGCCACGAGGGTTGGATCGAGACCCGCATCTCCAAGATGCCCGACCAGCCCAAGGTGCGCCCCGGCGTGAAGATACCGGTGCGAGGTGTGCCGCATCTCATCGTTCACGAACCCGCCAAGCGCGGCACGGTGCGGCAGGAGCCGGGACCAGACGGGCCATTGCTCATCGTTTGCGGTGACCGCCCGCATCTTGCCCGCCGCGTCGGCGATTTCCTCAAGCGGGAAGCCCGCCGCGACCTTGAAATGCTCGTCGCGCGCCATACTGCGGCTGTCGGCCGACGCGCAAAAACGGTGCGGTTGAAGGATACGAAAAGCCGCTGGGGCTCCTGTACCTCCGATGGCACGCTGTCCTTTTCCTGGCGCATCATGATGGCACCGCCGCCGATCATCAATTATCTGGTCGCGCACGAGGTCGCCCACCTTAAGGAAATGAACCACGGTCCGAGATTCTGGAAGCTGTGCGGCGAACTTTGCCCGGATACCGAGCGCTGCAAGGCCTGGCTGAAGCGCAATGGCGGCGCATTGCAGGCAATCGATTTCAGCTGATGGCAGTGGAACTTCCAACGCCGGTTTTGCAGGCCGCAAAAACGCTGTGGGAATATCACCACATCTACGATCCGCTCGCCAAGGCGGACCTGATCATCGGGCTCGGCAGCTACGATCTGCGCGTCGCCGACCATTGCGCCGCATTGTTTCACCAGGGTCTCGCGCCACGCATTCTCTTTACTGGCAAATCCGGCAACTGGACCGGCAACCTTTATGAAAGCAGCGAGGCAGAGGCGTTTGCGCACCGTGCCGTCAATCTTGGCGTGCCCGCCGTCTCCATTCTCATCGAGCCCCACGCCACCAATATCGGCGAGAATATCCGCTTTGCCAGATCAATGGCCGGCGAGCATATCCAGCGGGTCATCATGGTCACCAAGCCGCAGACCCAGCGGCGCGTCCGCGCCACGGCGGATGCACAATGGCCTGAAGTTACAACGCTGGTGACCGCACCACTTACCCGTTTCGAAGACCAACCGACGACGGCCTATTCGCTTGAGGGCCTTATCAACGAGATGGTCGGCGACGTGCATCGCATGAGGATTTACCCCATCAAGGGCTATCAGACAGCGCAATCCATCCCCGTATCCGTCGCGGATGCGTTCGAATTTCTTGTCGCGAAGGGCTATCACCACCATCTGTGACAGAGTCCGATGCAAAATCCTCGACTTTGGCGCATTTTCATGCGAGTGGCGGGTCATGAGCCTTGATATAAAGATATGCGGATTGAAAACCGACGAAGCAGTTGCCGCTGCCCTCGACGGTGGCGCCACGCATATCGGCTTCATCTTCTTTGCAAAGAGCCCGCGCAATATTAACCCTGCCGAGGCCGGTCGTCTGCGCCGCGCCGCCGCAGGCCGAGCAAAGGCCGTTGCCGTTACCGTTGACGCCGACGATGCCGCGCTCGATGCGATCGTTTCGGAAATGGCGCCTGATATGCTGCAGTTGCACGGCCACGAGAGCGTCTCGCGCGTGCGGCAGGTGAAAGCGCGTTATGGCCTCCCGGTGATCAAGGTCTTCTCGCTGCGCGAGCGCGGCGACCTTGCGCAGATCGAACCGTACATCGGCATCGCCGATCGGCTGATGTTCGATGCCAAGGCACCTGCAGGCTCGGCCTTGCCGGGTGGCAATGGCGTCGCGTTCGATTGGCAGGTCTTGAGTGAGCTTGGCGGCTCGCTCGATTACATTCTGTCCGGCGGGCTGAATGCCGGTAATATCGGCCAGGCAATGCAGGAGACATTGCCGGGCGGCATTGATATTTCATCCGGCGTCGAATCGGCGCCCGGCGTTAAGGATGTCGGGCTTATCAAGGAATTTTTCAGGGCCGTGCGCGCTGCCAAAAGCGCCGATGCGGCTTAAGGCGGGCAGTCGCTTCGGCGACTATTCCAGGAACGGAGTGGAGCAGTGAACAAGGTGGTTGAGCCCAATTCATTCAAGACAGGTCCCGACGAAGAGGGCATGTTCGGCATTTTCGGCGGGCGCTTTGTTGCCGAAACGCTGATGCCGCTCATTCTTGAATTGCAGCAGGCCTATGACGACGCCAAGAATGATCCGGCCTTCAAGGCTGAGCTTCAGGCGCTTTCCACGCACTATGCCGGCCGCCCGTCCAAGCTCTATTATGCCGAGGGCCTGACCCGGCACGTGCGCCAGCTCGCCAAGGATAAGGGCGGCAATGGCGGCGCCAAGATCTACTTCAAGCGCGAAGACCTCAATCACACCGGCAGCCACAAGATCAACAATTGCCTGGGGCAAATCCTGCTCGCCAAGCGCATGGGCAAGACCCGCATCATCGCCGAAACCGGCGCCGGACAGCATGGCGTCGCCTCGGCGACTGTGTCGGCCCGCTTCGGGCTCCCCTGCGTCGTCTATATGGGCGCGACCGACGTCGAACGGCAGAAGCCGAACGTCTTCCGCATGAAGCTGCTTGGTGCCGAAGTGAAGCCGGTTTCCTCCGGCCATGGCACGCTCAAGGATGCCATGAACGAGGCGCTGCGCGACTGGGTCACCAATGTCGACGACACCTACTACCTGATCGGCACTGCCGCTGGTCCCCATCCCTATCCCGAACTCGTTCGCGACTTCCAGTCCGTCATCGGCATTGAGGCACGCGAGCAGATCCTCGAACAGGAGGGACGCCTGCCCGACACGATCATTGCTGCCGTCGGCGGCGGGTCCAACGCAATCGGCCTGTTCCACCCGTTCCTCGACGACAAGAGCGTCGAGATCATCGGCATCGAGGCTGGCGGACGAGGGCTTGACGGTATCGAACATTGTGCCTCGATGAGCGCAGGCCGTCCCGGCGTTTTGCACGGCAACCGCACCTACCTCCTGCAGGATGAGGATGGCCAGATCCTTGACGGCCACTCGGTTTCGGCCGGCCTCGATTATCCGGGCGTCGGACCGGAGCATTCCTGGCTGCGCGATACGGGCCGCGTTTCCTACGTGCCGATCCTTGACAATGAGGCGCTCGACGCCTTCCAGCTGACCACACGCGTAGAGGGTATTATTCCGGCGCTCGAATCCGCCCACGCCATCGCGCACGCGGTGAAGATCGCGCCGCAGATGGCGCAGGACAAGATCATGATCGTCAATCTATCCGGCCGCGGCGACAAGGACGTACACACGGTCGGCAAACTGCTTGGAATGGACATCTGATCATGACGACGCGTATCGACAGGAAATTTGCTGCACTGAAAGCCGAGGGTCGTCCGGCGCTCGTGACCTACTTCATGGGCGGCGACCCGGATTTCGACACCTCGCTCAAGATCATGAAGTCGTTGCCGGTCTCGGGTTCCGATATCATCGAACTCGGCGTGCCCTTTTCCGATCCCATGGCTGATGGCCCCGCCATTCAGGCTGCGGGCCTGCGGGCGCTGAAAAAAGGCATGACCCTGACCAAGACCCTGGAGCTTGCCGGGCAGTTTCGCGCGAGCGACGATACGACCCCGATCGTGCTGATGGGCTACTACAATCCCATCTACATTTATGGTGTCGACCGCTTCCTGAAGGATGCCGTTGCTGCGGGAATCGATGGTCTCATCATTGTCGACCTGCCGCCTGAAATGGATGAAGAGCTGTGCATCCCCGCCATCAAGGCCGGGATCAACTTCATTCGCCTGGCGACGCCGACGACGGACGAAAAGCGCCTGCCGAAAGTGCTGCAGAACACCTCCGGCTTCGTCTATTACGTATCGATGACCGGCATCACCGGTTCGGCGCTTCCCGACACGTCGAAGGTTGCGAGCGCCGTCGAGCGGATCAAGAAGCACACGGACCTTCCGGTCGTCGTCGGTTTCGGCGTCAAGACCGCAGAACAGGCAAAGGTTATCGGCAGCGCCGCCGACGGTGTCGTCGTCGGTACGGCGATCATCAATGCCGTTGCCAATACCATCCGTCCCGATGGCTCGCTGGTCGCCGATCCTGCCGAGGCAGTTGCCACCATGGTGCAGGGCCTGTCCAGCGGCGTCAGGGCTGTACGCCTTGCGGCGGCCGAGTAGAAGCTCTAAATCACCTGAACCTTTGACGGAAGAACAGGACCGATCATGAACTGGATCACGAATTACGTTCGGCCAAAGATCAACTCGATGCTTGGCCGCCGTGAAATGCCGGAGAATCTCTGGATCAAGGATCCGGAGTCCGGAGAGATGGTCTTCCACACGGATCTCGAAAAGAACCAGTGGGTCGTGCCGTCTTCCGGCCACCACATGCGCATTCCGGCGCGTGATCGGCTGCGCTTTTTCTTCGATGACGGGATTTTCGAGACGCTCGAGCAGCCCAAGGTCGCCATCGATCCTTTGAAATTCCGCGATGAGAAGCGCTATATCGACCGCCTCAAGGAACATCGCACCAAGACCGGGCAGGACGACGCAATCATCAACGCGCTCGGCACCATTGAGGGTCTGCCGATCGTCGTCACGATCCACGACTTCAGCTTCATGGGCGGTTCGCTCGGAATGGCTGCAGGCGAGGCAATCATCAAGGGCTTTGAAACAGCGATTGCACAGAAGAAGCCGCTTGTGCTCTTTGCCGCATCGGGCGGGGCGCGCATGCAGGAAGGCATTCTTTCGCTGATGCAGCTGCCGCGCACCACCGTTGCCGTGGAAATGCTGAAGGAAGCCGGCCTGCCCTATATCGTCGTCCTGACCAATCCGACGACCGGCGGCGTCTCCGCATCCTATGCCATGCTCGGCGATATCCATATTGCAGAACCAGGCGCCCTGATCGGCTTTGCCGGGCAGCGCGTCATCGAACAGACCATCCGCGAGAAACTGCCGGAAGGTTTCCAGCGCGCCGAATATTTGAAAACCCACGGCATGGTCGACATGGTGGTGCCGCGGCCGCAGCTCAAGACGACTATTGCCCGGCTCCTCAAGATGATGATGGGCCAGCCGGCGACGGAAATTGCCGAGGAGACCGATGTGCCGAATGGTCTCGCCACCACCGCTCTGCCGGTTCCGGCCAAGGCCGATTCCTGATGCCGCTGCGCCATACCTAAAGCCGGATGTGCAATGTCGTCGCATGCTGAAAAGGAAATAGAACGGCTGCTCGGCTTGCACCCGAAGGGCTTCGACCTGTCGCTCGGCCGGATCACACGCCTGCTCGACACGTTGGGCAATCCGCATCTGAGACTCCCGCCGGTGATCCATGTCGCCGGGACCAACGGCAAGGGTTCGGCGGTAGCCTTCTCTCGCGCACTGCTCGAGGCTGCGGGCTATACCGCGCATGTGCATACCTCCCCCCATCTCGTGCGCTGGCATGAGCGTTACAGGCTCGGTGCACCGGGCGGCGGCAAGATTGTCGAGGATGTGGTTCTGGCGGAAGCGGTGAAACGCGTCGCCGAAGCCAACGCCGGGCAGGCGATCACCGTTTTTGAAATTTTGACGGCAGTCACCTTTGTGCTTTTTTCCGAGCACCCGGCGGACGCCGTTGTCCTTGAGGTCGGTCTTGGCGGAAGGTTCGACGCGACAAATGTGATCCCGGAGCCGGCGGTCAGCGTCATCATGCCGATCTCGCTCGACCACCAGCCCTATCTTGGCGATCGTGTGGAGCTCATTGCAGCCGAGAAGGCGGGCATTATCAAGCCGCGTTGCCCCGTCGTTATTGGCGCGCAGGACGAAGAAGCCGTGCGCATGGTCCTGATCGAGACCGCAGAGCGGCGCGATTGCCCCTATGCCGTCTATGGCCAGGATTTCCTGAGCTTCGAAGAGCGCGGCCGCATGATCTATCAGGACAATACCGGCCTGATGGACCTGCCCCTGCCGAACCTTCTTGGCCGCCATCAACTGGCCAATGCGGCCGCGGCCATCCAGGCCGTGCGGACCGCCGGCTTTAAAGTGCCCGAACAGGCCGTCGAGCGGGCCATGACCACCGTGGAGTGGCCGGCGCGCATGCAGCGCCTCGTCAAGGGCAAGCTTGTTGAACTATCCGTACCCGGTTCGGAGATCTGGCTCGACGGCGGGCACAATCCCGGTGCGGGCCTCGTGGTCGCAGAGGCGATCGCCACCCTTGAAGACCGCAGCCAGCGCCCGCTTTTCCTCATTACGGGCATGATCAATACCAAGGACCCGGTGGGATACTTCCAGGCATTCACCGGCATGGCGCGTCACGTCTATACGGTGCCGATCCGCTCTAGCGGCGCCGGCATCCCCCACGACGAGCTGGCAATCGCTGCCAATGAAGCGGGTCTTTCCGCCGAGCCGGTGCATTCGGTGGAGAATGCCCTGAAAATCTTGCGAGATAGCTGGGACTGCAGCGAGCCCGCGCCGCGCATCCTCATCGGCGGCTCGCTCTATCTTGCCGGTGAAGTGCTCTCGGATAACGGCACGCCGCCGCAATAAAAAACCCGGCATAAGGCCGGGTTTTTTATTGTGCAGTCCGGATTGATCAGGCAGCCGAATTTCTGATCCAGTCGCTGAGCTTGCTCTTGGGAGCAGCACCAACGAGGTTGGCGGCAAGTTCGCCATCCTTGAACATCAGAAGGGTCGGGATGGAACGGACGCCGAACTGGGCGGCCAGTTCCGGATTCTCATCGATGTTGACCTTGGCGATCGTGACCTTGCCTTCCATCTCCGAAGCGATTTCCTCGAGGGCCGGCGCGATCATCTTGCAGGGGCCGCACCACTCCGCCCAAAAATCAACGACGACAGGCTGGCCAGCCTGGATTACATCGGACTGAAAATTGCTGGTGTCGATCTTGACGGTAGCCATAGGCTTTTCCTTGTAGGTTTGTTGAATGTGTTGCACATCATGTGGTGAGTCTATCCACACTCGTCAAGCTAGGTCTTGTCACGATTCAGTGCAAAGGTCTACGTGTGTGCCTATCGCAGACGCTCGAGCGCCTCGTTCATGGCCGCCTCGGGAATGTCGACGAGGTGGGGGCCCTCGGTGAAGAGCAAGGCGGTTTCGATGGTCTTGCCGGGGTAAAGTGGCGCCAGCAACTCGCGGTAGAGCGCAAGCTGGGCGACATAGGTTTCCGGTACTTTCGCCAGCATTTGAGGTGCCGGCCGGTTGGTCTTGTAGTCGATGATGACGACGCGATCGCCCACGACGGCGAGTCGGTCGACGACGCCGGATACGGCGTGGTCCTTGCCGCGCAGATGCAATGTCCCCATGACGGCCACCTCTGCCAGCGAGCCTTCGGCAAAGACGGCAGCGAACTTTGCATCGTCGAGGATCGCAAATACCGACCTCCGCGCCACGTCAAGCTCCTGTGGTTCCCAGTCGAACGCGGCCCGCGCCAGATAGCGGTCCGCCGCTGCCATCCGTTGTTCAACGGGGAGATCAGGCAGTGTCTGCAACAGAGCGTGGATGACGATGCCGCGGCGGATGGCAAAGGATGACGTGCCGCGATCCCCGGAGAGAACCGGCGATCCAGTGACCAGTGGGGCTTCATCGTCCGGCTCGATCACAACCGACACCCCTGACGGGGCGAGCGGTCGCGGCAGACCCAGTTCGCGCGGCATCGGCTTTCTGAAGGCAGCGGGAAACGCGACCTCGGTGGCTGCCGGCCGATCTTCGGGAACCGCAATATCGCGATCGTCGGGCTGGGTGATGCGATAGCGCCTCGCGTTGACGCCTTCCACAGGATGATCGAACGGCAGGCTCGCATCGCCGAGACCGGCATCAACCAAATTGTGCCACGTCTCGGGGGCCTGTCTTATGCCGCGATAGCCGCAGACGATCAGGCGGTCTTCGGCGCGGGTCATCCCAACATAGAGCAGGCGGCGATACTCCTCTTCAGCGCGCAGCTTCAAGGTATCGAGCAATGTGCCCGTGAATGCTGTTGCATGGAATTTCGACGGTACGAAAAGGAAACCCTGGCCCTGCCAACCGTCCTCTTCGCGCATATCGAAGGAGACGAGATTGGGATTTCGTCCGCCGGCCGAGGCCGCGCTGCCAGGATCGACGAGAAAGACCACGGCAGCCTCCAGGCCCTTTGAGGCATGGACGGTCATGATCCTTACTTCGTTGCGGCTCTGGTCGAATTCGCGCTTGATCTCCGGCGTTGCGGCTTCCAACGTTTCAAGAAAGGCCTGCAGGCCCGGCAACCCGGTACGCTCGGTCGCGATCGCATAATTCTGGAACTCGTCGATGACGTCACCGGCTTCCTGGCCAAGCCGCGCCAGCAGGTCGCGCCGCGCACCGCCTGGTCCAAGGATATGAGCGTAGAACTCGAAGACATTGAGCGTATCGGCGCGGCTGCGCCACTCCTTCAGGCGCTGGGCAATAGCATGGAACGTAAGGTCGTCCTCGGCACGGCTGTTCAGCCGGTGGAATAATGTCTCGTTTTCGGCGCGGCCATGGGCAAGGACGAACAGTTCATCGTCTCCAAGCTTGAACAGCGGGCTCTTAAGCAGGGCGGCCAGAGAGAGGTCGTCGGCGGGCAACAACATGAAGCGACCAAGCGCCATCAGGTCCTTGATCGCAATGTGGTCGGTCAGCTTCAGCCGATCTGCCCCGCCGACCGGCACGTGCCGCCGTTTCAGTTCGCGCGATAGGGCATGCATGAACTGGTCGCGCTTGCGCACCAGCACCATGATATCGCGTGCCTCGATCCTGCGTCCCTGCCCCGGCAACACCTCGCCGTTCTTCAGCCAGAGTTCGATGGTCCTGGCGATCTGCTCGGCGAGCCGCACGGGTGGCGCGCGCAGGCTGTCGACCGGCGTGCGCCAGTCCTCCACCTCCGGGGTCGTGTCCGGCGTCAGCACGTCCCATATTTCGACTTCGCCCGGATCGCTGCCGCGTATGGCTGTGTGGACAGTCGACCCATGATCGCGGCCAAAACCACGGTGCGCTTCGGCCCGGGCAAAAACCTTGTCTACAGCCGAGAGCACGTCCGGGGCGGAGCGGAAAGAGAAGTTGAGGCTGACCTTGGCGAAGCTCAGATCCGCCTGACCGGCATTGCGTTCGGTTGCCCTGCCGTGAGCGGCAAAATCCTCCGGAATGGCCCCCTGGAACGAATAGATCGACTGCTTCTCATCACCCACCGCAAACAGAGTGCGGCGTATCTCACGCGCTGTTTTGCCGGCAAAGAATTCCTCGCTGAGCAGCCGGATAACTTTCCACTGGTTCGGGCTCGTATCCTGCGCCTCGTCGACCAGAATGTGATCAATGCCCTTGTCGAGTTTGTACTGCACCCAGGGGCCCGCATCCTGGCGTTGCAGTAGATTGACTGTGCGCACGATAAGGTCGTCGAAATCGAGCAGTCCGCGAGACCGCTTCATTTCCTGATAGCGGCCGAGCAGTTCGTCCACCAGCACGAATGCGGACAGGGTCAGTCCGATGAGCCTGTATTGCTTGAGGCGGTCAAGGCCGCCGCGCGCCCGCTCCGCCGCCCTTTCGAAGCGATCCTCGAAGTCGGGCACCCTGTCGACCACGGCCCGGGTCGCGAGCTTGGCGCCGCTGACCGGCTCCCCGGATTTCAGGTAGAAGGCTTCTCGCAGAAAGTCCTCCAGTTCCTCGGTGCGGCTCGCCTGCTCGGCGGACCGGATCAGCCACGCAAAGTCGACTGCGCGCCTGGCGCCTTCGGAAATGTCGAGAAGTTCCCCGAGCACCCCATCATCGAGTTCAGGCAGCGGCCAGAACTCGGCGACTATTTCGTCTTCCGCCTCATCGCCTCTAAAACCGAAGTGCCCGTAGAAGGTCTGGCGACGCAATCCATCGTGGCCGACTTCGCGGATGAATGACGTGAGGTCATGCCGTTTCACGATGGCTTCATCGAGCAGCGCCTGCAGGCCGAATTCACCGGCCGCGTCGAGCACGTCCCCGAAGGCGCCTGCAAGCTCGACATTGTGATCGAGCCGGGCGGTTTGCAAAAGTTGCCGGCGCGCTTCGCCGACGAGCGCGACCTGCATCAAATCGTCCATCAATTCGAAATGACCGGCGACATTCGCTTCGAGCGGAAACTGATGCAGGATCGCTTCACAGAAGGCGTGGATGGTCTGGATTTTCAACCCGCCCGGTGTCTCGAGCGCGCGGGCAAAGAGGCGGCGTGCCTGCGTCAACCTTTTCGGACCCGGACGTTCCCCGTCGATTTTCTCAATTGTGCGGCTGAGCGCTGCCTCATCCATTGTCGCCCATTCCGACAGGCGGGCAAAGACACGGTTCTGCATGACCGCCGCCGCTGCCTTCGTATAGGTCAGGCAGAGGATCTTGGACGGATCGGTCCCATCCAGCAGCAGCCGGATGACGCGTTCGGTGAGAACATGGGTCTTGCCCGAACCGGCATTCGCCGACACCCAGACGGAGTCCTTCGGGTCGGCGGCGCGGTTCTGGTCGCGAATGGTTTCCACCGGAATGGCGAGCGGCTTCTTCATGAGCCTTCACCCTCGTCGTCGGCGCCGCCGGCCGACCATTCCAGCACGCGAGCGAGGTGATCATAGTCGCCGGTCAGATCGCCCTCCTTGAAAGGAAGGGCGCGTGAAAGATAGCCTTTACCTGCCTCGCGGTAGGCGTTCAAAAGCTCGCTCAGGCGATGCCATGCCAACTCTCCAAGGTCCGGCGCGGATTTCCTGCTGTTGCGGGTCTCTAGAATCGATTCAGGGACAACCTTCCCTCGTGGTCTCAACCGGACATAGAGCAGGTCGGTTGCATTGCGCCGCCCGATCTCATGAAATCCTCCGCGGGCCAGCAACGCCGCTTCCAACGCGAGCTGCGGTGCCAGCAGGACATGTGCCTGACGGACCGACGGTGTCGAACCGGTCTTGTAGTCGATGATGTCGACGGTTCCGTCGCGGCGGATATCGACGCGGTCAGCGCGCCCCGACAAGGTAACGCCGGTCGAATCAACCGCGATCTTTTTGGATGCGATTTCCGCATGCCGTTCGGCGATGAGTTGCGCGCGCCCGCGCTCCCAATTGATGAACTCCGGTACCAGCATCTGAAATCGCGGCCACCAAACCGCGTCGATTTCCTCCGGCAGAGCGCTCGCATCAAAATGCCGCCGCCCAATATCCATGAGCTTTGCCATCGCATCGGCATCAACCGGATCGATGTTTTCGCCAGTGAATGCGGCAAGGATGTCATGAAAGAGCGAGCCGCGTTCGGCAACGTCGGGATCGCGGATCAAAGGCTCGATCGGGCGCAAGCGCAGGATGCGCCGCGCGAAAATCGCATATGGATCACGCCGCAAGGTTTCGATTTCGGTCACCGAGAAATGCCTCGGCCGGGCATCGAGCGGCGGTTTCGGTTCCGGGCGCTTGACGAAATCTTCATCGACGGCGCGATCGATTTCGCGCGCCCAGCCAAGATACTTGGCGCCTTCCTGCCGCAGGGTCGCACCGGCATCCTTGCCAAGCACCGTATCCAGCCGCTGCAGCCAGCGGGAGGCCACCGTCGGTGCATTTGCCGAGCGTTGCGAACGGGTAAGGACGACCTTACCCATGCCCATCGCCATCTGGAAATCATGGGCTGCAAGGCCGGTCCGTCGTTCCGGCGGTTCGAGCTTGATGATCGACTTCATCGGCCGCGACATGAAAGGATCGTTGCGCGTTTTGCCCGGCCAGGATCCTTCATTCAAACCGCCAATGACGACTGTATCGAGGGTTTGCAGGCGGGCTTCGAGCGCGCCCCAGATGAAGAGGCGTGGATGGGCGCCGACTTTCGGCTTCACGACTTCGCCGGCGAGGAGTGCCTCGACCATGGCGGGCCATTCGGCCGGCGCAAATTCCAGACCGGTATCGGCCGAGACGAGGTTGCGCAAGAAAGCCGCAAATTGCTCGCCCGCCGGCCCCTCGTAGAGCGCGGAAATATCGCCATTGTCGTCGCGGACAAGATTTTCGAGCGCGGTAACGCTCGCATGGATGATTTCGGGCAAGGCGACGGCGCCGGATTGACCTGCCAAGTCAACGATTGGCGCCATGCACTGGCTCAGCGCATCGCAGATCGCTCGTGCCTCCTCGATATCCGTCGCTGACAGGTGCCGCAGCCACAGCGGTTCGAAGGGCGTGCCGCTCGTTTCCGCGAGCCGGTGATTGAAGAAGGCTCCAAGGTCCGCAAGGGTCGCGCG
The DNA here is from genome assembly GCF_000686005.1 of Phyllobacterium sp. UNC302MFCol5.2. Taxonomy (NCBI): domain Bacteria; kingdom Pseudomonadati; phylum Pseudomonadota; class Alphaproteobacteria; order Hyphomicrobiales; family Phyllobacteriaceae; genus Phyllobacterium; species Phyllobacterium sp. UNC302MFCol5.2. Next base: position 1,355,185 of record NZ_JMLL01000010.1, read on the forward strand.
TCCGGTCCCTCCACGCAGGGCGACGAGTTCGATGGTCTCTGCCACTTTGCGCACCTTGCCGCGCTGCCCGCCGATGCGCGTCAGCGGATGCTTGAGCAGTGCCAAAAGCGCAGCGGGATCGCCAGGGTTGAACACCGTCTCCAGCGCCAGGCGCATCAACGTCGCCGGCAAGGTCTCGCGGAGTGCATGGCCGCCGGAATCGTCGGCGATGATGTTGAAGCGGGCGAGTTCCGTCGAAACGCGCCGCGCCAGATCCCGATCGGCGGTTACGAGCGCTGCGGTACGACCCGAATCCTCAATCGCTTCGCGCAGGGCCAATGCGGCAGCGAGCGCTTCTTCGCGTTCATTCGCCGCCTCGATCAGACAGATATCGGCAGTGGCTTCGGAAAATGCCCCGCCCGCCCGGTCGAGATATGCCCAAGCCTCGCTGGTGTCGGCGGGTCGCATGGCCTCGCTGACAAGACGCTCACGCGCCCGCATTCCGGGTTGGGGCGTCCCCAGCGGAACGACATCATCGCGCAGAATGCCAAGCTCCCCCAGGAGTTTGCGCAGGCCGTATTGGGGGTGGCCAAACATGGAGGGGTTGTCGTCGACCTTGGTAAGGATATCCCAACTCGCTGGGTCGAGATCGCGATCGAGGCCGGGCAGAACGACCGCTCCTTGCGGCAAGGATGCGATCGCCGCAAGCAGCTTGGCGGTGGCCGGGATCGACCCTGTCGAACCGGCCGCGATCACCGGCCCCGAAGGCGGGCTACGCAAGAGACGTTCGGCCTCCAGTTCGATAAGGCGATTGCGATGCGCAGCGGGATTGGAACGACGGCGCTCCTCCAGGATTTGCGGCCAGACGCCGGTGACGATATCGAGGAATTCGAGCGTGACCTGCCACCAGTTCGGGAGGTCCTCAGCCACGATATTGCCAAGCGTCGCCCAGCCGCTCGCCTCGGTTTCAACCTGGTCCATCAGTCCGGCAAGATCGCGCGCCAGCCATATGGCGTCGGCGGTTGTCGCCGGAATGGCAATTTCCTCATTGCCGAAGAGCGCACGCACATGGTCGGGCAAGCGCTCGCGCCAAGGCCTTACCAGGCTCGCCAGAAGCAGGAGCCGCTCCGTCGCATTGATGGGCGGCAGAAGGTCGAAGAACGCCTCCGAGCCCATGTCGAACATGGCGGCATCTTCGTCCACATCCCCGAGCGGCCGGATGACGGGGAGGATCGCCGATTTCACCGGGCTTTTTTCAACGAGCAGCGAGCGCAAGGTTCGCGCCGCGCGCCGCGTCGGAACGTAGATCGTTGCCCGCGCCAGCGCCATCGGATCGCCAGGGTCGGCGGGATAGCCCGGGATCAATGTTCCGGACTGGATGGCTTCGATCAGCGCCGGCAGGAATGGGACGCCGGGAGCAATCGAAAATACCCGCGGCCGTCTGCGCTCAACCATGAACCTTGGGTGCGGCGATGGCCGCTTCCGCCTCGCCGATTGCCGCCGGCGTGCCCACCGTCAGCCATAGGCCGTCCATCTGCAGGCCATAGAGCCGGTCCGCAGCAATTGCTGCGTCGAAATAACGATTGAGCGACGCCTTTCCTGGCGCCGCGCCGGCGAAGATGCGCGGGTGGATGATTGCGGCGCCGGCATAGATATAGGGAGATGTTTCGCCCCCCCTAAGACGACTGAGCCGCCCCTGTTTGTCCATATGAAAATCGCCGCGCCCGTCATAGCCCGTCGCTTGGTTCTTGTTCGCGATCATGAGAAGAATATCCATCCGATCATCATCCCACCCTTCCGCGAGCAGGACAAGATTTGGGCGCGCCCCATCGATCCAGAATGTATCGGCGTTGATGACGTAAAACGGATCGTTTCCAATCTGATCCAGTGCATTGACGATGCCGCCGGCGGAATCGAGAAGTTCAGCCCGCTCGTCCGATACGATAATCGATAGCAGCCTGTGCCCCGCGACATGCTGCTCAATCTGGTCTGCGAGATAGTGGACATTGACGATTGCGCGCTCGACATCAGCAGCACGCAAGGCATCAAGGCCCCAATCCAGCAATGGTTTGCCGGCTACCTTAATCAACGGCTTTGGCGTTGTGAGCGTAAGTGGGGCCATGCGCGTGCCGAGACCGGCCGCGAGAACCATCGCCGTGCGAGGAGATTTCATCAATGGAACTCCGGATCGAGTATGCCGGCCTTCTCGCACCAATTTCTGATCGGCGCCAGAGCCTCGTGCTGCAAAGCACGGATAAAATACGCCTGAATGCGTGGTAGATGCTTCAGATAGGCCGGCTTGCCGTCGCGCTCGTCGAGGCGAACAAAAATGCCGAGTATCTTGGCGTTGCGCTGCGCAGCCATGATGGCAAAGGCTTTGCGGAATTTCGCTTCATCGAATTTCGCGTCGGCGGCCCGTCGTTCTGCCAGATATGCCAGGAGCAGATGGTCCTGCAGTTCCGTAGAAATGGTCACCCGCGCATCGAGTACAAGGGACGCGACGTCATAGGCGGAAGGCCCGATCATCGCATCCTGAAAATCGATCAGCCCTACCTGGTCCATGCCTTTCCGGTCGGCGCGCCACAGAATATTGGGCGAATGCACGTCTCTGAGAAGCAGGCTCAGCTCGGCATCTTTGAGTTGGCTAAAGACTTCGTCCCATGCTGCCACATAATCCTGTTTCAACTCGTGCGAGAGTGCTGCGCCACGCATTCGCGGCACATACCACTCCGACAGGAGCTCGACCTCGATCATCATCGCGTCGCGATCGAAGCGGTGGATATGATGTGCATAACCGTCAGCGGCTTCGATGTCCTGCGGCCACGAATATTGATGCAATCTGGCCAGCAGGCGCACCGCCGCCTCATACCGGCCGAGCACCGGGAGCCCCTGCGCATCGAGGATGCCCTCGTTGCCGAGATTCTCCATGATCAGAAAGCCCGCATCGAGATCGGCGGCATGGATTTCGGGAACGGAGAAGCCATTTGCTTGAAGCAGTTTGTCGATCGCGACGAAGGCGGTCACCGACTGCGACAGATGCGCAATCTGCATGTAGGTCTTGCCGTCGCGCAGGATCGGACCGCCGGGATTGTAGGGCGAGTTCATCAGGATCAGCGGCGACTGACCATCGTTGGCAATCGTCTCGTAGCTGCGCGCCGAGGCGTCGCCGAGAAGATAGCGCCGCTCCGCCTTTGCAAAGTCCGACGAGGCAAGGAAAGCGCGAATGGCGAGGGAGCGTTCGACGCGAGCAAGTGCCGCCGCGTCACCATCGATCCTGACCTCTCGTCCCTCTCCCACATGGGTCAGCTCGATATGAAGGTTCTCGCGCGGCAGAGCGCCTGCGGCCCGCTCCGGCCACTCGACCAGCACGACGCCATCCTCCAGCGCTTCCTCCAGGCCAAGTTCGTCGACTTCCTCGGCCGAGGAGAGGCGATAGAGATCGACATGGCTGACCGGCAGTCGCAATTCCGGGTAGGATTGAACCAATGTAAATGTGGGACTTGGAACCTCGTAATCATTGTCCGCTGCAATCGTGCGGATGAGCCCGCGGGCGAGCGTCGACTTGCCGGCGCCAAGATCGCCCGAAAGAGCCACGAGGTCTCCCTTGCGCAGCGCCAGGGCAAGATCCTGTCCAAACCGCTCAGTATCCTCAGTCGTTGCCAATTGAACGATGATCGGTGCCATGGACGCCTTATTCGGCAGCGATGCTGAAGGTCCGCGCCTCGAGCGGGAAGCGGCATGTCACCAGCGTGCCTTTGCCGGCGGCGCTTTCAATATCGACTGTGCCGCCATGCAGTTCGACGAAACCCTTGACGATGGAAAGGCCCAATCCGGCGCCGCGCTTGCGGCCGCCATTCGGATAGGGCTGGAATCGCTTGAAGATGCTGTCGAGCACATAGCCCGGCATGCCCGGCCCCTTATCCTCGACGCTGAAGACCATTTCGGCCTGCTCGCGCCAGCAGGACAGGATTACGGTGCTGCCTTCCGGCGCATAGTTGGCGGCATTGCTCAGGAGATTTGCCAGCACTTGCTTGACCCGGCTGGCGTCGGCCCGGAAAGAGCCCGCTCCTGGCGTGATACGGATGTCGAGAAGGATATTGTGTTCCTTCAGTCGGTCGGCGACTTTTTCCGACGCGGTCGTGATCGCGTCCGCGACGGAAACATCGCTGATATCAAGTTCCATGATCCCCGCATCGACGGTGGCCAGATCTAGAATATCATTGACGATCGTCAAAAGGACCGACGACGAAGTTCCTATATGGTCGAGATAATCGCGTTGCTTCTCGTTCAACGGCCCCGTCATGGGCGTCTGCAGGAGTTCGGTGAAGCCGATGATATTGGTCAGCGGTGAGCGCAACTCGTAAGAGACGTGCTGTACGAAGTCGTTCTTCAATTCGTCCGTACGTTCGAGCGCTTCGTTCTTCTCCTTCAGGGCTCGCTCAACCTGCACCGAGTCGGTCACATTGACGAACGTCAGCATGGTCTGACCGTTCGGCAGAGGGGCCGTCGCGTAGGACAATATCTTGCCGGTGCTGAGCTCTATATGGCCGGAGAGCGACTGCCGCTCATCATCAAAGCCGGTGACGGTCGTCACGAAGGCTTCCCATTGCGCCGCATCCGAAACCGGTTCGCACAGCCGCCGGACAGCCGAAATATGCATGCCTTCCGCGATCTGTTCCTTTTTCAGCGACCAGAGCGACGCAAAAGCAGGATTGAAAAGGCGGATCTTGCCGTCTGATCCAAATACGGCAACACCCTCGGCCAGGTGATCGAGCGTCTGGCCCTGCACCTTGATCAGCGTGTTGTACCGGCTCTGGAGTTCGAGCTTTTCCGTGAGATTCTCGAAGACCCAGGTGACACCGCCCTTCGGCTGCGGATTGACGATGACCCGCAGCGTGCGGCCATCCGTCAGGTACCAGAGGTGTTCCTGTGGTTCCACCGAATGATAAGCCGAAAGAACCTGTTCCTTCCAACGACGCCAATCCGGCTGCTCCGGCAAAATGCCGTCACTGCGGAACCTGTCAAGCAGCATGGAATTGTCGGGGTGGCTTTCTAGAAACGCCGTTTCAAGTCCCCAGACCTTGGCAAAGGCCTGGTTGAAGAATTGCAATTTGCGGTTGGCATCGAACATCGCGACGGCCGAGTTCAACTGGTCCAGCGTGTCGGAATGATTGAGGACGGTTTGCTTGTATTCTTCGCGGATAAGCTCGACTTCGCTGATATCAACGGCGACACCGGCCGAGCCGGTCGTGCCGGCAACGTCGGTCACACGGAAGACGCGCCGGTCTCCACCTACCACTGTCGAAAGCTGTTCGTTGAAGCGCCGCGACGCGGCCTTTTCCCGTTCCATGCGTTCGCGTGCCTGTGCGCCGAACAATTCACGCGCCTCACTGACGGCGGCGCGCGGTTCTCGCGCGTCGACTGCCTTGGCGTAAGCAGGATTGGCCCAGTTGAGCCGCCCATCGGCATCGCGGCTCCATGCCGGCATGTCGACCGATTCGAGCAATCCCCGCAGGGTGCCGATCGCTTCGCTCAACTGGTAATTCTCGGTCTTGAGCAGCGCTTGCTCGGCCCTTGCTTCGCCAAGATTGATGAAGCGAACAATGGCATATCCGCCCGAGGTACGGCCCTGGATTTCCAGCGGTGCCCCCTTTGTCGTTTCGACGGTGATATCGAAGGGGCGTGCCTTTTCGCGCAAAGCGGCGATGGAGCGATCGAGCAAGGTAACCGAATCCACGCGCAACCAGCGACCGAAGGCAAGGAAGAGCGAGCGGGTCTCCGGCACGCCGATCTCCGGCGGAAGATTGCCGATCAGGTTGGGTGTGCTCGATCCACCTTCCCAGACGATGATGCGCTGATCCTTCAGATTCAGCATGGCCTCATTGCGCTGCACCGTGACATTGAGATCGGCGACCTTGTCGCGCAACTGGCGGTTCTCATTGGCAATGCGGCTGCGTTCACGGATCAGCCAGCCTGCCGAGAGCAAGGCGGCCCCCATGGCGCCAAGGAACATGGCGAACTGGATGACCTCGAACGTGCCGACCTCCACCCCAAAAGGCGTGCTGATCTTGCCAAAAGCATCCTCGGCGCGGGCCGGAAATGAAAACGCCGAAAGAATTGCGAGAGAGGAGCAGGCGCGGCACGCCAAGATCCGCAGTTCCTTCAGCACCGGAAATGCCCGTGCCGGATGTCTCCTGCGAACACCGCTTTCAATCTTCATATCAACCGTCGCTACCCCGTCTGGCGAATGCCCGCTGCTCCTTCCCTTCGATTTTTCAATCGCTTGGCCCACCGGGAACAGCGCTATCCCGAATCACTAGAATAAACCTTGAGCGAATCGACGGGAAGAACTGGCGGTAAAAAAGAAGGCCGGAGGATTTGTCAATCCCCCGGCGTCCATATCTTGTGTCGTTACTAACGAGAATTAATATCTGTAGTGGTCCGACTTGAACGGACCCTTCGGCGTTACACCGATATAGGCGGCCTGTTCTTCGGAAAGAACCGACAATTTCGCTCCGAGCTTGTCGAGATGCAGGCGCGCGACTTTTTCGTCGAGGTGCTTGGGCAGAACATAGACTTCGTTCTTGTACTTCTCGCCACGGCTGTAGAGCTCGATTTGCGCCAGCACCTGGTTGGTGAAGGAAGCAGACATGACGAAGCTCGGATGGCCGGTCGCGTTACCGAGATTGAGCAGGCGTCCTTCCGACAGAAGCAGCATGCGCTTGCCATCCGGGAATTCGATCATGTCGACCTGCGGCTTGATGTTGGTCCATTTGAGATTGCGCAGCGCTGCGACCTGAATCTCATTGTCGAAGTGCCCGATATTGCCGACGATGACCATGTCCTTCATCTTGCGCATGGTATCGAGCGTGATGACGTCCTTGTTGCCGGTCGTGGTGATCACGATGTCAGCGGTCGGCGCTGCGTCCTCGAGGGTCACGACTTCGAAACCGTCCATGGCAGCCTGCAGCGCGCAGATCGGGTCGACTTCCGTTACCTTGACGCGTGCGCCGGCGCCGTTGAGCGATTGGGCAGAGCCCTTGCCGACGTCGCCGTAGCCACAAACGACGGCAACCTTGCCGGCCATCATCACGTCGGTGGCGCGACGGATACCGTCGACCAGCGATTCCTTGCAGCCATACTTGTTGTCGAACTTCGACTTGGTGACGCTGTCATTGACATTGATCGCCGGGAAGGGAAGCAAGCCCTTCTTCTGCAGCTGATAAAGACGGTTGACGCCCGTCGTCGTCTCTTCCGTGACGCCCTTGGTGGCTTCGCGTTGCTTGGTGAAGAAGCCAGGTGTTTCCTTCATGCGCTTCTTGATCTGCGCAAACAGGATTTCCTCTTCCTCGCTGCCGGGATTGGATAGAACGTCCTCGCCAGCTTCGGCGCGGGCGCCGATAAGGATATACATGGTGGCATCGCCGCCATCGTCGAGGATCATATTCGACGGCTGACCGTCCGGCCACTGGAAAATCTGGTCCGTGTAGGTCCAATATTCCTCAAGGGTTTCGCCCTTGACCGCAAAGACCGGCGTGCCGGTGGCTGCAATTGCAGCTGCAGCGTGATCCTGCGTCGAGAAGATGTTGCACGAGGCCCAGCGCACCCCGGCCCCGAGCGCCTGCAAGGTTTCAATGAGAACCGCGGTCTGGATCGTCATATGCAGCGAACCGGTGATCCGGGCGCCCTTCAGCGGCTGCAACGGGCCAAATTCCTCGCGGCTCGCCATCAGGCCCGGCATTTCTGTCTCGGCGATCTCGATTTCCTTGCGGCCCCACGAGGCGAGCTCAAGGTCCTTGACGATATAATCCTGCTTCTCGGCCATCTGTGCCAACTCCATTTTTCGCAAATTCCGTATGGCCGCGCGCTTGAACAGCGTGGCCGGAGATGGAGTTGACTAGCAGATTAGGGCGCGCCGCACAATGGGACATAAAGAAATCCTTATGCGTGCATATCCAATTTGAGCGATCTTAAAAATCGGCGCTCAAGCTTCTTCGCCGAATTTGTCGGCGATCAGCGAACCAAGCGCTTGCATCACCTCGCGCGCCTGCACACCGGATGCGCTAACTTTTATGCAGCAACCGGGCGAAGCGGCGAGCATCATCAGGCCCATGATCGATGTTCCGCCGACTGTCATGCCATCTTTCTCGACCCGGACATGCGCATCGAAACCATCGACAAGTTGAACGAACTTGGCGGAAGCGCGCGCGTGCAAGCCGCGGCGATTGATGATTTCGAATGACTCCACAAGCGCGTTGTCCGGATTGAACGTACCGGTCGTTTCTGCAGTCAGGCGCATTCATGACCTCTATTTGGCTGTCAGCACCTGGCTGGCCACGTTAATATATTTTCGACCGGCGTCCTGGCCTTCGCGCAACGACGCCGCCATGTCATTGGTCAGGCGAACGCTGGAGAGCTTGATAAGCATCGGCAGGTTTACGCCCGCAATCACTTCGATCTTGCCCGATTCCATCACGGATATGGCGAGATTGGAAGGCGTCCCGCCAAACATGTCCGTCAGGATAATAACACCCGAACCATTGTCGGCGCGGGCAACTGCATCGACGATATCCCGGCGACGCTGTTCCATATCATCATCCGCACCGATCGATACGGTTTCCAAATATTCCTGCTGGCCGACCACATGCTCAACAGCATGATGAAATTCTTCGGCCAGTCTTCCGTGCGTCACAAGCACGAGTCCGATCATTCTGAAACTGCTCCTGTCGCGCCGCGCCCTTCAGCTTGGGCTTTTTTCCGCGCATTGAATGCCCCGTTTGGCAGGTGTCGCATTCTGGCAGGACGAATCGCGAAGGCAAGTGGAAAAATGGCGCCACCAAGACGCATAGTCATTTTATCGCAGTGCAAAAGGGCAACCATCTGGATTAGCTCGTTAATTTTTTCCATTGGGGCTCGAAAAGCCACGCCTCGATGGCTCTGGAAGCGGATTCCACCTCGCCTTCCGGTAGGCGGAGGCGCTGAATTGCGACGCCTTGAAGTTGTGTCGTCTCCTCACAAGCAAATCGAACTGCCTCTGCTTTATCGACGAGTTCGACAATAAGATGAATGACGGCAGTGCCTTCATGATCGACCGCGTGAAGCCCCGACCCACGCACCTCGATTCCGCCCCGCAGCGATGCCGGGGCCGAACAGATGAGACGTCCCGAAGATGGGTGTAATTGGCATTGATCATCACTGACCAGCGCTGCGAACATGCCCCTGGCGTTGGTACGCTCAATGAGTGCCCGCGCTATTGACGATTTCCCGGCACCGGACGGCCCGACGATCAGGACGCCGCGGTCGGCGACGATGAGGGCCGTTGCATGGATCAGTTCTTCCGGCATGCGCGCCATCAAGCCTCAACTGGCAGAATGGCGGTAAAGCGGGCGCCGAGATAATTCTCCGGATCCTTGGGATCTGGAATGTTTTCGGCATTGAGCGTCCCGCCATGCGCCTCAATGATCTGGCGGCTGATCGAAAGCCCGAGACCGGAATTCTGGCCAAAGGCCTCCCCGGCAGGCCGGTCGGTGTAGAAGCGCTCGAAAATGCGATCTATCTGCTCTACACGGATGCCCGGGCCATTGTCCTCGACGAGAATGCGGATGCGATCACCCATATGCTGCAGCGAAACGGTAATGACGCCCCCTTCGATCGGGACGAAGGAGCGTGCATTCTCGATGAGGTTGGAGACGACCTGGCCAAGACGAAGATCGTGGCCGACGACATAGAAGCCCTTGCGGTTGTTTGGAAGCTTGCCGACGACCAGCTCGATGCGCGTGTCTTTCTTGTTGCGGCGGACTTCGCGGGCCGCTGTCACGAGATTGCCGAGAAGCATCTTGAGGTCGACATGCTCGGAATCTTCGCGGGCCAGTTCAGCATCGAGACGGGAGGCGTCGGAGATATCGGTGATCAGGCGGTCAAGGCGCTTAACATCGTGCTGGATGACATCCATCAGGCGTTTGCGCGACTCGTCGTTCTTCGCAAGCGGCAAGGTTTCGACGGCGCTGCGCAGCGAAGTAAGGGGGTTCTTCAGTTCATGGCTGACATCGGCCGCAAAGCTTTCGATCGACTCGATCCGGGCATAGAGCGCGTTGGTCATGTCGCGGATGGACGTCGATAGATGGCCAATCTCATCCTGGCGTTCGGAAAAATCCGGAATCTCTTCGCGGTTCTTCACGCCATGGCGCACGCGATCGGCCGCGGCGGCGAGACGCCGCAACGGATTGGCGATGGTGGATGCCAGAAACAGGGAAAGGATCGCCATGACCAGGGCCGCAACCGTGAAGACGCGGATGATCGCGTAACGTTCGCCCTGGACGATCTTGTCAATGTCGCCGCCTTCGGTGGAAAGCAGCAGAACACCGAGAACAGCACGGAAACGCTGGATAGGAACGGCGACGGAAACGATCTGCTCGCCCTTCTCGGTCATACGCACGACAGTTGCCGGCGAACCCGTCAGCGCCTTGACGATTTCCGGATAGGACGAACCATTGCCGCCCGGCTGCTCCTGGTAGATCGGCAGGTCGCTGCGGCGCAGCAGCCTCGTCATGCGATTGGTCAAACGCTCGAAGAAACTCGGCTCTTCCCCATCGATGGGTGGCAATTCATAACGCAGCACCTGTCCGCGCGAATAAAGGTGGCGGGAATCGAGAAGCAGGTTCGAGTCGCGGTCGTAGATGCGGGCGCGGGTCCGCGTCGGCGAGATGAGGCGGCGAAGAACTGGGGCAACGCGTTCCGGATTGATCGGGAAATCGAGATTGTCGAGAACGTCCGGCGATGGCGTGATGCTTTGGCCGGCCTGGAGTTCAAGCAGCTTTTCCGGATCTATGGCGATCGAATTGGTATCGACGGTCGCTGATGAGGCAATGGCGCCTGCAATGATCTCACCCTGCGTCATCAGGCTTTCGACGCGGGCGTCGATCAAACCGTCGCGAAACTGGTTAAGATACATGATGCCGGACAAGAGAACGGCGAGGCCGGCGAGGTTGAGGAAGAGGATGCGTCGCGTGAGGCTCGAGAAAAGATAGTTGCCGAAGACGCGGTTAAGCGGCTTGAAGAAGCGACGCAAAGCAAGCGAGCGCTTCCGGCGCATGACGGCGCTCTTGCGCGTAATATTGCCGCTTTGCAGCCCGGCTACCATTTATTCCTCAAAGAACCTTGATCGCGGCGTCTCATGGCATTCATAGCGCCACGAGACAACCTTGTTTTACAGCGGATCACACGCCTGTGAAAGCAAAGGGCCCGCTCAAGCCCATCCATCAATTAACCTATACCGCGGCTATTCTATCAGGTTTCGCGAAAACGGTAGCCCACGCCGTAAAGTGTTTCGATCATGTCGAAATCGTCGTCGACGACCTTGAACTTCTTGCGCAGGCGCTTGATGTGGCTGTCGATGGTGCGATCGTCGACATAGACCTGCTCGTCATAGGCGGCATCCATGAGCGCATCGCGGCTCTTGACCACGCCGGGGCGCTGCGCCAGCGAATGCAGAATCAGGAACTCGGTAACCGTCAGCGTCACCGGCTCGCCCATCCATGTGCATGTGTGGCGTTCCTGGTCCATGACCAACTGGCCGCGCTCGAGCGATTTCGCTTGCGGGCTACCGGGCTTGACCGTGCCATCACGCGCGGCGACGCGGCGCAGCACGGCTTTGACCCGCTCGACGAGCAGGCGCTGCGAGAACGGTTTGGTGATAAAGTCGTCCGCACCCATCTTGAGGCCGAACAACTCATCGATCTCGTCATCCTTGGAGGTGAGGAAGATGACCGGCAGGTCGGACTTCTGGCGCAGGCGGCGTAGCAACTCCATACCGTCCATGCGGGGCATCTTGATGTCGAAAATGGCAAGGTTGGGCGGGCGCGCCATCAGGCCGTCGAGCGCGGAGGCGCCATCCGTATAGGTTTCGACGCGATAGCCTTCCGATTCGAGCGCAATCGAAACGGACGTCAGAATGTTGCGGTCGTCATCGACGAGCGCTATTGTTTGCATTGCGGGGACTTCCCTCATGCGCTGCCTTCCTTATGCCATTGGTCTGCACAGCTTGTGCAGTACAAATTAGGTACAAAATGTGGCACAGATCCGCGGCGGTGTCACCCGGACCGGTCCGGGCCTGTCTTACGTAAAGGGAAGAGCACGGAAATTTCCCCTTACTTAAACCGATTTAAAAATATTTAAATTCTTTAAATCGATTAAATATTTGAAACTATTCAATTTTTCTGCTTTTGACGAGACGTAGCCGCGTTCTTGTATGATGATGCAAGAATGCGGCGAATGCATCTATTGACCCTAACAACGGCGGACACATGACTAGAGAAACCGGTATCCACAACGCGTCAATCGCGCTCGGCAACTCAGGCTTGAAGGAACTTTCGGCGGTTTATTACAACCTCGAAGCAGCTGAACTTTATGAAGAAGTCGTACGCCGCGGCGAAGCACAGCTAACCGCCCAGGGTGCATTGGTCGCCCGGACCGGTCAGCACACGGGACGCTCGCCGAAGGACAAGTTCGTCGTGCGCGACGGTTCCACCGAAGCACATGTCTGGTGGGACAACAACGCTCCGATTTCACCGGAAAAATTCGAATTGCTCTATGCCGACTTCATGGCGCAGGCGAAAGGCAAGGAACTCTTCGTTCAGGATCTCGTCGGCGGCGCCGATGACGACTACAAGCTCAACACCCGCGTCATCACCGAGTTTGCCTGGCATTCCCTGTTCATCCGCAATCTGTTGATCCGTCCCGATCGCGACAAGCTCGCGAGCTTCGTGCCGCAAATGACGATCATCGACCTGCCGTCATTCCGTGCCGATCCCGCGCGCCATGGCACGCGGACGGAAACGGTCATCGCTGTCGACCTCAATCGTCTCATCGTTCTCATCGGCGGTTCGGCCTATGCGGGGGAGATGAAGAAATCCGTCTTCACGGCATTGAACTATATTCTCCCCGCCAAGGGCGTGATGCCGATGCACTGTTCGGCCAATGAGGGTCCTGATGGCGATACCGCCGTATTCTTCGGCCTCTCCGGCACCGGTAAGACCACGCTGTCGGCTGATCCTTCGCGCACGCTGATCGGCGACGACGAACATGGCTGGGGCGAGCACGGCGTCTTCAACTTCGAAGGTGGCTGCTATGCCAAGACGATCCGTCTGTCCGCCGAAGCGGAGCCCGAGATCTACGCGACGACGCAGCGTTTCGGCACCGTTCTCGAGAACGTCGTTCTGGACGCAAGCCGTCAGCCCGACTTTAATGACGGTTCGCTGACCGAGAACACACGCTGCGCCTATCCACTCGACTTCATTCCGAATGCATCGAAGACAGGCAAGGCGAGCCATCCGAAGAACATCATCATGCTGACCGCCGATGCGTTCGGCGTCATGCCGCCCATCGCAAAACTGACGCCGCCGCAGGCGATGTACCACTTCCTCTCCGGCTATACCGCCAAAGTCGCGGGCACGGAGCGTGGAGTTACCGAGCCGGAGGCTACCTTCTCCACCTGCTTCGGCGCGCCGTTCATGCCGCGGCATCCTTCGGAATACGGCAACCTGCTGCGCGAACTCATCGCCGAGCACGGCGTCGATTGTTGGCTGGTCAATACCGGCTGGACTGGCGGCGCCTACGGTACGGGCAAACGCATGCCGATCAAGGCGACGCGGGCGCTCCTCTCGGCAGCGCTCGATGGTTCCTTGAAGAACGTCGAGTTCCGCACGGATCCGAACTTTGGCTTCGACGTGCCTGTTTCCGTGCCCGGCGTCGACCAGTCGATCCTCGATCCGCGCTCGACCTGGGCTGACAAGGCAGCTTATGATGCTCAGGCGATGAAACTTGTCGATATGTTCGTTCGCAACTTCGGCAAATTCGAAAGCCACGTGGATAGCGATATCAGGGCTGCCGCGCCGCATATGCCGGTCGCCGCAGAATAGGCCAGACAATTGTTAAGAGCCCCGCCCGCGGCGGGGCTCTTTGCATTTCATGCAGCTTTGCGCGAATCAAAGATTGGGTTACCAATCTGGCATGGAAGAGAGCCGCACCCGGATCAAAATCACCAACCGGATCTGGATCGATGAAAGCGATCTGGAGGAGAGCTTCATTCGCTCGGCTGGACCAGGCGGCCAGAATGTCAACAAAGTTTCGACCGCCGTACAGCTGCGCTTTCTTGCGGCGAATGCGGGCCTGCCCGACGAAGTCTTCGCACGGCTCGTCAAGTTTGCCGGTCAGCGCGCGACGAAGGACGGCGATATCCTCATCGAGGCGAGCCGCTTCCGCACGCAGGAGCGCAACCGGGAAGATGCGCGCGAGCGGATGATCGCGCTGATCGCCAAGGCGGCCGAGCCGCCGCCACCGCCGCGCAAGAAGACCAGACCGACGAAAGGTTCGATCGAGCGTCGCCTCAAGGCGAAATCCGGCCGCTCCGACGTAAAGAAGATGCGTGGCAGGGTATCCGGCGACTAGAGTCCTGGTCGCCAATACGCGGCGCTATAATCTGCTCGGGTGATTTTCTAGCCTTTTCAAGTCCTTCACGGAATGCCACAACTGCATATGTCGGTTTGAACAATTATCAGGAGCCAGTTATGGGACTGTTTGATTTCGTTAAATCCGTAGGCAAGAAGATCGGTATCGGCGACGACGAGCCAAAGGCCGAAGACCTGAAGAAGGAGCTCGACTCCCACGAGCTCGGGACCGAAAATGTCGAGGTCGTGGTTCAGGGCGACAAGGCCGTTCTCAAGGGCAATGTGACCAACCAGGAAATTCTCGAAAAGGCGATTATCGCCGTTGGCAATTCCCTTGGCATCTCCAAGGTCGAAACCGACGAGCTCAAGATCGACAATGCGCCGACCGGATCGATTGAAAAGGCCCCGGTGTTCTATACGGTCAAGAAGGGCGACAATCTCTGGAAGATCGCCGAAGCCCAGTATGGCAAGGGCAAGGGCGCCAAAAACACGCTTATTTTCGAGGCCAACAAGCCGATGCTCACCCATCCGGACAAGATTTATCCGGGCCAGGTGCTGCGCATTCCTGAACTCAAATAGCCCCTTTCATTAGGCACGGCCCGGTCCTGCCGGGCCGGCAAGCTTTGCATTCAAAACGATGATCCTGCTGGCACCTGGAATTCGCTATTATCCCGATTATTTTGATCAGGCGGCGCAGGCCGCATTGGTTGAGGATATCAGGGCGGTGGTTGCACAGGCGCCGCTTTATGTGCCGGCAATGCCGAAAACCGGCAAGGAGATGAGCGTGCGCATGACCAATTGCGGCGCGCTCGGCTGGGTGACGGACAAGGAGCGCGGCTATCGCTACCAGCCTGTGCATCCGATTACTGGGGAACCTTGGCCACCTATTCCCGAGCGCCTGCAACAGCTCTGGCATCATATCTCGGAATTCCCGATGCCGCCCGAAGCCTGTCTGGTGAATTTCTATGCGAACACCGCCAAGATGGGACAGCACCAGGATCGCGATGAGCAAAATCTCAACGCGCCCGTCGTTTCGGTTTCGCTTGGCGATGCCTGCCAGTTCCGCTTCGGCGGCACAAAACGAACCGATAAGACGCAGTCGCTGCGTTTATCGAGCGGTGATGTCATTGTGCTCGGCGGCGAGGGTCGCCTCGCCTATCATGGTGTCGACCGGATTTATCCCGGAACGTCGATGCTGCTCAAGGGCACGGGCCGCATCAACCTCACGCTTCGCCGGGTTACAGCTTCCTGAGCGCAACTTCCTCGATCAAGTGATTGTCGCCCTTGCGCAGGATAAGATCGGCACGGGGCCGTGTCGGCAGTATGTTCTCGCGCAGGTTCTTGAGGTTGATGTTGGCCCAGAGGCTTTCGCCGATGGCGCGCGCCGCGTCTTCTGAGATCGTGGAGTAACGATGGAAGAACGACGTCGGATCGCGGAATGCAGTCTCGCGCAGCCGCATGAAACGGCTTATGTACCACTTGTGGATCTGCTCTTCGTCGGCATCGATATAGATAGAGAAATCGAAGAAATCGGAGACGAACGGCACCATTTTTCCATCCTCCGGCAGGTCGCGAACCTGCAGAACGTTGATGCCTTCAAAAATCAGGATGTCGGGTGCATCGACGGTCTGAAATTGCCCGGGCAGGACGTCGTAGGTCAAATGCGAATAGAGCGGCGCGTTGACGTTGCGCTGGCCCGCCTTGATCGACGAGAGAAAGCGCAGGACCATGCCGACATCGTAGCTTTCGGGAAAACCCTTGCGTTCCATCAGGCCTTTGGCGCGAAGCACCTCGTTTGGATAGAGAAAGCCGTCGGTTGTGACGAGATCGACTTTCGGGCTCGACGGCCAACGCGCCAGCAATTCCTTCAACACGCGTGCCGTCGTGGATTTGCCAACCGCGACCGATCCCGCAATGCCGATAATAAACGGGGTCTTGAAGGATTCGCTGGTGTTGAGAAACCGGCGACGCTGGTAGAACAGAAGCTGGCTCGCCTCGACATGGGCCGACAGCAAGCGTGAAAGCGACAGGTAGATGCGCGTAACTTCATCGAGATCGATCGGGTCGTTCAGCGAACGCAACCGTTTGATCTCGTCGTAGGTCAGCGTCATGGGCGTATCGGCACGAAACTCCGCCCATCGCTCCGCACTGTAGAAGCGGTAAGGCGAAAACTCGCTGGGTGCCAATTGGTCCATGACTTCCCCTTCCCTCTGCCGTTCGCTCGTCGAAGACCGGAACACGATCAACCCTGCCCGCGCGCGGCTTTTTCCTCAAGTCCGGTTTGCGCCGTCCGCCGTTCGAGTTCGGCAAGCACGTCTTCAAGCTTGATGCCCGAGATTCCAAGAACAACGACAAGATGATAGAGCAAATCAGCACTCTCCGAAACAATCCCCTTGGCATCGCCGGTGACGGCCGCAATCACGGTTTCTACCGCCTCTTCACCAAGCTTCTGGCTGGCCTTGCCTATGCCCTTGGCATAGAGGCTTGCCGTATAGGATCCGGCGTCGGCGGAGGCCGCACGCTCTGCGACGATGCGTTCGAGGTCACTAAGGGTAAATGAGCTCATGGTCGTCTCCAACTCAGCGGATGGGATCAAGGCGCACCGGAATTCCCGCTGCCGCCATGTGGGCCTTGGCTTCGCCAATCGAATACGTGCCGAAGTGGAAAATGGATGCTGCAAGAACGGCGGAGGCATGACCTTCGCGTATGCCTTCGACCATATGGTCGAGATTGCCGACCCCTCCCGATGCGATGACGGGAACCTTGACCGCATCGGCAATAGCGCGCGTTACGGGAATGTCGTAGCCGATCTTCGAGCCATCCCGATCCATCGAGGTCAACAGAATTTCGCCGGCGCCGAGATCGACGACTCTGCGGGCAAAGTCCACTGCATCAATGCCCGTGGCATTTCTGCCGCCGTGGGTGAAGATTTCCCAGCGGTCCGCCTCGCCCTCGCCTGATACCTTCTTTGCGTCGATGGCAACGACGATGCATTGATTGCCGAACTTATCAGCCGCCTCGGCAATGAATTCGGGATTCTTGACAGCGGCTGTGTTGATCGAAACCTTGTCGGCCCCGGCAAGCAGCAGCTTGCGGATGTCGGCAACGGTACGCACGCCGCCGCCCACCGTCAGCGGCATGAAGCACTGCTCGGCCGTGCGAGCCACCACATCGAAAATCGTCTCGCGATTGTCCGACGAAGCGGTGATATCGAGAAAGCAAAGCTCGTCGGCGCCCGCCGCGTCATAGGCCTTGGCTGCCTCCACCGGATCGCCGGCGTCGATCAGATCGACAAAATTGACGCCCTTGACCACGCGTCCGTCCTTGACGTCGAGGCAGGGAATAACCCGGGCTTTAAGGGTCATGCAGCGCGCTCCCGTGCTTGCCGAAGCACCGTCAGCGCTTCCTCCGGATCAATGCGGCCGTCATAAAGTGCGCGCCCGGAAATCGCGCCTTCGAGCCGTGCCGCATCGGGCTTGGTCATGCGCAAGATATCGGCGATCGAGGCAAGGCCGCCCGAAGCAATGACTGGTATGGACACTGCTTCGGCCAGTTGCAGCGTCGATTCCCAATTGATGCCGGCAAGAACGCCGTCGCGATCGATATCCGTGTAGATGATTGCGGCAACGCCCGCTCCTTCGAACTTCTGCGCAAGTTCAATCACGCCAAGCGTGGATGCTTCCGCCCAACCTTCGACCGCAACCTTGCCACCCTTGGCATCGATGCCGACAGCAATCTTGCCGGGGAACGTTTTACAGGCTTCGATAACCAGTGCGGGATCGCGAACGGCGACGGTACCGAGGATGACACGCGCAAGGCCCTTTGCCAGCCACGACTCGATGTGCGCGATCGTGCGGATGCCGCCGCCGAGCTGGACAGGATTTTTGGTCGCCTTGAGGATGGATTCGACCGCCGCGCCGTTGACGGACTGGCCAGCAAAGGCGCCGTTGAGGTCAACCACGTGCAACCACTCGAAGCCCTGGTCCTCGAATTCCTTCGCCTGCGCCGCCGGGTCCGTATTGTAAACGGTCGCCTGCTCCATATCGCCGAGCCTCAAGCGCACGCATTGCCCGTCTTTGAGATCGATTGCCGGAAACAGTATCACGGGTTCCACCTCAGAAAGTTGGCGATGAGAGCCAGGCCGAGCGCCTGGCTCTTTTCCGGATGAAACTGCGTCCCCGCCATATTGTCGTTGGCAACAGCGGCCGTCACACTGCCGCCGTAGTCGGTAACGGCGATCACGTCGTTTTCAAGCTCCGCATCGAGAAAATAGGAATGCACGAAATAGGCGTGAAGGCCTTCCGGTCCCGTCCTGATTCCGTCGAAGAGCGGATGCGGACGCGTCAGGCGGATGGTGTTCCAGCCAATTTGCGGGATTTTCAGCGCCGGATCGGAAGGGACCATTTCGCGGACATCACCCTTGATCCAGTCGAACCCGACGGAGATCGTCTTCTCCAGCCCGCGCGACGACATGAGCTGCATGCCGACGCAAATGCCAAGGAACGGCCGCGCCTTCTCCATCACGACCTCATGGATCGCCTCGACCATTCCGGGAACCGCATCAAGACCTTTGAGACAATCGGCATAGGCCCCTACGCCCGGCAGGACGATGCGGTCGGCGCCCAGCACCCGATCAGCATCGGCTGTGAGTTCGATCTCCGCACCTATTCCGGCTTCGCGCGATGCCCGCTCGAATGCCTTCGTGGCCGAGCGGAGATTGCCGGAGCCATAGTCGATGATGGCAACGCGCATGCTCAATTCTCTCCGCGATGGCTGACGAGCCCGACCATTCCGCCGAGCGGTGCCGGACGCGGCGTCGCCGCGAAACCCGGCGTATCGGGGGTCGGGACGGGATTTTTAGCCGGGAGCACCGGACGGAAACGCTCTGTTCCGAGAAACCAGATCGTTTCGGCGTCGCTTGCGTTGTGCGCATCGACGACGCCGGCAAGTTCGAAGCCGCTCCGCTCAAGAGCGGCCGCGCGCCAATGGTTCGCCTCCAGCCCAACAAGCAGCGATACCAGAAATCCGATCAGCCCGGCAGCTCCATCGTGGCCCGTATAGCTGCCGACCGCCGAAATCGCGACACCGGCCGCAAGCACCATGGCCGCCTCGAACCATAATCTGTGAAAGAGCAGCCACACAAAAGGCAGAAGGAGCGCGAGAAACGCAAAGCCGTCGCGGATGAAGACGGTCTTGTCCTCATTGCGCCCGCCATTGTCTGGTCGCGGTGTCAATACCAGGAAGCTCGCCATGACCCAAACCTCCGCTAGCCGTTGAGCGTACCCTTGGTGGAAGGGATCGCGTCCTTCTGCCTGGGATCGGTTTCGATGGCGTTACGTAACGTTCGTGCCACCGCCTTGAAACAGGTTTCGGCAATATGATGGTTGTTGGCACCGTAAAGGTTCGTTACGTGCAAGGTGATGCCGGCATTCTGCGACAGGGCCTGGAAGAACTCGCGAACAAGCTCAGTATCGAATGTGCCGATTTTCGGTGCCGAGAACTCGACTTGCCACACGAGGAACGGCCTGCCCGAAACGTCAAGCGCCGCTCTGGTCAGCGTCTCATCCATTGCAAGGTCGAGCGAGGCATAACGATTGATCCCGCGCCGGTCGCCGAGAGCCTTGGCGATCGCCTGGCCGATGGCAATGCCCGTATCCTCCACGGTGTGGTGATCGTCGATGTGAAGATCGCCATTCGCCTTGATGTCCATGTCGATCAGAGAATGGCGCGAGAGCTGTTCCAGCATGTGATCAAAGAAACCGACGCCCGTTGCCACGTTGAACGTGCCGGTACCGTCCAGATTAACCGATACGGCAATCGAGGTTTCCTTGGTGGTCCGCTCGATCTTTGCCGTGCGTTTGTTAGGGCTGCTCATCTACTGTTTTCCCGCCACATGGATCCGCAAGCTGGCTTTCAATTGTGGCCTTCTAGAACATGGGCGGCGAATCTCCAAATGCTTTGATGGCGCAGATTCCGGCAGCATTTGCATTTCGGCGGCCGCGTCATACATAAGTGGCACAGAAGGGGTTCGATCTGCTGCCAATTGGAGCATAATCGGACCTGCTTGAAGGAGAACCCAATGC
Organism: Phyllobacterium sp. UNC302MFCol5.2; assembly: GCF_000686005.1. Taxonomy (NCBI): domain Bacteria; kingdom Pseudomonadati; phylum Pseudomonadota; class Alphaproteobacteria; order Hyphomicrobiales; family Phyllobacteriaceae; genus Phyllobacterium; species Phyllobacterium sp. UNC302MFCol5.2. The sequence continues at coordinate 1,375,691 of NZ_JMLL01000010.1, forward strand.
AAGAACACAATCCCTCCACCATGTATGGCACGACCATCGTTACGGTTCGCAAGAACGGCAAGGTCGTCATTGCCGGTGACGGACAAGTCAGCCTCGGCAACACGGTCATGAAGGGCAATGCACGCAAGGTGCGCCGCATCGGCAAGGGCAATGTCATCGCCGGATTTGCCGGCGCCACCGCAGACGCCTTTACCCTGCTCGAACGGCTCGAAAGCAAGCTTGAACAATATCCCGACCAGCTGATGCGCGCCTGCGTCGAGCTCGCCAAGGACTGGCGAACCGACCGCTATCTGCGCCGCCTTGAGGCGATGATGCTTGTCGCCGACAAATCGGTTACGCTCGCTCTCACAGGAACAGGCGATGTGCTGGAGCCGGAATTCGGCGTCATGGCGATCGGGTCAGGCGGCAATTACGCCCTCGCGGCAGCGCGCGCACTTGCCGACACCGACCTTGGCGCGGAGGAAATTGCCCGCAAAGCCATGCAGATCGCCGCGGATATCTGCGTTTTCACCAATACGAGCGTAACCCTCGAGAGTCTCGATGCCGAATGAGCCACACTATCACTACCGCTTCATTCCGGTTGAGCCGCGCCACCTCAACATGATCATGGAGTGGCTGGCGGAACCGCATGTGGCGAAGTGGTGGGGCAAGAGCCCCGATGAAGAAATGGCCTTGATCATGGAAAGCATGGACAGCGTTTCGGTGGAACCCTTCATCATCATGCTTGGCGACGAAGCGATCGGCTATCTGCAGACCTATGATCCGCATCTGGAGGACGATCATCCCTATCAGGATCAGCCGACGGGAACGCTCGGTCTCGACCAGTTCATCGGCGAGCCCGACCTGATCGGACAGGGCCACGGGCCGAGGCTCCTCGACGAATTCGTATCGCTCCTGTTCGAAGAGGGCGTGCCCCGGGTGATCGTCGATCCCGATCCGGCCAACGCCCACGCGGTCAAAGCTTACAAGAAAGCAGGCTTTATCGCTTTCGACACCCGCACAACCATCTATGGTCCCGCCCTCATGATGGCGCGCGACAATCCTGAACTTTCTTCAGATGAAACGAGATTACAATGACAACATTTTCTCCCCGTGAAATCGTCTCTGAGCTCGATCGCTACATCATCGGCCAGAAGGACGCAAAACGCGCCGTTGCCATCGCCCTGCGTAACCGTTGGCGCCGCCAGCAGCTCGAGGGCCAGATGCGCGAAGAAGTCATGCCCAAGAACATCCTGATGATCGGACCGACAGGCGTCGGCAAAACCGAAATCTCGCGCCGCCTTGCCAAGCTCGCCGGCGCACCGTTCATCAAGGTCGAGGCCACGAAATTTACCGAAGTCGGCTATGTCGGCCGCGACGTCGAACAGATCATCCGTGATCTCGTCGAGGTCGCAATCGGCCTTGTCCGCGAAAAGAAGCGCGAAGAAGTGAAGGCTCGCGCTCACGTCAACGCCGAAGAGCGTGTCCTCGATGCCCTTGTTGGCAAGACGGCCAGCCCGGCAACGCGCGACTCCTTCCGCAAGAAACTTCGCGACGGCCTGATCGATGACAAGGAAATCGAGGTCGAGGTCGCGGAAACCGGCTCAGGCATGCCGAATTTTGAATTGCCGGGTATGCCCGGCGCCAATATCGGCGTGCTCAATCTCAGCGACATGCTCGGCAAGGCCATGGGCGGTCGCACCAAGACAGTGAAGACCACGGTCAAGGATTCCTACGGCGTTCTGATCAATGACGAGTCGGACAAACTGCTCGACCAGGAACAGATCACCAAGGAAGCCATGCGTTCGGCTGAGGATGACGGCATCGTCTTCCTCGACGAGATCGACAAGATCGCCGCGCGCGACGGCGGCGTCGGAGCCGGCGTTTCCCGGGAAGGGGTGCAGCGCGACCTGCTGCCGCTCGTCGAGGGCACGACTGTTGCGACCAAGTATGGGCCGATCAAGACCGACCACATCCTGTTCATCGCCTCGGGCGCTTTCCATGTCGCAAAGCCCTCGGATCTCTTGCCGGAATTGCAGGGACGTCTGCCGATCCGGGTCGAGCTCAGCGCGCTTTCGCGCGATGACATGCGCCAGATCCTGACCGAGCCGGAGGCTAGCCTCCTGAAGCAGTATATCGCATTGATGGAAACGGAAGGCGTGACGCTCAACATCACGGACGATGCCATCGACGCGCTTGCCGATATCGCGGTGGACCTCAATTCTACCGTGGAGAACATCGGGGCGCGGCGGCTGCAAACCGTCATGGAGCGGGTTCTTGACGAGATTTCGTTCTCGGCTCCGGACAAAGCCGGGACCGAACACACGATCGACGCCAAATATGTCCGCGAGACCGTCGGCGACCTTGCCAAGAATAGCGATCTTTCGCGCTTCATTCTCTAGTTTCCTGCAAGTGCGACAGCGGCGCATTTTGCAATGCGAATCAATGCCTCCCTGCCAGCCGGGGAGGCATTTTTCTTTTGAGCGGGGCGCTGACGATGAGGTTTTTCTGGCTTTCGCGTGAGCAAGAGGCTATTTGGAACGCCCGACGGAATTCTGGACCGCTATGAGAAACCACCTGATCTGCCTCACGATGAGCCTTGCGCTCGCGCTTTTTGCGGCCGTGCCGACGGCGACAGCCGTGACAGTCGTTCCGGAAGGAAATCGCAATGCCAGCCAGCCTGGCGTTCCGGCTGCGTCGGCAAAACGCACCCGCGATCTCAACACCACCTACGAAGCCAAGTACCAGAAGATCTACAATCTGCTGAAAACGGACTCCAAACTGCGCTCGAAGATCGCCAGCGTTGCCCGGACCTATGGCATCGATCCGGTTCACATTGCCGGCGCATTGATCGGCGAGCACACCTATAATGTCGACGCCTATGACCGCCTGCAAACCTACTACGTCAAGGCGATTTCCTACGTGCAGCAGGGCCTCGCATTCGACTATCAAGGCGAGACCATCGGGACTTTCGTCAAGCGCCCGCAATTTTCGGAATGCGCGCAGTTCAAGGACAGCTTACGTTTTTGGACCTGCCGGGAGGACGTTTGGGACCATGATTTTCGCGGCAAGACGGTAGGCGGCAAGCGCTTCCCCGACAACCGTTTCAGCACTGTGTTCTTTCAGCCCTTCTATGCCGGCCAGAGTTTCGGCCTCGGTCAGCTTAGCCCGCTGGTCGCATTGCAGATGACCGATATGGTCAATCGGTATTCGGGCCTGCCCAAGCTCGATGCCGACCACGCGGCCGAGGTCTACAAGACCATCATGGATCCCGATCTGACGTTGCCCTACATGGCGGCGACGCTGAAGCACTCCATCGAAGTCTACCGCCGCGTTGCCGATTTCGACATTTCCAAGAATCCCGGCGTCACCGCGACGCTGTACAATACAGGCGGTGCCGATGCACGCGCGCGCGCGCTAGCCGACGCCAACGCCGCGCGTATCGCCAATGGCCAGGCGCCTGAGTTTCCGGCCGAAAATTATTATGGCTGGCTGGTGAACGAGAAAATCGATCAGCTGCGGGCATTGTTCTAGACTACGGGTTCAGCGTTTCGGCACGGTTTTCAATCGCTCGATCAGTTCGCGGGCGGTCGCATCATCCATATCGGCAATGGTGATCGCCAGCAGGTTGGCAAGCTCTGTCGCTGCCGGCGAAAGACCGCCGGTATCGATGGTGACGCGCGGGTCCGAAATCATCGCGAGCCGCTGCAATTCCTCCGCCTCGTCCCAGATGATGTTGAAGTACTGGATGATGCGCTGCAGCTTGTCCCAGGTCGGTTGGCCACGATTGCCGTGCTCGAGTGCCGAAAGGTAAGCAGCCGAGACGCCGATCGCCTTCGCCATTTCCTTTTGGGAGATTCCCCGCTCGCCCCGGAGATCGCGAAGTTTTTTCCCGAACGGCGTCATGGCGCATCGCTCAGGCGGCGCATGCGCACATAGATTGCGCCGCTGCCGCCATGGTTTCGGGCCGCGTCCTCATAGCCGTTGACCAGCGGGCGGAACGACGGCGTCGCAAACCATAGTGGCACAGCCTGCTTCAGCACGCCGTCGCTTCCGAATGAAGAACCCTTACCGGTAATGACCAGCACGTAGCGCAGCTTGCGCAAATGCGCCCTTTGCAGAAATCCGAGCAGCAGCCCATGTGCCTCGCTTTGCGTCAGGCCATGGAGATCGATCCTCGCCTCTATGTCGACGCGCCCGCGCGCGATCTTCTTGTGCGTCGGACGGTCGATCGGATGCAGACGATGCGGCGGCGGGGCTTTTGGAGCAGCAGGGCCGATGGCTGTCAGCTTTGTATTCTCCGGCGCGGACGGATGGACCTTGGCTTCCTTCTCTGGATCGTCGCTGAGAAAGAGTGGCTTGGTCTTGCCCTTCAACGGCCGCGCGGTCTTTGCCACCGTCTCCCAGAGGATCCGGTCTTCAAGCGTGGCGAATCCATCCTGCGGCCGCTTCCTCATCGCGCCGCGGCCAGCAGCGAACGGGGTACCAGCGCATAAAAATCGGCACGGTTGCGGATGCCGCCGGCGATTTCGCCGGCCGCGTCGCCCGATCCGGCAAAAAGATCGCCCCGCGCCGGGCCGACAATTGCCGAGCCGGTGTCCTGCGCAATCATCAAACGGGAAAAGCCGTCCCCGCCAAATGCCTTCAAGTCCGGCGCATGGATATAGAACGGCGTGCCAAATGTATGCAGCAAGCGGTCAACGGCAAGCGAGCGGCCGTTGGTCAACGGCACTTTCGCTGCCGCGACAGGTCCAAGCGTTTCATCTTCGACATCGGCTTCGCGGAAAAAGATGTAGGAACGGTTGTTCCACATAAGCGCCTGGGCCTTGTCCGGATTTGCCGCCAGCCAGGCGCGGATAGCCTGCATCGACATTTTTTCAGCCGGAACTTCTCCGCTTTCGAGAAGAATCCTGCCGATACCGGTAAACCTGTGCCCGGTTTTCGCAGCATAGGTGATCCGCAGGAGGCGGCCATCGGTCATGTTGAGGCGAGCCGCGCCCTGGACGTGAATGAAGAATGCGTCAACCGGGCTTTCGACAAAGGCGATCTCGAGACCCTGGTCGGAAAGCGCCCCCCTCTCGATTGCCGGTCGGTCGAAGTATTCGGTCAAACCTTCGGGCGTTTTTCGCGCAAAGGCGAAATAGGGATCGAAGTCTTGCGGTCGATTGCCGTTATCGACATCGACGAGATCGGCCGGGCGGCCGAGAAAAGGGACAGTGAACCGATCGGTGCGGACGGGCGAAGCCACTACCTCTGGCTCGTAGAAGCCCGTTACAAATCCATCCTCGGCATCCGCCGGCCGGACAACGGCCGGCCTGAACCAGCGCTCGAAGAACTGCCGCGCTGCCGCGTCGGTCTCCACCGATGTTTCACGTGAATCAGCAAAAATCGGCGCTAGCACTTCAAAACTGATGCCTAGGGAGCCGCTCTTATAGGGCTTTTCCAGTACATGCTGCGCGGAGCGCCGGAAGGCTTCGAAAGCGGGAAGGTGGTGATCGTCTTGCCAACCGGGGCAATCTGCAAAATCCACCGGCTTGAACAGGGGCGACAGCATGGCTTTATCTCAATTGCTGATTAATCTTCCGCTTCGGTCGCCACGAGCTTCCAGTTGGGGTCCTTCGAACGCGTGTCACGGGCGAACGTCCAGACATCCTTGACCTCGGCAACGGCTTCCTTGTCGCCGTCGATGACCGTACCGTTCTTGTCGAGCGTTGCGGAGATCAGTTCGCTGACAATGCGCACAGTCACGTGCGATTCCGTGCCCTTCATCTCGGCGCCGATAATATCAGCCTTGTTGATGCCAACGAAGGACGACTGAACCTTTTCGCCGCGCGACTCCCGATCGGCTATTGCAGCGACGAAACCGTCAAACACTTCGCGTGACAGGAGCGACTTCAGCGTCTTGCGATCGCCATCGGCAAAGGACATGACGATCATTTCATAGGCCATCTTCGACCCGTCGAGGAATTTTGCCGGCTCGAATGTCGGATCGGCATTCTGAATCGCCCGCAATCCGTCATTGAGCGGCGTACCCGGCTTGGCAACAGCATCGACCTTTTCGAAGCTGCTTTCCTTCACTTCGCCGCGACGCGGCAGCGAAACAACGTTGTCGCTCGGCTTGGACTTGTCATCGACCTCGGCTGTTCGGGTATAGGGATTGAACGGAGGGCGCTCGTTGCCGGTCCGCCGGCCAAGGACCTTGCGCAGCTGGAGGAAGATCACCACCGCCGCCACGAAGAAGAAAATCGTTCCAAAGTCCAGATATTCCATGTCGCCTGCCACTCATCCCAGCGTTCGTTAGGGTCTTCGATCTTCTGCCGAAATACCAAATTCATATAGATTGCCAATGGCAATCATACAAATGCTCATCTTGCTTGCCTATATAGGCATGAAATCGACGCGGGGAATGGATAATATCCCCATATGTCCTGTGAAAGGTAAATTAGTTTTGCGATCGCTTTTCGTCCCCCTGCTCCTGCTCGCCCTGCCGTTCCTGGAGATTGCCGGATTTGTCATCGTCGGCAGCAAGATCGGCGTGCTAGCGACGCTGGGCCTGGTGATACTGTCGATCTTTCTCGGCGTCTTCCTTCTGCGTGTACAGGGCTTCGGTCTGATCCAGCGTATTCGGTCCGAGACGGCAGCCGGTCGCACGCCGGGGCGCGAACTCGTTCACGGTGTCATGTTGATCGTCGCGGCCTTCCTCCTGATCGTTCCCGGGTTCATTACCGATATCATTGGCCTACTTCTGTTCATTCCGGCAGTGCGGGATGTCGGCTGGCGGCTGGTCAAGGACCGCATCGTCGTCGTCAAGCCCGGTATGCGCCGGTCGCCGCGTTCGGATCCGCCGGGTCGGAGGGACAGGGTGATCGATCTTAATCCGGAGGACTTTTCAAGGAAGCCAGACCCCGATTCGCCGTGGAACCCCAAACCTTGAGGCAGAGAGTTTTACGGCTCTGGGCCTAGGCTGCTGGAACTATAGGATTAGAGGTCGCGGCTTGCCTCGCTAAGGCACACATGCTAGCGAGCCACATCCAAATCGATAACCGCCGAAGCGGACGCAACAAAAGAAGGTTTCCAGACAATGGCTCAAAAGCCTGACGAGAATGCCGAAAACGGCAACGAAGTGACCAATGGGAATGGTACGAGCCCGCAGCAGACGCTGAACATTCTGGCTCAATATGTAAAAGACCTTTCTTTCGAGAGCCCGGGCGCTCCGCTTTCGCTGCGTCCGCGCGACAAGGCACCCGGGATCAGCATCAACGTGAACGTCAATGCCAATCCGATTGCCGAGAATGACTTTGATGTCGTTCTGACACTTTCGGCCAAGGCCGGCGAAGGCAAGGAAGTCCTCTTCAATGCCGAACTCGTCTATGGCGGCGTCTTCCGTCTCGTTGGTTTCCCGCAGGAACATTTGCTGCCGCTGCTCTTCATCGAATGTCCGCGCCTTCTCTTCCCGTTCGCGCGCCAGATCATTGCAGAAGCCACCCGCAACGGCGGTTTCCCGCCACTGATGATCGATCCGATCGATTTCGCGCAGATGTTTCAGCAGCGCATGGCCGAGGAACAGGCCAAGGCCAAGGTCAGTTGAGCCGAATACGTTTGATTTGAGAAAACCCGGGCTGGTGGTCCCGGGTTTTTTATTGGTGAACGACGGCGCGTTCGTTCCAGATGGCCTTTTCGCCGATCTTTGCGACGAGTTGTGCATGGGCGGATATTTCAGCCTCGGTCAGGCGCGGCTTCAGCGGCACTGGGCGCGGTGAAATCAGGATCACGCGAGACTCGCCGCCCGTGCGGCCGCTGTCACCGTGTTCGGCGATGGTCAAACCGAGCGCCGCCTGTTTGCCGCCGATAAGTTCGATATAGACCTCGGCGAGCAGTTGCGAATCGAGAAGCGCGCCGTGCATGGTGCGGTGGCTGTTGTCGATGCCGTAGCGCCGGCAGAGCGCATCAAGCGAGTTTGGGCCCATCGGATGCTTGCGGCGGGCGAGCGCCAGCGTATCAACGACCCGGTCCGTATGGATCGGCGGATGACCAAGCCGATTGAGCTCGGTATTGATAAAGCCGATGTCGAACATCGCGTTATGCGCGATCAGCTTGGCGCCGTCGATGAAATCCAGGAAGTCATGCAGGATGCCGGCAAAGAGCGGCTTGTCGAGCAGCTTGTCGTTACTGATGCCATGAACCGCCAGCGCATCGGCGTGAACAGCCTTGCCTTCAGGATTGATAAAGACGTGGAACGTACGGCCCGTCGGAAACCGGTTGATCAGTTCGACGCCGCCAATTTCGATGACGCGGTCCTCCAGCCGGTCAAGGCCGGTTGTTTCCGTATCGAAAATGATCTCGCGCATCGACTCACCTTTTTTGCCCACGTTCCATGAAACCAGCGCGTGGGGCAAGTCCGGATTGTCAGTATCCCCTTTTCAACGAACGAGGGCTCACGCCTCAGCGATCAGCGCCGCGATGATCTTGTTGACTGCGGCGCGCGTGATAGCAAAATCGTAACGCGTGTCGACAACGAAATCCGCCCGCCTTCTCTTTTCGGCGTCGGGCATTTGGCGGGCCAGGATTGCTTCGAGCTTTTCCGGCGTCATGCCCGGCCGATCGAGGACGCGTTGGCGTTGCACCTCTTCCGGCGCAGAAACGACGAGAACCTTGTCCACGCGCTTTTCGCCGCCAGTTTCGAACAGGAGCGGAATGTCGAGGACAATCAACTTTTCCCCGCGCTCCCGCGCCTCATCGCGAAACCTGATTTCTTCGTCGCGAACGAGCGGGTGGATGATTGCCTCGAGCCGCTTCAACGCCTCGGGATTGCCGACGACGGCCGACGAGAGCTTCGTGCGATCAACCGTGCCGCCCGCCGTCGTTCCAGGGAACGCGTCTTCGATCAGGGGCACGGCGACGCCGGAGTAAAGCCTGTGCACGGCGTCATCGGCCGAATGTACCGGAATTCCGGCATCCATGAACATCTGCGCCGCGGTGGATTTGCCCATGCCGATAGATCCGGTGAGCCCAAGCACGATCATCGCTTTGCCATATCCGCGAGCACAAGGTCGCGCAATTCAACGGTTACTTCCGGCCTTTTCCCGAACCAGTGTTCGAAGCCGGGTACCGCCTGATGCAACAGCATGCCGAGCCCATCGACGGTCTTCAATCCGCAAGCGCGTGCGGCATGCAGCAGCGGTGTTTCGAGCGGAACGTAAACAATATCGGTGACCAGGGCGTCCGGTCTGGCACTTGCAAGATCAATCTCCAGTTCATCCTTGCCTTCCATGCCGAGCGAAGTCGTATTCACGATGAGATCGGCGTCCCGTGTCAGTTCGGGCACGGCCGCCCAGGAATGAGCGCTAACGCCTTTGCCAAATCGGTCGGCAAGTTCCTGCGCACGGCCAAGGGTACGATTGACGATGCGGATATCGCTGAAGCCGCGCTGCTTCAGCGCATAGACAATGGCGCGGCTGGCGCCGCCCGCGCCGAGAACAAGTGCGCTGCTGCCCTTGTCCCAGCCCGGGCCATAAGCGTCGAGATTTGCCGCAAAGCCATAGGCATCCGTATTCCCGCCCCAAAGCGCGCCGTCGCGGAACCAAAGCGTGTTGACCGCCCCAATCTCCTCTGCAGCGGCATCGAGCCTATCGGCGAGAGCGAAGGCTGCTTCCTTGTGTGGAAGGGTAATATTGCCGCCGACCAAACCGGCCTGCCGCATCCCGGTGACGAAGTTCGCGAAACTATCAGGCGCAACTTCAATCGCCCGGTAGGAGCCGGCAATTCCATGGGTCTTCAGCCAATGGCCATGAATGAGCGGCGAGCGCGAATGGCGAATGGGATAACCAGCAACAAAGGCATGCAATGCGTCAGCCATCGATGGCACCTTCCCGGCGCAGTTCAACAAGCAATGGCAGCAAGGGCAGGCCGACAATGGTGAAATAGTCGCCGTCAATCTTTTCGAACAATTGCACGCCCTCGCCCTCGATCTGATAGGCACCGACACTTTGCAGGGCAATCTCGCCGGCACGAGAAAGGTAACGACCGATAAAGCCCGGGTCGAGATCGCGCACCGTCATGCGGGCCACCGATACGTGTCGCCACAAGGTCTCGCCGTCCCTGGCAAGCACCACAGCGCTGTTCAGATGATGGGTCTGGCCCGAAAGCTTGAGCAATTGCCGGCGGGCAGCATCCATGTCGGCAGGTTTGTGCAGCACCTCATCGCCAAGGGACAAGGTTTGATCCGACCCGATCACCAAGGCCCCGGGATTGCGTTCGCTTACATCGAGCGCCTTGGCTTCGGCAAGAACAAGCGCGACATCTTCGGGTGTTGCGCCGGTGTCGTAAAGCGGCGCTTCCACCGCGCGCTCGTCGATATTCGCCGCTTGCGCCGTGAAGCTAATACCGGCGTTTTTCAAGAGCGTGGCGCGGAACGGGCTCTTGGAGGCTAGGATAATATCCATGGCGTCGTCCTCGTGATTGTTGCTGGTTGCGTTATCGCCCCTCTGCACGGAGGGCAAGCACCGCGGCAGCGGTTTCTTCGATGGAGCGGCGCGATACATCTATCATCGGCCAGTTGTGGCGATGACATATCTGCCTCGCATAGGTCAATTCCTCGATGATGTTGGCGCGATCGAGGTACTGCTCAGCATCGAAATTCTGCGAAGCGCCGAGCACCCGGTGCTGGCGCACCTGCGATATCCGTTCGGCAGACGCGACAAGTCCAACGACCAGCGGCCTTTGCGAGCGAACAAGAACATCGGGTATCGGAACGCCGACGACGATCGGCACATTGACCGTCTTGATACCGCGATTTGCGAGATAAATGCTTGTCGGCGTTTTAGACGTTCGGGAAATGCCGATGAGGACGACATCCGCTTCCTCCATGTCGAGCGGCAATTGGCCGTCATCGTGCTCCATGGTGAAGTTCAACGCATCGATGCGGCGGAAATACTCGGCGTTGAGGACATGTTGTGCGCCGACGCGTCGCCCCGCCGGCGTGCCCAGATAAGATTGAAATATTCCGAGAACGGGTTCCAGCACCGAGACGCAGGGCACGCCCAGCGCCACACAGCCGTCGTGGATCATCGCCGCAAGGCGTTGATCGATAATCGTATAAAGAACGATTCCGGGCTCGGCATCTATGCTGTCGAGCACGCGGCGGATCTGCTTTTCCGTGCGTATCAGCGGATAAATGTGTTCGATCGCCCGCGCATGGGCATATTGCGCCGAGGCCGCTCGGCCAGCGGCGATGAGAGTCTCTCCGGTCGCATCAGAAATCATGTGGAGATGGAAGTAGTTTACCGGTTTCGTCACAGGAATTTCCACGCTCTGTTGATGGCTGGGGATAAAACGCCCCGCCTGCCACAACAGATGGCAGCCATGTGAATTCTTGGCAAGTCATCCACAGCGGGCACGCCTGTGGGCGTCTCTTCGCAGGGCTGCGGCACTGTGGGGAAATTCAAAATCTCTCCATGCTTGTCCGCCATTTCTTCACAGGAATTTCCACAGATACCCTCAACATAACTCATTGAATTATATTTATAAAATCGACAGTCCTTACAAAACCTTCCAGAATCTGTTTGGCTATCCCGGACTAATCGTTCAATTGTTAGCTGTGGGAAAGTTCTGGCATTCCGGTAATTCCCAGTACAAACAGACTCTAAGAATCAGAAAATCCAAAATAGATCTGAATTTCTTTTTTATAGAACAGGGTGGAGAGAACGATGGTTCGCAAAGTGATGAAAGTCCTTGGAGGCGAGACTGTCTTCCCTCCTCCAATCTGGATGATGCGCCAAGCGGGGCGCTATCTGCCTGAATACCGGGAGGTCAGAAAGAACGCTGGAAGTTTTCTCGACCTTTGCTATTCACCCGACCTTGCCGTCGAAGTGACCATGCAGCCGATCCGTCGGTTCGGCTTTGATGCGGCAATTCTGTTTTCCGATATTCTCGTCGTGCCGCACGCACTGGGTCGTGATCTTCGTTTCGAAGAAGGTCGCGGTCCGTTGATGACGCCGATCGATGTCGATGGAATATTCTGGCTTGAATCGGGTGGGGCGGCTGATCGCCTGGAGCCGGTCTACGAGACCGTTCGGCTTCTGCGCCAGCAGCTGCCTAACGAGACGACGCTGCTCGGCTTCTGCGGGGCGCCCTGGACCGTTGCGACCTATATGATCGCCGGACACGGTACGCCGGACCAGGCGCCGGCCCGTCTTTTCGCCTATCGCCATCCCGATGCATTTCAGAAATTGCTGGACGAGCTTGCCGATGTCTCAGCCGAATATCTCATCAGGCAAATTGGGGCCGGCGCCGATGCCGTGCAAATCTTCGATTCCTGGGCAGGTGTTCTCGACGAAGCGTCGTTCGAACAATTTTGCATCGCTCCGGTAGCGCGGATCGTGGAGAAGGTTCGGGCGGTTCATCCGACTGTGCCGATCATCGGATTTCCAAAGGGCGCAGGCGCACTTTATGCCAACTATCGTGAGCGAACCGGCGTTACAGCACTGGGCCTCGATTGGTCTGTGCCGCTTTCCATGGCGTCATCCTTGCAGGGTAGTGGTCCGGTTCAGGGTAACCTCGATCCCTTACGGGTCGTTGCCGGCGGCAAACCGCTCGACGATGGTGTCGATGCAATTCTCGAAGCTTTGGGACATGGCCCGCTGATATTCAATCTCGGTCATGGCATTACGCCGGACGCCCCTGTCGCGCATGTGGAGCAGATGATCCACCGCGTGGGCCTCGCGTCTCCGCGGCCCTGATATGGCGAATACGGGGTTCGATCGATGAGTAATTCGGGTTCAGCTGAGACCAACTCCAGCAATGTTCCGCTTCTTCCGCGTGTGATCGTCGCGGCTGTTGCGCTGTGCCTGGTTGTCCTGGTTGTTTTCTATCCTGACGATGCCTATTTATGGGTGAAGGCTGTCCATGTCATCGCCGTGATTTCATGGATGGCCGGGATGCTCTATCTTCCACGCCTGTTTGTCTATCATTGCGCGGTTCAGCCGGGGTCGAGCGAGTCCGAGACCTTCAAGGTCATGGAACGACGGCTGCTTAAGGCAATCATCAACCCTGCAATGGGGGTGACGTGGGTTGCGGGCCTATGGCTCGCCTGGAAGAGTGCGGCCTATATGGATGGCTGGTTCCACGTCAAGTTTCTGGCCGTTCTCATTCTTTCAGGCGTCCATGGTTACTTTTCGAAGTCGGTGAAGTTGTTTGCCGAGGACCGAAATGTCAAATCTCAGCGCTTCTGGCGGCTGATGAACGAAGTTCCGACGCTTCTCATGGTCATTATCGTCATCATGGTCATCATAAAGCCATTTTGATTGATCACAGAAACTGCTAATCTAGCATCAAAACCAATCATGAAATCACTTGCCCTTGCTGGCTGGATTAGCTAGATAGGGGCCTCCTCTCCGGAAATACCGCCACAGCATCTTCAGCCAAATCTTTTTTCTGGCACTGCGTTTGGGCATCGTCATTTCCCTTTCCCATTTCTCAACATTAAAATTAAGAGTTCCGCCACACATGCAGGAAATGAAACTACAAGAACTCAAGAACAAGACGGCGGTTGACCTTCTCGCCTTTGCGGAGTCGCTTGAGGTGGAAAATGCCAGCGTCATGCGCAAACAGGAATTGATGTTTGCGATACTGAAAAAGCTGGCTTCGCAAGAAGTCGAGATCATCGGCGAGGGCGTTGTCGAAATCTTGCAGGATGGATTTGGCTTTATGCGGTCCGCCAACGCCAACTACCTCCCAGGTCCGGACGATATTTATATTTCGCCGTCGCAGATACGGCGGTTTTCGCTGAAGACCGGCGATACGGTCGAGGGTCCCATTCGCGGCCCGAAGGAAGGCGAGCGTTATTTTGCGCTGCTCAAGGTCAATACGATCAATTTCGAAGACCCCGAGAAGATCCGCCACAAGATCCACTTCGACAATCTGACGCCGCTCTATCCGAACGAGCGCTTCAAGATGGAGCTGGAAAATCCGACCACCAAGGATCTGTCAGCGCGCGTGATCGATCTCGTCGCGCCGCTCGGTAAAGGCCAGCGCGGTCTCATCGTTGCACCGCCGCGTACGGGTAAGACTGTCCTCCTCCAGAACATCGCTCATTCCATTACTGCCAATCATCCCGAATGCTATCTCATCGTTCTTCTCATCGATGAGCGTCCGGAAGAAGTCACGGACATGCAGCGTTCGGTAAAGGGCGAAGTTGTATCATCGACATTCGACGAGCCGGCCTCGCGCCACGTTCAGGTCGCCGAGATGGTGATCGAAAAGGCCAAGCGGCTGGTTGAGCACGGACGCGACGTCGTTATCCTCCTCGATTCCATCACCCGCCTCGGACGCGCCTACAATACGGTCGTGCCGTCATCGGGTAAGGTTCTGACCGGCGGTGTCGACGCCAACGCCCTGCAGCGTCCGAAACGTTTCTTTGGCGCGGCCCGCAATATCGAAGAAGGCGGTTCGTTGACAATCATCGCGACGGCCCTGATCGATACCGGCAGCCGCATGGACGAAGTTATCTTTGAAGAATTCAAGGGTACCGGCAACTCGGAAATCGTGCTCGACCGCAAGGTCGCCGACAAGCGTATTTTCCCGGCGATGGACATTCTGAAGTCCGGCACGCGCAAGGAAGACCTTCTCGTTCCCCGCCAGGATCTCCAGAAGATCTTCGTTCTGCGCCGCATTTTGGCGCCTATGGGAACGACCGACGCGATAGAATTCCTCATCGACAAGCTCAAGCAGACCAAGACCAATGGCGAGTTCTTCGACTCGATGAATACATAACCTAGCTGCCCGGTCGAAGCAGTGCAGACAGCGCTTCGGCAGATGTTACAGGTGCAAGGCATACAAACCCGCGGCAAAGATAGGCCGCGGGTTTTTCTATTGTGACATCGCCACCGCCGCCTATGAGTTCGACCTTCTTGCCTTCGGTGAATTCAATCCAGATATCGCTGCGCCGCGGATCGGGAGAACGCCGTGCGGTCTCCACCAGCGGGTGATCGAGGGTTGGCGTCACAATGGTGAGTTTCAAAGGCTCGAGCAGCAGGCTGGCGCTGTTGAGAACCCCGGCTTGGCCGAAACGCTGCTGCAGCACACGGCCGATTGCACCTTCCGTCATCCGCTCCGTTCGCTCGCGCAGCTGGTCGTCGTTGGATAGCGTGGCAAGACGCGCCATGGCCTCGATGATCTGGCCGGTCGCGCTTGGTATGGCCTCATCCTGGTCCCCGCGCACGCGGATGACAACGTCGCCACTATCGGAAGCGGTCAGGGCATATCCGCCGTCCGGAGCTTGATACCAATCATCAAGCGCAGCAAGCCAGCGGCGAGCGTCGGCGATATAGGCGTGCTCATGCGTTACCTGATACAATGAAAGCGCGGCATTCATCATGGCGCCATAGTCGGACGACAATCCCGGAAATTGGCGCGAATTTCCCAAGACTGAGTGAGGAAGACGATCCTCGACCATCGATTCGGCAACGGAACGATAGGTTTCAATCGCAAGCGCCTGCCAATCCGGGCGATCAAATAGAGCCGAAGCTTCGGCAAGCGCACGAATGGCAAGGCCATTCCAGTCGGTTAGTGCTTTATGGTCCCGGCCAGGTCTCGGCCTTGCCTCGCGTAACTCAAAAAGCTTGCGCCGTTGGCGAGCGAGATCTGCCTCTTCGTGGGCGCTGCCCAATCGAGGCGTTCGCAATCTGTTAAGGATATTTTTACCCTCCCAGTTACCGCCTTCGCTCACATCGTAGACTTCGCGGAAGGTCTCGAAATCCGCGTCGCCCGGCACCTCTTTGCTCGACCACACGTAGAAGCGGCCTTCTTCGCCCTCACTATCTGCATCGAGGCTCGCAGCGAACCTGCCATCGATACGCATATCGCGTTCTAGCCACGCAACTGACTCTTCGATTCGTTCACGAAACAATTCTTCGCCCGTCGCCGCATATGCCCAAGTGGCATGGCGGATCATCTGTGCATTGTCGTAAAGCATCTTTTCGAAATGCGGCACGAGCCAGTTCTCGTCCACCGAGTAACGCGACAGTCCTCCCCCTAGGTGATCGTAGATTCCTCCCTGCAGCATCATATGCAGGCTGGTCAAAAAGGCGTCGCGATGGGTCTTCGCACTCGTACGCAGCCAGGACAGCCATAAAGCATCCATGAACGGCGCACTCGGAAACTTGGGCGCACCGGCAATGCCGCCTTTCTCGAGGTCCATCATTTCGAAGACATTGTTGGCGAATTGATCAAAGAGTGCTGCATCAAGTTTTGACGGCTCCGCACGCGCATCAAGGCGACTGCTGACATGATTCACTAGAGCCTGAACGTTTTGTTCGACGCGAATCCTGTCTTCATGCCACACCTTGCTGATCAGGCGCAGGACATCGAGAAAGCCGGGCTTGCCATAGCGTGAATGCTTCGGAAAATAGGTGCCGCCCCAGAAAGGCTTTGCTTCCGGCGTTAGAAACATCGTCAGGGGCCACCCGCCCTGTTCGCCCATAGCGCCGAGCGCGGCCATATAGATTTGGTCGATGTCGGGTCGCTCCTCGCGGTCGACCTTGACGTTGACAAAAAGCTCGTTCATCAGAGTCGCCACCTCGGTGTCTTCGAAACACTCGTGGGCCATAACGTGGCACCAGTGGCAAGCGGCATAACCCACAGATAGCAGGATAGGCTTTTGCACATCCCGTGCCTCGGCGAGTGCAGCAGGACCCCACGCCCGCCAATGGACAGGATTCGTGGCGTGCTGACGCAGGTAAGGGCTTGATTCCTGGCCAAGTAGGTTTCGTTGCTCAGTCATCTTCGCTGCAGCCTTTTCGAAGAAGCCTTGAATGGCTATTGAGACATTCTAGTACGGATGATTAAAATGAAACAGAGCGTCTCCGGCGAGACTATATTCGCACTTTCTAGTGGCAGACTGCCTTCCGGTGTCGCGGTCATCCGCCTGTCTGGACCAGAGACTCGATTCGTTATCGAAACAATCTGCGGTAAGTTGCCAGCGCCACGCGTGGCTGCGCTGAGAACATTCGTTGATGGTGACGGTAATCCTATCGACCGAGGCCTTGTTATCTATTTTCCGCCTCCGAGGAGTTTCACCGGTGAGGAGTGCGGGGAATTTCATCTGCACGGCGGCAAGGCGGTCGTCGACGCAATGATTACCTGCATGTACTCCTTTGAGGGTTGTCGGATGGCCGAGGCCGGCGAGTTTACCAAGCGCGCCTATGCAAATGGCAAATTCGACCTGACGGTCGCCGAAGGGCTTGCGGACCTCATTGCTGCCGAGACCGAGGGGCAGCGGAGGCTCGCCTTGCACATTGCCTCGGGAGCGCAAGCGTCGCTCTATTCGGGTTGGCGCCAGGAACTCATTCGCGCGCGCGCGCTTATCGAAGCAGAACTCGACTTTGCCGACGAGGCGGATGTGCCGGGCTCAGTCTCGGATCAGGTGTGGACCGATCTTAGCGAACTCGGCCAACGGATTAGCAAGCACGTGGCGGACGGCAAGCGAGGTGTTCTTGTTCGCGACGGCTTCCGTGTGGTCATAGTAGGAGAGCCCAACGCAGGTAAGTCAAGTCTGCTCAATGCGCTTGCGGGAAGCGATGTCGCCATCGTCTCCGACGAGCCTGGAACAACACGCGACTTAATTGAGATCAAACTTGACCTCGGAGGCCTTCCGGTCCTCGTGACGGACACGGCAGGCTTGCGTGACACGGAGGGAAAAGTCGAACGCATCGGAATTAATCGTGCACGAGAACGCGCCGCGGCCGCCGACCTGGTGGTCGCGCTGGTCGATCTTTCCAATGCTGCCGCCGACTTCCCGGGAGATGTCGATAACGCGGCCGTGCTGCGCGTTGGCACCAAGTTCGACCTGAACCCGGCCTATAAACGAGATGACTGCGATCTGGTGATTTCGGTACGAGACAATGATGGACTTGAAGCGTTGCTCGCGATCTTCGCTAAACGCGCCGCCGAGGCTGCGGGCAATTTGAGTGATCCATTACCGACGCGACGCCGTCATCTCGAGCTTCTGGCGGTAACGAGCCACGAACTTGAAATGGCCGTCAGACAAGACAATGCGCCTCTCGAAGTGCGGGCCGAGTTCTTGCGACGCGCTTCCTTCGCGCTGGGACGAATTACGGGCCATGTCGATGTTGAGGATATACTTGATGTCGTCTTCTCGCAGTTCTGCATCGGCAAATGATTCACGTGAAACATCGAGTCAAACGAGCTTTTCGAAATACTGATGTTTCACGTGAAACATTGTATAGCGGCCCATACTTGACTCCACGTTGAGTTTTGCCCATCAAGGCAAGGATTCGAATCTCTGAAAGCAATGTATCGTGCAAGACGTCTATGATGTCATCGTCATCGGTGGTGGCCACGCTGGCTGCGAGGCTGCGGCAGCCTCCGCGCGCTTTGGCGCGAAAACCGCGCTGGTAACACATCGCGCGGAAACAATTGGAGTTATGTCCTGCAATCCCGCCATCGGCGGCTTGGGTAAGGGCCACCTCGTCCGAGAGATCGATGCTCTTGATGGCTTGATGGGGCGTGTGGCGGATGCTGCGGGTATTCAGTTCAGATTGCTCAACCGCCGCAAGGGCCCCGCGGTGCGCGGGCCGAGAACGCAGGCCGACCGCAAGCTCTACCGGCTGGCAATGCAGCAAGCTATCGCAGAGCAGCCAAATCTGGACGTGGTCGAGGGCGGAGCCAATGACCTGATTATCGCTGACGGTAAAGTCAGCAGTGTTCAACTCATGGACGGGCGCGTGCTCTCTTGCGGCGCCGTCGTGCTGACGACTGGAACTTTTCTTCGCGGTCTCATCCACATCGGTGAGAAGAAGATACCGGCGGGCCGAATGGGCGAAGCGCCGGCTCTGGGACTCTCCGATACGCTCATGCGTCACGAGTTTGCGCTGGGTCGGCTTAAGACGGGCACCCCACCACGATTGGACGGTAGAACCATTGACTGGGACGGACTGGATGTCCAGTCGGCGGATGAAGAGCCCCTGCCCTTCTCGCTGATGACGGATGCCATCAATAACCCGCAGCTTGATTGTGGCATTACCCGTACGACGCTCAGGACCCACGACATCATCCGGGCGAATCTGCATCGCTCGGCGATGTACTCAGGTTCGATCGAAGGGATTGGTCCGCGCTATTGTCCATCGGTCGAAGACAAAATCGTCAAATTCGGCGACCGTGACGGGCATCAGATTTTCCTGGAGCCCGAAGGTCTCGACGACCAGACGGTCTATCCAAACGGTATTTCGACGTCGCTACCGGAAGCCGTACAGGTCGATCTTTTGAAGACGATCCCAGGACTTGAGCACGCTACAATGTTGCAGCCTGGTTATGCGATCGAATATGATTTTATCGATCCACGCGAACTTGACCGGGCTTTACAGACGCGGCGCATCGGCGGCCTGTTTCTGGCAGGGCAGATCAATGGGACTACGGGTTACGAAGAAGCTGCCGCTCAAGGTCTGCTGGCTGGATTAAATGCGGCTCGCTTGGCAGGGGCTGGTGACCCGGTTATTATGCAGCGGACAGAAGCTTATATTGGTGTGATGGTCGATGATCTGACTTCCCGCGGTGTGAGCGAACCCTATCGAATGTTTACCTCCCGTGCAGAATTCCGGCTGTCGCTTCGTGCTGACAATGCCGACGAACGCTTGACGCCGGTGGCCGAGAAGCTGGGCATTCTCGGTGCTGCGCGTCGTGCGCGCTTTGCAGCACGGACCCGCGACCTCGATGCGGCGCGTGAACTTGCGCAGAGCCTCAGTATTACACCGAACGCCGCCGCTGCTCATGATCTGCATCTCAACCGTGATGGCATTCGCCGGTCGGCCTACGAGCTGTTGGCCTTTCCGGATATTGATCTTGGTCGGATCAAGCGGATTTGGCCCGAAATTGGTGAACTCAATCCGCGCATTGCCGAAGCGCTGGAAATCGAAGCGCAGTACGCTGTCTATCTCGACCGCCAGAAGGCCGACGTCGCGGCAATGGAGCGAGAGGAAGCTCTCGTGATTCCTGCGTCGGTTGACTTTGCAACGACTTCGGGACTTTCGAACGAGTTGAAGCAAAAGCTGAAACAGCGACAGCCGCGGTCGATCGCGGAAGCCCAGCGCATTGATGGGATGACACCGGCAGCCCTTGCTCTGATCATTACCCAGATACGCAAGGTGACAACAGGCGCTCGAGACGTCGCGTGAGTGATCAGCGCGAAGCAAGTCTAAAAAAAGTGTTATCCACTGTTTCACGTGAAACAGTCGATTATCTTATCGGGTTTGAAGACCTATTCCGCAAATGGTCAAAGGCGATCAATCTCGCCTCCCCATCTACGCTTGATCAGCTGTGGGATCGTCACATTGTCGATAGCGCGCAATTATTCAATCTCGCGCCTAATGCAAAGACGTGGCTGGATCTGGGGTCGGGCGGAGGCTTTCCGGGCGTCGTAATCGCAATTCTTCTTAATGAACGCCATGGCGGAAAAATTGACCTGGTTGAGAGCAACGGCAAGAAGGCGGCGTTCTTGCGGACCGCGATCGGGCAGTTCAAGGCACCCGGGATCGTTCACGCGGCGCGGATAGACAATGTATGGAGCAAGATCGCAACGCCGGATATTGTGACGGCTCGTGCATTGGCACCTTTAAGTGACCTCTTCGTTCTTGCCGGCCCGTGGCTCAGAGGCGGAGCGACCGCGCTTTTTCAAAAAGGGCGGGATTACCGGCGAGAAATCGCGGAAACCCGTGACGATTGGGTCTTCGATCTGGTAGAACACCAAAGTGCGGTCGACAAAGATTCGGTAATCTTGCAGATCAGCAATCTGCGCCCAACCGAACCTCGCGTCTAACACACGCGCGATTCGTCCGCCTCTGGAATACGGTTTCTGCTCAGGAAGATAGTGATGAACAGTCAGACTCGCATCATTACCATAGCCAATCAGAAAGGCGGGGTTGGCAAGACAACCACCGCAATCAATCTGGCAACGGCCTTGGCAGCTATTGGCGAGAACGTCCTGGTGGTCGATCTTGATCCACAGGGCAATGCTAGCACCGGGCTTGGTATCGATCGCAAAAATCGCGACGTTTCCTCGTATGATGTACTTATGCAGACTGCATCGGTGGAGGACGCTGCGGTTGTGACAGCAGTTCCGAATTTGTCTTTGATTCCATCGACACTCGACCTCCTTGGTGTCGAAATGGAAATCGCCAACGCTGCGGACCGGGCCACGCGATTGCGCAAGGCCTTCCGTGGCAACCCGGCCGCCTCGCCATATTCCTATATATTGATCGATTGTCCGCCTTCCTTGAATCTATTGACGATGAACGCCATGGCGGTTGCAGACTCGGTCTTGGTGCCTTTGCAGTGTGAATTCTTCGCGCTCGAAGGGCTCAGCCAGCTGCTGGAAACCGTCAGCCAGGTTCGTGCTTCGCTCAATCCCCAGCTGAATATACAGGGCATTGTCCTCACCATGTATGACGGCCGTAACAATCTGGCGACGCAGGTGGTTGACGATGTACGCTCGTTCATGGGGGACAAAGTTTATCGGACGGTCATTCCGCGTAATGTTCGCGTTTCTGAAGCGCCCTCTTACGGTATCCCGGCTATCCTTTATGATTTGAAATGCGCAGGCAGCCAGGCCTACCTTCAGCTCGCATCGGAAGTCATCCAGCGCGAGCGCCATCTGCGCGCGGCCTGAATATCGATTCGAAGACGAAATGATTATGAAAGTTGACGACCATGAATGAAGATCTCTCGAAAAAGCGCCTTGGCCGTGGACTTGCGGCGCTTATCGGTGAAATGGACCGCGTTCCCGAGGAAAGCGCATCGCATCCGGTGGCGCCTCAGGACCGAAACATTCCGATCGAATTCATTACGCGCAACCCACGCAATCCGCGCCGGCTTTTCACGGAAGGCGATCTTGAGGATCTGACGCAGTCGATCCGCAAACACGGCATCGTCCAGCCGGTTGTCGTGCGTCCCGTCAGCGGTTCGCCGGATCACTATGAACTCATTGCCGGAGAACGCCGCTGGCGTGCGGCGCAGCGCGCCGGCGTGGCATCGATCCCTGTGATCATTCGCGAGGTTAATGATCGCGTTGCGCTTGAGCTTGCGATCATCGAGAACGTCCAGCGCGCCGATCTCAATCCGATCGAAGAAGGCATGGGATATCAACAGCTTATAGACGATCACGAGTATACTCAAGCTGATCTTGCGCAAGTGATCGGCAAGAGCCGCAGCCATGTCGCCAATACGCTGCGCCTATTGAAATTGCCGGAGCCTGTACGCGACATGATCACCAATGGCGCGCTCTCCGCCGGCCACGCGCGTACGCTTATAACCGCCGAGAATCCCGGCGCACTCGCGGACAAGATCGTGCGCGATGGGCTGTCAGTACGCCAGGCCGAGGCCTTGGCGCAAAGCGGCGGCGAGTCGCCGACACCGAAGCCGAGGGCCGAGCGCGACAGCGAAAAGGACGCCGATACACGGGCTTTGGAAAAGCTGCTTTCCGATGTGACCGGCATGCGCGTGACGGTAAATCATCAGAACAAGGGCGGCGACGTGCGCATTCATTACACGACGCTGGAGCAACTCGACGAGGTTTGCCGGCGCCTGCAAAGCTGATTTCCCAGCGAAATCCCGTTAACGGCCGGGCCGTCCGGCCCGCGCCGCTTCCGCCGCCAGCGCAATGAGCGACTGGCGGATAATTGGCACAGCCAGATCCGCATTGCGCCGACTTTCGAGAACGGTTTTCTGCAAGCGCTCGATGGCGCGGGCACACGTCAGGGTTGACCAACGCTGCAATGCCGTCTCCACGAGCTTTTTGCGCGCAAAAAATACGGGCGGCTTGGCCGTCGCAACGGTCGATCCCGCATTTTTGCCCTCCGTTTCCATGCCGTAACGTAACGTTTGTAACGACTGAAACTGGCGAATCGCGGTGCTCAAGATGAGAAAGCTCGATGAGCCCGTGCCAATTACCCGGTCAAAGGCGTGGGTAAAATCGGCAAGATTGCCCACCATGATAGCGTCGATAATCGCTTCATGGGACACGGCGCTGACATCGCCAATGATGTCCCGCACGTCATCTATGGTGATGCGCTCGCTCCCGTGCGCATAGAGGCAGATTTTTTCAAGTTCACCGCGCGTCGCCAGCCGGTCGCCGCCGAGGCTCTCCTTGAGGAGGTTACGGGCATCAAGGCTGATCTGTAGTCGATAGCGCGTCATCATCTCATCAATCGTCCCATCGAGGCTGCGCGCATCGTCGCTGTAACAGGGCAAGGCCATGGCGCTGGCGCTTTGTTCGACGATGCCACGCAGGCCGGCGCCCTTCTTCAGGTCGCCGGCTTCGATGAGAATGAAGGTCGCTTGCGGAGGGTTTTTTGCAAGACGAGCGACTGCATCAGCGAGGCCCTTCTGGCCGGAGGCATTTCGCACCCAGATCAGCCGCTCACCGCCAAACATGGAGATGGTATTGGCTTCGTCGGATAGTTTTCCGGGCTCTGCCTGAACCGCATCCGCATCGAGCCGGATTACGGCAAAGGGGTCATCCGGGGGAAGGGCCGTAAGCCTGATGAATGCGGCTGCGCGTTCGGTGACGAGCCCCTTATCGGGCCCATAGATGAGAATGATGGGATAGGCTCGATCGAGCCTTCTCAGGAACGAATCGACCTCGTGCGCTTTCTTCTGTGCCATGATCCTAGGATTTACCGCTTTGGCTGGAGATTGCAATGCACGGTGGGATGAAGCGGCGATCACCGTTGGATCGGCGGGGCCAAATAGCAAGAAGGCGCCCCGGAGGACGCCTTTGCTTAAGTGCTTCAAATTATTGAGACAACTGGAGCGGGAAATGGGATTCGAACCCACGACCCCAACCTTGGCAAGGTTGTGCTCTACCCCTGAGCTACTCCCGCATGCGCCAGTCTGTCTTGCGAAGCGGGGCCTATATGGCCCAAGCGCTGGCTAATTGCAACAGGGTTTTTTCAACTTCTGAACGATATAGCGAAAAATCGGCAAAACACCCTGATCTGACTGGGCTTTTCGCTTGAGGCCGCTTCACCGAGCCATTATCTACAACGCAGAAGCCCCGCTAAACCCCTTGAGAACGTTGTCATGCCCAAAACTTTCGACGAGCTGCTGCAGTTTCTGGACGAACTCAACATCGAAATATCGACGATTCGCCATGCGCCGGTCTTCACGGTGGGCGAAGCCCAGGATCTTCGCGGTCAGATACCGGGAGCACATACGAAAAATCTCTTTCTCAAGGACAAGAAGGACAACTTCTTCCTGGTGACGGTCGACGAGGAGGCCGAGGTCGACCTGAAAACCATCCACAACAAGATTGGCGCGGCGAGCCGTGTTTCCTTTGGCAAGCCGGAAAAACTGCTCGAATATCTTGGCCTCGTTCCGGGTGCGGTGAGCGTTTTTGGCGTGATCAATGATGGTCAGCATCAAGTGAGAGTGGTCCTCGACGAGGGGCTCATGCAGCACGACACTATCAACGCACATCCCCTCAGCAATGATGCTACGACTTCCATCGGCCGCGATGATCTCTTGACGTTCCTCAAGGCGACCGGACATGATCCGCTGATCTTGAAAATAGACGGATCGGTCCCAAACTGATAGCTGGTGTCTTCAAGCTTTTGCGAACACCTGACGGATAACGGGAGAAATTGATGAGCAACACTGACAACCCGTTTGGCAGCAGCTATGGCGCTCCCACCACCGGCGCAACAAGCGTGTCGTTCGGCGCAAGTGCGCCGAACGGTACGGCGGCCGCCGCTGATTTGATCAAGGACACGACAACGGCAGCTTTCTCCAAAGACGTGATTGCCGAATCAAAGCAACAGCCGGTTCTGGTCGACTTCTGGGCGCCGTGGTGCGGGCCCTGCAAGCAGTTGACGCCGATACTTGAAAAGGCCGTGCAGACCGCCGGCGGACGGGTGAAACTCGTCAAGATGAATATCGACGATCATCCGGCTATCGCCGGGCAGCTTGGCATTCAATCCATCCCGGCTGTTATCGCCTTTGCCGACGGCAAGCCGGTCGATGGTTTTATGGGGGCCCTGCCAGAGTCCAAAGTCACCGAGTTCATCAACCGTATCGCTTCGCCGGATGGCGGCAGGGACGCCGCTATTCAATCGGCGCTTGATGCCGCAACCGAGGCGACGGAGACAGGCCATTTTGAGGAGGCAGCCCAAATCTATTCCGCCATCCTCGGCGAGGTGCCGGATCACGTTGCAGCTCTCGCCGGACTCGCAACCGCCCTTGTCGAACTCGGCGACGTGGCGCAGGCGAGGGCGAGCCTGGATCTCGTACCCGCTGACAAGCGGCAGGATGCGAGTGTGCGCACCGCCGAGGCCAGGATTGCGCTTGCCGAGCAGGTTGCGACGCTCGGTGATGCCGTAGCGCTTGAAGCCAGTCTTCAGGCAAACCCCAAGGATTATCAGGCGCGCTTCGATCTTGCGATGATCCTGAACGCGAAGGGCGTGCGGGATGCGGCAGCCGATCATCTTCTCGCCATCATGAAGGCCGATCGTGGCTGGAACGACGATGGCGCCCGCAAACAGCTGTTGCAGTTTTTCGACGCGTGGGGCCCAACCGATCCATCTTCCGTCACTGCGCGCCGTAAATTGTCATCACTGCTGTTTTCCTGAGGAAAATCAGGCACTATAGCCGTCGGTCGCGACTTGTCCGATCCGGCTTGGAGAAAATGATGAAGGCAGGAAACGTGCGCTATCGGACGCTGGAGGATATTCCGGAGAGCGTGCCGATCTTTCCGCTGTCGGGGGCATTGCTGCTACCCGGCGGACAACTGCCGCTCAATATCTTCGAACCGCGCTACCTTGCGATGATAGATGCGGCGCTTTCCGGCAAGCGCATCATCGGCATGATTCAGCCGCGCTTTGACCAGGAGGAGGGTGAAGAAGCGGAGCTGTGCGAAGTCGGCTGCCTCGGTCGAATCACCTCCTTCGCTGAAACGGGCGACGGACGCGTGCTGATCACGCTTCAAGGCATCTGCCGTTTTCGTATCGTCAAGGAACTTGGAACGCGAGCGCCCTTCCGGCAATGCAAGATCGCACCCTTGCGTGCCGATCTCGACGAAGCCGATGAGTCGGAAGTCGATCGCGCGGCGCTCCTGCGCGTCTTCCGCGCCTATCTCGACGCCAACAGCCTGGAAGCGGATTGGGACGGCATCGCCCGCGCCGGCAATGAGACACTTGTCAACGCATTGGCGATGATGTCGCCGTTCGGCGCGGCCGAAAAGCAGGCGCTGCTCGAAGCCGCCGACCTCAAGACCCGGGCAGAGACGCTTATAGCCATCACCGAAATAGCCCTCGCCAAGGATGAAGATGGCTTTGAAGGCAGCCTGCAATAGGACGAGGACCTCGCAATGGCCGAAGAGAAACGCGATACTCCCATCGACGTCAAACTGCTGGAACTGCTGGTGTGTCCCTTGACCAAGGGTCCGCTGACCTACGATCAGGCGAACTCCGAGCTGATTTCCAAGTCCGCTCATCTTGCCTATCCGGTTCGTGACGGCATTCCGATAATGCTTCCATCGGAAGCGCGGCCGATCGAGGATTAGGCGGCTTCCTTGATTGTCTCATCGTTCCAGCGATTGGCTTTCAGCCGGCTTTGCGCCATAATACGAGTCAGTTGAATGACTGACCGAGCGCAGATGCCAAGGCAAAACGACAAACGGGAAATTTTGACTGCGACGGCTGCGGGGCTGTTCTGGCGCCAGGGTTATACCGTGACCAGTCTCGCCGATATAGCGGTCAGCTCCGGCATTCCGCTTGGCAATATCTACTATTATTTCAAGACTAAGACCGATCTTGCGCGCAGCGTCGCTGATATTTTCGTAGCTGAGACCGAAGACATGCTCACCCAGATCGTCGCCTCGGACCAGGACCCCCGGCACCGTCTGCAACTGCTGATCGACAAACTCGCCCAATCGCTCAAGAGCCGCGTCGAGCACGGTTGCCCGATCGCGTTGGGCATCCGCGATTTTCGCCGCGATTCACCTGAGGCAGCGAGCCGGGCGGCCGAAGCCTTCAGCCTCCTCATCGGTTTCATTGGCCGGGAGCTGGGGCGCTCGGGCATTCGGCCATCCACTGCCCTTGCGATAGCACGCAACGCCGTGACCGAATGGCAGGGCGGCATTATGCTCGCCCATGGCCTTCGCGACCCTACCGTGCTTGCTGAAAGCTTCAGGCGTATGGAACGGCTGCTGCTTGGCGCCAAAGCCCACGCGTGACTGCTGGCAACCACACACCTCGCATATGGTTGCGAAACGCACTATATGATGCCGGAACGTCATCATGGAGTTGTAATGGCCCGAAGCAACCAAGCTGCCGACTGGGGTAACCGATTGTCACCTTCGCTTGGCGAGATCGAATCGCTGGCGATCGAGGCTTATGCGCATCTGCCGGAAACCTTCCGCAGCCTTTGCGGCGATATCACCATTCAGATCTCGGATTTTCCCGAGGACCAGATCGTCGAAGATATGGGCCTGGAATCGCCGTTTGATCTTCTTGGGCTTTTTGAGGGAACGGGCATCGGTGAACGCTTCTCGCTGCAGACCGGACAGCAGACAAATCGCATCACCCTCTACAGGCGTGCGATCCTCGACTATTGGGCGGAGTATGAAGAGGCCCTGGGCGATATCGTGACCCATGTCCTGATCCACGAGATCGGCCACCATTTCGGGCTTTCGGATGAAGACATGGAACGGATCGAAGCCGCTGTGGAATGATGGAGCGCCCTTTGCCTAAGTTTGCCAGTCCCTATGAGCTTTATGCTGCGCTCAAATCGGCGTGGAGCAGCGAAAGCTCATCATCCTGGACGGCTGCGAACCCTGCAAAGGGACAATGCAGCGTAACCTCGCTTGTGACGCAAGATATCTTCGGCGGGGCGATCCTCAAGACCCAGACCTATGGTGGCACCCACTTCTATAATATCATCAATGGCGTGCGATGGGACCTTACGGTCAGCCAGTTTGATCGTCCGATACCGTTTGAAGACAAACCCGCCACACGAGCAGAGGCGATGGCCGATACGTCAAAAGCTCAGTATGAGGCATTAACGCGTCGGCTATCGCTAGTAATTCAGTAGTCGCCGAGCTTGATACCTGGCTCATAGTCGACGCCATCGACATCCTTGACGACTGCCTGGCCGCATTGCATCACCCCCGTCGCCGAGTTGAAGGCGTAGGTCGGCGATCCGTAAATGTGCCATCCCTTGTTTATGGCGGCCGTTACCTTGTGACAGAAGCTCGCATCATCAGGGCCTGTCAGAAGCCGATAAAGTTTCATGGTGTTTTCCCAGGTTCAAAGCGAAACCAGCCGATCCGGCTTCGCTCAATTTCTGCCAAGAGCCTCCATCTTTGCCACGAGCTTTTGTGCAGTTTCAAGATGCAGGCGTTCGATCATTTTTCCGGCGAGCGAGATGACACCCTTGTTGGCGTTCTCCGGCTGCGCAAAGGCGGCGACAATGGCACGCGCTTCACTTAAGGCTTGTTCATCGGGAAGGAATGCCACATTGGCGGGCTCGATCTGCGTGGGGTGAACGAGACTTTTGCCATCAAAGCCCATCGCTGCGGCCTGGGCGCATTCGTCGGCGTATCCCGCAAGGTCAGCAAAGTCATTGAACACACCGTCGATGACATCCAGCTTGCCGGCCCTCGCGCAAAGCAGCACCTGCATCAGCCACGCAACGAAAAACGCGCGGCCCTTCTCCAGACGAGTTCCTGTTTCTTTCGCTATGTCGTTGGTGCCGACGACGAGACAGTCAAGACGCGCGGTCGAACGCAGTCCAAGCTCGGCGATTGCATCGACGTTGAGGATGCCGCGGGCCGTCTCGATCATCGCCCATAACCGGATGTTTTCTGAAGCATCGGTATCGTCGAGAACCTCGGCGACGTTGGTCACGTCCTGCGGCGTCTGAACTTTAGGCAGGAGAATGGCGTCGGGCCTACAGGCGCGGGCGGCGAGAAGGTCCTCGGCGCCCCATTCGGTATCAAGCCCGTTGATCCGGATGATCCGCTCCGCTCTGGTTGCTGATTGGGCATGGAAATAGTTACGGAGACTTTCTCGTGCGGCCTCTTTCGCCTCCGGAGCCACAGCGTCCTCCAAGTCGAATATGACGGCATCCGCTTGCAGCGAAGCGACCTTGGCAAGGGCCTTGGCATTCGATGCGGGAACGTAAAGAACTGAGCGACGCAGGCGAAAAGGTTTCGTCATGGCGGTTTTGTGCCTTGATCGCCGCATCAAGACAAGTGCAATCCTGCGTGAAGCGGCGCAGCGCTCAAAGTGCCACAGGCGAAACGCTTTGATTCGCTGCAAAGCTGGTGTAAAGCGAACCATACGTCTCTTTCCGGAATTCTGCAGGCTGACACCATGGACAAATTCACCAAGCTCACCGGCGTTGCGGCTCCGCTGCCCATCGTCAATGTCGACACCGACATGATCATCCCGAAGGACTACCTGAAGACGATCAAGCGCACCGGTCTCGGTACGGGCCTTTTTGCCGAGATGCGCTACAATGAAGACGGCAGCGAGAATCCGGACTTCGTCCTTAACAAGCCTGCCTATCGCAAGGCGCAGATTCTGGTCGCAGGCGACAATTTCGGCTGCGGTTCGAGCCGTGAGCATGCCCCGTGGGCCCTGCTCGATTTTGGCATACGCTGCGTTATTTCGACCAGCTTCGCCGATATCTTCTACAACAACTGCTTCAAGAACGGCATTTTGCCGATCCGCGTCAGCCATGATGATCTCGACAAATTGATGGACGATGCGCAGCGCGGCGCCAATGCGACGCTTTCGATCGATCTCGAGGAGATGACGATCAAGGGACCGGATGGCGGCACGATCCACTTCGACCTCGACGCGTTCCGCCGCTACTGCATGCTCAATGGCCTCGACGACATTGGTTTGACGATGGAGAAGGCGTCCAAGATCGATACGTTCGAAACCGCGAATGCGGAAAAGCGCCCTTGGGCTTGAGTGTTTTAAAGATTGCTTATCGGGCCCGCTTCGGCGGGCCTTTTCATTTGCAGACCCGCCAAAGTTTCAGAAAATTGCGCGCAACGCTTTCCATTTTTGCCGAACTTGCGCTAAGGAACCGCCATTCCATTCAACCGCTCTAGAGGTTTTCCCCTGATGGCATCGAAAAAGCTTCTTCTTCTTCCAGGTGACGGCATTGGGCCCGAGGCAATGGCCGAGGTTCGCAAGATCATTGCCTACATGAATGCCGAACTTGCCAGCGAGTTCGTGCTCGATGAAGGCCTCGTCGGCGGCAGCGCCTATGACGCGCATGGTGCAGCGATTTCGGAAGCCGACATGGCCAAGGCACTGGCCGCCGATGCTGTGCTCTTCGGCGCAGTGGGTGGACCGAAGTGGGACAGCGTACCTTACGACGTCCGTCCGGAAGCCGGACTTTTGCGCCTGCGCAAGGACATGGAGCTTTTCGCCAATCTGCGCCCCGCCATCTGCTATCCGGCACTTGCGGACTCCTCGTCGCTCAAGAAGGACGTGGTCGAGGGCCTCGACATCCTGATCGTGCGCGAGTTGACCGGCGGCGTCTATTTTGGCGAGCCGAAGGAGATTCGCGATCTCGGCAACGGTCAAAAGCGCGGCATCGATACGCAGGTTTATGACACCTACGAGATCGAGCGCATTTCCGGTGTTGCCTTCGAGCTTGCGCGCACCCGGGCCAACAAGGTGACGTCGATGGAAAAGCGCAACGTCATGAAGTCGGGTGTGCTCTGGAACGAGGTCGTCACGGCGACGCACAAGGCCAAGTATTCCGACGTCAAGCTGGAGCACATGCTGGCTGACGCCGGCGGCATGCAACTCGTGCGCTGGCCCAAGCAGTTCGACGTCATCGTCACGGACAATTTGTTCGGCGACATGCTGTCCGACATCGCAGCCATGTTGACGGGTTCCCTCGGCATGCTGCCGTCGGCGTCGCTCGGCGCACCCGATGCAAAGACCGGCAGCCGCAAGGCGCTGTACGAGCCCGTGCACGGCTCTGCGCCGGACATTGCCGGTACAGGCGCTGCCAATCCGATCGCGATGATCGCCTCGTTTGCGATGTGCCTGCGCTATTCGTTCAACATGATTGCCGAAGCCGATCGGCTGGAGGCTGCGATTGCCGGCGTTCTCGATGACGGCATCCGTACGGGCGACATCAT
Organism: Phyllobacterium sp. UNC302MFCol5.2; assembly: GCF_000686005.1. Taxonomy (NCBI): domain Bacteria; kingdom Pseudomonadati; phylum Pseudomonadota; class Alphaproteobacteria; order Hyphomicrobiales; family Phyllobacteriaceae; genus Phyllobacterium; species Phyllobacterium sp. UNC302MFCol5.2. Next base: position 1,406,841 of record NZ_JMLL01000010.1, read on the forward strand.
GTCGGAAGGCAAGACCAAGGTCGGCACCGTCGAAATGGGCGATGCGATTCTCGCCAAGTTCAAGGCCCTTGCGGCCTGAGGAGCATCGCAGCAACAAAAAAAGCCCGGCGCGACAGAATCGCGCCGGGCTTTCTTATTTATGCAGGATCACTCTACGGCATGAAGATCAGTGCCTTTCGTATCGCGTACGAAAAGCAGGCCGATGATGAGGGTCATCGCCGCAATCACGATCGGATACCAGAGGCCATAGTAGATATCGCCCTTGGCAGCGCTCATTGCGAACACCGTTGCCGGCAACAGGCCCCCGAACCAGCCGTTGCCGATGTGGTAGGGTAGGGACATGCCGGTATAGCGGATGCGGGTCGGGAACATCTCGACCAGGATCGCGGCAATTGGCCCGTAAACCATCGTGACGTAGAGCACGAGGATGAACAGAATACCGATAACCTTTGGCCAATTGACGGCCGCCGGATCAGCCACCATTCTGAATGCCCCAGCGCCCGGAACGGAGAAGACCGCGACTTCCGTCGCACCCGCCGCCTCGTCAGCGGTGATCAGCTTGTCCTTTACCGCCTGCGCCACCGGTACCATGGTTTTCGTTCCGCCGCGAATGGCGGCAGCGTCGAGTGCTAGCTTCGGATTGGCCGCTACAAAGGCATCGAGCTTTGAATCAGCAACCTTGGCCGGGTCGCGGACCAGCGGATAGCCCCCGTCCTGGAGGGCGGTGTTGACGCCCTTGGTGAAGGCCGCCGTCTTCGCCGCAGCATCTGCGCCGGCAGTCGCGCCGTCGAACGATGAGACGGTTTCGCTGCCGATCGTCACGGTTGCGGGCGTGCCTGCAGGTGCGGTCGCTACGATGTCATAAGGTATCGAGCTCTTGGCCAGGAAGTCGGTGGCAATATCGCACGAGCTGACCGGCTTGCGGGTTCCGACGGGATTGAACTGGAAGTTACAATCACCGGGGGCCGCTGTCACGGTTGCCCGCACCGTTTCCTGTGCCTTCGCCAGCGCTGGGTTTGCAGCCCAGGTCAACGCATGGAACAACGGGAAATAGGTGATGATCGCCAGTGCGAGACCCGCCATGATGATGGGCTTGCGCCCGATCCTGTCGGATAACCAGCCGAAGAAGACGAAGAAGCCCGTACCCAGCAACAGGGCGATCGCGATCATGATATTGACCGATTGCCCATCGACCTTCAGCACGTTCTGCAGGAAGAACAGTGCGTAGAACTGACCGGAATACCAGACGACCGCCTGGCCTGCGGTGAGACCGAAGAGGGCCAGAAGCGCGATCTTGGCGTTCTTCCATTGGCCAAAGGCCTCCGAAAGCGGGGCCTTGGAGCCTTTGCCCTCTTCTTTCATCCGTTGGAAGGCAGGCGATTCGCTCAAGGACAACCGAATCCAGACGGAAATGCCGAGAAGGACAAAGGACAGGATGAACGGCAAGCGCCAGCCCCATGCCGCAAACGCTTCCTTGCCGAGCCAATTCTGGATGACGAGGATGACGATGAGCGAGAGGAAGAGACCCAGCGTCGCCGTGGTCTGGATCCAGCTCGTGTAATAACCGCGCTTATTGTCCGGTGCATGTTCGGCGACGTAGGTCGCAGCACCACCATACTCACCGCCAAGCGCCAATCCCTGCAGCATGCGCAGGGCGATCAGGATGACCGGAGCTGCAATGCCCCAGCTCGCCGATCCTGGAAGGATACCGACGAGGAAGGTCGACAGGCCCATGATCAGGATTGTCACAAGGAACGTGTATTTGCGGCCGACGAGATCGCCGATGCGACCGAAGACCAGAGCGCCGAACGGGCGGACAAGAAAGCCTGCGGCAAAGGCGAGCAGTGCGAAGATGTTGCGTGTTGCTTCAGGATATTCGCTGAAGAAGGCCGCGCCGATGAAGGCTGCCAAGGACCCATAAAGATAAAAGTCGTACCATTCGAAGACGGTACCGAGCGAGGAAGCGAAGATAACCTTCTTCTCTTCCCGCGTCATTCCCCGACTGGACGAGTCGGCCAAAGACGTCGTTGCCATTGTATTCCTCCCAGAAAACGGCAGTTGAACCAAGAACACCCACAGCAAACCCCAATCGGTGTTCTCCACTGTCGACACTGCGCATGATCATATCCCCCGATGCACTTGGCTCGTGTTGACCATGCGCCGGTGAATGTCCTCCGGAATTTCTCCCCCCAAAGGTCATGCACCTCATGCACATGCAAATTGTTGACTAAATATTGAAGAAAGCAAAGCCCGCACCTTACGTAAATTGTCCAAAATCATGTGGAACACGACATATTCTTGTCATTTGAGCGGGCGATTGACTCTTTTACGAAAGTGCGTACAAGCACAGACGGATATGGAGACGCCTCTCGTGGCAAGCGAATCAATTGCTCTCGCCCTGATGAACCGTTCCGGCATGATCGCCGGACGCCTTGGCGTGCCCGCGTCCGTCCTCACCACCATGGCCAAACAGACTGCGAAAACGACCACCAAAACGGTCTGATTTCCCTTGGCCTGCTCGCCCCCTCCCGGGTCCGGCCCGGGGGTGAGACCCGCAACGGCCAGCGGGTTTTCCAAAGAGCAGAGAGGGGACAGGAGATTGCTAAAATGAGTTTCAAGGTTGCGGTTGTTGGCGCCACGGGCAATGTGGGCCGCGAAATGCTTACCATCCTCGAAGAGCGCGGCTTCCCGGTAAGCGAAGTCGTTGCCCTCGCATCGCGGCGGTCACAGGGCACGGAAGTGTCCTTCGGTGACCGGACGTTGAAGGTGAAGGCGCTCGACACCTACGATTTTTCTGACACCGACATCTGCCTGATGTCGGCGGGCGGCAATATTTCCAAGGAATGGTCACCGAAGATCGGCGCACAGGGCTGCGTCGTCATCGACAACTCTTCGGCATGGCGCTACGACGCCAACGTGCCCCTGATCGTGCCGGAAGTGAATCCGGACGCAATTGCCGGCTTCACGAAGAAGAACATCATTGCCAATCCCAATTGCTCGACCGCGCAATTGGTCGTCGCCTTGAAGCCGCTGCATGACAGGGCCAGGATCAAGCGCGTCGTCGTTGCCACCTACCAGTCGGTTTCCGGCGCCGGCAAGGAGGGCATGGACGAGCTGTTCGAACAGTCACGTGCCGTCTTCGTGGCCGATCCGGTGACGAACAAGAAGTTCACCAAGCGGATTGCCTTCAATGTCATCCCCCACATCGACGTCTTCATGGAGGATGGCTACACCAAGGAAGAGTGGAAGATGGTCGCGGAGACCAAGAAGATGCTCGACCCCAAGATCAAGCTGACGGCGACCTGCGTGCGCGTGCCGGTGTTCATCGGCCATTCCGAGGCGGTCAATATCGAGTTTGAAAGCCCGATGAGCGCTGAGGAAGCCCGCGAGATCCTGAGCGATGCGCCAGGATGCCTCGTCATCGATCGCGCCGAGGATGGCGGCTATATCACGCCGTACGAAGCCGCAGGCGAGGATGCCACTTATATTTCGCGCATCCGCGAAGACATCACCGTGGAAAATGGCCTGTCACTCTGGGTCGTTTCCGACAATCTGCGCAAGGGTGCGGCGCTCAACACAATCCAGATCGCCGAACTGCTCGTTGCGCGCGGACTGATTCAGCCGAAGCAGATCGCAGCCTGACAGGGACGGGAACTTTCGAAATCAAGGGCGCGGGCAACCGCGCCCTTTTTTATGCGCCGAGCTTGTCCGCCAGATCAACGAGATCGCTGGCTATCACGTCCCAATCGTCAAGAGGCGCCAGATCGGTGGTCTGTGACGGACCGTGCTCGGCTGGCCTTGGAATAAAGGCCGTACGCATTCCGCAACGACGCGCTCCGGCAAGGTCGTCATTGTGAGCCGCAACCAGCAATACCTGATCAGGTCGCAGCCCCAGGAATTCGCATGTGCGCAGATAGGCCTCAGGCGCGGGTTTGTAGACCTCAACAACATCCGATCCGAGGACGACGTCCCAGGGCAGTCCGGCCCGCTTTGCCATGTCGAGAAGGAGGCTGGTATTGCCACCGGATAGTGGCCCGATGATGAATTTCGACTTCAATCGCGTCAGGCCGGAGATCGAGTCTGGCCAGGGGTCGAGGCGATGCCAGGCGAGGTTCAGTTCGTCGAGGTCGGCGCTCGGCAAGAGCTTTGGCTCGATACTGACGGCTTTGAACGCCGCTTCGAGATTTTCCCGATTCAGCACGTCCAGCCGCGCGAAGGGGCGTTTGCCGCTGCGCACCGCGTCCGTCGCCTGATCGTAGAGGCGCGACCAAGTATCGGCGAAATCAGCTGCGTCGACGTGAACGACGCCGCAACGCTCGAGGAAAGAAGATACCTGCCGCGCGATCCCGCTGCGCCAATCGACGACGGTGCCCAGCACGTCGAACAACAATGCGCGTACCTCAAGCGGCGTGCTGTGCTTTGTGTTCATGCCGGCTGATCCCTTGTCTCGATGCTCGCGATGAGATTGTCGCGCATGTCCAATAACTCTGTTCTCAGCGATTTGGCGTCTTCGAGCGTGCAGCCAAAGGCCTTGCCGATCGCGAGCGGCACTGCTTCCGCCTTTGCACGCAGGCTGCGCCCGCTGTCTGTCAGATTGATCAGCACCTGACGCTCGTCCACGGTGCCGCGGCGACGGGTGATAAGGTCCATTGCCTCGAGCCGCTTCAACAGCGGCGTCAGCGTCCCTGAATCGAGGTTGAGCCTGTCACCGATGGCGCTGACGGTCTGGTTCTCCTCCTCCCACAATACGACCATCACGAGGTATTGGGGGTAGGTAAGCCCGAGCGCGGAAAGCCTTGGCTGATAGGCGCGGGTCACGGCATTTGCAGTCGAATAGATCGCGAAGCACAGGAAATTGTCGAGCTTGAGCAGCGAGTCCGATGCAGTTGGCGCTGTTTTCTTCATTCTGGAAACTCCTGCTCTTAGTGCAAGCACAATCTAATCGGCGTGCTTCGATTGCGCATCATTTAATTTTTTATCATCTATATCTGAAATTCCTATTGCGTACAATTAAATTGTGTGCAATTTAAAGCGTGTCGAATGAATTCAACCAGAGGTAACGACGATGAGCATTCTCTACACCACGAGGGCAACGGCAACCGGCGGACGCGATGGCAGTGCCAAGAGCGAAGACGGACGCCTCGAAGTGACGCTTTCAACGCCGAAGGAGCTTGGTGGCAACGGTGCCGGCGGCACCAATCCGGAGCAGCTGTTTGCCGCCGGCTATTCGGCGTGCTTCCTTGGCGCGATCAAATTCGTCGCTTCGCAGCGCAAGGTTAAAATTTCGGAGGAAACGGCTGTAACCGCGACGGTTGGCATTGGCCCGCGCGCGGACGGCAAGGGTTTTGGCCTCGACGTTGCGCTTGCCATTACGATACCCGGCGTCGATGCAACGGAGGCGCGTGAGATCGTCGACGCTGCGCATATTGTCTGCCCGTATTCGGAGGCAACGCGCAGCAATCTCGACGTGCGTCTTTCGGTTAACTGATCAGCGTTTACGCAAGCCCACGCTTTTCGATCATCGCATCGGGCGTGGGCATCTTGCCTCGGAACGCCTTGTAAAGCTCCTCCGGGTCGCGGCTGCCGCCGGCCGAGTAGATGAACTGCTTCAGCTTTTCCGCAAGTTCGGAATTAAATACGTCGCCGCTTTCCTCGAAAGCCTTGAAGGCATCGGCATCGAGTACTTCAGACCACATGTAGGAATAGTATCCGGCCGAATAGCCGTCGCCCGAGAAGACATGGGTGAAATGCGGCGTGCGGTGGCGCATGATGATCGCATCCGGCATCTCAAGCTGCTTCAATGTGGCGGCTTCAAATTCGATCGGATCTGACGGCGGCGTGCCATCGGCGTGGAATGCCATGTCGACCAGCGCCGATGAGGTAAACTCCACCGTGTTGAACCCGGCGTTGAAGGTATTGGCGGCGAGCACCTTGTCGAGCAAGGCCTTTGGCATCGCTTCGCCCGTCCGGTAGTGGATGGCATATTTTTCGAGAATGGCGGGTACGGTCAACCAATGCTCATATAGCTGCGAGGGAAGTTCGACAAAGTCGCGTGAAACCGAGGTTCCCGATACGGCCGGCCAGGTCACGTCCGACAAGAGCCCGTGCAGGGCGTGGCCAAATTCGTGGAACAGGGTGCGGGCGCCATCGAGCGAAAGCAGCGCCGGCTCGCCCTTGGACGGCTTGGCGAAATTCATGACGTTGTAGATGATCGGCGCATGGTCGCCGTCGAGCTTATGCTGCGATTGCAGGGCGCTCATCCAGGCGCCCGAGCGCTTCGACTGCCGATTGAAGTAGTCGCCAAGGAAAAGGCCACGCTTGCTGCCATCGGGATTGAACACTTCCCAGACACGTACATCAGGATGCCAGGTGGGAATCCCGGTCTTTTCGGCGAAGCGAATGCCGAAGAGGCGGGTCGCAACGTCGAAACAGGCTTCGATAATCTTTTCAAGCTGGAGATACGGCTTGAGTTCGGTTTCGTCGAAGGCGAAGCGTTCGTTGCGCAGCTTCTCGGCATAGTAGCGCCAGTCCCAGGGCTCGACCCTGTGGTTGCGGCCTTCCCCGGCAATGAGGCGCTGCAAGTCCACTTCCTCTTCCGCCGCCCGTTCCTTGGCCTTTTCCCATACCGGCTCGAGCAAATCCATCACCGCCTTAGGCGTTTTCGCCATGGTGTCGTCGAGCTTATAGGCGGCAAAGCTTTTATAGCCGAGGAGCCCCGCCTTTTCGGCGCGCAACTTCACCATTTCAGCAACAATCGCAGTATTGTCGGTTTCGGCGCCGTTCTCGCCGCGTGCTGCCCAGGCGCGGAACGCCTTCTCCCGCAAGTTGCGATTCTCAGAGAAAGACAGGAAGGGCTCGATAATCGAGCGCGAGAGCGTCACGGCCCATGCATCATTGCGGCCGCGTTCCTCGGCAGCGCCTCGCATGGCGTCGCGCACGAAATCCGGCAGGCCGGCAAGTTCCGCTTCATCGGTGATGAAAAGGGCCCAGTCGGCTTCGTCCTTGAGCACGTTCTGGCCGAATTGCGCGCCAAGGCTTGCGAGCCGCTCGTTGATGTCGGCGAGCCGCGCCTTGCCTTGTTCATCGAGCTTCGCGCCGCTGCGTACAAAGCCTTTCCAGGTCTTTTCGAGAACCCGGTCAGTTTCCGCGTCGAGTCCGAGCAGGTCGCGCTGCTCGTAGAGCGAATCGATACGGGCAAAGAGATGCGGATTCATCATGATCGATGAAGCATGCCGAGACATTTTGGGCGCGATCACGCGCTCCAGAGCCTGGATCGTATCATTGGTGTGGGCACCTGCACGGAGCCAGAAGATTGCCGAGACATGATCGAGATCCTTGCCCGAAAGCTGCAGTGCCTTCAGCGTATTGTCGATGGTCGGCGCTTCGGGGTGGGTAACGATCGCATCGATGTCGGCAAGGTCCGAGATAAGGGCCGCGTCGAAGGCGGCGGCGAAATCGTCGTCGTTGAATGCCGTGAAATCGGGAAGTCCAAGTGGCCCGGTCCAGTTCGTCAGCGCGTGGTTGAAGGCCGGTTTCTGCGTGGACATGGGAGCTCCCTGATCAAGTATGGAATTTGGCTTTTAAACATTTAGGGCGGACGCGCGGCCGTCACAAGCTGCGAAGTCCAACATATAAGATCCCAAGTAAAAAGCGGAACCAAGGGTCCCGCTTTTCAAGCTCTTGTGGCTCAGCTGCTGCGCTTGCGCGCGGCAAGTGTACGCAGCCGCAGTGCATTGAGGCGGATGAAACCGGCCGCGTCCTTTTGGTCATAGGCACCGCGATCGTCTTCGAAGGTAACCAGCGCATCCGAGTAGAGCGACTTCTTCGATTTCCGGCCCGACACCATGACATTGCCCTTGTAGAGCTTGAGCCGGACCGTGCCTTCCACGTCGTCCTGGCTCTTGTCGATCATGGCCTGCAGCATTTCGCGCTCCGGTGAGAACCAGAAGCCGTTGTAAATGAGCTCGGCATAGCGCGGCATGAACTCGTCCTTGAGGTGGGCCGCCCCACGATCGAGCGTGATCGATTCCATCGCCCGGTGTGCGGCAAGGAGAATGGTGCCACCGGGGGTCTCATAGACGCCGCGTGACTTCATGCCGACGAAACGGTTCTCGACGAGATCGAGCCGACCAATGCCATTGTCCCGCCCAAGGTCATTGAGCGCCTTGAGCAGCGTTGCCGGCGAAAGCGGCTTGCCGTCGATGGCAACGGCATCACCCTTCTCGAAAGCGATCTCGATCTCGGTTACCCGGTCCGGCGCTTCCATCGGGGAGATCGTGCGCTGGTGCACATATTCCGGCGCTTCCTGCCACGGATCCTCCAGCACCTTTCCTTCGGACGAGGAGTGCAGAAGGTTGGCGTCGACCGAGAACGGCGCTTCGCCGAGCTTGTCCTTGGCGATCGGAATCTGATGCTCACGCGCAAATTCGAGAAGGTCGGTGCGCGACTTGAAGGTCCAGTCGCGCCAGGGCGCGATAACCTTGATGTCGGGATTGAGTGCGTAGGCGGAAAGCTCGAAGCGAACCTGATCATTGCCCTTGCCGGTCGCGCCGTGAGCGATCGCGTCAGCGCCGGTCTTGGCGGCGATCTCGACGAGATGTTGGGAAATCAGCGGGCGGGCGATCGAGGTGCCGAGCAGGTAGACGCCTTCATAGACTGCATTGGCGCGGAACATCGGGAAGACGAAATCGCGAACGAATTCCTCGCGCACGTCCTCGATGTAGATTTCCTTGATGCCGAGCAGCTCGGCCTTCTTGCGCGCCGGCTCCAGCTCTTCGCCCTGGCCAAGATCGGCTGTGAAGGTCACGACCTCGGCGCCGAGCTCGGTCTGCAGCCACTTCAAGATGATCGATGTGTCCAGTCCGCCGGAATAGGCCAGCACGACTTTCTTGACGTCTTTCCACTTGTTCATTTTGCTATCCCTGATGCCGGGAACCACACGCGTTCCGTTGCGGTCTTTTAGCAGTTAGCGCCATGTTGGCAAGCAGCACGCCATGGTGAATCGACGCATTCTATGGGCGTGTCGCAATCCATCCGCGCTGGCCATATTGGTTTCGGGCGCCAATCAGGTCGCGAGCCCGAAGTGCCGCGTAAAACGGTGGCCATTCGACCCGCCGCCAGCCACCAACGACTTCTTCGACATTGAAGCCCAACGATTTCAGCCTGTCGGCCACCGGCTGCTCGTTGGTCATCACCAGCTTGATGCCGGGTGCAATGCCGGCCTCGGGGAAGCGGCGCATCTGCGGGAAGGGCGCTTCCCGATCCATATAAAGGCGCAGTTTGGCGGCGTCGAGGTGGGAGCCAATGAACAGCACCTGATCCTGCGGTAGATGCACCGGCCCCGCCTTGGCGGCGATGACGGCACCGATATCCGGCAGCAGCAATCCGCGCAGCACCGGCGTGCTGATGAAGGCGGCACCGAGCAAAAGCAGCGCAAAGCACGCTGCCAGCCGCTCGGTGGTTGCACCCCTGCTGTAGAGCCACAGGCCGGCCAATCCAGTAACCGCAATGATTGCCAATGCGACGACAATGACTGGCGGCAGGAGCAGCAGGCCCAGCAGCAAGATCACGGCAAGCGCTCCCGCCATCAAAATCATCGAAATGCGTAAGATGACGCGAAGGACACTATCGGCCCGCTGGTCCATGACGGATTGAAGCGCTACCGCAAGAAGAACGCAAAGGAGCGGAATGACGGGAATGATATAGCGATACGACGCATAGCGGGAGAGCGAGAAGATGATGGCAACCGTGACGATCCAGCCGGCGATGAACGGTGCGGCCGCGCCGAGAGACTGGACGCTCGGGCGCTTGCCGCTTGTCCTCGCCCCGACGAGGAGCATGACCAGCCAGAGAAGCACGGGCAGAAAAAGCCCGGCAATATTGCTGCTCAAACCATCGACGAAGGTGCCAAACCCGATCGCGACTTTTTCAGAAAGCTGGTCGCCGACGAAGTCGGATGCAAGTTCGCTCGAAGCCGTGAAGGATTGATAGGCGAACCAGGCGCCGAAGATGACGATCGAGGGCAAAACGACGGATGGCTGCCACAGCTGCCGTGCGCGCGGGCGTACCGAGGCGACGCCAAGCGCATAGGCGATGACATAGGCAACCATGGCAAGCGGCAGCAGTCCCTTGGTCAGAACGGCAAATCCGGTGCCGCCATAAGCCAGGAGGGCGTAGGTCCGTTGGCGGTCGTCCTTGAAGAGGAGGCCAGTGAAACCGATGAAGCCAAGCAGCATGAACAAGGTCAGCGGCAGGTCCGGTATGGCATTAAAGCTGGCGCGCAGGAACGCGCCATTGGCGGCCAGCAAGGCCGCGGCGAGCAGCGCCGTCTGGTCGTTGCGCGTCAGGATGCGGGTGAACTGAAACGTCGAGAGAAGGATAGCGGCCCCGCCGACAAGCCAGAAGAAGCGCGAGCCAATAACGGAGATGCCGAATATCTCCATTCCCGCCAGGCTCATCCAGTAGGTGAATGGCGGCTTCTTCAGACGCACGTCACCTTCGGCGGTATGCGGCGTCAGATAGTCGCCACTCTGCATCATGATGACCGCGCCGTTCGAGTAGTAGCGTTCGTCCGGAAAATGCAGGATCAGGCTTGAGCCGAGCGGAAGCAGGCCGATGATGAAGGCGAGAGCGAGAAATATTGCGAGCTTCGTTCTGGAGGTGGCTGTGTTCGACGGACCCGGTTGCGCGGAAACCGTCATGGTGTCTTGAGGCATTGTTCTTCTTGGCACCTATTGTTCTTGTTCGGGCTACATAGCCGCTTTCGATCATGCCCGCCAATACAAAGATGTGAAGCCTACAAGGCGGGGCGGACGCCTGGATAAAACCTCCGCGTCAACAACTCCCCCGCCCATGCAACCGCCGAGAAGATGACCAGCGTCGACAGGGAGCCCAAAACGACATCGGAAATATAGTGCCGGCCAAAGGCAACGCGCAGCATATCCGTCGTGATCACGATCGCCAGCATGATCCAGAAAACCCGCTGCCGCTGATGGTGCGGCCAAAGCGGCAGCAGGCAGATGATCCATGCAATGCCGGCGGCTTCACCGGAAACAAACGAACAATTGTGAAGGCAGGCCTTCGACCATTCGGCGGCAGCAACAAAAGGCAGGTCGCCGCCAAAGAGCAGCGAATCTGCCGGGCGCGGCCTGCCGACGAACTCTTTCAAGTATCCATTCACCAGCAGTCCGGGTCCCAGCGCCAGCGTAATCAGCGACACGGTCGAGATGCGGATTCGCTCGTGGTTCCATCGAAGTCCGGAAGCGAGATCGCGTAGCGCGATTGTGACGACGACGCTCGCTCCGACCATCGGGAGGGCGTAGAACACACGACGGAGCGTTTTCAGCAGGTGGACCGAACTTGCGGGAAAATCGCCGCATATCGAACCGGCGGCTCCATTGGCGCATTGACGAGCGATAAAGAAAATCGATGAGACGTCTTTGTCGAACTCAGGGGCACTGTTGAACAGGATGGCGAGCGCCATCCAGAGGATCAGGAGCCCTGCAAGGCAAGTTGCTTCGCTCCAGGCGCCGAATCCGTATTGGGCCGTTCCACATGGCTTTGAGGTTGTCCGGTAGTAGACCATGGCTTCCCTGGCGGCCGATGATTCGAGCACTCTTGTGCAATGCTTATGTTGCAACGGCATTACGGCGTGATGAGGAAGTTATCGTGCCCTTGTTATGGCAAGGTTTTTTCGTTCGTGTCGTCGGGACAGCTGAAATCTGATAGCCAAAATCGGTCTTTCGCGTTAATTTCCGCCCGCTTCGACGGAGTACTCTTATGAATTTCATTCCAGACTGGCCCACAATTCTGCAATTTGCCATCGCGACCTTCGTATTATCCATCACGCCGGGTCCGGATATGACCCTCTTCGTGGGGCGGGCACTGTCGGAAGGGAAGGCAGCGGGCTTTGCCTGCCTTGCCGGCGCCAGCACCGGCATCGTCGTCCATACGACAATGGTCGCCATCGGCCTCTCGGCGCTGATCGTCGCGTCGCCAACCGCGTTCTTCGCGCTGAAGATCGTCGGCGCCGGCTACCTCGTCTGGCTCGCCTTCCAGGCGATCCGCAATGGCTCGGCTTTCTCGCCCGAAAAGAAGATCGGCCAGTCGCACACGCTCTTCCAGAATTGGCTGACGGGATTTGGTATCAACCTGCTAAATCCCAAGATTATTCTCTTCTTCATGACGTTCCTGCCGCAGTTCGTCTCGGCCAGTGATCCGCACGCGCCCGGCAAGCTGTTTTTCCTGGGCGTGCTCTTCATCCCCATGGCGCTGCCTGTGGTTTCGCCGATGATTATCGCGGCCGACAAGTTCTCGATGCTGCTCAAGAAAAGCCCGCGGGTCACTCGCATTACCGATTGGCTATTTGCTGGCGTGTTTTCGGCCTTTGCCGCGAAGATCCTGATGGCGCAAGCGAAATAGCTAGATATTGCGGTGGGGAGCGCGCTGTGCTCCAAGCCCCGCCGTTCGCCCCGAAACCAGCCAATAGACAGCGCCGCCGACAACGCCGGTGGCGAGGATCGCAGCAAATGTGCTGACATCCTCTGATTGCGGCCGCCATTTCCAGACGATGACGAAGAGCGCCGTCGCAGCGCCGCCGAGAGCGTAGAACAACCAATCGCGCCAGCCCGTCAACTCGGCGTACAGGATCAGCATTGCGGACGGCACGAAGACGCTATAGCCGATCACGACCGCAAAGACCGGCACCGTCGTATAGAGAAAAGGCCCCTCCGTGCCGATCCACTCCGAACTGCCGAGAAGCAGCATGTTCAGGAAAATCGACGCGGCAATGATTGCGCAGATGAAGCCAAAAACGGCGAGGGCGAAGCGAAAGAGATAATGCAGAAGCTGGGTCAATCTTCGCCATGCCCGGCGATCATCGCCGCTTCGAAGGCGAGGCGTTCCGTTTTTTTCATGCGTTCCGATTCGGATTTGAGCTGACCGCAGGCGGCAAGAATATCGCGGCCGCGCGGCGTGCGGATCGGCGAGGCATAGCCCGCATTGTTCACGTAATCGGCAAACTTTTCGATCTGTTCCCAATCGGAACACTGATAGTTGACGCCCGGCCAGGGGTTGAACGGAATAAGGTTGATCTTGGCCGGAATGCCCTTCAGGAGGCGGACCAACTCCTTGGCGTCATCGAGCGAATCGTTGACACCCTTCAACATCACATACTCGAAGGTGATGCGCTTGGAATTGGAGAGGCTCGGATAGGCGCGGCATGCGTCAAGAAGCTCCTTCAATGGATACTTCTTGTTGATCGGAACCAGCATGTCGCGAAGATCGTCGTTCACCGCGTGCAGGGAAATCGCCAGCATCACACCGATTTCTTCCCCGGTGCGGTAGATTTCAGGAACGACGCCGGAAGTCGAAAGGGTAATGCGACGCTTCGACAGCGAAAGCCCATCGCCGTCGGAGGCGATCAGCAGGGCCTTCTTCACATTCTCGAAATTATAGAGCGGCTCGCCCATGCCCATCATGACGATGTTGGATACCTTGCGGCCCTCGGCCGGCACAATCGCGCCGTCAGGCGTATTGCGATCGGGAAAATCGCCAAGGCGGTCGCGGGCAATGAGCAACTGCGCCAGGATTTCCTCAGCCGTAAGGTTGCGCACGAGCTTCTGGGTGCCGGTATGGCAGAAGGAACAGGTGAGGGTGCAGCCTACCTGGCTCGAAATGCACAACGTGCCTCGCCCTTCCTCCGGAATATACACCGTCTCGATCTCGACAGGCCGTCCGGCACCGCGCGGGGGAAAGCGAAAAAGCCATTTGCGCGTGCCGTCGTTGGAAATCTGTTCTTCGACGATCTCGGGGCGGGCAATGGTGAAATGGCGCGCAAGCAGCTCGCGCATATCGCGGGAAATGTTGAGCATGTCGGGAAAATCCGAAACGCCGCGCACATAGAGCCAGTGCCAAAGTTGCGCCACGCGCATCTTGATCTGGCGCTCGGGGACGCCGATGGCGACAAGGGCCTCGCCGATTTCTGCGCGCGTCAGACCGATCAGCGAAGGCATTTCTGCTGCCGCGGTCGGGCGTGCGTCACGGGATTTATCCCGGGCAACAGAATGTGTCAGGTCAAGCGCTACAGACATGGGATTTTCTAACGTTCTTTCGTGAAGCGCGGCTCATATCACGTTCCGGGCCGACATGCAAAAGGCCGGACTGCTTGCGTCCGGCCTTCGCAAACTGTTGATGTCGGAGTGGCTACTTACAGGTGGCTATCGCCTTAAGCGCTGCCGAGACGCCTTTTAGCGAATAGCCGTAACTCGTCTTTGTCCCGCGCTTCGACACGGCACTGATCGTCATCTTGTGGCCCGAGCGCAGGGCGGCGACGAGCTGGGGCTCCTCCGCGGCGTTTTCCATCCAGCCATGGCTGCCATTGGTAAACATGGAGAAGCTGCGTTCATCAATGGTCACGGTGACCTTCGAATCCTTCTGCAGTTCGTAGCCTGCCTTGAACTGCGGCTCGAAGCTGACATTCTGCCCCGGCTTCTGGCTGACCATGAAGAAATTGTCGCCATGGTCGATCTTCGCCGGCTGCTTGTCGACCGGAACGGAAAGTACGTAGCATACCTTGCCGTTGCCCTGCTGATAGCTGTAGGCGCCCCAGGCATTGAACTGGCTGATCTGACTCGGGGTTTGGGCAAGAGCCGTTCCTGTCACGCCAAGTATGATGACAGACGCCGCTACGATTGATTTTCCAAACATTTTACCTACCAGTTTCTGTCGTTCACTTCATAACTCGTGAACCGGCAATGGCCCGGAAAAATCCGATCGCGGCATTGTCCGGTTCGCTTCTCTTAATTTGACTTAATCTGGGTTACCAAACGGTGAAGACAGGGTCAAAAAAGCGATTGCAGGAGTTAGAAGTTACGTCCTTTTTTCAAAGTCCCACACCGCAAGTCCAGCCAAAGAAAAGCGGCGACACTTTGACGATCTGCGACATCACGGGCTTGTGATTGGGTAGCGGCCATCAACGCTTCGCCGGATCCCGATCGAGGTCGTCGAGAGCTTTCTTCGCGGCGGCACGGTGCGCCGGTGTAATGTGCGTGCGGATCGCGGTCAGGGCAGCCATGAGAACGGCGGCGTCATCCGTGAACCCGAGACCGAATATGAAGTCCGGGATGAAGTCGAGCGGCAGGACGAAATAGGCGAGCGAGGCAAGGAGAATACCGCGCACCCGCGTAGGGGTTGCGGGGTCGAGGGCAGCGTAATAGGCGGCGATGACCTCATCGAGGAACGGCACGGCCTTTGCAGCCTTTCGCACGGTCTTCCAGAACTGCGCGCGCACGCGCTCGTCGCGGCTGCGTTGCTTTTCCTCGCTGCCAGGCTCCAGAATCTCACCGATCTTGACGTCGTCCATCCCTTTTCCTTCTGAGGTTTCAGGTTACACAACATGGGTAAGGCGAATGCGCGGTACAAGACTTGCGATCAATTCGCCGTGAGAATATCCATCATGGCCTGACCGTTTGATCTTTCTCCACACCGGAAACCATCATGGTGCAATTACCCTACCGTTCCGTCCTCTTCGTCTGTCTCGGCAACATTTGCCGCTCACCGCTCGCAGAAGGCGTCTTTCGCGCCGTGCTTGCAGGGGAAGGCAAGGGCAGCGATGTATCGATCGATTCTGCCGGTACCAATGGCTACCACACAGGCGAAGCACCGGATCGCCGCTCGATTCGCGTGGCGCGTCACCACGGCATCGACATCTCCGACCAGCGTTGCCGGCAATTGACGCCGGGCGATTTTGCCCGCTTCGATCTGATCATCGGCATGGATCGCGGGAACATGAAGGCCATAGCCGCGCGCCAGCCCGCTGGTGCTACTGCGACGGCCGGGCTCTTCAATGAATTGGCTTTGGGCGAGCCGGAGGAAATCCCCGACCCTTACTATGGAACCGACGCCGATTTCGAGCGCGTCTACCGTATGGTCCTTGCTGCCTCGAAGGGCCTCTCCAGGCTGTTCTGAAACGACGAGCGAGGCGCTTCGAGAGGCCAGGCCTCCTCGACGATGTAGGGTCCGCCGCCGACGGAGTCGCGAGACGACATCAGGACGAAACGCCCGATCTTGAACGGCGTGGTCGCGAAATTGCCACGCGACGAGAGATAGTGAGCGACCTCTTCGTTGCGCACATTGCGCAGCCGGGCCAGGGTCACGTGGGGGGTAAACTTGCGCGGATCGGCCGGCAGCATCAGCCTTTGGCAGATGCGCTCGATCTCTGCCTGCAGCGCCTGGATATCAGGCGAAGGCGATACGCAGGCAAAGATGCTGTGCGGCTTCTTCGAGCCAAACGCGCTAACGCCCGAAAGCTTCAGCGTGAATTCCGGCCGGCGAATGCGATCCAGCGCATTGGCGATCTCGTCAGCGACATGCCCTTCGACATCTCCGATGAACCGCAATGTGATGTGATAGTTTTCGACGTCAATCCATCGGGCGCCTGGTAGACCACCGCGCAAGAGCGACAGTGAGAGGGCGGCGTCCCTCGGGATTTCGAGGGCAGTAAAGAGACGCGGCATAAGGCATCCTCCCCGAATCGAGTTGTCATTCTAGAGAATCATCGAATGAGTCCGGGAGCAAGGCATTCCTTATGATTATCTTGGAGCGCGACATATTGGACACGCATTGTCCCCCGGAAGTTGTGGCAAGCCTATCCTCGGGCAACCGCGGTCCAACTTTCGGAGGATGGTGCTATTGGGTTCCGCCGGCAGCTTCGCTCGATGCCGCGATGGTTTTTTCCATCACCGGCATGAAGCCTTCGACCATACGGGCAACGCCCTTGGCGTTGGGGTGCATGCCGTCTTCGAGCTGCAGAGATTTTTCCGTTGCGACACCGTCCATGAAGAACGGATAGAGCGGAACATCATATTTGGCGGCAAGACGCGGGAAAATGGAATTGAACTTGTCTTCGTAGTCGCGGCCCATATTGGGCGGCGCCAGCATCCCGGCAATGATCACCTTGACGTTGCGCTGCTTCAGCCGCTCGATGATCTCGGCAAGGTTCTTCTCGCTGATTTCCGGCGAAATGCCGCGCAGCGCGTCATTCGCGCCAAATTCCAGGATCACCATATCCGTGCCGTCCGGCACCGACCAGTCGAGACGCGAAAGGCCGTCGGTTGTGGTTTCACCTGCAACACCTGCATTGGCGATCGTGACGTCGACGCCCTTGTCCTTCAGGGCCTTTTCGAGCTGCGCAGTGAAGGAATCCTGGACCGGCAACTCAAAGCCCGACATCAGGCTGTCACCGAAACCTACGACCGCGAGCGGTCGATCGGACACGGCATTTTGATTGGCCAAGGCCAGCGACGGCAAGGCAACAAGGCCAATTGAAACCAGTATTTGCATCAACGGTTTGAATCTCATTTCGGGCTACCCATATCAGACCAACTGCGGCGACTCGGCCCGACCATATCGCAAAGGATGTCAATTCGTGACTAATTCCATGATCGCGCTCGATCACATTGAGTTGACGCTTGGCAGCGGGGCGTCCTCGGTGCATGTGCTCAAGGGGGTTTCGCTCAATATCAACGCGGGCCAGTCAGTCGGTATCGTCGGTCCCTCGGGCTCAGGCAAATCGACCTTGTTGATGGTGCTTGCCGGGCTTGAGCAGGTCAACTCCGGCTCGGTCGAGATCGCCGGCGAAAGGCTCGAAAAAATGACCGAGGACGCGACGGCCGCTTTTCGCGGACGCAATATCGGCATCGTCTTCCAGTCATTCCATCTCATTCCGAATATGACGGCGCTGGAGAATGTCGCCGTCCCGCTGGAACTAGCCGGCAATCCCGATGCCTTCGCCATTGCTGAGCGAGTCCTGGCCGCCGTCGGACTTGCCGACCGGGTGACCCACTATCCGGGGGAGCTTTCGGGCGGCGAACAACAGCGTGTCGCCATCGCGCGGGCGTTGGCGCCATCGCCGAAAATACTTATCGCAGATGAGCCGACCGGCAATCTCGACACGGCAACAGGCAAGCAGATCGCCGATCTTCTGTTCGAGAAGCAGCGCGAGCTTGGATTGACGCTGGTGCTCGTCACGCACGATGCAGCGCTTGCCGGGCGATGCGACCGGGAAATCCGCGTGCGGTCCGGCAAGATTGAAGCGGATGCGGATGCGCCGGAGCTGGCGAAATCCGCATGAGCGAGACAGCATCGTCCCGGACAGCGCCGTCGCTCAAACTTGCTTTCACTTTCGCCCTGCGTGAAATGCGCAGTGGCCTGTCCGGCTTCTACATTTTCCTTGCCTGCATAGCGCTCGGCGTTGCCGCGATCGGCGGCGTCAACTCGGTGGCAAACGCGGTCAGTGCCGGCATCTCCTGGCAGGGGCAGAGCATTCTTGGCGGCGATCTCAGGTTTCAGCTCAATCAGCGTGTAGTGGATGCGCAAGAGCGCGCTTTTCTTGAAAGCAAGGGGCGTGTAGCGGTCAGTGCAAATATGCGGTCCATGGCGAGGCTACCGAATGGCTCGGACCAGTCGCTTGTCGAGCTCAAGGCCGTCGATGGCGCATATCCGCTTTACGGGTCGTTGGTGACAACGCCGGCGGGCGATGACAAGACGTTGTTCGGTGAGGTGAACGGGGTCTATGGCGCAGCCGTCGCGCAGGTTCTGCTCGATCGTCTCAACCTCAAGCTTGGCGATCAGGTTCTCGTCGGAGGGGCGAAGTTCGAACTGCGGGCGGTCATCGGCAACGAACCCGATCTGCTTTCCGACGGCTTCGGCTTTGCGCCGCGTATGATGGTATCTCTGCAGGGGCTCGAGGCTGCCGGCCTCGTTCAGCCCGGAAGCCTCGTCGAGCACAGCTACAAGCTTGCGCTGCCCGCGGGGACCGATGAAGCTGCGCTCACCGCCATACGCGACGAAGCCAAGGAGAAGTTTCCGCAAGCCGGTTGGAGTATTCGGGGCCGGACAAATGCCGCGCCTTCACTCAGCGCCAATATAGAACGCTTTTCGCAGTTCCTGACGCTCGTAGGCCTGACGGCGCTGATCGTCGGCGGCGTCGGGGTCGCGAATGCGGTCCGCGCCTATATTGATGGAAAGCGCGGGGTCATTGCCACGTTCAAGTCACTCGGCGCCCCCGGCTGGTTCGTGATAGCTGTTTACCTCTCGCAAATCTTGATGATTTCGCTCGTCGGTGTTGCGATCGGCCTCGTGCTTGCCGCGATCATCCCCTATGTGGCGGGCTATGCCTTGCAAAGCGTGTTGCCGATAGCGGCCAAGGGCGGCTTCTATCCGGGCGCATTGGCATGGGCTGCCCTGTTCGGCTTCCTGACGACACTCGCTTTCGCCATTCTCCCATTGGGGCGGGCCCGCGACGTGCCGGCGACGGCGCTTTTCCGCGAGCAGGGCTTCGAGCAGCGCGGTTGGCCAAAGCCTGCCTACATCATCGCCGCTGCTGCCGTCATCGCGGTGCTGTGCGCGCTTGCTGTGTATTTTTCTTACGACAGGCGGATCGCCACGATCTTTATTGGCGCGGTGGCGTTTTCCTTCCTCGTCTTGCGCGGCGTCTCGGTATTCGTGCAATGGCTGGCACGCCGTGCCCCGCGGGTCCGCTCGACAGCGTTGCGGCTGGCGATCGGAAACATCCATCGCCCGGGCGCGCTCACCCCCTCGGTTGTGCTGTCACTGGGGCTCGGCCTGACGCTTCTCGTTACGCTCGGCCTCATCGATGGCAGCCTGCGTCAGCAACTCGCCGGGAATCTCCCTGAGCGGGCGCCGAATTTCTTCTTCGTCGATATACAGAGCCGCCAGGTGGACGAGTTCAAAGGCGTTCTGCAGAAATCGGCTCCCAACGGCAAGATCGTCAGCGCTCCCATGCTGCGCGGGCGCATCATCGCCTTGAACGGCACGGACGTTACCAAAATGACCGTTGCGCCGGAGGGCGCGTGGGTCCTGCGCGGCGACCGGGGCATTACCTATGCGAAGAGCGTGCCTGAAAACTCGGCGCTGACCAAGGGCGAATGGTGGCCCGCCGACTATTCCGGCGAACCGCTGGTTTCGTTCTCGGCGGAAGAGGCGACAAATCTCGGCCTCAAGGTCGGGGATACGGTGACCGTCAACGTGCTTGGCCGCAATGTAACGGCGCGTATTGCCAATCTAAGGCAACTGCAATGGGAATCGCTCGCGATCAACTTCGTGATGGTTTTCTCACCCAATACATTTGCGGGCGCGCCGCATGCCTGGCTGGCGACTTTGACGGACCCGACCTCCACTCCGCAGGAAGAAGCTGCGGTCATGCGCAACGTGACCCAGGCGTTCCCCGCGGTCACGACGGTGCGGGTCAAGGATGCAATCACCATTGCCAACGAACTCGTCGGCCAACTCGCCGTCGCCATTCGCGCCGCAGCTTCCGTGGCACTGATCGCCTCGATTCTTGTCCTCGGTGGCGCGCTCGCAGCCGGCAACCGCGCTAGGGTGCACGATGCTGTAGTGTTGAAAACGCTTGGCGCGACCCGGCGCACGCTGATCAAGGCTTTCAGCCTTGAATATATGCTGCTCGGTCTTTCGACGGCTATTTTCGCTCTTCTCGCCGGCAGTGCGGCTGCATGGTACGTGGTGGTGCGGGTCATGACGCTGCCGGCCTATTTCCAGCCCGAAGTCGCCGTCATGACCGTCATTATCGCGCTCGTTTTAACGGTCGGTTTTGGGCTTGCCGGAACCTGGCGAATTCTTGGACAAAAGGCTGCGCCGATCCTGCGAAACCTCTGAAATCGTTAAACGAGTGCGATTTTTACCAATTTACTCATAATTTGGCGCGCTAACACGCAATCTTGAGTAGTTGAGGTCTTGTTATGGACCCGAGGAATCCCCATAATTCGTCGCAAGGCATGCTGGGGTCCCGCCAGCGGCGCCTGGGGAATAACCCGACACCCGACGGGACGAAGCAAATGAGGAAAACCATGGCTGACTATCGCAATATCCAGGCCCGCACATCGGCCGGAATGCGTGTGGACGCGGGGATCGATCAGGGTCTGCGCAGCTACATGCTGAAGGTCTACAATCTAATGGGCATCGGTCTCGCAGTGACCGGCCTCGCTGCGCTCGCCACCGTTTATTTCGCGACAACCAATGACCCATCTCTCGCCGCCGCACAGTTGCCGAACGGCAAGATGTTAACCAATCTCGGTGTTGCCCTCTACGGCTCGCCGCTGCGTTGGGTTGTCATGCTCGCGCCGCTTGCCGCGGTGTTCTTCTTGAGTTTCCGCATTGAGCGGATGAGCGTATCGGCTGCCCAGACCACATTCTGGGTTTATGCTGGGCTTGTCGGTCTCTCGCTGTCCTCGATCTTCCTGATCTATACCTCGGGTAGCATCGTGCAGACCTTCTTTATCACCGCCGCGTCGTTCGGTGCTCTTTCGCTTTATGGCTACACCACAAAGCGTGACCTGTCCGCGATGGGCTCGTTCCTGTTCATGGGTCTGATCGGCATCATCCTTGCGTCGCTGGTCAACATCTTCCTTGCATCGAGCGCTTTGCAGTTCGCAATCTCGGCAATCGGCGTCCTGGTCTTTGCAGGCCTGACTGCCTACGACACGCAGCAGATCAAGGAAATGTATTACGAAGGCGACGCTTCGGACACCTATGGCCGCAAGGCAATCATGGGCGCCCTGCGGCTCTACCTCGACTTCATCAACATGTTCATGTTCCTGCTGCAGTTCCTGGGTAACCGCAACTAGGCTTCGAGCATGGAAATAACAAAAAGGGCAGCGGAAACGCTGCCCTTTTTCGTTGAGCGTAATTCCCCACCAGAGTAACGCGTTTCCACTTTAAAATGCCGGCAAAGACGTGCATGAAACGGGCACGATCATTTTCCCCCTGTGAGAGCCAATGTCAGAGATTCATATCCGCCCGGCGCAGCCAGCCGACCTCGCGAGCATCACCGAAATTTACCGCGATGCCGTCCTTCACGGAACGGCGACCTATGAGATCGACCCGCCGGACCAGGCGGAAATGACGAAGCGGTTCCACGCAATCACCACGGACGGCTTTCCCTATATCGTCGCCGAACTGGACGGGGCCGTGATTGGCTACGCCTATGCAAGCTATTTCCGCACGCGTCCGGCCTATTGGTGGTCGGTGGAGGATTCGATCTATATCGCGCCCGACGCCAAGGGAAAGGGCTTGGGCAAGCAACTGCTGAGCCAGTTGATCAAGGACTGTACCGCCCTTGGTTTCCGGCAGTTTATCGCCGTCATCGGGGATGGGCATGAGGATTCCGCTTCCGTTAGGCTCCATACCCGCGCAGGGTTCGCATATTCCGGCACAATCAGAGCTTCCGGCTTCAAGCATGGCCGCTGGCTCGATACTGTGCTGATGCAGCTGGAGATGAATGGCGGGGCGCATACGCTTCCAGGAAAGCCGCCCTTGCGGAGCGAGGACGCTTAAAACGCGTCAGCCACGCACGAGGCTCAAACCCTTGTCGAACACCTTTAAAACGCGGTCGAGGTCGTGGCCGCGCTTGAGAATAAGACCGCTTGCCGCGATAACGCTGTAGGCGCCCTGCTTGCGGGCAAGTTTCGGGTTCTTTACCACCCGAAACATCGGAACCTCGCTGGCCCTGCGAAAGATGGAAAACACCGCTCGATCCATCAAGTGGTCAATGGCGTAGTCCCGCCATTCGCCGGCGGAAACCATGAAACCGTAGATTCGAAGGATCTGATCCAGTTCACGCCGGTTGAAGGTAACGGGCAACTCGCTACTGCGTGTGAGGGGAATTAGAGTTGCCTGCTGTTGCGCTTCGTCGCCACCTGCATTGCTGTCCATCAATCATCCGCCTTTGTATGCCGTGTGACACCTGGATGACATCAGGGTGACCTTTTCTGGGCCGATTTACAAGTCCGGAATGATTTCCGAAGGGCGACGACGAGGGTTAGGAACCGGTTTTGCGATGATGTCACGAAGAAATACGCACTGTCTCCAATGGTGATTATTGGACACATTCTCGCCATTTTCTGTTCGCATTGCCGCCCGATTCCGCACCCAACATCCCTCGCATGTTGTCTGAGACGGTTCGGTCTTGACAGTCCGATACCCCAAGCCCCCCGCCCAACGGGTTGTTTGGGCCGAACCATCAGTCTCCCTGAATGGCAACATGCCCCAATATCTCAGGCCGGATTTATCCGGCCTGTTTTTGTTTAGGAGAGCGCCTTCGGCTACTGTTTGGCGGCCATGATCGACGCGCCGATAATTGGTCCTGGCTGACCCTCGCCCAGCATCTCCTGCAGAAGCACGGCACATCCTGTCGACTTCTTGCTGGCAATTTCGCTGATCGGTATTTCAATCTTCTGGGCCTTGCCGTCCCACATGCCGACGGTTTCCATCGCACGCACGCTGTTGGCATAGCTGACTTTACGCCCGATATTTTCGCCATCCGGAATGGCCACGATGGATTCGCGATTGAAATAGGCGAGGAGGACGCGGACAGGTTTTGTCGGTACTGGCCCTTGGCCGATATCGATGACGAGGCGGTCGGGCGTTGCCTTGGCAATATTGACCGGAATGGTAAGGCCCGAATCGGTATCGCGCATCTCGGCGATGCGGCGGCGAATCTTCTGTCCATCCTGTCCGTTGACGTGGACACGGCCGTTGATAATCACCTGGGGCGTATAGACGCCGTTGAGGCCCAGTGCGACGCGATAAGCATTCTGGCGTTCGGTGTTTTCAGGCAGGGCGAGCGTGTCGATCCAGCCCCGATAATCCCAATAATCCACGTGAAAGGCGAGCGCGACGATCTTGCCTTCGGCGACGAGTTCCTTGAGTACCGCGTCCGCGGGAGGGCAGGATCCGCAACCCTGCGACGTATAGAGTTCGACAACGCCCTCGGGTTTCTTGCCAACATCATCAGCGCAGACCGGAAGCACATAGGCGGCCGCAGCAATGAGCGGTGCGCCGATCAGCAAGCGTCTGGAAAGTTTGCGCAGATACACGGGTTAAATTCTCTTCCCAATTCGAGTGGGATTGTTGTCGGATAAAAGGATTGCGAGAAGATTGATAGGAGCCGCCCTTTTCAAGGGGAAGTCACTTTGAGGTGAATTCGATCACGTTTTGGCTCACATTCATTCAAAAGGGCCGCCGATCACTCGGCGGCCCTTCAATACTCATGTCACTGGAGCGTCAGGCGGCGAGATCGCGCAGCACGTACTGCAGGATGCCGCCATTCTTCAGATATTCAAGCTCGTCGATCGTATCGATGCGGCAGATGAGCGGCACCTGTTTGACACTGCCATCGGCATAGGTGACCGTGGCGAATGTCTTCTGCCGCGGCTGGATCGTGGCAAGCCCGTCGATCGAGACGGTTTCGTCGCCCTTGAGGCCGAGCGACTGCCAGCTCGTGCCGTCTTCGAGAACGAATGGCACGATTCCCATGCCGACGAGGTTCGAACGGTGGATACGCTCGAAGGACTGAGCGATAACGGCGCGGACGCCGAGAAGGCTGGTGCCCTTCGCCGCCCAGTCACGCGACGAACCATTGCCGTACTCCACGCCGGCGAAGATCACCAGCGGCACGTTCTCCGCACGATACTGCATGGCAGCATCATAGATCGGCATTTCCTCCTTGGAAGGATAATGGATCGTGTAGCCGCCTTCGCGGCCGTTCTCACCAAGCATGTGGTTGCGGATGCGGATATTGGCGAAGGTGCCGCGCATCATGACCTCATGATTGCCTCGACGCGTGCCGTACTGGTTGAAGTCCAGCGGGGCGACGCCGTGATCGGTGAGGTACTTCCCGGCAGGCGAAGCCGCCTTGATCGAACCGGCCGGCGAAATATGGTCGGTGGTGATCTTGTCACCGAAGAGACCAAGGATGCGTGCACCCTTGATATCGTTGACCTTGCCGGGCGTCTTGCCCATGCCGACGAAGTAGGGCGGGTTTTGCACATAGGTCGACTGGTCGTCCCACGCGTAGGTCTGGCCGGCAGGCGCCTGCACAGCCTGCCAGTTCTCGTCACCCTTAAAGACGTCGGCATATTTCGATGCAAACAGTGCGCGGGTAACGTTCTTTACGATGAACTCCTGGATCTCATGCGATGACGGCCAGATGTCCTTGAGGAAGACCGGGTTGCCGTTCTGATCTTCGCCGAGCGGCTCGGTGGTGAGGTCCTTCGTTACAGTACCGGCGAGCGCATAGGCGACGACGAGCGGCGGCGAGGCGAGGTAGTTTGCCTGAACGTCCGGGGAGACTCGGCCTTCGAAGTTGCGGTTGCCGGAAAGTACGGCGGCCGCGATCAGGCCCTTGTCGTTGATCGTCTTCGAGATCGGTGCCGGCAGCGGGCCGGAATTGCCGATGCAGGTCGTGCAGCCGAAGCCAACAAGGTTGAAGCCGAGCTTGTCGAGTTCCTTCTGCAGTCCGGCGTTCTCGAGATAGGCGGCAACCACCTGCGATCCGGGGGCAAGCGATGTCTTGACCCAGGGCTTCGACTTCAGGCCCTTGGCGGCCGCGTTGCGGGCAAGGAGCCCTGCGGCGATGAGGACGCTCGGATTCGAGGTGTTGGTGCAGGAGGTAATCGCAGCGATGGCAACGTCGCCATGGCCGAGATCGTAGTCCTCGCCTTCAACCGCGTAACGCGCGTCGAGCTGCGTCGTCTTCTTGTATTCTTTCTGCAGGGACTCGTGGAAGCCGGAAGCGATGCCTTCCAGCGCAATACGGCCCTCAGGGCGCTTCGGTCCCGCCATGGAAGGCACGACAGTACCGAGATCGAGTTCAAGCGTGTCGGTGAAGACTGGATCGGGCGAATCGCTCTCGCGCCACATGCCCTGCGCCTTCGAATAGGCTTCAACCAGGGCAAGCCGGTCTTCGTCGCGGCCCGACATGTGCATGTAATTGATGGTTTCGCCATCGATCGGGAAAAAGCCGCAGGTTGCGCCGTATTCCGGACCCATATTGCCGATCGTCGCCCGGTCGGCCAGCGTCATGCTTTCGAGACCCGGTCCGAAGAACTCGACGAATTTGCCGACGACGCCCTTCTTGCGCAACATCTGGACGACAGTGAGAACGAGGTCGGTGGCGGTGACGCCCTCCTTGACCTTGCCGGTCAGGCGGAAGCCGATAACCTCCGGAAGGAGCATGGAGACGGGTTGGCCGAGCATGGATGCCTCAGCCTCGATGCCGCCAACGCCCCAGCCGAGCACGCCAAGGCCGTTGACCATCGTCGTGTGCGAATCGGTGCCGACGCAGGTATCGGGATAGGCGACGGTGACGCCATCCTCTTCCTTCGTCCAGACACCCTGCGCCAGATATTCTAGATTGACCTGATGGCAGATGCCGGTACCGGGCGGGACAACCCGAAAATTCTTGAACGCCTGCTGGCCCCACTTCAAGAAGCGGTAACGCTCGCCATTGCGCTCATACTCGAGATCGACATTGCGCTTGAACGCCTGCGGGT
Organism: Phyllobacterium sp. UNC302MFCol5.2; assembly: GCF_000686005.1. Taxonomy (NCBI): domain Bacteria; kingdom Pseudomonadati; phylum Pseudomonadota; class Alphaproteobacteria; order Hyphomicrobiales; family Phyllobacteriaceae; genus Phyllobacterium; species Phyllobacterium sp. UNC302MFCol5.2. The sequence continues at coordinate 1,433,210 of NZ_JMLL01000010.1, forward strand.
TGCCGAATTCATCGACGATGACAGAGTGGTCGATGACGAGGTCCACCGGGACGAGCGGATTGATCTTCTCGGGATCGCCGCCGAGATTGACCATGGCGTCGCGCATGGCGGCGAGGTCCACGACGGCTGGAACGCCGGTGAAGTCCTGCATCAGCACGCGCGCGGGCCGATAGGCGATTTCAGCGCCAGCGCTGCCGCGGTCGACGAGCCACTTGGCAATGTTCTCGATGTCCTTCTTGAAAACCGAGCGGTTGTCTTCGAAGCGAAGCAGGTTTTCGAGAAGAACCTTCATGGAAAACGGCAGTCGGGAGATGCCTTCCAGACCATTCTTTTCCGCTTCCACCAGGCTGTAATAGACATATTCCTTGCCCCCGACGGTGAGGGTCTTACGGGATTTGAAACTGTCGATTTGAGACATTCTTCGTTCGTCCTTATGCTGCGGCCTAACCCGGGACGAACGCCTTTGCCGCGTTTCAAGGACGCGCTAAGGTGCGGGTGCAGTCATTTCCGCTGTCCGTCCCGACACAGTTTCCCCAACGGGTGTCCGTATCCGAGATCGGCCAAAAATTGTTTCCACACCGACCGCTGGCATGGTTGAGGCCTATATAGAGTTTTTCGCCGATCTGTGCCAGACCGACATTTGGCAAAAATGCATGCTGCGTCGAAATGATCACGCGGCGATTGGGGATAGACGAGAGCGGGCAAAACATGCGGTTAGTCGCCGAAAAACTGGCTGGAGAGCGCGGCGGGGAGACGCTGTTTTCCGATCTGGACTTCACGGTGGCGGCCGGAGAGGCGCTGTTGGTGACGGGTCCGAACGGCGCGGGGAAATCGACGCTCCTGCGAATCATCGCCGGGCTGCTTGCCCGCTCCGCTGGCTCGCTGCGCGTGGTCGAGGGTTCGGAAAACTCGGACGAGGTGGCGCAGCTTGCCCACTACCTTGGGCATCTCAACGCCATGAAACCAGTGCTCAGCATCGAAGAAAACCTGGAGTTCTGGCGCGCGTTCAATGGAGCGGGAAAACGCTCCGTCATTGCCGCGCTCGACAAGGTCGGCCTTGGCGACATCGCGCATCTTCCCTTCGGCTATCTTTCGACAGGCCAGAAGCGCCGCGCCAGCATTGCCCGGCTTCTCGTCAGCGACCGTCCGCTGTGGTTGCTCGACGAGCCGACGGCAGGATTGGACAAGGCGTCGGAGCTGCAATTTGCGGGCCTGATGCAGGAGCACCTCGGAAATGGCGGTATAGTGATCGCGGCGACACATCTTCCGCTTGGCCTCGAGGTCGCGGGTGAACTCCGGCTGGGGGCGTCCACCTGATGGGAGCGCTCTTTGTTCGGGAAGTACGGCTTGGGCTACGATCGGGAGCCGGTATCCTCATCGGCGTTCTATTTTTTCTTGCCGTGATTGCTGTCGTTCCGTTCGGCGTTGGCCCCGATCTCAAACTGCTTGCACGCATAGGTGCGGCTATGTTGTGGATAGGGGCTCTGCTCGCCACCTTGCTCGGTCTCGACCGGCTGTTCCAGGCAGACCGCGACGACGGCTCGCTCGACCTCCTGATCATGGCCTCCGAACGGCACCTCTTGACGCTGACGGTGCTGGTCAAATGCCTCGCGCACTGGACGGTCAGCGTGCTGCCACTGGTGGTCGCCTCGCCGCTGCTTGGCCTCTTCATGAACATGGAACCTGCCGCCATTGGTGCGACCACGGCAACGCTGCTCGTCGGAACGCCGGCGATTACCCTGATCGGCGCCGTCGGCGCTGCTGTCGCCGTATCCTTGCCCCGGGGCGGGCTCCTCGTATCAGTCATAGTCCTGCCGCTGACTGTGCCGGTCCTCATCTTCGGCGTCTCTGCGTCCTATGGCGCAGTTGAAGATCCCGCGCCGTTTCTGGCACCCTTCCTTATTCTCGCTGCGATTACTCTGTTTTTTGCAGTGCTGGGACCGCTTGCAGCAGCAGCGGCGCTGAAATCGTCGGCGGACTGACAGAGAGGTGAATTGTGCAACGGGCACCGGAAAGCTAAGAAACGAGCATGAGTGAGACTGTTTCAAAGACCGGACGCTGGATCGACTGGGCAAATCCCACGCGGTTCATGAGCTTTGCCGGGGTGATCCTGCCATGGCTTGCCGGGCTGACGCTGATCGTTCTGGCGGGCGGGCTGTGGATGTCGATGCAGGCGCCGGACGATTACCAGCAGGGCGCGACGGTCAAGATAATGTTCATTCACGTGCCTTTCGCCTGGCTTTCGATGATGTGCTATACGATTATGACCATTGCTGCCCTTGGCACGCTGGTCTGGCGTCACCCGCTCGCCGACGTTTCCGCAAAGGCCGCGGCGCCCATCGGCGCAGTCTTCACGGCTCTTGCGCTTATCACCGGCTCGCTTTGGGGCAAACCCATGTGGGGCACATGGTGGGTGTGGGATGCGCGGCTGACCTCGGTCTTCGTTCTGTTCCTCATGTATCTCGGCATCATCGCGCTCACCCGCGCCATGGATGATCCGGCGAAATCCGCAAGGGCGACGGCAATCCTGACGCTTGTCGGTTTCATCAACATTCCGATCATCAAGTTTTCCGTCGATTGGTGGAATACGCTGCATCAGCCGGCTTCGGTTTTTCGCATGGGCGGTTCAACTATTGACGGTTCGCTGCTGCGGCCGCTGCTGGTCATGGCCATCGGATTCACGCTCCTCTTTTTCACCTTGCACCTGATGGCGATGCGCAACGAAATCTTGCGCCGCCGGGTTGTCGCCATGCGCCGTGTCGCGGCCCGCAATGCTGACCGGGGGCCGGTGCAATGAGCAGCCACGCAGGGTTTATCATAGCCGCCTATGGCGTATCATTTATTGCGCTCGCCGGATTGATCGGGTGGGTCTTCATCGATCAGCGCCTGCAAAACCGGGCGCTGCGTGAGCTGGAGTCGCGCGGCGTGCGTCGTCGCTCCGAGGGGAAGGGTGCGCAGCCTTGAGCCAGCAGGAAGGACTTCAACCGCCGCGGGCCAAACGCAACTCGTTTTTCGTATTCCTGCCGTTGATCATCTTCATCGGCCTTGCCGCAATCTTTGCCTTTCAGCTCGCATCTGGGCGCGATGAATCGGTCATCCCTTCGGCGCTGATCGGCAAGCCTGCGCCGGCGTTGTCGCTGCCGGCAATCCCGGGACTGGCCCGGAACGGACAGCCGGTCGGCGGCCTAGATCCGGCAAGCTTCAAGGGCCAGGTGACCCTGCTCAATGTCTTCGGTTCCTGGTGTGTGCCATGCCGAATGGAACATCCGCTGCTCATGAAATTGGGTGAGGACAAGCGGTTTCAGCTTGCCGGCCTCAACTACAAGGACAAGGCCGAGAATGCGCTGGGCTTTCTTCGTGAGCTTGGCAACCCATATGCCGTGGTCGGCGCCGATGACAGCGGACGCGCCGCGATCGAATGGGGTGTTTACGGCGTTCCCGAAACCTTCCTGATTGGTCGCGACGGCAATGTCGCCTTCAAGCATGTCGGACCGCTCAGCGAGACGTCGATCCGCGACGAACTCATGCCGGCCATTGAGGCGGCGCTCAAGGCAAATCAATAATCGTCGAGCGCAGCTACTTGCCGTTGTTTCCTGCCTTTTCGGCAGCCGGCTGGTCGAGAGAATACTTCATGACCAGCGGCATCTGGGCAAAGGTGAAGATAAGGGTGAGCGGCATCGTGCCCCACACCTTGAAGGCGACCCAGAAGTCCGTCGAGAAACTGCGCCAGATCACTTCATTCAGGACTGCCAGGAACAGGAAGAAGATGCCCCAACGCAGCGTAAGCTTGCGCCAGCCTTCGGCGTTCAGCCGGAAGGCGCTGTCGAAGACGTAGCCGAGCAGAGATTTGCCGAAGAAGAGACCACCAAGCAGGATGAGGCCGAACAGCGTGTTTATGATCGTCGGCTTGATCTTGATAAAGGTTTCGTTGTGAAGCCACAAAGTCAGCGCGCCAAAGACGAACACAACGATGCCGGATACGAGCGGCATGATCGGCAGGGTACGCAAAAGGAGCCAGGAGGCGCCGAGCGCCACCGCCGTCGCCACCATGAACAAGGCGGTCGCGATGAAGATCGGACCGCCAATATTGGCGAGGAAAGGAAGGTGTTCGACCAGCCATTCCCCACGCGAATTGGCGAAGAAGAAGACCATGAGCGGGCCGAGTTCAAGCGCCAGCTTGAGGAATGGATTGACGTCCTTGTGTGCCGGATCCGACGGGTCGCGTTCGAATACTGATTGGTCCATTATGCGACTCCCGCGATGGCTTTGGCGAAATCTTTGGCGGCGAAGGGTTCGAGGTCATCGACCTGTTCGCCGACGCCGATGAAATAGACAGGCAGTTTGTGCTTGGCCGATATGGCCACAAGAATGCCACCGCGCGCGGTGCCGTCAAGCTTGGTCATGACAAGGCCGTTCACGCCGGCGATGTTCTTGAAGATTTCGACCTGGTTGAGGGCGTTCTGCCCGGTGGTGGCGTCGAGCGTCTGCAACACCGTATGCGGGGCATCGGGATCGTGCTTGCCGAGCACGCGAACGATCTTCGCGAGTTCTTCCATCAGTTCCGCGCGGTTCTGCAGCCGGCCTGCGGTATCGATGATCAGGACGTCGCTGCCGGCTTCCTTGGCTTGTTTCCAGGCATCGAAGGCAAGGCCCGCGGCATCCGCGCCGAGCTTGGACGATACGACCGGCGCGCCGGTGCGCTTGCCCCAGATGTGCAGCTGTTCGATTGCGGCGGCGCGGAAAGTATCTCCGGCCGCAAGCATGACGTTGAGGCCGCCGGCCGTCAGCTTGGCGGCAAGCTTGCCGATGGTCGTCGTCTTGCCGGTGCCGTTGACGCCGACCACGAGGATCACATGCGGCTTGTGGGATAGGTCGAGTTCAAGCGGCTTGGCGACGGGTCCCAAAACCTTCTCGATCTCGGTCGCCATGATGGTGCGCACTTCATCGGTGCTGATATCCTTGCCATAGCGCGTTGCACTCAATGCGTCGGTAACGCGAATGGCGGTTTCCATGCCGAGATCGGCCTGGATGAGGACATCCTCAAGATCCTGCAGCGTATCTTCATCGAGCTTGCGCTTGGTGAAGATCCCGCCAATCGAATCGCCGAGCTGCTGCGACGAGCGCGACAAGCCCTTGCGCAAGCGCTCGAACCAGGAGAGTCGCCTGGCCGGCTCAGCGGGCAAGGGCTCATCCGGCTTCTTGTCCTCTACGAACCTGGTCACTGTCACTTTGTTGGTGGACGGCTTGGCGACAGGTGCCGGTGTATCGACGGCTCCCGCGGGCTCGATATCCGCCGTTGGCGCTTCCGGGGCCGGAATTTCGACCGGCTCGATATCCGCGTCATCCATCGGGCCAGGGATCATGTCGATCGCGATCCCTGACGGTTCGTCGGCAGCTTCCGGCTCGGGTTCAGGTTCCTCGGGAACGGGCGCGGATTCGACCGGGACTGCGTGTGGTTCGAAGGCTGGTATATGTTCGGGTTCGGCCCGCCCGCTCGCTTCCGCTACGGCTTCGACCTGCTCGACCACGACTGGGGCAATTTCTGGCAGAATTTCGGGTTCGGATTCCGCTACAGTTTCCGGCTTCGTCGCGGGCTCGTCCGCAACCGGCGACTCAACCTCAATGGCGCCGAGCGCTTCGGCTGGCAGAACTGCCGCCTCTTCCACAGCTTCCTCGACCGACGGCGCGGACGCCACGGTGTCATCAGCAGGCGCGGCGAGGCTTTCCTGAGCCTCCGCTGCAACCTGCGGTTCTTCTGCGGAAACCTCTTCGACCTCCTTCTTACCGAAGGAGAAAATCTTCTTGATGAACCCCAGAGCCATGAATGCTGCTTTGCCTGTTATGCTGCGCGCCGGTCGCGACCGGTTGCCAGCAGCTTGTTACCGTCGTGCCCGCCGATCGTCCGCTCGATTATTTGGCCCGCAACGCCGCCGTCGATGCCGACGAGCGTGAAGCCCTCGGTGCGTCCCATGCCGTCGCGTTCAACGAGAACCTTCTGCGTGGTGCCGATGAGCCCGTCGAGATGCCTGTTGTATGCCGCATCGCCCGCCGCGCGCAGCCGTGCTGCCCGTTGCTTGACGATGCTGCGTTCGATCTGCGGCATACGGGCCGCGGGCGTTCCCTTGCGGGGACTGAACGGGAAGACATGCAGGTTTGTCAGGCCGCATTCTTCAACAATGCGGATGGAGTTTTCAAACATCTCATCCGTTTCGGTGGGAAAACCGGCGATGATATCGGCGCCGAACACGATGTCGGGACGGATCGTCCGGACTTCGGCGCAGAATGCGATCGAATTCTCCCGCGCATGCCGGCGCTTCATGCGTTTCAGGATCATGTTGTCGCCGGACTGGAGCGAGAGATGCAAATGCGGCATCAGCCGCGGTTCCGCCGCGAGCGCTTCCATCAGATCGTCGTCGGCCTCGATGGAGTCAATCGAGGAAAGACGCAGCCGCTTTAAGTCCGGAACCGATTTCAGTACCGTCTTGACCAATTTGCCAAGGCGCAGGCTTCCCGGCAGGTCGGGCCCGTAGCTTGTCATGTCGACGCCGGTGAGGACCACTTCGGCGTAGCCATTGCCGACCAGTCGCTTCACCTGTTCGACCACACCGCCCATCGGGACGGAGCGTGAGTTGCCACGCCCATAGGGAATGATACAGAAGGTGCAGCGGTGGTCACAGCCGTTCTGGACCTGCACGAAGGCGCGGGCGCGGCCCTCGATGGCGTCGACCATGTGCGATGCGGTTTCGCGCACCTCCATGATGTCGTTGACCCGAACCTTCTCGAACTGGTTGACGCCAAAATCCGGCAGCATGCGGTAGGAGTTCGACTTGAGCTTTTCCTCGTTGCCGAGCACGAGGTCGACCTCGTCCATTTCGGCGAACGCTTCCGCTTCCGTCTGCGCGGCGCAGCCCGTGACGATGATCCGCGCGGCGGGATTGTCGCGCCGGGCCTTGCGGATCGCCTGCCGGGCCTGGCGTACGGCCTCGCTGGTTACGGCACAGGTGTTGAAAATGATGGCGCCATTTTCCAGCGTGCCGAGACCGGCTGCATCGGCCTCGCGCTTCATCACTTCCGACTCATAGGTGTTGAGACGGCAGCCGAACGTTACGACGTCGACGCCCATCAGGCGGCTCCCTGCGACGATGCCGCTTCTTCGCGCTGCCAAGCGCCGGTTTGCGGGTCAAGGCTGCCGGCAAATTCCCACTCGGCCGGTCCGGTCATGATGACATGGTCGTTGTCGAGCCATTCAATCAGCAACGGGCCCCCGGGCACGGTTACGGTCACGGTACGGTCGGTGCGTCCGGTACGCGCAGCGGAAGCGGCAGCGGCGCAGGCGGCCGAACCGCAGGCGCGCGTAAGGCCGGCGCCACGTTCCCACGTGCGCAACGTCAGGGCATTGCGGCTGGTCACATGAGCGATGGAGATATTGGCGCGTTCCGGAAAGATGGGATGATTCTCGAGAAGCGGTCCGAAGCGTTCGAGGTCGTAGGTCCAGACATCCTGATCGACCCAGAAGATGGCATGCGGATTGCCCATGCTCGCGACGGAGGGCGAGTGCAGGACTGGCGCATCGATCGGCCCGATCTGAAGCTCGATCCGGCGCGTATCGTGGAAGGGTTCGGCGAGCGGAATGTCGCGCCAGTCGAAGCGCGGAATACCCATGTCGACGGAAATCTGGCCGTCGGCATGTTCCTGCGCCGTGAGGATTCCGGCGATCGTCTCGAATGTGAAGGCGCGCTTGTCCGTTTCGGCGCTGAGTGCCTGCACGACGCAACGCATACCGTTGCCGCATGCCTGCGCCTGGCTGCCATCCGAATTGATGATCTCGATATAGGCTTCGGTTCCGACGGTTCGCGGGTCGTGGATTGCCATGATCTGATCGAACTTCGTCGCCGGATCATGGTCGAGTGCAATGGCTGCGTGGGGGGCAATGCGATCGGCACGGCCGCGCATGTCAGCAACGATGATTTCGTTGCCAAGGCCGTTCATCTTCGCAAATTGCACCTGTCCTGCCATGCCTGTTGCTTGCCCGTTGCCGTCACTTCCCATTCATATGGGGCCTATATGGCGGAATTGGTGGAAAATTGCCAGTGCCGCCAGTAATCAATGGTGTCGCGGACGGAGGCGTCGGGCAAAGCGTTTCGATATAAGACTTTATTCACCTTGAAATGGTTGAATTGGTTAATGGCGCCAATATACGTATGCGGGCGTCAGCACGTGCAAGGTGTGGCGATATTGTCATTTCCGGCTACTTTCGCGAATTCTTGCCGCCGATTGGGCTTTGAATGTGGCTGTTTTTTCGATGCGCGGGTTGAAATTTCGCCGAGTTCACCTTTGTATCGCGGTTAATATTTGCCAAATGGAATCGCATTCCGGAGTTCGAATGCGCAGATGGAGAGCTGAGGTTATGGGGTCTTTGAAAGTCAATTTGCTGACCGTTGCCGCTGTAGGCATGGTACTGGCAGGATGCCAGAGTTCGCGGCTTGACCCCGTGTCTTCGGGTCCCGCCCCGCTTCAGCCGGCACCGTCCGGTAGCGTGAGTTCGAGCCAGTTGCCGCCGCCCGGTGGCGCAAATCAATTTCCGACCGCTCCGACCACGGGCACCCCGGGGACCGGTACCCAACCAAACACCCAGGTTGCCGCAATCCCGCCGGAAAATGCGCCGGATTTGACCGCCGGCAGCGTCGCCGGTGTGTGGAATGCTTCGATGGGCGGCCAGAGCTGCAAGATCGCGACACCGCAGACCAAGTTCGGCCAGGGTTACCGCGCCGGTCCGTTGCGTTGCCCGGGCGAACTCGCCAACCTCTCGTCGTGGGCAGTGAGCGGCAAGCAGCTGACGCTGTTTGATGCGGCGGGCGGCACGGTCGCCAAGCTCTATTCTACTGGCCAGTCGAGCTTCGACGGCCAGACATCCGGCGGACAGTCGCTGCGTCTGTCGCGATAACCAAGCACGGCGCGCCGGCATCCGCCGGCGCCCGCGGAGACTGCACCGCGCATGTCGCACGACAATCTGAAAGTCTTTCCTTCGGTCCGCGAGCGCTATGATGCGCTGGCGGCTGCCGGCGACATCGAGGTCGACCCGGCGCAACAACGGTTGGCGGATCGCTTTGACCGGCTGATCCATGAGCTTGCCACGACGCGTCTGGCTACGAAATCGAGCGCCCTCGGCTGGCTTTTCGGCCGAAAGGCGCCGCGGCGGGATTTTATCAAGGGCCTCTACATCCATGGCGAGGTGGGTCGCGGCAAGACGATGCTGATGGACATGTTCCACCAGCTTGTTCCGGCAAAGCGCAAGCGACGCGCGCATTTTCTCGATTTCATGGCGGATGTGCACGAGCGCATCAATGCGCACCGGCAGGCGCTGAAGAACGGGGATACCAAGCAGGAGGATCCGATTCCACCCGTTGCCGAGGCCCTGGCCGAGCAGGCCTGGGTTCTGTGCTTCGATGAATTCACGGTGACCGACATTGCAGACGCCATGATCCTGTCGCGGCTTTTCCGTGCCTTGTTCGAACGGGGTGTGGTTCTGGTCGCAACATCGAATGTGGCGCCCGACGATCTTTATCGCGACGGTCTCAACAGGCAATTGTTCCTGCCGTTCGTGGAGCTTCTCAAGACACATGTCGATGTCGTCAGTCTCGACGCGCGCACCGACTACCGCCTGGAAAAGCTCAATCATCTGCCGGTCTATCTTTCGCCGCTCGGCGACGAAACAAAACGGCAGATGGAGGCGGCCTGGCACGCGGCGACAGACGGAGCGGTTGTCACGCCGGATAGTTTGAAAGTGAAGGGGCACACGGTTTCGATCCCGCAAGCGACGCGCGGCACAGCCCGCTTCAGCTTCGCAGACCTATGTTCGAAACCGCTCGGTGCGGCCGACTACATGGCGATTGTCCAGCGCTACCGTACAGTCTTCATCGACGACGTGCCCGTCCTCGACTACCCTCGTCGCAACGAAGCGAAGCGCTTCATCATCCTCATCGATGTTCTCTACGACAACCAGGTTCACTTGGTGATGTCGGCTGCTGCTACCCCCGACCAACTCTACCACGCCAAAACCGGCACCGAGGCATTCGAATTCGACCGCACGGCATCGCGGCTCTTCGAAATGCAGAGCGAAGACTATATTGCCGCAACCGGCACAGCACATTCGCGTGCGGAGCCGAAATCGGCGGGCGTTTAGGGAGCCAGGGGAAGCCTGAAAACTCCCGGTTATTTCATCAATCTGACAAGTTCTGCGTGATAGAAACAGGCTTGAATGCGCTCGAAAAACTCAGCACCAATTGACGTTTACGTAAATCCCGTTAAATCTAAACGATTGAATTCATTGGGGTGAAAATTTTCGGTTGAGTTATTTTTCAAAGAGGAATATTCGAACGTCCCAACGCAAGGGCATGTTGTCATAGGTTTGCCGTCTGGCGGCTTGACTATCCAAATGTGTTCTTAGGCGTCCGTCAAGACTTCAGATCAAGGAAGCAACCAGCATGGCACGTAACAAAATCGCCCTCATCGGTTCAGGCATGATCGGTGGAACGCTTGCACATCTGATCGGGCTCAAGGAGCTCGGCGACATCGTGCTCTTCGACATCGCCGAGGGCATGCCCCAGGGCAAGGCACTCGACATTGCCCAGTCTTCGCCAGTGGATGATTTCGACGCCAAGCTTGCCGGCGCCAATGACTATTCCGCCATCGAAGGCGCTGACGTGGTCATCGTTACGGCCGGCGTGCCGCGCAAGCCGGGCATGAGCCGCGACGATCTTCTCGGCATCAACCTCAAGGTCATGGAACAGGTCGGCGCCGGCATCAAGAAATATGCGCCCGGCGCTTTCGTCATCTGCATCACCAATCCGCTGGACGCGATGGTCTGGGCGCTGCAGAAGTTTTCGGGCCTGCCGAAAAACATGGTCGTCGGCATGGCCGGCGTTCTCGACAGCGCGCGTTTCCGCTATTTCCTGGCTGAAGAATTCAAGGTTTCGGTAGAAGACGTCACTGCGTTCGTTCTCGGCGGCCACGGCGACTCAATGGTTCCGCTGACGCGCTATTCCACGGTTGCGGGCATTCCCCTGCCGGACCTGGTCAAGATGGGCTGGACGAGCCAGGAAAAGCTCGACCAGATCGTGCAGCGCACGCGTGATGGCGGCGCCGAGATCGTCGGCCTCCTCAAGACCGGCTCGGCCTATTATGCGCCCGCGGCATCGGCCGTGCAGATGGCGGAAGCCTATCTCAAGGACAAAAAGCGCGTTCTGCCCGTTGCCGCCCACCTCTCCGGGCAGTACGGCGTCAAGGACATGTATGTCGGCGTACCAGTCATCATCGGTGCAGGCGGCGTCGAACGCGTTATCGAGATCGACCTCAACAAGACCGAGGAAAAGGCCTTCGAAAATTCCGTCGCATCTGTTGCAGGTCTTTGCGAAGCCTGCATCGGCATCGCCCCGAACCTCAAGTAAATCCGGCCCCGGACCATTCTGAAACAATCCTCCGCGCGGGGATTTTTCGAGAGGAAACAGCTAAATGAATATTCACGAATATCAGGCGAAACGTCTGCTGCACACTTTTGGTGCGCCGATCGCCAACGGCGTTGCCGTCTATTCCGTCGAACAGGCGGAAGAATGGGCAAAGACGCTGCCGGGCCCGCTTTATGTGGTCAAGAGCCAGATCCATGCGGGCGGTCGCGGCAAGGGCAAGTTCAAGGAACTCGGCCCTGACGCAAAGGGCGGCGTTCGCCTGGCCCGCTCGGTCGAGGAAGTCGTTGCCAATGCCAAGGAAATGCTCGGAAACACGCTGGTTACCAAGCAGACCGGCCCCGCCGGCAGGCAGGTCAACCGCCTCTATATCGAGGACGGCGCCGATATCGAGCGTGAACTTTATCTGTCGATCCTCGTCGACCGCTCGGTCGGCCGTCCGTCCTTTGTCGTTTCAACCGAGGGCGGCATGGACATCGAGGCCGTCGCCCACGATACGCCAGAAAAGATCATCACCGTCGCGATCGATCCTGAAAAGGGCGTGACCGCGGATGATATCGCCAAGATCAGCGACGCTTATGGCCTGACCGGCGAAGCGCGCAAGGATGGGGAGTCGCTGTTCCCGGCGCTCTACAAGGCATTCACCGAGAAGGACATGAGCCTGCTCGAAGTCAATCCGCTCATTGTCATGAAGGATGGCCGCCTGCGCGTTCTCGACGCCAAGGTCTCCTTCGACGGCAATGCGCTTTTCCGCCACCCTGACGTTGTCGAACTGCGTGATGTCTCGGAAGAGGACGACAAGGAGATCGAGGCGTCGAAATACGACCTCGCCTATGTCGCCCTCGACGGCAATATCGGCTGCATGGTCAACGGCGCCGGCCTCGCCATGGCGACGATGGACATCATCAAGCTCTATGGTGCTGAGCCGGCGAACTTCCTCGACGTCGGCGGCGGCGCGAGCAAGGAGAAGGTAACGGCGGCGTTCAAGATCATCACTGCCGATCCGGCCGTGGAAGGCATCCTGATTAACATCTTCGGCGGCATCATGAAGTGCGATGTCATTGCCGAGGGCGTTATCGCGGCGGTCAAGGAAGTCGGTCTCAAGGTTCCTCTCGTGGTGCGCCTCGAAGGCACCAATGCCGAGCTTGGCAAGAAGATCATCAACGAGAGCGGCCTTAACGTTACGTCGGCCGACGACCTCGACGATGCAGCGCAGAAAATCGTCAAGGCGGTGAAGGGAAACTAAGGCATGTCTATTCTTGTCAACAAAGACACCAAGGTTCTCGTTCAGGGCCTGACCGGCAAGACCGGTACTTTCCACACCGAACAGGCGCTCGCCTATTACGGCACGCAGATGGTCGGCGGCATCCATCCGAAAAAGGGCGGCGAGACCTGGGAAGGCAAGTTGCCAACCGGCGCCAGCGCGCAGCTGCCGATTTTCGCTTCGGTTGCCGAAGGCAGGGACCGCACCGGCGCCAATGCCTCTGTGATCTATGTGCCGCCTGCAGGCGCGGCCGAAGCCATCATCGAAGCCATCGATGCGGAAGTTCCTTTGATCATCTGCATCACCGAAGGCATCCCGGTCATGGACATGGTGCGGGTCAAGGCGCGTCTCGATCGTTCGACATCGCGTCTGATCGGCCCGAACTGCCCGGGCGTTCTCACGCCTGAGGAATGCAAGATCGGGATCATGCCGGGCAACATCTTCATGAAAGGCTCGGTGGGTGTTGTATCCCGCTCCGGGACACTTACCTATGAAGCAGTGTTCCAAACGACGAACGAGGGCCTCGGCCAGACGACCGCTGTCGGAATCGGCGGCGATCCGGTCAAGGGTACCGAGTTCATCGATGTCCTGGAAATGTTCCTCGCTGACGAAGCGACGAAGTCGATCATCATGATCGGTGAAATCGGCGGCTCGGCTGAGGAAGATGCAGCGCAGTTCCTCGCCGACGAGGCCAAGCGTGGCCGCAAGAAGCCGATGGCCGGCTTCATTGCCGGCCGCACGGCCCCTGCGGGCCGGACGATGGGTCATGCGGGCGCGGTCATTTCCGGCGGCAAGGGCGGCGCGGAAGACAAGATTGCTGCTATGGAAGCAGCGGGCATCCGTGTTTCGCCTTCACCGGCGCAGCTTGGCAAGACGCTGGTCGAGGTCCTCAAGGGCTGACACCTGCTGGCGCCAGACGCCTGACGAAGAAGAACTATCGATTGGGGCGGGCGCCGCCCCGATCAATCCCCGGGGCCCGATTGGCCTCAACCCAGAGCGTTTCCGGCTCAGAAGGCCCGGCGAGCTCGCACAAAGGGAGACGGAGTCGGTACTCCGGTCACACATATGGCACGTCAAGAACAGGCCAACGACATCTTCGCACTTACCTCGTTCCTCTATGGCGGCAATGCGCACTATATCGAGGAGCTGCATGCCCAGTACGAAAAGGATCCGGCATCGGTCGGATCTGAGTGGCAGGAATTTTTCGCCAATCTCAACGATGCCAAGGACGATGTCATCAAGAACGCCAAGGGCGCGTCCTGGGAAAAGCCGAATTGGCCTATCGCGAGCAATGGCGAACTCGTCTCGGCGCTCGACGGCAATTGGGGCGAAGTTGAAAAGCACATAACCGATAAGCTGAAGGCGAAGTCCGCCAACGGTGCCGTAGCCAATGGCGCTGCTGCTCCCGTTCTGACGGCCTCGGACAGCGACATCATCCACGCCGCGCGTGATTCCGTGCGCGCCATCATGATGATCCGCGCCTACCGCATGCGCGGCCATCTCCATGCCAAGCTCGATCCGCTCGGCCTCGCCGAGGTCAAGGAAGATTACAACGAGCTTTCGCCGGAGAGCTACGGCTTCTCGCCTGCCGACTACGACCGCAAGATCTTCATCGACAATGTGCTGGGTCTCGAATACGCGACGATCCCGCAGATGCTCGATATCCTCAAGCGCACCTATTGCTCGACTATCGGCGTCGAATTCATGCACATTTCTGATCCTGTCGAGAAGGCATGGATTCAGGAACGCATCGAGGGCCCGGACAAGGGCGTTGCCTTCACCAATGAAGGCAAGAAGGCTATCCTTTCCAAGCTCGTCGAGGCGGAAGGTTTCGAACAATTCATCGACGTAAAGTACAAGGGCACGAAGCGTTTCGGTCTCGACGGCGGCGAAGCGCTCATTCCGGCGCTGGAGCAGATCGTCAAGCGCGGTGGTTCGATGGGTCTCAAGGAGATCGTCCTCGGCATGGCCCACCGCGGTCGCCTCAACGTGCTCAGCCAATTCATGGGCAAGCCGCACCGCGCGATTTTCCACGAGTTCAAGGGCGGCTCCTATACACCGGACGACGTCGAAGGTTCGGGCGATGTGAAGTACCACCTCGGCGCTTCCTCCGACCGTGAGTTCGACGGGAACAAGGTGCACCTGTCGTTGACGGCGAATCCGTCGCATCTCGAGATCGTCAATCCGGTCGTCATGGGCAAGGCGCGCGCCAAGCAGGATATTCTTGCCGGACGCGAGCGCGACGAGGTTGTCCCCCTCTCCGAACGCTCCAAGGTGATGCCGCTGCTGCTCCACGGCGATGCGGCCTTCGCTGGCCAGGGCGTAGTTGCGGAATGTCTCGGCCTTTCCGGTCTGCGCGGACACCGCGTTGCCGGTACCGTGCATTTCATCATCAACAACCAGATCGGCTTTACCACCAATCCGCGCTTTTCGCGTTCGTCGCCCTATCCGTCGGACGTTGCGAAAATGATCGAGGCACCGATCTTCCACGTCAACGGCGATGATCCTGAGGCGGTCGTCTACGTTGCCAAGATCGCCACTGAATACCGCATGACCTTCCATAAGCCGGTGGTGATCGACATGTTCTGCTACCGCCGTTTCGGCCACAACGAGGGTGACGAACCGGCGTTCACACAGCCGATCATGTACAAGAAGATCCGCAGCCAGAAAACGACTGTCCAGCTCTACGCCGCAAAGCTCATCGAGGAAGGCCTGATCACTGAGGCCGACCTGGAGAAGATCCGTGCCACCTGGCGCGAAACGCTGGAGCAAGAGTTCGAATCCGGCCAGGCCTACAAGCCCAACAAGGCAGATTGGCTCGATGGCGCCTGGAGCGGCCTGCGGACGGCGGACAATGCCGATGAACAACGGCGCGGCAAGACTAGCATTCCGGTCAAGACGCTGAAGGAAATCGGCAAGAAGTTGGCGGAAGTTCCGGCCGGTCTCAATGTCCACCGCACGATCCAGCGCTTCCAGGACAACCGCGCCAAGATGATCGAAACCGGCGAAGGTTTCGACTGGGCGACGGCTGAAGCTTTGGCATTCGGGTCCCTCGTCACGGAAGGGCACCCGGTGCGCCTCTCCGGCCAGGATGTCGAGCGCGGCACGTTCAGCCAGCGTCATTCGGTGCTTTACGATCAGGATACCGAACAACGCTATATTCCGCTCAACAATCTGCAGAAGGGCCAGGCTCTTTACGAAGTCATCAACTCAATGCTTTCCGAAGAGGCAGTGCTTGGTTTCGAGTACGGCTACTCGCTGTCGGATCCACGCGCGCTGACCTTGTGGGAAGCGCAGTTCGGTGACTTTGCCAACGGCGCGCAGGTCGTCTTCGACCAGTTCATATCATCGGGCGAGCGCAAGTGGCTGCGCATGTCCGGGCTCGTCTGTCTGCTGCCGCACGGCTATGAAGGCCAGGGTCCCGAGCATTCGTCAGCCCGTCTTGAGCGCTATCTGCAGCTTTGCGCGGAAGACAATATGCAAGTTGCGAACTGTACGACGCCGGCTAACTATTTCCATATCCTGCGCCGTCAGATGAAGCGTGACTTCCGCAAGCCGCTGATCCTGATGACGCCGAAGTCGCTGCTCCGCCATAAGCGGGCCGTTTCTTCAATCGGCGATTTCACCGGTGAATCCTCGTTCCATCGCCTGCTTTGGGATGATGCGCAGCTTCTCAAGGATCAGCCGATCAAGTTGCAGAAGGACTCGAAGATCCGCCGCGTCGTCCTGTGCTCGGGCAAGGTCTATTACGACCTTTACGAAGAGCGCGAAAAGCGTGGTATCGACGATGTCTACCTCCTGCGCGTCGAACAGCTTTACCCGTTCCCGGCCAAGGCCCTCATCACCGAGCTTTCCCGCTTCCGCAACGCGGAAATGGTGTGGTGCCAGGAAGAACCGAAAAACATGGGTGCCTGGGCATTCATCGATCCCTATCTCGAATGGGTCCTTGCACATATCGACGCCAAGCACCAGCGCGTGCGCTACACCGGCCGTCCCGCCGCCGCATCGACGGCAACGGGCCTCATGTCCAAACACCTTGCACAGCTCGAAGCATTCCTTGAAGATGCTTTGGGTTCCTAAGTAACTGACGATCAACGGAAGAGCGAACACATGGCTACCGAAATCCGCGTCCCTACGCTGGGCGAATCCGTTACCGAAGCAACCATTGGCAAATGGTTCAAGAAAGTCGGCGACGCGATTGCCGTTGACGAACCTTTGGTGGAACTCGAGACCGACAAGGTGACGATCGAAGTGCCGGCATCCGCTGCCGGTGCTCTGGCCGAAATCGCCGCCAAGGAAGGTGATACGGTCGAAGTCGGCGCGCTGCTCGGCACGATTGGCGCTGCCGATGGCGCAACTGCCGCCGCCCCTGCTGCCAAGAAGGAAGAGCCGAAGCCCGCGGCTGTCGCACAGGCATCCGGCGCCGGTGCTGCCGCCTCCACCGCAGAGGCCGCAACCAAGACCGCCGAAGTTGCCGGGGAGCCGCCGATTGCCGAACGCCGTCCAAGCGAAATGCCGGCCTCTCCGGCCGCCTCGAAGCTGCTCGCTGAAAAAGGCGTTTCGGTTTCTCAGGTCGAAGGCTCGGGCAAACGCGGCCAGGTACTCAAAGGTGATGTGCTCGATATCGTCGCCAAGGGTGTCCCGGCGCAGCAGCCGGCATCCGAAGCGCCAAAGGCCGTTGCGCGCCCCGCTTCGCCGGCCGACGATGCCTCGCGCGAAGAGCGGGTGAAGATGACCCGCCTGCGCCAGACCATCGCCAAGCGCCTAAAGGATGCGCAGAACAGCGCTGCCATGCTAACCACCTATAACGAGGTGGACATGTCGGCGGTGATGGAACTTCGCAATCGCTATAAGGAGCTGTTCGAGAAGAAGCATGGCGTGAAGCTTGGCTTCATGGGCTTCTTCACCAAGGCGGTCACCCATGCGCTGAAGGAGATCCCGGCGGTCAACGCCGAGATCGACGGCAACGACATCATCTACAAGAACTTCGCCCATGTCGGTGTCGCCGTCGGCACGGACAAGGGTCTCGTTGTTCCAGTTGTGCGCAACGCCGACCAGATGTCGATCGCCGAGATCGAAAAAGAAATCGGCCGCCTCGGCAAGGCCGCCCGCGATGGCGCGCTGTCGATGGCCGACATGCAGGGCGGTACCTTCACGATTTCGAACGGTGGCGTCTATGGTTCGCTGATGTCCTCGCCGATCCTCAATGCCCCGCAGTCTGGCATTCTCGGCATGCATAAAATCCAGGAGCGCCCGGTCGTCGTCGGCGGCCAGATTGTCATCCGTCCAATGATGTATCTCGCCTTGAGCTACGATCATCGTATCGTCGATGGCAAGGAGGCGGTCACGTTCCTTGTCCGTGTCAAGGATACGCTCGAGGATCCGGAGCGTCTCGTACTCGACCTTTAGTGCCAATATTCAACCAAGCAGGATCGTCACCGGGCGGTCCTGCGGCCGGAGAATGAGCATGTCGCACTATATTTACGAACTCAATCACGCAACTGGATTGGTGTTCATCGGACTGGGCATCAAGCTCGCAACGCAGCAGGCGAGCCAGAACTGATGGGGTCCCGGAAGCGTCTCCGCTGTCTGCATCTCGCCGCTGTTCTTGCAGCAAGCATGCCGCTGCTCGCAACGCCGGCCTTTGCCGCATGCACGCAGGATCGTGCCGTCTATACCGACAAGGACGACGACTATACGCTGACCTTCAAGCGCGTTCCCGATGATGCGGAGGATGCCTCCAACGAGTTTTCGCTCCAGTTGAACGAAACCGACCTTCGGCTTGATGGCGTCGTTGCCTGGACCGAAGAAGTTGCCCGGCCGAATGGGACTATCTCCTATAAATGTCCGCCCGCGAAGACCGGTGTGGAGCTTGATGCCTGCACCGTATGGCAGGGTGTCATCTATGCGCTGACCGAGGGGGCCGACGCGGATCTCCTGCCCAAGGCCAAGGAACCTGCGGCGCAGGCCTTGCTGCTGCCGGACCTTACCAGCGCCATGACCCGCTACAATTTCAAGCTCGACAAGCCTGTCGAAGCATTTCCCTGGGAAGTTTTTCGTTTCAAAGAATGCGTGCCCGAGCAGTAATCGCGCCGGGCGGATCGCGCACAGCGTCATAAGAGAAGGATTGAGTTATGGCATATGATGTCGTCGTCATCGGAACGGGTCCGGGTGGCTATGTCTGCGCGATCAAGGCTGCGCAGCTTGGCCTGAAGACCGCGGTGGTCGAGAAGCGCGCCACCTTTGGCGGCACCTGCCTGAATATCGGCTGCATCCCCTCAAAGGCTCTGCTGCATGCATCCGAGGTGTTTCACGAGGCCGGACATTCCCATGCCACCCTCGGCGTGGATGTCGGCACGCTAAAACTCAACTTGCCGGCCATGCTGGCGCACAAGGATGCGACGGTGGAGGCCAACGTCAACGGCGTCGCGTTCCTGTTCAAGAAGAACAAGATCGATGCCTTCATTGGTACGGGCAAGATCATTGGCGCAGGCAAAGTTTCGGTAACCGCTGACGACGGCACGGTCCAGGAGATCGAGACGAAAAACATCGTGATAGCCACCGGCTCGGATGTCGCGGGCATTCCGGGTGTAAATGTCGAGTTCGACGAAAAGGTTATTGTTTCATCGACCGGTGCGCTCGAATTTCAGAAGGTCCCCGAAAGCCTGATCGTTGTCGGGGGCGGCGTCATCGGGCTCGAACTCGGATCGGTTTGGAGCCGTCTCGGATCGAAGGTGACTGTCGTCGAATATCTCGACAAGATTCTCGGGCCGATGGATGGTGAAGTGTCCAAGCAGTTCCAGCGCATGCTCGAAAAGCAGGGCATCGAGTTCAAGATGGGCGCCAAGGTCACCGGCGTCGAGAAAGCCGGCAAGGGCGCGAAAGTGACCTTCGAACCGGTAAAGGGCGGCGAGCCCCAGACGTTGGAGGCCGATGCGGTCCTCGTTTCTACTGGGCGCCGGCCCTATACCGACGCGCTCGGTCTGGAAGAGGCTGGGATTGCCACCGAGCGCGGGCGCGTCGCGATCAACGATCATTGGCAGACCAACGTTGCGGGCATCTACGCGATCGGCGACGTCGTCGCCGGGCCGATGCTGGCGCACAAGGCCGAGGACGAAGGTATTGCCGTTGCAGAAATCCTGGCAGGGCAGGCCGGCCATGTGAATTATGATGCGATCCCGAGCGTCGTCTATACCCAACCCGAAGTCGCGTCGGTGGGCAAAACCGAGGAAGAATTGAAGGCGGCTGGCATCGACTACAAGGTCGGAAAGTTCCCGTTCACCGCCAACGGACGCGCCCGCGCCATGCTCCACACCGACGGTTTCGTCAAGATTTTGGCCGACAAGGCCAGTGACAAGGTTCTCGGCGTGCACATCCTCGGCTATGGCGCCGGAGAGATGATCCACGAAGCGACCGTGCTCATGGAATTCGGCGGTTCTTCGGAAGATCTGGCACGGACCACACATGCTCACCCGACCATGTCCGAGGCAGTTCGCGAAGCCGCGCTTGCGACCTTCGCCAAAGCTATTCACATGTGATGGTGCGTTCAAAGGTTACAAAAAAGGCCCGGATATCCGGGCCTTTTTGCATTCATTGCAGTACCAAAACTTACTGGGCAGGTGCCGGAGCAGCCGGTGCCGGCGTGGTCGTCGGGGCCGGAGCAGTTTCGGCAGGCGCCGGTGCTGGCGTTGCCGGAGCCATCGCGTTCGGTTCAGGCTTTGCCGATTCCGGAGCTGTCGTTGTAGCGGGCGCAGTCGGTGCCGGTGCGGTCATCTCGTTGCTACCGCTGTTCAGATAGAAATAGCCGCCAACGATCAGTGCAGCGATCAGAATACCCGCGATAAGAAAACCGCCTGAGCCCGACTTCGCTGTCGCTCTCGGGTTCAAAGGTTCGGTTTCTATCGGCCGTTGCTGCAGGTTCGGATCATAGGTCATTTCGTGTCCTCCATGACGTTTCAGGGCGTCCAATGGAAGGAAAACGGCTACTTTTCAAATAAGTTCCAAAAAGCCGCCTGCTTATGCTGCAATGCACACATGCTCGAGGGATCGCGGTTACTCCGCGCTCACCTGATAGCCCTTGTTTCGCAGCAACGAAACGAGCCCATCCTTGCCCGGAAGGTGGAGGGCGCCCACGGCGATAAAAGCATTACCCTGATCTATTATCGGAGAAGCCCGATCAGCCATGACCCGGTTGCGGGCATTGACCATCGTTTCCTCAAAGGCGGCGTAGCTGCTGCCGCTTTCGATGCCATCGGGCGAGACGGAGCGCATTAGCGGGAATATCATGCCAATTTCGCCCTTCGTGTAGAGGACGGTCATCGTCTCGAAGATGTCGTTCAGTCTTGGACCGAGAGCGAGCGTTTCCATGAGACCATCGATATGGAACTGCATCGGTAGCGAAGCCATGGCGCCGAGCTGGTCCTTTATCGTCTCGAGCCCCGCAACCTTTTTGCCTGCCGCCTGCGCATCCCGCGCCAGCTTGATGTCGAGAAAGGCGGTTCCGTCCTTGGTGCGGGCGAGCTCGCAAGCCGGCATGGCGAGCATGCTGGTCAGCATCCAGGGCTGCATGCGGTTGACCGCGGCAAGTGTCAGGCCGCGCTGCTGAAGCGCCGCCTTGACGGCATCGACCTTGTCCTTCGGAATGAGCTTGTCGAGCGTGGTTGCATCCGTGAACATCATCAGTTCAGGTGTCTCGGCGAGAACTTTAAATTGCGCCTTGGGATCGAGCACTTCATCGGTTTCGATGACGACCGTATCGGCGCCCTGATAGGCAGCCTGCGTTGCCTCCGACAGTTTGAGCACGCGCGGATCGGTAAGATGCATGGTTCCGAAAAGATAGGACGGCTTGATGCCGGGCCTTTCAATCTTCCATAGGAGCCCCGTACCGTTCTCAGTTGCAGCGGCCTGCTTTTGCAATGTTTCAAGCTTGGCGGGCTCTGATTTCGCCATCGCAGCGATAATATCGTGGCCTCCACAGCTTAAATCGCCCGCATGGGCGCGCGCCGCGCCAAGGGCGACGACGAAGAACGATGCGAGCAAGAGCCAGCTCAGTGCCACCAGCAGCTGGAGCAGGCGATCTGCTATACGGTCGAATATGACGGAAATATCCTGGTTATCCATGCCGGACTTTTACCAATGGGCCTGCCGAGAAAGTGTTAATCTCTACCTGCAAATTGTCTCGAATATGAATTGCCCCGACATTTCAAGCGCGCGGATGCGCCTTTTCGTAAATTTCCAGGAGCCGCTCGCTGTCGACACCGGTATAGACCTGCGTCGTCGAAAGGCTGGCGTGGCCGAGGAGCTCCTGAATGGTGCGCAGATCACCGCCGCGCCCGAGAAGATGCGTCGCAAAGGAGTGGCGAAGTGCGTGCGGGGTCGCCGTATCAGGCAGCCCAAGCGCACTGCGCATTTTCTGCATGTCGCGCTGAATGATCGCGGGATGAAGCTCGCCCCCGCGCGCGCCCCGGAAAAGCGGCGTTCCTTCCGCAAGGTCATAGGGGCAGAGCTTGCGATACTCTGCGACAGCGCGATGCACGACGGGTAGCAATGGCACCATGCGGGTCTTGCCGCCCTTGCCGGTGATAGGAATGGAACGGGCGTCGGGATCGGTAAGTGCCCCGCCGTCGAGGCCAAGCGCTTCCGAGATGCGCAGGCCGCATCCATAAAGCAGCGTCAGTACTGCGGCGTTGCGCGCAGCAATCCACGGTTCTTCGTTTAGCTGTTCGCCCTTTTCAACGACGCGCCGTGCATCGATCATGGTCAGCGGCTTTGGCAGGGATTTTGGCTGGCGGGGCGAACGGATGGCGATGGATGCGGCGGCATTGGCCATGCCCTGCTTTTCGAGAAAGCGCAGAAACGAGCGTATGCCGGCAAGGCCGCGCCCGAGCGTGCGGGCGCCTGCGCCATCATTGCGCCGCCTTGCAAGGAAGGAACGGAGATCGACAATCCGCAACGTCGCAACATCCTTCAGCGCCGGCGGCTCGCCAAGATGGCCCGTCAGGAACTGGAAGAACTGGCGCGTATCGCGCTCATAGGCATCGAGCGTATTGGCCGCGAGCCGGCGCGTGTTCTTCAATGATTTCAGCCAGTTCTCACGGGCATCCACGAGATCTGGCCGTGCGGACACAAGAAACTCGGCCGGCTTAGGTACTGCGCCCATTGCATCGCTCCTTTGAACCATCGCCGCGACAGTGCCACAGGAGTCCTTTCCGGTTCGTTTCTGGTTTTGCTTGGCGTTTCGCCGTAGAAAGGCTAATCCAAAAAACTCGAAACTTCAGTTCGGAACATCATGGCAAAGTTGAAAGACCCGGTGCAATTGGCAGTGATCGGCGCGGCACACGGCACGCGAGGCGAACTCAGGGTGAAAACATTCACCGGCGATCCCATGGCGCTTGGCGATTACGGCATGCTTTACGACGAAACCGGCCGGCCCTTCGAGGTTCTCGATATCCGTCCGGCGAAAACCGTAGTCGTCGTGCGCTTTCGCGGCGTGAACGACCGCAACATGGCGGAAGCGCTTAACGGCACGACGCTGTTCATCGACCGTTCGCAGTTGCCGCAGGACCTTGATGAAGATGAGTATTACCATTCCGACCTGATTGGACTTGATGCTGTAGACGCCGACGGGAACACGTTCGGCAAGGTGTCCGCCATGTTCGATTTCGGCGGCGGCGATCTCCTCGAACTGACCATGCACGGCAAGCGCCCGATGCTTATTCCGTTCACGCAGGCAGCCGTGCCGAGCGTGGACGTGAAGGCGGGGCATGTCGTCATCGATCCCGTGGCCGCCGGTCTTATCCCCGACGCCGACGAGGCCGAAGAGCGCCGGCGGCAACTTGGGGGAGAATCCGGGGGAAACACCAAGCCATGAGCAGGGAGGGGTTCCGCGCCACGGTCCTGACGCTTTATCCCGAAATGTTTCCGGGCCCGCTCGGCATCTCGCTTGCCGGTAAAGCGCTGAACGAAGGAGCATGGTCGCTCGAGCCGGTGCAAATTCGCGATTTTGCCACCGACAAGCACCGCATGGTCGACGATACACCGGCGGGCGGCGGCGCAGGCATGGTCATGAAGCCTGATGTCCTCGGGCGCGCGGTTGATCACGTGGCCGATGGCAGGCCCAAACTTTTCATGAGCCCGCGCGGCAAGCCGCTCACGCAAGAGCGTGTGCGCCAGCTTGCCGACGGCCCGGGTGCCATTATCCTGTGCGGGCGCTTCGAGGGCGTGGACGAGAGACTGATCGAAGCGCGGCAGTTCGAGGAGGTCTCGATCGGCGACTACATTCTTTCCGGCGGCGAAACTGCTGCGATCGTCGTTCTCGATGCGGTCGTAAGGCTTTTGCCCGGGGTGATGGGCAATGCGCTGTCAGGTGAGACTGAAAGCTTCGAGACGGGATTGCTTGAGCATCCGCATTATACCAAGCCGCAGGAATGGGAGGGAAGGCGTATCCCCGATGTTCTCCTTTCCGGCAACCATGGTGCGATCGAGAAGTGGCGGCGTGCCGAGGCCGAGCGTTTGACGCGTGAGCGGCGGCAAGACCTCTGGGATGCCCATGGCAAACGGACGAAGCGATAGCTGGGCAAAAAGATTGACGCACGGAGGTGACAAACCGGCTTTAATGGTGTATCTGCCCGCCAACTCCGGAAAAATCCGGGTCCATTAATCAATGAATGGTGAATTCGCTCCTGCCTCCCTTGAGGCATAGAAACGCGGCCAAATGTGCTGCGTGCCAAGTGCCGAGCGCTCTGACTGTTCGAGAAGAACGTAAAGGATGAAGACGATGGATATTATTCGTCAGCTCGACGCAGAGCAGAAGGCAAAGATCGAAGCCAAGCGCACCCTTCCGGATTTCAAGCCGGGCGACACGGTCCGCGTCAACGTACGCGTTACCGAAGGTACGCGCACCCGCGTCCAGGCCTATGAAGGCGTATGCATCGCCCGCAGCGGCGCTGGCCTCAACGAGAACTTTACGGTTCGCAAGATTTCCTACGGCGAAGGCGTCGAGCGCGTTTTCCCGATCTATTCTCCGTTGGTCGAGGGCGTTGAGCTCGTTCGCCGCGGCAAGGTTCGCCGCGCCAAGCTCTACTACCTGCGTGGCCTGACTGGTAAGGCTGCCCGCATTGCCGAGAAGAAGGACAATCGCAAGGGCAAGACCGCGGTTCCGGCTACCGGCACTGCCGAGACCGTTTCGGAGGCTACTGTCGCCAAGGCACCGGCTGCCGAATAAGCGCAGGCTCCTGGATTTGAACAAGGCGGTCTTCGGGCCGCCTTTTTCATTTTCGGAGTAATTTTGTCCCCGTTCACAACTGACAGTAGGATTGCGACCCTTGCGGGATTGACGGCTCAACGCCAAGGTGAAATCTGTTTCGCTTCAGACGAATGAGGGGCTGAGATAATGTTGCGATCCGTTTTGATAGCTGGGCTTATGCTTGCCGCGCTGCCGTTTTCCGCTTTTGCAGCAGACCTGCCTGACCTTCGCGGCAAGAAGGTTGCCATCGTTACCGAGAACGCCTATCCGCCTCTGCAGTTCGTCGATCCCAAGACCGGCAAGCCGATTGGTTGGGAATATGATGCCATGAACGAGATCGCCAAGCGCCTCAACTTCCAGGTCGAATATCTCAACACGAGTTGGGACGCGATGATCCAGGCGGTGTCCGACAACCAGTACCAGATCGGCATGGACGGCATCACAATCAATGACGAGCGCAAGCAGAAGATCGACTTCTCAGAACCCTATATGCGAACGTGCGCAGCGACGAGAAACGCTTCACCGATCCGAAGAGCTTTGCCGAGGTGAAGGACACGCTGGTCGGATCGCAGCCGGGGACGACCAACTTCTACGTCGCCGTCTATAACGTGCTTGACGGCAATGAGCAGAATCCGCGCATCAAGCTCTTCGAGACATTCGGCGCGACAATCGAAGCGTTGAAGACGGGTGATGTCGATCTCGTCCTGACCGACAGCACGGCGGGCAAAGGTTATGTCGATGCGTCTGGCGGCAAGCTGAAGCTCATCGGCGGGCCACTTGGTGCCGAGGATTTCGGCTTCATATTTCCCAAGGGGTCGGACCTGAAGGCGCCCGTCGATGCGGCAATTGCGGCGCTCAAGGCCGACGGCACGTTCGAAGCGCTCAACAAGAAATGGTTCCTCGACTACAAGCTCGGGCAGTGACAAGCGCCAGACCGTCGCGCGCATCGAAGCCGGACTTCCCCTGGTGGTTGGTTGTTGCCGGAACGATTGCCATCGCGCTAGGCATCGCCATTCTCGTCAGCCCGATCTACGGGCAAGTCTTCGCGACCGTGTCGCAAGGCATCTGGATTACGGTCTGGGTGTCGCTTCTCGCATTTTGCCTCGCTTCCGTGCTCGGTCTCGCGCTCGCGGTCATGAGCCTCTCGGACCATATCGCAATAAGGCAAGCTGCGCGCTTCTACGTCGAAGTCGTGCGCGGCGTGCCGCTTCTCGTGCTGCTTTTCTATATCGCCTTTGTCGGCGCTCCGGCGCTGGTTGCGCTGTGGAACTTTCTTTCTCAACCGTTGCAAGGCGCTGGCCTGATCGAACCGGCCCTGGTGCGGGATTTTTCGTTGCTTTGGCGCGCGATCATTGCGTTGATGCTCGCCTATGCAGCGTTTCTTGCCGAGATATTCCGGGCAGGCATCCAGGCGGTCGACAAGGGACAGATAGAGGCAGCCAAGGCGCTCGGTCTCACACGGTTGCAACGTTTCCGGCTGATCGTCATGCCACAGGCCATCCGTACGATCCTGCCACCTTACGGCAATGATTTTATCTCGATGGTGAAGGATTCGTCGCTGGTCTCGGTGCTCGGCGTGGTCGACGTCACGCAGATGGGAAAAGTCTATGCCTCCGGTTCATTCCGCTTTTTTGAAACCTATTCGGTCGTTGCCTATATCTATCTTCTCCTGACTATCAGCCTGTCCCTTGCATTGCGATGGATCGAACGAAGACTGGGGCGGTCCGACCGTCGCTGAACCTGCGCGAAGAGCGGCGCATTGTCGCCGGAATATTACTTTTATCGCTTGTTTCTTGACGTAACTGGACCTCAAGTGCATATGTCCACGAAATAATTGAAAAGCACAAAACCGTGCCGAGGATAGAACTATGACTGCGCCACGCACACTTTATGACAAGATTTGGGATGACCATCTGGTCGATCAACAGGAAGACGGCACATGCCTTCTCTATATTGATCGCCATCTTGTCCATGAAGTGACAAGCCCGCAGGCCTTCGAAGGTCTTCGCCTGACCGGGCGCAAGGTGCGTCATCCGGAAAAGACGCTTGCCGTGGTCGACCACAATGTTCCGACCTCGCCCGACCGCGTGAACGGCATCAAGAACGAAGAAAGCCGCATCCAGGTTGAGGCGCTTGCCAAGAACGCTGCGGATTTCGGCGTCGAATATTATTCGGAGAAGGATATTCGCCAGGGCATCGTCCACATCATCGGGCCCGAGCAGGGCTTTACCCTGCCCGGCATGACGATCGTTTGCGGCGATAGCCACACCTCCACCCATGGCGCCTTTGGCGCGCTCGCCCATGGCATCGGCACGTCCGAGGTCGAGCACGTGCTCGCCACGCAGACGCTGATCCAGTCAAAAGCCAAGAACATGCTGGTGCGCGTCGACGGCAAGCTGCCGCAAGGGGTCACCGCCAAGGACATCATCCTCGCCATCATCGGCGAGATCGGCACGGCCGGTGGCACCGGCTATGTCATCGAATATGCTGGCGAGGCGATCCGTGACCTGTCCATGGAAGGACGCATGACGATCTGCAACATGTCGATTGAAGGCGGAGCCCGCGCCGGACTCATAGCGCCGGATGAAACCACTTTCGCCTATGTCAAGGACAAGCCGCGCGCGCCGAAGGGCCAGGCCTGGGACATGGCGATCGACTATTGGAAGACACTCCACACCGACGAGGGTGCGCATTTCGACAAGGTTGTCGTGCTCAATGCAGCGGAACTTCCGCCCATCGTTTCCTGGGGTTCGTCGCCGGAAGACGTCGTCTCCGTCACAGGCACCGTGCCCAATCCGGACGACATCGCCGACGAGACGAAGCGCAGTTCGAAGTGGCGCGCGCTCGACTATATGGGCCTGAAGCCCGGAACGCCGATCACCGACATCAAGCTCGACCGCGTCTTCATCGGGTCATGCACTAATGGCCGCATCGAAGATCTGCGCGCTGTCGCCAAGGTCGTTGAAGGCCGCAAGGTCAGCGAGCACGTCGATGCCATGATCGTTCCGGGCTCCGGCATCGTCAAGCAGCAGGCGGAAGCCGAGGGCCTCGACAAGATCTTCAAGGAAGCCGGGTTCGATTGGCGTGAGCCGGGTTGCTCCATGTGCCTTGCCATGAATGACGACCGCCTGAAGCCGGGCGAACGTTGCGCTTCCACGTCGAACCGCAATTTCGAGGGTCGCCAGGGCTTCAAGGGCCGCACGCACCTTGTTTCTCCGGCAATGGCCGCAGCCGCGGCGATCGCCGGTCACTTCATCGACATCCGCGATTGGAAATAATCGCTGTTGCCCTCCCCTTCCGGGGAGGGCGCTACTTTTTGTCGGCAGCGCCTTTGGGCTTTGGAGCTCAGCCCCGCCCACGATAGGGCTGAACGCCCTGGTCGGGCAGCCAAAGACCCTTGGGTGACGGCCCCGATTGCCAGAATACATCGATCGGAATCCCGCCGCGCGGATACCAGTAGCCGCCGATGCGCAGCCATTGTGGCTTGATGGCGTCGACGATGCGCTTGCCAATGCCCACCGTACAATCTTCGTGAAATGCGCCGTGGTTGCGGAAGCTGAACAGGAAGAGCTTGAGCGACTTCGATTCCAGCAGGAACTCACCCGGCGCATAATCGATCATCAGATGGCCGAAGTCGGGCTGGCCGGTAACCGGGCAGAGCGACGTGAACTCCGGGCAGGTGAAGCGCGCGAGAAATAGCGTACCAGCCTGTGGGTTGGGGACGGCATCGAGCACGGCTTCATCCGGATGCTGTGGAATCTTGACATCCTTGCCGAGCATTGTTGCCTCATCTGCATAGTGGCTCATGCTGCTGCCTTTCCTGTCTCGAGCTCGCCATTATATTCGCAGCCCTCGCCACAACTGTCGCGGTAAATGCCGATCTCCACGAGCGCGGGCAGATCCGGCTCCACACGCCGCCACAGCCATATGGCAATGGTCTCGAGTGTCGGTAGCTCTAGCCCCGGGACTTCATTGAGATAGCGATGATCGAGCTCTTCGCGGGCGCTGTCGGCGCAGGATTTCACTGCGCCGAGGTCCGTGATCAGTCCGCTCTTCGGGTCCGGTCGTCCATCAAGGGTGATCCGCGCGCGGAAACTGTGGCAATGCAGCCGCTGGTTCACGTGGCCGTCGGGAAAGGAATGCGGCAAATGGTGCGCCGCTTCAAAGTTGAAGTCGATAAAAATTCGCATTTTGTCCTCGGTCAGCTCTGGCGCAGTACAGGCGCCCGCCAAGGCTTGTCTCTAAGGCAAGCCGATCAATTTATGTGTCTGCGTGCTCAGCCGCCAAAGCGGATGGGCGAGGCAATAGGCCGCTGCAGATGCCACATGCGCGGCGGTTTGCGCCGGATCACCGATAACGTCAAGAGGTTGCAGATAGAAATGGTTGAAGGCAAGCGTCGTAAAGCGCGAGGGGTGAACTTCGCTCTCCTTCTGCGGATAGACAAGTTTGAGCTCGTTGCCGCGAGTCTGGACCAGCGAGGCGGTTCCTTTCGGTGAAACGCATATCCAGTCGAGCCCTGCAGGCGCGGCGATCGTTCCGTTGGTCTCGATGCCGACTTCGAAGCCTCTTGCATGAAACGCATCGATCAGCGTCGCGTCGAGTTGAAGGAGTGGCTCGCCCCCCGTGCAGATGACATAAGGCTTGCCGCCGCCCGGCCACTTCGCCGCGACCGCTTCAGCCAAGGCATCCGCGGTGTTGAACTTGCCACCGCCGGGGCCATCAACGCCGATGAAGTCCGTATCGCAGAACTGGCAGACAGCTTCGTCGCGGTCCCGCTCAAGACCGGACCACAAGTTGCAACCGGCAAATCGCATGAACACGGCGGCGCGGCCGGTGTGATTGCCCTCGCCTTGGAGCGTCAGGTAGATTTCCTTGACCGCGTATGTCACGCCGCTTCCGCCTTGAATTTCTTCCAGCCACCGGCGCGCAGAGCGCAGGCGGGACAGGTTCCGCACCCGTAGCCCCAGGCGTAGCGGTTCGTGCGATCGCCAAGATAACAGGTGTGGGTGGACTCGATCACCAGATCAAGCAGCGGGTTGCCGCCAAGTTCCTGCGCAAGGGCAAAGGTCTCTGCCTTGTCGAGCCACATCAGCGGCGCCTCGATGGTGATACGACGATCGAGGCCGAGGGAAAGGGCGACTTGCAGCGCCTTCAGCGTATCATCGCGGCAATCCGGATAGCCGGAATAATCCGTCTCGCACATGCCGCCTATGATGACGCGCAGGCCGCGGCGATAGGCGAGGGCACCTGCAAGCGTGAAGAAAAGGAGGTTGCGGCCCGGCACGAACTGTGTTGGGAAGGCCGTTTTCCGCCATGGCAATGGCAATGTCAGCCGTCATCGCAGTAGCGCCAAGCGCGTTGACCATCGACGCGTTCAGCAGATGGTCGTCACCCAAACGTTTGCCCCATGCGGGAAACGCGGTTGTCAGCGCTTCGCGGAATGCACCGCGTACCTCGAGCTCGACGCGGTGGCGCTGGCCGTAATCGAAGCCCACCGTCTCAACCCTCTCGAAGCGTGAGAGCGCCCAGGCCAGACAGGTGGCGGAATCCTGTCCGCCCGAGAACAGAACGAGTGCGCCATCGGAACTGCGAGCCATTGGAAACGATCCTACAATGAAGCGGCCCCATTACAGGCCACGCTTCGTCAAGGCAAATCAATTCTTGGCAGAAAGGTCTACTCGCAGCCGGGGTGCGCAATAACGGGCGTTTCGTTCCAATCGAGGCCATACATATAGCCGCGTCCCTGGATGACGAGCGGACTGTCGCAGCCCGTATTGGGAGGGGGAACGGTTCCAACCACACGCGGATCGCCGACAGGCGAGATCACCGCCGGACCCTTGCCACGCTTATAGACCGGAACCTGTCGACGGATGTCCCGGCCAAGCGTATCGGACTTTGCCGCAGAAGCGCCGACAAAGATGATCTTTGGTCCGCCCTCTTCGTGCAGGACGACGTTGCCGTACTCGTCGCCATAGGCGTTGCTGGCATTGTTGCCGTTCGCGGTCGCAAGTTGAGGAACCAGCAACAGCGCGAGCGCAACGGATGCAACTGACGATTTCAACAACACACTTTGCATCAAGGTCATTTGTCATCCCTCATCGGCTAGCTTCCTTGATCGCAGCATTAATCTTTTATTAACAATTGTCATCTGCCCATCGCTAATCAAATCGATTTTCATCCGGGCTGCTGGTTGACGGGCCCGGCAAATCAACCAATCCTTGGCGCCAACAAACCGGCTCGACCGGTGCGATCCAAGGGATGGAAGCCGACATGACCAAGAAGACCACCGACGAACACGCAATCGACATTTCGCAACTCCATCTCAGTCATGCCCATGAGTTCGCGCCCCTGCTCGCCAGCTACGCGCAAGCATTGAAGCGCGGCGCACCGCGCCGCCCCGACGATTATTACGCCGAAAACCTGTTGCGCGACCGCGCCGCCGAGATCGCGGGTGCGCGCCTCGATGGTCAACTCGTGGGCTTTGTCATCTTCTACGATCTGCCGGAGCCGGTTTCAGGCATGCGCGCCGGCCAGGTCGATCATATCTACGTGCATCACGATCACCGCGGCAAAGGCATCGCCAAGGCATTGATCGATGTCCTCGCCGACAAGGCCGAGGAGCGCGGCTGGACCAAGCTGTCGCTCAATGCGCCGCGCATTCCAGAGGACGGTCGCAAGCTCTACGAGCAGGTCGCGGCGCCGGCCGACTGGACAAGCTTCATCATACGCTTTGGCAATCAATAGATTGTCCCGCAACGAATGGTTGTTTCGCGGTGTAACACGTCGCGCGCGAGACAGGCTGCGTCGCCACCAAATAGCTGCGCAGTGCCTTCGGGACGGCGTCAGGGATATGAACTGGAGAGACTCATTCAAGTATTTTTTGCAGTGAACAATAATGGCGTTCCTATCAGTGACGGAGCCATTTTGCCGGTTTAAACGATTGAATTTTATGAATAAACCATAAGTGCTTGCTATTGGCGCCATTTCGCAGCATGAGGGTGCGGAAAGGGCTTTGACGCAGTGCAAAAACCGGATTAAAACCCTTCTAAATTGCCTCTCGCAGCCTTTCGGCCCTGCCCGCCATTCGAGGTGAGGCGCTCAATTTGGAAACGCCATGAGCAAGTCATCAATGCATGCAAACCGGCCCCTGTCGCCGCATTTGCAAATCTACAAGCCAATCCCAACCATGGTCATGTCGATCGTCCACCGCGTTACCGGTGCGGCGCTTTATGTCGGCACGTTGCTGGTTGCCTGGTGGTTGATCGCGGCGGCGATCGGCGAAGATTATTTCAACGACGTCAATGCGATTTACGGCTCGTGGCTAGGTCTTCTGGTTCTGCTCGGCTATACGTGGGCGCTCCTTCATCACATGATCGGCGGCATCCGCCACCTGATTTGGGATACGGGACGCGGCCTCGAAAAAGAAACCACCACCAAGATGGCCTGGGCCTCGCTCATTCTTTCGGTCACGCTGACGATCCTCGTCTGGATCGCCGCATTCACAATAGCCTAGACAAGGAGGCGGAACGATGGGCGACATGCGCACGCCGCTCGGCAAGGTTCGCGGATTGGGTTCCGCCAGGGAAGGCACCGAGCACTTCTGGCGCCAACGGCTGACGGCCGTTGCCAACGTGCCCCTGCTTCTGTTTTTTATCGGACTGATCGTCTCCCTGCACGGAGCAAGCTATGCGGAGACCAAAGCCGCGCTTTCCCATCCGCTGACGGCATTGGTCCTGTTGATGGTGATCATTTCCGCCCTATATCACATGCGACTCGGCATGCAGGTGATCATTGAAGATTACGTCCATGGCGACGGGTCGAAGATCGTCCTTTTGATGCTCAACACCTTCTTCACGCTGGCGGTTGGCGTCGTCAGCATCTTTGCCATCCTCAAGCTGAGCTTTGGAGGCTGAGCCACATTATGGCAGCTACAGAAAATACGGCCGGCAAGGCCTACACATTCGTTGACCACAAGTTCGACGTGGTCGTGGTTGGAGCAGGCGGCGCCGGCTTGCGCGCAACGCTTGGCATGGCCGAGCAGGGCCTCAAGACGGCATGCATCACCAAAGTCTTCCCCACCCGCTCGCATACGGTCGCGGCGCAAGGCGGCATCGCCGCTTCGCTGAGCAATATGGGCCCGGATTCCTGGCAGTGGCATATGTATGACACCGTCAAGGGCTCCGACTGGCTCGGCGACACCGATGCCATGGAATATCTGGCACGGGAAGCGCCGGCGGCGGTCTATGAACTCGAGCACTACGGCGTGCCGTTCTCGCGAACCGAGGAAGGCAAGATCTATCAACGTCCGTTTGGCGGCCACATGATGAACTATGGCGACGGACCTCCGGTGCAGCGCACCTGCGCCGCAGCTGACCGTACGGGCCACGCCATCCTGCATACGCTCTACGGCCAGTCCCTGCGCAACAATGCGCAGTTCTTCATCGAATATTTCGCACTCGATCTCATTCAGGATGAAGAGGGCACCATTACCGGCGTCGTCGCCTGGAATCTCGATGATGGCACGATCCATCGCTTCGCGGCGAAGATGGTGGTGATGGCTACGGGCGGCTACGGCCGGTCCTATTTCTCCGCAACCTCCGCGCACACCTGCACCGGCGATGGCGGCGGCATGGTGGCACGTGCCGGCCTGCCCTTGCAGGACATGGAGTTCGTTCAGTTCCATCCGACCGGCATTTATGGCGCCGGCTGCCTGATCACCGAGGGTGCGCGCGGTGAGGGCGGCTATCTCGTCAATTCCGAAGGCGAGCGATTCATGGAGCGCTATGCCCCATCCGCCAAGGATCTGGCGTCACGCGATGTGGTTTCGCGTTGCATGACGCTTGAAATCCGCGAGGGTCGCGGTGTCGGCAAGAACAAGGATCATATCTTCCTGCATCTCGACCATCTCGATCCGGCCGTCCTGCATGAGCGGCTGCCCGGCATTTCGGAATCGGCCAAGATTTTTGCTGGCGTTGATCTGACACGCGAGCCGATCCCGGTCTTGCCGACGGTCCACTACAATATGGGCGGTATTCCGACCAATTATTGGGGTGAAGCACTGAACCCGACCGCAGCAGATCCCGACCGTATCCAGCCCGGCTTGATGGCAGTGGGCGAGGCGGGCTGCGCCTCGGTACACGGTGCCAATCGCCTTGGCTCCAACTCGCTGATCGACCTTGTCGTCTTCGGTCGCGCCGCGGCGATCCGCGCCGGCGAGGTGATCGACCGCAATGCCAAGGTGCCCGACATCAACGGCGCCTCCGTCGACAGGATCATGGATCGGTTCGATCGCCTGCGCCACGCCAGCGGCGGAACGCCGACAGCGGTACTGCGCGAGAAAATGCAGCGCACCATGCAGGAGGACGCTGCCGTTTTCCGGACGTCCGAATCGCTGAAGTCCGGTGTGGAACGCATGGAAAAGATTTGGAGCGAGCTGCCGGACATCAAGGTAACCGACCGGTCGATGATCTGGAACTCAGATCTCGTCGAAACGCTCGAACTCGAAAACCTGATGGCGAATGCCCTGACGACCGTTGTTGCCGCCGAGGCGCGCAAGGAAAGCCGGGGTGCCCACGCGCACGAGGATTTCCCAAGTCGCGATGACGTCAACTGGCGCAAGCACAGCCTTGCCTGGCTGGCACCGGATGGCAAGGTCACGCTCGGCTACCGCCCGGTCCATCTCGACCCGCTGGTCCGGGAAGAAGATGGGGGCATTAGCCTCGCCAAGATCGCGCCTAAGGCGCGCGTTTACTGAGCAAGGGAAAGGCTTTAGGGCATTATGGTTGAACTTGCACTTCCCAAGAACTCGCAGATGCGTCCGGGCAAGACCTGGGAGAGGCCGCAGGGCGCCAACAATCTGCGTGAGTATCGTATCTATCGCTGGTCGCCGGATGATGGCGAAAACCCGCGTATCGATACGTATTATGTCGATCTCGACGATTGCGGGCCTATGGTCCTCGACGGACTGCTTTGGATCAAGAACAAGATCGATCCGACGCTGACACTCCGCCGCTCCTGCCGCGAAGGCATTTGCGGCTCCTGCGCGATGAATATCGATGGCACCAATACGCTCGCCTGCACCAAGGGCATGGACGAGATCAAGGGACCGGTAAAAATCTATCCGCTGCCGCATCTGCCGGTGGTGAAGGATCTGGTGCCGGATCTTTCCAACTTCTATGCACAGCATCGTTCGATAGAACCCTGGCTCAAAACGGTCTCGCCGGAACCCGCCAAGGAATGGCTGCAGAGCCACGAGGACCGTGCCAAGCTGGACGGCCTCTATGAGTGCATCTTGTGTGCCTGCTGCTCGACATCGTGCCCCAGCTATTGGTGGAACGGCGACCGTTATCTTGGACCGGCCGTGCTGCTGCAGGCCTATCGCTGGCTCATCGACAGCCGCGATGAGGCGACGGGCGAGCGCCTCGACAACCTCGAGGACCCGTTCCGGCTCTATCGCTGCCACACGATCATGAATTGCGCGCAGACTTGTCCGAAGGGGCTAAACCCCGCAAAGGCCATCGCCGAAATCAAGAAGATGATGGTGGAACGCCGGATCTGAGGCTTATGTTGTTGAACCTGCAGAAACGGGCGCCCTGAGCGCCCGTTTTAGTATTGCATGGGTTACAGATTATCCCAGCTTGGCGTCCAGCGTTACTTCGATGGCACCGAGCGCCTTCGAAAGCGGGCAGGTCGCCTTGGCCTGTGCGGCGAGCTTGGCGAACGTCGCGTCATCAATACCCGGAACTGTTCCGACGAGGGTAAGAGCGCTCTTGGTGATCTCGAAGCCGCCGCCGGCCGCAGGGCTGATTGTCACCTTGGCCTTGGCGTCGAGGTTCTCGGCGGGCGTGCCGTTCTCGGCGAGGAAATGGGACAATTGCATTGCAAAGCACCCGGCATGCGCCGCTGCCAGCAATTCCTCCGGGTTGGTGCCGGACGTGCCGCTTTCGTCCTGAAAACGCGCCTTAAAATTATAGGGCAGGCTCTTGAGCGCACCGCTTTGTGTATCGAGTGTGCCTGAACCTTCCGTGAGAGTTCCCTTCCAGATTGCGGTTGCCTGTCTGTCCATTGGTATCTCCCTGATTTGATCTGGAGTAATATCGAAAAGCGCTCCGCGCAAACGGCACGGTGTTTCCATCATAACCACCGCCCGGCATTATTCCATCGACTAATTTACCCAGCGCTTGCCTTGACGTAGAGATTGCCAATTTGCGCGGGATTTTTGGATCATGCATATTGTTCTGCTTGTGCTCGGGTTGCTGGGCGGCGGGGTTTTCTGGTGGTACAGGCTCATGTTCCTGGGCAGGGCGGCAAGCGACATCGCCGATGAGGCCGGGCGGATAAGGGGCCATTTCCGGCGCCGAAAAATCAGGATGCAGGCGGAAAATTCGCCGCTCACTGCAATCAACGATCCGGTGCATGCTGCCGCTACCATAATTCTAGCTATTATCTCGGAAGACGAGATGATCGACGATCGGCATACCGGAGCGGTCAGAAAAGTCCTGCTCAAGGTCACAAATTGCCTGCAGGTTGACGAAGCGGTCATCTATGCCCGATGGGCATGCGACCAGATCGGCGATACAGTCACGGTGATTGAAAAAACCACGCTTTTCATCAATCAAAGATTGAGCGAAGTGGAAAAGTGCGAATTGCTTGATATGCTGGAAGAGACCGCTGCGGCCGTGCCTCCCACACAGCACTACAAGCAGCGGGTCAGAAAGCTCAGGCAAAGGCTTGGCTTTCAAGTCAACTGATCAACGACACCGAACAGGAAAACCCCGTGAAACTGAAAAAGCTTGGCCGGACGGATATAGACGTCACGGAAATTTGCCTCGGCACCATGACCTGGGGCGTGCAGAACACCGAAGAAGACGCACATCGACAGATCGACTATGCGCTCGATAACGGGATCAATTTCATGGATACGG
The DNA here is from genome assembly GCF_000686005.1 of Phyllobacterium sp. UNC302MFCol5.2. Lineage (NCBI taxonomy): Bacteria > Pseudomonadati > Pseudomonadota > Alphaproteobacteria > Hyphomicrobiales > Phyllobacteriaceae > Phyllobacterium > Phyllobacterium sp. UNC302MFCol5.2. The sequence continues at coordinate 1,470,104 of NZ_JMLL01000010.1, forward strand.
CGGAGGTCTACGCCATACCGGCGAGTCCCGCGACCTATGGCAAGACCGAGACCTATATCGGCACGTGGTTCAAGAAGACCGGCAAGCGCGACAAGTTTGTCCTCGCCACGAAGATCTCCGGTGGCGGCAATGGCTGGATCCGAGATGGTGCCAAGCCGAGCCGGCGTTCGGTCCGCGAAGCCGTGGAGGGCAGCCTCCAGCGCCTGCAGACCGATTACATCGATCTCTATCAAGTGCATTACGCCGCCCGCGGCCACTATCATTTCGGCAATGGCTGGCACTATGCGCCGCACACGCAGAACAGGACCGAGGTGCCCATCCAGATCGAGGATGCGTTGCAGGGCCTCAACGATATGGTCAAGGAGGGCAAGATCCGCCACATCGGTCTTTCCAACGAAACCGCTTGGGGCATTGGCCAGTGGCTCAAGCTTTCCGAACGGGAGAACCTGCCGCGCGTCGCCTCGGTGCAGAACGAATATGGCTTGTTGCAGCGCGCTTTCGATCTCGACCTTGCCGAACTCAGCCATCATGAAGACGTTGGCCTGCTCGCCTATTCCTCGCTGGCGTCCGGCGTTCTCACCGGCAAGTATCTCGACGGCAAGGTTCCTGACGGAACCCGCGGCTCGATCCAGCCGGGCGGCCTGTGGCGCAACAATGAGCATTCGGCGCCGGCGGTGCGGGCCTATATCGATCTCGCGCACAAGCACGGTGTCGATGTGGCGCAGCTCGGCATCGCCTTTGCTCTGACACGGCCATTCATGACCGCGGTCATAATTGGCGCGACGACGATGGAGCAGTTGAAGGTTGATATCGGTGCGGCGGACTTAACGCTCTCGCCGGAGATCCTGACGGAGATCGAAGCTATTCATCGCCGCTTTCCGCGGCCGCTCTGATTTTTGCCCGGAATGTGCGCGGCCTATGCCGCGCACATTCATTAAATTGCCTGACCCTGCAACAGCTTTGGCGCAGAGGTGGACAGGCCGGCAGCCTGCCGAATGAAGAATCCCTTGAGGCGTGGCACGCGTTCGACAAGGCCGAGGCCAAAATCGCGCAAGGCGCGCACCGGCAAATTGTCATTCGAGAACAGCCGGTTTAGCAGGTCGGTCGTGACCCCCATCTGCACCGTGTCGAAGCGTCGCCACGTCTGGTAGCGCTCGAGTACGGCCACCGAGCCAATGTCGAGCCCCAGCCGGTCCGCATCGACAATCGTTTCGGCCAGCGCTGCCGCATCCTTAAACCCGAGGTTGAGCCCCTGTCCGGCGATCGGGTGGATGCCATGCGCCGCATCGCCGGCGAGGGCGAAACGCGGCTTGACGAAATCGCGCGCCAAGGTCAGACCGAGCGGGAAGGCCTTGCGCCCGCCTTCGACATGGAGTTCGCCAAGCTTGAGCCCGAAACGCTGCTCAAGCTCTGCTTCGAAAAGAAAATCATCTTCCTGTATTAGGCGCTCGGCATCCGCGGTCCGTTCGGTCCAGACCAGAGACGAACGATTGCCCTTGAGCGGCAAGATTGCGAATGGACCGGCGGGCAGGAAATGTTCTTCAGCGCGGCCATGGTGCGGCCGTTCGTGGCTAACGGTGCAGACGATGCCGGACTGGCCGTATTCCCAATTGACCGTCTTGATGCCCGCCATGTCGCGCAGCCGCGACTTGACCCCGTCAGCGGCAATCAACAGCCTCGAATCGAGGGTTTTGTCACCGGAATGGCGGACGGTGAGATATGCCTCGCCTTGTTCGAATCCTTCGACTGGCGCTCCTTCGATAAAAGTAACGCCAAGCGCTTCGGCCTTCTTGCGCAATGACGCATTAAGGATGCGATTTTCCACCATATGAGCGAAAGGCTCGCCAGGCTCTACCTCGCCATTGAATGTGAGGAACACCGGGCGCACGGGGTCAGATGTGCGCGAATCGGTGACGATCATCTCGGTGATAGGCTGTGCCTCTGGAAGTATCTCTTCCCAGCAGCCAAGCCGGTCGAGCATGCGACTCGCCGCGGCTGCAATAGCCGAGGCACGCGCATCATTGCGCCAGACACCCTTGGGCGCCGCGTCAATGACAGTGACGCCAAGATGAGCGGCAGAAGATTTGAGGGCGACGGCAGTTGCAAGGCCGACATAGCCTGCACCGGCTATGATAATATCGGTGGTTCGTTGCGCCATGTTTGCCTCCTCTTGCCGCCACTGCAAACGCTTGACTTGTCGGTCCGTTCCTGTTGCAAGCGTCAGGTAAAACGCCTCGTAGGGAGATGACCGTCCATGTCCAAAGCCATGAAAGAGCTTTTGTCCATACTCGACCTTGAGACGCTTGAACACAACCTGTTTCGAGGTCGCAGTCCGCAGGTCGGCTGGCAACGCGTCTTCGGCGGACAGGTCATCGGTCAGGCTCTGGTCGCCGGGCAGCGGACGGTCGATTCATCGCGCCATGTTCATTCCCTTCACGGCTATTTCATGCGTGCCGGCGACCCGAAAGTACCCATCATCTACGAAGTCGATCGCATCCGCGATGGTTCCAGCTTCACGACCAGGCGTGTGGTCGCAATACAGCATGGGCATGCGATCTTTTCGCTTGAAGCCTCCTTCCAGATCGAGGAGGGCGGCCTGGAGCATCAGGTTCCCCGTCCGCTCGATATTACACCGCCGGAGCAATTGATAAGCGACAAGGATCTGAAGCAACAGTACCTGCAGAATGCACCTGAAAATATTCGCAGATATTGGGAGCAGGATCGTCCCATTGAATTGAAACCGTTGTCGCTGACGCATTATTTCTCGCGCGAGAAGCTGCCGCCGGAGCAAAATGTATGGATCAAGACGACGGGTCCCGTGCCGGCCGACCGGGCAGTGCAGGCAGCCGTTCTCGCCTATCTTTCCGACATGACCCTGCTCGATACATCGCTTTACGCGCATGGGCGCTCGATATTCGACCGCGACCTCCAGGTAGCGAGCCTTGATCATGCCATGTGGTTCCACCGCCCCTGCAACTTCGGCGACTGGCTGCTTTATACGGCAGACAGCCCTAGCGCATCAGGCGCACGGGGCCTTACCCGTGGCACTCTTTATGGCCGTGACGGCACCCTCATCGCCTCGACGGCGCAAGAAGGCCTAATTCGTGTGCATGCAAAGGTGTGAGATTTAACCAGCCACTTACATTTGCCTATTATTTAATCAGCGCGCATGGAAAAATGTGCAATAGCACCATTTTATGAAAAATAAACATTAAATATCAATGACTTAAATCTCTCATCTGATTCTGGCACGGAACTTGAATACTCCTGACCAGTCACCAATGGCGCATGCTTGAGGCGATGGGTCCAACGCGGTCATGCCTTCAGGTAATTCCACTCTGAAGGTGCCGCGCTAGCGCAGGGGTAGTTGAATGAAAATTGTGATGGCTATCATCAAGCCGTTCAAGCTGGATGAGGTGCGTGAAGCCCTCACCGCTGTCGGCATCCAGGGCCTGACCGTCACCGAAGTGAAGGGATATGGCCGCCAAAAGGGGCACACCGAAATTTATCGCGGGGCCGAATATGCGGTCAGCTTTCTTCCCAAGCTGAAGATCGAAATCGCAGTCGCGTCAGAGCTCGTCGACACCGCGGTTGAAGCCATCACCACGGCCGCCAAGACCGGCCAGATCGGTGACGGCAAGATATTCGTCCTCAGCATCGAACAGGCTGTTCGTATCCGCACCGGCGAAACCAATACCGACGCGCTGTGATTTAGGGGTTCAAGGAGATAATAATGACAATTCTGCCAAGTTTGAAATCTGCGGCGCGCACTACCCTTCTTGGGTCGCTGGCGCTTTCAGCGTTCGGCGCGATCGCCGCCTTCGCCCAGGAAGCCGCTCCGGCTGCAGCGCCGGCCATGACGGTAGACAAGGGCGACACCACCTGGATGATGATCTCGACCGTCCTTGTGCTGCTCATGACCATTCCCGGCCTTGCCCTGTTCTATGGTGGTCTCGTCCGCGCCAAGAACATGCTGTCGGTACTCATGCAGGTGTTCACGATCACAGCGGTCGTCATGCTGATCTGGGTGTTCTACGGCTACAGCCTTGCCTTCACCCCCGGTAATGCCTTTGTCGGCGGCTTTTCCAAGGCGTTTCTTTCCGGCGTCGACGTGACCACGATGTCGGAAACCTTCTCCAAAGGCGTCGCCATTCCCGAGCTGGTCTATGTCTGCTTCCAGATGACCTTTGCCTGCATCACGCCGGCGCTGATCGTCGGCGCCTTCGCTGAACGCGTCAAGTTCTCGGCCGTGATCCTCTTCGTCATCCTTTGGGTAACGTTCGTTTACTTCCCGATCGCGCATATGGTCTGGTTCTGGGGTGGCCCGAGCGCCTATTCCGACCCATCCGGCCTGATCTTCGGCTTCGGCGCAATCGACTTCGCCGGTGGTACCGTCGTTCACATCAATGCCGGCATTGCCGGTCTTGTGGGCGCCCTGATGATCGGCAAGCGTGCCGGGTACAAGAAGGACATCATGGCACCGCACTCGATGACGATGACCATGATCGGCGCCTCGCTGCTGTGGGTGGGCTGGTTCGGTTTCAATGCCGGCTCCAATCTTGAAGCCAATGCCTATGCCGGTCTTGCCATGATCAACACCTTCGTCGCCACGGCCGCAGCTGCGGTCATGTGGATCATCCTCGAAGGTTGGCTGCGCGGCAAGGCCTCGATGCTCGGTGCAGCTTCTGGTGCCGTTGCCGGTCTCGTTGCGGTAACGCCCGCCGCTGGCTTCGTCGGCCCGATGGGTGCAATCGTCCTCGGCGCTTTCGTCACTTTGGTCTGCTACTTCTTCGTAGCCGTGGTGAAGAACAAGTTCGACTATGATGACAGCCTCGACGTCTTCGGCATCCACTGCGTCGGCGGCATCATCGGCGCGCTTGGAACCGGTATCCTTGTCAACCCGGCTCTTGGTGGCGCTGGCATCGTCGACTATTCGACCGCCGACTTTGCCGCTTCCTATGCCGGCACCGCAACCCAGCTCTGGGCACAGTTCAAGGGCGTTCTCGTGACGCTGCTGTGGTCAGGCATCGGCAGTGCGATCCTTTACAAGATCGTCGACCTGGTCATCGGTCTGCGTGCATCGCCTGAGTCCGAGCGCGAAGGTCTCGACCTTACCTCGCATGGTGAAGCCGCCTACCATATGTAATCGGCAGAAGCGGCACATTGCCGTACTGAAAAATGAGTGCGATGGGCCCGGAAATTCCGGGCCCATTTTGTTTTGGGTCAAACTTGTCGCAATACCAGCAGATGCAAATTTGGCCCACCGCTTCCCATGGTTAATGCCCCCTTAACCATCGGCATCTTAACGTGAGAATCAAATCTGCGGCTGGGGCTCAGCCGCTGGGCATGCATTCACGCGGGGCAAGCATTCATGCGTCAAGGATATTCAGCCTCTTATGCCATTGATGGCGAACGGCACGGGTTGACAACCATTTTCCGGCGGCAGATTCTCCTGCTCTGGGGGCTGGCGCTGTTTGGCTTCGTGGCGTTCGCCGTCGGAAGCCTCGCGACATGGAATGTGCTTGATCCGAGTTTCAGTCACGCGACCTCCAATCCCGTTCATAATGCGCTGGGCTATCCGGGCGCCGTGTTCGCCGATCTCGGCATGCAGTTCTTCGGCCTTTCCATGGTAGTGGCTTTGATGCCCGCGCTCTTCTGGGGCGGCTTTCTCGTTACCGGCCGCAGCATCGACCGCATGCCGAAGCGCGCCGTCGCCTGGTTCTGCGCCTCGCTGATGGCTGCGGCGATGGCTGGTTGCTTCGCCATACCCTCAAGCTGGCCAATGCCGATAGGCCTCGGCGGTGTCTTCGGCGATATGGTGCTCAAGATACCGGCAATTTTTATTGGCACGTTTCCCAGGGGCGGATTGGCAATGATCGTCGTTGCCGTGCTCATATTGCCGAGCCTCTGGGTGTTCGCTTTTGCCAGTGGCATTATCTATCGCGACAGCGAGCCGCCGGTCGCCAAGAAATCGACGCGCCACGTCGCCGATGAAGACGATTATGATGACGAGGACGAGGATGAGGACGATCGCGAAGGCGGTGGTCTGCTTGCCCTCGGCGCCTTGACCCACTGGTTTCTTAGCGTAAAGGCACTATTCCGACGCCTGACCGGCCATAGCGGCGCAGGCAATCTGCGCGGACGCCAGCGGGCTGATGACTTCCTCGACGACGTTGGAGGCGGTAAGCAAAAAGCCGGTGCGAACGGCGTCCGCCGTGAGCCCGGCTTTGGCGATGCGGCGCCGCGCATAGAGGCTCCTTCGATCGACATCGGAAACGACGATTTCGACGCACGCTCGGCGCGATTTGATCCAGTAGCATTCAGTGATGACGACGAAGATGATGACGACTGGGCGCCGCAGGCCGCCCCGGCACGGTCTACTCCGGCACGGCCGGTGACGGCGCGAATCGATACCCCAGCGCCTGCACCGAAGGCTGGAGCGCGTGTCCAGCGTGAAGCGCAGGCCTCGCTGATCAAGTCGGATGACTTCGAAATGCCGTCGCTGCATTTCCTCAGCGAGCCGAAGAATGTCGTCCGCAATCCGAGCCTTTCGAAGGAAGCACTCGAGCAAAATGCGCGGCTGCTTGAGGGTGTGCTGGAGGATTTCGGCGTGCGCGGCGAGATTATCCACGTTCGCCCCGGCCCGGTCGTCACGCTCTACGAGCTTGAGCCCGCACCCGGCATCAAGTCGTCGCGGGTCATCACGCTTGCCGACGATATCGCCCGTTCGATGAGCGCCATCGCCGCGCGCGTCGCGGTAGTTCCTGGCCGCAATGCCATCGGCATTGAATTGCCGAATCAGACACGCGAGATGGTTTATCTCAGGGAATTGCTGGCGAGCCGGGATTTCGAACAGACGAAGACCAAGCTCGCGCTTGCACTCGGAAAGACCATCAATGGCGAGGCAGTCATTGCCGACCTTGCGAAGATGCCGCACCTTCTCGTCGCCGGCACGACGGGCTCAGGCAAATCTGTCGCCATCAATACCATGATCCTGTCGCTGCTCTATCGCATGACGCCGGAGCAATGCCGTCTCATCATGATCGACCCGAAGATGCTGGAGCTGTCGATTTATGATGGCATCCCGCATCTTTTGACGCCCGTTGTCACCGATCCGAAGAAAGCGGTCGTCGCGTTGAAGTGGACGGTCAAGGAGATGGAAGACCGCTACCGCAAGATGTCGAAGGTGGGCGTGCGCAACATTGACGGCTTCAACCAGCGCGTCGAACAGGCACAGAAGAAGGGCGAGCGCATCGCCCGGACGGTCCAGACCGGCTTCGACCGGGCGACCGGCGAGGCCGTCTATGAGACGGAGGAGCTCGACTTGAAGCCCATGCCCTATATCGTCGTCATCATCGACGAAATGGCCGATTTGATGATGGTCGCCGGCAAGGATATCGAGGGAGCGGTCCAGCGCCTCGCGCAGATGGCGCGCGCTGCGGGCATCCATGTGATCATGGCAACGCAGCGCCCTTCTGTCGACGTCATCACCGGCACGATCAAGGCAAACTTCCCGACCCGCATCTCCTTCCAGGTCACGTCGAAGATCGATAGCCGCACGATCCTTGGCGAGCAGGGCGGCGAGCAACTGCTCGGCATGGGCGACATGCTCTACATGGCCGGCGGCGGCCGCATCCAGCGCGTGCACGGCCCGTTCGTCGGCGACGATGAAGTGGAGAAGATTGTCCAGCATCTGAAGCTACAGGGCGTGCCGGAATATCTCGATTCGATTACCGAAGAGGATGACGAGGACGAAGGTGCCGGTCCGGCCGGAACGAGCAATCTCGAAGATTCGGACGACCCCTACGATCAGGCGGTCGCCATCGTCCTGCGCGACAAGAAGGCGTCAACGAGCTATATTCAGCGCAGGCTCGGTATTGGCTACAACCGTGCCGCTTCCATTATCGAGCGCATGGAGCAGGAGGGTCTGGTCGGCCCGGCGAATCATGCTGGAAAGCGCGAAATTCTCGTGCCGACACAGGATGACGAGTTCTAGGAACGTTATGCCAGGCGCGTGCCGTAACACCAAGAATTTGCGGCGTTATGGAATGCTGCCCAGCGAGTTCCTATCTGTAAGGGGCAGGGCGGTTACGTAACGTCCTTACCTGGCTCACATTGAGGAACGGAAACGGTTTTGTGCCGTTTCTTAGCCACAGTGAAGCCAAACTGGGTTTCTAAATACCGTTCGACGACGACAGGAGATATGACCATGATGACGACCGCACCGTTTCGCGCAATTGGCTCGCTTATGAGAGCGTCGGCGGTCGCCTCGATGGTCGGTACCGCATGTGTTGCCGGAGTAGTGGCTATTGCAACGCCGGCGCTGGCACAAGCTGCGCCCGGAGGCGTCAGTGCTGCCCAGGAAATCGCCAACAAGTTCTCGGGTGTTAAGACCCTGACCGGCAGTTTCGTCCAGTTCGGCCCGCGCGGCGACCAGACGGAAGGCACCTTCTACATCGAGCGTCCGGGCAAGATTCGTTTCAACTACAACAAGCCTTCGCCCATCCGCGTCATTTCCGATGGACAGTCGGTGGTGATCAACAACCGCAAGCTTGATACCTGGGATCTTTACCCGCTGTCGAAGACGCCGCTGAAGCTGCTTCTTAGCGATTCGATTGACCTCTCCGGCGGTAAGGTAAAGTCGGTCAAGGAAGAGCCCGACATGACGACCATTGTCCTTGGCGACAAATCGATCTTCGGCAACTCCACAATCACCATGATGTTCGATCCGAAGACCTCGGATCTGCGTCAGTGGACCATCACCGATGCGCAGGGTCTCGACACCACGGTCATGATCACCAATGTGCGCACCGGCGTGCGTTTCGCTGACGACATGTTCAAGATCGACTACACACGCATTGCGATGAAGAAGTAATCACCGGCGGCTTGAACTCTGGTTGATCTTTTGGCATGACCGCGCAGCACCTTTGCTGCGCCTCCCACGCCTTTTCGCGAGTGTTCATGCCCTTTTCCGTTGCCACCTGGAACATCAATTCCGTTCGCCTGCGCCTGCCGCTCGTCCTGCAGTTTCTGCGCGACTATCAGCCGGACGTTCTGTGCCTGCAGGAGACCAAGTGTCCGGACGATCTGTTTCCGCGCGAGGCGCTGTACGCTGCAGGTTATGGCCATATCGAGATCAGCGGCCAGAAGGGATACCACGGTGTTGCGACATTGTCGCGCCGGCCGCTGACGGAGCCGGCACGGGTTGGCTTCTGCGATATCGCCGACTGCCGGCATCTAAGCACAGTCGTCACCGCAGGAACCAAGCGCCTGCGTATTCATAATTTCTACGTCCCTGCAGGCGGCGATGAGCCGGACCCCGCGATCAACCCGAAGTTCAAGCACAAGCTCGGCTTTCTCGACGAGATGAAGGCGATGAACGCCGTCTATGGCGACGGCCATGCCTCCCTGCTGGTCGGCGATCTCAACATAGCGCCGCTGGAGACCGACGTGTGGTCGCACAAGCAATTGTTGAGGGTAGTCAGCCACACGCCCATTGAAACCGAAGGCTTGGAAGCCTTGCGCAAGAATGGCGGCTGGAGCGACCTCATGCGCCATCACATTCCCCCACACGAGAAAATCTACACTTGGTGGAGCTATCGGGCGATGGACTGGGAAGCGGCGGATCGCGGCCGGCGTCTCGATCATATCTGGGGATCACCAGACCTCGAAAATGACCTGACGGATATCACGGTCCTGCGCGAGGCACGCGGATGGGACCGGCCGTCCGACCACGTCCCGGTCATCGCCCGCTTCAATCTGGATTGATACGGATACTCTAGCGCTCCTGGAACAGGTGCTCGTATTGTGTAATCGCGTCGATCAACTCGCTGATATCTGACGCGATCTTGTCGTGCAGCGCGGCGGCGATCTCGGGATATTCCTCGAGGATGCGCCGGAACAGGGACCGGTTGAGGCGAATAACTTCTGTCTCCGCTTCGGCCATGGCGCTTGTCAGCCTTTTCGTCTGAGCAATGATCGCCATTTCGCCAAGCACGGCCCCAGGCCCGACCGTTTTCAGAATGACGCGCCCGGTCGTGCCCTCGCGAAAAAGCGAGATTTCGCCGCGGTCGATGACATATGCGCAATCGGCAGACTGACCTTCGCGGTAGAGTTCGCGGCCTTCTCTGAGGACAAGACGTTCCGTCCCGAAGGCGAGCAGTCGCAACTGGTCGCGCGTAAACGTCTCGAACAGCCCCACCGTCTCCAGTATGCGGATATCATCTTCAATTGCCATGCATGAACAGACATATACCTAGATTGGCCCCACCGGCATCAAGGAATGAGCTTGTATCCCCCGCTTTCCGTGACGAGTATGGTTGAATTCGAAGGATCGTGCTCGATTTTCTGGCGCAATCTGTAGACATGCGTTTCAAGCGTATGGGTGGTAACGCCGGAATTGTAGCCCCAAACTTCTTCGAGAAGCACATCGCGTGTAATGACCTTCCCGCCGGCGCGATAGAGGTACTTGATGATCGCGACCTCCTTTTCCGTCAGCCGGATCTTGCCGCCCTTGGCATCGATGAGCATCTTCTGTCCGGGCTTGAACGTATATGGCCCGACGACGAACGTAGCGTCCTCGCTCTGCTCATGCTGGCGCAACTGGGCCCGAATGCGGGCCAGGAGCACGGCGAAGCGAAACGGCTTGGTCACATAGTCGTTGGCGCCCGACTCGAGCCCGAGAATTGTGTCGGAATCAGTGTCGTGCCCGGTCAGCATAATCACCGGCGCCTTGAAGCCGCCTTTGCGCAGAAGCTTGATCGCTTCGCGTCCATCCATGTCGGGCAGACCTACATCCATGATCAGCAAATCGACGACGCCGTTCCGTGCAGCCTGTACGCCCTTGGTCGCGTTGTCTTCCTCGATGATCTGGAACTCCTCGTAGAGCCCGAGCTGCTCGACCAGAATGGCTCTCAGATCCGCATCATCGTCAACGATCAGAATAGTACGCGCTGTCATCAGATCTCCCGCAAGTGCAAAGAAGTGATTGGAATTTAAGTCGAATTACGGAGGAAAGAAAGGGGATCGACTTGATATTGCCTGTGAGGCGCATCAGTCTGACACAAAAAGGCTTTTTATGAGGCAATCATGAGTCGAAAGCGGTTGCTGGTCATCGATGTACGCCCCCGCCCCGGTCATGCCACGCAGGGGCAACTCATCGCCGGCGGAATGGTGCTGCGCTGTGCGCTAGGACGCGGTGGAATCACGGCTTTCAAGCGGGAGGGCGATGGCGGGACGCCCTTGGCGCAGATGCGATTGCTCCATGGTTACAAGCGCCCGGGCAAGCGCGTTCAAGGCGGCCTTGGTCTTAAGCTGCGCGCCCTGCGCCGGAATGACGGGTGGTGCGAAGTCGGCAACGACCGCAACTACAACCGACATGTGCGTATTCCCTATGGCGCAAGCCACGAGACCATGTGGCGCGAGGACGACCTCTATGATGTGTGTATCGTCATGGACTGGAATATCCGGCCGCGGCTGCGGGGCAGGGGCAGCGCCATCTTCTTTCATCTGGCGCGGCGGGGCTATACGCCGACGCAAGGCTGCATCGCTTTGAGTCGCGGCGACATGGACAGGCTCTTGCCGCACCTGTCGGATCAGACGGTTATTCGCGTACGGCGGTAAAGGCTACGCAAAGCGCCAAACGGTGGTGCGCTTGACCTCGGCATCTTCAAGGACGCGTGTCACCGGCACGGTATAGACGCCGAGCTGATGCAGCAGGTTCTTCGGAAAATAGGAACGGCCGGGATCGCCGACGATGACTTCAGCGCCGCGCGAAGCCAGACTGGTAAACCAGGGGATCAATTGATCCGCTAACGCCTTGTCGTAAAAGACATCACCGGCGAGGACAACGTCCCAGCCGCCGTCGCTGCCGATCAGGTCGTCTCCCCGAGCATCCAGGGAAACGCCGTTGGCAGCCGCATTGATTGCGATAGCCGGCAACGCGAACGGATCAATGTCGCAGGCAACCACATGCCGGGCGCCGGCCAGCGCCGCCGCAATGCCGACAAGCCCGGAACCCGAAGCGAAATCGAGGACGTTCTTTTCCCTTACGCTCGCCGGATGGTCGAGCACATAGCGCGCCACCCCCTGGCCGCCGGCCCATGCAAACGCCCAGAAGGGCGGGGGAAGGCCGAGCGTCGCGAGTTCCTCTTCGGTCCGGTGCCAGAGATCATGCGCTTCATCAGCGAGGTGGAGCTTGATCTCGGGAACATGCGGCGGCGATTGGAGCGCTGTGTTGTTCACCACAAATCGGCGGAACCGATCGCTTCCAGGCTCGAGAACAGGCGCCTCCGCAGCGGTCATTCCGGTGCGGGCGTCAGGCCGCCCATGCGGCAAACTTCGACCCATTCGTCGGGCATGACCGGCTGAACCGATAGCCGCATCGAGGTGACCAGCGCCATCTTGGCGAGCTTCGGGCTCGCCTTGACGTCCTTGAGCGAGACCGGATTCGGCACGTCCTTGACGGCGCGAATATCGACGCATTCCCAACGTGGGTCGTCCGTACTCGAATCATGATGGGCGAGCGCGCAGACTTCGACGATGCCGACAATATCGAGGCCTTCGTTCGAGTGGTAGAAGAAACCCTTGTCGCCAATCTGCATCGCCCGCATGTTGTTACGGGCCTGATAGTTGCGCACGCCCGTCCATTCGGTACCCTTGGCGCCGGCAGCCTTCTGCTTTTGCCAGGACCATGCGTCAGGTTCGGATTTGAACAGCCAGAATGCCATATTGGACCTCGCTTAACTGTTTGCCGGATTTTTGATGGCCCAGTTCCATGGGCGAATGTCGACCGAGGCGAAAAGGCCCGCCTTGGCGTAAGGATCGTTGGCCGCAATATCCTTTGCTGCGGCAAGATCGCCTGCCTCGATCACAACGAGGCTGCCATTCGGCTTGGCGTCATCGCCGAGGAAGGGACCAGCAAATTTCAGCCGGTCGCCAAGGCCCGCCAGATAGTCGAGATGCGCGGCGCGCGTATCGAGCCGCACCTGCAGGTGATCGGGCTTGTCGTTGCAAAGCAGTGCGTAAAGCATTCATGTCTCCCAATTCTCATCAGGCCAGCAGCCTAGTCTTCGGTCTTTAATGGCCGGGAAAGCAGCGCTTCCATGGCTTCGTCTATGGTGATGTGACAATGGAGTATCCGCGCCACGGCGGCGATGATCGGCGCTTCGATACCGTGTTTCATGGCAAGCTCCGCTGCGATGGCGGCTGTGGCCACGCCTTCCGCCAGGGGTCTCGCAGACAGGTCTTCGCCGCGTCCGAGCGCAAGCCCGTATGAGTAGTTGCGCGATTGCGGGGTCGAGCAAGTCAGCATGAGATCGCCGAGACCGGACAAGCCCATGATCGTCTCCGGCCTGGCGCCGAGTGCCTGGCCGATCCGGCGCAGTTCGACAAATCCACGGGTCACAAGAGCCGCCTGCGCGCTTGCCCCATAGCCGCAGCCCACCGCCGCCCCTGCAGCAATGGCGAGGACGTTCTTGAGCGCGCCACCGATCTCCACCCCTATCAGGTCATCGGTCGAATAGCAGCGGAAAGTCGGGCCTGAAAGCGTCGAGGCAATACGATCTGCGATGGCCTGGTCGGATCCGGCGACGGTGACCGCCGTCGGCAGCCCCTTCGCCACATCGCTGGCAAAGCTGGGGCCGGACAGCGCGGCGATCGTTCGGCCGGGCAAAACTCTTGCAACGACTTCCGACATGAGGAGGCCGCTCGTCCGCTCGATGCCCTTGGCGCAGATGACAAACGGCACGCTGGACGGGATGCTGTCCTTGAATTCAGCAATGGCGGCGGACAGCGCCTGTGCTGGAACAACACACAGAATGAAGTCGCTGTTTGCCAGAACCGAGGCGGCATCGGTGCTCGCTCTCAGTGCCGGATGAAGGTTGATCCCGGGAAGGTAGCGATCGTTGCGATGGTCGATATTGATCGCGTCGACAGTCGCCGCATCTCGAGCATAGAGCCGGACATTCATGCCATTGCCAGCTGCCATCGTGGCAAGGGCCGTCCCCCAGGCCCCGCCACCCAAGACCGTGATATTGACGCCCGAAGTCATGCCTTGGCGCCTCGGCGCCCCGCACCGATCAACGGCGCAGACCGCAGATCGAGCGGCCAGCGCGACCGCGGTGCGATGTCGAGAGGGTCGGCGGCATTCTGTTTCGCCCGCTCGGCTCCTGCCCAGGCGATCATCGCGGCGTTGTCGGTGCAAAGCGCCATGGGCGGCGCGATAAAGCGAAAGCCATGCTCGGCGCAAAGTCGCTGCAGGCCATCGCGGATAATCTTGTTGGCGGCAACACCACCGGCAACGACAAGCGCGGGCGCGGCAACATCCGGAAAGCGGCGGCGAAACAGGGCAAGCGAGCGCGCAACGCGATCATCGAGCGTGTCCGCTACTGCACTCTGAAAGGCGGCGCAAATGTCGTTGACGTCCGTCTGTGACAACGGCTGAAGCGATGTGGCGAGTTGGCGCACGGCGGTCTTGAGCCCCGAGAACGAGAAATCGAGCCGTTCCTCACCCTTGAGCGGGCGCGGCAGGAGGAAGCGCGCCGGATCGCCAAGGCGGGCCGCTTTTTCCACCTCCGGTCCGCCTGGGTAGGCAAGCCCAAGGAGTTTGGCCGTCTTGTCGAAGGCTTCGCCAAGCGCGTCGTCGATGGTCGTGCCAAGCCGCTCATAGTCGCCGAGGCCCTTCACCAGCACCATTTGCGTATGTCCGCCGGAGACGAGCAGCAGCAGGTAGGGAAAGTCGATCTGGTCAGTGAGCCGGGGGGTTAGCGCATGACCTTCCAGATGGTTGATCGCGTAAAACGGCTTGCGGCCGGCCATGGCGATAGCCTTGCCGGTCATCAAGCCAACGATCAGTCCGCCAATCAGGCCGGGCCCCGCGGTAGCGGCGACGGCATCGATATCATCGAGCGACATCTGCGCTTCATGCAGCGCCTGGCCGATCAAGCGGTCGAGGACTTCGACATGGGCGCGCGCAGCGATCTCGGGCACAACGCCGCCATAGGGTGCGTGGTCGTCAATCTGGCTGAGAACGACATTCGACAGGATGCGGCCGCAGCCGTCCGCGTCGCGCTCGACGATGGCGGCGGCCGTTTCGTCACAACTTGTCTCAATTCCCAGAACACGCATAGATAAACCTGATATCCTTCGCCGCATTGCCGGTCGAATAAAACTTCGCTAGGCAGACGTTTCTATTCGAGATCGCGTAACACGGACAGCAGCCAATGCAAACAAAAACGCTCAAGATCGGTACACGTGGGAGCGCGCTCGCGCTCGCACAAGCCCGTGAGACGCGCAGCAGGCTGATGCAGCACCACGGAATGCGTGAAGACGACATCGAGATCGTCGTTATTTCTACTTCCGGCGACCGGATTCAGGATCGTCCGCTGGCCGAAGTCGGCGGCAAAGGCCTCTTTACGCTTGAGATCGAAGAGCAGCTTGCCGACGGCCGGATCGATCTTGCTGTCCACTCCTCGAAAGACATGCCGACGTTCCTGCCTGAACGGCTGCATCTGTCGATTTTCCTCGAGCGTGAAGACCCGCGCGACGCGTTCATCGGACGTTCGGTGAAGACCCTCCTCGAATTGCCGCAGGGAGCGGTCGTCGGCTCAGCATCGCTGCGCCGCCAGGCCCTCATCCGGCGCGTGCGTCCGGACCTTAAGGTCGTCAATTTCCGCGGCAATGTGGAAACCCGCTTGCGCAAGCTTGCGGATGGCGAGGTGGATGCAACATTCCTTGCCTATGCGGGCTTGCGGCGGCTCGGATTGGGCGAAGTCGTGACCGAACTTATGGATGTGAGAGCCTTTCCGCCAGCCCCCGGCCAGGGCGCGATCACGGTGGAAAGCCGTATCGGCGACGAACGCGTGGATAGCCTGCTCGCGCCGTTGAATCACCTACCGACATCGACAGCACTCGCCTGCGAGCGGGCGTTCCTCGGAGCGCTTGACGGTTCCTGCCGCACGCCGATCGCCGGCCTTGCCACCGTTTCTGGAGACAGGCTCTCCTTCCACGGCATGATCCTTTTGCCCGACGGCAGTGAGGCACACGAGGTGTCTGGCGAGGGTGCCCTGGCTGATGCCGCCGAGATTGGCCGAGACGCGGCCCAGCGCGTGCGCGCCCGGGCTGGCGCGCACTTCTTCACGGATTGGCTTTGATGAAGACGGTTCTGGTCACGCGGCCCCAGCCCGGAGCGACCAGAACCTCCGAGCGCCTGCTGTGCAGCGGGTTCCTGCCGCTCGTATTGCCGCTCACAAAAATCGTTCCTCTCGACGCATCGAGACCAAAAGCCAAATTTTGCGCCGTCGCCGTCACTAGCGCCAGCGCATTGCGTGAAGCCTCCGACGAACTGCTGCGCCCGCTCCTCAAAGTGCCGTGTTTTGTCGTCGGCGAAGCGACAGCCGCTGCGGCACGAGCGCGGGGTTTTGAAACGGTGACAACGGGCGACGGCGACGGAGCGACCCTCGCTCAAATCGTGATCGAGGAACTGCCCTCCGGCGGATGCCTCCTCTATCTGACTGGTAAGGTTCGCTCGCCAGACTTCGAACAGAGCCTTCGCAAATCCGCAATCCGTTTCCGCTGCAGTCTGACCTACGATACGGTTTCAGTCAGTTATACAACTGAATTTTTGCACGATTTTTTCGCACAGAAGCGCATAGACTCCTGTTTGATCTATTCGCGTTGGGGCGCCGAACTATTTGCAGCTTTAGCGAGTCGGCCAGAGCTGGTTCAAAACTTTGATAACACAGCAATATTCTGTTTATCGCAACGAATTGCCGACGTGTTGACGGACTGGAACCAGGGGCGGGTTTACGCCGCATCGAAGCCGGATGAAGGCGCGTTGTTGCAACTCATGCGCGAAGCGTAAGCAGGAGACACCTTCAATTCGCCGATATTGGCCGTTTCGCAGCAGGAACTTCCTTGCTAGCGTGGCGTTCACCCGCTTTTGATCACGAAAGAGACAGCTCATGGCAAAATCGTCCGTTCCACGCCATTCGAAATCCGCCCGCAAGCCGGTGACGATCGATTTGGAGCCGTCGGCCGTCAGCAAACCCGAAGCAAAGGCCAAGGAAACACCTGCCGCTGAGCCCGTGGGTTTCGATCCAGCAGCTATTGGATCGCAAACTACCCCGATCCTAGAGGCGGCGGAAGATGCGGGCGAGCCCGAGCAAACTTCGACGGGACGTTCAGCGGAGTCTGAGCAATCGTTTGGTCGCCCGGGCGCTGTGAGGTCCGCTACCGAAACACCGCCCGCGCCGGCGCCAAATTCCGGCGACCAGTTCGGCCGGATTGCTGCGGGGGTCATTGGCGGTTTGGTGGCCCTGGTGGGTGTTTCCGCCTTGCAGTGGGCGGGACTGATGCCGTCGCCGAAAGCCGACCTTTCAAATCTCGAACAACAGATTGCCGCCTTGCAAAGAACACCGCCATCACCCGACCTCGGCGATGGCGCTGAACTGGCGCTCAATGGTGCGGTGGAAAATTCCAAGAATGCCGTGGAACAGGTATCGGCGCTTGCCCATGAGATGAGCCTGATCAAGCAGAGTGTTGACGAGGTCAAGAAAAGCGTGGGTGCCGCCGGTTCGGCAGATACGAGTGCGATTGATGCGCGCATCGCGGCGCTTGAGACCAAACTCAATGCGAGCCAGCAGCAGGTCGAGCAGGCATCGGCTGCAACCGACAGGTTGGCGGCGCTCGAAGCCAAGGTCAATGATACGTCAGGCCAGGCCAATATGGCGTTGGCGATGGCCGCCACCGGATTGAAGGCCGCACTCGATCGCGGCGCGCCCTTTACCGCTGAACTTGATACCTATGCGGCCGTGGCACCGGCCACAGAAAACATCGAAAGCCTGCGCGCCTTTGCTGCCAAGGGGATACCGACGGTCGGAACGCTTGCGACGGAATTCGGCGACGTTGCGGCAAAAATTGTCGCGACCACCCGGACCGTCGATCCGAATGCCAGCGTTCTCGACAGACTCTGGGCGAGCGCCGGAGGTCTGGTAGAAGCGCGGCCGGTTGGTATGGTTGCCGGCGACAGCGTCGATGCGATCACGGCGCGCATCGAAGCCAACCTTGGCTCTGCCAATCTTGGCGGGGCCATAGCCGAATGGGAAAAGCTGCCGGATAACGCCAAGTCAGTTTCGGCCAATTTCGCGGAGGCCATGAAGGCCCGGCAGAAGGCCGACGAGGCGCTTGCGAAGGCTCTGTCCGATGCGCTTGCCGGGGCAAAGACCCCCGCGGCTTCAAACTAGGAGTTCACGACGATCATGGCGCGTCTTCTTACATTCATCGTTGTCGTTCTGCTTCTCGGTATCGGATTTGCTTGGCTCGCCGACCGGCCCGGCGATCTGTTGGTCACTTTCGGCGGCATGCAATACAAAGTAACGCTGATGGTCGCCGCGTCTGCCATTGTTGCAGTTGTGGCCGCTGTGATGCTGACCTGGTGGGCGATCAAGAGCCTCGTCGCATCACCCTATGCCTTGCGCCGGCATTTCCGGGCGCGCAAGCGTGATCGCGGCTATCAATCGCTTTCGACCGGGTTGATCGCGGCGGGTGCCGGCGATGGACCGACAGCATTGCGGATGGTCAAACAGGCGGAGAAGCTTCTTAACGTCGACCAGGAACCGTTGATCAAGCTGCTTGATGCCCAGGCGGCAATGCTCGAAGGGCGTGCCGACGATGCGCGGGCAAAGTTCGAGGCGATGCTGGATGATCCCGAAACGAAGCTGCTTGGCCTGCGCGGTCTCTATCTGGAAGCGCAGCGGCTCGGGGCGCGCGATGCCTCGCGCCATTATGCCGAGGAGGCTGCGCAGCTCGCGCCCAATGTCGAATGGGCAACGTCGGCGGCACTCGGCCAGAAGACAACCCACGGCGACTGGGACGGAGCGCTGGCGCTGCTGGAGAAGCGGAAGGCAGGCAAGCAGATCGACAAGGACCAGGTGAAGCGCGAACGGGCAGCGCTGCTGACCGCCAAGGCCATAGACCTTTTCGATGCAGATCCCGTCAGCGCACGGCCGATCGCACTCGAGGCCAACAAACTGGCGCCGGATTTGATCCCGGCTGCGATTATCGCAGCCAAGGTGCTGTTCCAGCAGAACGAACTTCGCAAGGGATCGAAGATCCTCGAATATGTCTGGAAGAAACAGCCGCATCCGGACGTCGCCGAGACGTTCGTCCATGCCCGGCTTGGCGATTCGGCCATCGATCGGTTGAAACGTGCACGCCACCTTGCGGCGCTCTATCCGCACCATCCGGAATCCAATCTCGCCATTGCCAATGCGGCCCTCGCGGCCGGCGAACTCAGGGAAGCGCGCGAAGCTGCCGAGGCTGTTTTGCGCAGTGCTCCGCGCGAGAGTGCCTACCTGCTGCTCGCCGATATCGAGGAAGCGCAAACCGGCGACCAGGGCCGCGTGCGGCAGTGGCTTTCGCGGGCGGTCAAGGCGCCTCGCGATCCCGCATGGACGGCCGACGGCTATGTTTCCGACCAATGGGCGCCAGCATCGCCTGTCACCGGAAGGCTCAACGCCTTCGAATGGAAGGTTCCAGTGGAGCAACTCGGGCCTGTGATCGATTACCAGCGCGAATTCGACGAAGCGATGGCCGAAACTCCGGCGGCATCCGCGCCACCTCGCGAAGATGTGAAGCCGCTGATACCTCCAAGGATCGAAGGCAGCGGCAATGCCGCCCCAAAGGTGTCGCGCGACGATGCGGATGTCGTCGATGCTGAGATCGTCCAACTTCAGCCCACTCCAAGGCCAGATGAAGATACAGCTTCGAAGACGCAACCTGTGGAAAAAACAGCGAAAATGCCGCCTAACCCGGACAAACCGCAGAAAGATGCTGAACTGGTCATCCCGGTTCCTGACGATCCGGGCGTGCGTCCGGAATATCAGGAAGAGCGCGCAAACAAGAAGTTCCGGCTGTTCTAGTTGCGCGTTGGTAGTCGTGCTCGCTTTTTGCGGCAACATGTACAGTGGCAGAACCATGCCTGCCACGCTATCTGTTGAATGATCTGCCCTCCCACAAGATACCGAAAGAATCTATATGCTTGATCGCCTCGTGACATTCTTCAAGGCCCTGCCGTCCGGCGAAGGCGACAAGGATCGTTTTTCCAAGAACGATCCGCGGCTGGCAGCTGCGGCGCTTCTGTTCCACGTCATGGACGCCGATGGTGAACGGCGCAAATCCGAGCGCAAGCGCGTGTCGCAGCTAATATCGGAAGCCTACGGCTTGAAAGGCGAGGCCTTGAAGCGTCTTCTCGACGATGGTGAACAGGCCGACCAGGAAGCCGTCGATCTTTACAGCTTCACCAGCATCATCAAGCGCAATCTTGACGAAGAGGCGCGCATTCGTTTCATTGAACTCATGTGGGATGTGGTCTATGCCGACGGCACCGCGCACGAACTTGAGGACAACGTGGTCTGGCGCGTGGCGGAGCTGATCGGCGTATCGACGCGTGATCGCGTGACCATGAAGCGAAAAGCCGCCGAACGCGCCAAGCAGCCGGTTGTCGAGGAATAGGATCGGAGCGAATGTTCCAGACGGACTGGATGGAAAACAGGCAGCCGCAGCGGCCGAAGATCCTCACGGTACTGCATCAGGAACGTTCAAGTCCGGGCCGCGTCGGCCATCTTTTGATCGAATCGGGTTTCGCACTCGATATCCGCAGACCGCCGCTCGGCGATCCGCTTCCGGAAACGCTTGAAGACCATGCCGGCGCCGTCATTTTCGGCGGCCCGATGAGCGCCAACGATCCCGATGATTTCGTCCGCACCGAAACCGATTGGCTGGCCGTCCCGCTCGCCGAGGACAAGCCTTTCCTTGGCATTTGCCTCGGTGCGCAGATGCTCGCCAATCATCTTGGCGGCAGGGTTGGGCCGCACCCGCAAGGCCTCGTTGAAATTGGCTGGTATCCGCTGCAGGCAACCGAAGCCGGCAGCGCCCTGATGGATTGGCCCTCGATGGTCTATCATTTCCACCGCGAAGGTTTCGAACTGCCGCAGACCGCCACGCTGCTTGCGACAGGCGAGAGCTATCCCAATCAGGCCTTCCGCTATGGCAACAATGCCTGGGGCGTCCAGTTCCATGCGGAGCTGACCCGCGCGATGATGCAGCGGTGGGTCGTTCGCGGGTCCGAGCGTTTTGCTCTCTGCGGCGCCCAGCATGGAAGGATGCATCTCGAGGGCCGCATGATCCACGATGCCGTGCTCAAGGTCTGGCTGCACGGCTTCCTGGCGACGATCTTTGGCGTTCCGGCCCCGTCCAACAAACTGTCCAGGCTGCTCTAGGTTCTGCCTTGAAGATTGCGGGCCTTGCGCAACTGCGGAAACCAGTAGGCCCAAAGACCCGCAACCGCAACGGTGCCGATGCCACCGAAGACGACGGCAGGTATGGTACCGATCAGCGATGCCATGATGCCGGCGCGGAACTCACCGAGTTCGTTGGAAGCCCCGACGAAGACCATGTTGACCGCATTCACCCGGCCACGGACATGGTCTGGTGTCCACAATTGCAGCAGCGTTTCGCGGATATAGACGCTCACCATATCGGCGGCACCCATCAGGGCGAGAACGACGATCGACAGCCAGGCGATGTTCGAAACGCCGAACATGATCGTCAGCAGGCCGAACAGCGCGACAAAGGCAAACATGATTATTCCGGCGTGATCGCGGATCGGGTGACCGGTGAGCCACACGGCGGTCAAGATAGCACCGATTCCCGGCGCGGCGCGCAGCATGCCGAGACCCCAGGGGCCAAGTTGCAGGATGTCGCGGGCATAAACCGGCAATAGGGCGACTGCGCCGCCGAGAAGCACGGCGAAGAGATCGAGCGAGATTGCGCCGAGGACAACCTTCTCCTTCCAGATATAGTGAAAGCCGGCAAGAAGCGTCTGCAATGAGCGAGATTCGGAAAGCGTATGCTGGGCCGGCTTTGGAATGGCGAATGTGCAGGCGGCGGCGGCTGCAAGCATGGCGCTCGCTATGCCATAGGCGACGATCGGCGAAATGCCGTATAGCAAGCCACCGACCACCGGACCGACAATCGCGGCAATCTGCCATGCGGACGAGTTCCAAGAGACGGCGTTGGAGAAAACCTCGGTCGGGACAAGGTTGACGACAAGCGACGCCGACGCCGGTCCGAGGAAGGCGCGGCCAATGCCAAAGCCCGCGAGAATGACGAAAACCAGTGCCGGCGAAAACATGTGAGCAATGGTGAGAAGCAGTAGCAGCACGGCGCAGACCAGTTCGACGCAGAGCGAAAGCCCCATGATAAGCCGGCGCCCGAAGCGATCGGCCGCTGCGCCCGTGATCAGCACCAGGAGCAGGGATGGGGCAAATTGCACAAGGCCGACAATGCCCAGATAGAAGGGATCACGCGTCAGGTCGTAGATCTGCCAGCCGACCGACACGCTGATGATCTGGATGGCAAAAGAGCCGCAAAAGCGGGCTAGCCAATAGAGCGTGAAGGACGAATGGCGAAAGGCGGCGTAGCGGTCATGCGCCGCTGTCGTTTCTGGCGAGGACATTTTGCTTGAAAGGCTCCGGAATCTGGAGGCCCTTTTAAACCAGTTCGAACCGAAATGGGATAAGCAATTGCGAAATAAATCCAAGGAGGGCCGGCGCGCCGGCGCTCCTTGTGAACGTTGAAGGTCTCAATCCTTCCCGAGCAAAGCTTTCCAGATGATGGCGCCGAGCGCGGCGCCAATCAGGGGCGCAACCCAGAACAGCCACAACTGGCTGAGCGCTGCCGTCTCGACAAACAGGGCGACACCGGTCGAACGCGCCGGGTTAACCGACGTATTGGTGACCGGGATCGACACAAGGTGGATCAGTGTCAGGCCCAGGCCGATGGGGATAGGCGCGAATCCGGCCGGTATCGCAGCCGATGTCGCCCCGAGGATGATAATGAGAAAGAAAGCGGTCATGACGATCTCGATCACCAGCGCCGAAGTAAGCCCGTATTTGCCGGGCGAAAGATCGCCATAGCCGTTAGACGCGAACCCTCCAGCGGCAAAATCGGCCTTGCCGGAGGCAATGAGATACAGCACTGCGGCAGCGACGATGGCGCCCGCCAGTTGGGCGACCCAATAGGGAATGACGTCCTTGAATTCGAACCGGCCGGCGATGGCAAGTCCAAGTGACACGGCGGGATTAAAGTGTCCGCCGGAGATACTGCCGACGGCGAAGGCCACGGTAAGAACCGTAAGACCAAAGGCCAATGCAACGCCAAGCAAACCAATACCGACAGCTGGAAATGCTGCCGCAATAACAGCGCTGCCGCAGCCACCGAGTACAAGCCAAAACGTTCCGAAGAATTCGGCGGATAGTTTATTGAGCATGGAAACCCCCTTAAATAAAAAATCTAAACAAAATAGATCGAATCACGTCAGCAAAGTTAATCATGTTTTTTAATTCAATAATATTCCCACGCAAGCGGTGTCTAAGGGGGTGGGGTATCTGTAATCATCAAAGTACTAAATCTATACTACGTTGGTATAATGAATAATCATCGCAAAGCGCCATGACCACGACGGCCCCTTGCCCGTAGCCGGGTCAATCGCTACATGTCGGCGTGACTGTTAGGAGAAACGAATGCTCGCCCTCATCCGCACCATCGATCTTGCTCTCGATATCTACACCTGGATCATTATTGCCAGCGCCATTTTCTCGTGGCTTTACGCCTTCAACGTCATCAATTCGAGCAACCGGTTCGTTGCATCCGTCGGCGATTTCCTGTTCCGCGTCACCGAACCGGCGCTGCGCCCGATCCGCCGCTTCCTGCCTGATCTCGGAGGCATCGACATATCGCCGATCGTGCTCCTGCTGATCATCTTCTTCATCCGCCAGCTGTTGTGGACGACAATCGCGCCGCTGCTGGTTTGATCGACCGGCAAAGCTGCCTCCGTGAGGTGACGGACGGTGTCATCGTATTCGTACGTTTGACGCCTAAATCCGCGAAGGATGCAGTCGAAGGGGTGGCGCTTGCAGCGGATCGGCGCGCTCACTTGAAGGTGCGCGTCAGGGCAGTCCCCGAGGATGGCAAGGCGAATGCGGCGCTGGAAAAGCTTCTGGCAAGAGAGCTTGGCGTTGCCACGCGTGAGGTAGCGATCGTAGCGGGAGCGACGTCCCGGCTCAAACAGGTAAAAATCCTGGGCGACCCGCACGCATTGGCTTCGAAGCTCGAAGCGCTGGGATCGCCCAAGGCATAGTTTTTACGAGGCGGTCTTGGCCTTGTGGCGCTCCATGGCCTCGGTGATGAGCTGGCGGGCGGCATCTTCATCGCCCCAGTCACCAATCTTCACCCATTTGCCGGGCTCGAGATCCTTGTAGTGTTCGAAGAAGTGCTGGATCTGCTTGAGGGTGATATCCGGCAAGTCGGTGTAGTTGTGGACCTTCTCGTAGCGAAGGGTAAGGTGGGGCGAGGGAACGGCGATGATCTTCTCGTCCTGGCCCTTATTGTCCTCCATGACGAGGACGCCGATTGGGCGGACATTGATGATGCTGGTCGGCATGAGCGCGCGCGTGTTGCAGATAAGAACGTCGATCGGGTCGCCGTCGTCCGACAATGTGTGCGGTACGAAGCCGTAATTGCCCGGATAAGTCATCGGCGTGTGCAGGAAGCGATCGACAAACAGCGCGCCGGAATCCTTGTCGAGTTCGTACTTGATCGGCTGGCCGCCGACCGGAACTTCGATGATCACGTTGACGTCTTCGGGAGGATTGTTGCCGACAGGAATGGCATCGATGCGCATATTTTCAAAGTCCTTGTTGGTTTGGGAGTGCTGTACTGACTTTTAGGAGCCGGCGCAACAAGAGCGTCGCCTGAGCCGCGGCGAGCGCATGAGAGGCCGGCCTTGCAGCCGGTAAAGAAGTTTAGCGACTTCAGTCTTAACGGCTGGCATTGCGGAAGCCGTCAATTCCACACGAAGGCGAGTTTCTTCAGGGTCTTGCCTTCGAAACATTCAACGCCTTCGGCGACATCGCGGCCGCCGGCGCCCTCGTAGAATGAGGTGGCGAGGCCATTGTCTTCGAGCGCCCAGACGACCAGTCCCTTCATCCCCTGGTCGACCAGGCTGCGCTTTGCCGCACCGAGAAGGCGTGTGCCCAGGCCAAAACCCTGATATTCCGGCCTGATATAGAGCTCGTAGACCTCGCCCTTCTGCGGCAATTGCCTTGCGCGATTTGGTCCGAGGGTCGCATAGCCGGCCACCACGCCGCCAATGTCCGCGACAAGAATTTGCGTCGAGCGCTGGATGGCGCGCGCCCACCACGCCGATCCGCGGCGCTGCAGCATGGTATTGAGCGCGCGATGTGGAATGATGCCGGTATAGGCACCTCTCCAGGCGGCAACATGAATGTCCGAAATCGCCTCGGCGTCGGCCAGTTCAGCCCGTCTTATCTCGATCACATGGGTGTTCATGGTTTCTTAACCATAGACCCGAGGGCCGACCTTGGGCAACTGGGATCGCGACCGAAATTCGGCTGAGTTCACGAAAAAGAAAGGGCGACCAAGTGGCCGCCCTTGCAATTGCATATTTGGTCCGCCTGGCTTATGCCGCGCCGGCGGTCTTGCTCTTTTCAAAGCGCTTGCGCTCGTTGGAATCGAGGTAGAGCTTGCGCAGGCGGATTGACTTCGGCGTGACTTCGACGAGTTCGTCGTCCTGGATCCATGACAGGGCGCGCTCCAGCGTCATGCGGATCGGTGGCGTCAGCTTGACGGCCTCGTCCTTACCGGCGGCGCGGATGTTGGTGAGCTTCTTGCCCTTCAGCACGTTGACTTCGAGATCGTTGTCACGCGAGTGAATGCCGATAATCATGCCTGCATAGACTTTGACACCAGCGTCGATGATCATCGGGCCGCGATCTTCGAGGTTCCACATGGCAAAGGCCACCGACTCGCCCTGATCGTTCGAGATCAGAACGCCGTTGTTGCGGCCGGCGATTTCTCCCTTGTAGGGTTCATAGGCGCGGAACAGGCGGTTCATGATGGCGGTGCCACGCGTGTCGGTCAGAAGCTCCGACTGGTAGCCGATGAGGCCGCGCGTCGGCGCGTGGAAGACGAGGCGTACGCGATTGCCGCCGGAGGGGCGCAGCTCGACCATCTCGGCCTTGCGCTCCGACATCTTCTGCACGACCGTGCCGGAATATTCTTCGTCGACGTCGATGAGAACTTCCTCGATCGGCTCGAGCATGTTGCCATTTTCGTCCTTCTGCATGACGACACGCGGACGCGACACGCCAAGCTCGAAGCCTTCGCGGCGCATGTTCTCGATCAGGACCGCCAACTGCAATTCGCCGCGGCCAGATACGTAGAACGAATCCTTGTCGCTCGATTCCTCGATGCGCAGCGCAACATTGCCCTCGGCCTCCTTGAACAGGCGATCGCGAATGACCCGGCTCGTGACCTTATCGCCTTCGGTGCCGGCAAGCGGCGAGTCGTTGACGATGAACGACATGGTGACGGTCGGCGGATCGATCGGCTGCGCCTGCAGGGGTTCGGTAACTTCCGGTGAACAGAAGGTATCAGCCACGGTGCCCTTCTGCAGTCCGGCGATCGCAACGATGTCACCTGCCTGGGCTTCTTCGATCGGCTGGCGTTCAAGACCGCGGAAAGCCAGGATCTTGGAAATGCGGCCGGTTTCGAGCTGCGTCCCGTCGCCATGGAGAACCTTGGCTTGCTGGTTCGACTTTACGGTACCGGAGTGAATGCGGCCGGTGATGATACGGCCGAGGAACGGATCGGCCTCAAGGATCGTACCGATCATGCGGAACGGGCCGTCGCCGACGGTCGGCTCCGGCACGTGCTCAAGCACGAGGTCGAACAGCGGGGCAAGGCCCTGGTCCTGCGGGCCTTCCGGGTTCTTGGCCATCCAGCCGCTACGGCCGGAACCGTAGAGGATCGGGAAGTCGAGCTGTTCGTCGGTCGCGTCGAGAGCGGCAAAGAGATCGAAGACTTCGTTGACGACTTCTTCGTGGCGCGCGTCGGGGCGGTCGATCTTGTTGATCGCGACGATCGGACGGAGCCCCACCTTCAGCGCCTTGCCGACGACGAATTTCGTCTGCGGCATCGGGCCTTCGGCAGCGTCAACGAGAACGATCGCGCCGTCCACCATGCTGAGAATGCGTTCGACCTCGCCGCCGAAATCGGCGTGTCCGGGCGTGTCGACGATGTTGATGCGCGTGTCCTTCCAGACGACCGACGTGGCCTTGGCGAGAATGGTGATCCCGCGTTCCTTTTCGATGTCGTTGGAATCCATCATGCGCTCGGCGACGCGCTGGTTGTCGCGGAAATTGCCGGACTGTTTCAGGAGTTCGTCAACGAGCGTGGTTTTGCCATGGTCAACGTGTGCGATGATCGCGATGTTGCGCAGTTTCATTGGGTTCTCTTTGGAAGATTAGGGACGCCACATATGATGCGCCGCTTTACATTTGCGCGCTCCATACATGTTTTTTCGCAATTGCGAAAGGGGTCAAAGCATTTGGGGGCTGCATTGCAGCCATGCAGATGCGCTTCTGCGCGGGGGTCGTGCGCGGCGAACGAGAACCGTCCGCCGCGCGCAGTTTCAAAGCAATGTTCCCGACAGGATCATCAGGGCGATGCTAAAGTAGATGATGAGGCCGGTGACATCGACAAGCGTTGCCACGAAGGGCGCAGAGGCGCTCGCCGGGTCGAAACCGATCTTCTGCAGGATGAACGGCAGCATGGAGCCGGCCAGCGACCCGAAAGTGACAATGCCGACAAGGGCCGTGCCGACCGTTGCCGCGACGAGATGCCAATGGACGCCATAATCGTAGAGGCCGAGCATCTGCCACGTCGAGATGCGAATGACGCCGATCAGGCCAAGGAAAGTGCCGAGCACGATGCCGGTCGGGAGTTCCCGCAGCGCGACCCGCCACCAGTCCTTCAGCCGCAACTCCTGCAAGGCAAGGGCGCGGATCAAGAGAGAGGTCGCCTGCGAGCCCGAATTCCCGCCTGAACTCATGATGAGCGGGATGAACAGGGTCAGCACAACGGCCTTCTCGAGTTCGCCCTCGAAGTGCTGCATCGCGCTCGCCGTCAGCATTTCGCTGAGGAAAAGGACGCCGAGCCAGCCCGCGCGCTTGCGGATCATCTGGAGAAAGCCGATCTGCATATAGGGCTTGTTCAAAGCCTCCATGCCGCCGAACTTCAGCGTATCCTCGGTCATCTCCTGGGTCATGGCGTCGATCACATCATCGACGGTCACGATGCCGATGATCTGGTTGCCGTCATTGACTACGGGAACGGCGAGGAGGTCGTGCTTGCGGAACAGCCGAGCGACATCCTCCTGATCGGTAAGCGGTCCCACGGTGACCGGCGCAACGTCGCGGCCCACGGTCATGATCGAGGCTTCGGGCTCGCTGGCGATCAGGCGGCGAAGGGCCACTGCGCGCAGCAGGCTGCGGTTCTCCGGATCGATCACATAGATGGCGTAGACCGTCTCGCGGGACCGTTCGACTTCGCGAATATGTTGTAGCGTGCGCGCAACGCTCCAGTTGGCGGGGACGCTGACGAATTCGGTCGTCATCAGGCTGCCAGCTGTATGGGGCGGATAGCGCAGCAGTTTTGCAAGGGCCTGCTGGGTTTCGGGGCCAAGGCCTGGAAACAGCCGGTCCCGCGCCTCGGCATCGAGTTCATGGAAGATATCGGTGACGCGGTCTGCCGACATGGCGTCGAGCAGTTCGCATGCGATGACGTCGGGAAGCGCCTCGATGATGGCGCCTGCCGAATGCAATTCCGGCTGGTCAAGGATGAGCACCGCATGGTCGCGCGGCATCTCGGCAATGATGCCGACGGTATCGTTCTGTTCGAGCTCGTTGAGAAGCTCGACGGCATCGGCAGCCTGCATGGTTGCCAGCTGTTCGGCAATGGTTGCGGCCGGTGCCGAACCGGCATCAACCACACCTTGGGTAAAGCGAAGGTCGTTCATTTTGCTCGCCTTTCTGTCGATCCGCCGTCACGGGGACCGAGGCGAGCTGATCTCTCAACAGGCCACGATCGCCGATGACAGCGCAAACAATCGACTTTGACTGTCGTCGTTGGGCATTAGAGATAAACTCCGGTTGAAAGATACGTTGGGCGCAAACGAGCGACCCAGCGCGCTGTCATTTGGTCTTGTCCAGGATTAATGTCAAGCCCCGGCGGAAAGCGGCAGGGAACACATCTTCGTGCGCCGCTTCAGGCTCTTATTCGCTCATTGCGTGGGTCGTAAAGTGGCTCGATGTGGACCTTTGCGGCGAATGGCTCGTTGGCGACAATGAGCTCGTACTTGCCTTCGGCGAGGAATGTGTCGTCGACACCTTCTGCATTGCGGATGTAGCCGTAACCGATGGGGCTATCGACGGTATAGCCAAAGCCGCCGCTGGTGAGATAGCCCACCGGCTCGCCATTGCGCAGGATCGTTTCGCGTCCAAGCAGAACGACGTCCCTGTCGATAACCGTGATCCCGACGAGCCGCTTCCCGAGCGGGGCATTGCGCGTGGCCTCCGCTGCTTGCCTGCCGAGAAAATCGGTGTTGCTCTTGAGCTTGACCGCCCAACCCAGGCCGGCTTCAAAGGGGGAGTCATTGGGGGTGATGTCGCTGCCCCAGGCGCGATAGCCTTTTTCGAGACGCAGCGATTCGAGCGCGCGGTAACCTACCGGCCTGATGGCGAAAGGCTCGCCCGCCTGCATGAGCGCATCGAACACAGCGCCGGTCGCGGCGATTGGAACGTGCAATTCCCAGCCGAGTTCGCCCACATAGGTAACCCGTAGCGCCCGGACCGTGGTGCCGGCGATGTCGATCTCGCGCACGTGGCCGAACGGGAAGGCGGCATTGCCAACGTCGCTTGTCGTCACCCTGGCCAGCACGTTGCGCGCGTCCGGCCCCATCAATGAGAGCGTTCCGAAGCACTCCGTAATGTCCTCAAGCGTCGCATCGAGATCGCTGCCGATATGATCCCGGATCCAGGCGAAATCATGCGTCCGGAAGCCGGTACCGGTGACGATGTAGAACCTGTCGTCCGTCAGCCGCGCCACGGTCAGGTCGCACTCGATGCCGCCGCGCGTGTTGAGCATCTGCGTATAGGTAAGCCGGCCGACTGGCTTCGAGATGTCGTTGGCGCAGATGTAGTCGAGCGCCTTGCCGGCATCCTTGCCGCTAAGCTCGTACTTGGCAAACGACGACTGATCGAAGATGCCGACTTTCTCGCGCACGTGCCGGTGCTCGTCGCCGACGGCCTTGAACCAGTTCTGCCGGCCCATGGAATAGATGTCCTCGGCCGAAGTCCCTTCAGGTGCGAACCAGTTTGGCCGCTCCCATCCAAGCTTCGAGCCGAACACGGCGCGATGCTGCTTGAGGCGATCATAGAGCGGCGAGACGACGGCCGGTCTGCCTGACGTGTATTCTTCATGGGGAAAGCCGATGGTGTAATGCTTGCCATAGGCTTCGAGCGTGCGGTCGAGCACCCACTGGCGATCGCGGTGCAGATGGGAAAATCGGCGGATATCGACGGCCCAAAGATCAAGCGGCGATTCCCCGTCGACCACCCATTGCGCCAGCACCCAGCCGGCGCCGCCACCCGAGGCGATGCCGAAGGCGTTGAAGCCGGCGCCGACGAACATGTTGGCGCATTCGGGTGCGATACCGAGAATGAAATTGCCGTCGGGGGTGAAGCTTTCCGGCCCGTTGATCATCTGCTTCACACCAACGTTTGCCATGGCGGGTATTCGATCGATGGCCTGGACCATGTGTTGCTCGAAATGGTCGAAATCATCGTCGAATAGGCGGAACTGCCAGTCATTCGGCACGTCGGCCGTCGTCCAGGCCTGTGGGTTCGGTTCATAGCCGCCCATCACCAGCCCGCCGACCTCTTCCTTGAAATAGGTACGGCGGTCGGGATCGCGGATCGTGGGTGCATCGGCAGACAGGCCCTCGATCCTGTCGGTGATGATGTACTGATGCTTGACCGGCTGCAGGGGCACATTGATGCCGGCCATTTCGCCTACCTGCCGCGCCCATTGGCCCGCACAGTTGACGACCTTCTCACAGGCGATGTCGCCCTTGTCGGTCTTCACCTTGACGATGCGGCCGTCGTCCATCTCAAATCCGGTGACCCGGACATTCTCGATGAGCTTGGCGCCGTGCATGCGCGCGCCGCGGGCCAGCGATTGGGTGATGTCCGAAGGGCTCGCCTGACCATCCGTCGGCAACCAGCTCGCGCCTATGAGATCGCCCGCCTCCATTAGCGGGAACATGGATTTAACGTCCTGCGGGGAAAGCAGATGCATGTCCATGCCGAAGCTGCGCGCAGTGGTCGCCAGCCGGCGAAACTCGGTCCAGCGATCTTCATTGGTGGCGAGGCGCAGGCACCCGGTCATCTTCCAGCCGGTGGCGAGACCGGTTTCAGCGTCGAGGCGTTTGTACAAGTCGACGGAATATTTAAGAACCCGCGTGATCGAGGCCGACGAGCGCAACTGGCCGACAAGTCCCGCCGCATGCCAGGTCGAGCCGGACGTCAGCTGGCCCATTTCGAGGAGAACCACATCCGCCTTGTGGTCCCTGGCGAGATGGTAAGCTGTCGAGCAGCCGATAATGCCGCCGCCGATGACGACGATCTGCGCATGGGTTGGCATGCTCATGATATGGTCTTTCCGTATAATGTTCTGTAGTGGTCCAGCGCCTCGTCCAGCCGCTGTAAATTCTCGGTCGTGTAGGCGACGTAGTCGACACCTGGCGCCTTCAGATGCAGTTCCGAGACCATGCTCCACATCGCCTCGCGCAACAGCGAGGCGCATTGCATGGCGGCGTGCGCGCGGGTCAGTGCGGTATCGGGCCTCGCCCGGAAATAGGCATCCAGCAATGCCTCGGACTCCTCTGCATCGAACCCTGCGTTTGAGGCCAGTCCCGCAAGGTCAAACATCGCCGTCGAGAACCCGGCATATTCGAAATCGATGAGCCACAGTCTTTCCCCGTCATCGAGGATGTTGGCAGGGAGAAGATCATTGTGGCTGAAGATGATCGGCAGGGGTTTTTGCGCCGCCTCCATTTCGTCGGAGATCGCCAGATAGGCGGGAAGTTGATGCGCCAAGCGGCTTTTGCCGGCTTCCAGCGTGCGGGCATAGTCGCGAATGACGTGGAAGACCCAGAACATGAATCCCGGTCCGCGAATATGTTCAGGCATGCGCGTATGGAACTGGCGGACCATGTCGGCAATTCGCGGAATATTGGCGCGCACATCGCGGGCGTCATAGGTTCGAGCACCAAGGAATGCCGTCACCATGACGCCGTCATCGGCGTGAAAGACTTCCGGAGCAAATCCGGCAAGGTACGCAGCACGCGCGGTCATCACCTCGCGCTGGCGGAACACGTGGTGAAAGGGATAATCCGTGCCGAAGCGCACCACATATTTGCGGCTCGCATCCTCTACCACATAGCTTTCATTGCTGATGCCGCCCTTCAAAAGGGCAATGCTTATCTCGCCTTGCCAGATGGGAAGCGCCGCAATGCGCCGCGCTACGGGCTCACCAGGGTGCACGTCAGGCGCGGGAGCCATTGGCGACGCCTACCGTGTATGGCCCGGCAGGAATGCGCCGGTCGGCGAGCAGAAAAAAAGTGCGCGGTCAGACTGACTCACCACGAGGAAGGCAACCTGTCCCCTGAAGGTTGTGGACTCTCCGGTAACAGGCAATCCGTCTATGGCAAAGACTTTCACTCAGGATCCTCGCGGTATCTTGGGTACCTGCAAGGATTGGCTCTCCTCATGGTGAGCCAGTCTAACCGCGCACTACCACCAACCCCATTGATGGGATCGTCTGCCAAGTTCGCGCATCTGTCAACATATTTATGTGGCATAATGTGGCTTTATCGCCTGATACTGGTAAAATATGTGGTAATGGTGCGGCTTAGGCATCAAATTTTGAGGTTTTGGCATGAGTGCAAAGCGGCGCGGCGAAATTCGGCGGTTACTGCAAGAGGAAGGCACGATCTCGATCTCCGATCTTGCCAACAAGCTCGGCGTCTCGCTCGAAACCATCAGGCGCGACGTCAAGCCCATGACGGACTCGGGCGTTCTCACGCGCATCCATGGCGCCGTCGGGTTGCCGCAGCATATTGGCGAGGCGCCGTTCGAGATGCGCATGCGCGAAAATGCGAGCGCCAAGCGCGTGATTGCCCAATGGGTCGCAGCGACAATCCGCGATGGTGAGTCGGTGATGCTCGATACAGGCACCACGACAAGCTTTCTTGCCCGCGAGTTGCTGCAGCACCGCAACCTGACGGTGGTCACGAACTCCTCCGATATTGCGCGCACGCTCGCAACGGTAAACGGCAACAGGGTGTTCATGGCGGGCGGCGAATTGCGCAGCGATAGCGGCGCCGCCTTTGGGGTATCCGCTATCGAATTCGTCAGCCGCTTCAGCGTTGCCCATGCGGTCATCTCGGTGGGCGCGCTCGACGCGCCGGGAGGCATAACGGACTACGACCTCGAAGAGGCAGAGTTTGCCCGCACGGTACTATCGCGTGGTGCAAGGACAATAGCGATAACGGACGCATCAAAGTTCGGACGGCGCGGTCTTGTACAGGTTTGCGACTTTAACGGCATCGACGAACTTGTGACCGACCGCGATCCCCCGGGCGACATTGTGCAGGCGCTTCACGCCGCCGGCACCACTGTGACCGTGGCATCGGCGGCGGCGCACTCCTGACAGGAATCGGATTGGCTGGCCTCGGCAGAATGGTACGATCTGGACCGAATCAGGAGGTCGCTACATGATCAGGCTCTTACTTCGCGACACGATCGAAACACAGCTTGGACCAATGATCGCCATGGCAAGCGGCGAAGGGCTGTCCCTGCTCGAATTTGCTGACCGGCCTGCACTTGCCTCGGAAGTCGATGAGTTGCAACGACGTTATGGCTATATGATCGAGCCGGGGCGAAATGCAGTCCTCGATCAGATCGAGTCGGAGCTTGCTGCTTATTTTGCGGGGGAATTGACCGTATTTGAAACGCCGCTCGTCCTGCCGGGGAATGCGTTCCAGAATGAAGTCTGGGAGCGGCTGCGGGAAATACCTTACGGCCAGACCCGGAGCTATGGAGGGATGGCACGCGCTATGGGCCGCCCGAATGCCAGCCGTGCTGTCGGCGCCGCCAATGGCCAGAACCGCGTCGCTATCGTGGTTCCGTGCCACAGAGTCATCGGTGCGGATGGATCGTTGACGGGTTATGGCGGCGGCCAGCGGCGCAAGCGGTTCCTCATTGACCTTGAGCACCGCACCTTCGCCGCTACGGCAACCCGTCCAACATTTCATCCGATAACCGCTCAGGGCTCTTTGTTCTGAGAACCGTCGCAGCGCCTATACAATCATACCAGGGCTGAACTTCGGCTCGCGCAGAAGGCGATCCAGCAGGACCAGACCCTGTTCCAATCTGGTCCTGTCGGGGGCAGCGCCGAGGGAAACACGGACCGCTTCCATGCTTGGTGCCCCGATGCTGAACGCCGAGGCTGGCACGACACCCAGCCCGGAGCGAATGGCGAGCGCGGCAAATTCTCCGGCGTGCCATTGCTGTGGCAGCGACAGCCAGAGATGATGTCCGCCAGGTTCGGCTCTAAAGGTCCAGTCTTTAAGAATCCGTGCCGCGAGGGCCTGGCGTTCCCGGCTTTCCGATCTGATGGTGGTCGCGATCTCACGGAGCGTTCCCGTCTGAATGAAATCGGCCGCGAGCGCGGTGAGCAGCGGCGATGGACCCGGATTGCTGGCACGCAGGCTGGAACCAAGCTTTAGGGCATCGAGCGCCGAAGGACAGGCGACGAAAGCAATGCGCAGTGCCGGAGCTACGCATTTCGACAATGTGGCGATGTGCCATGTCAGGTCGGGGGCGAGCGTTGCTAGCGCCGGTATCGGCTTGTCGAGCAGTTCCGCGTAGGGATCGTCTTCGATGACAGCTACCCCATGGCGAGCGGCGATTGCAGCAATGGCCCGCCGCCGCGCAAGCGGCATCGTCGCGGTGGTCGGGTTGTCAATGGACGAAATAATGTAGAGCGCCTTGGGCGGCTCATTGCGGCAGCATTCCTCGAAGCTTTCTGGCGTAATGCCGGCCTCATCCATGGCGAGTGGGTACAGCTTGAGACCAAGGGATGACGCTGCAGATTTAAGTCCCGGATAGGTTGCCGCCCCCGCCGCTATGGTTGTGCCGGGGCCGAGGAGATTGCAGACGGCAAATAGGGCGCTCTGAGCCCCGCCGGCAACGACGAGGCGATCCTTTTCGGGCGCAGCACCGAGACGCGGAGCGAGCCAGCACGCTGCCGCCGCTCGGGACGACGCGCTTCCGGCCGTTTCCTGGTAGGACAACAGCCGGTTTTGTCCATTGGCGAGAAGGGCGCCAATGCCGTTTGCGATGCGGGCGGGCAGGTCCGCGGGTTGCGGAGGTATGTTCATGGTCAAATCGAGTTCATTTGCCTGTGTTGCCACAGCCGCCTGAACGGCAGGCGCCTTTACGAATGTGCCGGAACCGATGCGGCCCTCGATGTGGCCCGACCGACGCACCTCGTTAAGGGCACGTGTTACTGTCGTCAGATCAACGCCGAGTTCGCGCGCAATTTCACGCTGCGGCGGCAGGGCATCGCCGGATTTGACGGCACCGGAAGCAATATCGGCTCGCAATGCATCCGCGAGGCCCTGGTGCTTGTAGCGGGCGTCAACAGCAATTCGGGGCTTCCATGCCATTTAGGTCACCTAATTGTATGGATATATGTTCCATACAACTAGGTGAGATGTTGCAGGATAGCAAGCCATTTTGTCGCTATTGCTCAACCGTGGCTTTAAGTTTCGCGAAAACGGCGTATATTGAATTTAAACATCGATTATTTGTATGGGTGTAGGTGCCGTACAATCTGCAGCCGCGAAAGGCCACGCAAATGTCAGACGCTCACTATCATGCGACAGAGAATCCGATGAAGACAGGCATTCTCGGACGGTGCCCTCAATGCCAGCAGGGGCATTTGTTCAATGGCTTCCTGAAACTTGCTCCGTCCTGCGAGGTCTGCGGTCTCGACTATTCCTTTGCCGATCCCGCCGACGGGCCCGCCTTCTTCGCCATGACGATCGTTGCTGTTCCAGCGATGCTTTTCGCGCTGTGGCTGCAGACGACCTACGAAGTATCGATCTGGCTGCATCTCATCACGACACTGCCGCTGACGCTGCTCGGCAGCCTGATCCTGTTGCGGCCGTTGAAGGGCTGGCTCGTCTGCTCGCAATATTTCCACAAGGCCGAAGAAGGCAAGCTTGTTCGCAAGGGTGACCTTTAGCCTGCACGATCAGATGTTGGTGCCGCCGTCGACGGTCAGCGATGCGCCGGTGATGAAGCGACCTTCCTCGCCGGAAAGAAAGGCGACGACCCCGGCAATATCCTGAGCCCTGCCGAAGCGCGGAATGGCCATGAGGGCGCGCTGGGCGTCGGCATGATCGCCGTCGGCCGGGTTCATGTCCGTATCGGTGGAGCCGGCCTGGACGATATTGACGGTGATCTCCTTCGGGCCAAGGTCTCGCGCCAGCGCTTTCGTCAGGCCCGTAAGTGCGGCCTTGCTGGTGGCATAGATGCTGAGCCCCGTAAACGGCACACGCTCACCGAGATTGCTGCCGATCGACACGATGCGTCCACCGGCACTCATCAGGGCTGCGGCCGTTTTGGAGGCGACGAAGCTGGCACGGACATGGATGGACATGACGCGGTCGAACTCCGCAAGGCTCGCCGTTTCGATCTGGTCCACCGAGAAGACGCCGGCGCTGTTCACCAGGATATCGAGCCGCCCAAACCGGGCGTGCGCTTCCTGGACAGCAGCCTCGACGGCAGCGGCGTCAAGATTGTCCGCCTTGATGGCGATTGCCTTGCGTCCGAGGGCCTCGATTGAATTGACTACAGCCTCGGCCTTCTGCGCGCTGCTGGTATAGGTAAGGGCGATATCGGCACCATCCTCCGCTAGTTTCAGCGCGATCGCAGCGCCAATTCCGCGACTACCACCGGTGACGAAAGCGACTTTGTTGTCGAGACGGGACATGCAATCTTTCCTTTATGTAATAGTCGATACATAAATACCTATAATGCTTGCGCTCTACCGTCAAGCAATTTATATATTGATCACTACAGAAAGGTTCTGAACGATGCCGCCACGCGGACGTCCGCGCTCATTCGACAGGGAAGAGGCCCTGGCTCGCGCCATGGAGCTATTCTGGTCGCGCGGCTACGAAGGCGCCTCCATGACCGACCTTACCGAGGTGATGGAGATCAACGCGCCTAGTCTCTACGCCGCCTTCGGCAGCAAGGCCGGGTTGTTCGAGCAGGCGCTTGAACTTTACCAAAGGAATGTGGGGCTGGAGATCTGGGAGGCCCTGGAAGCGCCCACGGCGCGTGAAGGCTTTGCTAATTTTCTCAAAGAAACGGCGGTCGCCTTTTCGCAGCCCGACCAGCCGCACGGCTGCCTTGTCGTTCTTGGCGCGCTTCACGGCGAACGCGGATCGGAACCGGCCTGCGCTCTTTTGAAGGAACAACGCCTCGGCAACGTTGTCAAACTGCGCGGCCGGCTGGAGCGCGCCATAAGCGAGGGCGAATTACCGTCAAGCGTCGATTGCGATCAGATTGCCGAGTTCTACGCGACTGTCCAGCATGGCATGTCGATCACCGCCCGCGACGGCGCGTCGCGCGAGACGCTGATGCGCACCGCCCAGGCCGCCATGGCGGCCTGGGATTCGCTGATAGCCGGCGCTGGTTAGCCCTAAGATGAGAAAACAGGGTCGAGCGTGATCTTGTAAAGCTCGACATCCTCACGGTCCATCAGGCGTACCGTGAGTTGCTGGCTGGCGCCCTCGATATCGACTAGCCCGAAGAACTGGAGGCCGGCAGAGGGCGGCACGTTCTGACCTTGCTCGGCAGTCGGTGCCTTGATGAATTTGAGCTCGGGTCCAAAAGTCTGGTCGAGGTCGTTCGGTCCGAAGGTTCCGGCATGGATGGGGCCCGAAATGAACTCCCAGAAAGGGGCGAAGTCCTGAAATTGCGCCTTGTCGGGATTATAGTAATGCGCGGCGGTGTAGTGTACGTCGGCCGTCAACCAGACGGTGTTGTTGATGCCAGCGGTCTTGATGAAGCGCAGCAGATCGGCAATTTCGAGTTCGCGACCCTTGGCCGGACCATTATCGCCATTGGCGACTGCCTCAGCGCCCTTCTTGTCCTTCGCATTGTCCCAGACGATAACCCCGAGCGGCATATCAGAAGCAATGATCTTCCACGTCGCTTTCGAATTGAGCAACTCGCGCTTGAGCCACCGCAGCTGCCGTTCGCCGAGAATTGACGATTCCGGGGTAATCGCCTCTTCCATGTCGGGTCCATTCGGGCCGCGATAGGAACGCAGGTCGAGGAAGAAGACGTCGAGCAAGGGCCCGTAGGCAATCTTGCGATACACCCGGCCCGGCTCCGCAGGCGTATAGCGGATGGGCGTCATCTCGTGAAAGGCACGAGCCGCGCGCGCCGACAGCAGCGCAATAGATTTCTCCTTGTAACGATCGTCTGCGGCAAGGTTCTTCGAGGACGACCAGTTGTTGGTCACCTCATGGTCGTCCCATTGAAAAAACGTTGGGCAAACGGTGTTCAGCGCCCGTACATGGTCGTCAAGCAGATTGTATTTCCATTGGCCGCGATATTCGTCGAGTGTCTCGGCTACTTTCCGCTTCTCGTCGGTTACGACGCGGTTCTTCCACTTGGTACCATCCTTCAGATCGACTTCCTCAACGAGGGGCCCGTCGGCGTAGATTGTGTCGCCCGAATGCAGGAAGAAGTCCGGCTGGTGCTTGGCGATCGACGCATAGGTCTTCATGCCCGTTTCATCGATGCCCCAACCTTGACCGACCGTGTCGCCCGACCACGCAAAGCGAATGTTGCGCTTTGACATCGGCGCGGTCTTGAAACGGCCGACAATCGGTTCGGATACGCCGTTGAGATCGTTAAGATCGACTGCAGTAAGGCGGTAAAAAACCTCCTGGTCGGAGGCAAGATCGGTAAGGAGTTGCTTGGCGGCAAAGTCAGTATCGGGAAGCGCATTGAGCGGTGGCAGGCGGACAGAATCTGCAAAGCTTTCCGTAGTCGAAACTTCGATGTTGATCCGGGACGGGCGATCGGTTCGCGTCCAGATCATGCCCGTTGCGGAATCGACGTCACCGGACTGGACACCGTGCGTGAAAACCGGGCGCGACGCGGCGCGTGAAATTGCCGGACAGGAAAGGCCGGAAGCAGCGGTCAGGGCCAAAGCCCCGGAAGACGTGAGAAAACTGCGGCGGGTGTAGGCAAATCGATTCGACATGAAACTGTTCCCTTGGCTTGCAATTGGCTGGCTAACCCGCCTCTTGTGCACCGGGATTGTTTCGGTTTTTTTGCAGGCGCGTGAAATTATCGCGGGCCAAAAAGAAAACGGGCGGCCAGAGCCACCCGTTTCCAATGAGACTGCAGCGTGACAGCTTATTCGCTGGCAGCAGCTTCCTCAGCCGGAGCTTCGGCAGCGGCCTTGGCGGCTTCAGCTTCCGCAGCGGCCTTAGCCTTCGCATCTTCTTCAGCCTGCTTGGCAAGGGCAACGCGTTCCTGCGCCTTCTTGCCTGGAACAGCCTTTTCAGGGTTGCTGCGCGCGTCGCGCTTGGCGATACCGGCCTGATCGAGGAAACGCAGGACACGATCGGTCGGCTGTGCGCCATGGCCGATCCAATACTGGATGCGTTCTTCATTCAGCTTGATGCGATCGCCGTCCTTGGGGAGCATCGGGTTCCAGGCGCCGACGTTCTCGATGAAGCGGCCGTCGCGCGGGGCGCGAACGTCAGCAACGACGACGTGGTAGTAAGGACGCTTCTTCGACCCTGCGCGGGCCAGACGGATTTTCAGTGACATTGTATTCTCCTTAGGTGTTAGATGGGGCGCCGTTTTCCTCGGCGGCCGTTGTTTCGTGATGTCTGATCACTTCCTTGACGATGAAGTTCAGGAACTTCTCGGCAAAATCGGGGTCGAGATCGGCTTGCTGGGCGAGGGCACGCAGGCGTTCGACCTGCCGCCTCTCCCTGGCCGGATCGGCCGGAGCAAGACCGTTCTTTGCTTTCAGGACGCCGACTGCCTTGGTGCAGCGAAAGCGTTCGGCAAGCATGTGGATAAGCGCCGCATCAATGTTGTCGATGGAAGCGCGCAGATCGATGAGTTCCTTCGGGAGGGATGATGAGGACATGATTATCCTTTCTTCTTCGGAAGGCCGGGCAAACCACCACCAAGCCCTGGCAGGCGCGGCATTCCGCCCATGCCACCCATGCCGCCAAGTCCACCCGGCAAACCGCCGAGCCCGCCAGGCAGACCGCCGCCCTTGCCGAAGCCGGCGGCTTCCGCCTGCTTCTGCAGGGCCTCGAGCTGTTTCGGGTCCATCTTGGAGAGGTCAGGCATGCCGCCCATCCCGCCGAGACCGCCAAGGCCCATCTTGGCGCCGAGACCGCCCATCATCTGTTTCATGATGCCGCCTTTGCCCTTGCCGCCCATGGCCTTCATCATGTCGGCCATCTGGCGATGCATCTTCAAAAGCTTGTTGATGTCAGCGGCACTGGTCCCGGAACCCTTGGCGATGCGCTGCTTGCGCGAATGCTTGAGCATGTCGGGATTGCTGCGCTCGGCCGCGGTCATCGAAGAGATGATCGCAAGCTGGCGCTTGAAAATGGAATCGTCGAGACCAGCGGCGGCCATCTGGTCCTTCATCTTGCCCATCCCGGGCATCATGCCCATGATGCCGCCCATGCCGCCGAGCTTCTGCATCTGGCCGATCTGGTCGGCAAGATCGTTGAGATCGAACTTGCCGGACTGCATCTTCTTGGCCATCGCCGCGGCTTTTTCCGCGTCGATGTTTTCAGCAGCCTTCTCGACCAGCGAAACGATGTCGCCCATGCCAAGGATGCGGTCGGCGATGCGGCGCGGGTAGAATTCCTCCAGCGCGTCCATCTTTTCGCCGGTGGCGATCAGCTTGATCGGCTTGCCGGTGACGGCACGCATGGACAATGCCGCGCCGCCGCGGCCATCGCCGTCCATGCGGGTAAGGACGAGCCCGGTGATGCCGACGCGCTCATCGAATGAACGAGCAAGGTTGACGGCGTCCTGACCGGTCAGCGCATCTGCGACGAGAAGGATTTCATGAGGACTGGCCTTCTTCTTGATGTCGGCCATCTCGACCATCAAAGGCTCGTCAATATGGGTGCGGCCGGCCGTGTCGAGGATGACGACATCGTGGCCGCCAAGTTTCGCTGCCTGAACGGCGCGAGCGGCGATCTCAACCGGCGACTGGCCGGCGATGATCGGCAGCGTATCTACGCCGGTCTGCACGCCAAGCTGGCGCAACTGTTCCTGAGCGGCCGGACGGCGCGTATCGAGAGAGGCGAGCAGCACTTTCTTGCGCGCGCGCTCAGTCAGGCGCTTGCCGATCTTGCCGGTGGTCGTGGTCTTGCCCGAGCCCTGCAGGCCGACCATCATGATGACGACAGGCGCGGGCGCGTTGAGATCGATGGAAACGCCTTCCTCGCCAAGCATGCTGACCAGCTCGTCATGGACGATCTTGACCACCATCTGGCCGGGCTTGATGCTTTTCAGGACTTCGGCGCCGACAGCTTTCGCACGCACCTTGTCGGTGAAGGAACGCACGACATCAAGCGCAACATCGGCTTCGAGCAGGGCCCGGCGCACTTCGCGCAAAGCCGCTGCGACGTCGGCTTCCGACAGCGCGCCGCGACCGGTCAGGCCGTTCAATATCGAACCTAGTCGTTCCTGTAAGCTCTCGAACATCCAGTTTTTCCTTCTTCCTTCCAGGGACCTGTTTCCGCGAAAGGTAGGCACAAACCGCGCCCTGGCCAATGGCTCAAAGCAAAAAGGCACCCGAGGGCGCATGGCGCTGTCGGGTGTTGACCTCCGGGATCGTCGAACCCTTGCGGGGCCCCGGTCGGCTGCTCGGAGTTCCAGACTCGTCGCGGATTGATGCGCGGCTTAAACAGGAATTTGCCCCGGGAGTCAAGGCTGCGCGCGTCAGGGACGGTTCACGCCCGCTTCTTGAGGCCGGCAGCCTTGCGCAAGGCATCGTCGATGCGGCCCTGCCAGCCTGGTCCGGTGGACCGGTAGTGGTCGAGGACATCGGGGCTGAGGCGGATCGAAACCGGCGTCTTGGTGACTTCCGCCACGGGCCTGCCGGGTCGGCGCTTTGTTAGCACCCCGGCCAAAGCCGTATCGGGATCGTCGAGAGCCGCCTTCGTCAGCTTGGAATCTTCTTCGTCGGTCAGGGAGTCACGGTGTGCCAGGGCCAAAGCAATCGCCTCCTCCTTGCTCCAGGTTTTGCGTTTATGAACTGACATACTCATTCGCTTCCTTCCGGGTTGCTCTACGTAATGAAATTACGCGGATACTATCTTTGCGCATCGCATAAATAAGGACGTAAAGGCCCGTACCGATCAGACCGATCGCCCTGATGCGCTCCTCGCCGTAATCATCGCGATCATCGAGCCATTCTTTGCAAGTCTCAAACTGAAACTCCAGCACAAGAGAAAAGCGCACGCCATGTTTGCTTAAATTGCGTTTTGCCTTTTCGGGATCCCACTCAAACCTAGTCATGAAATCACTTCTGGTCAATGATTATCGTATATACAAAAATTATGATGGAAGCCTAATCGAAAACCTTGCAGACCACCAGCCGTAACCCTTTCTCTCTAATGATGGGCGGGGAGCCAGGGCTTGATGCATGCGCGAATGCCGACTCTCGGTTGTGGCCCCAATGTCTGTCGTCACATGGGCAGGGGGCGATTTTTGCGAAATTGACAACGACCTTGGTAAAATTGCGTCCTTTTAACATTAAGGCGCGCGATTCTGCCGGATGACACGGTTGCAGAAAAATGGCAGATAGGGCCAACCACGATTCAACTTTTAAGGAGATCTTCATGGCATCTGTTGCCAAAAGCAGATTTTTTGCGGTCGCAACGGCCGGCCTCCTCTTGATGGCGGGCGCTGCACAGGCCGCTCCCTCCTGCGGAAACAACTCCGCCGGATTTCAGGAATGGGTCCAGGCCTACAAGCAGCAAGCGCAGGCGCAAGGAATTGGCAGCAGGGGCATCAGTGCGCTCGATGGCGTTTCCTATGCGAGCAAGACCATCAATGCCGACCGCAACCAGAAGAGCTTCAAATATTCGCTCGACAAGTTCATGCAGGTGCGCGGCAGTCAGACCATTATATCGCGTGGGCGCACGCAGAAGGCGCAAAACGCCGCTTTGTTCGCCAGCATCGAGCGCCGGTTCGGCGTTCCGGCCGGCCCGTTGATCGCAATCTGGGGCATGGAGACCGGTTTCGGCAGCTTCATGGGTAACCAGAATACCCTTTCCGCCGTGACGACGCTTGCCTTCGACTGCCGCCGCCCGGAATATTTCC
Organism: Phyllobacterium sp. UNC302MFCol5.2; assembly: GCF_000686005.1. Classification (NCBI taxonomy): domain Bacteria; kingdom Pseudomonadati; phylum Pseudomonadota; class Alphaproteobacteria; order Hyphomicrobiales; family Phyllobacteriaceae; genus Phyllobacterium; species Phyllobacterium sp. UNC302MFCol5.2. The sequence goes on from NZ_JMLL01000010.1 coordinate 1,513,555, forward strand.
GCGAGCAGCTGAATGCTGCGTTGAAGCTGGTCGATCAGGGAACGCTCTCGTCCAATTCCGTCGGAGCCATGCACGGCGAGATCGGGCAGACCCAGTTCCTGCCGCTCAACGTCCTTCGCTACGGCGTCGACGGCGATGGCAACGGCCGCATCGACCTGCGATCCAAGGCGGATGCGCTGGCCTCGACAGCAAATTTCCTGCGCGGCCATGGCTGGCAGACAGGCGCTGGCTATCAGCCAGGGCAGGCTAATTTCGCTGCAATCCAGGGCTGGAACGCGGCAAGCGTCTATCAGCAGGCAATCGCAATCATTGGCGCGAAGATCGACGGCGAATAGCCGGCCTCGCGTCAGACTAAATTTCAAGGCCGGTGCCCATCGCGCCGGCCTTTGTCATTCGAACCCTTCGCAGGCCTCGCCGACTGAACTCTGTGCGCTCTCGATGATCTTCTCGCCGCGGAAACTGAAGATTTCGCGCATGTAGGTAGAATTGCTCGGGAATTGATAGCAGACGAAGACGGTGACCGTCCCGTTGCCGGCGCTGGCGATCCGGTGGCGCAGGGTCGCGCCATGCACCGCGTTCTTCCATTCGTCGAGGCTTCCAAGAAACTCGTCCTTCGTCTGGATCGAGTCTATGTCTTCGAGGATCACCCTTGCATCGTCGGCCAGGAGCTTGTCGAACATGGCGTGGTCGGCGGTTGCAAGGGCTGAATACCACTGTTCGACCAGCTGTTCATGCCTATCTGCCGCGCGGCCAGCAAAACTCAGCGAAACGATGAAGGCGAAAGCAAGAACAAGCCGCGCCAACATCGAAGGGCCTACTCCAGGGTTGGCGCGCCGACCTCTTCAGGGTCGGGGCGAACGAAGTCGCCGGTTTCGGGATTCATGATCCAGAGTTCGCCAGTCGAAATATCGAACCATGCGCCGTGGAGCGTTAGCCGCCCCTTCTTCTCCAGAATGTCGATGCAGGGGAAACTGCGCAAATTTTGCAGGGAGTAACGGATCGAGATACGTTCCAGCGCGGTCTGGCGTTCCAGCGTCGTCATGAGCTCGTTGGCGGAAATGGCTTCGGCCGCCGGCGCAACCAGGCTCATCCATTTCCCGATGAAATCGCCGGGCGACAAGGGCTCGCTGGAAGGATCGAGCGCCGCCTTGATGCCGCCACAGCGGCCATGGCCGAGGACGACGATATTTTTGACCTTGAGGCTTTGCACTGCAAATTCAAGCGCGGCGGATGTTGAGTGATACTCGCCATCCGGTTCATACGGCGGCACCAGATTGGCGACATTGCGCACCACGAAGATCTCGCCCGGCGCGGTGTCGAAGATGATCTCAGGCGCCGAACGGGAGTCGCAGCAGGCGATGACGAGCGTCTCGGGGGTTTGACCTTTTTCGGCAAGCTGCCTGTAGCGCAACGTCTCATTGGCATAGCGATGCGCCATGAAGTTGCGATAGCCGGTAAGAAGTTTATCGGGAAGCAGGGTCATGGCTTTGCTGTAGTCCTCATCATCGCGAAGATCAATTGGTCTTCAGGTGTAAGATCGCGCTCAAGCCCGGATGCCTTTGCTCGGGTGCACAAGTCGGCGCATCTGCGTCATGGCCATTGGCGTGGATAGACTTGAGGCATCCGCTTCCAGCATCAATTCGTCGGCGCCGCGCTTGGCAGCGCGTGCCATGATCTCGAACACCGATGCGGTGGTTCGCTGCAAGACCTGCTCGGGTTCGAGGCCAGACAGCGTCCTTGCGAGGAAAAGCGCGGACGTCAGGTCGCCAAGGCCATTGGTCGGACCGTTGACGAGGCGATGCTCGGCGAGCAGGGCCAGCGAATGCGTCACCAGCAGATTGCCGGTGCCGCCCGCGATCATCGGATGGGCAGAGGTGACGAGCATGGTGCCCGGCCCCGCATGCAGGGCCGCCTGCATGATCGCCTTGTTGTCAGGAAGATCCGCCCCCGCAAGCCATGCGAGTTCGAAACGGTTCGGTGTAGCGATATCGGCGAGCGGCATCAGTTCGTCGCGAATGGCTGTCGCCGTCGCTTCGGGAACATAAAGGCCTTTCTCGTCGCCGATAACCGGATCGCAAAGATAGCGCACCGATTTCCTGCGTGCCTTGATCGTCTTTACCAGCCGCGCAACGCTCGCGGCTTGCGAAGCATGGCCAAGATAGCCGGTCATGATGGCGCTGACCTCGTCGAGCCAAGGCGCGCGCTCGAGATCGGCAATGAGGTCGTCGAATTGTTGGGGCTCCGGCACGATGCGCTTGGCGGGCCCGTGGCCGGGATGCCACGGAAGAATGACCGTAGGCACCGCCCAGACCGGATGGCCGAGGGTTTCCAGCGCAAAAACTGCGCCACGATTGCCCACGGCGCCACGAACGACGTGGCTCGAAATGACGATGACAGCGTTGGAGGAAACAGCAGAACCGGTCATTGAAAATACTCGTGCGAGGGAATTGGAAAGAAAGGGTCGGCGGTAGCGCCGAACGTCATCCCTTTCCGGATATGGAGACAATCAACCAAATAAACATTGCGATTAATACTAGCAATCCCAGCAGGCGGCCGATGCGCGTGCCCCAGACTTCGATCGGGTCGGCGGCGTCAGCATCCTGTGCAGAAAAATGGCGCTTCGCGCGGCCGACGATGGCGTTGCCATGAACCGCGGTCTCACGCTCGATACGCTCAAGAATCCGTCTCGATTCAGTATCCGGCCGCCGATTGTCGTTCTGTTCGGGCATGAGGCATCCATTCGATTCCAAGGCAAATCAGCATAGCGCTTTGCCAGTTCCTTTTGCAGAAAAAAATGTCTAGGCTCGCATTGCTTCGTTTTGATGCCGCCGGCCCCGTGTATCCGTATTTTGGGAGATGATTTTCGATGCAATATTTGCCTTCAGTCGCGATGCCGCGCCGTGCGCTCACCGTTCTCGCCGTGGCGTTTCTCCTGCCGCTGCTTTCGGCCTGTGGATTCAACGTCATCCCGACCAATGAGGAACGGGCGAAGGCTGCCTGGAGCGAGGTGCTCAACCAATACCAGCGCCGTGCCGATCTCATTCCCAATCTGGTCGAGACAGTCAAGGGCTATGCGGCCCAGGAAAAGGATGTGCTGACCTCCGTCGTCGAGGCGCGCGCCAAGGCGACCCAGGTACAGGTTACGCCGGAAACACTGACGGATCCCAACGCCTTTAAGGCCTTCCAGGACAACCAGGCGAACCTGACCGGCGCCTTGTCACGCTTGCTTGCCGTCGTCGAAAACTATCCCGACCTGAAGTCGAACCAGAACTTTCTCGCCCTGCAATCGCAACTTGAGGGGACGGAAAACCGCATTGCCATTGCCCGCCGCGACTATATCGAGGCCGTGCGCGTCTACAACACCTCGCTCAAGACCATGCCGACCATGATCTGGAGCTGGATCTGGTTCCGCGGCAACGAGCCTTACCAGACCTTCACGATCGACGACTCCGCAAAGCAGACGCCGCAGGTGAAGTTCTAGGCATCAGCCGGAAAGAAGGGCTTGTGTGATGTTTGCAGTCGCTGCTGCCACGCGCATATGCTCCCGGGAGTTGCGTGAGGTGAAACGTATTCGACCGGCGCTGCAGCTCTTTTGCGCGGCAGTTCTTCTGGCATTTCTATCGGTTTGCGCTTTTGCCGCCGAACTTCCGGCGCTGACCGGGCGCGTCGTTGATGACGCCAACATCATCGACACTGCGACCCGCGCCGCAATTACAGAAAAGCTCGCGGCTTACGAGGCAAAGTCCTCCGACCAGGTGGTGGTCGTCACCGTGCCAAGTCTCGACGGGGAAGAGATCGAACCATATGCCAATCGGCTCTACCGCTCCTGGGCGATCGGACAAAAGCAGGAGAACAATGGTGTTCTTCTCGTCGTCGCCCCGAACGATCGCAAGGTGCGCATCGAAGTCGGATATGGACTTGAGGGCACGCTGACCGACCTTCTTTCCAAGCTGATCATCGAAAACGCGATCATACCCGGCTTTCGTTCAGGCGACTATTCCGGAGGCATCGCGCGCGGTGTCGATGACATACTGACCGTGCTCTCCGGCGATAAGGCCGAGGTCGAGGCGCGGGCCAAGCGCAATATCAAGGAGCCGACGTCCGATATCGACTGGTTCTTTGTAATTTTCATAATCATCTGGGCTCTCATCTTTTTCGGCGGTTTCGCCACCGCTGTGCTTGCCCCGGCATTTGGTCGCAAGATCGGCCCCGGCCAGTACGAATGGCTCGGCATGCGCTTTGACAATCGCACCCGCGGGCGATCGGGCGGTGGGTGGTCAGGCGGAGGAGGCGGCTGGACCGGAGGCGGTGGTGGCTGGTCGTCGGGCGGCGGCGGTGGCGGCGGCTTCTCCGGGGGTGGCGGGTCCTCCGGCGGCGGCGGCGCATCGGGGAGCTGGTAGGCCATGCAGGTAATGAACGAAGCCGATCATGCCAATATTGCTGCGGCAATTCGCGAGGCGGAGAGCCGGACAAGTGGCGAAATCTATGCAGTTCTGGCGCGGCGCAGCGACAGCTATTTCTTCGTTGCCGGCTTCATGGTCGCCTGCGGGATATTGTTCGCCGCTGTGCTCGTTGCAGTCGCGGCCCATTGGTTCTGGTATACGATTACTCTGCCGGTCTTCGGCTTGGCGATCCTGTCGGCCCTTGTCACCGCCCTGCTTGTGTTGCGGCTGCTGCCGGATCTCCACATGTGGCTCGTGCCGAAACATATTCGTTATCGCCGCGCCCACCTCAATGCCTCCCAGCAATTCCTGGCACGCAATGTTCACCTCACCACGAAGCGCACCGGCGTACTGCTGTTTGTTTCGCTGGCGGAACGATATGCGGAGGTCGTTGCCGACGCCGGCATCAACGCCAAGGTGGGGCAGCAGGAATGGAACGATATCGTTGCGATTCTGATCGACCATGCCGGCAGGGACGAATTACCCGGCGGATTCCTCATGGCCATCAAAAAGGCAGGCCTGCTCCTGGAAGAACATTTCCCGGGGAGGCCCGGCGACATCAACGAACTGGATGACCATCTGGTCGAATTGTAATTTTCTTGCGTGTCATACGATTTTCACCGCGTCGGTGCAGTTTGGGGTCGAAAACGGCTTCCGAATGGCTATGATCATGCAAAATACGCAATGAGGGGGGAATTTTGATGGCTTCACAGACTGCATTGGACCGAAACGCCGCCCCGAAGCCCAAATCACCCAAGGCCAAAGACAAGAAGATTGACGCTGGTCTGTTCGAAGAGTTGCTCTTTGCCCGAGCGCCAGATGAAGACCTTGCCGGCTACGATAGAAGCGCAATCCAGACTTCGGCGAAACTTGCCGAGGAGGCACTCTCTCGTTTTAAGAGCGGTCAGTCTATCATCGATGTAAGCGAGGGGTCGCTTGTCTATCGCGATGGCCGTCCGGTCACTGTGATCACGTTGATCAACGACAATATGCCTTTCCTCCTCGATTCCGTTCTTGGTGAAATAAGCGACAGGGCGAACGCTGTTTACCTCGTCATGCACCCCGTCATGGATGTCGATGCGAAGACGAACAAGGCGATTGGCCCGGCAGGACCCGACAAGCCAGGCAAGGATGTGGCGCGCGTCAGCGTCATGCAGATCCACGTGCCCGCGCTCGACGGACCGTCGCGGGAAATCATGCATGCAGCACTCACGACGGTGCTGAAACAGGTGCGGGAGGCCGTACGCGACTGGAGGCCGATGCTCGACCGTCTCGGCGAAGCGATCGATGCCTACAAGACCGGAAAGCTGCCGATGAAAAAGGCTGCGATCGACGAAGCGGTCTCTTTCCTCGAATGGCTGCGTGACGACAATTTCACGTTCCTCGGCGTGCGCGAATACGACTACCTCGGTGATAATAACCAGGGCGAGCTCGAACGCTCCCGCAAGACAGGACTTGGCATCCTCGGCGACCCCGATGTCCGCGTGTTGAAGCGCGGCAATCAGGGCGTCACCACGACGCCGCAGATCATCGCCTTCCTCACCGGCCCCGAGCTTTTGATCGTTACCAAGGCGAACACGAAGTCGCTGGTGCATCGCCGCGGCTATATGGACTATATCGGCGTCAAGACCTTCGATGCGGAGGGGCGGATCACCGGCGAACTTCGCTTCGTCGGTCTCTTTACCTCCGGCGCCTATACGCGTTCGGTACTGAAAATCCCCTATCTGCGGTCAAAGACGGAAGCGGTCATCAGCCGCCTCGGGTTCAATCGCGAAGACCATTCGGGCAAGGCGCTGCTCAACGTTCTCGAAGGCTATCCGCGCGACGACCTGTTCCAGATCGACGTCAAGACGTTGACGCGCTATGCGGAGATCATTCTAGCGCTCGGCGAGCGGCCGCGCGTGCGGGTCCTGCCGCGTGTCGATCCCTTCGGCCGCTTTGCGTCGATCATCGTCTTCGTTCCGCGCGAACGCTACGATTCCGTCGTGCGCGAAAAAATGGGCGCTTACTTCGCCGCGCTCTATGAGGGGCATGTCTCGGCCTATTATCCCGCTTTCCCGGAAGGCAATCTCGCACGCGTCCACTTCATCATTGGTCATGCCGAGGACGATTTTCCAAAGGTCAAGCGTGAGATGCTGGAAGAAGGCGTCCGCGCCATCGTTCGTACCTGGGACGATGCCGTCGCCGAGGTTGGCGACCGTACGGGTACGTCGCAATATACTGCGCTGGCGGCAGCCTTCCCCGATTCTTACCGTGAGAACTTTTCCGCGGATGAGGCGCTCGTCGATGCGAGCCGAATTGCTGGTCTCTCACGCAGCAATCCGCTCTTCGTCGATTTCTACCGCCACCGCACCGACGGGCCCCATGCAGCATCGCTGAAGATCTATCATTATGGCTCGGCTGTTGCCCTGTCGCAGCGTGTTCCGCTGCTCGAAAACATGGGCTTCCGCGTCATCAGCGAGCAGACATTCGCCTTGCCTGCGGCGGATGCCAGCCCGCTCTACGTTCACGACATGGAACTCGTCAGCACTTCGGGCGCGGCCATCGATCTGCGCGACAGTGGCGCCCTGTTCGAGGACGTCTTCCGCAACATCTGGAGCGGCGCCTCCGACAATGACGGCTATAATGGACTGGCGCTGAGCGGCCAACTCACGGCGCGGCAGATCATTATCCTGCGCGCTTATGGGCGCTACCTGCAGCAGGCGGGCATTCCCTATTCGCAGGATTTCATCGCAATCACGCTCAATCGGTACCCTGCGATCGCGCGTCAGCTTTACGATCTCTTCGAGCAACGGCTAAGCCCGGCCAAGGCCAAGGGCGCGCAATCGGAGCGTAAGGAGGCTGCGATCCGTGCGGCCATCGAGGAAGCCTTGCAAGGCGTTCCGAGCCTCGACGATGACCGGATACTGCGCCGCTACCTCAATCTCATCGAATCGACGCTCCGCACCAATGCCTTCTCGCCAGAGGAGGATGGCAGCGAACGCGCATCTCTCGCCTTCAAACTCGATCCGCGTGCACTCGACGAGTTGCCGGAGCCCCGTCCCTACCGCGAGATCTTCGTCTATGGGCCGGAAGTCGAAGGCGTGCATCTGCGCTTCGGGCCCGTTGCCCGCGGCGGGCTTCGCTGGTCAGACCGCGCCCAGGATTACCGCACGGAAGTTCTGGGTCTCGTTAAGGCGCAGCAGGTCAAGAATGCGGTCATCGTGCCCGTCGGCGCCAAGGGCGGTTTCTATCCCAAGCGCCTGCCCACGGGCGGCGATCGAAACGCCATCTTCGAGGCCGGCCGCGCTGCCTATATCACGTTCATTTCTACGCTGCTGTCGGTCACCGACAATCTGAACGGCGAGACCGTCGTGCCGCCGGCCGACATGGTGCGGCGCGATGGCGACGATCCTTATTTCGTCGTTGCCGCGGACAAAGGCACGGCGACATTCTCGGATACCGCCAATGCGATCAGCCAGGCGCATGATTTCTGGCTCGACGATGCCTTTGCTTCGGGCGGCTCGGCCGGCTACGACCACAAGAAGATGGGCATTACCGCGCGCGGCGCCTGGGAAGCGGTCAAGCGCCATTTCCGCGAAATCGGAACTGATATCCAGAAAACCCCGTTCACCGTGGTCGGCGTCGGCGACATGTCGGGCGACGTCTTTGGCAATGGCATGCTGCTGTCGCCACAGACAAGGCTGATTGCCGCCTTCGACCACCGCGATATTTTCATCGATCCGGAGCCGGACATCAAGGCGACGCTCAAGGAGCGGCAGCGCCTCTTTAACCTGCCGCGGTCGAGCTGGCAGGATTTCGACAAGTCGAAAATTTCGGCGGGCGGGGGCGTATTCTCGCGCTCGCTGAAGTCGATCACGCTGTCCAAGGAAGCCGCGAAGGCCATCGGCCTCGCCAAGACGACGGCAACGCCTTACGAGATCATGACCGCGATTCTCAAGGCACCGGTTGATCTCCTGTGGTTCGGCGGCATCGGCACCTATGTCCGTTCGTGGGGAGAGAGCGATGCGGAAGTCGGCGACCGCGCCAATGACGCGATCCGCATCACCGGCAGCGATGTCAGGGCCAAGGTCATCGGCGAAGGCGCCAATCTCGGCGTCACGCAGAAGGGCCGCATCGAGTTCGGCCTGCTTGGCGGACGCTGCAATTCCGATGCGATCGACAATTCCGCTGGCGTCAACACCTCGGACGTGGAGGTGAATATCAAGATCGCCCTGGCGCAGGCCATGCGCGCCGGCAAGCTCAAGCGCGATCAGCGCGACAAGATTCTGGAATCGATGACAGCAGAGGTTGCAGACCTCGTCTTGCGCAACAACTATCTGCAGACCCTGGCTCTCTCGCTGGCGCAGCGGCGCGGCCTGGCCGATCTCGCCTATCAGGCCCGCTTCATCGGCGACCTCGAGGCGCGAAAGCTTCTGAGCCGCAAGGTCGAGACCTTGCCCGATGACAAGGCCCTCGCCGAACGGCAAGTCGATGGCATACCTTTGACGCGCGCCGAACTCGGCGTCCTGCTTGCCTATGCGAAGATCGTGCTATCAGATCAGTTGTTGGCAAGCACCCTGCCCGACGATCCTTATCTCGATCGCGAGCTGATGGATTATTTTCCGAAGCAAATGCAATCGGGATTTGCCGATGAGCTGCATACGCATCGTCTGCGGCGGGAAATCATCGCAACGCAGCTCGCAAACGATATCATCAATCGTGGCGGCCCGACCTTCGTTAGCCGGCTGTCCGATCTTACAGGCCGTTCCGGGCCGGAGATCGTGCGCGCCTATGTCATTGTGCGTGACGGCTTCTCGCTCGACAGTGTCTTTGCCGCGATTGACGCCCTCGACAATGCCGTGGCAGGGGACACACAGAACGGTTTCTACGCCAAGGTGGCGCAGATGCTGAACTGGACGACCGCATGGGTTCTACGGAATGGCACCGCAGGGGCCAGTCTCGCGACGGCGATCGATGAGATCAAGAAAGCCCGTGACGCGCTGCAGCCAAGACTAGAGAAGCTGTTGCCAGCCTCCATGCTGGGGTTGATCCGCGACGACACCGCCAGCAATGCGGCGCTCGGTGCACCACCGGCTCTTGCCGCGCAATTGGCACGCCTGTCCGTCGCGCCGATCATTCCTGATATAGCGGCGGTGGCGCAGCAGGCGAATATCGACATAGCCACTGCCGGCAAGGCCTATTTCGATATTTCCGAGGCGTTCCGCATCGGCCGTATCGAAGACGCCGCGCGTGGGGTTTCCGTTGCCGACTACTATGACGGCCTGGCGCTTGCCCGCGCGACGGATTTGATCTCGCAGGCGCGGCGCGGTATCGCCGTCGCAGCGCTCAGCCGGCACGGCAAGAACGCTGATCCGGCCAAGGATTGGCTGACCAGCCGTGGCGCGCGTGTCGACGAAGTGCGACAGCGCATGGCGAACATCGTCGAGAGCGGTGATTTGACCGTATCGCGGCTCGCCGTAGCTGCCGGCCTGCTTTCGGATTTGTCGTAGTCGTGGTAGCCCCTTGCCCTCTCCCTTGGGGAGGGCGGGCCGAAGGTCCGGGGAGGGGAATGCTTGAACTAATCCGGGCCTGGGATAAGCTTCCTCAAAATTTCCCCACTCCGCTGCTTCGCGGTGACCTCCCCCGAAGGGGAGGGAGTTGCGGTCACGGCTACAAAATGCCTGGAGGCAAAATGGCGCCAGTCTTGATGAAGCCCGCTTTCGCCGCTTGTGGGGGAAGCTTCAGGCGGGGCGGAGGGGCGTGCCAGTGACCGCCTCCCCGCTGACCAGCGAAACAAGTGTCTCGACCAAAGCCGGCATATGGGGGTGGATGCTGTTCGACTGGGCGGCGCAGCCGTTCTTCACGGTCGTCGCCACCTTCATCTTCGGGCCGTATTTCGTCTCGCGCATGGCGAGCGATCCGGCATTGGGGCAGGCTGCCTGGGGCTATGCCATCGCGGTATCCGGCCTGTTCATCGCCGTGCTGTCGCCTGTGCTCGGCTCCATCGCCGACGAGACCGGCAGGCGCAAGCCGTGGATCGCCTTCTTCGCCGTCATCAAGATCACCTGCCTCGTCATGCTATGGTTCGCGGCGCCGGGCTCGGGCCTGATCATGCCGCTCATCTTCTTTTCGCTTGCCTCGATTGCGGCGGAATTTTCGATCGTGTTCAACGATTCCATGATGCCCCGCCTCGTTGCGCCGAAGGACATCGGCCGTATATCCAACATTGCGTGGGGCCTCGGCTATCTCGGTGGCATGATCGCGCTGATCTTCGTCGTTGCCTTCATGGCCGGGTCGCCGGAAACGGGCAAGACCATGCTCGGCCTGCAACCGATTTTTGGGCTCGACCCCTCAGCCGGCGAGGGCGACCGCGCAACCGGACCGCTCGCCGCCTTGTGGTACCTTGTCTTCGTGCTGCCGATGTTCTTCTTCACGCCTGATGGCGCGCGCGGCTTACCCATCCGCCCCGCCATTGCCTCCGGGCTTGCGCGTTTGCGTTCGACCTTGGCTGAGGTGCGCCAGCGCCCTGGCATTCTCCGCTTCCTGGTCGGGCGGATGATCTATCAGGACGGGGTGAATGCCCTCGTCGTGCTTGGCGGCGCCTTCGCCGCGACGATGTTCGGTTGGGCTACCGCCGAAATCGGCATTTTCGGCATCATCCTTAACGTCGTCGCCATCTTCGGTTGTCTTGCAGCAAGCAGGCTCGACACGACGCTCGGCTCGAAGACGGTTGTGGTGGCGTCGCTCATCGTCCTTGTGATCGCCACGATCGGGATTGTTTCGACCGGGCCGGGCTATACGCTCTTCGGTTTTATACCGCTTCCCGGCGCTGATAGCGGCGGCCTGTTCGGTACACCTGCCGAGAAGGCCTATATCTGCTTCGGCCTCCTCATCGGTGTTGCGTTCGGCCCGGTCCAGGCTTCGTCGCGGTCATATATGGCGCGGAGTGTTTCAGTCGAAGAAGCCGGCCGCTATTTCGGCATCTATGCGCTCTCGGGTCGGGCGACGAGTTTCCTTGCGCCCTTCCTCGTGGCGACGGTAACCGCGTTAAGCGGGTCGCCGCGCCTTGGCATGGCGACCATCATCGTTTTCCTTCTGGGCGGATTGGCGATTCTCGTGCGAACGCCCTATCCGGCCGCAATGCCCAGAGGTTCTACCTAACTAGATTTGCTCTAGTGCCGGAAGTGACGCATCCCGGTAAACACCATGGCGATGCCGTGCTCATCAGCTGCGGCGATGACGTCATCATCGCGCATCGATCCGCCCGGCTGAATGACAGCGGTCGCTCCCGCGGCGACGGCTGAGAGCAAACCATCGGCAAAGGGGAAGAAGGCATCGGAGGCAACCACGGAACCCTTGGTGAGGGGCGTTTCGATGCCTGCAGCTTCAGCGGCATCCTCGGCCTTGCGGGCGGCAATGCGGGCGCTGTCGACACGGCTCATCTGCCCCGCGCCAATGCCGACTGCAGCACCATCCTTGACGTAGACAATGGCATTGGATTTGACGTGCTTGGCGATGCGGAAGGCGAGCTTGAGATCAGCCATCTCGGTTTCGGTGGGTGCACGCTTGGTCACGACCTTCAACTCGAGGTCGTCCACCACGCCGCTGTCGCGCGACTGGACGAGTATGCCGCCAGCCACCGTCTTGGCGCTGATGCCGGACGCACGGGGATCGGGCAGTCCGCCGGTTACCAGCAGGCGCAGGTTTTTCTTCGCCGCCACGATTTCCTGCGCCTCCGGGGTTGCGTCGGGAGCAATAATGACCTCGGTGAAGATCTTGACGATCTCCTCGGCAGCCTCGGCGTCGAGCGTGCGGTTCAAGGCGACGATTCCGCCAAAGGCAGACACGGGATCGCAGGCCAGCGCCTTGAGGTAAGCCTCCTTCAACGTCGCCCCTTCGGCGACGCCGCATGGATTGGCATGCTTGATAATCGCGACTGCCGCAGTGCGGGCCGGGTCGAACTCGGCGACGAGCTCGAAGGCGGCATCGGTGTCGTTGATATTGTTATAGGAGAGCTGCTTGCCCTGGAGCTGCGTCGCGGTTGCAACGCCCGGACGCTTTTCGCCGGTCAGGTAGAAGCCCGCGGACTGGTGCGGGTTTTCACCATAGCGCATCACCGAATGCAGGTGACCGCCGATCGCGCGGCGGGATGGCGTCTCCGTCATCAAGGCTTCGGCGAACCATCCGGAAATCGCGGCGTCATAGGTTGCGGTGCGGGCATAGGCCTTGGCCGCGAGACTTTGACGGAACGAGTAGGGCAGCGATCCTTCATGCTTGTCGAGCATTGCGATCACCATGTCATAGTCGCCGGGATCGGTGACCACACCGACATAGGCATGGTTCTTGGCAGCCGCGCGTATCATTGCCGGCCCGCCAATATCGATGTTCTCGACGATATTCGCATAGTCGGCGCCCGAATGGCGTACGTCTTCGAACGGATAGAGATTGATGACGACGAGGTCGATCCCGCCTATCTCATGCGTCTTCATCGCTTCGACATGCTCCGGGTCGTCGCGCACGGCCAGGAGACCGCCATGCACCTTTGGATGCAAAGTCTTGACGCGTCCATCCATGATCTCGGGAAAGCCGGTTAAATCGGAGACGTCGCGAACCGGAATGCCCTCTGCCGCGATCGCTTTCGACGTGCCGCCGGTGGAAAGGATCTCGACGCCGTGGCGGTGCAGCGCGTGGGCAAGGGCCGTCAGGCCCGCCTTGTCGGAAACGGAAAGCAGCGCTCGACGGACGGGAAAAAGGTTCGGCGGTGTAAATGATTTTGCGGCGACGGCCATGGGAGTTCGTCCTTAGCAGAATGTGGATGCGTGGATTTGGCGGCTCTAACACAGGCCTTCGCGGAATCCTACTTCGGATCGCGCATTTGCCGGAATTATGCCGGGCTTGCTGCGAAATTAGGTCAGATACATTGACATATCTCGCTTGATGGCGTCATATCCGCCGGGCTTATGCGACGTTCGAGGAGGAGTTTCCGGACGGCGGGCGCACAGGCACGAGAGGCAATCAAGCGAGTAGAAAATGAGCAACTGGGAAGCCAGATACGCAACGCGTGCAAACCGGATGCGCGCTTCGGAAATCCGTGAACTCCTGAAACTGCTCGATCAGCCGGACATCATTTCCTTTGCCGGTGGTATTCCGGATCCGGCGTTGTTCCCGACCGAGGCATTTCGCAAAGCCTACGAACGGGCGCTCGCAGACGGACAGGCAGGCCCGGCGCTGCAATATTCGGTCAGCGAAGGCTATGCGCCCTTGCGCGAGTGGATCGCAAAACGCCTAGCGGCGCTCGGCATCGTCTGCGACATCGATAACATCGTCATCACATCGGGATCGCAGCAGGCCCTGGACTACCTTGGCAAGCTCTTCCTTTCGCCGTCCGATACCGCTTTGGTGACGAGCCCCACCTATCTCGGTGCACTGCAGGCATTCAATGCATACGAACCTCAGTACGATCAGCTGACGCCCGAGTTGGGCAATATGACGCCTGCCGGTTACCAGGACACGGCGGCTCGCAATGGCGGACGCCCGAAATTCGCATATATCAACCCGGATTTCTCCAATCCCGCCGGCGAAACCCTGGATCGCGCCGGTCGTGAACGCCTGCTCGACCTTGCCGACGAACTCGACATTCCCATCATCGAAGACGCCGCCTATCAGGGGCTGCGCTATGACGGTGAGCCGGTTCCGCCGATCCTCGCGCTCGACATTGCGCGCAAGGGCGATATCGATGCAACGCGCACGATCTATTGCGGAACGTTCTCGAAGACGCTGTCGCCCGGATTGCGGCTCGGTTTCGTCTGTGCAGCAAAGCCGGTCATCCGCAAGCTAGTTCTGATGAAGCAAGCGGCGGACCTCCACAGTCCCACAATCAACCAGATGGCGATGTATCATGCGGCCGTCGATATTTACGACGCGCAGATCGAGCGCCTGCGCGCGACCTATGGCGCGCGCCGCGACCATGTCCTGACGGCGCTTGAAAGATATATGCCGGAAGGCGTGTCATGGACGAAGCCTGAAGGCGGCATGTTCATCTGGGTCACCTTGCCGGAAGGGATTGACGGGGCGAAGCTCCTTGCCCGTTCGATCGAAACCGAGCGGGTTGCCTTTGTGCCAGGCCAGGCGTTCCACGCCGACGGCAGCGGGGCAAATACCATTCGCCTGAGCTTCTCGCTCGCTTCAGAAGAGGTTGCCGATACCGGTATCGCCCGTCTTGGACGCCTTATTCGCCAGGTGATGGCCGAACTCTAAACGCCGAGGCTTGTGCGGGTGAACTGCCACTCGACTTCGGGCCGCTGGGCGGCACTGAAGGACAACGTGATCTGGCGGGTCCTGACGGGCCCGCGGAACCCGGCAAAGAACAGTGAATCCTCGACGAAGGGCTGCACCGTTGCCGAGAACATCCAGATATCGTCGTTTTCCGCCTGAAGAATGATCAGGCCGTTATCGTCCACAGAGACGTGGACGGCGGGATGCAAGTGAAAACGCACGACGACATTTTCGGCGCCAGTATCACGCAGTGGATTGCGACCGGCGGCAAAGAAGCTGTCGATACCTTCGATGACGCTGCCATTGTGCGACAACACGATCTGACGTTCGTGATAGATGCCGAACGGTCGAACGTAGCCATTGTGGTTGGCAACGAAGCCGACGGCGCCTTCCCGCTCTATACGCTCGATATTTACCCTGGTGGGCCCGGCAATGATCGGCGTTCCGATCATGTTCGAGAGTCCGGAGGTATTGCTGAAGCGGCAGGAGGACGTGTCGTTGAGCGTTGCCGTCGAATGAGCGGCGGTCGATCGGGCGAGCGGCCGAAATTCGGGCGGGCCATAGCGATCGACGCCGGCATTGACGATGTAGCGGTTGCGGCCCGATGACATCTCGAAGGACAAGCAGCCGGCGTGGGCATCGCGCGAGGCAGTGACCGGCGGTGCGAGACCGGTGTCGGCAATGATCGTCGTCGAATCCATGGAAAGGCGCTCATAGCCCGAATGCGGCGCGTGAATGAGCGGTAGGCCGCCGATATCGTCATGGCGGAGCACGGCAATGACCCGTTCCGGCATGGTGGCCCCAACCCCGTTGAACAGGGCAAGGCTGCCGTCATGATGGCGGAAAAAACGCAGCGCCGGCAGCATCCGCTCGATGGCTTCGATCAGCGCTTTGGGCGGCGCCTCCTGGCCACTGGCATAGGTCTGGCGCAGCGGCAGAAGGTCGGCGAGCAGTTCGAGAATAATAAGGGGATTACGCGAGATATGGCCGCCGTCGGGGAGGATCTGGCGGGTTAGTTCATATTCGAGGTTGCGACGGGCCGACCGGCTGGTGCTTGACGCTACCGGCAGGGCAAGCGCCGCAAGCGCGAGCGCGATGCGGGCGCGCAGTTTCTCTTCGCCGTCATCCATGACAGCCGCCATCGTCCGCAAGTAGCGGACCTGGACGGCGAGCGAGCGCATGAACTGGCGATAGGCGCGCAGGTCTGCGCCTGCCAGAATGAGGCTCGAATGCTGCAGCCAGGCGATGATGCGCTGTGCCGTGACCTCCGGCACCCATGCCGGCCCCGCGACCGAACGGCCATGCGTGGTGATCCAGTCGCTGAGGAGGGCGCGGGCGTTGGCGGTGGCAAGGTCCGTGCCTGCCGCACGCAAGTGGCGGAGCCAGCCGAAATTGTGCAGAGCCGCCTGCCAGGCGGCATTGGGTGGCTCGACGAGGAACGGCGAGCGGCCGCCGGTCTCGACGACCTTGCCGGCCAAGGCAAAGCGACCATGGTAAAACTCTTCGGCAATTTGCGGATCGGCCGGGCGCAGATCCTGCGGGGCAATAAGCACGCGCTCGGGCGTAAAGCCGGTAAAGCGCCAGCGGTAGAGCGGGCCCATGCGTACGCGCCTGCGGAAACGGCGCCACAATTGCGCCGTCGCTAGTCCCCACAATTGCGGTGTTTCGCTGAGCGCGACCATATTATTTTTGCTTCGAATCGTCGACGACAGCCTAAACTATCCGGTCAAACAGTTAAAATTTTAGTATTTGCGCCGGAAACGAGCCGCAAAGAAGCCATCCATGCCGGACAGCGCCGCATCGTCATTGGGAAGATCCGCGGGCGTAGAGCGCACAAAACCTTCTTTCGTGATGAGGTCTGCGAGGCCACCGATCTCTTCGGCGACGACAGGAACCAGTTCGATGGCGGGGTTCTTGGTAATCAGTTGCCTTGCGACCGTTTCGCCTTCCGAGGGGTCGAGAGAGCAGTTGGAAAACACGATAGTCCCGCCGGGCCGAACGAGGGTGACAGCGTGGTCCAAGAGCTTGGCCTGAAGCGCGGCGAGTTTGGCGATCTCTTCGGGACTTTTAGTCCACGGAACGTCGGGATGGCGTCGTACCGTCCCCGTCGAGGAGCACGGTGCGTCGAGCAGGACAGCATCGAAGGGCTCGGCCGGTTCATAGGCCGCAAGATTTGCTTCGACGGTGTCGGCAGTGAAATGCAGGCGCTCGAGATTGGCGCGTAGCCGCTTCAGGCGATTGGCGGACAGATCGAGCGCGGTCACGTTCGCGCCAGCCAAAGCAAGCTGTGCGGTCTTGCCGCCGGGCGCGGCGCAAAGATCGGCAACACGTTTTCCGGTAATGTCGCCAAAGAGCTTTGCCGGGAGGCTCGCCGCCGTATCCTGCACCCACCACTCCCCCTCGGCAAAGCCCGGAAGGCTGGTCAGGGCGCCTTCAATGTTGGCAAGCCGAACCGAGCCCGTTGGCAGGGCGAGACCGCCAAGACGCTCGGCCCACACTTGTGGGTCGCCTTTGACCGTGAGATCGACGGCTGGCTCCTTTGCCTGGATTTCAAGGATGGCGCCTGCCTTTTCCTTGCCATAAGCGGCAACGAGACTTGCCTCGAACCATGAAGGAACATTGACTGCGGCCCGATTGGCGAACGTCTCCTTTTCCCGCGACAGGCGCCGCAGGACGGCATTCACCATCGACGCAAAGCGCCGGTTGCGGGGGTCGCCGTTCGCCGCTGTCACGGCAAGATCGACGGCGGCGCGATCCGGCAGGTCGAGATAAAGGATTTGTGCCGCCGCCACGTGCAAAAGATGCTTCAGGGCTACCGCATTTTCCGGCAGCGGCCGGTCGATCATCTGGCTGATAGCTGCTTCGATCGCGCCGCGATTGCGCAGCGCAGCCCCGAGAATGGCGCGCACCAGTGAGCGGTCACGGTCGTCGAGCGCCATATATTGGGGATGCCCGTTACTGTTGTCGGTAAGGCCGTCGAGCGACGTATGCTTCTCGATGACAGCCCCCAGCAGACGTGTTGCGCATTGACGCGCGGCGAGGCCAGGCCTGTCCTCCCCGTCAAAAGATTCCGTAACTTGCTGTTTTCTGGAGAAATTCCGTTTGGCTGCCCGTTCCGCGCTCATGCCCAAGGGCCTTTGCGGCTTGCGCCATTGCGGCCCCACGGCGTCGGACGGTCGTCTCGCGGTTCCTCATCGTCGAGCGACTGTTCGACACCGCGCGCCGATTTCGCGGGCGCCTCGGTCCGGGTGAATTCCGAGGCCATGGCCTCCAGCGCCGCAATGCGATTTTCGGTGTTTGGATGCGTGGAAAACAGATTGTCAGTGCCACGACCGCTCAAGGGATTGATGATAAAAAGCGGTGCCGAGGCTGGGTTTCGCTCCGCATCCTCGTTGACAATCTGCTTGGCGCCGCGCGCAATCTTGTTGAGGGCAGATGCGAGCCACAGCGGATTGCCGCAGATTTGTGCGCCGCGCCGGTCGGCGGCGTATTCCCGTGTCCGGCTGATCGCCATCTGCACGATCATTGCGGCAAACGGCGCGACGATCATGGCGATCAAAATACCAATGAAGCCGAGCGGGTTATTATTCTCGCGGTTGCCGCCGCCGAAGAACAGGGCGAAATTGCCGAGCATCGAAATGGCACCGGCGAGTGTCGCGGTGATGGTCATCGTCAACGTATCGCGGTGCTCGACATGGGCGAGTTCGTGCGCCATCACCGCCGCGAGCTCCTGCGGCGACAGGCGCTGCAAGAGACCGGTACTGGCGGCGACAGCGGCATTCTGCGGGTTGCGCCCGGTGGCAAAGGCGTTGGGCTGGTCCGCCTCGATGAGATACACCTTCGGCATGGGCAGGTTGGCGCGTGCTGCAAGATCGCGGACAATGCCGTAATATTCGGGCGCGGTGCGCTCATCGACCTCTACGGCGTGGTGCATCCGCAGCACCATCTTGTCCGAATTCCAGTAGCTGAAAAGGTTCATGCCGGCCGCCATCACGAGCGCGATCATCATGCCGCCGGAGCCGCCGATGAGATAGCCAACGGCCATGAACAGGGCGGTCATGAAGGCAAGCAGCATTGCAGTGCGCATGATGTTCATGGTTGCATTCCTCCCCTCGGAAATGAAGCGTTAGAGTCCATGGCTAGCAAGGTCATTCCTTTTGTTCGCCATCTTCCGCTATATGATGGTGCTTTATACAGCAAGCTTCAATGACGAGTGTCACATGACGGACGAAGAGACAGCAAAAACGCCGCACGCCGACAATGACGATAAGCGCCGGCATCCCGCCTTTGACCAGCTGCCGGCGGCGGCCCAGCGCGCCCTCAAGGAAGCGGAAGCGCGCCGGCAGGCGGAAAAGGATGCCGCCGAGAAACCGCGCGAAATCGGCGGACGGGGCGGCAAGGATCCTGCCCGCTACGGCGATTGGGAAATCAAGGGCCGCACGATCGACTTCTAGTGGCGGATAACTTCAATTCCAAGTTGTTCACGCCGGAGCCAACGGCTGAGCAACAGAATTGCCGCGGCGGCAAGACCGCAGACGAGCCCGAGCCAAATGCCGGCGCCCTTCATGTCCAGCCAGAAGCCAAAGGCGATTGAGAGCGGCAGGCCTATGCCCCAATAGGCAATGGCCGCATAGATCATCGGCACTGTGGTGTCATGCAGGCCACGCAACATGCCGCTCGCGACCGCCTGGCCGCCGTCGAAAATCTGGAAGAGCGCGGCGAACGCCAGGAACGAGACGGCGAGCGATATGACCTCGGCGTTTGATGGGTCGTGCAGATCGATGAAGGCGCTGATAAGCTGGTATGGCGCATACAGCATCAGCATGGCGGTGAGCACCATGAAGCCGGTTCCGCCGATGAAGGCGACCCAGCCGGCGCGCCTGATTCCGTCACCATCCTGTGCCCCGTAGGCGCGGCCAACCCGGACAGTTGCCGCCTGGCCGAAGCCCATCGGCACCATGAATGCAATGGCGGCAATCTGGATGGCAATCGCATGCGCCGCAAGGTAATCCGCGCCGAGAATTCCCATCAGGAAAGCCGCTGCATTGAAGATTGTAACTTCAAAACTCATGATCGCGGCGATCGGCAGGCCAAGGCGGAGCAGTTCGCCATAGCGTGGCCAGTCGGCACGCCAGAAGCGACCGAACAGATGGTAACGGCGGAACTGGCGATCACGCATGATGATGACGACGAGGCCGACGAACATCATCAGCGACGACAGGGAGGTCGCGATGCCCGAACCGACGATCCCGAGCTTGGGGAATCCCAGATGCCCGAAGATCAGGCACCAATTGGCAAGGGCATTGAAGCCGACGCAAAAGAGGGCAACGAACAGCGCCCAGCCGGGACGTTCGAGCGCCGCGATAAAGGAGCGCAATACGATATAGCCGTAGAACGGAAGGACCGCCCACTGCAGCGAACGAACGTAGGCTTCGGCGGTATCGGCAAGGGCCGGATTTTGCCCCATGGCAATGAGAATCGGGCCGGTGTGCCACAACGCGAACCAGATCGGAATCGATATGGTGACGGCGAGCCAAAGGCCCTGCCGCACCGTGCGGCGAACCTCGCGCACTGAAAAGCGATTGCGGCCGAGTTCCTTGGCCATCATCGGCGAGGTGGCAAGCATCAGCCCGAGACCGAAGATCATCGGCATATAGTAGAGGTTGGTGCCGAGGGCGCCGGCTGCGAGCGTATCCGCGCCGACCCAGCCCATCATCATGACGTCGGTTGCCGTCATCGCTGTTTGCGCGAGATTGGTAAGAATCATCGGCCAGCTCAACGCCAGCATCGCAATAATTTCTTCACGCCACGCGCGCCGGGACGCGGCGTTTTGGGCTAGGGCAACCGACATGTCTTGGTCTTTCAGAGGAATTTGCCTCGCATTGAGGCAGGATGCACCGATTTCAGGCAAATTCTTGGTATCATCAAATTTCGGCAAGAGCAAAGGGGCCACCTGCAACCTGGCATTGGTGGTTGGCTTCGCTTCCGGGCGTTATTGTCGATCATTTTGAGATTTGTAATTTAAAAACTACATTTTCATGATAAGACTGAAACAGACCTCCGTTTATCGTAAGTGGGAAAGCAAGCTGAAAGACGAGAGGGCGAGGGCGGTCATCGCTGCCCGCCTCTTCCGCTTGGCCCAATGGACTTGGGGGCGACATTGCATTTGTAGGTGGTGGCGTAAGCGAACTGAGAATTCACTATGGACCGGGATACCGGGTTTATTTCCGGCGTCACGGCGAACAGATTGTCATCCTACTTTGTGGCGGTGACAAGCAGACGCAAGATCGGGACATCCGCGAGGCTCGGCGATTGGCAATAGATTGGAGGGATGATGACGAAGCTCTATGACTACAATCCTGCCGACGCACTCAAATCTGACGAGGCAATAGAGTTATTTCTTGCCGACGCATTTGAAACTGGCGATTCTGCCTACATTGCGAAGGCCATCGGGGTAGTCGCAAGATCGAAGGGCATGGCAACGATCGCACGCGAGACTGGATTGTCCCGGGAACAACTTTACCGCTCACTGAGTGAAAGTGGAAACCCTACACTGGCCACAACGATAGCCGTGTTGAAGGCAGTCGGCTTTCAACTGAGTGGCAAACGGGCGGCTTAAACGGAAAGGGCCACCCCGAAGGGTGGCCCCGCAATTCCGTCTGGCACAAAGCTGTCTTTGGCCTTTCCCGGCTTTCGCCGGGCGCTTATTCAACGGAGAGACAATCCCCGATGGAAAGCATCAGACGCCTTGTAGCAGATTGCGAAATCACGAGACATCGGATCACCTCCTTTTCATTCGTTGAACACAATTGGAGAATGGGGTGTCATGACCCACGTTTCAAGAGAAAAAAGCAAGGCCATGTGTGCATGGGTTGCAAAGAGGCTCAGGCAGTCATAAGCCAAGCAGACTGAATGAAGCAACGCACGCGACGCGCAACTTGCTGCGCCCCGTGCCCGGGGGCAGAGAATGGCAGCTGAAGACAAGGCGGCGCGGATCATCCGCACGGTGGTCGACGTCATCGAACCACAATTTGCGATTGAACTTTGGGACGGAACCCGCATCGGTGATTTTGATGGCCCTATACTTGCCATCAATGATCCTATGGCCGTGCGCCAGATCGCTCTCAAACCCAATATCGGCTCTGTCGTCGAGTTGTGGGTGTCGGGCCAGATCGACATCAGGAACGGCACGCTGTTCGATCTCGTCGAGCGCGGTCCCAAGGGAAAGTTCAAGCACCGGCTGAAAAGCCTGCCAAAGTGGCAGCTCTTGAAGGATGTGCCTTCGCTTTTGCTGAGCGGAGCAAAAGGCGGCAGTTCCGGGCTTGGCGGCAAGAATCCTTACGTCAGCGGGTCCAACAAGGAAGCGATTACCCACCACTACGACGTGTCGAACGCCTTCTATCAGCTCTTTCTCGATGAGCGCATGGTCTATACCTGCGCCTATTTCACCGACTGGGCCAATAGCATCGACCAGGCGCAGGCTGACAAGCTCGAATTGATCTGCCGCAAGCTGCGCCTCAAGCCCGGCGATCGCCTGCTCGACATAGGCTGCGGCTGGGGGGCCATGCTGATTTATGCGGCAAAGAATTATGGCGTGACCGGCACGGGCGTATCTTTGTCGGAGGCGCAGACGGCCCTTGCCCGCGAGCGGATCAAGGCGGAAGGCCTTGAGGACAAGATCACGATTCACGTGAAATCCTATGAGCATCTCGAGGGGCAGTTCGACAAGATTTCCTCGATCGGCATGTTCGAGGCGGTGGGCATTGCCCACTACGACACCTATTTTTCCAGCGTGCACCGATTACTGAGGCCGGGTGGCCTTTATCTCCACCACGCGATCACACGGCGCATGAAGCGCAACAAGAAGACCTTCGGGCGCAAGAGCGCCGAACACCTCGCCCTGGTCAAATACATCTTCCCGGGCGGCGAACTCGACCATCTCGGCATGACGGTCGAGAACCTCGAAGGCTACGGTTTCGAGGTCCACGACGTCGAGAATCTGCGTGAGCATTATGGCCGCACTTGCCGCATGTGGGCCGACCGTCTCCATGCGCGCTTCGATGAGGCGATCGCGGAAGTCGGCGCTCCCAAAGCGCGGTTGTGGCTGCTGTACCTCACCGGCTGCGCCCTTGCGTTCGAGCGTGGCACCGTACAGATCAATCAGACGCTGGCGTCACGCCGCAAGCGCGGAATCTCGGCCGTGCCGCAGACACGCGCCGATCTTTACCGCTGAAGGAGGGTGTCCCCCCTTGTTGG
The DNA here is from genome assembly GCF_000686005.1 of Phyllobacterium sp. UNC302MFCol5.2. Lineage (NCBI taxonomy): Bacteria > Pseudomonadati > Pseudomonadota > Alphaproteobacteria > Hyphomicrobiales > Phyllobacteriaceae > Phyllobacterium > Phyllobacterium sp. UNC302MFCol5.2. The sequence continues at coordinate 1,536,510 of NZ_JMLL01000010.1, forward strand.
GGGGGAGGACACGATTTTCAGCCCTTGCGGTTCTGGCGATTGGCGATCAGGTCGTCAACGACGGCCGGGTCGGCAAGCGTTGAGGTGTCGCCGAGCGCCCCGAAGTCATCTTCTGCGATCTTGCGCAGGATTCGGCGCATAATCTTGCCGGAACGGGTCTTCGGCAGGCCCGGCGCAAACTGTATCTTGTCTGGCGTGGCGATCGGGCCGATCTCCTTGCGCACATGCTTGACCAGTTCGGCACGCAGATCGTCGCTGCCCTCGAGTCCGGACATGAGCGTTACATAGCAATATATGCCCTGGCCCTTCAGGTCGTGCGGGTAGCCGACCACGGCGGCTTCCGAGACCGTATCATGAGAGACAAGCGCGGACTCAACCTCGGCAGTTCCCATGCGGTGCCCCGAGACGTTGAGAACGTCATCGACGCGCCCGGTGATCCAATAGTAGCCATCCTTGTCCCGCCGGCAGCCGTCGCCGGTAAAGTACTTGCCCTTATAGGTGGAGAAATAGGTTTCGATGAAGCGCTTGTGATCGCCGTAGACCGTGCGCATCTGCCCCGGCCACGAATCGGTGATGCAGAGGTTGCCATCGGCCGCGCCTTCGAGCACGTCACCCTCATTATCGACCAGTTGCGGTTGCACGCCAAAGAACGGCCTTGTGGCCGAGCCCGGCTTGAGCGGCGTTGCGCCGGGCAGCGGCGTGATGAGGATGCCGCCGGTTTCCGTCTGCCACCAGGTATCGACGACAGGACTGCGCTTGTCGCCCACCACCTGATAATACCATTCCCAGGCTTCCGGATTGATCGGCTCTCCAACCGAGCCGAGGATGCGCAGCGATTTGCGCGATGTCTTCTTGACCGGTTCGTCACCGGCGCTCATCAGCGCGCGGATAGCGGTGGGGGCGGTGTAGAAGATGTTGACCTTGTGCTTGTCGATGACTTCCCAGAACCGCGATACCGAAGGGTAGTTGGGCACGCCCTCGAACATCAGCGTCGTCGCGCCGTTGGCGAGCGGACCGTAGACAATGTAGGAATGGCCGGTTACCCAGCCCACATCGGCGGTGCACCAGTAGATGTCGCCGTCATGGTAGTCGAAGACATATTCGTGCGTCATCGAGGCATAGACCAGGTAGCCGCCGGTCGTGTGCAGCACGCCCTTGGGCTTGCCGGTCGAGCCAGAGGTGTAAAGGATGAAAAGCGGATCCTCAGCCTTCATCTTTTCAGGTTTGCATTCCGCCTTAACGCTGGCAATCTCATCGTGATACCAGAGGTCGCGATTGCTGGCCCAGCCGGTCTTGCCGCCGGTCCGGCGTACGACGAGTACGTTCTTCACCATGACGTGGTGGCGCGCCGCAATGTCGATCGCCTTGTCGGTATTTTCCTTCAGCGGGACCGGCTTGCCGCCGCGCATGCCCTCATCGGCCGTGATCACGAATGTGGATTCGCAGTCGACGATACGGCCCGCGAGCGCATCCGGGGAGAAGCCGCCGAAGACGACGGAGTGGATCGCGCCGATGCGCGCGCAGGCAAGCATCGCATAGGACGCTTCCGGGATCATCGGCATGTAAATCGTCACCCGGTCGCCCTTCTTGACGCCGTGCTTCTTCAGCACATTGGCGAGGCGGCAAACCTGCTCGTAAAGCTCATTGTAGGTGATCTTCTTGTCGAGATAGGGATTGTCGCCTTCCCAGATGATCGCGACCTGATCGCCGCGCTTTTTGAGGTGGCGGTCGATGCAGTTATAGGAAACGTTGGTAACGCCATCCTCGAACCATTTGATCGAAACCTTGCCCTCGAACGAGGTATTCTTGACCTTGGTGAAGGGCTTGAACCAGTCGATGCGCTTTCCGTGCTTGGCCCAGAACTTCTCGGGGTCCTTGATGCTCTGCTTGTACCAGCTGAGATAGGTATCATTGTCGATGAGCGCGTTTTTCTTCGCGCTTGCCAGCACCGGATAAACCTTCTCGGACATCAATTTCCTCCAGAATCTTAAATATCGGGCCTCCACCCGGATACCTCCCCGGGCGGGAGGCGCACAGGTTCATTACCACCAAGCAAATCAATGCGTAAATATCCGAATTGGCCCTGAGGGCATGGCGTTCGGTCGCATTCTGCAGCGGCCAATATCGTTTCGGTCGCGTTTTATCGTGAAATCGGTCCATTTTGACCACGTTTCGGCTTATAGGGTCGCTGCCTTGACTTGGGAGGACAAACTATCGGCGCCAAAGAATTGTTGTTTCCGGCGCCGCACCAAGGATCGAGGAATGCGAATAACTGTCTTGCGCAGCGTTGCGTCACGCGCAAAATTCACATGGTTCACCCTAGCCGCTTTGAGCCTTGCCATTCCGGCAGGCGCCGGCACGCTCCCCGCGCCATCCAATCCGCAGGACCGTATCGGCGCAAAGCTTTTCGGCGAGGAGCATGCGCATCTGCTCAAGGATTCGGTATTCGACAAGATCAGTCCGCTGGTATTGGCGGCCATGCCGCGCGGCAAGGCCTATATCGACTACAAGGCGCCGTCGAAATGCGTTCCCGCAAGGCTGAAGAACGTGCTGAGCCGCGTTTCCGCCAAGTATGGGCCGATCACGGTAAACTCGACCGTGCGCACACGCACGCGCAACAATCGCGTTGGCGGCAAGGACCAATCCTACCACCTGAGCTGTCAGGCGGTGGATTTCCGGGTCCACGGCGGCTCGTCCGGCCTCATGAGTCATCTGTCGTCCAGCGGTGACGTCGGCGGGTTGAAACGCTATCCGGCCGGCTATTATCACATCGATACCGGACCGCGCCGCAGCTGGTAATTACCGAGTTCCGAAAATCGCGGAACCGACTCTGACTGATGTCGCGCCGAAGCCGATGGCGAGCTCGTAGTCACCGGACATGCCCATGGAAAGCTTGTCGACTCCGGCCTGCCGGGCGATCTTTTCAAGCAGGGCAAAGTGCGGGCCGGGATTCTCATCGGCCGGCGGAATGCACATCAGGCCCTCGATCTGGAGGCCGCGAACCTCGCGGCAATGCTTGACAAACGCTACCGCCTCTTTTGGATCTATGCCCGCCTTCTGCGGTTCAGAACCGGTGTTCACCTGGACATAGAGGCGGGGAAACCGGTTTTGCTTTTGCATTTCCTTGGCAAGGGCATCGGCGATCTTTTCGCGGTCGACCGTCTCGATCACGTCGAAAAGCGCCACCGCCTGCTCGGCCTTGTTGGATTGGAGCGGCCCGATGAGGTGGAGTTCGATATCCGGAAATTCACCGCGCAGGGCCGGCCATTTCGCTTGCGCCTCCTGGACGCGGTTTTCGCCAAAGACGCGCTGGCCGGATTCGAGCACGGGACGAATTGCTTCCTCGCCGAAGGTTTTCGACACGGCGACAAGCGTGACGGCGCCTTCCGGGCGACCCCCTTCCGCTTCAGCCTTGTGAATAGCGTCCCTGACGGCAAAAAGTTGATCGACGGCATTGGGCATTGGCTGGTTAAGTCCTATTTATCGCCTGACGGCCCGATTTCACGGGCTCCTTCAGCTTCAAGTGGTTGACGGTCCCACCAATCCATGGTGAAGGTCCCCGCATCACTATCCTTTGCAAGAGAATCCCGTTCATGGCAACCGAACGCTATAATCCCCGTGTAGCCGAGAAGCATTGGCAGAGAGTTTGGAACGACGCCAAGCTCTTCGAGACGAACAATGACGATCCTCGCGATCCTTACTACGTCCTCGAAATGTTTCCGTACCCCTCGGGCCGTATCCATATGGGCCATGTGCGCAACTATGCGATGGGCGATGTCGTTGCACGTTACAAGCGGGCCAAGGGATTCAATGTGCTGCATCCAATGGGCTGGGATGCTTTCGGCATGCCGGCCGAAAACGCCGCCATGCAGAACAAGGTTCATCCGAAGACCTGGACCTACCAGAACATCGCGACGATGCGCGATCAGCTCAAGTCCATGGGCCTGTCGCTCGACTGGTCACGCGAGTTCGCTACTTGCGATGTCGAATATTACCACCGCCAGCAGATGCTGTTCCTCGATTTCGTCGAGAAGGGCCTGGTGACGCGCAAGTCGTCCAAGGTCAACTGGGACCCAGAGGACATGACGGTCCTTGCCAACGAGCAGGTCATCGACGGTCGCGGCTGGCGCTCCGGCGCCCTTGTCGAGCAGCGCGAGCTGACACAGTGGTTCTTCAAGATCACCGACTTCAACGAGGAACTGCTGGGCGCCCTCGATGGCCTCGACCAGTGGCCGGAAAAGGTGCGCCTGATGCAGCGCAACTGGATCGGCAAGTCTGAGGGCATGCTGATCCGCTGGGCGTTGGACAAGCAGTCGCACGTCGAAGGCGAGAGCGAGGTCGAGGTCTACACGACGCGGCCCGATACGCTGTTCGGCGCGTCCTTCATAGCCATTGCCGCCGACCATCCGCTGGCGAAGAAAGCCGCCGAAAACAACACGGCGCTGGCGCAGTTCAACGAGGAATGTCGCCATGCGGGCACCTCGGTCGTTGCGCTCGAAACCGCCGAGAAGAAGGGCTTCGACACCGGCTTGCGCGTCACGCATCCGTTCGATCCGGAATGGAAGCTGCCGGTCTACGTCGCGAATTTCGTCTTGATGGACTATGGCACCGGCGCGATCTTCGGTTGTCCGTCCGGTGACCAGCGCGACCTCGACTTTGCCAACAAGTATGGCCTGCCGGTCATGCCGGTGGTTATGCCGATGGACGCCGACGCGGCCACGTTCCAGATCACCGAAACCGCCTATGTCGATGACGGCGTCATGATCAATTCGCGCTTCCTTGACGGGATGTCGCCGGCCGAAGCTTTCGACGAGGTGGCGCGGCGGTTGGAAAAGCAGACGGTCGGCAACCGCCCGCAGGGCGAGCGCAAGATCAATTTCCGCCTGCGCGACTGGGGTATTTCTCGGCAGCGTTACTGGGGTTGTCCGATCCCGATGATCCATTGCGATGATTGTGGCGTTGTCCCGGTGCCGAAGGCCGACCTGCCGGTCAAGCTGCCGGACGACGTCGAATTCGACCGGCCGGGCAATCCGCTCGATCGTCATCCGACCTGGCGGCACGTCAACTGCCCGCAATGCGGCAAGCCCGCACGACGCGAGACCGACACGATGGATACCTTCGTCGACTCGTCATGGTATTTCGCGCGCTTCACCGCTCCTTGGGCCGAGGAGCCGACCGAGCCCAAGGTCGCGAATCACTGGCTGCCCGTCGATCAGTATATTGGCGGCATCGAGCACGCGATCCTGCACCTGCTCTATTCGCGTTTCTTCACACGGGCCATGAAGGTGGCCGGTCATCTCGATATCAGTGAACCGTTCAAGGGCATGTTCACGCAAGGCATGGTCGTCCACGAGACCTACAAGGGCAAGGACGGCTGGGTCACGCCAGCTGACGTTCGGGTCGAAGAGACGGATGGCGCGCGCCGCGCAACGCTGATTGCTACAGGCGAAGAGGTCGAGATAGGCTCGATCGAGAAGATGTCGAAATCGAAGAAAAACGTGGTCGATCCGGATGACATCATCGCTTCCTACGGCGCGGATACCGCGCGCTGGTTCATGCTGTCGGATTCGCCGCCGGAACGCGACGTAATCTGGACCGAATCCGGCGTCGAGGGCGCGCATCGCTTCGTTCAGCGCGTCTGGCGCCTGATTTCGGAAGCGGCCGAGACGTTGAAGACGGTCGATGCCGCAGCCGCGACCGAAGGCGAGGCTTTGGCGATTTCGAAAGCGGCGCACCGGACTGTCAAGGCTGTCGGAGAAGATATTGAGAAGCTGAACTTCAACAAGGCCGTCGCGCGCCTTTACGAGCTCGTCAACACCTTGGCGCCTTATCTGCAGAAGGTGGCGGCGGGCGGGGCTGACATGGTGACGATCGCAGCAAGCCGCGAAGCGACGACCATGTTGATTGCAATGATAGCGCCGATGATGCCGCACCTTGCCGAGGAGTGCTGGAAGGCACTCGGCGGCGCAGATCTTGTGGCTCATCAACCGTGGCCGTCATACAACGAGACGTTGATCGTCGAGAACGATGTGACCATGCCGGTTCAGATCAATGGCAAGAAGCGCGGCGATTTGACAATTGCCCGCGATGCGGATCAATTGGCGGTCGAAAAGGCCACCCTCGCGCTTGATTTCGTCAAGGCCGCGCTGAATGGCAATTCACCGAAGAAGGTCATTATCGTACCGCAGAGGATCATCAATGTCGTTGCCTGATCGTTTTCAGCCGGGTTCCGTCGTCAAGCGGCTGCTTCCCTTCTGCGTTCTCGGCTTGGCATTGATTGCAGGCGGTTGCCAGGTGCGGCCGCTCTACTCCGATCCCGGTCCGGTCGGCAGCACGGCCGCCGGCGTCTCGGGCAGCGTCCGCTCCCGGCTCGCGACCGTGTCGGTCAATCCGGCGGGCGATCGCGTCACCCAGGAAGTACGCAACAACCTGATCTTCCTCTTCGGTGGCGGTGCGGGCGAGCCGACGCATGTCGCCTATACGCTCCAACTCGCCATAGCATCCCAGAACATTTCGCTGGCGCTGATCCAGAATGCGACCAATGATAAATCGGGCCAGCCGACCGCAGGCTCCATTCGCATGACTGGCAACTACGTTCTGACGCGCGTGTCGGACGGTCAGGTCATCGGCCGCGGCAGCCGTCTTGTAAATGCGGGCTACGATGCGCCAAGACAGCAGTTCGCCGTTCAGCGAGCTTATCGCGATGCATATAATCGTGCGGCGGCGGAAGTTGCGCAGGCGATTCAGCTCAGCGTTGCCCAGGATCTGACGAAGAACCAATAGTCATACTGCGCATGACCTCGCTCGGCGACGGCCGGGCGTACCGTTCATGAGTCCTGCCCCTAGCCGGATGCGCGCCGCGCACGAGCATAAGAAAACGCCCGCCGGTCTTGCAACAGGCGGGCGTCATTGAAAATGCGACTGATCAGGCGATCGACTGGCCCGTCTTCTTCCAATCGGCAAGGAAAGTCTCAAGGCCCTTGTCGGTCAGCGGGTGCTTGACCAATGCCTTCAGAGTTGCTGGCGGAACCGTCGCGACGTCGGCACCGATTAGAGCCGCTTCCTTGACATGGTTCACGGTGCGGATCGAGGCGGCAAGGATCTGCGTCTGGTAATCGTAATTGTCGTAGATGGTTCGGATCTCGGAAATCAGTTCCATTCCATTGATGCCGGTATCGTCGATGCGGCCAATGAATGGCGAGATGAACGTGGCGCCGGCCTTGGCGGCAAGAAGTGCCTGGTTGGCGGAGAAGCACAGCGTCACATTGACGAGGTGGCCATCCGAGCGCAGGGCCTTGCAGGCCTTGAGGCCATCGAGGGTAAGCGGGACCTTGATGCAGATGTTGTCGGCGATGCGGGAGAGGACTGCGGCCTCCTTCATCATCTGCTCATACTCGGTTGCCGCGACCTCGGCGGATACCGGGCCGTTGACGATGCTGCAAATTTCCTTGGTCACTTCGATGATGCTGCCACCGGACTTGAGGATCAGCGAAGGATTGGTGGTTACGCCATCGAGCAATCCGAGATCGTTGAGCTCGCGGATTTCCTTCACGTCGGCGGTATCGACAAAGAATTTCATGGGAACATTCCTTCCTGATATGCGGGTGTCTAAATGAGAGATCAATTCTATCTCCCGGAAAGTGACTTTTCTTTATCCGAAAGGCGCGCCAAGGTCACGTATATATGAGTCAGGATTCGTTCATCCCGCAAAAAACCGTTCCCGTGCTTGTGCCGATGCCGGCAGAGCGGCCCTACAGCTATGCCGTCCCCGACGGAATGGACGTCAGGGCCGGGTCAATCGTCCGGGTGCCGCTCGGTCCGCGCGAAGTTGCAGGCATCGTCACGGACGGCACGACTGACAGCATCGATGCGAAGAAACTGCGGCCCATATCCGAGCTTTTCGATTGTCCGCCCGTGGACGACGGCATGCTGCGCTTCATGCGCTGGGCCGCCGATTATACACTGTCCCCACCCGGCATGGTGGCGCGCATGGTGCTGCGCGTGCCCGCGGCTTTCGATCCCGAGCCGCCTGTGCCGGGCTTGCGCTTTGCCGGCCGTGAACCTGACCGCATGACCGGGGCCCGGGCCCGCGTGCTCGAGCTTGCTGAAGGCGGCATGGCATGGACGCGCACGGGGCTTGCCCACGCGGCAGGCGTCTCGGCAACCGTAATCGACGGTCTGGTGGCGCAAGGCGTATTCGAACAGGTCATGATCCCGGCGCGCCCCGTCGTTGCCGCTCCCGATGTCGACTATGCCAAGGCGTCGCTTTCGGGCGATCAAAGCGAGGCGGCGGATCAACTCGTTGAAGCCGTGGCGTCCGCAAGTTTCTCGGTGTCGCTGCTTGACGGTGTGACCGGCTCCGGCAAGACCGAAGTCTATTTCGAGGCGGTGGCCAAAGCCATCGAGCAAGGCAAGCAGGTCCTGATCCTGCTTCCGGAAATTGCGCTGACGCAGCAGTTTCTCGATCGCTTCCATGATCGCTTCGGCACCAAGCCGGCCGAGTGGCATTCCGATCTTGCGCCGCGCATGCGCGAGCGGGTCTGGCGACAGGTCATGGAGGGCCAGGTGCGTGTCGTTGCCGGCGCGCGGTCAGCGTTGTTCCTGCCATTCCAGGAACTGGGGCTGATCGTCGTCGACGAGGAGCACGATCCCGCCTACAAGCAGGAAGATCGCGTCTGCTACAATGCCCGCGACATGGCAGTGGTGCGCGGCCATATCGGCGGCTTCCCGGTCGTACTTGCATCGGCCACGCCGTCGATCGAAAGCCAGGTCAACGCCAATCAGGGCCGGTACAACCGCATCCGCCTTTCCGGGCGCTATGCCGAGGCAGCAATGCCGGATCTGAAGTCCATCGACATGCGCAGGTCGCCGCCACGACCGGGCGGGTTTCTCTCGCCCGCGCTCGTCGAAGCGGTCAATCAGACATTGCAGCGCAAGGAACAGTCGCTGCTCTTCCTCAACCGGCGAGGCTATGCACCGTTGACGCTCTGCCGGGTGTGCGGCCACCGCTTCCAGTGCCCGGATTGTTCGAGCTGGCTGGTCGAGCACCGCTTTCGCGGCCAACTCGTCTGCCACCAATGCGGACACCATGAGGCGCGCCCGGAAGCTTGTCCCTCCTGCGGAACGCTCGATCACCTCGTTGCCTGCGGGCCGGGCGTCGAGCGGATCGCCGAGGAAGTGGAAAAGACCTTTCCGGATGCCCGCATCATCGTGCTCTCATCCGATCTCATGGGGGTCAAGCGCCTGCGGCTTGAGCTCGACGCGATCGCCAAGGGTGAGGCCGACATCGTCATCGGCACGCAGCTCGTTGCCAAGGGGCACAATTTCCCGAACATGACCCTGGTCGGCGTCGTCGACGCCGATCTCGGGCTTGCCAATGGCGACCCCCGCGCCGCCGAGCGCACGTTCCAGCTGTTGAGCCAGGTGACAGGCCGCGCGGGACGCACGGGCAAGAAGAGCCTCGGCCTTTTGCAGACCTACCAGCCGGATCATCCGGTGATGCGCGCCATCGTTTCGGGCGATGCAAAAGCCTTTTACGAGCGGGAGATCGAAGAGCGCGAACGCTCAAGCCTGCCGCCCTTCGGCCGGCTCGGCTCGCTCATCATTTCGGCAGCGACGCGCCAGGAAGCGGAGACGCATGCGCGGGCCTTGCGCAGGGCAGCACCGGCATCGGATCAGATCAGCGTCCTCGGACCGGCGGAGGCGCCGCTTGCCCTTGTGCGCGGGCGGCATCGTTTCCGTCTCCTCGTCCACGGCACGCGCAAATCGGATATTCAGGGCTTCATCCGCGTCATGCTGGCTGAAGGGCCAAAAGAACGGGGATCGACGCGGGTGCAGGTTGATATCGATCCGCAAAGCTTTCTATAAGATCTGCATCGCGGTTAACGCTTCGGCGGAAGGGGCAGGGGATCATGGAACTCTATTGGCCGGCAAGTCAGGGCGAATGGATGGCATGGCTGTCGGCGGCCATCACCGTCGTCTTCGGGCTGGTCCTGTTCTTTGCGCCGCGCGTTGCCATGAGGATAATGCGCTTGCAGACGAAGCCGGAGCGCCCCGAGGCCCTTTCCGAGATCCGTGCGACATTCGCCGGATTCTACCTCGGACTTGGACTTAGCGCCCTTGTATTTGCACAACCTTTTCTCTGGATCGCGCTCGGCGTTTCATGGGGCTTCACGGTCTTCGGCCGGCTGATTTCGATGATGTCCGACGGCGGCAACAAGCCGTACAACTGGGCCTGGGTCGTCATGGAACTGCTGCTTGCGGCGGGTCCGCTTCTATTTGCCTTCGGCTTTGTCGCCTGAGCCGCCGAGCATTAGTGGAATTGGTTACTCATAATTATCTGAAGCTGCGGCGATTCTGCCTCCTCATTTAGCGGATTCGCGTGTTGCGAGTCCTGTCTTCCTATGCTAGACGGCATTCAAATCACGTCTAAGGCAGCTTCAGGGCTTCACCCAAGGCGGTAAAAAAATCAATAATGCCAAAGATTTGACCGAAAACTTCCTTCCGGTTTCCTGATTTTTGGCTTCAAACCAGAGAGCTTGTCGTTCGTGGCAGAAACTACGTCGCTCATTTCCGGTGTTGCCCAGCGTTACGCGGGTTCGTTGTTCGAACTTGCGCTGGAAGCGAATTCGCTTGCCGAGGTCGAAAAGAATCTCGATCGCTTCGAGGCTCTGGTCAATGGCAGTCCCGATCTGAAGCGCCTGGTAGCAAGCCCGGTATTCTCGTCCGGCGATCAGGTGCGCGCGATCTCCGCGATCCTGGCCGAGGCCAAGATCGGCGGGCTGGTTGGCAATTTCTTGCGCGTCGCCGCGCAAAATCGCCGCCTCTTCGCCGTACCATCCATGATCCAGTCGTTCCGCCAGATTGCCGCCGCCCATCGCGGCGAAATCGCGGCGGACGTTACTTCCGCGCATGCCCTTACGGCAGCGCAGGAAAATGAATTGAAGGCCACGCTGAAAAGCGTCGCCGGCAAGGACGTGACAATCAATGTCACCGTTGATCCGTCGATCCTCGGAGGCCTCGTCGTCAAGATGGGGTCGCGCCAGATCGACACTTCACTTCGCACAAAACTTTCTTCGCTTAAGCTTGCACTGAAAGAGGTCGGCTGATGGACATCCGCGCCGCGGAAATTTCCGCAATCCTGAAAAAGCAAATCGAGAATTTCGGCCAGGAGGCAGAAGTCTCCGAAGTCGGCCAGGTTCTGTCCGTCGGTGACGGTATCGCCCGCGTCTATGGTCTGGACAATGTTCAGGCCGGTGAGATGGTCGAGTTCCCGGGCGGCACCCGTGGCATGGCCCTGAACCTTGAAAGCGACAATGTCGGCGTCGTTATTTTCGGTTCCGACCGTGACATCAAGGAAGGCGACACCGTCAAGCGTACCGGCGCCATCGTTGACGTTCCCGTCGGCAAGGAACTGCTCGGCCGCGTTGTTGACGCGCTCGGCAATCCGATCGACGGCAAGGGTCCGATCAAGGCGACGCAGCGTTCCCGCGTCGACGTCAAGGCGCCGGGCATCATCCCGCGCAAGTCGGTGCATGAGCCGATGTCGACCGGCCTCAAGGCCATCGATGCCCTGATCCCGGTTGGTCGCGGCCAGCGCGAGCTCGTCATCGGCGACCGCCAGACCGGCAAGACCGCGATCATTCTCGACACGTTCCTTAATCAGAAGCCGGCTCACGATGCCGGCAATGAGACCGACAAGCTCTATTGCGTCTATGTCGCCATCGGTCAGAAGCGTTCGACTGTTGCGCAGTTCGTGAAGATCCTCGAAGAGCGTGGCGCTCTCGAATATTCGATCGTCGTTGCTGCAACTGCCTCCGATCCGGCACCGATGCAGTACCTCGCTCCATTTGCGGGCTGCACGATGGGCGAATACTTCCGCGACAATGGCATGCACGCGCTGATCGGCTATGACGATCTGTCAAAGCAGGCTGTCGCCTACCGCCAGATGTCGCTGCTGCTGCGCCGCCCGCCGGGCCGCGAAGCATATCCCGGCGACGTTTTCTATCTCCACTCCCGCCTGCTCGAGCGTTCGGCCAAGCTCAATGACGAAAACGGTGCCGGTTCGCTGACCGCGCTCCCCGTCATCGAGACCCAGGCGAACGACGTTTCGGCTTATATTCCGACCAACGTGATCTCGATCACCGACGGCCAGATCTTCCTCGAAACGAACCTCTTCTACCAGGGTATCCGTCCGGCCGTTAACGTCGGCCTCTCGGTTTCCCGCGTTGGTTCGGCCGCACAGATCAAGGCGATGAAGCAGGTTGCAGGTTCGATCAAGGGTGAGCTTGCGCAGTACCGCGAAATGGCGGCGTTCGCGCAGTTCGGCTCCGACCTCGATGCTTCGACGCAGCGCCTTCTAAATCGCGGTGCACGCCTGACCGAACTCCTGAAGCAGCCGCAGTTCTCGCCGCTGAAGACGGAAGAGCAGGTTGCGGTGATCTTTGCCGGCGTCAATGGCTATCTCGACAAGCTTGCCGTCAATCAGGTCGGCAAGTTCGAGCACGGCCTCCTCACCTGGCTGCGTACCGAGAACAAGGACATTCTCGAGACGATCGCCAAGGAGAAGCAGATCAGCGACGACACCAAGGGCAAGCTCAAGGCAGCAGTCGACGCCTTTGCCAAGTCTTTCGCTTAAACTTCATTGACGGGATGAACGGATGCCTTCGTTAAAGGATCTGAGAAACCGGATCGCCTCGGTCAAGGCGACGCAGAAGATCACCAAGGCGATGCAGATGGTCGCTGCGGCGAAGCTGCGTCGTGCGCAGGACGCTGCGTTGGCGGCTCGCCCCTACTCGCAGCGCATGGCTGCGGTGCTGGCGAACATCGCCTCCAACGTCGACGGCGCCGATGCGCCAGTGCTGATGAGCGGAACCGGCAAGGATGATGTGCATCTGCTCGTCGTGTGCACTTCCGAACGCGGCCTTTGTGGCGGCTTCAATGCGCAGATCGTGCGTCTGGCGCGTGATCATGCCCGCCGGTTGATCGCCGACGGAAAGACCGTCAAGATCCTGACGGTCGGCAAGAAGGGCGCTGACATTCTACGCCGTGATCTCGGTCGCCATATCATCGACCACGTCGATCTTCGCGAAGTGAAGCAGGTCGGCTTTGCCAATGCCGATGCAATCGGCCACAAGATCATCGCGCTCTACAACGAGGGCGGCTTCGATGTGGCAACGCTGTTCTACTCGGAATTCAAGTCGGTGATCGCCCAGATCCCGACCGCCCAGCAGCTCATACCGGCCAACTCCATCAGCGAAGTTGAACCGGAAAGCGCAGGCGACGCAGTCTACGAATATGAGCCGGATCCGGCATCCATTCTGGGTGACCTCATTCCGCGCAATATTTCCGTCCAGGTTTTCCGCGCTCTCCTTGAAAACGCGGCGTCGGAGCAGGGTGCGCGCATGTCCGCCATGGACAATGCAACCCGCAATGCCGGCGACATGATCAACAAGCTGACGATGTCGTACAACCGCCAGCGTCAGGCCCAGATCACCAAGGAACTGATCGAAATCATTTCGGGCGCGGAAGCGCTCTAATCGCGAAGGTAAGGATCGATGGCAAAAGCAGCGACCCCGAAGACACCCGCAGCCAAGCCGGCTGCGTCAGCAGCTAAGCCCGCAAAGGCAGCTGCACCAAAGGCGGCGGCCGCAAAGGCGGAAGCCGCTGCTAAGCCTGCAGCAAAGACAGCTGCTCCCAAGGCCGCCGCACCGAAGGCGACACTGAAGGCCAGCGGCGCAGCCGGCCGCGTCAGCCAGGTCATTGGCGCCGTCGTCGACGTTGCGTTTGAAGATGGCAATCTTCCATTGATCCTCAACGCGCTCGAAACCGACAACCTCGGCAACCGCCTGGTTCTCGAAGTGGCGCAGCACCTCGGCGAAAACACCGTTCGCACGATCGCCATGGACTCGACCGAAGGTCTCGTCCGCGGCCAGCCGGTCTATGACACCGGTTCGCCGATCATGGTTCCCGTCGGCGACGAGACGCTCGGCCGTATCATGAACGTCATCGGCGAACCCGTCGATGAAGCAGGTCCCATCAACACCAAGGTGACCCGCGCCATCCACCAGTCGGCACCGGAATATGTCGAGCAGTCGACCGAAGCCCAGATCCTCGTGACGGGCATCAAGGTTGTCGATCTCCTCGCTCCCTATGCTCGCGGCGGCAAGATCGGCCTCTTCGGCGGTGCAGGCGTCGGCAAGACCGTTCTCATCATGGAACTGATCAACAACGTCGCCAAGGCGCACGGTGGTTATTCGGTGTTCGCCGGCGTTGGCGAGCGCACGCGTGAAGGCAACGACCTTTACCACGAAATGATCGAATCCGGCGTGAACAAGGAAGGCGGCGGTGCCGGCTCCAAGGCCGCGCTGGTCTATGGCCAGATGAACGAGCCGCCAGGTGCGCGCGCCCGCGTCGCCCTTTCGGGACTGACCGTGGCCGAGCATTTCCGCGACCAGGGCCAGGACGTTCTGTTCTTCGTGGACAACATCTTCCGCTTCACCCAGGCGGGTTCTGAAGTGTCGGCCCTGCTCGGACGTATCCCGTCCGCCGTGGGTTACCAGCCGACGCTTGCGACCGACATGGGCGCGATGCAGGAACGCATTACCACGACCCACAAGGGCTCGATCACGTCGGTTCAGGCGATTTACGTCCCCGCCGACGATTTGACCGACCCGGCGCCGGCAACATCCTTCGCCCACCTTGATGCGACGACGGTTCTTAACCGCGCCATCTCGGAAAAGGGTATCTACCCGGCCGTGGATCCGCTCGACTCGACATCGCGCATGCTCGATCCGATCATCGTCGGCGAAGAGCACTACCAGACTGCTCGTCAGGTTCAGTCGATCCTGCAGCGCTACAAGTCGCTCCAGGACATCATCGCCATCCTTGGCATGGACGAACTTTCCGAAGACGACAAGTTGGTTGTTGCCCGCGCCCGCAAGATCGAGCGCTTCCTGTCGCAGCCGTTCTTCGTTGCTGAAGTCTTCACCGGTTCGCCGGGCAAGCTGGTCGATCTCGCCGACACGATCAAGGGCTTCAAGGGCCTTTGCAACGGCGACTACGATCACCTGCCGGAAGCTGCCTTCTATATGGTTGGCTCGATCGACGAAGCCATCGAGAAGGCACAGCGCCTGGCAGCGGAAGCTGCCTGATCCAGAGACTGATGGCGGGCTCCGGCCCGCCCTTGTCCATCTCGATCAAGACCACGGGAATTGAGTGAATATCATGGCAGAAGCCTTCCAGTTCGAACTCGTATCGCCAGAGCGCCTGCTTCTTTCGGAACAGGTCATTGAAGTCGTGGTCCCGGGCACGGAAGGCTACATGACCGTGATGGCGCACCATGCGCCGCTGATGGCAACCGTGAAGCCCGGCGTTGTCACCGTAAAGATGGCGGACGGCAAGCCGGACAGCTATGTTGTCTTTGGCGGTTTCGTTGATGTGACGCCCGATGGATGCACCCTCCTCGCGGAGTCGGCGGTGCACGTCACCGATATAAAGGCCGATGAATTGCAGCGCCGGATCAAGGACGCGAAGGAAGATTTCGAGGATGCGACGACGCGCGAAGAACGCGCCCGCCTGGAAGATCTTCTGGGCCAGCTGACGACGCTCGAGGAAGCCATCAAAGCCGCCTGAGGCGGTATCCGCTTCGATTTGTAAGTGTAGAAGCGGGCCAAGTGCCCGCTTTTTCTTTAGGGATCCTAGGCGGCCAGATGCCGGAATGCGGCAACGACCTCTTCATAGACCTTGCGCTTGAAAGGCACGATGAGATCGGGCAATTGCGTCATGGGTTTCCAGGCCCATTCATCGAATTCGGCGGTATGGCCGCCCGGAGGCGGGTTGATGGCAATTTCGCTTGCGTCACCTTCAAAGCGGTAGGCGAACCACTTCTGCGTCTGCCCGCGGTACTTGCCCTTGAGCGCGAGGCCGACGAGATGCTGCGGCAGTTCGTAATTGATCCAGTGCGGCGCTTCCGCCAGCAATGAAACGCTCTTCATGCCGGTTTCTTCGTAGAGTTCGCGCAGGGCAGCGGGCTCCGGCTCCTCGCCCTTATCGATGCCGCCTTGCGGCATCTGCCAGAGTTGCGTTGCACCATCCATTTCATCGCCCGGTATCATGATGCGATGGCCAGCCCAGACGAGGCCCTCCCTGTTGAGAACCATGATGCCGACACAGGGCCGGTAAGGCAGGGATTGTGGATCAACCGGCTTCTTGCTCATGGCGAAATCTCCAAATGCTTGCTGCCGCCCTGCTAGCCGTTTTGGGGATCGCGGACAAGGGCCGAGATGGGAACGATCTCGATGCCGCGTGCCTTGGCTTCATTGACCCATGACGTTACCGCCTCAACCGTGACATCGAAGGCAGAACCGGTGGCGATGGCGCTGCCCTTGGCACGGGCGATGCGCTCGAGTTCATCGAGCTTTTTCAAGATGCTGCCACGATCCTGCGACGCATCGATAAGGACATCGGATGCCGCGAAAGGCGCGCCCTGCTGTCCTGCGATCGCGTCAGCCGTGCTGCGCGCCGATGTGCCATCGTCGAGGTAAAGCAGGCCGCGCCTCGCCACATCCTGGATGACAGGCGTCATGGCGTTGGCGTCGGCGGTGAAGCGAGCGCCCATATAGTTCATAACGCCGGTATAATTGGTAATACGCCCCATCGTCTTGTGCAGGTTTTCAAGCGTCGCCGGCGCCGCTGCATCCACCGTCAGCGTGTTGCGGCCGGGATTGACGCGCGGATAGTCGAAGGGTTCGAGCGGGATCTGCATCAGGATTTCATGGCCGTCCTGGCGGGCCGCCTGCATCCACCGGCTGAGGCTGTTGCCCTCTGGCGAGAAGGCCAAAGTCACCTCACCGGGCAATGCGCGAATGGCATTCTGCGAACCGGTCTGCGAAAGCCCGAGCCCGCCGATCACGATTGCGACACGTGCGCCGCGTGCACCTGACCAGGGCCTGGCATAGACGTCGAGCGGACGCCTGCCGTCAGGCGCGATAGTCGGGAGCAGGCCTTGCGGCGACTGCTCGATCAAGTCCTGTTCGGGAATGTGTGCCGTGCGCGGGTCCTGCGTGCGCTTGTTCGGATCACCGACCACGATCACCTTCGGCCCTCCTTCGGGGGAGATGACCTTGCCGGGAAGATTGTTCGCAGTCTGCGGCGGCGCCGGAGCAGCACTTGGCGGGACGGGCGGCGGAGGTGCCTCAGCGACTTGCGGCTTCTCGGGTTCCGGCGCGGGATTGCGGAAGCCCTGATGGCTGGTGAACGAAATCAGGGAAGATAGTCCGACGATACAGGTGGCTACCAAGAGAGGCGGTAGCCAGCGTCCTGGTGTTAGATTGCCGGATTGTCTTGGCCGTTTGCTGTTTTTTCCCAGCGGCCGGTTGAGGTCGACGTTCACGCGTGAGGGCCGGAGAGATGGAGGAAAGAGAGTAAATATTGGCGGTGAGAATATGGGGCCAGACTGCTTGCTGATCGCCTGGCCCCATATGTCGTCATATCAGTTTGGCACGCCCTTCTTGGGGTCGGCCGGGAAGGCCGCATTGGCCTGTTCGCCGCGCAGGAGCTTCAGCGCCTGGATCAGCTGAAGGTCGTCCTTCGGATCCGGCGGCACATAGGCGATGGAGCCCGAACCTTCGGCATCTTCCTGCACGCCCTTGATATGGCCCTTGAGATCGGATTCACCGCGGGTGATATCCTGGCCCTTGAGTTCGTCGGGCAGCGGTTGCTCGACGGCGATATCGGGAACGATGCCCTTGCCCTGGATCGACTTGCCGGCCGGCGTGTAATACAGCGCCGTCGTCAAGCGTAGCGCGCCATTTTCGCCGAGCGGGATGATGGTCTGGACCGAACCCTTGCCGAACGAGCGGGTGCCGAGCACGGTGCCGCGACGGTGGTCCTGCAACGCACCGGCGACGATCTCGGACGCGCTTGCCGAACCGCCGTTGATGAGAACGATAAGCGGCTTGCCGTTGGTGAGATCGCCCGGGCGGGCATCAAACCGGGTGATATCCTGTGGATCGCGGCCACGGGTCGAGACCACCTCTCCCTTGTCGAGGAAGGCATCGGAGACCGCAACAGCCTGATCGAGCAGGCCGCCCGGGTTGAGGCGCAGGTCGAGGACGAAGCCCTTCAGCTTGTCGTTCGGAACCTTGCTCTGGATGTCCTTGATCGCCTTCTGCAAGTCATCGAAGGTCTGCTCGGTGAACGAGATGACGCGGACATAGCCGACATCGTTCTCAACACGGTATTTGACCGCCTTCACCTTGACCACGTCGCGGACGATCGTGAGCTTGATCGGCTTGTCGGCGCCTTGGCGGATGAGGGTCAGTTCGATAGGCGTGTTCACTTCGCCGCGCATCTTGTCGACCGCGTCGGTCAGCGTCAGGCCGCGAACATCAGTACCGTCAATCTGCGAGATATAATCGCCGGCAAGAACGCCAGCCTTGGCGGCCGGGGTGTCCTCGATGGGGGCGATAACCTTTACGAGTTCGTTCTCCATGGTGACCTCGATGCCGAGGCCGCCGAATTCGCCCTTGGTCTGAACGCGCATGTCCTGCGCCTGTTCGGCATTCATGTAGGATGAATGCGGGTCAAGCGAGGTCAGCATGCCGTTGATGGCGCTTTCGACGAGCTTCTTGTCATCCGGCGGAGTGACATATTGGGCGCGCACACGCTCGAAGATATCACCAAAAATTGAAAGCTGTTTGTAGGTGTCGGTGCCCGCAGCTTCTGCAGCGGTTGTGGGCAGAGCACCCTGCACAACGACCATCGCTGTTGCGCCCATCAGTGCGCCAGCCATGAGAAGCGTTAGCCTACGTATCATTTGCGGTCCTTCCAGCAAGCCGATCCGCCCACCAGGGGGCGGGATTAATAGGTTTTGTATCCTTTCGGAACTCAATGTAAAGCATTGGAGCTCCATTTCCCATCGGAACGGGTGCCGTACTGGCAACTAGTTGCTCGTTCATCACACCGACCGGTTCTCCCGCCAGAACAAACTGATTTTGGGAGACATTGATTTTTTTCATGCCCGCCAAGACGACATGATATCCATTCCCGGCATCAAGTATCAAGAGCTGACCATAGGAACGAAATGCGCCGGCATAAAGGACGACAGCGTCCATCGGCGCCGTTATGGTCGCCCCCGGGAGGGTCTCGAGCGTGTCACCTTGCAGGACGCCGCCAAGGCCATCGTCATCGCCAAAATGCTTAACAAGTTTCCCCGCTGCTGGCAGGGCCAGATGGCTTTTTAAAGACGCAAAGTTGACCTGGGCCGAAAGGCGGTTCTGGTTGGCGGCAAAATCGTCGGCGCGCTGTTGGCTTGCCTGGAGCTTCTGCTGTTCCTGGGCGCTGGCGGCGCTGGCGGCTTTCTGGACCTCCTGCATGTCCTTTTCAAGCGAGGCAATGAGATCGCGCAGCGATGTCGCGCGCTTCGCCAGTTCCTCCGACCTTGCCTGTTCGGCCATGCGTGTTTCTTCGGACGTCGTCTGCAACTTCTGCTTTTCCGCCAGCAGAAGGTCGAGCCGCTTCTTTTCCTCGGCCTGGCTTGAAAGAGCAGCTGTCAGGCGCGTCTGCTCTTCCGCAATCGAGTTTTTCACCCGGTCGAGTTCTTTCAGGTCGGCGATAAGGACTTCGGTCTGCTGGCGCATTTCCGGGACAACAGCGCCAAGCAGGACGGCGCTTCGAACCGAGGCGAGGGCATCATCGGGACGAACGAGCAGGGCTGGCGGGGGGCTGAGGCCCATGCGCTGGAGTGCTGCAAGCACTTCCGCCAGCGCGCCACGCCGCTGTCTCAATGAGGTGCGCACGCTGTCTTCCTGACCGCGCAGATCGGCCAGCTTGTTGGTGAAGCCCGCTATGTCCTGTGTCAGCTTCTTCTCGGTTTGCGCTGACTGAATCAACGCCGCGGTGATTGTCGTCTGGTCCTTCTTCAGCCCGGCAATTTCATTGTCGAGGGCCGTGACGCGTTCCGAGGAAAGCGAGATCTGGCTGGTGAGATCCTCAAGCTCCTTGAGCGACTGAAGCCGCCGCGCGTCGAGCGACTCGGCGGCCGGCGACGTCGGAGCTGGTGGGGTCTCCTGGCCGCGGGCAGGCGCGGTGCAGCAGAGCGCGAAGGCAAAAAGCGCCGAACACGTCAGGCCAAGCCTGCGCGGGTGGAAAACTGCCTTTGATGCCTCAAAAATCATTCTCGGACCGGAACATGCGTATGGTTTGTTCCCGACTCTAGGGAGACTTCGATTAATGAAGTATTAACCATAAACCAGCCGCGTCGAAAGCTGCGCATTTTGTAGCAAAAAAGGCATGGCGGAATTGCGGCGATGCGCCGGCGTCGGCGGGGCCGGCATAGAAGAAGTCACGTAACCGCTTCTCATCGCAAGGGAAACACTCTATGTGAATGCCACCGACGCGGTTCGCTGAACGTGCTCGCCGGTCCACAATGGCTCGCGTGATGACTGATCTGACAATTATCATTCCTGTGCACAATGAAGCCGGAAACATCGGCGCGCTGATCAAGGAGATTGACGCGGCGCTGGCGAGCGGACCGGATTATGAGATCATCGTCATTGATGATGGATCCTCGGACGGTTCGGCTGAAGAGGCGCTGGCGGCGGGGAACCGCGCCTATGCGCTGCGCCACGAAAGGCGCACCGGGAAGTCGCGGGCGCTTGTCACGGGATTTCGCGCAGCCTCCGGTCGGTGGGTCGCAACCCTCGACGGTGACGGCCAAAACGACCCGAAGGATCTGGCCCGGCTCTGGCCGCGCATTTCCAACGCGGAGCCGGCTCTTTTTGCCGGTATTCGCAAACGGCGCAATGATGGCGTTGTGAAACTCCTCACCTCCAAATTTGCCAATTTCGTGCGCCGGCGTTTGCTGAAGGACGACTGCAAGGACACAGCCTGTGGTTTCAAGGTCCTGCCGCGGGACCTTGCGCAGGGTCTGCCATATTTCGACAATATGCATCGTTTCCTGCCGGCCCTGACCCGCCGGGCGGGGCTGCCGGTCGTCGAGGTGGATGTTGAGGATCGGCCCCGGCGCTCGGGTGTTTCCAAGTACGGGTTCTTCGACCGGGCTGCGGTCGCCTTCCTCGATACAGTCGGCGTGTTCTGGCTTATCCGCCGCTATTCGGAACCTGGGTCTGTGGCGCGACTGAATAACGCTGGAAATTAAAGGTTCGGAGCTGACCGCTGAAGTTCCTGACCGGCGCAGTGACCCGCACGGCAGGCCCGAGGAGCATGGCATCGGCTGGAAGGTCTGCAGAAGACGGTGCGGGTTCATCCCCATGCCAGACCAGGACGACATCTTTCGCCGACCCTTGTTCCGGCGGCCAATGCAGTTGCACCGCAACATTGGCGGCATCATCTTGCCGGTTTGAGATAATGCGCGCTGGTGTTGGATCCTGCGCGCGGATGGAAAGGGCTACCGCATCAAACGGAAAGGTGAAGCGGGGCGTTTCAAACAAGGCGATATATGCGACGGCGACTGGCGCAAGGATGTAGACGAAACCGGCAATCGCAAGAAGGTTGCGGGCTCCCAGAACCTGCGGCAGGTAGAGCGCAAGCAGGATAGCGGTCGGCGCCAGGATCGGCGCCATGTATCGCTCGGCCACCGAATGATAATCGCCGGCAAGCACCAGCGTTGCGAAGGCGGCGAGACCGATCAGCACCGTGCGCAGGAGCAGGACGCGCACCTCCGCATCGCCGTCGGGTGCGGGACGCGGATGATCACGGGTTCTGCCGATGATGAAGATGACAAGGGCCGGCCCCGCCCACAGCGCCGTGGACATGCCGAGGCTCAGCAATCCGTCGATCCCGAGGTGCGGCACATCGAACACCAACAGGTAATCGATCGAACTCGCCAGCTTTTCCATCCGCCCGGCGGTTGCCGACAGAGGAGCGCGCAGCGAGGCAATGACGACCGGGGCAAAACTTACGACAAAAATGGCCGCTGACAGCCAGATTTGGCGCCGGAACAGCTGGCGGCGAATACCGGGGGTCAGAGCGGCCGCGATCAGAAAACTGACAAGGAATATAAAGAAATTATACTTCGCAAGGGCGCCTGCCGCGGCCCAAAAGCCGAACCAGGCAAAACCGACCGCCCCGCGCCCCGCCCTTATTATGGCAAAGGCATGGACGATGCCTATGGCAGCAACCATGACGAGAATCGTATGAGCCGTGGTCTGGATCGACATCCAGACGATCTGAGGCAGGAAGGCCGAGGCGGTGATTGCCAGAATACCGGCGCGATCCCCCGCAAGTCGGCGAGCGGCGTCGAAGCAAAGCCAATGGTAGAGACCAAGGAGGGATAGCCTGACTAGCGCAACCGAAAAGACCCAGTTCCACTGCGTGATTTCCAAAGCCAGACGAACGAGCCAGTTATAGAGGGGCGGATGAGAGTTGCCGTAATTCCAGGCGAGATAGACTTCGCCGACGAATTGCGCCTCGTCGATTTCCATGAAGCGGGAGAGGGAAAGGCGGAGGAGAATGAGGGCGGTAATGTAGACGACGATCGCGGCGGGAACGCGCTTGGCGAGCTTGGACCATTTGATCGGTGCGCCATCGAGCCAGGCAAGATCGAATTTTCGCCGGAACAATCGCGCTTCACGTGTCATGCAGCCGTGAGTACTACAGGAATTGCGGTTCCCGCAAGTTTTCGGACGAGATTTTCGGAGCTGTCACGCAAAAGAAAACCGCCGGCTTGTGGCCGGCGGCTTTGGCGCTACTCAGGCAAAACTTAGGCGCGCCTGATGATGCTTGCGATAAGCGAGATCAAGAGCAGTGCCAGGAACACGTAAAAGATTATCTGAGCTATACCGGCGGAAGCACCGGCAATACCACCAAATCCCAACGCACCGGCGACAAGCGCAATGATCAGAAAAATTACAGCATAGTAAAGCATTTAGCGTTCTCCCTATCTCGTCGGGGGTGTAACGGATTGAACGAGATTTGGTTCCCTGCTGCGTAGCGTTGTCGTTATGCTTTAGCTTTGCTGCTTTCCTTGAAGAAGAGAGCCTGGGTGATCAGCGCCTTGACCATGTCGGGGTTGAACGGCTTGGTAACAAGGAACGTCGGCTCGGGACGCTCTCCGGTCAACAAACGTTCGGGGAATGCGGTGATGAAAATGACCGGAACCGCATCCTGGCTGAGGATGTTGTTGACGGCATCAATGCCCGAACTTCCATCGGCCAACTGAATATCGGCAAGAATCATGCTCGGCTTGGTTGAAGCGTAGAGCGAAACGGCTTCGTCTTTGGTTCGGGCAATGCCGACCACGCGGTGGCCGAGGCTGTCAACCATATGCTCGATATCCATGGCGATCAGCGGTTCGTCTTCAATAATGAGGATGTCGGTAGCAATTTGCTTGGAGATGCCGACCGATGCCTCATCGAGAAGCTCGTAGAGTTCGCCCTCATCGACATCGAGAATTTCCATGGTCTCGGCCTTGCTGAAGCCTTCGAGACTGATCAGCAGGAAAGCCTGGCGCGCCTTTGGCGCTATCGACGTGAGGTTGGCGGCCGCATGTTTTTCCCATCCATATTCCGACTGCAGTTCCAGTGGGCGAACATTGACCGAATTAAAATGTTTGACCAGCAGCTTATAAAGGCTGACACGGTCCGACCCGGCACTCGGGAACAAGGAAACGTCGGCAATGAGAATTTCAAGGGTCGCTGCGACGTAGGCATCGCCCGATGACTGCGAGCCGGTGATGGCACGCGCAAATCGGCGAAGGTAAGGCAAGTGTGGGGCTATCCGGGTGGATAATGACATAGTGAGTTCCCTGTTCTCCGGTGAATATGATGAGCCGGCCTGATATAAGCGACGAACAGAAACACATTCGCAAAAAAAAAGTTCCCGACAACGGAACTTTTCCTCTCGTGAAGAATTATCACTGCTAATGTGCTTAACTTATTGGATGAATCCGAATTCGCTCTGCGCCAACAGCAAAGATCCTACGAATGAACGCAAGAAAATCCTCAATTGACGCGCCTGAAAAAGCGCGGGTCCGTCGCCGCGATATAAGGAATGCCGAGACTGAGATTGGATTGAAGCTACGTGCGCTTTATGCATCCGTACAGGAGGAAGAGATTCCGGCTCGTTTTCTGGACTTGCTCGAGAAGCTTGACGAGGCTGAACGCAACCACGCGCAAACCCCTGAATAGCAGGCTGGTGAATGGTCCACGAATCGACTGATTTTAAGAGAGACTTGATTGCGTCGCTGCCAAAGCTGCGCGCATTCGCTGTATCACTCATTGGCAATCCCGACAGGGCCGATGACCTTGTGCAGGATACGATCATGAAGGCCTGGGCCAAGCAGGACTCCTTTGAGCCCGGCACCAACATCAAGGCTTGGCTGTTTACCATCCTGCGCAACGAATTCTACAGCCAGATGCGCAAGCGTGGCCGTGAGGTGCAGGATTCCGATGGCACGTTCACCGAACAGCTCTCGGTCCATCCGGCGCAATACGGATCGCTGGACCTCCAGGATTTTCGCAAGGCCCTCGACAAACTCCCCGACGATCAGCGTGAAGCTATCATTCTCGTCGGCGCCTCCGGCTTCTCCTACGAGGAGGCAGCCGATATTTGCGGTTGCGCGGTCGGAACGATCAAGAGCCGCGTGAGCCGTGCGCGTACGCGATTGCAGGAACTTCTCGAAGTTCAGGGCGAGGTCGATTATGGGCCGGATTCAATCGCGACGCAGGTCACATCAAACAAATTCGCCTGAGGCGCCGTTTCGGCGCGAGGCGGGATTGTGCTGGGAATTGGCCAGCGCCTTGGCGACTGCCTGGAGGATCTGCGCTTTTCCATAGGGCTTGGCGACAACGGGAATATCCGGAAAACCTGGAACACCGTTGGCCTGGCTGTCATAGGCCGTGGTGAAAACGATCGGCAGGCCGCGGCGTTGCATTTCGGCAGCCGAATCAAGCGACGAGACTCCTCGCGCCTGAACCTCAAGAATAGCCAGATCATAGTCGGTCTCGTTGGCGATCTGAGCCTGCAATTCACCAACAGTTGCAATAAGTTGTACCGACTGCGCCCCACATTCTTCTGCTATGCGTTCAAGATCCAACCCTATCAGATATTCATCTTCCAGGACCAGAATCCGCATGCCGGTCATTTCCATCTCATTTGCTCCTTTTCGGGGAGCCGTTATGAGCGGAGTGATGACATGTGTCATTTAACTAAGACATACCGATTGCAAAGATCGCACGCGCAATTTACCGGCATCGTGGTAGCGTAAATCCGAACGGGGATATGGGCATGAACACAGCCGCATCGACAGCACGGCAATACCCGTGCGACAAATGCCCTTTGCAGGGTTTTGCGCACCTGCAGCCGCATCAAAAGGATGAGATAGATTTTTTATCGACCTTCAAGACGGGCGAACTCGTGGCCGATACCGGCACCACCGTGCTTGTCGAGGGGGCCAACAGCGCGCATCTTTTCACGGTCCTATCCGGATGGGGCTTTCGCTACAAGATGCTTGAGGACGGCCGCCGGCAGATTCTCAACTATGTTCTTCCCGGTGATCTGATCGGCTTACAGGGATCGCTTATGCGGGAGATGTCTCATTCGATCGAGGCACTGTCGCCGATGATCCTGTGTGTTTTCCAGCGTGACAAGCTCCCGACTTTATTTGCTAACTTCCCGAGCCTTGCTTACGACATCACATGGATAGCATCGCGCGAGGAGCAGATGCTGGATGAGATATTGCTGAGCGTAGGTAGGCGTACTGCGCTCGAGCGGGCGGCCTATCTCTTCGCCTTCCTTTTTCAACGCGCCAAGAGCGTCGGATTGGTGAAAGGCGATACGCTGGTCATGCCGCTCCGGCAACAACATGTCGCCGATACGTTAGGGCTTTCCATCGTTCATACCAACAAAACCTTGAAAAAACTGGCAGGTCGCGGTGCCCTGCGCTGGCTTGACCGCGGCTGTGAAGTGCTCGACGAGACAACACTGCTCCAAATCTCGAAATGGTCAGGGCTGTCTTCGATCCCGAGGCCGTTCATCTAACGAGTTAGCCGTCGGTTACGCTGCAATCGCTAAAGCGTAGCAGCGCCGGCTTCCGGCTGCTCCGCATTCAATTGGTCGAGAGCCAGTTCAATATCGCGAAGGTTGCGCGTCACACCGTCATCCGGGTCCATGCCGCCCTCAGTGGCCGCTCTTTGCAAGCCCCTTGCTTCGCTCAAAAGTTCCTTGAGCCGTGCAATTTTCTGTTCCCTACTCAATCCCGCATCGGTGAGAATATCGTTCGCTTCGAGCATGGGTCTCTCCATTTTATGCCCAACAAAATCATTGAACACTCAACCAAAACGGGGAGGCCGATTATTTGTTCCCGTCTGGAACAATGCTTAAAGGGTGGCGTTGATGGACCATGATGTAGTAACGATTAGTGTGGGGAGCGGGGTGTGGAGTGCCTCATAGAGATATGAAATCACCGCCAATTTCAGAAAACCTTTTTCAGGCAATGTCCGAGCCTGCCCGGCTCGATGTCCTTTCGAGCCTGACGCCGTTGGCAATCGAGAACGACACGGATTTTGATAACATCGCTGCACTTGCGCTCACCACGTCAGGCGCGAAGGCTGCTCAAATCTCGCTTGTCGATGAACGACAGAGCAAGGTTCTAGCGCATAGGGGAACGCTTGGACGCGCCAACATGTGGACGTTCGAAGCTGCGGCTTTGACGATTCCTGAAGCCAGTTGTCTCGTCATTCTCAATGCAGCAGAGGATGTCCGTTTTTCCGAGCTTCATTGCGTTACCCATGCGCCGCACCTCAGATTCGTTGCGGTGGCGCCCATCTGCGTCTCGGATGAATGTATTGGCGCGGTCAGCGTCATGTCGGACGAAACACGGACGGACTTTACCGCCGCGCAGCAGGAGCAACTGGCAAGCCTCGCCAAGGTGGCAGGGTCACTGATCGAGCTCAAGCGTGACTCGCGGCAGGGAGATGAGCGCGTCGCTACGCTGCATCGGGATGACGATCGCAATGCCATGGCGCTCGAAGTCGGAAATGTCGGAAGCTGGGTCTGGGATCTGCGAAACGGCCGGTTCACAGGCAATCGCATGGCCTATGAAATGCTCGGACTCGATTCGGATCGTACAGTCAGCGGCGAGGATGTGTTTCGGGCCATGCATCCCGACGATTTCCCTGCCATGAAGTCGGCCTTCACGCGGGCACTGGCGCAGAACCAGGATTACGTCGGCGAGTTTCGCGTCGCTTCGTCGGGCCAGTGGCTGCTTGGCCGCGGCCGCATTTTCGAGCGTGACTCGTCCGGCAAGCCTGTCGTCGCTGTCGGCGTCAATATCGATATCACCAAAACCAAGACGGCGTCGGAAAAGACGCGCTTTCTCCTGCGTGAACTCAATCACCGGGTCAAGAACACGCTCGCCATGCTGCAATCGCTGGCAAGGCAGACGCTAAGCCGCACATCCGATCCGGCAGAATTCATGGAAGCCTTCTCAGGCCGTCTGCGCGCAATCTCTGAGGCTCACACATTGTTGTCGGATCGCGAGTGGAGCGGGATCAGTCTCGTCGATCTCATCACGAAACAGGTGGAGCCTTACGCGATCTTCGATATTGGCCAGATTGAACTCGTGGGCGAAGATATCATGCTGCCTCCTGATCATGCCCTCGGGCTCGGGATCGCCTTGCATGAGCTTGCCACCAACGCCGTAAAACATGGCGCACTGTCGGTCGCCACCGGTCATGTGCGCATCGTCTGGCAACTGGAAGTCGGGCTGCATGAGTCGCGCATCGTCATCCGCTGGACGGAATCCAATGGCCCGCGCGTAACGGCGCCGAACACCCGAGGGTTGGGTTTGAAATTGATCGAACGCAGTTTGGATAAGGTGCTGTCGAGCAGTGTGCGGCTGAGCTATCCGGAGACCGGCATAGAGGCAATCGTCTCAATGCCGATCGGGGATCAGTCAGATCCCGCCGCCGGCTGATGGGTCGTTGCGGGGGCGACGCTTTTTCTTCTTGCCTGCGAGAGACAGGCCACCAAATGCTACAAGCGGGACCGTGAGCATCAGCAACGCTCTCGAACGAAGCAGCGCTGGAGCCACGGCCAGGGCCGCGATGGTCAATACGGTCGATGTATCTACTTTGGCGCGTTCTTCCTGGCGGCGTCGTGCCGAGGAAGAGGCGATTTTCATTGCAATATACGCGATGATCGCGAGGCCAAAGGCTGAACCCGCGATGATCAGGGCCGCATATAACGGGCCGTAATGTTCTGCCAAGCTGATCTGCGCCGCCACCAACAGGAAAACGGCGCCAATCGTGACCAGAACCGCGATGATTGCGGCGAAGATGGCGCTCTGTTTGGCTCGGCTGACGACCAAGCCGACCTCTCCAGCCGCCAGGCTGGTTAAAAGTGGGGCCAGCAGCTTCAGCATGTCAGCGGCGAGCGATAAGCGCGAGAAGGAAACCCACGCCGGCTGCGACTGCGAGTGTGGTCAAGGGTTTTTCCCGCACCGTCTCGACGATCTGGTCTTCCAGTTCACGCGCCTGCAGCCGCAGGTCTTCGAAGGTCTCCTCGCCGCGCATTTTCGCGGATTCGAACGAACTTGCCGCGCTTCTCCGGGCATCCTGGGCTCTATTCTTGCCGATCTTGCCGAGTGTCGCCGTGATGTTCGCAATGTCTTCCCGCAGCGCAGCCACCTGTGCCTGCAGATCGGGATTGGATTCGGTCGCATCGTCAACCGCCTTGCGAACCTTCGAGGAAACAGAGGCCATGGGAAAACTCCTTTTAGAAAATGGCTGCATATGCTGCGGGAAACGTCGCGTGGCGACATTTGTTCCACGCTTGCGAGCACATCGCAAGCTGGCAAGCCGAAGATGGATAACAAGACGCCGGCCAGACGGCCGGCGCTAAATGAGGAATTGTTTAAGAAAGATAGCCGAGCAACCAAAGTATGAGGATGATCGGAAGTGGCAATCCTATAAGCCAAAGTAATGCACCACGCATCATGTCTGAAATCTCCTTGCTAACGTTAAATCCTGCCCATCAAGAGCAATATGAGAACCACGACCAGGACAATGCCGAGCAGACCCGAAGGCCCGTAACCCCAGCTTCTCGCATGCGGCCAACTCGGAAAGACGCCGATCAATGCGAGAATGAGAATAATGATTAACAATGTCCCTAGTGACATTCCGCGTCTCCCTGTGAGTGGCAAATCGTTCAGTGCAAAAACACGCGAAATGAAATTTGGTTCCTGTTGAGGTTGCAGAGAGTGGAACCAGGTGTTGAATATGCAACCAATTTGAGCCGGCTTCGTTTCTAGTCCGGGTTGTAACGGGAGCGTGCTATTCATGAACCTCAGATTGGGGGATTCTTATGCCGTCTGAGGATAGCGGGTCAAAGGTTTCGCGCGCGGTCGAGCGGATCAGTTTACGTCCGGTTCCAGCGCCCGAAGCAGTAGATCCCCAACAGCAGTTTCCGCCGGTTGTCGTCGCAATTGCCATTGTCGCTGCGCTTTATTTCGCACGCGATGTTTTCGTGCCGCTGGCAATGGCGCTGCTCCTGACCTTCGCCCTTTCGCCAATGGTAACGAAGCTGCATCGTTCCGGCATTCCCAAGGCCTTTGCGGTCATTAGCGTCGTCGCCATGGCGTTCCTCGCCATATTCATCTTTGTCAGCATCGTCGTCAGTCAGCTGACGGTGCTGGCGCAGAACCTTCCAAGCTACCAGTACAATATAGAAGCCAAGATCCGCACGGTGAAGGAAGCGCAATCCGGCAACAGTATTTTCGACCGCGGCGCCAGGATACTGAAGCGGTTCAACGATGAAATCGGCCGCTCGGACGAGGTCGAGCGTTTTGCCGTAGAGCCGGAGAAGAAGCCCGAGCCGCAGCACGAGCGGCCGCAGAATGTCGAGAACAACCAGGCGGCCGGTGGATCCCCGCTGCAGGGCAATGATCCGAACAAGCCGGTTCCCGTGGAGATCAAGTATCCGCCACCCGACCCCCTGAGCCTGCTCCAGACTTTCGCAGGCCCGCTCATCCAGCCCCTTGCCACGGTTGGCATCATCATCGTCGTCGTCATCTTCATGTTGATGCGCCGCGAGGATCTGCGCGATCGCTTCATCAAGCTCGTCGGTGCCAGCGATATCCACCGAACGACGACTGCGCTCCACGACGCCGGAAAACGTGTTGGCCAATATCTTTTGATGCAGCTGATCATCAATATCAGTTTCGGCGTTCCGATTGGCATCGGGCTCTGGGTTATCGGCATCCCCAATCCGATGCTGTGGGGTATGCTCGCGATCGTCTTGCGCTTCGTTCCCTATATCGGTCCGATCATGGCCGCCGCCTTTCCCCTTATTCTGTCGCTGGCGGTCGATCCCGGCTGGATGCTGTTGTTCTGGACCGGTGCGCTATTCATCGTCCTTGAACTTGTCAGCAGCAATGTCATGGAGC
The DNA here is from genome assembly GCF_000686005.1 of Phyllobacterium sp. UNC302MFCol5.2. NCBI lineage: Bacteria > Pseudomonadati > Pseudomonadota > Alphaproteobacteria > Hyphomicrobiales > Phyllobacteriaceae > Phyllobacterium > Phyllobacterium sp. UNC302MFCol5.2. The sequence goes on from NZ_JMLL01000010.1 coordinate 1,566,916, forward strand.
CGTTGCTCTATGGATCAAGAACGGGTCTGTCGCCGGTTGCCATCCTCATGGCCGCGATCGTCTGGACCTGGATCTGGGGGCCAATCGGACTAATCCTTTCAACGCCGCTCACGGTCTGCCTTGTCGTTCTCGGCAGGCATGTTCCAAAGTTCGAATTTCTAGACGTCCTTCTCGGCAACGAGCCTGTCCTTTCACCGCCGCAACAGCTTTACCAAAGGCTTCTTTCCGGCGATCCGGACGAAGCAACGGAAAGGGCGGAGGAGTTTCTGCAGTCTTCCACGATCGAGGAATACTATGCTTCGGTCGCGATCCCGGCGCTGTTCCTCGCCGAGAACGACCGGGCGAGAGGCGTCCTTGATTCGACCCGCCGCAGCCGCGTAGCTCAGGGAACCGTTCTTCTCGTTGAAAATCTCTCGGAACATCACGACGACGAGGAGGAAGAGGAAGAAAACGGCAAGCCGGAAGAGACTGAAAAGAGTGCTGATCGGCCGGGCACCAAGCCAAAGGCAGCCAAAGCCAAGGCCAAGGAACCGCCGCCCGAAGAAGAAGCGCGTGTCGCCATTTCGGCAGGCGGCCGCGGCGAATTCGACGATGCGGCAGCCGTCATCCTTGGCGATATTCTGGAACGGCGTGGCTTCGAGGTGCGCGATATTTCCCACGACGAACTCGAGTCCGGCAGCATCGGTAAGCTCGACCTTACGGGCGTCAGTGTCATTCATATCAGCTATCTCAATGTCTCGTCGGTGGCCCATGCGCGGTATCTGGTCCGCCGCATCCGGCGCAGGAACGGGCGCGTCAAGATCGTCATCAGCTTCTGGTCGGAAGATCCTGAGAATGTCGATGGTGAGAAGATCGTCGGGTCGACGCGCAACTGTCATTTTGCGTCGTCCGTGGAGGATGCGCTGGAGCTGATCAGTGCGTGAAAGGTCACGTCTTGTCAGGAGACGTCACCGGAAGATTTCAGGCTTGGAACCAAGACAAAGCTGACACGTTTCGAGGGTGCTGGCCAACCCCAGCCAGTAGCGTAAGGACCCGGTGCCTGTTCCCCCGTGGGCGCCGGGTCACACTATTTTGGATTATCGAATGTTTTCAATGAATTGAATATATCACTCGCGGAACCTTTACAAGTTCCCGCCGTTTCAATGGGGTAAATGCAAATTTCAAGGAGCACATGATGGGTAGCACCAGCGATAAAGTTTCGGGCACGGCCAACAAGGCTGCAGGCAACCTTAAACAGGCTGCAGGCAAGGTGTCAGGATCACGCAAGATGGAAGCCGAAGGCAAGGCCCAGGAGCTTAAGGGCGATGCTCAGGTAGCCAAGGGCAAGGCCAAGGACGCGGTCAAAAAGGTTGTCGACAAAGCTTGACGTATTCATCGCTTTTTTGATTTTGGCCGGCTCGTTGAAGCCGGCCAAATGCTTTCATGGGCCCATCATCGCACTGGATATATGGCGGATAAGGGCATATTTTGAAGGCAAGCTGGACGGTGTTGGGAAGAGGTAAGGAGGATTGGATGAGCCAGAGAGCGATCGATTTTGTCAATGACTGGATCTCGACCAACGTGGATGCAAGCAAGCCGGCGGACATGGCGCATCATGACCGGCGGCCCAAACAGCTGGCAGAGAAATGTGCGGCGGATGCGGAAGCTGCGGGCATTTCGTTCGCAGAGATAAAGGATGGTCTGGGCGATCTTGAGATCTGCATGATCACCGCCATTGATCGCGCGGCCCTCGCCAAGGAAAGCAAGCAGGCCTAAGCGATCGACTAATGAAAATCCCGCGATTTCGGCAAGATGCGTACATTGCGCGGATGACGGCCCCGCGATTCTTCTGAAACAGGATGCGCAACTTCATCGCTATGCGAGACGGGCAGCGTTGCGAGTTGTTCGGATAGAAGGTAAAGCGCGTTGGTTCGGTCGGTAAGCCTGGTTGCCACGACATGGACGACGTTTTCGGCGCTCTGAACAGTGCCCTCGATAAGGATCAGCCGGGCGCCCATCACTTCACGGCGGTACTTCTCCAGCATCTTCTTCCACACGACAATATTGGCGATGCCTGTCTCATCCTCGATGGTCATGAAGACAACACCCTTGGCGCTTCCCGGCCGCTGCCGGACTGTGACGACACCCGCAACCTTGACGCGGCGATTATTGCCGAGATTGTTGGCCTGCCTGCAGGTCAGGACGTTCTCGCGTGCAAACATCTCGCGAAGAAACTGCATGGGGTGGCCCTTGAGGGAAAGCCGCGTCGATTCGTAATCCGCAACGACATGTTCGGAAAGTTTCATTGAAGGCAGCCTGGTCTCTGCTTCCTCCGGAAGTTCGTTGCTGTCGGCCGCCTGAAAAAGCGGCAAAGTCTCGTCGTTCGGCAGGCGCCGCACCGCCCAAAGCGCCTCGCGTCGGGCAATGCCGAGCGAACGGAACGCATCGGCATCGGCAAGGAGGACATAGGCTCTTCTCTCGAGCCGCGTCAGGCGACGAAACTCTTCGATATTGGTATAGGCCGAGCGGCGTTTGGCCACGATGATATTTGCCCAATCCTTGGAAAAACCACCGATCTGACGCAATCCCAAGCGCGTGGCGAGGCCCTTACCCGTCTTTTCGAGCGTATTGTCCCAACTGCTGAAATTGATATCGGCAGCCCGGATTTCCACGCCATGCTCGCGGGCATCGCGAACGATCTGCGCCGGCGCGTAAAAGCCCATGGGCTGCGAATTTAAAAGCGCAGCAGCAAAGGCTGCCGGATGATAGCATTTGATCCAAGAGGAAATGTAGACGAGGATGGCAAAGCTTGCAGCATGGCTTTCGGGAAAGCCGTATTCGCCAAATCCCTTGATCTGATTGAAGCAATTTTCGGCAAAGCTGCGCTCGTAGCCGCGGCGGACCATGCCATCCACCATCTTCTGCTCCATCTGGTTGATCGTGCCCACACGGCGGAAGGTTGCCATGGCCCGGCGCAACTGATTGGCTTCGTCGGGCGTGAACTTTGCAGCTTCGATGGCAATGCGCATCGCCTGCTCCTGAAAGAGCGGCACGCCGAGGGTCTTTTCCAGAACGTTGCGCAATTCGTCCTTGTCACCATGCTCGGGCGAAGGGGCGGGATAGAAGACAGGCTCGATCCCGTTGCGGCGACGAAGATAGGGATGCACCATGTCGCCCTGGATCGGGCCTGGACGGACAATGGCGACCTCGATGACCAGATCGTAGAATTTTCTGGGCTTCAGGCGTGGCAGCATGTTCATCTGGGCCCGGCTTTCCACCTGGAACACGCCAAGGGAATCGGCATTACAGAGCATGTCGTAGACCTTCTCGTCCTCCTCGGGGACGGTTGCCAGTTCGAACCGATCGCCGCCATGAAGATGAATGAGGTCGAACGCCTTGCGGATGCAGGTCAGCATGCCGAGCGAAAGCACATCGACCTTCATGATGTTGAGCGCGTCGATATCGTCCTTGTCCCATTCGATGAAAGACCGCTCGGCCATGGCGGCGGGGCCGATCGGCACGGTCTCGTCGAGCCGCTCCTGCGTCAGCACGAAGCCGCCGACATGCTGGGAGAGGTGGCGGGGAAAGCCAATGAGTTCGGTTGCAAGCCGGACCGCGCGGCGGATCATCACATTGTCAGGATCGAGACCAGCCTGCCGCACCTCCTGCTTTTCAACCGCCGAACCCCAACTGCCCCAGACCGTATTGGCAAGCGCTGCGGTGACGTCCTCAGTCAGTCCCAGAGCCTTGCCGACATCGCGAATGGCACTGCGCGGGCGATAGCTGATGACGGTGGCGACGATGGCGGCGCGATGGCGCCCGTAGCGTTCATAGACCCACTGCATCACCTCTTCACGCCGCTCGTGCTCAAAGTCTACATCTATATCGGGAGGTTCCTTGCGCTCGGCCGAAAGGAACCGCTCGAACAGTAGGTTGATCTTGACGGGATCGACCGCGGTAATACCGAGGCAATAGCAAACCGCCGAATTTGCCGAAGAGCCGCGTCCCTGACACAGGATATTCTGCGATCGGGCGAAGGTGACGATGTCGTAGACGGTCAGGAAATAGGGCGCGTAATTGAGCTGGCCAATGAGGGCGAGTTCCTTTTCAAGGAGTTCGCTTACCTTGCCGGGAACACCTTCCGGATAGCGCTTTGCCGCACCCTTCCAAGTCTCGTCGATGAGATGCTGCTGGGGCGTCTTGCCTGGCGGTACGGGTTCGTCGGGATAATTGTATTTCAACTCATCGAGAGAGAACCTGATAGGCTCGATGAAGCGACGGGTTTCAGGCAGGGCGCCAGGAAAATGCCGGAAAAGCCGCTGCATCTCCTGCGGCGATTTCATATGCCGCTCGGCGTTCCTTTCGAGCCGCCTGCCCGCCTCATCGATCGTCACATGTTCGCGAATGCAGGTCAGGACATCCTGCAGCGGGCGACGCGAGGGCGTGTGATAAAGGACATTGTTCACTGCCAGAAGGGGAATATCCGCCTTGGCTGCCATGCGGGCCAGCCTTTCACCATAGCGCCTGTCTGCACCTTGATGCGGCATGGCAAGCCCAAGCCAGACCGAACCTGGAGCCGCCAGCGCAAGTATCTTGAGGAACGGTGTTAGGTCCCTGCTGCCGCGGGCCGGCATGACGATGATCTGGAAGTCCCTCGCCCGAAACTGAAAATCCTCGAAACGGAGATGGCATTCGCCCTTTATCTTCGCTCGGTCCTTGCCCTCGCTCAAAAGCCGGCAAAGCTGGCCATAGGCCGGGCGGTCGCGCGGATAGACCAGCAAATCCGGCGTATCGTCGATGAAAACCAATCTGCATCCAATAAAAAGCTTGAGATTGATTCCCGCAGCCTTCTGCAAATCCCTGTGCGCAGAATAGGCGCGGACGACCCCGGCAAGCGTATTGCGGTCGGCAATGCCAAGGCCGTCAAGACCGAGAAGGGCGGCGGCCTTGACCAGTTCTTCCGGCTGGGACGCGCCTTCCAGAAAAGAGAAATTGCTAGTAACGGCAAGCTCGGCATAATTCATGCGAAAAGCCCATGCAGATACCAGCGCGGGTTAGGAGTGCCGCGCTCGAGCAAGCCTTCCCTGAAGACCCAGAAGCGTTTGCCGGAACTATCCTCAAGCCGGTAATAGTCCCTTGTCAGCGCTCCGGAATGTTCCCGCCACCATTCCGGAGCGATGCGTTCCGGGCCTTCGGCGAGGACGACATTGTGCCTGACGCGGCGCCAGATGAATTGCGCGGGCGGCGAATCCGGAACCTCGAAGGTCGCCTCGATGCGTTCAGGCGGCTGGAAAAGCCTGACCGGTCGCTCGGGTGGATCGCCTTGAGGCTGCGCCGTCCATTCGCCATTGCTTTCGCGCTTGGTCTTTGATGCGGGCTCGAGAGCGACCGTTCGCTCCGGAATATGGGTGTCGACAGGGGTTGGCCGCAGGACGCGGCTATTGCCGAGGCGGATGGAAAGCCGGTCGATCAACCTTTCCACCTCTTCGGTTTCCTGCTCGCGGTCATCGAGACTTTTCTGCTGATGCTGGGTACGGTCCGTGCGCAGGGCACCAAGGCGGATCATGTCAAAGCCGAAGCCAGCATCGAGAGGCTCAGCAAGTGTGGACAAGCGCTCCTTCATCAGGCGCATCAGGGTTTTCGTATCGGTCAAGGGTCTTCCTGCCTCGATGCGCAGCCGGCGCACATTGCCGTCAGTACGGAAGAAGCTAGCCTCGATTTCGCGGGCGCCTTCAACGCGCTGCCCCAGGCGGATGAACAGCTCGTCTGCCAGATGAACGAGCACAAACTCGACGGCTTCCATCGCAATCAAGGGCTCGGCCATGCGCCTTTCCACCATGCAGACTGGTACGATGCGGCGCGGCGAAATAGGCTTGCTCTGCCGGCCAAACAGCGCATCGAGACCCGCAACCACACCATTTCCGAAGCGGGCTGTCAGGGCTGCACGCGGCAGAACATCAAGATCACCGACGGTGCGCAAGCCGGCACGCCTGAGACCGGCAATATGTGCGTCTTCGAGATCGAGGCTGACAAGAGGAAGCGCATAAAGCCGCCGGCTCTGGTCTGACGGCTCAACGATGCCGCCCGCAGAATGCCGGGCGAGCGCGCTTGCCGCTGCCGCATTGCCGGCAAAGGCCGTCTTCACGATCATGCCATACCGCTGCAATTGCCGGTGAACGTCCTCAAGCAATGTGGGTTCATCGCCGAAAAGGTGGATGCACCCGGTCATGTCCAGAATAAGCCCATGCGGCGCATCGAGTGCAACCAGCGGCGTATAACGGTCGCACCTGTCGGCAAGCTTTTCCAAAAGCTCGCCATCCTTGCGCGGCGAGGCGAAGGCGATGTCGAGCTTGTCGAATTGCGCGCGGGCATCGGTCAGGGCCATGCCCTTGTAAAGGCCGGCCTTGGCTGCTTGTTCGTCTACAGCCGTCAGCCTTAAGGCATTGGCAATCTTGTCCACCACTATCAGATGCTGGTCAGTAAGAGCGCGTGCCGGACTTTCGCGTTTGAGGCGGTCGGTAGGCAGGTGCGGGAACCACATTGCCAGAAAGCGGTTCGATCTGTCGGAACACATGGTCTTCACTCTCCCATTGCAGGATCCAATGGCCGGTCATGCCCTGCCGATTGCGAATAAGCGTCGCATCGAACACGGGATGGCCGGGGGCATTTGCCCCGCTCGATTGCGATGCGGCGGAACGGATAAGCCAGCGCGTAGTCGCGGCATTTTCCGTGGGCTGAGCGCCGAGCCGCAGGAGAAAGGCAGGCACATTCGTCTGCTGGGCCGAAAGCAGCAATTTGCGCGAGGCCGTAAGGTCGAGACACTTCGGATTGCTCCAGGGCGCGATAATCACCGCACCTGTTCCGCGAATGCCCAGGCTATCCGCAGCCGCCTTCAGCACATCCTGCGGCGTGGCACAGCGCACGATGACGAGGCGTTGCGGGTCGAGGCCGATATGCCTGAGGCCTGGCGCATAGGGAAACCCATGTTCCTGGGCTGCGAAATCCTCTTCCAGCCACAAGATGAGGCTTTGGTCGGAGGCAGCGCGCAGGGCAAGAGCGATGACGAAGCCTGTTGCTGCCCCAGCGTCACCTGCCTCATCGGCAAAGACCTCATGGACTGCGCCCCTCTCGATTCCGTGGCGGAACATACGGTCGAGCGTTTCGATGCCGAAGGCAAAGGCAGAGCGCTTGGCGGCAGGCGAAATGCCTGCGCTCAAAGACGCAATATCACGCCGCAACGCCGTAAGATCGACGGTTGTCGCCACCTACTCAACCCCTGAATGTTCACGATATGTTCTATTATGGAATCCAATGGCGGTGAGAGTCAAGCAGTTGCCTGAGTTTACGTTCTCAACGATCGATGCGCGTCGAAAGAATAATCGACGACATGGTGCGTTCGACGCCCTCAAGCGCGCCGATCTCGTCAAGCAATCGGTCGAGCTCCTGGATCGAAGGCGCTTCGACGATAACGATCATGTCGAATTGTCCGCTGACCGAATGCAGCGTCCTCACCCAGGCAATCTTTTTAAGGGCCGCCTCAACCTTGACGGCAAGCTTTGGCAAGGCGGTGACGAGCACATGCGCCTTGACGAGATTCTGCTCATACTCCGGCGAAAGCTGCACGCCATAGCCGCGGATCATTCCGCGCTTCTCCAGTCGCTCGATGCGGCTTTGCACCGTCGTGCGCGAAACGCCAAGCTTGCGGGCGAGGTCGGCGGTGGAAGTCCTTGCATTCTCGCGCAACAGGGAGAGCAGGGCATGATCGGCGTCTGTCAGCATATTGTCTAATCCATTCGTCGAAATACTAAAAAATAGCATGTCATATCGTCAGTTTACATACTTCATTTCGCCGAACAAGCCTGCGACATTCGCGCGAGATTATTTTGTCCATTGGGGAATCATATGAAAAATATCGTTGTCGTAGGCGCAGGCAAAATCGGCGGAACAATCGCCAATCTCCTCGCCAATACCGGGGATTACAGCGTCACCGTCGTCGACCGCTCGCAAGCCCAGCTCGACGGGCTCGACGTATCGGCGAACGTTGCAACGAAATGCATCGAAATCGACGAAGCCGGCGCACTTGAAGGGGTTCTTGCAGGAAAATTCGCTGTATTGAGCGCTGCGCCGTTCCACCTTACCACGCGCATTGCCGAGGCAGCTGCGAAGTCCGGCGTTCATTATCTCGACCTTACCGAAGACGTCGCCAGCACCCGCATTGTCAGGCAGCTTTCGGCAACGGCAAAGACTGCTTTCATCCCGCAGTGCGGTCTTGCGCCAGGCTTCATCTCGATCGTGGCCAACGACCTCGCCAAGCGTTTCGACTCGCTTGAAAGCGTGCGCATGCGCGTCGGCGCATTGCCGCAATATCCGTCCAACGCGCTCAACTACAATCTGACCTGGAGCACGGACGGCGTCATCAACGAATATTGCGAGCCTTGCGAAGCCATCGTCGATGGCGAGTTGATCGAAGTTCCGGCGCTGGAAGAGCGCGAGGAATTCTCCCTCGACGGCGTCACTTACGAGGCGTTCAATACCTCGGGCGGTCTCGGCACTCTGTGCGAATCGCTGCTCGGCAAGGTGCGCACCCTCAACTATCGCACCATTCGCTATCCCGGACATGCGGCCATCATGAAGGCGCTGTTGAACGATCTCGGCCTGCGCGATCGCCGCGATGTGCTGAAGGACATTCTCGAGAATGCGCTTCCGTCCACCCTGCAGGACGTCGTCGTCATCTTCGTCACCGTCAGCGGCCGCAAGAAGGGCCGGCTCCTGCAGGAAACCTATGCCAATAAGGTCTATAGCAACCATATCGGCGCGCAGCTTTACAGCGGCATACAGATAACCACGGCATCGGCCATCTGCGCCGTGCTCGACATGCTGGCCAAGGGTGACCTGCCGCAGCAGGGCTTCATCCGCCAGGAAGACATCGCGCTCGACACTTTCCTCGCCAACCGCTTCGGCAAGGCTTACGCCCAGGCCGAATCGGCAGGACGTCTCGTCGCTTAAATACCCTCGGCGTTCGAAATGAGAGAAAGAGGAGTTGGCCCCGGCCAGCTCCTCTTTTTTGTGCAAAGGCGAGATTTCACTGATCGCCGCATCGAATTTACTCTTGCGCGTTCGGCGGCCGATGGCCTGTGGCAAACCGCCGAATTTGCGGTCTCGCTGCCAGCGTTAAGCGCTCGTTAGACCCATTCGCCCTTGCGCATGACCGGCACGGCGGATCCGTCCTTGTTGATGCCGTCGACATCGATCTCGCCCGAACCGATCATCCAGTCGATATGGATGAGGCTTTTGTTTCCGCCCCGGGCCGCGACTTCATCCGGCGTCAACCTGTCGCCATTGATGAAGCACTTCGAATAGCACTGGCCGAGCGCGATGTGGCTGGCGGCGTTTTCATCGAACAGCGTGTTGAAGAACAGGAGGCCTGAGGCCGAGATCGGTGACGAATTCGGCACGAGAGCGACTTCGCCGAGGCGCCGCGCGCCTTCGTCCGTGCCAAGCACCTTGTTGAACACTTCTTCGCCGCGCGTTGCCTTCGCCTCGACGATCTTGCCGCCTTCGAAGCGAACCTTGATGTTCTCTATCAATGTTCCCTGATGCGAGAGCGGCTTGGTGCTCGATACGTGACCATCGACGCGCAGGGCATGCGGGGTTGTGAACACTTCTTCGGTCGGAATGTTGGGGTTGCAGGTGATGCCGTTCTTGGCAACCGAAGCGCCGCCATGCCACTCGTGCTCGTCGGCGAGCCCGACGGTCAGATCGGTGCCCGGGCCCTCGAAATGCAATGCGGAAAAGGCATGGGCGTTGAGCCACGCCGTGCGCCGGTGCAGGGCGGCGTTGTGATCGCGCCAGGCGCTGACCGGATCCTCGACATCGACACGCGATGCGGCGAAAATCGCATCCGCGAGCATCGCGACCGCAACGTCCGGATCCTGATCCGGGAAGACCTGTTTGGCCCAGGAGGGGTTGGGATAGGAAACAATGTTCCAGTTGATGTCGAACCCGGCAATCTTTTCCAGCGCCGGCTGATAGGCGCGCGATTGCGCGCGATTAGCGCGGGCGACCTTCTCCGGATCTTCGGCGGAAAGCAGCATGGGGTTATCGCCGGCCACGGCGAGACGCGCGGTATTTTCTGAGAACGCCTTGGCCATGCCTTCATAGAGCCAGCCTGCAGAGCGATCGAAGCTGTCGTCCGGCGCGTTGCGATAGCGCATCAGGGTCGTTTCTTCATCGTTGTAAAGCGCCGTCACGAGGCCGGCGCCGGCCTTATAGGCATGTTCGGTGATGCGGCGCACGAGAGGCACCGCCGCAAGCGGCGCGGTGATCAAGAGATCCTGCCCTGGCTGCAGCTGCAGGCCGATCTTGACGGAAACTTCCGCCAGACGGTCAAGCTTGACGGGATCGACGGACGGGATTTTGGGGGATGAGGTCATTGGAAATCCATGCTGATCAAAACGATGCTCCAGCATAGAACCGGACCAACGGCCGCATCAAGGCACGATCCGAATTAAGTTCAGTCAGCATGAACCCGTCTGTGATCGCGCTGTTGTGCTGATCAGTCAGTGTCCCTCAGAAATGCGGTGAACTTGTCCTGATAGTCCGGATGCCAGCGCGAAAGCGGCGGGCGGTTCTCGATCATGTCGTGCGCGGCCCAGAATATGCGCTTTTCATCCAAGGCGCGGGTCACGTCGTTATCGGGACAAAGAATGTAGAAATCGCCGGCGGATACGCGCTCGAGCATGAAATCGACGGTCTGTTCGGCTGTCCATGCGCCCGCTGGTTTCTCTGTTCGACCGCCTGCGGCGAGCGGCGTATAGACGAATCCGGGAATGAAAAGATGTGCCGTTACGTGACAGTCTTTCGTGTTGCGTAACTCGTGCTCTAGGGCCTCGGTGAAGGTTTTGACGCCGGATTTGGAGACATTGTAGGCCGGATCGCCGGGCGGGGTGGTGATCCCCTGCTTGGACCCCGTATTGATGATGAGCCCGGGCTTCTGCCGCTTTATAATCGAAGGGCCGAAAACCTGGCTGCCACGGATGATGCCAAAGAGGTTGACGGCGAGGATGCTGTCCCAGTTTTTTGCATCGAAGACGCTGCTGCCGGGCTGGATACCGGCATTGTTCATCAGAATATCGGCCCCGCCGAATTTGGCGTCGACCGCCTCTCTCAGGTGCTCGAGCTCTGGCACATTCGTGACATCCGTCGCAACGGCCAAGACATTCTCACTTCCGGCCTCGGTCGCCAACGTGGCGCGGGCCGTCTCGAGCTTTTCCCCGGCAAGGTCAGCAATTGCGACTTTGAGACCCATCCTGGCGAAGCGCCTGGCTGCCGCAAACCCTATGCCTGATGCGCCTCCTGTTATAACTGCAACGTTGGATGGTAAAAAAGCCGGATGCGCCATGTCTTTTCCCTCCAATGAGATCGCGTCGAAGCCTGAATCTAGCAGACGCCAGACACGGAAGTAAAACCATTCGGTCAGCCGAAGTTCGGCACGCGCATATAGTGCGCAAGCGGGCCTATCTGATCCTGCGAATCATAGCCATGAGTCTGTTGCGCTGCCTCCAGCGCTTTTTGCCGGAGCGCTTCGACAATCTCTTTTTCGGTACTTTCGCCCATGCACAGCGCCTGCAGGAGGACAATCCTCGCCGTATCGGCAATGCCGGAGCGATCTTCATTGAGAGCGATGTCGAGAATAACCCTGCTGAAGTCGATGCGCTCCAGCGAGAGGGCCGTTATGTAACGTTCGCGATGCGCGTTTTCCGCATCGATGAGGGCATAGAGTTTTTCACGAAGATCTGCACCGACGTTCTCGTACTGCGTTGCCAGATCCGGCGCGGCGGCGGCAAGTTTCTGCTTTTGCCGCTCGCGGTGCCGCCGCTGTCTCTCCGCGTTGCTAAGTGCCATGTCTCACTGTCTGCGCCGTAACGAAAACGAATCACTTGTCCCTCACTTGATAGGCCCGCATGCCATGACGGGCAACATTTTGAGGCCGTTACGCACAGACTGTTCCCGCTGCCCTTGTCGCACAGGGCGTTACGTAACCAGTCCAACAGAGATCGCAGAGGGCCCAAAGGCCTGCGGAAACAAATTGTTAGGACAATTTCCCCTATCGTCAGGCGAATCGATTGACAACCGCGCCTGCGGGAACCGGGAAGAATATGAGCATGTTTGAAGCCGAAGCCACCACGCCGTGCCGGGTCATCGCATTTCCGCTTACGCGGAGGGCGGCGAAGATTCGCGAAGTGGCGGCAAGGATCGCCGAAAAGGTCTCGGACCGGCAAGCCGGTGCCTATCGAAACCAGGTGGCAGAAACGCTCTTCAGACACCTCAGCAAAATCGGCATCGCCGAGGAGGAGCAGGACGAACAGGTCGGCGCCTTCTTCTCGGCCGTTGAACGCGAGCTTGCGCGCCTATCTTACTTTGACGACGCCAACGGCGAAACGGCCTATTAAATCTCCGACAATTTTCATTGTTTAAGATTACCTGACGGCAACAACGTCACCTGTGCGAAGGTCGATATCGACACGGATATCGTCACCGCGGCGGTCTATGCCTTCCACGACGAAGCGCGAACCTCTGCGCCTTACATCGTCTACGTCGCGAACACCCTCGCTTCGCGCGATTCGAACTGCATCACGTTCGGAAATTTCCCGCGAACGATAGGCCGGTTCCCTCTGCGGCTCAGCCAGTCGGACGCCATCGGGGCCAATTACGATAGATTGCGCAAATGCCTGTGGCGCGGACGTGATCGCGACCAAGGCGGTCGCTCCAATGATCAACAGTTTTCTCATAATTCTTCCCTCATAGTTGTTGAATGTTCCGCCCATTCAGCGAGTCAACGTTCAAGTTGCGGGGTGGTTCCTTGCATTCATGTACGACAAACTTAACACCGCGCAAAAAACCCTCGGGCAGTACGGTCGGGGCGGCAAGGAGCACTGCACAAAACGGTCAGAAATATGTCACCGGCGATCGGCATGCGGCTGAATAACACAAATGCTCACTGAAGCCGGACGAGGGCATCTTCATATTTCGCCAGCTTTTCCTCGGCTTGCGATGATCGGCGATCGTTCCTGACCTTGGCGATATTATCCTTCAAATCCATGATCTTGACCCGCCTGCCGAGATCGTTGTTGCGCGTACGCTGCACGAAATCGAAGTAATCCTCGTTGTGGCGGCGCGTCACCGCGTCAACTGCTGCGATAATCTGTTCGGAAAAACCTTCATTGCGCAGATTGTCGAGTGTCCAGCCGGTTTTCTCGACAACGTCGTGGAGAACAGCGACGATTCGCTCGTCCTCATCGTGGAGGCCAAGCATCACCCGAAGCGGGTGCAAAATATAGGGCTCATCATTTTCAGTGCGGTAACCAGCATGGGCACTCGCAGCAATGGATATGGCTTGCTCGAGGGATGGCATGGCAGAACTCCCGGACGTTTTTGATTGAAGATCATAACTGCCCGGGAGCGTAACTGTTCCACCTGTGAAACCCCGTAACTACACTGTAAGAGAACGCATTGAGCGATGCGTTTTTCGCCCGCTCTAGTAGTTCAACTTCGGATACCAGTCCGAACCTCGACCCTCCGGAGTACAGTCAAGGATCGTCCAGATCGGCATCAGGTCCGGCGCGCCGCGCGGATCCTGCCCGGGGTCAGCCGTGACAAACCCCATCTCGCCACCCCAGAAATGGCGGATCGTTCCGTCGCGCCGCGTGAAGACATTGAAGGCCGCGTCATCCCCGCCTTCCGGCGGCCAGGCATGATAGTCGCGGCTGAACGCACCACTGGTGTCGGAATAGAGCTTCAAAGCCTGCCAACCGCGCTCCTTTTTGAAGGCAACGAGGCGTTCGATGGGCGAGCGAGCGACGACCGCCAGTGCAACGCGCTGTTCGACATCGCGAGCTTCGCCGTCCCAGGCACTCAGCAGCGAGGTGCACATGGGACAAGGACGCTCACGTTCCGGTCCGAACATGTAATTGTAGACAACAAGCGTCTGCTTGCCGCTGAACAGGTCGGCAAAACTGACGGGTCCGTCCTCGCTGTCAAAGCGATAGTCCTTCGCCACCTCACCGCCCGGCGGCAAGGCCCGCCGCTGCTCGGCGACGCGTTCGATATGCCGCCTCAGTTCGATCTCCTCCGCCAGAAGGGCATCGCGTGCCTGCCGGTAGGCGGCGCTCTCGTTGGGATAGCGTACGCCATTGCGGCTGGCGAGTTCGGCTGCGGGAGTAAGCGAATGGGATATGCTCATGGCTCGATCCTCTGAAGTTGGCGCCTTGCGCGTGCATCGCGGCAGTTCTGGCATCAAATACCATTCCACCGTGCTAAAGTTTCCGCCCAATAAGGTTGATATCAACATATTGCACAAATGGCAAACTTGATCGCCCTCATCTGTTCCGGGCAGGAAGGGCGCGAATGGGACGGTGGGGACGGGGCGGGGATGACGCTCAGAGGCCTAGGACGGCGACGAAAAACGGAGAAGTCGGGAATCAAAGTGCTCACATTCCACATCCGTCGTTGATGTCTAAGTCACTGGAAACAGTCCCGCGGCGTTATAATCTCGTGGGGAACCGGGGGGCGATATGACCACGTCGTTGGTGAGAGCGGGTCAATAGGCACTACCTTCATCCACCCCCCGCCGTCATCCTCGGGCCCTTGTCCCGAGGATCCATGCCTGCGTAGGAGGCGTATAACGGCAAGCCCCAGGACACCGGAAAGCCAAAATTGATCCTGTTTCGATTTTCGCAGGCCGTGATAACTTCTCTTCCAGGAGAAAACGGATGGATGCAGACATAACAATCAGGCGGGCGCGGGACATTTCCGACTTCGAAGTCGCAAGGGAGTTCGTCAGCGCGCTCGGGGCATGGGATGCAGATATCAATTCCGGCGCCGGCGGCATGCCGTTCCACGACGTCGTCGCCGCTTATTTCGGCGCTTCACCGCAGGACCTCATGGCGAAATTTTCAGAAGACGGCGCGGATTTCTTCATTGCCCATATTGGCGGCGAGGCCGTCGGTTGCGTGGGCTGTACCGATGAAGGTGACGGCATCGGAGAAGTTCACAAACTATATGTAAAGCCGCAGCTGCGTGGCAAACGCGTCGGGCTCGCGCTTATGACGACCGTGATGAATGCCATGCGGGAACAGGGCGCGACCACAGCGCGACTTGTGACTGCCACCTATATGAACGAGGCAATTGCCCTTTATCGCGGTCTCGGCTTTCAAGAGTGCGAGCCCTTCGACCCGGTGCCCGACAGGATTACCATGTTCATGCAATGCTCACTCGTACGTTGAGCGCCGAAGCGCGCCGCGCCGGTTCCTAGAAGCCAAACGACTGCTGTGCCGCTGGTGCCGGGCCAACCTGAACGCCTTCAAGCTCAAGCATGCGCATTTTTGCAGTGGACCCGCCTGGCGCCGAAAAGCCACCTATCTTGCCACCCGCGGCAAGGACGCGATGACAGGGAATAATCAGCGCGACCGGGTTTTTAGCCATGGCAACCCCGACGTCGCGCGCAGCTTCGGGACCGGCGCCAAGTTGCTTCGCCAGTGCACCATAGGTGGTGGTATCACCCCAGCCAACGCGCCGTGCCGCAGCATAAACCGCCGTAAAGAACGGGTCCTGTTCGCCAAGATCGAGTGTCAAACTGGAAAAATCGATTTCTTCGCCGGAAAAATAGCGCTTCACCTCGGCAACTGCGGCGGCTATTTCAGCCGGAGGGTTCGCCGGCGTTCCATCGGGAATGCGGCGCAACAGGTTACGCTCCGTTGCCTCGGCGGTGCGGGACGGCAGTTGAAAACGGGTAATGCCGATATCATTCCAGGCGATGCCGCAAAAGCCAGCAGGCGTATCAAAGATATAGTAGTGGTGGGTTGTCATGGCAGGCACTCTCAAGTTTCAGCCTGCATCAAAAATCGTCGCTTTGGCGTCGAGATTCAATCCGATTCATGCAGCATGCTGACAAAACCCGATTGAATTGCCTGGCGCGGTTGGGCGCGCCAGGCTTTGAGGCTTACTTATAGGCCTTGTTCGTCGCGGCGAGGTTGGTTTCCTCATCTGTATCGCGATGATGGCCACCGAGAGCCGCTGCGACACTCGCAATGAATGCGCCAATCAACATCGAGAACGCCGCCATGAAGGCGGCAGTGGCACCCGCCTTGCGGGCCTTGTCAGCGGCTTCTGCGGCCGCCTTCTTCGCTTCGTCGGCGCGTGCCAGAACAGCATCAACCCTTGCTTTCGCATCGGCTTCACTCAGTCCGGTACGAGAAGCCACAACCTGGTCCAGATAATTGCGGTCATCCGGCGGAAGCGTGCCTGTTGTCGCGGCGTTCAGCAGTATGCGCGAGACTTCTCCGGCCGCCTGACTGGCGCTGTCCGGGGAAGTCGCGGTGGCCGGCGTGGCCGGGCGCAGCAGGCTGTCGACAAAGTACGAAACCGATGTATCGTCGGCCGCAGCGCCGGCCGCGGAAGCGGTAGCATTCGCGGTGCCCGAGACAACGCTGGAGGCCGCCTTTACGCCGGTACTGATGGTCGACGTGACGGCGCTGCCCAGCAGGGCCGCGACGAACAGTGTCGCCAGCGCCCATGCAATGAAGCCGTGGGCAGTATCACGAAAATATACCTCGTTGGTGTGAACGCCCGTCCACTTGGTCCTGAGACGGCCGGTCAGATAGCCACCCAGTCCCGACGACAACCACTGAATAAGAATCAGCCATATGGCCGTGGATACGGCAAAGGTCGTCAGCGAAGCACTCTGGGATGCCCAGGGCGACACGATGGTCAGCCCCAGACCTGATCCGAGCAACGTCAACAAAACCGACGCCGCTGCCGCCGTGACTGAGCCCGCGATGATCGGCCCCCAGCTCACGGCACTCGAACTCGACTCGACAGTCGTGTCCGTACCTGAATTTATATCGGTAAATGACATGCTTCGCTCCTATCGCATGAACAGGAAGAGAAGCAGGATGATCGGGATCGGAACTCCGAGCAGCCAAAGAAGAATACCGCGTCCCATAGAAACCTCCTTAAGGTGTCAAGCTTGCTTTTGGCTGGCCATGATGTGCCAGCCGTATCACTAGAAGCTGTAACGTCCCTATTTGTTCCCGAGCGACTTTATTGTCGACCGCGGCCGATCCAGCCGGGAATGGCATTCTCCCGGCGATGGACCGAAAAGTCGGATAGGGCCCTATCGCATCAGACCCGCAGCGCGAAGCGCGTTTTCAATGACGCTGCCGACAGCCTGGTCGCCGCCGCGAGCGTCGTTGGCACCGATTCCATCAAGCGCCGGCTTGATTGCTTCGACTTTCTGCCGCTCGGTTTCAGTGATCAGGTTCCAGGAATCGGCGATGTGCCAGGTCGAGGAAATGCCCACATCAAGCACGAAAGGACCTGCCGCTCCATACCCGTCAATGCCGCCGGTCTTGATAGGCGTTCCATGGGCCATGCCCTTGATCGTATGGGCTTCTATGCATGCGACACCGTTCGCATCCCGCCATGTCCTGCACTGGTGTTTTTGGGTCAGCGAAGTGATGGTCGGCGCATCGTCGAGATCGCTCAAGTGCCACCACTGGCCAATGATCGCTTCCATATTGACAGGATCGACGGTCGTATCCGCGCTTCCATGCCAGACGGATATCGCCGGCCAGGAACCCGCATGACCGGAGGCTTTGCGGACTTTCTCCGCCAATGCCCGACTTTCCGGCAAACCATGGCCGCGCATGCGGTCAAACGCCTCAGGGATGGTTGATGCAGTACCGAACGGCAGGCCGGCGATGATCGCGCCTGCCTTGAACAGTTCCGGATAGGTTGAAAGCATTGCGGCGGCCATGGCGCCACCCGCCGATAGGCCCGTTATATATGTCCGCGATCGATCGATCGGATAGCGCGCCGACATCGCCACGAGCATCTGACGGATCGACTCCACTTCGCCCTGTCCCCGGCCTACGTCGCCGGGGTTGAACCAGTTGAAGCAGAGGTTCGCGTTGTTGCCGCGCTGCTGCTCGGGAAAAAGCAGTGCAAACCCGTGCGTATCAGCCAATTCTGACCATCCCGAGCCGCGATCATAGCCGGCGGCCGTTTGCGTGCAGCCATGGAGAACCACGACCAGAGGCGAGCCTGGCTTGAAGCTTGCCGGAATATAGTGCCATGCCCGCAATTCGCCGGGGTTCTGGCCAAAATCCGCAAGTGCTTTGAGGCGGGTACTGCCCCCCGCATCAACGATGCCTGCTGGCATGCGATTTACGTTCAGGCGTCTGATCGTGTCGGCTATGTTGCGCATGAAGGCATCCTTTCCCGTCAGCGACCACAATGGCGCCAATTGCTTATAACGCAAGTGCGAAAGGAAAGTTGCTGCACTGCACAAAAATAAAAGGGTGCTGGTGATCAGGCAGAATAGATGGCGGAGAGGGAGGGATTTGAACCCCCGATGGAGTTGCCCCCATGCCGCATTTCGAGTGCGGTGCTTTCAACCACTCAGCCACCTCTCCGCGCCAGAAACCGATCGACTCGGTCTCGAAAGAAAATGGTCAGGAAATTCAACCCTGCCGGTGCCGCGATGCCCTATAGGGCTTGGCTTGAGCGTGCGGCGTGGTAGATAGCGGGCAAAGCTTCGAGATACAAGAGCAATTTTGCGTTAAAATTCTTGACTCTCCAACAAAGCGGATCTTATAAGCGCGCAACGACTGGCGTGGGGGATTCTCCGCGCCGTTTGTTTTTGAATCCGGGCGCCTAATTCTTCGATCGAAGCGCCCTTCTATCAATCTGTCACGACTGACAAAAAGACGGTTATTGCGGCGTGCCGCAAAAAACCGAACCGAACGCCGAAAGGGAAAAAATGTTCGCAGTCATCAAGACCGGTGGTAAGCAGTATCGCGTTGCCGCCAACGACCTCGTGAAGGTCGAGAAAGTTGCTGGCGAAGCCGGCGACATCGTTGAGTTCGCAGAAGTTCTGATGGTAGGCGTCGGAGCCGACGCAACGATCGGTGCTCCCGTCGTCAACGGCGCGCTCGTCACGGCGGAAGTCGTCGAGCAGGGCCGTGCCCGCAAGGTCATTGCATTCAAGAAGCGTCGCCGCCAGAATTCCAAGCGCACGCGTGGTCATCGCCAGGAACTGACGACGATCCGCATCTCGGAAATCCTGACGGATGGTGCGAAGCCTTCCAAGAAGGCCGCTGAAAAGCCGGCCAAGAAGGTAGCCGCTCCGAAGGCAGAAGAAGCTGCCGTCGCCGCGGATGCAACCGAGACGAAAGCCGCCCCCAAGGCCAAGGCTGCGCCGAAGAAGGCTGCAACCAAGGCTGAAAAGCCCGCTACGGGCGAGTAAGAAGAGTTTAGAGGAGCAATCCGATGGCACACAAAAAAGCTGGTGGTTCGTCACGCAACGGTCGTGATTCCGAATCGAAGCGCCTTGGCGTGAAGAAGTTTGGCGGCGAGAAGGTTGTCGCCGGCAATATCCTCGTGCGTCAACGCGGCACCAAGTGGCATGCTGGCACCAATGTTGGTCTTGGCAAGGATCACACCCTGTTTGCGCTTGAAGCAGGCGTCGTTTCCTTCCGTACCAAAGCCAACGGCCGCAGCTACGTGTCGATCGTCAACCCGATCGCCGAAGCAGCAGAATAGCCGGTCCTGCTTGAAGCACCGGCGTCCCATCGGACCCGGTGAAACATGGCAACCGCCAAAAGATCAAAGGGAGATGGGATTAAAGCCCATCTCCCTTTTCGTGTCTGGAGGACGACAAAATGGTTGCTGATTTACTGGAAGACGATGAAGAACGGCTGGACCTGATAGACTGTCCCGTGCTCGTTACGGAACGCCTGGTTTTACGGGCGCCACGTAACGAGGATGTCGACGCAATTGCCCGTCTCGCCGATAACCTTCATGTGGCCGAAATGCTTTCGCGTATGCCGCATCCCTATACGAAGGAACATGCGGTGGATTTTGTGCGCCGCGCCAATGCGGGCGAGATCGGCAAATGCGTCTACGCGATTACCCTGGGCCAATCCGGCACGTTTATCGGGTGCTGTGGCATCAATTACCGGCGCAGCAAGGATGAGTACGTTCCTTCGCGCCGGGACGAGCTGGAAATCGGTTACTGGCTGGGCGAGCCCTACTGGGGCAAAGGCTATGCCACCGAGGCTGCCCACGCGCTGGTCGATCTCGTTTTCCGCGCGACGCAGGTCGAAAAGCTGCACGCCTCGTGTCGCGTGTCGAACATCGCCTCGCGCCGCGTAATCTACAAGAGCGGTTTCCAGTATGCCAACACCGGCATGATGGATTCAATCGCTGCCGGCAACGTGCCTGTCGAGCGCTACATGCTCGATCGGCGCACCTGGATCGGTTTGCGTAGCTGGACATCATAAATGAACTGGCCGTCCTGGATAGGGACGGCCAGTTTTCTTTGCAGGCATTTTACTGTAATGCCTCGCCACAACGATAAGGACTGAATTTCATGAAATTTCTCGATCAGGCGAAGGTATATATCCGATCCGGCGACGGTGGTGCCGGCGCGGTATCGTTCCGCCGTGAAAAGTTTCTGGAATTTGGCGGGCCTGACGGCGGCGATGGCGGTCGCGGCGGCGATGTCTGGGCCGAGGCGGTCGATGGCTTGAATACGCTTATCGACTATCGCTACCAGCAGCACTTCAAGGCAAAGACCGGCATGCATGGCATGGGGCGCAACATGACCGGCGGCAAGGGTGCTGATGTCATCCTCAAGGTGCCCGTCGGTACGCAGATCTTCGAAGACGACAATGAAACGCTGATCTGCGATTTCACTGTGGTCGGCCAGCGCTATCGCCTCGCCAAGGGTGGCAATGGCGGCTTCGGCAATCTGCATTTCAAGACCTCGACCAACCAGGCGCCGCGCCGCGCCAATCCGGGCCTTGAAGGTGAGGAGCGCAATCTTTGGCTGCGCCTGAAGCTGATCGCGGATGCCGGTCTCCTCGGCAAGCCGAATGCCGGCAAGTCGACATTCCTTGCGAGCGTTACCGCGGCCAAGCCGAAAATTGCCGACTATCCGTTCACGACCCTGCATCCCAATCTTGGCGTTGCCCGCATAGATGGGCGCGAATTCGTGATTGCTGATATTCCCGGCCTGATCGAGGGCGCGCATGAGGGCGTCGGTATCGGCGACCGTTTCCTCGGCCACGTCGAGCGCACGCGTGTGCTTCTGCATCTGGTATCCGCCCAGGAGGAGAACGTCGCCGAGGCCTATAAGACCGTGCGTGCCGAACTCGAGGCCTATGGTCATGGCCTGGCGGAAAAGCTCGAGATCGTGGCGCTGAGCCAGGTCGACACGCTCGACGCAGCCGCGCGCAAGAAAAAGGTGGCTGCGCTGAAGAAGGTCGCCGGGCGCGAGCCGATGCTGCTCTCGGCGGTGACGCGCGAGGGCGTCGAGCAGGTGCTGCGTGCCCTGTCGGCGATCATTCTGGAATCGCGTGAGGCCGACCGGCCGGTTGAAGTCGATACCCGGTTCAATTCTTGAATATTCAACGATGAGCGTTGGTTTGATCAGATGAATCATATTTCCCAGCCGCATCAGTCTTTCAGGCTCTCGACCTATCGCCGCATTGTGGTGAAGATCGGTTCGGCCCTGCTTGTCGACCGTACAGCCGGTCTCAAGCGCGATTGGCTGGAAAGCCTTGGCGCCGATGTCGCTGCGCTCGCCAAGGCCGGTGTCGAGGTGATGATCGTATCGTCAGGCGCGATCGCACTCGGGCGTACTGTCCTCGGGCTTCCGAAGGGGCCCTTGCGCCTTGAGGAAAGCCAGGCCGCCGCGGCTGCCGGGCAGATCGAACTTGCGAAGGCCTATGCCGAAGTGCTGAGTCATCATGCTCTGCGCGCCGGGCAAATCCTGCTGACGCTTTCCGATACGGAGGAGCGGCGCCGCTATCTCAATGCGCGTGCTACCGTAGGCACGCTTTTGCGGCTGAAGGCCATACCGGTCATCAATGAAAACGATACGGTTGCGACCACTGAAATCCGCTACGGCGACAACGATCGCCTGGCGGCGCGCGTTGCGACGATGATGGGCGCCGATCTCCTGATCCTGCTTTCCGATATAGACGGGCTCTACACCGCTCCGCCGCACCAGAATCCGGATGCGCAGTTCCTGCCCGTCGTTGATGCCATCACGCCGGATATCGAAGCGATGGCGGGAGCTGCCGCCTCGGAATATTCGCGTGGCGGCATGAAGACCAAGCTTGACGCCGGCAAGATCGCCAATGCGGCGGGTACCGCGATGATCATAACGTCGGGCACGCGCTTCAATCCCCTCGCGGCGATCGATCAGGGCGAGCGCTCCACGCTGTTCAAGGCGAGTTTGACGCCGGTCAACGCGTGGAAGACATGGATTTCAGGCAATCTCGAACCTTCGGGGCGCATCGTCATTGACGAGGGAGCGCTCGTTGCGCTGAAATCGGGCAAGTCGCTGCTTGCGGCCGGTGTTCGCGAAGTCGCAGGGCAATTCTTGCGTGGTGATACGGTTGCGGTGTTCGGGCCCGACGGGCGCGAGGCTGCGCGCGGCCTCATTGCATATGACGCCGCCGATGCGGTGAAAATAGCCGGACGGAAGACCAATGAGATTGCCGGCATTCTCGGTTATGATGCACGTTCGGCGATGATTCATCGTGATGATCTTGTAGTGCGCGCGGCCAAGCGGGCGGCTGCGGCGAAGGAGTAGCAAATGTTGGAACGCGTCGAGGCTAAGACGACAGTCGCCGATCTTATGGCCGAAATCGGCCGCAAGGCTCGCGTCGCCGCACAACCGCTTGCTATCGCCTCGCCGGACAAGAAGACGGCTGCGCTCAATGCCATGGCTAGGGCGATCGAGCGCCGCCAAGCAGAAATCCTCGCAGCCAACCGCGAGGACGTCGCCAATGGGGTAACCGCCGGCATGAGCACCGCAATGCTGGACCGCCTGACACTGGATGAAAAGCGTATCGCCGGTATCGCGGAAAGCATCCGCACGATCGCTGCACTGGCGGATCCTGTCGGTACGGTGATCGCCGAATGGGATCGTCCCAATGGCCTCCACATCGAGCGGGTGCGCACCCCGCTCGGCGTCATCGGCGTCATCTACGAAAGCCGGCCGAATGTAACCGCTGATGCTGGCGCCCTTTGCCTCAAATCCGGTAATGCCGTCATCTTGCGCGGCGGCTCCGATTCGGCGCATTCCTCGCAGGCAATTCATGCTGCCTTGATCGAGGGGCTCGAAGCGGCAGGCTTGCCGCGCGATGCGATCCAGCTCGTTCCGACGACCGATCGCTCCGCCGTGGGGGAAATGCTGACGGGCCTCGATGGCAATCTCGATGTGATCATACCGCGGGGCGGCAAAAGCCTGGTAGCGCGGGTACAGTCCGAAGCGCGTGTTCCTGTGTTCGCCCATCTCGAGGGCCTGTGCCATCTCTATATCGACGACTCTGCCGATCTCGCCATGGCGCGCAAGATTGCAGTCAATGCCAAGATGCGGCGCACCGGGATTTGCGGGGCGGCGGAAACGCTTCTTATCGACCGTGCGATCGCGCCGGCTGACTTCACTGCCTTGCTTGAGGATCTCAGCGCTGCGGGTTGCGAGATTCGCGCCGAGGCGGACGTGGTATCGGTGTATCCCGTTGCAACGCCCGCTAGGGAAGAAGATTGGACGACGGAATACCTCGACGCTATCATTTCGGTCCGGCTGGTCGATGGCATCGGTGGCGCCCTCGATCATATCAATCGCTATTCGTCGCACCATACTGAAGCCGTCGTCGCGGAAGATCCGAAAGTGGTCGAGCGGTTCTTCAATGAGATCGATTCGGCCATCTTGCTGCACAACGCGTCGACGCAGTTTGCCGACGGCGGCGAGTTTGGCATGGGCGCGGAGATCGGCATCGCGACTGGCAAGATGCATGCGCGCGGTCCGGTCGGTGTCGAGCAATTGACGTCGTTCAAGTACCGCGTGCGCGGCAATGGCCAGACGCGCCCGTGAAACCAGGGCAGGCGCTGCAGACAAGCTTCCCCGGCGTCAGTGAAGCGCACCTGCGCATGCCCTTTGTTGAAAAAGGCATGACGGTCGGGCTTTTTGGCGGTTCTTTCAACCCGCCGCATGCCGGTCACGCGCTCGTTGCGGAAATCGCCCTGCGGCGCCTCAAGCTCGATCAGCTCTGGTGGATGGTCACGCCCGGCAACCCGCTCAAGGATACGAGGCGGCTGGCGCCGCTCGCCGAGCGACTGGCGCTTTGCGAAGCCCTGCTGCACGATCCTCGCATCAAGATCACCGCCTTCGAAGCCGCCTATCATATTCGCTACACGGCAGATACGCTCGCCCTGATCAAGGCGCGCAATCCCGGCGTCAATTTCGTCTGGATCATGGGCGCGGACAACCTGGCGGATTTCCACCGCTGGCAACGCTGGCACAAGATCGCACTGACATTTCCCATCGCCGTTATCGACAGGCCGGGATCGACGCTGGCATTTTTGTCGTCGCGCATGGCCAAGACCTTCGACTACGCACGCATCGATGAAGCGGACGCGCCGATTCTGGCGCGCTCGAAGGCACCGGCGTGGACATTCATCCATGGGCCTCGTTCGCTGCTCTCTTCCACGGCTATCCGCAATGGGACGCAGAGTGGATCGCGCAAAACGTGATCGAATGCTCCCTTCGGATGTCTTGAAAGTGTCATGCGACTCTGCCTATCTTAATAGCGTGCAGTATGTTTTGTCGGCTGCGTCGCGTTGTTCTTAAGGGAAAGGAAATACACTGAGAACAGCATTTCAGAAGAAGGATGCCTTGGCACCTTCAACGGCGGAGATGGGCGGACTGAGTTCCGTATCTCTCGCCCTTCAGTCGGTTCTTGCTAGTCTTGAAGACTCCAAGGCCGAAAACATTGTCCCCATCGACCTGAGAGGCAAGTCCGTCATCGGTGATCACATGGTCATCGCGTCGGGACGTTCGCATCGTCACGTAACGGCGGTTGCGGACCAGCTTTTGCGCGCTCTGAAAGAGAGCGGGCATGGCAATGGCGTCAAGGTCGAAGGCCTTAGCGGCGGTGATTGGGTGCTGATCGACACGGGCGATATCATCATCCATGTTTTCCGTCCCGAAGTGCGTGAGTTCTACAACATCGAAAAGATGTGGCAGGCTCCCGAGCTCGATGGAGAAACCGTTCACTGATTGACGGATCGGGGCGTCCGGGCGCAGGCCCATATGACGCCCTGGGCGGTTGATGTGATTTTGAACCGGCTAACGGCCGGCACGGTCGTTTACGAGCCCGTAACAGAGTAGCAGCCGTCCGAGTGCGGGCACAGGAACCCTTTCGTGCGCATTACCGTTTTTGCCGTTGGCCGGATGAAGTCTGGCCCCGAACGCGAACTGGCCGACCGCTATTTCGACCGTTTGAAGAAAACCGGCGCGCCACTCGGGCTCGAATTTACGTCGGTGACGGAGATCACTGAAAGCAGGGCGCAGCAACCCGAACTGCGCAAGCAGGAAGAATCGGCAAAAGTCCTCGAAGCCCTGGATCAGGGCGGCGTGCTTGTCCTTCTCGATGAGCGCGGCAAGACCTTGTCTTCCGAAGCCTTCGCGGAAAAGATCGCGCGCTTCCGCGACGACGGCAAGCGTCAGCTCCTGCTCGCGATCGGCGGACCAGATGGGCATGATCCCGCTCTTCGCGACAGGGCCGATCTTGTGCTTGCGCTCGGCGCAATGACCTGGCCGCATCAGATTGTCCGCATTCTTGTCGCCGAGCAGATGTATCGGGCAACGACGATACTCTCCGGACATCCATACCATCGCGTCTGATCATTCAGCCGCCGTTCATGCGCGCCGTTCATAATCGCGCCTTGAGGATCATTACCAAAATATAATGATCTCAATGCTTTTCGGGCGAACCCCTCATCTCCATTTGTTGGTAATATGGACGAGTTGAGGCGGCGGATGAGAGTGGAGCGGGTCGGATGAAAGAAATAGCCAGAGCGGCCAAGCGGGACAAGACTCCCGAAACATCCAATGTGACCTTCATTCCCGGCGCAGTTCCACCGAGCCGCAAGAAAAAGCGCGCCCGCTTCTGGTTCTGGATCCCCGTGGTGCTCATTGCCGTTGGAGCGGGCGCCTATACGTGGAATCGCTACCAGAACTCGACTGCGACGGCCGCCGTCGTCACGCAGGCGGTCGAGCGGGGCGATATCGAAAATGCTGTTACCGCAGTCGGCACGCTCGATTCGATAAAATCGGTCGATGCCGGCGCGCAGGTGTCCGGTCAGCTGAAAGTCCTTCACGTCGAGATCGGCGATAAGGTCACGCAAAACCAGCTTGTAGGCGAGATCGATCCCGCCACCATCCTCAACAAGATTGAAATCGACCAGGCGGAACTTGCCAATTTGAAGGCACAGCTCGTCTCGAAGCAGGCGCAGCTTGTCCTGAAGCAGTCCAACATCGACCGCCAGCGTAATCTCGTCGCAACGCGCAGCGTCTCGCAATCGGTGCTCGATCAGGCGGTCGCCGACCTCGCCGGCGCGGAAGCGGACGTCAATGCGCTCGAGGCGCAGATTCGCAAGCAACAGGCGACCCTTGCCGGCGACGAAGTCGATCTTGGCTACACCAAAATCTATGCTCCCATGGCCGGAACGATAGCTGCCGTGCCGGTCAAGGAAGGCCAGACGCTCAATGCGAGCCAGACGGCGCCGACGATCGTCACCATTGCCGATCTTTCGACGATGACGGTCAAGGCGCAGGTTTCCGAGGCAGACGTCAGCAAGCTCAAAATCGGCATGGATGCCTATTTCACGCTGCTCGGTCAGCCGGGGAAGCGCTATACGGGCAAACTGCGGCAGATCCAGCCTACGCCGGACATCGAAAACAATGTCGTTCTATATTACGCGCTGTTCGACGTTCCCAATCCCGATGGCGATCTCATGATCTCGATGAGCGCCCAGGTGTTCTTCGTTGAGTCCGCCGCGCGCGATGTGCTTGTGGTGCCGAGTTCGGCAATCACCATGCCTGCGGGCTCACGGCGCGGCGGCAATGGCGAAGCATCGCACAAGGGCGAGGTGACAGTCGTCACGGCGGCTGGCGCCACTGAAACGCGCGCGGTCGAAGTCGGCATTCGCAACCGCGTCAATGCCGAGATCAAGAGCGGTCTCAATGAAGGCGAGCGCGTTGTCGTCGGAACCGGAAGCGATCCATCAACGACGAAACCGAATAGTGGCGGCAACCGCTCGCAGCGTTCGGTTCGCATGCCGCCGATGTTCTGAGCAAAGACATGACCGCACTGATCTCGCTCAAGGATATCACCAAGACCTACTACAATGGCGATCTCGCCGTTGAGGTCCTGCACGGCATCTCGCTCGATATCGAGGCGGGCGAGTTTGTCGCGATCATCGGCCAATCGGGCTCGGGCAAATCGACGCTGATGAACATTCTGGGCTGCCTCGACCGGCCAACCACCGGCGACTATCTCCTGGACGGCGAGCAGGTCTCCGCGTTCGAACCCGACGAGCTTGCCGGACTGCGCCGTCGCACCTTCGGCTTCGTCTTCCAGAGCTACAATCTGATTCCGACGGCGAGCGCCCAGGAGAATGTCGAGGTTCCTGCCGTCTATGCCGGCGCGCATGCGCGAGACCGGCGCGACCGCGCCGAGGCGCTGCTCAATTCGCTGAAGCTCGGCGACAGGCTCGATCACCGGCCTAACCAGCTTTCGGGCGGGCAGCAGCAACGCGTATCGATCGCCCGGGCGCTGATGAACGGCGGGCGCATCATTCTTGCGGACGAACCTACCGGCGCTCTGGACAGCCAGAGCGGCGAAGAGGTTATGGCGCTGCTGCGAAGCATGAACGAGAGCGGCCACACCATCATCGTTATCACCCACTCGCGTGAGGTGGCCGAGCAGGCAGATCGGCTGATCGAATTGCGCGATGGGCGCGTCGTTTCCGATCGCACCAAGAAGGGCCGCAGCAATCCCGAGGCCGCTTCCGGTCTGAAGCAGAAAGCCGTCGAAGGCGTCGCGGCACTTGCCGATGTGACCGAAGCCGTCAAGATGGCGCTGCGTGCGCTCCATGCCAACCTGTTCCGTACGATCCTGACGCTGCTTGGCATCGTTATCGGTGTCGGATCTGTCGTGGCGATGCTGGCAATCGGTACGGGCGCACAGAACTCCGTGCTCGACCGTATCTCCGCCATGGGTTCCGATTTGCTGGTGGTTCGGCCGAGCATGGCGAATTTTCGCGGCACGAGTGGCGGCAGTAACGTAACGCTCGTTCCGGCCGATGCGGACGCCATCCTCGAAGTGCCGAACGTTGCCTTTGCCGTTCCGGAAATGACCAGCACTGTTACGTTACGCTACGGCAATGTCGACTATCAAACCACAGCGAACGGCACCGTTCCCCAGTTCACCGAGGCGAAATCCTGGAAGGTTGCCAAGGGCGAAT
Source organism: Phyllobacterium sp. UNC302MFCol5.2 (assembly GCF_000686005.1). NCBI lineage: Bacteria > Pseudomonadati > Pseudomonadota > Alphaproteobacteria > Hyphomicrobiales > Phyllobacteriaceae > Phyllobacterium > Phyllobacterium sp. UNC302MFCol5.2. Next base: position 1,595,281 of record NZ_JMLL01000010.1, read on the forward strand.
TCCTCAACAGGGACGACATGGAAAGCTATGCGCCGGTCGCCGTCATCGGCCGCACGGTGGAGAAGACCTTGTTTCCGGACGGCGAAAATCCGCTCGGAAAATATGTGCTGGTCAGCAAGATTCCGTTCCAGATCATTGGCGTGATGAGTGAGATGGGGGCGGGGCCAGGCGGCAACGACCAGGACGATACGATCCTCATGCCGCTGACGACAGGCAGCATGCGCATTTTCGGACAACGCAATGTGCGCTCCATCACGGTCCAGGTGAAGGACAGCGCCGCCATCGACACCACGCAGGAGGCGCTGCAGGCCCTCCTTGATCGCCGTCACAAGAAACAGGACACTCAGATCACCAATATGGCCTCGATCCGCGAGGCCGTGACCGAAACGTCGAACACGCTGAAGCTGTTTCTCGGCGCCGTCGCCGCCATATCCCTGCTTGTCGGCGGTATCGGTGTCATGAACATCATGCTGGTGAGTGTTAGCGAGCGGACGCGCGAAATCGGCGTGCGTATGGCAACAGGTGCGCGCCAGCGCGATATCTTGCTGCAATTCATCATCGAGGCTGTGGTCGTTTCTGCCATCGGCGGTGCAATCGGCGTGGTCGCCGGCCTTGGTACGGGCATTCTTGCCAAGGTTCTTGGCGCGCCAGTCAGTTTCACGATCGGGCCGGTGGCCCTCGCCTTCGCCTGTTCGTTCCTGACAGGCCTGGTGTTCGGCTTTCTGCCGGCTCGAAACGCTTCAAGGCTTCAGCCGGCAGTCGCTCTCAGTTCGGAATAGCGATTACCAATCGCTCTGCGGATCGCCGCGATAGGGATCGTAGGACCGATCGTCGTAGCCGCGGCGCGGCTGCTGGTAGCGGTCGTCCGGATAGGGGTCGCGATTGCGATAATAGCGCTGCGGCGGCCTGCCGCCGGAATCGGCAAAGACAGCGGAGCAACCCTTGTCGACCCAGATCACGCCGCGGGCAAAACCCCATGTGTCGCCAGCAACGCAGGGCGTCCCTGAAAGCTGGCGGACAACGCGCGGACGGCGCATTCCCGCATCGCACTCCCTATATTTGAACTTGCGCGATTCGCATTTGATCGTGCTCTGCGCGAGTGCTGGCGTAGAAATGAAATATTGCGCGCCTCCAAAGGCGACAGCGAAAGCAAGAACATATCGGTACATTTTGCCTCTCCAATACCGAATCAAAACAACGTGAATGTGCACCAATTGAAGCTTCCGGGGCAATTTTTGTTCCAGGAGTGGCGATCACATTTCTCGGGTGCTTCGAAAGAGGCAGTGTTCAGGAAAACCGTGCATTCTCGCTGCTGACAAGATCGGAAATAAAACTCGAAACGGCGGTTATGCGCCGCAGCGTGCGCACCGATTCATGATATGCGAGCCAGTAGGAGCGGCGGATCGTGCGCTCGGGTAGGACCGGGACGAGATCGGCGTGCTCGCGCGCGATGAACATATGCAAGATGCCGATGCCCGCGCCGGCGCGCACAGCTTCGACCTGGCCGAGCGCGCTCGAGATTTCGAAGGCAGGACGCCAGTCGCGGCTGATTTCAGGCGCGTAGTTCAGAGATTGGCTGATGACGAGGTCATCGACATAGCCAACAAGCCTGTGGTTCGCGAGTTCGTCGATCGAGCGCGGCGCAGGGTGCGCGTCGAGGTAGGTGCGGCTTGCATAGAGGCCGAGGCTGTAATCCACGAGCTTGCGCGCGACGAGGCGGCCCTGGTCAGGTCGGTCGACGGTAATGGCAATGTCGGCCTCGCGCCGCGACAGCGAAAAGGAGCGGGGAACCGGAACCAACTGGATCTTCAGGTCGGGATAGCGTGCGGTCAGAGTGGCGAGGCGCGGCGCAAGGAAGGTGACGCCGAAGCCGTCGGGGGCGCCAATCCGGACCGAACCGGAGATCGCCACATCCGCATCGCCGAGCGACGAGCGAATTGACAGCATCTCGGCTTCCATGCGCTCAGCCGAGAGCAGGAATTCCTCGCCGGCATGGGTCAGTTCGCAGCCATTGGTGCGCCGGGTAAGAAGCTTCGTGTTGAGGTCGTGTTCGAACGCCGTCAACCGCCGCGCGACCGTCGCGTGGTTGACGCCGAGGCGCTTTGCGGCGCCTAGAATCTGCCCCGAACGTGCAACCGCCAGGAAAATACGTACGTCGTCCCAGTCCATAGGCTTTTCTCCTGCCGCAGTTCGTACTTCAATTTTCGCACAACGGATACGCTTTTGCTTGGCTTGCAATAAATATTTTGAAGCGCGATGATGAGCCACGAATAAATCCAACAATTGCAGGGAGGCAGATCACAATGCGTGAAGTCGGACATTTTATCGGTGGCAAGAACGTTCCCGGCACGAGCGGACGCTCGACGGAGATTTTCCAGCCCATGGACGGAACCGTGCAGGGCCGCGTTGCTCTGGCGACGCCGGCAGAGGTGCGCGCCGCCGTCGAAGACGCCAAGGCTGCACAGCCGAAATGGGCTGCCACCAATCCGCAGCGCCGTATCCGCGTCATGCGCAAGTTTCTTGAACTGGTCGAAGCGGAATACGACTCGCTCGCCGAACTGCTGGCCCGCGAACACGGCAAGACCATTCCCGACGCCAAGGGCGATATCCAGCGTGGCCTCGAGGTCGTCGAAGTCTGCCTCGGTGCCGCTCATATGCTCAAGGGCGAATTCAGCGACAATGCCGGCACCGGCATCGACGTCTATTCGATGCGCCAGCCTCTCGGCGTCGTTGCTGGCATCACGCCGTTCAACTTCCCGGCAATGATTCCGCTATGGAAGGCCGCTCCTGCCATCGTCTCCGGCAATGCTTTCATCTTGAAGCCGTCGGAGCGCGATCCGGGCGTGCCGATGCGCCTTGCCGAACTCTTCATGGAGGCTGGGCTTCCAGCGGGCATTTTCAACGTGATCAATGGCGACAAGAGCGCCGTCGATGCGCTGCTCGACGATCCCGACGTCAAGGCCATCGGCTTTGTTGGCTCAACCCCGATCGCCCAGTACATCTATGCCCGCGCGACGGCCAACGGCAAGCGCGCCCAGTGCTTCGGCGGCGCCAAGAACCATATGATTATCATGCCCGATGCGGATATGGACCAGACCGTCGACGCCCTTATCGGCGCCGGTTACGGTTCTGCTGGCGAGCGCTGCATGGCGATTTCCGTCGCAGTGCCGGTTGGCAAGGATACGGCTGATCGTCTGGTCGCACGTCTTGCCCCGCGTGTCGAAAGCCTGAAGGTCGGCCCCTCGACCGATATGTCGGCCGATTACGGTCCGGTCGTCACCAAGGACGCGCTGGAACGCATCAGGGGTTATGTCGATCTCGGCATCAAGGAAGGCGCCAAGCTCGTCGTCGACGGCCGCGACTTCAAGATGCAGGGCTATGAGAACGGCTACTACATGGGTGGCTGCCTCTTCGACAACGTGACCCCTGACATGCGGATCTACAAGGAAGAGATATTTGGCCCTGTGCTCAGCATCGTCCGCGCGGAAACCTATGAGGATGCGCTGCGCCTGCCGAACGAACACGAATACGGGAATGGCGTTGCCATTTTCACCCGCGACGGCGATGCGGCACGCGACTTTGCCTCTCGCGTCCAGGTGGGCATGGTCGGCGTCAACGTTCCGATCCCGGTTCCGATCGCCTACTACACGTTCGGGGGCTGGAAGGCTTCGGGCTTCGGCGATCTCAATCAGCATGGCCCGGATGCATTCCGCTTCTACACCAAGACCAAGACGGTCACGTCGCGCTGGCCATCCGGCGTGAAGGATGGCGCGGAATTCGTTATCCCGACGATGAAGTAACCTCCGGGTCAGGCAATTGAGCAGGGGCTGTGGCAGCAATGCCGCGGCCCTTTCTGCTTTCATGGGGCTGGCAGATCAGGGCGCCATGCTGCGCAAATGGTCTATCAACCTTGTGGCCTCATCGGCAGCGCGCTGCTCATCCCGATCTATGATTGCTTCGATCAATGCCCGGTGGGCGCCGGCGGATTCCTGCAGGCTTCCCGGCCGCTGCAGCCGGAACCAGAACCTGCGGCTGTGCGTCTGAAGGGGTGACGCGAGCCGGGCCGCAAACGGGTTTTCCGCCGCCTGGCCAAGGACAGTGTCGAACGTCTTGTCCGCAGCAAGAAAGCTGCCGACATTATTGCCTTCTTGAGCGGCGCTCATGGCATCGGAGGCTTGCTGCAGGCGCCGGTGGTGAAGGTCGGCGCCATAGAGCGCGGCGTCGCGGGCGAGGACCCTCTCAACGCCCTCCCGGGTATCGAGGACCTTGCGAAAATCCTGCGGATTGAGCGCGGCAATCGCGATCCCCGAGCGCGGCCGGATCTCCATCAAGCCTTCCCAGGCGAGTTTCTGCACCGCCTCGCGCACGGGTGTGCGGCCCATCCCGGTAATGTCGGTCAAGGCCCGCTCATTGATAATCGCCCCCGGCTCAAGCTTGAGCGTAACGATCATTTCCTCGATCTGGCGATATGCAAGTTCGGCGAGGCTCTCTCCCGTCGGAATTGAACTCTGGACTGCGGCTTGATGCATATATTGAATCTTTCGGAGTACCCAATTGACAGCGACGAAGGTTACAGATATATTTCTGATATATCAAGAAGGAGCAGAGATATGTGGGCAGGCATTTTTCCAGCTGTAACCAGCAAATTCACCAAGGATGATAATCTCGATCATGCGGAAATGGAACGTTGCTTCTCGCTCCTGATGGACGCTGGATGCGATGGCCTGATCGTTGCGGGCTCGCTCGGCGAGGGGCCGATGCTCAGCCATGACGAAAAGCTCGAAGTTCTTGAGACAGCAAAACGCGTAGCAAACGGCAAGCCTGTGCTACTGACGATCAATGAGGCAGCGACCCGCGAAGGCGCGGCGCTTGCAAAGCGCGCAGCACGTGCCGGTGCCAATGGTCTCATGCTCGTGCCGAGCCCGATCTATCACACCGACCCGGAAGAAACCGTCACAACTTTGAAGGCCGTTGCCGCGGCCGGCGAACTCCCGGTAATGATCTATTCAAACCGTATCGCCTATCGCGTCGATGTCACCAATGAAATCCTCGGCGAGCTGGCATCGGATGATCTCTTCGTAGCCATCAAGGAATCGTCCGACGACGTCCGCCGCACGACCGACATCATCAATACGTTCGGCACCCGCTTCGATCTTTTCACCGGCGTCGACAATCTCGCCTTCGAAGCGCTGACCGCCGGCGCCATCGGCTGGGTGGCCGGTCTCGTCACCGCGTTCCCGAAGGAATCGGTCGCAATCTACAAGCTCGTCCAGGCCGGTCGCTATGAAGAAGCGCTGCGCATCTATCGCTGGTTCCGGCCGCTTCTCGATCTCGATGTCTCGACCTATCTCGTCCAGAACATCAAGCTCGCGGAAGTGCTCGAGATCGGCACCAATGACAGGGTTCGTCTCCCACGCCAGCCGCTGCGCGGAGCACGGCGCGAAGCGGTGGAACAGATCGTCAGGAACGCGATCGCATCGCGCCCAACCTTGCCGGTCCTCTAAGTCTCCCTGCATACGATGGATGGGCGCAAGGACGACATCGTCATCATCGGCGCCGGCATTGTCGGCACTGCTATCGCTGCCATATTGTCGGAAGGCGGACACAAGGTTCTCGTCATCGACAGGCAAGGCATTTGCGAGGGTACAAGCTCCGGCAATGCCGGGGCTCTCGCCTTTTCGGACATATTGCCAATGGCATCGAAAGGCGTTCTCGCCAAGGTGCCCCGCTGGCTGAGAGACCCGCTCGGCCCATTCACGATCCGGCCGGGTTACCTTCCCAAATTGGCCCCCTGGCTCTATCGCTTCTGGCGCGCCAGCCGGCCAGCAGCGCAAATCCATACGATCGAGGCGCAAGGCGCCATGATGCGGCTTGCCGAGCCTGAAATGCTTGGGTTGATGGAGCGCGCCGGCATTCGCCATATGGTGCGTGAGGACGGATCGCTCGAACTTTACGAGAGCGAAGAAGAGCTCAACAGCGCTCTGCCCGGTTGGACCGCCCGCAAGAAGGCAGGGATCGCCTTCGAGCATCTGCGCGGTGACGACCTCGCCGAATGCCAGCCCGGACTGGCGCGGCGTTTCGTGGCGGGGACGTTCGTTCCCGGGTGGAAGACCGTCAGCGATCCGCTCCATGTCGGAAAGGGGCTGTGGGCTTACGCCGAACGCCTTGGCGCACGTTACAGGCAGGCGGAGGTAGTGACCGTTACGAGCACCGCGGAAGGTGTGGCGATCGGACTTGCCAACGGTGAGACGATCAATACTGGAAAGCTCGTCATTGCCGGCGGGGCATGGTCGCACCGGCTCGCGAAGCAGTTCGGCGACGGGATACCGCTTGAAACCGAGCGCGGCTACAATACGACTTTGCCCAAAGACGCCTTTACGCTGAAGCGGCAGTTGATATTTTCCGGTCACGGCTTCGTCGTCACGCCCCTCGAAACCGGCCTGCGTATCGGCGGAGCCGTCGAACTTGGCGGCCTTGACCTGCCGCCCAACTACGCTCGCTCCGAGGCGATGCTGACCAAGGCCAAATTATTCATGCCCGGCCTTGAGACCGCGGGCGGGAGGCAGTGGATGGGCTATCGTCCGTCGCTGCCGGATTCGCTGCCCGTTATCGGCTATGCAAGGGCGAGCAAAAATGTACTCTACGCATTCGGTCACGGCCATCTTGGGCTGACCCAGGCCGCGGCGACAGGGCGCCTGATCAGCGAGTTGATCGACGGTCGCACGCCGTCGATCGCGATCGAAGCATTCCATCCGCAACGCTTTTGAGGAGCATCATGGCGCGTCATTCCTTCTTCTGTGTCGATGGTCATACCTGCGGCAATCCGGTCCGCCTTGTTGCTGGCGGCGGTCCCAATCTCGTCGGCGCCACAATGATGGAAAAGCGTGCGCATTTCCTCGCAGAATACGACTGGATCCGGACCGGCCTGATGTTCGAGCCGCGCGGCCACGACATGATGTCGGGCTCGATCCTCTATCCGCCGACGCGCGAGGATTGTGACGTTGCGGTGCTGTTCATCGAAACCTCCGGCTGTCTTCCCATGTGCGGCCATGGGACGATCGGTACCGTCACCATGGCGATCGAACATGGTCTCATCAATCCACGTACACCGGGGCGTCTCAACCTCGATACGCCCGCTGGCCTCGTCGTTGCGGAATATACGCAGGAGGGGCAATACGTTACGAGCGTGCGCCTCACCAATGTACCGGCTTTCCTCTACGCCGAGGGCCTCGAGGTCGAGTGTCCGGACCTTGGTGTTCTCACGGTCGACGTTGCCTACGGCGGCAATTTCTACGCCATCGTCGATCCGCAGGAGAACTTCCGCGATCTCGCTGACTACCGGGCGCTCGATCTCATCGGGTGGAGCCCGGTGCTGCGCCAGCGCCTCAATGAGCGTTACAAATTCGAGCATCCGGAAAAGCCCGAGATCAATGTGCTGAGCCATATATTGTGGACAGGCGCGCCCACGCGGCCGGAAGCGCATGCGCGCAACGCCGTTTTTTACGGCGACAAGGCGATCGACCGTTCGCCTTGCGGCACGGGCACATCGGCGCGCATGGCACAGCTTGCTGCTAAGGGCAAGTTGAAGCCCGGCGATGATTTCGTGCATGAATCGATCATCGGTTCGCTGTTCCACGGCCGAGTCGAAAAGGCTGTGACGGTCGCCGGCCAGCCGGCCATCATCCCGTCCATCGCCGGCTGGGCTCGCATGACCGGTTACAACACCATCTTCATCGACGATCGCGATCCCTTCGCGCACGGGTTTGTCGTCAAATGAGCGTGTAGGGAAAGGTGGCCAATTAAGGCGGCGCCGGACGAAACAGCGGTTTTTCAACTATTGGTAGCAGCATTCCCTAAGGAACCGTCCAATTTTGGTGTATAATCCCGCCGAAACTGTGCGAGCAAATGTAAAGATATGGCGTAGGCTAAAAAAGCTGTTGCTTTCTTTAGCGCACACGCTAGGTGTAGCATATTGGGGTAAACGGGAACCGGATAAAAAAACCGGATAAGAAAATTCCCAATAAAAAATGAGGGGTATCGTTGCGATGGAGTACTTCATCCAGCAATCGATCAATGGTCTGACGCTTGGTTCAATCTATGGCCTGATCGCAATCGGTTATACGATGGTCTACGGGATCATCGGCATGATCAACTTCGCCCATGGCGATATTTTCATGCTTGGCGCCTTCATGGCGATGATCGTTTTTCTAGCTTTAACCACTTTCATTGGCGGCGTGCCGGTCGTGCTGGCGCTGCTCCTGATGATGCTCGTTGCCATGCTGCTGACGGGGTTGTGGAGCTGGACGATCGAGCGCCTGGCTTATAGGCCGCTGCGCGGATCGTTCCGCCTCGCGCCGTTGATTACGGCGATCGGCATGTCGATCGCGCTGTCGAATTTCGTGCAGGTAACGCAGGGTCCGCGCAACAAGCCGATCCCGCCGCTGGTCAATGGCGGTATCACCATTTACGGCACCAATATCACCATCGCCTACAAGCAGATGGTGATCATCATCGTCACGGCGATTTTGCTTGCCGCCTTCTGGTACCTCGTCAACAAGACGACGCTGGGGCGTGCCCAGCGATCCTGCGAGCAGGACCGCAAGATGGCGGCGCTGCTGGGCATCGACGTCGACAAGACGATCTCCATGACCTTCGTCATGGGCGCAATGCTCGCTGCCGTCGCCGGAACGCTCTATCTCATGTTCTACGGGGTCATTTCCTTCACCGATGGCTTCGTGCCAGGCGTAAAGGCCTTTACCGCTGCCGTTCTCGGCGGCATTGGGTCGCTCCCCGGCGCTGTGGTGGGTGGATTGCTCATCGGCCTCATCGAAGCGCTCTGGTCCGCCTATTTCTCCATCGATTACAAGGATGTCGCGGCTTTCTCGATCCTGGCGATCGTGCTGATCTTCCTGCCATCCGGTATCCTCGGTCGGCCCGAAGTCGAGAAGGTATAAGCTCATGGCCGATGTCCAGAATACAGAACGGGACTCCGTTTTCGCGAAAGCCCTGAAGGAAGGGATTATCTCCGGTGCAATCGCACTCGGGCTGTTCTGCCTGATTGTCGGTTTCCGCACCGAGCAGAACATTCGCAACGAACTTATCCTGACCCAGCGCTGGGGGCTTTTGGCGATCTTTGTCCTCGTCGCGGCGGTGGGCCGGTTCCTCGTTACATACACTGCGCCCATGCGCGCCGAGCGCAAGAAGTTGCACAAGGTCACAGAGGCGAGGGAGCCCTCCGCATTCAGGAAGTCTTTCCCGAAGATCGGTCTTGGCCTGCTCTTCCTCTATCCGGCCCTCGTGGTCCTGATACTCAGTGCCTATCAGGGATCGATGATGGGCGGCCTGCAGGCCTCACTCAAATATGTCGATAATTTCGGCATCCAGATCCTTATCTATGTCATGCTGGCGTGGGGACTGAATATCGTCGTCGGCCTCGCCGGACTGCTCGATCTCGGTTACGTCGCATTCTATGCCGTTGGTGCTTATTCCTACGCGCTGCTCTCGGCCCATTTCGGCCTGTCATTCTGGCTGCTTTTGCCGATGGCCGGCATTTTCGCCGCGACTTGGGGAATTATCCTTGGCTTCCCGGTGCTGCGCCTGCGAGGCGACTATCTTGCCATCGTAACGCTTGCCTTCGGTGAAATCATACGTCTCGTCCTCATCAACTGGACAGCTGTCACGAAGGGAACGTTCGGTATCTCCGGCATCGCCAAGGCGACATTGTTCGGCATCCCGTTCACCCCGGGTCCGACAGGTTTCGCTGCGATGTTCGGCCTGCCAAACTCCGGCGTCTACTACAAGATCTTCCTCTATTATCTCATCCTTTGCCTGGCGCTGCTGACCGCCTGGGTGACGATCCGCCTGCGCCGCATGCCTGTTGGCCGCGCCTGGGAAGCCCTGCGTGAAGACGAGATCGCGTGCCGCTCGCTCGGCATCAACACCACGACGACCAAGCTTACGGCATTTGCCACCGGCGCGATGTTCGGCGGTTTTGCGGGCTCGTTCTTCGCGGCACGCCAGGGTTTCGTCAGCCCGGAATCCTTCGTCTTCCTCGAATCGGCAATCATTCTGGCGATGGTCGTTCTCGGCGGCATGGGATCGCTGGTTGGTATCGCAATCGCTGCGGCCGTTATGATCGGCGGTACGGAACTGTTGCGCGAACTCGAATTCCTCAAGCTTATCTTCGGCCCGGACTTTACCCCGGAACTCTACCGCATGTTGTTGTTCGGCCTTGCCATGATCGTCGTCATGGTGTGGAAGCCGCGCGGCTTTGCCGGCAGTCGAGAACCAAGTGCCTTCTTGCATGAACGCAAGATGATATCGGGCGAGTTTACGAAAGAAGGGCACGGCTGATGGTTTCGGAAGTGCAGAAAAATACTAGCGCGATCCTGCGTGTTGAACGTCTCTCAATGAAATTCGGTGGCCTCATCGCCATCAACGACCTGAACTTCGAAGCCAAGCGCGGTGCGATCACGGCCCTCATCGGCCCCAATGGCGCCGGCAAGACGACGGTGTTCAACTGCATCACCGGCTTCTACAAGCCGACCGAAGGCATGTTGACGCTGACGCGCCAGAACGGCGAGGAGTACCTTCTCGAACGCATGGCCGATCATGTCATCACCAAACGGGCAAAGGTGGCCAGGACGTTCCAGAACATCCGCCTGTTCTCGGGCCTGACGGTGCTCGAAAACCTCCTGGTTGCGCAGCACAATCCGCTGATGCTTTCCTCGGGCTTCACTGTCCTCGGCCTCCTCGGCTTCCCGACCTACAAAAGGGCGGCGGCGGAGGCGATCGAGAAGGCCCGCTACTGGCTGGAGAAGATCAATCTCGTCAGCCGGGCGGACGATCCTGCCGGTGATCTGCCCTACGGGGCGCAGCGCCGGCTCGAGATTGCCCGTGCCATGTGCACCGGGCCAGAGCTTCTTTGCCTCGACGAGCCAGCAGCGGGCCTGAATGCGCGTGAATCGGCGGAACTCAACAAGTTGCTCCTCGATATTCGCGCCGATACGGGAACGTCGATCCTGCTTATCGAGCACGACATGTCCGTGGTGATGGAAATTTCCGACCATGTTGTCGTTCTCGAATACGGTACCAAGATTTCCGATGGCACGCCTGAGACCGTCAAGAATGATCCGAAGGTCATCGCCGCCTATCTCGGCGTCGAAGACGAGGAAGTGGTCGAACTGATCGAGAAGGCGGAAGAAGCGGGCGTCGACGACATCACGGCCGCTGTCGATTTGCTTTCTTCAGAAGCACTGCACGAGATCGTCGAGACGCATCCCGATGCTCAGCCGGTGGAACTCATTCCGGCCAACACGCTGCTTGAGACGGCACCAGCAAAAGCTGCCGCCACCCGCAAGGTGTCAGCGAAGACTGCGGCGCCCAAACCGGCCTCTCCAAAGGCTGCGGCTCCTAAACCGGAGTCGCCGAAGACGGCGCCTAAACCGGAGTCGCCGAAGACTACGGCGCCTAAACCGGCGTCGCCGGCGAAAGCCGCTGGCATCAAGGCAGGGGCGACAGCCAATGCACTGGCCGAACCGCGCGGCGGCAAGGCCGACAAGCTGATCCTGATCAAGGGCATAGGTCCGGTCAACGAGCGCAAGCTCAACGAACACGGCATCTTCCATTTCGATCAGATCGCCGCATGGAAGAAAGCCGATATCATTGCCGCCGAAGCCTATCTCGCTTTCGACGGGCGGATTGCCCGTGAAGACTGGATCGGCCAGGCCAAGACACTGGCAAAGGAAAGCCAGGCTAAACCGGCGCCCAAGAAGACCGGAGGGGCTAAGTAATGTCGCAGAACCAGGCCCTTCTCAGCATCGAGAATGTCGAGACCTATTACGGCAATATCCGTGCGCTGAGCGGTGTAACCGTTCATGCCAATCCCGGTGAGATTGTCACGCTGATCGGCGCCAATGGCGCAGGCAAATCAACGCTGATGATGACGATCTTCGGCATGCCGCGCGCCCGCACCGGTCGGATCGTCTTTGACGGCACGGATATCACACAGTTGCCGACACATGAGATCGCGCGCCTGCGCATCGCGCAATCGCCGGAAGGACGCCGCATCTTTCCGCGCATGACCGTGCAGGAAAACCTGCAAATGGGCGCGAGCCTCGATAATCTCAAATTTTTCGACGAAGACTCGCGCATGGTCTTCGACCTGTTCCCGCGTCTCAAGGAGCGCATCAACCAGCGCGGCGGTACACTTTCCGGCGGCGAACAGCAAATGCTGGCGATCGGCCGCGCGCTGATGGCGCGTCCCCGGTTGCTTCTGCTCGATGAGCCATCGCTCGGTCTCGCGCCGTTGATCATCAAACACATTTTCGAAGCCATCAAGGAACTGAACAAGAATACGGGCCTGACCGTGTTCCTGGTCGAACAGAATGCGTTCGGCGCCTTGAAGCTCGCGGACCGTGGCTATGTGATGGTCAACGGCATCGTAACGATGAGCGGTTCGAGCGCCGACCTTCTTGCCAATCCGGAAGTGCGTGCCGCTTATCTCGAAGGCGGTCGTCACTGAACAAGTAGGGCCTCCACAGACGGCAAGGCCAAGGAGAATAATGCCATGCAAGGCATACTTTACGAAGAACCGTCCATCTTTCTGTTCCTGCTCGTCACCTGCGTCATGGGGGGCTGGGCGGCCTGGATGGCGGGACGGGCCTGCGCCAAGACCTGGCGTCCGATTGCCTTCCTCGTCTTCTACATGCTGCTGCTCGGCATCGCCGTCAGGTTCATCCACTTCGCCCTGTTCGGCGGCACGATGCTGACGCTGCATTATTATGTGGTCGATACGATTGTCCTGATCATCTTCGGGACGTTGGGCTATCGCTACACCCGTACCAACCAAATGATAGGTCAATATTTCTGGCTCTACGAAAAAGTTTCTCCATTTTCATGGAAGGAAAAAACGGGAGCCTAACCAATCTCGCTGATGCGAAATGAATCAGCGTGACAACCGCCGGGAAATCGGCAAATGTGCGCTTCAAGCGATGAAAACGGGTCATCGCGAGGGGTTTAGTAAATACTTAGAAAATGGGAGTTTTCAAATGAAGAAATCACTGTTCTCGGGCGTTGCACTCGCTGCAATGCTCGCTTTGAGCGGTCATGCCTATGCTGATCTGTTGATCGGCGTCGGCGGTCCGTTGACCGGCCCGAACGCTGCATTCGGCGCTCAGCTGCAGAAGGGCGCTGAGGCTGCCATTGCCGAGATCAATGCTGCGGGCGGCATCAACGGCGAACAGGTCAAGCTTTCGCTCGGTGACGACGTTTCCGATCCGAAGCAGGGCATTTCGGTTGCCAACAAGTTCGTTGCTGACGGCGTAAAGTTCGTTATCGGCCACTTCAATTCGGGCGTTTCGATCCCCGCATCTGAAGTCTATGCTGAAAACGGCATCCTCGAGATCACGCCTGCTGCGACCAATCCGGTCTTCACCGAGCGTGGCCTCTGGAACACCTTCCGTACTTGCGGTCGCGACGACCAGCAGGGTGTGGTAGCCGGCACCTTCATCGCCGAGAAGTTCAAGGACGCCAAGGTTGCCGTCGTGCACGACAAGACGCCATATGGCCAGGGTCTTGCTGACGAAACCAAGAAGACCTTGAATGCCAAGGGCGTCAAGGAAGCCATGTACGAAGGCGTCAACGTCGGCGACAAGGACTTCTCCGCGCTGATCGCCAAGGCAAAGGAATCGGGCGTAACCGTTCTTTACTGGGGCGGCCTCCACACCGAAGCCGGCCTAATCATGCGCCAGCTCGCAGACCAGGGCCTCAAGGTTCAGTTCATCTCCGGTGACGGTATCGTTTCGAACGAACTCGCTTCGATCGCTGGTGACGCAGTTGCAGGCACGCTGAACACGTTCGGTCCCGATCCGAGCAAGAACCCTGCCAACAAGGAACTCGTCGAGAAATTCCGTAAGCAGGGCTTCGAACCGGAAGCTTACACCCTCTATTCCTACGCTGCAGCTCAGGTCATCGCCGACGCAGCGAAGGCTGCCGGATCGAACGATCCTGAAGCAGTTGCCAAGGTGATGAAGGAAAAGGGTCCGTTCAAGACCGTTCTCGGCGACATTGCCTTTGACGAAAAGGGTGACCCGAAGCTTCCAGGCTACGTCATGTACGAGTGGAAGAAGGGCGAAGACGGCAAGTACAGCTACTTCCAGCAGTAAGCCTTCTTGCATGATTGCCTAAGCGAATGCCCGGCCTTGCGCCGGGCATTTTGCTGTTGGACATTTCGATTTCTTATGGTCAATATGCGTTGTTTGCAGTGCAGCAATCTGTAGCCAGATAAGCGCGCCAAACCAAAACTACTTTAGTTCATATTCGGAGTTGCGGTCTTGCCTATCAAGAAAATCCTTGTCGCCAATCGTTCGGAAATCGCGATCCGCGTGTTTCGCGCTGCCAATGAACTCGGCATGAAAACCGTGGCGATTTGGGCGGAAGAGGACAAGCTTGCGCTGCATCGCTTCAAGGCGGACGAATCCTACCAGGTGGGGCGTGGACCGCATCTTGCCAAGGATATGGGGCCGATCGAAAGCTATCTCTCGATCGAGGAAATCATCCGCGTCGCCAAGCTTTCCGGGGCCGATGCAATTCATCCGGGCTATGGCCTGCTTTCGGAAAGTCCGGAGTTTGCCGAAGCCTGCGCCGAGGCGGGCATCATCTTTATCGGCCCCAAGCCTGAAACCATGCGACGGCTCGGCAACAAGGTCGCCGCGCGCAACCTCGCGATCGAAATCGGCGTTCCTGTCGTGCCGGCCACCGATCCGCTTCCTGACGACATGGAAGAGGTCAAACGGCTCGCCGACAAGATCGGCTATCCTGTGATGCTCAAGGCGTCATGGGGCGGCGGCGGGCGCGGCATGCGGGCCATCTTCAAGCCGGAAGATATTGCCCGGGAGGTCACCGAGGGCAAGCGCGAGGCCAAGGCGGCGTTCGGCAAGGATGAAGTCTATCTCGAAAAGCTCGTTGAGCGCGCGCGCCATGTCGAGGTGCAGATCCTCGGCGACACGCACGGCAATGCCGTGCACCTCTTCGAGCGCGACTGCTCTATTCAGCGCCGCAACCAGAAAGTGGTGGAACGCGCCCCGGCGCCCTACCTCAACGAGGCGCAGCGCAAGGAAATCTGCGACTACGGCCTGAATATCGCCAAATCGACCAGTTATATCGGAGCCGGAACGATCGAGTTCCTGATGGATTCCGATACCGGCTCATTCTATTTCATCGAGGTCAATCCGCGCATCCAGGTCGAACACACGGTGACGGAGGAAGTGACCGGGATCGACATCGTCAAGGCACAGATCCGCATCCTCGAAGGCACTACCATCGGAACGCCCGAATCGGGTGTGCCGGCACAAAAGGACATCAGGCTCAACGGCCACGCCCTGCAGTGCCGTATCACCACAGAGGATCCCGAGCAGAATTTCATTCCCGATTATGGCCGCATCACCGCCTATCGCGGCGCAACTGGCTTCGGCATCCGACTCGACGGCGGCACAGCCTACTCGGGCGCTGTCATCACGCGCTTTTATGATCCGCTCCTCGAAAAGATCACCGCCTGGTCACCGACGGCCGAAGAGACCATCCACCGCATGCACCGCGCCTTGCGCGAGTTTCGTATTCGCGGCGTTGCAACGAACCTGACCTTCCTTGAAGCCATCATCACGCATCCGAAGTTCACCGACAATTCCTACACGACGAAGTTCATCGACACGACGCCGGAACTCTTTGCGCAGGTGAAGCGGCAGGACCGCGCCACCAAACTCTTGACCTACCTTGCCGATGTGACGATCAACGGGCATCCGGAAACCAAGGGTCGCGCCACCCCGCCGAAGGAAGCGGCGCTCCCGCGCGTCCCCTTCATTGAAGCGTCGATTCCAGATGGCACCAAGCAGTTGCTGGACCAGCTTGGACCAAAGAAGTTCGCTGAGTGGATGCGCAATGAAGAGCGCGTGCTCGTCACCGATACGACCATGCGGGACGGGCACCAGTCGCTGCTGGCGACACGCATGCGCACCTATGACATCGCCCGCGTCGCCGGAACCTACGCGCGCGCGCTCCCGCAATTGTTCTCGCTCGAATGCTGGGGCGGGGCGACCTTCGACGTTGCGATGCGCTTCCTGACGGAGGATCCGTGGGAGCGGCTGGCGGAAATTCGCGAGCGCGCGCCCAACATCCTGTTGCAGATGCTTTTGCGCGGCGCCAATGGCGTCGGCTACAAGAGCTATCCGGATAATGTCGTCAAATATTTCGTCAGCCAGGCGGCGCGCGGCGGTATCGACGTGTTCCGAGTTTTCGACAGCCTGAACTGGGTCGAAAACATGCGTGTCAGCATGGATGCGGTCATCGAGGAGAATAAGCTCTGCGAAGCGGCGATCTGCTACACTGGCGACATTCTCAACTCTGCGCGGCCGAAATATGATCTCAAATATTATGTCGACCTTGCCCGCGAGGTCGAGAAAGCGGGCGCTCATATCATCGCCGTCAAGGACATGGCCGGGCTACTGAAACCTGCCGCAGCCAAGGTTTTGTTCAAGGCGCTGCGGGAAGCAACCGATCTGCCGCTGCATTTCCATACGCACGACACATCGGGGATCGCGGCCGCGACGGTCCTTGCTGCCGTTGACGCGGGGGTCGATGTGGTCGATGCCGCCATGGATTCACTCTCCGGCAATACCTCGCAGCCTTGTCTCGGTTCCATCGTTGAGGCGTTGAAGGGCACGGAGCGCGATCCCGGCCTCGATCCTGAATGGATTCGCCGTATTTCCTTCTACTGGGAGGCGGTGCGCACCCAGTACGCGGCATTCGAAAGTGATCTCAAAGGACCGGCTTCGGAAGTCTATCTGCACGAAATGCCTGGCGGCCAGTTCACCAACCTGAAGGAGCAGGCCCGGTCGCTCGGTCTCGAAACCCGCTGGCACGAGGTGGCGCAGGCCTATGCCGACGTCAACCAGATGTTCGGCGACATCGTCAAAGTGACGCCGTCGTCGAAGGTCGTGGGCGACATGGCGCTGATGATGGTGAGCCAGGATCTGTCGGTAGCGGACGTGAAAAACCCCGGCAAGGACATCGCCTTCCCGGATTCGGTCGTCTCCATGATGCGCGGCGACCTTGGCCAGCCGCCAAAGGGTTGGCCCAAGGAGATCCAGAAGAAGGTTTTGAAGGACGAGAAGCCATTCACCGAACGACCGGGCGCGCTGCTCGCGCCGGCGGATCTCGAGGCGGAACGCAACGACATCGAAACCAAGCTCGAACGCAAGATCACCGACCAGGAGTTTGCCTCCTATCTTATGTATCCGAAGGTATTTACCGACTTTGCCACCACGCACGATACCTATGGGCCGACGAGCGTCCTGCCGACCCATGTCTATTTCTATGGGCTGGCGCAGGAGGAAGAGGTGTTCCTCGATATCGAACGCGGCAAGACATTGGTCGTGCGCAACCTTGCCATGGGCGAGGCCGACGACAAGGGCATGTGCACGGTCTTCTTCGAACTCAACGGCCAGCCACGCCGGGTCAAGGTGCCCGATCGCACGCGCGCCGCGGGTGGAGCGGGCGTCCGCCGCAAAGCGGAACTCGGCAATGACAAGCATGTCGGCGCGCCAATGCCGGGTATCGTATCGACGGTCGGCATCGCTCCGGGGCAGAAGACCAATGCCGGCGACGTATTGCTGTCCATCGAAGCAATGAAGATGGAAACGGCGTTGCGCGCCGAGCGCGACGGCACCGTAGCCGAAGTTCTTGTCCGTGCCGGCGACCAGATCGATGCCAAGGACCTTTTGGTGGTCTACGAATAGGGCCGGTTTCCATTTAGTGGAGTGTTGCAAGGGCCCCAAACGGGGCCTTTGTCGCAAAAGGATGCCCTAGAGTGCGTGTTTATGCATAAATGTGCAATTGATATTGCCGATATCGGCAGCATGGGATACAAGGATGCGACGGAGGAACGTCCTTGCTGAAAGATCTATCCCCGGACGAACGCAAAAGCATGATCCTGCGGCGGATCAACGAGAACGGTCGTGTGCTCGCCAACATGATTGCGTCGGAGTTCGGCGTCTCAGAAGATTCCATACGCCGTGACCTGCGTGAACTGGCGGATCAGGGCCTCGTTCAACGCTTTCATGGCGGGGCAGCACGCAGCAGAACGGGACCGAGAAGTTTCCAGCAACGCGCGCGCGAAGAGACCGCCGGGAAAAAGGCGATCGCCCGGGCAGCGGCAGCGCTTATTCCGCCCGATGCAACGATGGTGCTTGATTCCAGCACGACGGTTCTCGAATTCGTGCGCGCCCTTCCTGCCGATTTCAGAGCCTGCATCATCACGAGTGCACCGGATATCGCGGTCGCGGCGCTCGATCATCCGCTTTGCGAGGTTATATTGCTTGGCGGAACCCTGAATCGGCTGACGCGCAGCGTGATCAGCCAATCGACGCTGGCCGAAGTTCAATCGATGCGCATCGACTACTGCGTGCTTGGCGCCTGCGCTGTCGATGAAAGCCTGATGCTGCGAGCCGAAAATTATGATGATGCGCGCATGAAACTGGCCTTTGCCGAGGCGAGTAACGAAGTCCTGTTGTTGGCAACCAGCGACAAGCTGGTGAAGCGGGGTCCGTTCGCCATCGGGCCGATCACCCTGATATCCACCCTCGTCACCGATACCACGGCCGACCCCTCGATCCTTGATCGCATAGGCGGTGCTGGTGTCGACGTGATCGTTGCCGCCGATAAACAAGCCTGATTTTATGTGAGTGAATTTTATGTCCGTCCAAGCCCAATCTGCAACTGGTGAAGCCCCAATGGATGCCGCGACCTTTCGCAGGAAAGCTGTTTATGGCCGCTGGGCCGTCGCCAGCGCGTTTTTCTTCAATGGCTTCCTCGTCGGCAGCTGGGCTCCGCAGATACCGGTTTTCATGACGCGACTCGGCATCAGCGAGTTCACGCTCGGGCTTCTTATCCTGGTGTTCGGCATAGGGGCGCTGGCTTCGATGCCCTGGTGCGGCTATCTCATCGAAAAACATGGATCGCGCGCAGTGGTGAAGGGGTTTGCCATATTCTGCTCCTTCTCGCTCCTTCTCGTTGCCCTCGCGCCCAACGTGATAAGCGCCGCACCGGCGCTGTTTCTGTTTGGCGCAGTCATCGGCGGGATGGATGTCGCGATGAATGCAAATGCGGTGGAGGTCGAGAAAAAACTCTCCCGCGCCGTCATGTCGTCCTCGCACGGCTTCTGGAGCCTCGGTGGCTTTGCCGGCGGCGGACTTGGGGGCATCCTGATCGAAGCGCATGGACATCTGGCGCATGCCGTCGTCGTGACGATCATCGCGATCGCGATCGGCCTCATTGCATTCCGGTTCATGATTACCGAGGAAGCGCCCGTCAGGCACGAGAAGCAGAAGCTGGCGTTCCCCACCAATCCCTTGATCTACCTTATCGGCCTGATGGCGCTCTTCTCCATGGTTCCGGAAGGGTCGGTGCTCGATTGGGCAGCGCTCTATCTGCGCCAGGAGCGCGGGGCCGATATCGCCACGGCCGGTTTCGCATTTGCGGCATTTTCGGGCACGATGTCGATCATGCGTTTTCTCGGCGATGGCGTGCGCGACCGTTTCGGGGCCGTCAATACGCTGCGCATTTCCGCGCTGATTGGTGCGTCGGGAATGCTTGCCGCCAGTATCGCGCCGACCTCGTGGATTGCCATCCTCGCCTTTGCCTTTTCCGGCCTCGGCATCGCCAACATGGTGCCTATCGCCTTTTCGGCAGCCGGCAACCAGAAGGGCACGTCATCAGGCGTGGCCCTTAGCATGGTTACGCTCATGGGTTATTCGGGGATACTCGTTGCGCCTTCGGCAATCGGTTTTGTCGGCGGCAAGACCGGGTTCGGACCGATCTATATGGTGCTCGCGGGTCTGCTTGTCGTCGTCTTCCTCATGGCCAACCTTGCCAGGAGCGCGGATCAAAAAGTGCGTTAGGCCCGGCGCGCGGCACCCATGGGTTTTTTTCGCTGCAACAGGAAATCGCTGACGCGACGGCCGGGCTTTTTCGCCTTGAAGCCGATATGCATTTCCGGCGCGAGTTCGCCGGTCAGGTCGAGCGTCGCGTGCTCGCCTACGGCGTCGCTGTGCTCATCGAGCCAATCTTCAGCGGCGGCGCGCCCAAGATCACGCAGATATTCGAGGAAGGCCCATTCGGCATTGATCTTCGAGGAAGAAGACAGGCCCGCCAGGGCCTCGTCAGCGTCGATGCGATGCATTCGGATATGGCGGTAGTCGCCATGCTGAAGCCGCCCTGCATCGATCAGTGAGTTGACGAAGGCAATCGAGCGGAATTCGCGCAGCAGCGCGGCATTGAATGTGATTTCGTCGATCCGCTCGCTGATTTCGCGTGCGGTCTTTGGCGTGCCGCGGCGCTCGATCGGATTGATCTGGACGAGGAGAACATCCTCGCTCTCGCTCGAATAGAAGAACGGGTAGAGGGCAGGATTGCCGCCATAGCCGCCATCCCAATAGGGCTCGCCGTCGATTTCCACCGCCTGGAAAATATAGGGAAGGCACGCGGAGGCCATCACGACGTCGGCGTTCAGTTCTGATTGCGAGAAAACGCGCAGGCGCCCCGTCTCGACATTCGTGGCGGAAATGAAGAGCTTTAGCTTGGGGCAGGCCTTCACCCGGTCGAAGTCGATTTCCTTTTCGATTACGTCGCGCAACGGATTGAGATTGAAGGGATTGAACTCATAGGGCGAAAAAACGCGCGAGATCTGTTCAAACAGGTTGAAGCCAAAGCCATTCTCGATCGACCAGTTCCCAAAGAACCTGTCCCAGGGCGAGCGCTGCACCGGGCTGAATTGGCCGGTTCGGCCCACTGCGCGCCAGAAATCATGCAATTTGGCGCGCGCCCCTTCGGCACCATTGTGTGCCCAGCCATCGGCAAGAGCCACGGCATTCATTGCGCCGGCGCTGGTACCTGAGACGCCCTCGATTGTCAGTCGCCCGTCCTCCAGAATGCGGTCGAGCACGCCCCACGTAAAGGCGCCGTGAGAACCACCACCCTGAAGGGCGATGTTGATGGCCTTGGTTTTGGCCATTATGCCGCTGTCCAGCCGCCGTCGACGGAAATTGACGTCCCGGTGATCTGTGCTGCGGCGTCGCTGGCGAGAAACACCACCGTCGCACCGATCTGGTCGACCGTCGCGAACTCCTTCGTCGCCTGCTTGTCCAGCATCACTTCGCGGACCACCGTATCGCGATCCATGTTGTGCGCCTTCATCTGATCGGGGATCTGGGCCTCGACCAAGGGCGTAAGGACATAACCCGGGCAAATTGCGTTGCAGGTGATATGTTTTTCAGCGACTTCGAGGGCCACGGTCTTGGTCAGGCCGAGAATGCCGTGCTTGGCAGAGACATAGGCCGACTTGAAAGGCGAGGCGCGCAGGCCATGGGCCGACGCGATATTGATGATGCGGCCCCAGCCGGATTTCTTCATATGCGGTAGCGCTGCAGCAGTGGTGTGGAACGCCGAGGTCAGGTTGATCGCGATGATCGCATCCCATTTCTCGACCGGAAACTCATCGACCGGCGCGACGAACTGGATCCCGGCATTGTTGACGAGTACGTCGACACTGCCGAAGGTATCGGCCGCCTTTTCGATCAGCGCCCGACACTCGCCGCCGTTCGACATGTCCGCCTTGATGTAGACGACTTCGACCCCATGCTTTTCAGTGATCTCCTTGGCGAGCGCATGATCCTCGGGGCGATCGGTAAAGGAGTTGATCACGACGTTGTAGCCAGCGGCTGCGAGTGCATGGGCAGAACCGAGGCCGATTCCGGAGTTGGAACCTGTGACGACTGCGGTCTTTTCGGTCATGGCAAAGGCTTCCTTCGATTTCAAACAACCGCCGCCTCGCGGCCCGGGGAATATATTGCATTGCAGCAAAATTGCTAGGCTCGCAGCCGTGAGACTTTGTCATGGAAGCTCTGCATTCAGCGGGTAGCATAATTGGAACTTTTCTCTTCGACGCTGAGGGGCGGTTTGTGTTGACAAACAGCGATAGCTGCGCCACCTGAACGGGATAGCTGGAGCGTGATGATGTCTGACTATTATTCCGACCCCTTTCCCCGGCGTCCATCTGTTGGTGTCGATGTCGGCGGCGTAATGGTGGGTGGCGGTGCGCCGATTGTCGTGCAGTCGATGACCAACACGGATACTGCCGACGTCGACGGCACCGTGGCGCAAGTCGCCGCGCTGTCGCGTGCCGGATCGCAGATTGTGCGTATCACCGTCGACCGTGACGAATCCGCTGCCGCTGTTCCAAAAATTCGCGAGCGACTCGACAGGCTCGGTCTCCCGGTGCCGCTCGTTGGCGATTTTCACTATATCGGCCACAAGCTTCTCGCCGATCACCCGGCCTGCGCGGAGGCGCTGGCCAAATACCGCATCAATCCGGGCAATGTCGGCTTCAAGGAGAAGAAGGACGCGCAATTCGGCGCCATCATCGAGATGGCGATCCGCTACGACAAGCCTGTGCGCATCGGCGTCAACTGGGGTTCGCTTGACCAGGAGCTCCTGACGGCGCTCATGGATCAGAATCACAAGGCAGGGGCGCCGCTCACCGCCGAGCAGGTTACCCGCGAGGCGATCGTCCAGTCGGCGTTAATTTCGGCGCAGCTTGCCGAAGAGATCGGCCTTGCCCGATCAAAGATCATTCTCTCCGCGAAGGTCAGCCAGGTACAGGATCTGATTGCAGTCTATGCCGAGCTGGCACGCCGCACGGACCACGCGCTTCACTTGGGCCTGACCGAGGCCGGCATGGGTTCGAAGGGTATTGTCGCATCGTCCGCCTCGCTCGGCATCCTCCTGCAACAGGGGATTGGCGATACGATCCGCATTTCGCTGACCCCCGCGCCCGGCGGCGACCGCACCCAGGAGGTGCAGGTGGCGCAGGAACTTCTGCAGACCATGGGCTTTCGCCAGTTTATTCCCATTGTCGCTGCCTGCCCCGGCTGCGGACGCACCACGTCTACCGTTTTCCAGGAATTGGCGCAGTCGATTCAGAGCGACATCCGCAAGAACATGCCGATCTGGCGCGAGAAGTATCCCGGCGTCGAGGCGCTCAATGTCGCCGTCATGGGGTGCATCGTCAATGGTCCGGGCGAGTCGAAGATGGCCGATATTGGGATATCCCTGCCGGGAACCGGTGAAACGCCGTCAGCGCCTGTGTTCGTCGATGGCAAAAAGGTTGCGACCCTGCGCGGTGCTGGCATTGCCGAGGATTTCCAGAAGATGGTCGCCGATTACATCGAACACCGGTTCGGCCAGCAGTCCGCCGGATCGCACGCCGCCGAATAGAGTGCTAGCTGCGCCGCTCGGCAATGAAACGGGCAGCGTCCTTTAACAGTGCGGCCGAAGCGCCGTAGGGCGAAAGCAGTTCTTCCGCCTGGGCGACCAGGCCGGCAAGCTGGCGCTTGGTCCAGTCGATCCCATGCAACGAAACGAGCGTGGCCTTGCCGGCGGCAGCATCCTTGCCGGTCGCCTTGCCCATGCGGCTCGCATCGGCAGTCACATCCAGCAAGTCGTCGGCGAGTTGAAAGGCTAGCCCAATAGCCGAGCCATATTCCGCCAGCCGTTCGCGATCCTTCACGCCGGCATTGCCGATAATGGCCCCGGCCTCGCAGGCGAAACGGATGAGCGCGCCGGTCTTCATTGCCTGCAGGCGAATAATGCCTTCCTCGTCGGGTTTGACCGTTTCCGCTTCAAGATCAAGCGCCTGCCCCCCGGTCATGCCGCCTATGCCGGCAGCGCGCGCCAATTGCGTGATGAGTGGCAGTCGCGCGGAGGGAGGCAGCTCGGTCGCCTCGTCCGAAATGAGTTCGAAAGCGTAGGTCAGGAGGCTGTCGCCGGCAAGAATGGCGGCGGCCTCGTCGAATTTGCGATGCACTGTCGGCTGGCCTCGACGCAAATCGTCATCGTCCATGGCTGGAAGATCGTCATGGACGAGGGAGTAGCTGTGGATGCATTCGAGCGCCGCTGCGACGCGCAGCGCCGCGAGGTTGTCGGCTCCGAAAAGGGCTGCACTTTCCATCACAAGGAAAGGCCGCAGGCGCTTGCCCCCATTGAGCACGCCATGGCGCATCGCGGCCATCAGGCGCGGCGGCCGGCTGATTTCGCCGGTGCGCGAGCGATCAGAGAGGAGTTCGCCAAGCAATGCTTCGACGGCCGCCGCTCGCTGCTGCAAGGTAATCTCGAACAATGAAAAGCCCTGATCCGTCATCATCATCCGCCAATGACCGAAAAATTGCTCGCCGGTCAATGGGGCTGGTTGCAGCTGCCATCAATTTGCTGCGCTGCCGTGTGTGGATAATGCATAAAACTGCAGAATGAATTCCCTTCCGCGGCGCTTTGCTCTATGTCCAAGAAGAGTTTTAGCGCGGACGGACTGAGTGACGAGGGTATTGGTTAGAAACAAGCGGGGGAGAGGTTATCTGGTCGGGCCCGGTCGTTCGCCCGTCGGACGGCTGATACGATACGCCGTCCTTGCCGGCGTTGTTTTGATCATGCTGCCGCTGGTTCTTCTGAGCCTCTATCGTATTCCTTTCGTGCATCCGGTCTCGACGCTCATGGTCAAGGACCTCGTGACGTTTTCAGGTTACGACCGGCGCTGGGTGCCCATCGAGCAAATCTCACCGGTGCTGATCAATTCGGTGATGATGTCCGAAGATGCGCGGTTCTGCTTTCATTCAGGCGTTGACTGGGACGCGCTGAATTCCGTTGTCTCTGATGCGATCGATGGCGAGCAGACCCGTGGCGCTTCGACAATCACCATGCAGACGGCCAAGAACCTTTTCCTCTGGACCAGCCGTTCCTTCATCCGCAAAGGTCTGGAAGTGCCGCTTGCGATGCTGACGGATCTGATCCTGCCCAAGCAGCGGATTATGGAAATCTACCTGAACATCGCAGAATGGGGTCCGGGCATCTATGGCGTCGAAGCAGCGGCACAGCATCATTTCAACACAAGTGCAGCAAAGCTTTCACCGCGCCAGGCAGCCTATCTCGCAGTAACCCTCCCCAATCCGATCGTCCGCAATCCGGCAAAGCCGGGACGCGGCATGCAGACACTCGCGCGGCTCAACGAACGCCGGGCGCGCGGTGCGGGCGCCTATATCGGCTGCGTGAAGTAGGTTCGGAGCCACCCCGCACGGCGCCAAACGCACCGGCATCGGCGCTTGCGACAAAAAATATGCGAGTCCTGCTGGTCAAAAGCTCTCAAGCCGTGTATAGCCCCACCCGAACTTTCCGGAATTTTGTCCATTGTGACAGGCTCAAATCGGGCCAGTGCCGGATTTTGACTGATTACTGGAGCTGGAACAATGGCTGTACCTAAACGAAAAACTTCCCCGTCGAAGCGCGGCATGCGCCGTTCCGCTGACGCCCTGACTGCCCCGACCTATGTCGAGGACAAGAATTCCGGCGAACTGCGCCGTCCGCACCACGTCGATCTGAAGACCGGCATGTATCGCGGTCGCCAGGTGCTGACGCCGAAGGAAGGCTGATCGCCCCTTCGATACGCTTGAATAAAAAGACCGGCTTCAGGCCGGTCTTTTTATTTGGTGGGCAGGTTTATTGCAGCAATGCATGTCGCCGTCGCTGCAGAAATTCGCGCATGGCCGGCACATCGCAAAGGCCAATTGCGCGATCGTAGGCGGATCGCGCTTCATCGCCGCGTCCGAGCGACGTCAGCAAGTGCGCTGCAACTGCCCAATAGGGTTGGTAGCTTTTCACCGCCGTGCCGGGAATGCTCTCGAGCAGCTTCAAGCCGAGCGCCGGACCGCGCGCCTCGGCAATGGCCGCCGCCCTGCCCACCATCGCTCCGATCGTAGGCGCATGGGCAATAAGACCTTCGTAGAGAAGTGCAATCTCCTCCCAGTCAATGCTCCCGGTTCGCTTGCGCTGAGCGTGAACCGACTGGATTGCCGCTTCGAGCTGAAAGCGGCCGACACGGCGGTATGGTGCTGCCGAGCGCAGGAGTTGCTCCGCTTCCTCGATCATCGGCTGCGACCAAAGTGCGGTGTCCTGTTCCACAAGCGGAACATAATTGCCGGCGGCGTCGCGCCGCGCATTGTGCCGCGATTCACAATAGAGCATGAGCGCCAGCAGGCCGCGCACCTCCGGCTCGTCGGGCATGAACCGCAGAAGCAAGTGGCAGAGCTCCATGGCCTCACGGCCAAGGCCCCTGCTGCGCGGATGGTCGCCCGCGATGTCATCCCAACCGCTGCCGTAGGCGGCGTAGATGGCCTCGATGACAGCATTGAGCCGCTGGGGCAGGTCCACTGCTGCGGGTATCTCGAACTCCATGCCGGCGTCGCGGATCTTGCGCTTGGCGCGGGCAAGGCGCTGGCCCATCGCAGCGGGTTGCACCAGAAATGCCGAGCCGATACGCGCAGCATCAAGGCCGAGCAAAGTCTGCAGCATAAGCGGCGTGTGCGCGGCTCGATCGATGGCAGGGTGCGCGCATATGAAGAGCAATTTCAATCGTTCGTCGGGAAAGGACGGCGCGGCATCGGCCATGTCATGCGCCTCCTCGGCAATTGCGAGCAATGTCGGTATCGCAGCAGTCCTGACACGCGTGCGGCGCATCGCATCCGACAGACGGTTGCGTGCTACCGCAAGCAGCCAGGCTTCGGGTTTGACAGGAATGCCATTGCGTGGCCAGTTTTCGAGGGCCGAGGCGAAAGCATCGGCAAGCGCGTCCTCCGCGGCAGTCAGGTCACGCGAACGCGCCGCGAGAAAGACAACGAGCCGGCCGTAGGAATGACGCGCCGCCATCTCGACGACGCGGCGCGTATCCTCATCGCTCATGGGCTTCACATCGGAATGTTTGGCCGAACTTCGACAACGCCGCCCGCCACGGCAGCCGGGGACCGGGCCGCCCAACTGAGCGCGGTATCGAGATCGGGCACGTTGATGATGTAGAAACCGCCGAGCTGTTCCTTGCTGTCGGCATAAGGTCCGTCCTGGACCTGCGGCTGACCATCCCGCAATTTTATCGTGGTCGCCGTCTCAGGCGCCTGAAGTCCGGCGCCAGTGACCATAATGCCAGCCTCCCTCAGGACTTGCGAATAAGCCATCCATCCGGCGACATAGGCTTGCTGTCTCGCTGGGTCTGTTCGCGCCGCATATGCATCTTGCGTCTCATAGGCCAAAATCGTGTAGTTCATGGCTGTTCCTTCCCGGTTATAGCGCAAAGACATGCGCCCGACGCAATGACGGCTCACCGCAGCGCATTTTGACATGAACCGAAGATTTTTCCCGAGCCTATTTGATTTCAATCTCGATGAAGGAATATTCGCCGTCATTGGCGTTAATGACGTCGTGTTCGACGCCCTCCGAGCGAAAATAAGGCACGCCCTTTTTCATGTCCGCAAAGGACTCGCCATCCTTGGTCAGGAGTTTGACCCGTCCGTCCATCATCGGCACGACGACATAATCGTGGCCATGCCGGTGCCAGCCCGTATTGTCTCCCGGCGCAAACCGATACTCCGTCACCACAACGCGGTCATTGTCGATGAAGACGGTTGCCTTGGCTGATCCGGACATGCGGTCTAACCCTGGCCGCCATCGGCGACAAAGCCAGCGGCCTCGACGCCGGCGATCGCTGCCGTCTCGTCATTATCGGACGTGTCGCCACTGATGCCGACTGCGCCAATAACCTCGCCCTTGGCATTCTTGACAAGTACGCCGCCGGCAACCGGGATCACATTTCCGCCGGACGAAGCGACAAGGCCTTCCATGAAATGTGGACGGTCCTTGGCGAATTTTTCCACGGTACGCGAACCGGCACCGATAGCCAGGGCGCCATAGGCCTTGCCGAAAGCGATCTCAAAGCGGAGCATCGACGAGCCGTCCTGCTTCTGGAAGGCCTTGAGGTGGCCGCCCGCGTCGAGAACGGTGACCGAAAGCGGTCGCATCCCGGTTTCGGCGCCTTTGGCCAATGCGGCCTTGATGATGGAATTGGCTTTCGAAAGTGTGATGTACGCCATGATGGTCTCTCTGCGATAGATGTCGAATGAAAGCAGGCTTCGGAGCGAAGCCCATTGTCGAATGAAGCAGGTTGCTATTTATCGAGCGAGTCGAGTTTACGCTGCATCGCTGCGATCTGTTCCTTCAACTCGTCGAGGCCGCCGCCATCCTTGGTGGGTTTGTCGGATACCTCGCCCGCTTCGGGCTCCGGGCCCTTGCCGAGCGGAAAGGGCGTAAACATGCGCATTGCGTTCTGCAGCATTTCAGTGTTGCGCCGCACCTGCTCTTCGACCAGCTTGATAGGGGCGCTGACATTCATCATGTCCATTGGCGTCTTGCCGAAGGCCGCGCTCAGCTGCTCGCGCATACGCTCCTGCTCCTTGGCGAAAGCCTGCATGGACTGTTCGAGGAATGTCGGCAAAACCACCTGCATTTGATCGCCGTAGTAGGCAATCAACTGGCGCAGGAACGGGATCGGCAACATGTTCTGCCCATCCTTGTTCTCCAGTTCGAAGATGATCTGCGTCAGAACCGAATGCGTGATGTCCTCCCCCGTCTTCGCATCTTGTACTGTAAAGTCCTCATTGCGCTTGACCATTTCGGCCAGATCCTCAAGCGTCACATAGGTACTCGTGCCGGTATTGTAGAGACGCCGATTGGCATATTTCTTGATCACGACGTCGCCAGTTTTTCCTGCCATTGCTCAACTCCCCAACCTCGCGCCCTCCGCCGAATTTGCGTGCCGGCTTACGGATCAAGCGGGAAGGATAGGGGCAAAGCGCGGCAATTCAAAGAGAATTGTGCAGCGCATCCAACGCGATGCGAGGAAGGTCATGCTGCGCTGCAGCAATGGATAATTTGGCCTTCGGAAACAAATGCCTTGTCAAACGATTGCGGGGAGGGAATTCTGTCGGGGAAGTGTGCTGCACCAACCAGCATTACAAATTTGAGGAGACCTCCCATGAGCCAATCGATCGTCATTGCCAGTGCGGCGCGCACCGCTGTCGGGTCATTCAACGGCGCATTCGCCAATACGCCGGCGCATGAACTTGGTGCTGCCGTCATCAAGGAGGTCCTGGCGCGGGCCGGCGTGGAGGCAGCAGATGTGGATGAAGTCATTCTCGGCCAGGTGCTGACGGCCGGCGAGGGCCAGAACCCTGCGCGTCAGGCAGCCATCGCTGCCGGTATCCCGCAGGAGGCAACCGCCTGGAGCCTCAACCAGGTGTGCGGCTCGGGCCTGCGCGCCGTGGCGCTGGGTATGCAGCAAATTGCAACAGGCGATGCCAATATCATCGTCGCCGGCGGACAGGAATCGATGTCCTTGAGCCCGCACTGCGCGCATCTTCGCGCCGGTGTGAAGATGGGCGACTACAAGATGATCGATACGATGATCAAGGACGGCCTCACCGATGCGTTTCATGGCTATCATATGGGCATCACCGCAGAGAACATTGCCCGCAAGTGGCAGTTGACGCGCGAGGAACAGGACAGTTTCGCCCTCGCCTCGCAGAACAAGGCCGAGGCCGCGCAAAAGGCCGGGAAGTTCAAGGACGAGATCGTTCCCTTCACCATCAAGACGCGCAAAGGCGACGTTGTCGTTGCCGATGACGAATATATTCGCCATGGCGCCACGATGGATGCGCTGACCAAGCTGCGTCCGGCCTTCGACAAGGAAGGCACCGTGACCGCAGGCAACGCCTCCGGGTTGAACGATGGCGCGGCCGCCGTCGTACTGATGACGGAGGAAGAAGCCAATCGCCGTGGTATCAAGCCGCTTGCCCGTATCGCTTCCTGGGCGACCGCCGGCGTTGACCCGGCAATCATGGGAACCGGGCCGATCCCTGCCTCGCGCAAGGCGCTGGAGAAAGCCGGCTGGAAAGCCGAGGATCTCGACCTGGTCGAAGCCAACGAGGCATTTGCTGCGCAGGCCTGCGCCGTCAACAAGGACCTCGGCTTCAATCCCGATATCGTCAACGTCAATGGCGGCGCCATTGCGATCGGACATCCGATCGGCGCTTCGGGTGCGCGCATTCTCAATACGCTGCTTTTTGAGCTCAAGCGCCGTAACGGCACGAAGGGGCTCGCAACCCTTTGCATCGGCGGCGGCATGGGCGTTGCACTCTGCATCGAACGCCTCAAGGACTAATCCGCTGAGGACCGGCGCGCATTTGACGGGCCGGTCCATTTCGCACGGTCGGTAGGCCCTGCGCTTTCGATTTTCTCAACATTTTCTTGATTGGCATAAATACGTTTAAAGGGAGGGCGACAATGACAAAAACAGCAATCGTAACAGGCGGAACACGTGGCATCGGCGCTGCCATAAGCATTGCGCTGAAGAAGGCCGGCTATAATGTTGCGGCAAACTACGCCGGCAATGACGAAGCGGCGCAGAAATTCAGCAAGGAAACCGGCATACCAGCCTACAAATGGGACGTGTCCAACTATGAGGAATGCGCAGCCGGCATAGCCAAGATCGAGGCCGATCTCGGCCCGGTCGCCGTTCTCGTCAACAATGCCGGCATCACGCGCGATGCAATGTTCCACAAGATGACGCCGGCGCAGTGGAATGACGTCATCAATACGAACCTCACGGGCCTCTTCAACATGACGCACCCGGCGTGGAACGGCATGCGTGACCGCAAATTTGGGCGGGTGATCAACATATCGTCGATCAACGGTCAGAAGGGCCAGGCGGGACAGGCGAATTATTCGGCGTCGAAGGCAGGCGATATCGGCTTCACCAAGGCGCTGGCCCAGGAGGGCGCGCGCGCCGGCATCACCGTCAACGCCATCTGCCCGGGCTATATCGGCACAGAGATGGTGCGCGCGATCGACGAGAAGGTGCTCAACGAGCGCATCATTCCGCAAATCCCGGTCGGCCGTCTCGGTGAGCCGGAGGAAGTCGCGCGTTGCGTGGTGTTCCTGGCATCGGACGATGCCGGCTTCATCACCGGCTCCACGATCTCGGCGAATGGCGGACAATATTTCAGCTGATCCTGCCAAAGAGTGTCGCGCGGTCTCGCGAGACACTCTTCATTCGCAAGCCCTGAATCTTCTCCTAACAGCGATGTCGTACTTGCGTAACAAGGCGCGAAACGACAGGGCTTTACCTGGCCGTTGCGCGCTTCCAGTCGGATTCGCAGGAGTAAAACCACACGCAGTACTTTTCTGCTCGAATTTCTAATAACTTATTGAATTTACAGTCGTATTTTATTCAATCGGGCGTCTTTCATTCTGGCATTATCGTTAATGCAGATGCCACAGGACTGCTCATCTCGGCAAAAGCCGATTCAGCATTTAGCTGGACTCGGATTGCAAAAATCTACATATTGCCGTGAACAAATCAGGAATCTCATCCTAGAGCTGATTCGTAGCTGATTCGTTCTTCTCGCGTTCTATTTCTTAATGGAAGACTCCGTGAATCGGTTCATGATTGTTTATCCGGTCGCCCCCGCATACTTTCTGTCGGACGTTGAAAGTGCTACGCGGAAAAGCATGCCCGGCTACTACTCATTCACCTGATTGGGCCTTGGTACCGGTATTGGAATGTAGTTGATGAACCTTATGCCCACCTCTGAACTTCCTCTCGTCCTGACGGGCCGTGACGTTACGGCCGTACTCGGACCGACAAATACGGGAAAGACGCATCTCGCCATTGAACGGATGCTATCGCACCAGACCGGGATGATCGGCCTGCCGCTGCGGCTACTCGCGCGCGAGGTCTATAACCGCGTGGTGCAGCGGGTCGGCGTGGCAAACGTTGCGCTGATAACGGGCGAGGAAAAGATCAATCCAGTCGGCGCGCGCTATTCAGTCTGCACAGTGGAAGCCATGCCGCGCCAGACCGACATGGATTTCGTCGCCATCGACGAGGTGCAGCTCGCCAATGATCTCGAGCGCGGGCACATATTCACCGATCGCATCCTGCATCTGCGCGGACGCCAGGAAACATTGTTGCTCGGCGCCGCCACCATGCGCGGTATTCTCGAAAAGCTCCTGCGCGGCATTTCCGTCGTCACGCGGCCGCGGCTTTCCAACCTCACCTATGCGGGATCGAAGAAGATTACCCGCCTGCCGCCGCGCACCGCGGTCGTAGCCTTCGCGGCCGAGGAGGTCTATGCGATCGCCGAACTCATCCGGCGCCAGAACGGCGGCGCTGCCGTGGTGATGGGCGCCTTGAGTCCCCGGACGCGCAATGCGCAGGTCGAAATCTACCAGTCGGGCGATGTCGACTATCTGGTCGCGACCGACGCGATCGGCATGGGTCTCAACCTTGATGTCGACCATGTCGCCTTTGCCCAGGACCGGAAATTTGACGGCTATCAGTTCCGCAACCTTTCTTCGGCCGAGATCGGCCAGATTGCCGGCCGAGCCGGGCGGCACTTGCGCGACGGTACCTTTGGGGTCACGGGGGCAATTTCCGGTTTTTCCGAGGAGCTGGTGCAACGCGTCGAGTCGCACACATTCGACCCGGTCAAGATATTGCAGTGGCGGACGGCTCGTTTCGACTATTCGAGCATCGCTGCGCTGAAGCGTTCGATCGAGACACCGGCACCGATCGAAGGGCTGACGCGTGCGCTCCCCGCCGTCGACCAGCAAGCGCTCGAGTTTCTTTCGGCCGATCCCGACGTTGCCCCGCTTGCCAATACGCCGGAGCGCGTGGCGCTGTTGTGGGATGCCTGCGCGCTTCCAGACTACCGCAAGATCGCGCCGGCGCAGCATGCCGACATCATCGCGTCGGTCTATACCGATCTCGTCGAATTCGGTCATGTAAACGAGAATTACATGGCCGAAGAGGTGCGCCGGGCCGATTCCACGGACGGTGACATTGACGCTCTTTCACGCAGGATCGCCCAGATCAGAACGTGGACTTTTGTGTCGCACAGGCCCGGATGGCTGGCAGATCCGACACATTGGCAAGAAAAGACGCGTGAAATTGAGGACAGACTATCCGATGCACTGCATGAACGGTTGACGAAACGCTTCGTAGACCGCAGGACAAGCGTGCTTATGAGGCGCCTGAGAGAGAATACAATGCTAGAAGCCGAAATCAGCCCTGCCGGGGACGTCGTTGTCGAAGGGCACCATGTTGGACGCCTGGACGGATTCCGTTTCACAACGGACGCACAGGTCGAGGGAACGGATGCCAAAGCCCTCCGGGCAGCCGCGCAAAAAGCCCTGGCTGCGGAGTTCGAGAGCCGGGCAGAGCGCTTTGCCGCGTCTGCCAATGGCGACTTCGCCCTCGGGTCGGATGGAACCCTGCGCTGGATAGGCGCCCCGATCGCGTCGGTGGTGCCGGGCGAGCAGGCGCTCAAGCCGCGCGCCGTCCTTCTGGCGGATGAGCAATTGACGGGTCCGGCGCGCGATAAGGTTGCCGCGCGCGTCGATCGTTTCCTGGCGCATCATATCGAGACGGTCCTCAAGCCGCTGGTTGATCTCGCCAATGCCGATGCGCTCGTCGGTATCACCAAGGGACTTGCCTTCCAGCTCGTCGAAAATTTCGGTGTCCTGCAGCGCCGCGATGTTGCTGACGACGTTCGCGGCCTCGATCAGGACTCGCGCGCTGCGCTTCGCAGGCTCGGGGTGCGGTTCGGCGCGTACCACGTCTTCCTGCCACTGCTCTTGAAGCCCGCTCCGGCCGGCCTGTTGACGCTGCTCTGGGCGCTCAAGGAAGACGCCAAGGATCGTCCGGGTTATGGCGACGTCGTGCAGGTGCTTGCAGCGGGACGCACGTCGGTCGTCACCGATGCAAGCTTTGATCCTGCATTCTACCGCCTTGCCGGTTACCGCCTGCTTGGCCGCCGCGCCGTTCGCATCGATATTCTCGAACGGCTCGCTGATCTCATCCGCCCGGCTCTCGGCTGGAAGCCTGGAACCGGCACGCGTCCGGATGGCGCTTACGATGGGACGCGCTTCGTCGTAACCCCGGCAATGATGTCGATTCTTGGCGCGACTGCCGACGACATGGAAGAGATTCTGAAGAATCTCGGCTACCGTGCGGAAGCGACCGACGCCGCAGCAGTCGCCGCCAAGCTCGTCGAGCTCGATGCGGCCCCCGTGCCCGCGCAAGAAGCGGCTCCGGCTGCGGAAGGTGGCGCAGCCGAAGCAACGGCAGAACCGGTTGCAGCCGATGCTGTCGAGGCAGAGCACGCCGCATCCGAAGCCACGTCGACAGTAGCTGAACCCGCTGCCGCACCGGCAGAGACCACGGTTGTCGCCAGCGCTCCCGCAGAAGCGGCGGAAACTGTAGAGGCTGCACCGAGCGCCCCAGAAGAAGCGCCAAAGCCAATTCTTTTGTGGCGGCAGGCCCGTTTCGATGGCCGCGGCAATCGCGGCAATCAGGAAAAGCGCGGCAACGCCCGTGGTGCGGAAGCCCGGGGCAACAACCAGGCCGAGCAACGCAGCCCTCGTCCGGCCAACAACGAGAATGTGCGGCCCGAGCGGAGCGAGCGCAAGGAACATTTCGGCGGCAAGGGCAAGCCCGGAGGCAATGATCGCTTCAAGAACGAAGGCGGCAAGCCCAACAACGGCAAGCCGCAGCATGGCAAGCGTCCCGAGCGCGAGGAGCGGCCAGTCAAGATCGACATGGATTCGCCCTTTGCCAAGCTCCTTGCCTTGAAGGAGCAACTGAAAAAATAGGATGTCGGACCGGCAGCGCATCGACAAGTGGCTATTCTTCGCGCGGGTCGTCAAATCCCGTTCCCTCGCAGCGAAACTTGTCTCGGGCGGTGGCGTTCGGCTCAACAAGGACAAAGTCGACCAGCCGTCGCATGGCGTCAAGGCGGGCGATGTGCTGACGATTACGCTTGATCGGCGCATACTCATCTATCGAGTGCTCGATGGCGGACAAAGACGCGGCCCGGCCGAAGAAGCGCGCACGCTCTATGAGGATATGTCGCCGCCGCCAGTGCCTAAAGGCGATGTGAGCAAACTCGACTTGCTGCCGAAACGCGACGCCGGCAGCGGGCGCCCGACAAAGCGCGAACGCCGGCAGGTGGATCGCCTGATGGATGGCATCGACGACGACCGCGACAATTGACGGCTCAATTGCAAGTATTGACGGCGACGTCGAAATAATCTCCACCAAAGGCCGCACAGCTAAAATATTATTCCGCAATCTGCGCTAGCAAAGGATGCTGGTTGCTTGTTGACGGGCCTGCCCGGTGCGAAGAAAGGCGGCGCGCATACTTGGATTTGCCCTTGGCCAGGTCGGATGGAGTTCGTTTCCGCGACTTAGACCTTTGACGGGGCGCGTTCTGGTGCCGCAGCCGATTTTCCCCTCTTGTCAGCCCGGCGCCAAATCGTTACCTCAACCGCTGACACACTGAGTGTGGTGTCTTCAGGAGCCTGCAAATGACTTACGTTGTGACCGATAACTGCATCCGCTGCAAATATATGGATTGCGTTGAGGTCTGTCCGGTCGATTGTTTCTATGAAGGCGAAAATATGCTCGTCATTCATCCTGACGAATGCATCGATTGCGGCGTGTGCGAACCTGAATGTCCGGCGGAAGCGATCAAGCCGGATACCGAGCCGGGTCTCGATAGCTGGCTGCAGATTAACGCGGAATATGCCGACAAGTGGCCTAATATCTCGCAGAAGCGCGATGCACCTGCCGATGCGAAGGAGATGGACGGCGTCGAAGGCAAGTTTGAAAAATTCTTTTCAGCGGAGCCCGGCGAAGGCGATTGAATCGTTCGCGAATCCCATGTTTGCAAGACTTGATTTGCTGCAATTTTCAAGACTTGCATTCTGACTATTTTTGAGCAAGTGCAGCAAAAAGTTGATTCTAATCACTTTTCATGTTATGGTCCTTTGATATGTTGATCATTGGACGTCAATTTCGTGGCGCTAAAGCATAAATCACCAATCGGCTAGATTTATTTCGGACCTAACAGTTCAGGGTGTGGTTGTTTGTGTGCCTCAGCCCGCTGGTTTGTCCGGATTGCTTTTGCGTGAACATATTGACGGCCGACAGACCGGTAATCCGGGTCCAGTGGTTGGTTCTAGCCGGTGCGTTTTGCCGGGCGCAACAAGGAGTTATTAAGCGAATGACAGCAGTTCAGCAGAAGAAAGCCGCCCAGCGTATTGGATTTAAAACGGGTGAATTTATTGTATATCCTGCCCACGGTGTAGGCCAGATCGTAAATATTGAAGAACAGGAAGTTGCAGGCCACAAGCTCGAACTCTTCGTCATCGATTTCCAGAAAGACAAGATGCGTTTGAAGGTACCGGTTGCCAAGGCGACTGCGATCGGCATGCGCAAGTTATCCGAGACCGACTATGTCGATCGCGCATTGAAGGTTGTCCAGGGCCGCGCCCGTATCAAGCGCACCATGTGGTCGCGCCGCGCGCAGGAATATGATGCAAAAATCAATTCCGGCGACCTTATCTCGATTTCGGAAGTCGTGCGCGACCTTTTCCGCGCAGACAATCAGCCTGAACAGTCTTATTCGGAACGCCAGCTTTACGAAGCTGCGCTCGACCGCATGGCGCGTGAAATTTCCGCCGTCAACAAGATGTCGGAAACAGAAGCCGTCCGGCTGATCGAGGTTAACCTCGCCAAGGGCCCGAAGCGCGGTGCGAAGGCTGAAGAAGCCGATGCCGATGCTGACATCGCCGTCGAAGACGAACAGGAAGAAGCGGCATAAGCTGTTTTTTCATCGATCGTAAAAAGCCCGGCAATGCCGGGCTTTTTTATTGTCATTCGCTGATGATCTTGACCTTGTCGCCGACGGAGACGGTGCCGCCTGGCGGCAGTGCATTGATCAGGCGGAAGAGATCGAGCTTGCGATCCGTCCCCATGATCTGATTGGAAAGGCTTACGAGCGTGTCACCGGGCTTGACGATGACGACCCGGATACGCAGCGGCTTGATGCTCGCCTTTTCCTGCGTGGTGAGCAGGCGGAAGCTCTGGATAACGGTCTGTGACGCAGGGTTGAGCGCGGCGCTTCCGGCCGGCGCGGCGGTCAGGAACCGGTAAATGCGGTTGCCGGCGTTGACGACGAAGATGTCGAACTCCCAGCGGTCCGCCCGTGCCTTCGCCGTCGCTGCGGGCATGCCATTGAAAGTCGTCGCGGTGACGCTCGCATTGTCGAGCCCGGTGACCCAGCCACTGCGCATATAGTCCGTCATCGAAGGGTTACCGGAGACCTGCGTTCCATCGAACCTGATGGCCACTTCGCCGGGGCCGGTTGCCATAACCGCATCGGCGCTGTTGTCGATGACGAAGCCTTCCGGCACTGTGAAGCTCACGCCAAGCAGCGGGTGAACGAAGCTGCGGCCGCGGACAAAACCCTCCTCGGGCGTATCGCCATAGAGGATGCCGTCGATGCCTTGCAGGAATGAATCGCGATCGGTGGTGCCGACGCCGGGGGCCCCAACCCGCCGGGCGTGGCCGCGGGCAAGCTCGATGCGCTGTGGCGCGGACGGGTGGCTCGCCAAAAAGTCGAGACTGGCGTCCGTCGCCCCGGAAACGCTGCGGAAATCCGCATAGGAGGCCATGGATTGCAGGAAGCGAGCGGCGGCAAACGGGTCATAGCCTGCCTCGCCGATCATCTTGATGCCGATCGCATCGGCCTGCAATTCTTGGTTGCGTGAGAATTGCGCCATGCGCAGCTTGCCGCGAATGAGGGCCTCGCGACCGGCGCTATCGTCCTGGAGGACTTCCGAGACGACACGCCCGGCAATCTGCGCTTCCTGTTCGCGCTGCTGCCGCTCGATGCCATGGTTGGCGATGACGTGACCCATTTCGTGGGCAATGACGGCGGCAAGCTCGGCGCTGTCATTGGCAAGCGCAAGCAGGCCGCGCGTCACGTAGAGATAGCCGCCGGGCAAGGCGAAAGCATTGATGTTCGGCGAGTTCAGAATGGTGATGCGATATGTGTGCGTCGGATTGTCGGACACGGTGGTCAGGTTGCCGACGACCTTCGCAACCATGCGCTCAAGCTTGGCATCCTTGTACTCGCCGCCATAGGTTGCAAGGATACGCGGATGCTGTTCGGCACTGAGCTTTGCCAGCCGGTCGTTCTTGCTGACATTGTCCACGGTCACGGGATTGGAGGAGGGGCCAATGGCGTCCTCCTTGGTCACGCTCAGCACCTGGCAACCTGACAAAAAGGCGAGCAGCAGCGTTGCCGACGCAAGATTCCTGCGGCGGGTGGCGGGAGGGAACCATCCGTGGCTCAATTGCAGATCGTGCGGACCCAGAATCATATCCTCGTTGTCATCGCGAAGCAGCAGACTCGCGTACCATCCTTCTTGCTATCCCGATGAACTGTCCTGAGCAAGAATTTCATGGTTTTTTCTTAAGTAAGCCAAGGCGTCGAAAATATGTCAAAGGTCAGAGTCTTTCGTACCGAGGTATTTCCGCAACAGCGATGGTCCCTGTTCGGATAAAAGTTCCTGTGCGGGTCCTTTGGCCGCGATCGTGCCATTGTCGAGAAAGACCAGGATTGACCCCATGCGCAGCGCATCGTCTGGATGATGGGTGACCATGACCACGGTCATTGCGGTTTCGCGCTGCAGGGTTTCGACGAGGTCAAGCATTTCATGGCGCAGCGCCGGGCCCAGCGACGCAAAAGCTTCGTCGAGCAGAAGTACCGGCCGCTTTCGCACCAGAGCCCGCGCAATGGCGACGCGTTGGCGCTCGCCGCCGGACAAGGCTTCAGGCTTCCTTTGCTCCTTGCCGGCGAGACCGACCTTGCGGATTGCTTCCATGATTGCGGCACGGTCGGCGTCGTCAAGGCGCAAATCCGGCCGACGGCCCAGTCCGACGTTGGCCGCGACATCGAGATGAGCAAACAGATTATTTTCCTGAAACACCATCGAGACGGGCCGCTCGGCAGGCGCGGCGTGGGTCACGTCCTTGCCCTCGATGAAAATGCGTCCAGACTTTGCCGGCTCGAAGCCGGCGATGAGGTTAAGCAGCGTCGATTTCCCCGATCCGCTCGGCCCGATGATGGTGACGATGGAGGAAGGCTCGATGACAAGGTCGAAATGCATCGCCATCTCGCCATAATCGAAATCCACCGATTCAAGGCGGATTTCGGCGCCATGCCGCGATCCTTCACTGGTGTGTTCAACCATCGCTACGCACCTCGCGTGTCTTCAGGCGGTTGGCGCCCCTGTCAGCAAGGATCATCAGGAGCAGGCACAGGCAGCCGAGTATCAGGGCGAGACCGGCCGCATCCTGAGTGCGATAGCTGCCCATGCGCTGCAACAGGAGGTAGGGCAGCGTCTGGACAGCGTCATTTCCGAAAAGCGCGATCGTTCCGAGATCGCCGAGCGAAAGCGCCATTGCGAATGCAAAGGCAATCCACAAGGGCTGCCGCAATACCGGCCAGTCGATGAGGCAAAGCCGGTTCCATCCCCTGATGCCCAGTTCCGCGCAGAGCCGGTTATGGCGGCTCGCCGCCGTATCCCAGGCCGGTCGCAGAATGCGGTATGCGAATGGAATTGCCATCGCCGCATTGACGCTGACGACCATGACCGGCGCAAGCCTGAACGGATCGACGAAATGGCGCGACAGGATGAACCACCCCGCTCCGATAACGATCGGTGGCACAACCATGATGAGGCTGGCGCCGAGGTCAAGGGCGCGTTCAAAAATGCCGGGAGTTCCGTAACGGCGGCGGTTTGCGATGTCCTCGCGTGCCGTAACGAGGACGAGCGAAATCAGCGTTGCGAGAAGGCCGGCGCCAGCGCCAAGGCCGAGGCTGGTTAGGATTGCCCGCCACACCTGCGTTTCGCCCAGCAGACGCGAAAGATCGGCAGAAAGACCGGAAACCACGGTGCCTGCCATTGGCAATCCGACGAAGAGCACGCTGACGAAAATGAGAATAGCATCCAACGACCTTGCACGGGCAGAAGGCCTATCGAAGCGGCGGGCCGTCGTGCGCAGGCTGAAACCCTCCTCCGTAGGACGGCCGGCCATGCTGAGGAGCAAAAGTACCGCGACCGTCAGGGTCAGCTGCAACAGGGTCAGCGATACGGCGCGCGCGATATCGAAGTCGAAGTGGAGCGCCTGGTAGATCGCCACCTCCAGTGTTGTCGCGCGCGGTCCGCCGCCAAGTGTCAGCACGATGGTGAAGGACGTAATGCACAGCATGAAGATCAGTCCGGCTATGCCGGCGAGATTGCGCCGTATTACCGGCCATTCGATCAGGCGAAACTGGGCCCATGCGCGCATGCCGAGTTGCGCGGAGAGTTTCCAGTAATCTTCCGGAATTGAATCGAGGCTGGCGAGAATGAAACGTGTTGCCAGCGGCAGGTTGAAGAACACGTGGGCGATCAGAATGCCAGTGAGACCGTAGATGTTCGGTATGATTTCAGAGCCGGATTGCGCAAGCAGTGCAGCGAGAAGGCCGTTGCGTCCGTAAATGCTGGTGATGCCAAGCACGGCGACAAGCGCGGGCAAAGCAAGGGGCAGGGCGAAAAGGCGCAAGATCATCGGCCGCCCCGGAAAATCAGGATTGGCATGGAGGGCCCGGGCCAGCGGGATGGCAAAGGCGATCGAGAGCAGCATTGAAAGAACGGCCTGCAACAGGGTGAAGCGTGCAACTCTCCACAAATAGCTGTCGAATGCAGCAAAGCCTTCGGTATTGCCACGCAATGCCTCGCTCAGGAGACCGAGCAAGGCTCCCCCCGCAAGGAGGGCGAGAAAGGCCAGGGCGAGTGCCCCGGCCAAAGGTTTGAGGGAGATGGTGGGCGTCAATGCGTTACAGGCTCATCGACGCAAGCCACTCGTCGATCCAGGCCTTGCGGTTCTTGGCGACTTCCTCCGGCGAGAACATCAGGGTCGTTACGGGCTTTACCAGCCTGTCGAAGGCGGGGTTCAGCGGCGCGCTGGTTTTTGCCGCCGGGAACATCCAGTTGTTTTCCGGGATGGCGTCCTGGAAGGCAGGCGAGGTCATGAAGGCAAGAAATTCCTTGGCCAGCGGGTTCTTCGCACCCGTCGTGGTCTGGCCCGCGACTTCAACCTGCAGATAGTGGCCTTCAGCGAACGACGCGGCCCTGTAGCGCTCGGTCTTCTCGGCGATCTCATGATAGGCAGGAGATGTCGTATAGGAGAGGACAAGCGGGGCTTCACCCTTGGTGAAGAGGCCGTATGCTTCCGACCAACCGGGCGTAACGGTCAAGACGCGGTCCTTGAGCTTGGCCCAAGCTTCCCCCGCCTTGTCGCCATAGACCGATTTTACCCACAGGAGCAGTCCGAGGCCCGGCGTCGAAGTACGCGGGTCCTCTATGACGATCTTCTGTTTCGGATCGCCTTCGACGAGGTCCTTGAGGCTCGCCGGAGGGTTCGTCAGCTTCTCCGTGTCATAAATAACGGCAAAGTAGCCATAGTCGAAGGGTACGAAAGTATCGTCCTTGTAGCCACCCGGAATTGCTACTGCCTTCGTATCGATGCCGTGCGGCGCGAAGAGGCCGGTCGCTGCCGCTTCATAGGTGAGGTTCGTATCAAGACCGAGTACAATGTCCGCCTTCGTTGCAGCGCCTTCGAGCTTCAACCGGTTAAGAAGGGCAACGCCGTCCGTCACGGCAACGAAGTCGACCGTGCAACCGCACTGTTTCTCGAAAGCCTCCTTAACCTTGGGGCCGGGGCCCCACTCTGCGGTGAAGCTTTCATAGGTATAGACGGTGA
This sequence comes from Phyllobacterium sp. UNC302MFCol5.2, assembly GCF_000686005.1. Taxonomy (NCBI): domain Bacteria; kingdom Pseudomonadati; phylum Pseudomonadota; class Alphaproteobacteria; order Hyphomicrobiales; family Phyllobacteriaceae; genus Phyllobacterium; species Phyllobacterium sp. UNC302MFCol5.2. The sequence goes on from NZ_JMLL01000010.1 coordinate 1,636,919, forward strand.
GCTTGCCTTCGGCGTTGGCACCCGCCGGGAAAGCGAGGGCCAGCGCACCGATCATGAGTGCAAATTTCAATAATGTCGTTAGCGGCCGCATCGGCGCCTCCTTAGCTTGGTGTTCAAAAGGATTGGTGCGCCGGCTGTGATGCCGCGTCTAATCCCTCCGCCGGTACAAACCGGATCAGGTTCCGCGGGTTGGCAGGTGTTTCACCTTTTGCCTCTCAGCCTGTCATTTCTGGCAGGCACCCCGTTAGAGCGTTGCAAAGATTAAAGAAAAACATTGGTCGGCGCAAGCCGATTGCCCGTCTTGCGTGTGGTTGCGATCGCAATGCCGGCGGCCGGTTAATCCGCGCTGATTAACCCGGATTTGTGTGAAGCCATGCGTCCCCGAATCTGCTAGATTTCTCTTCAGAACAATAAGAAGACTAAGGGGGCAGAAATGTTCGAACTCACGGATGGGGCCATGCTGGTGGTCATCGCCATCGCCACGGCAATCGGGGCTTACATATTCTACGGTATCTCGCTGGTGCAGCTTACAGGGTTTTAGCGTTCGTACGCGTGCCTTTGCCCGGCAGCTTCATGCCACGCTGAACGACGCTATGCGGCGCGAGTGCCGCATGCTATGGCCGCGTCATGAGCAAGTTTGTCATTCTTCTCGGCGGAACCGTCCACGCCAATGATCGCCTCAGGGACCTCGTCGCCGGTGCCCGCGTCCTTGCGGCCGATGGCGGCATAGCACATGCCGAAGCCCTCGGCCTCGAACCCGAGCTTTGGCTCGGCGATTTCGATTCGACGTCGCCTGAACTCGACCGGCGTTATGCGCATGTTCCCCGTTCGGTTTTCCCGGCTGCAAAGGATATGACGGACGGCGAGCTGGCGCTCAACGAGGCCTATCGGCTCGGCGCAACCGAGGTCATTCTGTGCGGGGCGTTCGGCGGTTCGCGCACAGATCACACGCTCCTGCATCTCACCATGGCGACGGCCCATGCGGCCGAAGGCCGCAAGATAATCCTCTCCAGCGGTGATGAAGAAGCGCATCCGCTGGTCGCAGGTTCCTATAGGTTCGATTTCCCCGAAGATACCCTCTTCAGTATTGTTGCATTTTCGCCATTGCACGGCCTTTTTATCGAAGGCGCGCGCTGGCCGCTGCAAAATATGGAACTTTCTTTCGGTTCATCGCTTACTGTCTCGAATTCGGTACGCGGAACTCTCCGGGTATCGCTCGATTCAGGTAAGGCAATCCTGATTGCTGCCTTGCAACCTGCGTCCGGCTTGTAAAAAAAAGCGCTAGATGCAATTGTTGCAGGACAGTATTGGGGACGCAAGCTGTTGAAATTTGGTTCTAACAACGGGAGAGGTCTTCCATGTTGAAAAGTTTGTCCACGATTGCAGTCGCCGGACTCCTGGCGTTTTCGGCCGCCGGGTGCACCACTTCTGATCAGCGCGTCGCCGGCTACGGCGTAGGCGGTGCGGCATTGGGTGCATTGGCTGGTGGCGCAATCAACGGTGGCAAGGGCGCCCTTGCAGGTGCTGCAATCGGCGGTGCCGGTGGTGCTTTGGTTGGTGCTGCCACCAACAACAATAGCAATCGTTATTGCACATACGAGAATCGTTATGGCCAGCGTTATCAGGCCCCGTGCCGATAATCGGTTATTTCTAGCATGAGAGCAGGCCGGGATTTTCCCGGCCTGTTTTTTTGGCCAGGGCGGAATAGCCGAACGACGCTACTGAACGTAGGTGAGCGTGGCGTACGCAGACCCTCCTTCGGCTTCATACAACCATGATCCTCGGTCCACGAGCCGAGAATGTCGACGAGGGCTCCGCCATAATTTGTTGGTAAGCGCGACGGAAAACTTTCTTCTGCCTTATTGGCACAGCAGGGTCCGCCGCATCTGTTTTGGACATGAAAGGATTTGTCATGAAGTTACGTCTGACCGCCATTGCGGTATCCGCGCTGCTGGCCGTCTCTGTTGCCGGTTGCGCAACGAGCGAGCAAAACGTACGTGGAGGGACGGGCGCCCTGATTGGCGGTGGCCTGGGTGCGATTGCCGGCCAGGCGCTGGGGCATGACACAAAGAGCACGGTGGTTGGCGCAGCAGGCGGTGCCTTGCTCGGTGCCGCAATCGGCACCGTAACGACGCCGCAAGGCCAGACGCAGAACCTCTGCCGCTACCAGCGGCGTGACGGCTCGATCTATACCGCGCCTTGCGAAGGCAATGGCGGCGGCGCCTATGGCGGCAGCGGATACTGATTTTCAACGCACAGTCCAATGACAGGCCGGAAAATTCCGGCCTGTTTTATTTGACAGGGGCACGTTTCTCGCCGAAAAGGCCATGCGCCCGGCCACCCCGGTCTGCCCGTACCGCTGGATTTGATTTCTTCATGGCCCCACCACTGCTTCGTCTCGACCAGATTGCGCTGACATTCGGCGGCACGCCGCTCCTGACCGATTCTGCGCTTTCCGTCAGCGAGGGTGATCGCATTGCCCTGGTTGGACGCAATGGTTCGGGTAAATCGACGCTGTTAAAAATCGCGGCTGGCTTCATTGCGCCGACCGATGGCGAGGTTTTCAAGCATCCGGGCGTGACAGTGCGCTATCTCGCGCAGGCGCCGGACATGGATGGATTTGCAAATGTCCACGACTATGTGGAAGCTGGGCTCGGACCCGCCGACGACCACTACCGCGTCGGCTATCTGCTGGAACATCTGGGGCTTACCGGCGAAGAAAAGCCAGACAATCTCTCGGGCGGCGAGGCGCGCAGGGCGGCCCTTGCCAAGGTGCTCGCGCCGCAGCCGGATATCCTGCTTCTCGACGAGCCGACGAACCATCTCGACCTGACGACGATCGAATGGCTGGAAGGCGAACTTCGCCAGATGCGCTCGGCCCTCGTGGTCATTTCGCATGACCGGCGCTTTCTCGAAAACGTCAGCCGTGCGACGGTCTGGCTCGATCGCGGCGTTACCAGACGGCTCGAACAGGGTTTCGCCGGCTTTGAGGAATGGCGCGACAAGATCCTCGAAGAAGAGGAGCGCGACCTTCACAAGCTCGGGCGCCAGATCGTGCGTGAAGAACATTGGCTGCGTTATGGCGTCACCGCACGGCGCAAGCGCAACATGCGCCGCCTTGGCGAATTGCAGACCATGCGCAGCGAATTCCGCAATCACCGGCGGGCGCAGGGAACGGCTGTCCTGAAGGCCAGCGACGCAAGGGAATCGGGCAAGCTGGTCATCGAAGCAGAGCATTTGTCCAAGGCCTACGGCGATAATGTCCTGGTCGATGATTTTTCGACCCGGATCCAGCGCGGCGATTGCGTCGGTTTCGTTGGGCCGAATGGTGCCGGCAAGACCACGCTTCTCTCCATGCTCACCGGCCAGCTCGCATCCGACAGCGGCACGCTGAAACTTGGCACCAATCTTGAAATCGCGGTGCTCGACCAGAGGCGCGACAGCCTCAATCTCGAACAGACGCTATCCGACTATCTGACGGACGGGCGCGGCGAGAACGTTATCGTCAATGGCGAGCAACGCCATGTCGCTTCCTACATGAAGGACTTCCTGTTCCAGCCGGAGCAATTGCGCACGCCGATCCGCGAACTTTCCGGCGGCGAGCGGGCGCGGCTGATGCTGGCGCGCGTTCTTGCCCGGCCCGCAAACCTTCTCGTGCTGGACGAGCCGACCAACGATCTCGACATGGAGACGCTCGATCTGCTGCAGGAACTGGTCGCGGGCTTTCCGGGAACCGTGCTGCTTGTAAGCCACGATCGCGATTTTCTCGACCGTACGGTGACGTCGGTGATCGCGCCGGAAGGCAATGGACGCTGGCTCGAATACGCCGGCGGCTACACGGACATGCTGGCGCAGCGCAAGGAAGCGCTGGCGACACGCAAGGAAATAAAGGGCGCGAAGGCGTCCGCCGCGACGAGCGAGCCAGGAAAAGCGGCGCCGGCGCGAGAGGAAAAGCGCAAGCTATCCTACAAGCAGAAATTCGCGCTCGAAACGCTGCCGGCAAAGATCGAGACGCTGCATGCGGAAATTGCCGCGCTCGAAAAGAAACTCGCCGATCCGGACCTCTTCGCCAGGAATGCCGGTCTCTTCAACAAGACCGTCGATGACATCGCTAAGAAGCGGCATAGCCTCGAAGCGCATGAGCATGAATGGCTCGAACTCGAAATGCTGCGCGAAGAGATCGAAGGCTGAAATCATTTAGTCCAAGGTAGGGGTTGCCCCCGACGCGCTCCTGCAAGAGATTGCCGGCTTTCCCACCTGTCCGGAGCCGGAACCTTGGTCGATTGGCGCGTGCTAGCCGAGCCCTTGCGCTCTATTCTTCATATCTATTGGCGACAATCGCGCTGGACGCTTCTCCTGATCGCAGCGGTAGTGGCCCTGTCGGCTGTTACATCGGTCATGGCCCCCTATTTTTTCTCGCGTTTGGTCGATCGCCTTGGCGCGGACAAACTTGCCGAGAGCTTGCTTTTGGGCTGGGTGACATATGCCGTGTTTCAGGGTTTGCAGACGGCGCTGGAGCGCGTCGTTCAAAGCCTGTCGTTCATGAATGCGCAAAACGTCAATTTCATTGCCGGGACGAGCTTTTTCGCAAGGTTGCTGCGAAAGCACGTCGCCTTCTTCATCGATCATAATCCTGCGGAGATTCAAAGCGCCCAGGCGAGCGGCCAACACGCGCTCGCCGGCGTGATACAGCTTGGGATCCTGGCAATCCTGCCAGGTTTAATCCGCATTACGCTGACCATGGTCACGCTCGGCGCAACGATCAACTGGGAAATTGCCGCGATTGTGTTCGGCTACGGTGCGTTCTTCATCGCGGCCACCTACTTTTCCAACAAATGGGAACGGCCGCATCTCGATGTAGCCATTGAAACGAGCCAGGAAAATGCGCGCTTTGTCGGCAATTCGGTCAATTCGATGGAAACGCTGCGCTATTTCGGAAGCGCGAACTGGGTAGGAGAGCGCTTTGCGGAAAATGCGCGGACGGTTCGCGCGAAGTGGCGAAAATACGTAAATATCGAAATTGGCTTCGCCTGCGTCCATGGAACGGCGCTGGCGCTTCAACTGGTAATCGCTTTCGTTATCCTGCTTCCGCGTTATCGGGCCGGCGAACTCTCGGTAGGCGATGTCGTATTGTTCAACATGCTGTTGTTGCAGCTCAATCAGCCGTTCGAAATGATCGGCTATGCCATCGACGACCTGGTGAAGTCCTATTCCGAATTCTTGCCATTCGCACGGATGTGGATGGCGCCGGAAGAGCCTGAACCCAGCACGAACAATGTGTTTACCCTCGTCAAGGGAACCCTGTGTTTCGACAAGGTCGCTTTTGGCTACCGCGAGTCCAAACGACTGAAAGACATTAGTTTTTGTGTCGAACGCGGATGGGTGACCTTCATCACCGGCGAAACCGGTGCAGGCAAATCGACCCTGTTCAAGTTGGCCCTGAAATCGCTGGAACCGCAATCTGGGCGCATCATAGCGGACGGCGTCGATCTGAAGACCATTGCGCGCTCCGACTGGTTCAAGGCGATCGGCGTCGTGCCGCAGGAAATCATGCTCCTGCACGACACGATCGAGGCGAATATCGTGCTCGGGCGGCCGCTCGACCGCGAGCTGCTTCTCAAGGCGGCCGCCAACGCTGCCATCGACGATTTCATCGCACAGCTTCCCGAGGGTTTTGCGACCGTTGTCGGGGAGCGCGGCTTGAAACTCTCAGGCGGCGAGCGCCAGCGTATCGCCATTGCCCGTGCGCTCTACGCCAATCCGAGAATGCTTCTGCTCGACGAGGCGAGTTCCGCCCTCGACGAGGGTACTGAGGCCGATATCATGCAAGGGCTGCGTCGTTTGAAGGACGAGGTAACCATCATCGCCATCACTCATCGGAAAACAGTCATTCGCCCGGAGGATCGGGTTATCCGGCTCGCCGATGGCTGCGCCTTCGTGTCGTAACGATGTGCTAGTTTGGCTTGGGCGAAAGCTTGGTCGTCAGCGTTTCGATGCGGTTCGTTACTTCCGAAAGCACGCCGGTTATTGCTGCATCGTTCTTGTCGGCGCGCATCAGGGCCTCGTCCCGGCTCTTGCGCAGGGCCTCGGCCTCGTTGTCGAGCCCCTTCACCCGCATCTGCAACTCGTTGAACTCGTCCATCACCATGATGCCGGCCATGACCGTGAGGCGCAGGTCGCCGATCTCGCCAAACGAGGATTTAAGGTGAGTGACATATTGATCGAAACGCTCCGCGAGGCCGGTCAGGTGCTGTTCCTGGCCTTCGTCGCAGGCCATGCGGTAGGCCTTGCCATCGATCGTTACGGTAACAGTGGCCATGGCGTAAGCTCCCTTCAGCCCTTCAGCGGTCCAGAACGGTGCGGATGGATTCCATCGCGGCGACAAGACGGCGCGAAACTTCCTTGTTAGCCGCCTCGAGACGCTCGGCGCGCCCCTCGGATGCATCGAGTTCCTGGGCGAGCTTGCGCCGGTCCATGTTCATGCGCTGGACTTCTTCTTCGGCCTCGGCGAAATCGCCCTCGTGCTCCAATCGCATGTCCACCGCATCCTCGAGCGCGGCCAAAGCTTTTCCCAATCGTTCAAGGACCTGTTTGAGGGTGGCCTCCGATGCCATTTTCGCTTCCCCTTATGTGTCGACCTTTTCGCGAATCGCAAAAAAGAAGAACAGCTTATGGACTGGAGTCTAGAGGTTGCATGAACGTTGCGTCAATCAATCCGCGCTGTCATGACCAAGTCATGCACCGATAATCGAATGACGCGCGGGATCACCGGCGATCAAATTTTGTCGCAAACCGTGACAAATCACCGGATTTGGCGCAATCGGACCGGCCAATAATGCCCGGTCCGGGGCTGGTTTTATTGACTCCCTGATGACACCTGCTATGTGTCGCGTGCCTTTTGGATATTGTCTGACCGGCTTCCAGAAACGGCGTCTCCTTTCCTCCACGAAAGACGGTAACTATGACCAATTCTGAAAAATCCAACCAAATGGCCAATGCAATCCGCTTCCTGTCGGCGGAGGCCGTTGAAAAGGCCAATTCGGGCCACCCCGGCCTTCCCATGGGCGCAGCCGACATTGCGACCGTCCTTTTCACCAAGTTCCTCAAGTTCGATCCGAAAGCGCCGCAATGGCCGGATCGCGACCGTTTCGTCCTCTCCGCGGGCCACGGCTCGATGTTGCTCTATTCGCTTCTCTACCTCACCGGGTACGAGGACATGACGATCGAGGAGATCAAGAATTTCCGCCAGCTCGGCTCTCGCACAGCCGGCCACCCGGAATATGGTCACGCATCGGGCATCGAGACGACGACCGGGCCGCTCGGCCAGGGTCTTGGCAATTCGGTTGGCATGGCGCTTTCCGAGCGCATCATGAACGCCCATTTCGGCAATGATCTCGTCAATCACCACACCTATGTCATCGCCGGCGACGGCTGCCTCATGGAAGGCATCAGCCAGGAGGCGATCGCACTTGCCGGTCACCTGAAGCTCAACAAGCTCGTCGTTTTCTGGGATCACAACAATATTTCCATTGATGGCCCCGTTTCGCTTGCCGACAACACCGACCAGCGCGCCCGCTTCGAAGCGTCGGGCTGGCATACGCTCGAAGTCGACGGCCACGACCAGGCGGCTATCGCCGCTGCCATCGAGGATGCGCACAAGTCCGACAAGCCGACGATGATCGCCTGCCGCACGACGATTGGCTTCGGTGCGCCGACCAAGGCCGGCACCAACAAGGTGCATGGCTCGCCCCTCGGCGCGGAAGAGCTCGCCGGCGCCAAAAAAGCGCTCGGCTGGACCGCCGAGCCCTTCGTCGTGCCCGCGGACATTCTGGAGGCATGGCGCGCTGCCGGTCAGCGTTCTTTGAAGGAGCATGCTTCCTGGAGCAACCGTCTCGCCTCCGTTGACGCCGGTATGCGCGCGGAATTCGAACGGCGCGTTGCCGGCGACCTGCCTGCCGGCTTCGAGGCCGCGATCATCGCTTACAAGAAAAAGCTTTCGGAAGAAAAGCCGAAGGTTGCCACGCGCAAGGCATCCGAGATGGCGCTTGAAGTCATCAATGGCATTGTTCCGGAGACGATCGGCGGATCCGCCGATCTGACCGGTTCCAACAATACCAAGACGACGCAGACGAAGAACATCACCCCGGAAGATTACGGCCAGCGCTATGTCCATTACGGTATCCGCGAGCACGGCATGGCGGCTGCGATGAACGGCATCGCGCTGCATGCCGGCCTTATTCCCTATTCCGGCACTTTCCTCACGTTCTCCGACTACGCGCGCGGCGCGATGCGCCTTTCCTGCGTGATGGGTATCCGCGTCATCTATGTCATGACGCATGACTCGATCGGACTTGGCGAAGACGGTCCGACGCACCAGCCGGTCGAGCACCTCGCTGCCCTGCGCGCCATCCCCAACAACTACGTATTCCGCCCGGCGGACGTCGTTGAAACCGCGGAATGCTGGGAGATCGCGCTGAAATCACGCAAGCGCCCCTCGACCCTGGCGCTCACCCGTCAGAACCTGCCGACGGTGCGTACCGAACATGTCGATGAAAACAAATGCGCCTACGGTGCCTACGAACTCGCCGCCGCAAGCGGCAAGGCCGAGGTAACAATTTTCGCAACCGGTTCCGAAGTCGAGATCGCGCTCGCAGCCCGCGACCAGCTTGAAGCCAACGGTCATCCGACCCGGGTCGTTTCCGTGCCGTGCTTTGAACTGTTTGAGGAACAGAGCGATGATTACAAGGCGAAGGTACTTGGTGATGCGCCCGTCAAGGTCGCGGTCGAAGCGGCAATCCGCATGGGATGGGATCGCTTCATCGGTCTCGACGGCATCTTCATCGGCATGACCGGTTTTGGCGCCAGCGGCCCGATCGAAGAGCTTTACAAGCATTTCGGAATCACCGCGGACGCAATTGTCGCAGCGGCCGAAGGCAAGTTGAAATAACCAGGCGATTTCCAGCATAATCCAACCAAGGGCTCCTAACCCTCAGGGAGAGACAGAAATGACAGTTCGCGTTGCAATCAACGGTTTTGGCCGCATCGGCCGCAATGTTCTTCGGGCAATCGTCGAATCCGGCCGCACCGATATTGAGGTCGTTGCCATCAATGATCTCGGTCCGGTCGAAACCAATGCCCATCTGATGCGCTATGATTCCGTTCACGGGCGCTTCCCCGGAACCGTCACGGTTTCCGGCGATACGATCGACGTCGGTCGTGGGCCCATCAAGGTGGCCGCCGTACGCAACCCGGTCGAATTGCCGTGGAAGGAACTCGGCGTCGATATCGCGCTTGAATGCACGGGTATCTTCACCGCCCGCGACAAGGCTGCCGCGCATCTCGAGGCTGGCGCCAAGCGCGTCATCGTTTCGGCTCCGGCGGAAGGCGCGGACCTGACCGTCGTTTTCGGCGTCAACGACCATAAGCTCACCAAGGAGCATATGGTCATTTCCAATGCCTCCTGCACGACGAACTGTCTTGCGCCGGTTGCCTATGTGCTCAACGAAGCGGTGGGTATCGACCATGGCTTCATGACCACGATCCACAGCTATACGGGCGACCAGCCAACGCTCGACACGATGCACAAGGACCTCTATCGCGGCCGTGCCGCAGCTTTGTCGATGATCCCGACCTCGACCGGCGCGGCCAAGGCCGTCGGCCTGGTACTGCCGGAACTTAATGGCAGGCTCGACGGCACTGCAATCCGCGTGCCGACGCCGAACGTGTCGGTTGTCGACTTCAAGTTCATTGCCAAGCGCCCGACCACGGTTGCGGAGATCAACGAAGCAATCAAGACCGCTGCCAACGGCAAGCTGAAGGGCATTCTCGGCTACACGGATTCGCCGAATGTTTCGATCGACTTCAACCACGACCCGCATTCCTCGGTCTTCCACATCGACCAGACCAAGGTCATGGACGGCACCTTCGTGCGCATCCTTTCCTGGTACGACAATGAATGGGGCTTCTCGAACCGCATGGGCGACACCGCAGTCGCATTCGGCAAGGTGATCTGATTGGTCACGCTTTGACGGTTTCAGGATGGCGGGTCGACAACACCCGCCATTTTGCTTTTGATGGTTCACCAATCTTTCTGGCCCGCAGGGCCGGGTAAATAGTCCATAGAGGGTAAGACGATGCCAGCTTTCAAAACGCTTGATGACGCCGACGTTGCAGGAAAACGCGTGCTTGTGCGCGTGGATTTGAATGTTCCTGTCGCCGATGGCGTCGTCACCGACGCAACCCGCATCGAGCGTGTCGCCCCGACCATTGTCGAACTTTCAGACAAGGGCGCGAAGGTGGTCCTGCTCGCGCATTTCGGCCGGCCAAAGGATGGTCCGACGCCCGAATTCTCGCTGAAACCCATCACCAACGCCGTCTCCAAGGTCATTGCCCGCGATGTTCAGTTCGCAGAGGATTGCATCGGCGAGAAGGCAGCGGAAGCAGTGGCGAAGCTCAACAACGGCGATGTATTGCTGCTGGAGAACACACGCTTCCACAAGGGCGAAGAAAAGAATGATGCTGCTTTCGTCAAGGCGCTTGCGGCAAATGGCGACATCTATGTTAACGATGCGTTCTCGGCAGCGCACCGCGCCCACGCCTCGACCGAAGGACTAGCCCGTGTTCTGCCCGCCCATGCCGGTCGCACCATGGAGGCGGAACTTAAGGCTCTCGAAAAGGGCCTCGGCAATCCGCAACGTCCTGTCGTCGCCATTGTCGGTGGCGCCAAGGTTTCTTCCAAGCTCGACCTTCTCGGCAATCTTGTGCAGAAGGTCGATGCGCTCGTCATCGGCGGTGGCATGGCCAATACATTCCTCGCCGCACAGGGGGTAAAGGTCGGCAAGTCGCTGTGCGAACACGATCTGGCCGCGACAGCGCGCGAAATCATGGCCAAGGCGAATGCCGCAAACTGCACGATCATCCTGCCGGTCGATGCGGTGGTGGCATGGCATTTTGAGGCAAACGCCCCGCACCGTGCCTATGGTCTCGATGCCATCCCTGAAGACGGGATGATCCTTGACGTCGGTCCGCAATCGATCGAGCGGATCAAGGGCGCCATCGATGATGCAAAGACGCTGGTGTGGAACGGCCCGCTCGGCGCCTTCGAACTGCACCCCTTCGACCAGGCGACAGTCGCTGCAGCCCGGCATGTCGCGGCACGTACGCGGGCCGGCCAGCTTGTTTCCGTCGCCGGCGGCGGCGATACGGTCGCCGCGCTCAATCATGCGGGGGTTGCCGACGATTTCAGCTATGTTTCGACAGCTGGGGGCGCCTTCCTGGAATGGATGGAAGGCAAGCCGCTTCCAGGCGTCGATGTCTTGAAGAAATAAGTGCATGAGACACCTTGCCCTCCCCGCTTGAGGGGAGGGTCAAATCCAATCGACGGGTAGAGCCAAAATCCTCGGCTTTGTCCCCGTCACTTCACAGGTCAGTTTGGGCGCAACCCGGCGTTGAGCGATTTTCCAGTTAACGAACATAAGAAATGTTATGCTGTTAAATCGGTTGAAAAAATTTCAATCGTTTCAATAGCTTGGATCGCCATTTTGTTTCCCCTAGGCTTCTGATATGCGCCAACGCATGGGAAACGGAGTAAAATAATCTATGAGCGAACGCCTGGAAGATATCGCGATTGCAATGGTTGCTGACGGCAAGGGGCTTCTTGCTGCCGATGAGAGCACCGCAACGATCAAGAAACGTTTCGACACGATCGACCTGGAATCGACTGCCGATAGCCGGCGCGACTATCGCGAGATGCTGTTCCGTTCGCAGGACGCGATGCGGAATAATATTTCCGGCGTCATTCTCTACGACGAGACCATCCGCCAGAGCGCCAAGGACGGCACGCCCTTCGTCGACATCATGAAGGCCGATGGCTGCATTCCTGGCATCAAGGTCGATGCCGGCGCAAAACCGCTTGCGGGCTATCCGGGCGAAACAATCACCGAGGGCCTCGATGGCCTGCGCGAGCGCCTTGCCGAATATTATGGCCTCGGTGCACGCTTTGCCAAATGGCGCGGCGTCATCTCGATCAGCGACACATTGCCGACATGGGGCGCCGTCAAGCAGAATGCGCAAGCGCTCGCCCGCTATGCCGCGCTGTGCCAGGAAGCCGGCATTGTGCCCATCGTCGAGCCGGAAGTGCTGATGGACGGCAAGCCCGGCACGCACTCGATCGAACGTTGCTACGAGGTAACCGAGCTCGTGTTGAAGACGGTCTTCGCCGAACTCTACGATGCCCGCGTCAAGCTTGAAGGCATGATCCTCAAGCCGAACATGGTCATCGACGGCCAGAAAGCCCGCAAGGCTTCAGTGGACGAAGTCGCAGAACAGACCGTGCGCGTTCTCAAGGCGACGGTGCCTGCCGCCGTGCCCGGTATCGCGTTTCTTTCCGGTGGTCAGAGCGACGAGGAAGCGACTGCGCATCTTTCGGCGATGAACGCGAACTTCACGACGCCGTGGAAGCTGACCTTCTCCTATGGCCGCGCGCTGCAGGCTGCGGCGCTGAGCGCCTGGAAGGGCAAGTCTGAGAATGTCGCGGCCGGCCAGCGTGCGTTTACGCACCGCGCCAAGATGAACGGTCTTGCTGCGATGGGCGGCTGGAAGAAGGACCTCGAAAAGGCCGCTTAAGCGTTTTTTATCTATAGAAGCGTATCTGATGGACCCGGGCTGGTATCAGTCCGGGTTTTTTCGTGGAGTATTCAACCGCGCATGACATCGCCGTTCCATCCCCTCCTCAGCTGGCTGCTCTACCCGGTCTACGCCTGGCAGGGCATTGGCGTGCGGCTCAGGACGGAGCGCATGGCGCCGCCTGTAGGTTTGCCTGTGGGGGAGATTGCGGGCAAGGATCCGGCCATTCGATTGCTCGTTATCGGCGATTCGTCTTCGGCTGGCGTCGGTGTAAGCGATCCATGGCAAGGGCTATGCGTCAGGCTTGCCGTGCATCTGCAGGGCCGTACGGGCCGCAAGATCATCTGGCGCGCCGCAGGGTTCAATTCGGCAACCTCGGGCCAGTTGCGCGATCATGTCGTTCCCAACCTCGAACGCGGCATGTGGACCCATATCGTTCTGACAACCGGAACCAACGATACCAAGAATTTCCACTCACTGCCTCGTTTCAAACGGGAGTTCGGCGGTCTGCTCTATGCGCTGAAGGCAAAGTGGCCGGAGGCTCATATCGTCTGGTCGAAGGTCATCGATTTTCGCGATGTGCCGGCGATGCCGAAACTTCTTGGCCGCATCCTCGAAGGGCGCGCCGATGCGATAAACAAGCTCGGCGAACGCCTTTGTCGAGAGCGCATGGCCGTCGCTGCGACGCGGCTTCCCATCGAAGGGCCGGAGGGGTTTGCTGCGGATGGCTTCCACGCCTCGGCGCTAGGCTATGACGCCTGGGCGAAGCATCTGGTGCCGTTCATCCTCAACCGCGCCGAGACCGAGAACGGGCAGGAATTGCTTTAGGGGAATCCGGGCGAAAGGCTCATGAGGGTCAAAATATCCTGCATCTTAGGACGCGGAACTGATCTAACCCGCATGCCCGATCACCACCACCAGAAACATGGCCAGCATGGCGCCAGCGGCGATCTTCCAGAAATCGCCGCGCTTTTTCATACCTGGCCAACCGAGCGGCTTGATGATGTGAAGCACCATCATCAATATCAGTGCAAAGGGCAGAATCTTGAGCATGGTGTCCGGCGGTTGGAGGCGGTCGGGTCGGTGGCGGAGTTGTGGGGGATTGACCGTAGACTGTCAATTCGACCTTTGACTCTGGCCCGCACATTGCGGATGCTGCCAAACTCGGGAGGAAATACATGACATCACGATACAAGGACGTTTATCGCGAGTGGCAAACCGATCCGCTGGCCTTCTGGGCTCATGCGGCCGTGGCGATAGACTGGTTCAAGCCCTGGGATAAGGTGTTTGACGCAGAGCAAGGCCCCTACGGGCGGTGGTATGCCGGGGCCCAGTGCAATACCTGCCATAACGCCGTCGATCGCCATGTGGGACAGGGCAGGGCCGATCAGCCCGCACTGATTTATGATAGCGCAGTCACCGGAACGCAGCGCAGGATCACCTATGCCGAGCTCCTTGACGAGGTCAATGCGCTCGCGGCCGTTCTGATCGACAAGGGCGTGGGCAAAGGCGACCGCGTTATCATCTACATGGCCATGGTCCCGGAAGCCATCGTCGCGATGCTCGCCTGCGCCCGGATAGGCGCCGTTCATTCCGTTGTTTTCGGCGGGTTTGCAGCGCATGAACTGGCGACGCGCATCGACGATGCCAAGCCGGTCATGATCATCGCGACGTCCTGCGGCCTCGAACCCGGGCGCGTGGTGGCTTACAAACCTATGCTCGACAAGGCCATAGAGCAGGCCGCGCACAAGGTCGGGACCTGCCTTATCCTCGTGCGTCCGCAGCAGCCGCACGAACTCGTTGCTGATCGCGATTTTGATTATGCCGATGCGGTGGCGGCCGCACGCGGGCGCAAGGTGCCCTGTGCGGTCGTCGAGGCAACCGATCCGCTGTATATCCTCTACACATCGGGCACGACCGGCCAGCCCAAGGGCGTCGTACGCGACAATGGCGGGCATCTCGTGGCGCTCGCCTGGTCGATGGGGGCGATCTACGATACCAAGCCCGGCGAGGTGTTTTGGGCGGCCTCCGATATCGGCTGGGCTGTCGGTCACTCCTATATCGCCTATGCACCGCTGTTCATCGGCGCCACCAGCATCATCTATGAGGGCAAGCCGGTTGGTACGCCGGATGCAGGTGCATTCTGGCGGGTCATATCGGAGCACAAGGTCAAGGTGCTGTTCACCGCGCCAACCGCATTCCGCGCCATCAAGAAGGAGGATCCGAAGGGCGAATTCATCGCCAGGTATGGTCTGTCCTCGCTGAAATATCTGTTTCTGGCTGGCGAACGCGCCGATACGGACACGATCAAATGGGCCGAGGAAAAACTCGGGGTGCCGGTCATCGATCATTGGTGGCAGACGGAAAGCGGCTGGCCGATGGCGGCTAATCCGGCGGGTCTCGGCATGTTGCCGGTCAAGTACGGATCGCCCACGGTGCCCATGCCAGGCTATGACATTCAGGTCCTCGACGATGCCGGCCACCCCGTCAAGCGCGGCGACCTCGGCAACATCGTTGTCAAGCTGCCGCTGCCGCCCTCATGCCTGCCCACGCTGTGGAACGCCGACAAGCGGTTTTGCGAAGCCTATACCAGCGAGTTTCCGGGCTATTACAAAACCGCCGATGCCGGGATCGTCGATGAGGAGGGCTATGTCTATATCATGAGCCGCACCGACGACATCATCAACGTCGCCGGGCATCGCCTTTCGACGGGGGCGATGGAAGAAGTGCTTTCAAGCCATCCGGACGTTGCCGAATGCGCGGTGATCGGCATTGCCGACCATCTCAAAGGTCAGGTGCCATGCGGCTTCATCGTCCTCAAATCCGGCGTGACGCGGGCTGAATCAGATATCGAACAGGATTGCGTGGTGCTCATTCGCGAAAGGATCGGGCCCATAGCGGCGTTCAAGCTGGCCATCACCGCCAAGCGGCTGCCGAAAACGCGATCCGGCAAGATCTTGCGCGGGACGATGCAAAAGATAGCCGATCGGGAGCCCTGGAACATGCCGGCCACGATCGACGACCCGGCGATTCTCGATGAGATCATCGTGGTCCTCGAGGCGCGCGGTATAGGCCGAAAATGATTTGAGTCCTCATGACATCCTCCTGACAGAAGGTTGTCAGGAGGGGTGTGCGATAGTGTCTCCGTGATGACAAGGAGACAGGGTTATGACTTACGTAGATTTTGGCATTGTTCAGACAGTAAGGCGTCTGTTGACTGACTTCGCAGCGTATCGCGAGGAACTGCGCACGGAGCGCCATCTCAATTCGCTTCCCGAGCATGTGCTTAAGGATATCGGCTGGCCGGATGCTTGTGCAGAGCGTCTTGCACGTCGTGGCGCAATGAGGAATGCAGACGTCGGCACCGACAGTGCCGGCGTCGACCTTCCCCTGCGGCATATCGATTGGACAAGAGCATTCCAGCCCAAAAAGACAAGCAAATCCCGGCGTTTCGGGCTAGAATATTGATTTTTCAGAGCGGCAATGGGAGTGGCGGCATGGAACCGAAGAAGCTGATCGGAATGGTGTTCATAGACAAGTTTGCCGATTGGGAATTCGGTCTGCTTTCCGGCTCCGCTACTGAATGGTTCGGCGGGCGCATCGTCGCCCTGTCGCCGTCGCAAGGTCCGCTCCGCTCGATCGGTGGACTTAAGCTCATTCCGGATCGGGGTGTTGCGCCGGACGAAAATGCCGACCTAGATGGTCTCGCCATCATCGGCTCGGACCTGTGGCCCGAGGAAGACGCTCCTGACATTTCGCCCCTGTTGAATGCGACTTTGTCACGGGGCGCCATCGTCGGGGCCATCTGCGGCGGGACGCTGGCGCTCGCCCGCGCGGGCCTGTTCGAAGGCCGACGCCATACCAGTAACGGCGCTGGATGGCTGCAGTCAAAGATCGGCGATTACAAGGGCGCGGAGCTCTACCAGGATGTTCCGCACGCAATCCGCGATGGTCATATCGTCAGCGCATCCGGAGCGGCACCGGGCACCTTTGCCACAAGTTTTCTTGAAGCGCTGTTGCCGGAGCAGGCAGGCCAGGTGGCCGAGATGCGTGCGTTCATCGCACAGGAATACCAGACGGCCTGACATTGGCCGAGTGAGGACGCGTAATATGAAGACGTGGACTGAAAAGCTGAATTCCGAGGATCGGCACGAGGTCAAGCCTGCGCCGATCAGTATTGCCGGCATGAAGGCCGGTGAGATCATGCTCGTGCCAACGGTGCTGGAGATCGATGAGTTCATTCGCGGTCTTCCCGAAGGCGCCGAGATGGATGTGAAGTCCATGCGCCGGGCGATGGCGAAGGCGCATGGTGCGGAGGTTACCTGTCCGATTACCACCGGGTTTCACCTGCGGACGGTGGCGGAAGCTGCCTATGAGGCATATCAGCGAACAGGCGATGTCAAGGCAGTCACGCCGTTCTGGCGTGTCGTCAACATCAAGACGCCGACGATTGCGAAGCTTTCCTTTGGACCGGCGTTTGTCCTCGAACAGCGCCGGCGGGAAGGATTGAGCGATGCGTAGGGCGGACCGGCTATTCCAGATCGTGCAGAAACTACGTGGTGGCAGGCTCGTGACAGCGCGCCAGCTGGCTGAGAAACTCGAAGTGTCGGAGCGCACGATCTATCGCGATATTTCCGATTTGCAATCGACAGGCGTTCCGATCGATGGCGAAGCGGGCGTCGGTTACATTCTGCGTGAAGGCTTCGACCTGCCGCCCCTGATGTTCACGCGCGACGAGGTGGTCGCGCTCGTCGCCGGTGCACGGCTCATTACCGCCTGGGGCGGGGCCTCCATGGCACGTGCTGCCGAGGAAGCCATCATCAAGATCGGTGCTGTACTGCCCAAGGAAGAACGCCCGCGGATCGCCAACACGCATATCCATGCTTCCGGAACGAGCATTACCGAGAACGACCGGTCGCTGATCGATCTTGCGGAAAACGCCGCCGAGCAATGCCGGGTCCTTTCGATCACCTATACGGACCTCGAAGGCAAGGAAAGCATGCGGGACATCCGGCCGCTGGGGCTGTGGTTCTGGGGCAAGGTGTGGACGCTGATCAGCTGGTGCGAATTGCGCAATGATTTTCGCACGTTCCGCATCGACCGCATTGCCAAGGTCGAGAAGATCGACCGCATTTTTCGGCAGGAGCGCGGCAAGACCCTTGCCGATTTCTATCGCCGGGTCGAACTCAGCGAGACGCCGGAGACGCGCGCGAAGGCATCTTAAAAGCTGGCAGGGTATGCCGAATCATGCCGCGAACTGGGTAAGGTCTCGGTTCAAATCCGTCACGATTTTTCCCGAAAAAAAAGCTCCGCGGACGGAGCTTTTTTTATTCCTTAAGTCCCGTCAAACGACGAGGCAGAGGAGCCTATTCCTCGTCTTCGTCCTGATTGCGGCCCTTAAGGGACGACAGCTTGGCGAAGACCTTGTCGGCGTCGAGCTCTTCGTCCTCGTCGCGAACCTGCGGCTGTACGTCGAGGTTCTCGGTTGCCGAAGCCGGCAACAACGTATCGCCGCTCTCGACCGGCTGGGCGGGACGGCCGCGCGACGAGCGCTCGACCTCGATGTCGAGATCGATCTGCGAGCAAAGGCCCAGCGTCACCGGGTCCATCGGCTGCAGGTTGTTGGAGTTCCAGTGGGTGCGGTTGCGGATCTGCTCGATCGTCGATTTTGTCGTGCCGATGAGGCGCGAAATCTGTGCGTCCTTCAACTCCGGATGATTGCGGACAAGCCAGAGAATGGCATTTGGGCGATCCTGACGCTTGGAAAGCGGCGTATAGCGCGGGCCCTTGCGCTTGGTCTCGGGAACACGGACCTTCGGATCGGAAATCTTGAGCTTGTGATTGACGTCGGCCTCGCCACGCGCAATTTCCTCGCGCGAAAGCTGGCCAGTGATCAGCGGGTCCAGGCCCTTGATGCCCTGCGCGGACTCGCCATCGGCGATCGCCTTCACTTCGAGCGGATGCAACTTGCAGAAAGCGGCGATCTGTTCGAAAGAAAGGGCGGTATTGTCGACAAGCCAGACGGCCGTTGCCTTTGGCATAAGAAGCTGGGTGGCCATAGATATAATCCTCTCGTTCGTCCGCTCCGGTGGCGCGGGACGTGGGTTCAACCACAATTTCCGGGAATTCGAGGCGCTATATACCTTCATTTTAACCGATGAGCAAGAATCGGATTCAGCCGCATGAATCCGCTCTGGAGCCGTTTCATCGAACTGTCATCAAAGTGTCATCGCAGTGCAATGCATCTACGCCATCGATCTCCGCAATCACAATCGGAGGTCTACTAATGTCTAACAGGAACACGCTCTACCTCGGGCTTGGCGCGGCACTTCTTGCATCCGTTGCCATGCCTGCATCTGCCGACCCCATTTTCAACCGGATCGCCAGCTTTGCCGTAGCCGATAATCTGCCGAAGGACGCTGACAAGTCGAAGCCGACTTCTTCCGAGATCATCACCGTTTCCGGTGATGGCAAGACATTGATCTATTCGGATAGCCCTTACGGTTCGATCGGCTTCATCGATATCACCGATCCGGCAAAGCCGCAGGCAGGCGGCATCATCAAGGTAGAGGGTGAGCCGACCTCGGTTGCAGCGCTCGGCGATACGGTCTTTGCCGCGGTCAATACGTCCAAGGACAGGGCCAACCCCTCGGGCCGCCTCGACATCATCGATATCGCGTCACGCAAGGTCGTCTCCAGCTGC
The DNA here is from genome assembly GCF_000686005.1 of Phyllobacterium sp. UNC302MFCol5.2. NCBI lineage: Bacteria > Pseudomonadati > Pseudomonadota > Alphaproteobacteria > Hyphomicrobiales > Phyllobacteriaceae > Phyllobacterium > Phyllobacterium sp. UNC302MFCol5.2. Next base: position 1,656,246 of record NZ_JMLL01000010.1, read on the forward strand.
GATCTCGGCGGCCAGCCTGACTCGGTTGCGATCTCACCGGACCAGACCTTCGCTGCCATCGTCATCGAAAACGAACGTGACGAAGAGATCAATGAAGGCGCGCTGCCGCAGATGCCATCCGGAAATCTCAAGGTTCTGGCGCTGAAGGACGGCGCGGCGGACTGCGCCGGCATGAAGACTGTTGAACTGACCGGGCTCTCCGAAATCGCACCGCAGGATGCCGAACCCGAGTTCGTCTCGATCAACAAGGACAATTTGATCGCCGTTACGCTGCAGGAAAACAACCATATCGCCATTGTCGATGCGGCAACCGGCAAGATCGTCAACCATTTCTCCGCCGGCACCGTCGATCTCGACAAGATCGACGTGAAGAATGACGGCGCACTCAAATTCGACGGCAGCATGAAGGGCGTGCTGCGCGAGCCCGACACCGTCAAATGGCTGGACAATGACCGCTTTGTCATCGCCAATGAAGGCGATTACAAGGGCGGCTCCCGCAGCTTCAGTATCTTCTCGAAGGACGGCAAGCTGCTTTATGAATCCGGCCCCTCGCTCGAATGGAAGATGGCGGAAGCTGGGCACTACCCCGACAAGCGTAACAAGAAGGGCGTCGAGCTCGAAGGCGCTGAAGTGGGCAAGTTCGGCGACACCAATTATCTTTTCGTCGCCAGCGAGCGCGCTTCGCTCGTCGGCGTCTACAAGGATAATGGTGCGGAGCCGCAATTCGTGCAGCTGCTCCCCTCGGGCATTGGACCTGAAGGCGTTCTGGCCATTCCCTCGCGCAACCTTCTGGTTACAGCCAACGAGAGCGATCTCGTCGAAGATGGCGGCGCGCGCTCACACGTCATGATCTATGAACTCAAGGAACAGCAGCCTAATTATCCGCAGATCGTATCGACCACGAAGGATGACGGCACGCCGCTCGGCTGGGGCGCTCTATCCGGCCTCGTCGGCGATCTGAAAGAGCCCGGCAAGCTCTACGCTGTCTCCGACTCGTTCTACTACGCTTCCCCCTCGATCTTCACCATCGATGCCAAACAGGCGCCGGCGAAAATCACCGAGGCGCTCACTGTCAAGCGCGGCGGACAGGCGGCGCAGAAGCTCGATATCGAAGGCATCACCACGGACGGTCAGGGTGGCTTCTGGCTCGCCAACGAAGGCGACCAGGCAAAGCTCGTCCCGCATGCGATCCTCAACGTGAACGACAAGGGCGAGATCAAGAAGGAAATCGCCCTTCCGGAAGAACTGCTTCCGAACCAGACGCGTTTTGGCCTTGAAGGCATAACCCGCGTTGGTGAAGGCGATGATGCGGTTCTGTGGATGGCGATTCAGCGCGAGTGGAAGGATGACGAGAAGGGTTTCGTCAAGCTCCTTGCCTATAACGTCAAGGACAAGAGCTGGAGCGCGGTCTCCTATCCGCTCGACAAGACGGAAAATGGCTGGGTCGGCCTCTCGGAGATCACCGCCCATGACGGTCAGCTCTATATCATCGAGCGTGACAACCAGATCGGCCAGAAGGCCGCGGTGAAGCGGCTCTATCGCATCGCGCTCGACGATTTGAAGCCGGCCAAGATCGGCGACAAGCTTCCGGTCGTGACCAAGGTGCTTGCCCACGACTTCATGGACGATCTGAAAGCTTCGAATGGTTATGTCGTCGAGAAGCTTGAAGGTTTCACCATCGATTCCGATGGCAACGGCTATGCCGTTACCGACAATGACGGTGTCGATGGCTCCTCCGGCGAAACCCTGTTTTTCAGCGTCGGCAAGGTGCAGGCGACCAACTGATAACGGGTAGCGATAGACCGGGCCGCAGCCTTACACCTGCGGCCCTATCGCGTTTCTATGTAAACAATAAGAGTTCGTCGTTTAACCGACGTCGAGCACGATCTTGCCGATGTGATGGCCGTCTTCCATGCGCTCATGCGCCCGCCAAGCCTCGTGCAGCGGATAGACCATGTCGATCACCGGCGCAACGCGGCGCTCGACCAGCAGCGGCCAGACCTTGGTCTCAAGCGCCCTTGCGATACCCGCCTTGAACTCCACGGGCCTGTTGCGCAAGGTTGATCCTGTATGCGTGAGACGTTTCACCATCAGTTTGGAAATGTCGCTCGTCGCCTTGGCACCGTGCAGAAAGGCGATTTGCACAATCCGCCCGTCAAGCGCGGCGGCTTCGTAGTTGCGCTCGATGTAATCACCGCCGACCATATCGAGGATGAGATTTGCACCCTTGCCCTCGGTCGCATCCTTGACCGCCTTGACGAAATCTTCCTCGCGATAGTTGATGGCATGGCTGGCGGCGAGCTTGAGGCAGGCCTCGCGCTTCTCCTGCGAGCCGACAGTGGTCATGACCGAGGCGCCGAACGCGTGTGCGAGCTGAATGGCTGTCGTGCCGATGCCGGAGGAGCCGCCATGCACGAGGAACGTTTCGCCTTCCTTCAGCGCGCCGCGTTGGAACACATTGTGCCAGACCGTGAAGTACGTCTCCGGAATGGCGGCCGCCTCGATATAGCCGTAGCCGGCCGGGATCGGCAGCGCGTTGGTTTCGTGCACGCTGCAAAACTCGGCGTAACCGCCGCCGGCAACGAGCGCGGTCACCCGTTCCCCTATTCGAAAGCGGGTAACATTTGCGCCCACAGCGACGATATCTCCGGCAATCTCAAGCCCCGGAATATCGGAAGCGCCGGCCGGAGGCGGGTAGTGACCCTGCCTTTGCAACACGTCCGGACGGTTCACGCCTGCGGCCTTGACCTCGATCAACAACTCGCCCGGACCTGGCTCGGGGACGCCGCGTTTTCCTGCCTTCAGCACCAACGGCCCCCCTGGCTGGGTGATCTCGATTGCCGTCATGGTTGTCGGAATTTTTTCGGCCATGGAGCTGTTCCCTTCGATCGATTCGCCAGAATGATTTGCAATTCCAAGTGGTTGGGCTGTATCTTCGTATATTAGAGCTTATCTTGGAGGAAATGATGTCAGTTTTCGACGAAGAGCCAAGACGCAAGGTCGTTCATGATATAGGGCAGGATTTGTCGCTGCTGTCGGTTTCCGAACTTGACGAGCGGATAGCCCTGCTGCGGACTGAAATCACACGCCTTGAAGAAGAACGTTCCCGCAAGGGCAACAGCAAGGTCGCGGCCGAAGCGCTCTTCCGCTAAGTTTTGATAGTCTCCGGGGTAACGAAACAGGGATGCCATGAAGTTACCCTATTGCTCCATGAAACGAACCCGGTGCCGGCGGAGTTAGCGAGTCGGTTCCTCCCTCATTCTCATGCAAGGTCTTGCCGTGTTTCGTTCGTTCATCCAGGTCTTCGCGCTTCTTTGCGGTACATCGTTTCTTGTCATGGCGTCCGGCCTGCACGGCTTGCTCCTGCCACTGCGCGGCGGTGCTGAAGGCTTCTCGACGACCTCGCTCGGCCTCCTAGGGACGGCCTGGGCAGGGGGCTTCATCACCTCCTGCCTGCTTGCGCCCCGCCTGGTGCGGCGGGTGGGCCATGTGCGGGCCTTCAGCGCCTTTGCCGCGATCGCGGCAATTGTTGCGCTGTTCACCGGGATTCTTGTCGAACCGATAGCGTGGATCGCCCTGCGCGCCCTGACCGGCTTTGCCATGGCGGGTTCCTACATGGTTATCGAGAGCTGGCTGAACGAGCGGGCGACGAACGCCAATCGCGGCCAGATTTTCGGCCTCTACATGGTGGTCAACTTCGCTTCCATCACGGTAGGCCAGATGATGATCGGCTTTGGCGACGTGCGCTCGGGGACGTTCTTCATGCTGACCGGCATCCTCTTCTGCCTCGCACTGATACCAACCGCCATTTCGACCGCCAGCAGTCCGAAACCGCTGACGGAAGTCCAGCTTGATCTCAGGGCCCTCTACCGCAATTCGCCCGTGGCTTTTCTGGGCTGTATCCTCATTGGCGTGGCCAACGGCGCGTTCGGTACGCTCGGTGCGGTCTATGGCGCCTCCACGGGCATTTCGACAACCGAGATCGCCTTGATGATGAGCGCGTCGGTTATGGGCGGCGCGCTGATGCAGATCCCCGTCGGCCGCATGTCCGACCGCACCGACCGGCGCTACGTCCTTGCGATCGTTGGCGGTGCAGCTGCGGTGATCGGCCTTCTGATCTTCCTCATCTCCCCGCATAATGCCTATGTTATCCTGATCATGACGGCGATCTATGGCGGGCTCGCCTATGCGCTCTATCCCGTCGCGGTCGCCCATGCCAATGACTTTGCCGACTCGGCAAATTTCGTCAAAGTCACGAGCGGCCTGCTGCTGCTCTACGGATTTGGCACGATGCTTGGTCCCATCCTCGGCGCCCTTGCCATGGAGAGCATTTCGCCATCTGCGCTCTTCGGCGTCACAGCGCTCGCGCATGTTCTGATCATGACCCATGCGATCATCCGCTCGCGCATGCGCGCGCCCGTGCCGATAGAGCTCAGGGACAATTTCAAAACTGCCGGCGCCGAGCGGGTAACGCCGGAAAGCGTGCGGCTTGACCCGCGCGCCGAAAACCCGGCGGAATAGGCGTTTGCGGACCTCTGGAGGTTCGCTCGACAACGAAATCCGTTGACAATGCGCTTCGTTTAAACCGACTATTCTACATGGTCGAGACGGATGCCTTTACAGCCATTTCAGATCCCAACCGCCGTTACCTCCTTGAGGAACTTCGCCGCGGGCCAAAAACCGTGAACGAGCTTGCGCTCGGGCTGCCGATCTCGCGGCCAGCGGTTTCCCAGCACCTGAAAGCGCTGCTTGATGCGCGCCTCGTCAAGGTGAAATCGGAGGGCACGCGCCGCATCTACGCCGTCGATGACAGCGGTTTCTTTCACTTGAATTTATGGCTCGACCAATTCTGGAGCGGGTGAGACGATTCTCATGGCGGGCAAAGAAAAACCCGGTCCCTGCGTGAAGCGGGGACCGGGCTCTTTTATCGCTGCCATCGCGGCGCTGGGTAGCTGCCGGATGGAATTTCGTGGGACCTTCCTAGTGGTGGGTGACGGCTAATTTCAGCCTTTCGATCTGTTCTTTCAGCATAAGCTTGCGACGCTTCAAATCGCTTATCATCAGGTCGTCGGAGGCGGGACTTAACAACGCATCAGCAATCTGCTTTTCAAGCGCTCCATGCTTACGTTCAAGCGTTTCAAGATGAGACTCAATGGCCATCCGGCTTCTCCCTTGGTTTGTTGCCCAACTCGTACGTGCTCCACTTGCCGCGCGGCAAGTATGTGACAGAGCCGTGACAGTCTGCCACCACTTTAAGCAATTGTCGAATTTGTTTCGTAGGATTTTCTTGTGGTGTAAAATGTGATATGGCGACGTGCTGGCGAGGACAGAATTGCCTGCAACCAGTCACTAGCTTCTATTACAGCGAAATATCGGGAATCACTGCATGTCCGATCAGGATCAGGCTGACATTCGATTGGCAGTCGCAAGATTGAAACAAGAACACATGGACTTCGATGCCGCCATACAAGCAATGATCCAGGTGGGCTGCGACCAGCTTCGCATCCAGCGCATGAAGAAGAAGAAGCTCATCATCAAAGACAAGCTCATCGAACTCGAAGACAAGATCACTCCCGATATAATTGCCTGATTTCAAGAACGGCAGGCACCTGTCCGCGAGTTAACTTGCGGGGGACAACCTTTTCCTTTAATCCGACCTACTCCCACACCGCCTCGTATTTCAGAGGATGCTCAATGCCAGATAAATGCGCTGACGTCGCAATCATCATGGGAAGCCAGTCCGACTGGGCCACCATGCGTCACGCCGCCGAAACGCTCGATGCGCTCGGCATTTCCCATGACGACCGGATCGTCTCGGCACACAGGACACCGGACCGTCTCGTCGCCTTTGCCAAAGGCGCGCGCGAGGATGGTTTCAAGGTCATTATTGCAGGCGCCGGCGGCGCTGCACATCTTCCCGGGATGGCAGCCTCGATGACTGCTTTGCCCGTGTTTGGCGTTCCGGTCGAATCGAAGGCCCTGTCGGGGCAGGATTCGCTGCTGTCGATCGTGCAGATGCCTGCAGGTATCCCGGTCGGGACATTGGCGATCGGGCGGGCTGGCGCCGTCAATGCAGCATTGCTGGCCGCGGCGGTTCTGGCACTGAACGATACAGCACTTGCGGTACGATTGGATGAATTCCGGCAGGCGCAAAGCGACAAGGTTGCTCTGCGGCCTTCTGACGAGGCATGAGCATGATATCTCCAGGTTCGACAATAGGCATTATCGGGGGCGGGCAGCTTGGGCGCATGCTGGCGATGGCGGCGGCGCGGCTTGGCTACCGGACGGTGATCCTGGAACCCCAGGCCGATTGTCCCGCAGGTCAGGTCGCCAACCAGCATATCCTCGCGGCCTATGACGAGCCGAATGCGCTCGAACAGCTCGCCGAGGTCAGCGATGTCATTACCTACGAATTCGAGAATGTGCCGGTCGATGCAGCGGAAACGCTGAACGAGACGAAAAGTGTGTTTCCCCCGCCCGAGGCGCTCAAGGTTTCGCAGGACCGCGTGGCGGAAAAGCGCTTCCTTGCCAAGGTCGGCATTCCGACGGCGCAATGGCGCATCGTCGAAAGCGAAGGCGATCTCGAAGCCGCCCTGCTGGCATTCGATGGCAAGGGCATATTGAAGACACGGCGCTTCGGCTATGACGGCAAGGGCCAGGTCAAGTTCACCGGAGCCAAGGGCGAGAGTGCGAAGGCCGGCTACGCGGCAATCGGCGCGGTACCCGCCATCCTCGAGGCGATGGTCGATTTCACGCGTGAAATCTCGGTAATCGCCGCGCGCGATCAGGAAGGCAATATCAAGGTCTACGACATCGCCGAGAACGTACATAAAGACGGCATTCTCGCGACGTCGACCGTCCCTGTATCGGTCTCATCCACCATGGCCGGGCTCGCTGCCGATGCCGCGCGCAAGCTGCTGGAAGGCCTGAATTACGTCGGCGTCGTCGGCGTCGAGTTCTTCGTTCTTGCCAACGGCACGCTGCTCGCCAATGAATTTGCCCCGCGCGTGCACAATTCCGGCCATTGGACGGAGGCTGCCTGTGCCGTCTCGCAATTTGAACAGCATATCCGCGCCATCGCCGGCTTGCCGCTCGGCGATACAAGGCGGCATTCCGACTGCGTGATGGAAAATCTGATCGGTGACGATATCGACAAAGTGCCGGAACTCCTCAAGGAGCCCGGTGCAGTCGTGCACGTTTACGGCAAGGCGGAAGCGCGCCCCGGCCGCAAGATGGGCCATGTCACGCGCATCAGCAAAAGACTTTAGCTGGACAAATAAGCGATTGAGCGCGGAATCATGCGATGAATCGCCAGCGGGGAGTTGACATTCGGGGTAATCATTGGCTATTTCCCGGCCACGTGTTTCCGGCGCGCTGCTCAGGCGCGCTTTTTATTGGTGCCCGGTTTCGGGCGTAAAGATACCGGTGCTGAAATGAAGATCAAGAACTCGCTCAAGGCTCTCAAGGCCCGTCATCGTGACAATCAGCTGGTCCGTCGCAAGGGCCGCATCTACATCATCAACAAGACTGCTCCGCGTTTCAAAGCGCGCCAGGGCTGATCGTCCGCGACTCACGCTTATTTGCATTTGACGTTTCGCTGATACGGATTACGATCCGTCTCATGCGGAGCGTCTTTGCGTTTTCAGTCGTAACTTCACTGGCAATATCGCCAGCCTTGGCTTTCGCCGAGGACCAAACGCCCATCGGACAACAGGCCGCCCTTCCCGATATGACCCAGGCGCAAAAGCGCGCTTTGCGGCTCGATGAACTCTTTGCTTCTTTGAAGCGCGAGAGCAACGAGGTGAAGGCTGCGCGCATTGCCTCGCTGATCCAGATTCAATGGCAAAACTCCGGCAGCGCCACCGTCGACCTCATGATGGGCTGGGCCGCCAAGGCGATGGAAGACAAGAAATACTCGGTCGCCCTCGATTTTCTCGACCAGGTCGTGACGATGAAGCCCGATTTTGCCGAGGGCTGGAACCGGCGCGCGACGCTGCACTTCCTCATGAATGACTATGGCCGTTCCATGGCCGACATACAGAAAACACTGGCGCTTGAGCCGCGGCATTTCGGTGCCATGGCAGGCATGGCCGCTATCCTCAAGGATACGGGGCGCAAGGAAGCCGCCCTCCAGGCTTTCGAACGTGTCCTCACGGTCTATCCGATGATGCGCGAAGCGCAGAAACAGGCCGGGGAACTTGCCGACGAACTCACCGGCCAGCGCACCTGATATCCAGGCGATTTGGGCTGGCGGATGCCGGCATGGCACAAATGCAATGTGGTTCGAACCCGCAGGCCGAACCACATCAATTCAAGTTCAATATGCCCGGTTTAGATGCCGGTCAGGCCGTCCGAACCGATATAGGCGATGCGCAGCATATTGGTCGAGCCGGGCGTGCGCAGTGGCACACCTGCCGAAATGATCACCCGGTCGCCCGGATTGCCGAACTCTTCCTGATAGGCAATATGGCAGGCGCGATCGACCATGTCGTCGAGATCGGATGCGTCCTCCGTCACGACGCAGTGCAGGCCCCAGACCAGCGACAGCTTGCGGGCCGTCTCCACCACGGGCGAAAGCGCGATGATCGGCAGTAGCGGGCGCTCACGCGCTGCGCGCAGTCCGGTTGTGCCGGACGCCGTGTAGGTGACGATGGCAGAAAGGTTCAGCGTCTCGGCGATCTGGCGGGCGGCGAGCGAGATTGCATCGGCGCCGGTTGCATTGGGCTCCGGGCGCTGAGCATGGATGATACCCGGATAGTTCGGGTCGCGCTCGACCTCTTCGGCGACGCGCGCCATCGTCGAGACAGCTTCGATCGGATAATCGCCGGCGGCAGATTCGGCCGAAAGCATCACCGCGTCCGCGCCTTCGAAAACGGCGGTAGCGACGTCAGACACTTCAGCGCGGGTCGGGACCGGGGCCGTGATCATCGATTCCAGCATCTGGGTCGCGACGACGACAGGCTTGCCCGCACGCCGGCAGGCACGAATGATCTGCTTCTGGATACCCGGAACCGATTCGAGGGGCATCTCGACGCCGAGATCGCCGCGGGCGACCATCAGCGCGTCGGAAAGCTCGATGATTTCATCGAGCCGCGCCACGGCCTGCGGCTTTTCGATCTTGGAAAGGAGAGCAACGCGGCCACGGGAGATCTTGCGCACTTCCGCAAGATCCTCGGGCCGCTGGATAAAGGAGAGGGCGACCCAGTCGATTTCTTCCTGCAGGACCGCATCAAGATCGCGCCGGTCCTTCTCGGTCAGCGCACCGACGCCGAGCGTTGTATCGGGCAGGCTGACGCCTTTCTTGTCGGAAATCTTGGTGCCCGAAACGACGCGGCAGCGGATCGACTTGCCGTCCGATGCCTCGGCGACGAGCGCCAGCTTGCCATCGTCGATGAGCAGGCGATGGCCGGGCTCGACGGCCTCGAGAATCTCGGGATGCGGCAGGAACACGCGGGTGTTGTCGCCGGGCGTATCATTGCTATCGAGCGTGAAGGTCTGGCCCGGCGTAAGATCGACCTTGCCGTCCGCGAACTTGCCGACACGCAGCTTCGGGCCCTGAAGGTCGGCGAGAATGCCGATCGGGCGGCCGAGGTCCTTCTCGACGCGGCGGATGCGGCGCACGAGCTCGCGCATCAGATCGTGACTGGCATGGCTCATGTTGATGCGGAATACGTCAGCACCCGCTTCGAACAATTTGCGGATCATGGCTTCTTCGGAGGAAGCGGGTCCGAGGGTGGCTAGAATCTTGACCTTGCGGCGACGTCTCATTGAGGAGGGGTATCCGTTACGATTGGAGAGGAGGGAGGATTCTCTTCGGTAAGCTGGACCATCCAGCTCGTCTGCTCGCCGGTATCATACTCCTGAAATCCCGCGCGCTGAAATCCGCGGGCAAAACAGTCATTGATGCCAGTGATCTTAAACTGGTTTTCCGCGACACACATATTGATCTTGCCGTCCCAGCGGCCGCCGCTCTGGGCGTCTTCCGCGTAGAGATAATAGTAGCGCGATGTCAGCGGTCCGACGACGAGGGTCGTGCAGGACGAGGCGTTGACATGCCACCAGCCTTCGGTGATCCAGCCCGTCTTGGCGCGATAGCCGAGCGCGACGCCGACAAGATTTTGTGTGGTGTTGCACACGCGAAAATCAGCGTGGGCCTTCTCAGGAGCCGCAAAACTGGCTGCTAGAAATATGAATAAAAAAGCCGCTAGAAAGCTGCCCAGGCGCGTCCGCCGATGCTGATCGGGGTGGAATTCAATGCCCTCACGCAATATTGCCTCCGTCCGTCTTCGAACCTCTTTTCGGCAGTTTCATGGGCATTGTCAACGCGCTAATCGTTTGAATGGCAAGTTCAGCGACGAGTGCGACAAAAGAATGATCATTGCCATGAAAGAGCAGGGCAAAGGCGGCGAAACAAGCGCGATTTCGGTTGATAGAGCTTAACGCTGGCGGGGACGGTCAAACTGGCGGCGCGGCATGGACGGCCACACGTTCTCTGGGTCGTTCAGCATATCCGGTCGATCAGCGCATCAGATGGAATCAGCCTATTAATGCGCCCGGGTCGTTCGAAAGTGCGCATATTCGTTGCAAAGCGGTCCAGCCCGTGGAAAACAGGAAGTTGTCATCCCCAAGCAGCGAGCACCGCGAATGCCGTTTTCACCTCTTCATCTGGTAGATGGCGATAGGGCCAGGGGCCTTATCCTGCTTGCCGATCACGCGCGGCGCGATTTGCCTCAGGCGTATGGTTCGCTCGGCCTGCCGCCGTCAGAATTCGAGCGTCACATCGCCTATGATATAGGCGTCGAGCATTTGACGCGGCGGCTCGCGGCTATGCTCGGGGTACCCGCGGTCCTTGGCGGCTTCTCGCGGCTTTTGATCGATCCCAATCGCGGCGAGGACGACCCGACGCTGATCATGCGCTTGTCCGATGGCGCGATCATTCCGGGCAACAATCCCATGCCGCCGGAGGAGCGCGCGAGGCGGATCGAAGGCTATTACCGGCCTTATCACACGGCGGTTTCACAAGCGATCGAAGCGGTGGCCAAGGCGAGCGGCAAGGCGCCGCTCGTTATTTCCATCCATTCGTTCACGGCCTTCTGGAAGGCAACGCCGCGTCCCTGGCATGCCGGCATTCTCTGGGACAAGGACTGGCGCGCGGTCCGCCCGCTGATCGAAGGTCTCAGAGCCGATCCGCAACTCGTCGTAGGCGACAATGAGCCCTATGACGGAGCGCTCCGCAATGACACGATGTTCCAACATTGCATCGTGACGGGCCTCGCTCACGCATTGATCGAAGTGCGACAGGATCTCATCGCCGAGGAAGCAGGGGTCGAACAATGGGCCAACCGGCTTGCGCCGATCCTTGACGCCATCAATGCCGACCCCGATATGCATGTGGTCAGGCATTTCGGTTCGCGAACCGGGCCCATTGCCGGATCGCCTGATGAGACATCGAACTGAATCGAGCGGAGATCGGATCATGACCAAGCTTACGAACGAGCAACAGACGGCTTTCGAAGCCGCCGCCTTCCGCAAGTTGGTCGAGCACCTGCGCGAACGCAGTGACGTGCAGAATATCGACTTGATGAACCTTGCCGGCTTCTGCCGCAACTGCCTGTCGAATTGGTACAGGGATGCCGCCGAGGGCGACGGCGTTTCGATGTCGAAAGAAGAATCGCGCGAGATCATTTATGGCGAGCCCTATGCGCAGTGGCAAGCCAGGAACCAGCGTGAAGCGAGCGAGGCACAAAAGGCTGCCTTCGAGGCGAACAAACCATCGCATTGAGCCAAGCCCCGGCGGGCCCTCCTCCAATTCAAATGCATCCAAGCCTACTCTTAACTTGACTCGTGATGGGCTCGTCGGGCATCGGAACCCTTCGCGCGGCCAACCGAGTCGCACAGGATTTAGGAGCGGAGTATGAGCATGGATGATCTGGCAGCGCAGGGTGGTGTCGAAGGCGTAGCAGCAGCGGAACTGCGGCAGTTCATCGAGCGCATCGAACGGCTCGAAGAAGAAAAGACGACCCTTCAGGACGACATCAAGGAAGTGATGGCCGAGGCCAAGGGCCGCGGCTACGACACCAAGATCATCCGCACGATCGTGCGGCTTCGCAAGAAGGATGCCAATGAGCGCAAGGAAGAAGAGGCTATCCTCGAACTCTACATGAACGCGCTCGGCATGGAATAACGCAGGAACAGGATAATCCGCAGGAGGTTATCGACCCCATCCTGCGGATTGTTACTGCTTGCTGCTCAGCGCCGTTTTTATGCTGGCAACTCGAAATCGGTCGAGACTGATACTTCGCGCCAGTTGGCGACGAGCTCCGCATCGGATGTGTGCTTGGCCGAGATCGCAGCCAAGGTGTCGCTGCCGAGCGGCAGGCGAACCGGCGGATTTTCTGCATCGACGAATGCAACCACCACCTCCGCGAGCTTGTCGGGATTGCCGGGCTGGTTGTGACTGATTTCCCTGGCCTTGTTCCGTACCGCCCCAGCGGTCAGCGCGTAGTCGTCAATCTCGATCGGACTGACACTCAACGAGGTAGAATCGAGAAAGTCGGTACGGAAATATCCCGGCTCTATGGCGGTAACGTGGATGCCGAGCGGGCTCAGTTCCTCGGCAAGAGCCTCGGTCAGGCCTTCCACGGCGAATTTCGTCGAACAATAGACGCCGAAGCCCGCGCCGCTGCGATAGCCTCCGACCGAAGAGAAGTTGAGGATGCGTCCTGATCTCTGGCGGCGCATATGCGGAAGCACCGCGCGGGTCACGGCCAACAGTCCGAAGACGTTGGTGCGATAAAGCGCCTCAACCTCTGCGCTGCTTGCCTCTTCCACCGCGCCAAGCAGGCCGTAGCCCGCATTGTTGACGAGCACATCGATGCGCCCGAAGCGGGCGATTGCCTCCTTGACCGCCTGATGCGCCTGCGTCTCGTCAGTGACGTCGAGAGCAACGGCGAGAAGGTTGGATCGCTCGCCGAAGCGGTCGGTGATCGCCTTGGGACTGCGTGCCGAAGCAACGACTTGGTCACCCTTGGCAAGGGCCTTTTCAACGATGAGAGCACCAAAACCACGCGATGCCCCGGTAACGAACCATGTATGCATTTGAACCTCCTGTTGTTCTAAGCTGTGGGAGATTTCTATCGTGAAGTGGCTGTTGAGATAATCCACTGGATTCTCTTTGCGTTGATGAGTAAAATTCAACAATGCGAAAAGTATCATCCTCCGACCTTGCGCCATTTCTGGTTCTTGCGCGGCATCGCAGTTTCCGTCGCGCCGCTGACGAGATCGGATGCACGACGTCAGCCTTAAGCCATGCCCTGAAGGCGCTGGAGGAGAGATTGGACCTCCGGCTCTTCAACCGTACGACGCGCAGCGTCGCCTTGACCGAAGCCGGAGAGCGTCTGCTTGCACGGGTGGCGCCGGCGTTTCGCGATATCGACGATGCACTGGATGACCTCAATGAGCTGCGCGGCGCACCGATCGGACGGCTGCGCTTCAATACGGCGCATGTCTCGGCAAAGATGGTGCTTCTCCCTGTTGTCGCCCGTTTCCTGGAGGCTCACCCGAAGATCAGCGTCGAAATCGCCGTCGCCAACGATCTGGTGGACATGGTGTCGGAGGGTTTCGATGCCGGGATTCGTTTCGGCGAGGTGATTGCGCAGGACATGATTGCGGTGCCGATCGGTCCGCGCCAGCGCACCGCAATCGTGGCGTCCCCAGCGTTTTTCGATGCCCATGCCAAGCCGACGACGCCAGAGCATTTGCAACGTCTTCCCTGCGTTGGATTGCGCTTCGGCAGCGGCCGCCTTTATGCGTGGGAATTCGAGCGTGGCGGCGTGGAGTTAAGCGTCGAGGTCGATGGACCGCTCATCGTCGATGATCAGGACATAATGATCGAGGCTGCGCTTCTCGGCGTCGGCGTCGCCTATGCCTTCGAGAGCCAGGCGATCGCGCATATCGAAGCGGGGAGGCTCGTCCGGGTGCTCGAGGACTGGTGTCCCTACTATGGCGGCCTTTATCTTTACTACCCGAGCCGGAGGCAGATGCCCGCTGCGCTTCGCGCGTTCGTTGACTTCGTCAAGGCGTCGGGTACCGCGCTCAGCGCTTGAGATATTTTGCACTTAGCAGAAAGAGGGGAACCGACGCCGCCCAGAAAACGGCGCCTTCCACGGCCCTGTATGAGGCTACGCCGACAATTCCACCGAGCAGGAATGATGCGATTGTTGCCGAGTGCAGTTTCAGTCGTTGAATGGTCGTATTGCGGGCATCATGGGATCGCCACAGCGTCGCAAGCCCAACGCCAATATCCGTTGCTACACCTGAAACATGCGTTGTTCGGACCCGCCCCGCGGAAATGCGGGTTGAAGCAGCGTTCTGAATGCCCATGGTAAAGCTGAGCATTCCAACGATCAATGTTCCCCTTGTGGGACCGGACCCGTGAATATCGAGGGCGCCGACAATGAGGAGCAGGCAAGCTTCTGCCAGGAGTGTAAGCGCATAAACCTTCTGCCAGTTATTGTGTTTGCCGAGCTGGATGAACAGGGAAGCGGCAAACGCCCCAAGGATGAAGAGCACAACGATGGAGGCGAAGGCTGTCGCGATGACAACTTGTCCGAGCGATATATGGTCGGAGATCAGCGAAACGTTGCCTGTCATGTTCGCGGAGAAATAGCCAAAGGCAAAATAGCCCGCGCTGTTCACCGCTCCAGCCACAAACGACAATATAGCTGCGAGGGTGAGGTCAATTCGAGATGTGCGATGGTCGCCCTCTTTGATCAGCATTGCCCCACCCGTTGGAGATTTGTAATTGTTGGCCAAGTCAATCTTGAGTCTCAGCACCAATCAAGGGCCCGTTGCCCGGACATTGCCGATCTAGGGCAGAACATTAATCGCTCGGGCGGCGACAATGACGAGCGTCAAAAGTGAAATTGTGCTCTCCACCATCATGAGCGACTTGGCGCGGCGCGTAAGCGGCAGGACATCGGTGGGGCTGAAGGCGGTCGCCGTATTGAACCCAAGAAACAGGTAATCGAGGAACAATGGCCTCCAGTCAGGCGGTGCGAGTTCAGGCGCCGTCGCCTGCGGAAACAACCAGTCCGGCTTGGTGCTTGCATTGCTCATCCGCGCGCCTGGCCCGCCGCGATCGATTTGCCAGTACAGCAGGGAAAAGGTCAAAACATTCGTTACCCAGATCGCGAGGGACGAAGAGAGCAGCGAGACCGCTCGTGTCTCTGGTGGATGAATCGTGATGATCCCAATCATATCGGCAAGTTCCGCCGCCGTGTTGGCCGCGTAGACCGCTGCAAGCAGCATGATTGCAATGCGTTCCGCTTTCACCCAAAATGCGCTGCCGGTCAGCGTGACGGCAGCCATCGGGACAAGCACCACGAGGACGACGACGTAGGAAATCCAAACCGGCATCACGTGCACATGATGGGGAAGAACTGCGAGCAGGCCAAACACGGCCAGAATGGCCAGCGCGGGAATCCATCGTGGTTCGCCACGAACGTTTGTCGACATTGCCCGCCCGCCCCCCATCGGCTCAGCAATCGTCCCTGCAGCGTAGTCTTGATAGCCGGACGCCACAAGGGCGCGCCCTTCGTAGGGTTCAATCCAACCCGCGCAGTTTGCCGAACGTGTCGTTCAGTGGCATCTTCGGCGCGACAAGATCCGCTCTGCAACAAAGGCAGCCCGAGAAATGCCCGTAGACGTCGACCAACTTTCAGCCATGATCTCTCATGCTGTTGCTCCAGTATTCCTGCTGGCAGCCATCGCGGCGCTGGTATCCATACTGATCAACCGTATGACGGGCGTGACCGACCGCATCAGAAATCTCAATCAGATCGCTGACGACGATACGAGCCGCAAGTGGCTCAAGGCGGACATAGCGCGGCTGAAGCGGCGCGAAGTCCTGTTGAATCAGGCCCTGCAATTGGCCGTCATCGGCGCAATCGGCATTGCCATACTCTTGCTGGTCGGGTTCGTGGTGGCATTCCTCGGCTATCGCCACGAGCCGGGCGCAGGCGCGCTTTTCGTCATATCGTTGTGCTTGCTGGTCGGTTGCCTCGTCCGTTTCCTGCAGGATGTCCGCATCTCGCTGAGCGAACACGATCACCACCTCTGACTGTCAGGTCAGGCATCAGGGTCTGTCTGATCGGAAGACCGTTCCTTCGGTCCCTTGATCCGTGCCCGGTCGAGCTTGCCGAACTCAGTCATGATGCTGACGAGAACGCTGCTCGTCCAACCGAATGTGAACAAGCCGGAAATGGCTATGATCGGGCCGAGCAAGCGCCAGCGTTCAGGCAGGGCGATATTGCCTTGGCCGAGTGTCGTATAGCTCTCAAGGACGAAATAGTAGCTGTCACGCATGGAGGGGATAAAACCTCTCGCATAAATCGGAGCGGCCCAAATGAGGGTCTCGGTGAAATGCAGCGCCGAGAGCGAGGCAATCGTCGCGGCGAGTAGAAGGTTGATGCGCCAGTGCGACGTGCCACTGTCTACATGAACCCAGGCCCGGTTGAAGCGCAAGTTGATTGCCCGAATTCCGGCGCCGTGGACAAAGATGACAATAATCAGAATAACTGTGCCGACAGCAATCTCGAGAACCGGCTCAGGCGTGGAAAGGTCATTCATCGTGTCACCCATGTCTCGCGTAACCAGAGGGCCTGCAGCCGGAAGAAACTATCGCAATGCAGGACAAACTAGCACGGGTGCCAGAATATCCACTGCTGTAACAGTTACGTACTTCCCACCAATGGCTGTTGCGAAGATCTTTTGGCGGTCGCCCAGGGGACTTTCAATAGTGGCGAAGGAGATACAATGATGACTTTCCTCAAAAAGGCATGCTTTGGCTGTATCGTTGCGCTTATTCCATTCGGCGCAAACGCGGAGTCTACCCAGATCGGAACACTGTCCTGCGACGTATCCAAGGGCATAGGGATGTTCGTCGTCGAAAAGCAGAAGCTGACCTGTACGTTCAAACAGGACAAGGGCGGCAGTGCCGACAATTACACCGGGTCCATTGACGAGTTCGGCGTGGCGCTTGGTGAAGTCGCGGCAGGGCACCTCATTTGGGGTGTCGTCGCAGCCACCAGCGGTCTTCCAGCGGGAGCGCTTGCGGGAACATATAGCGGCGTCGGCGCGAACGCCTCGGTCGGCCCCGGTGCTGGCGCCAATATTCTCGCCGGCGGAACCGGCCGGGCCTTTTCCCTGCAACCGATATCAGTTGAAGGGCAGGAGGGCATCAACTTTGCCGGAGGGGTAACGACCGTAACGCTGACGCCGGCGCAATAAGACTATTGCACTGGAAGCAAGCGGTCAGTTGCGTCGTTGATCCTGAGGGTATCGACGCAACTGCGCCATCTGGCCGTTCAGAGCTGATCGTTATAGGGCCGCTTGGTCTCGCCCACCATTCTGGCGAGATGTGAGAACGACCATGGCGTATCGGCGCCTGAATTGTTTGCCAGCTGCAAAAGGCGGATGGGGAAACACACGGCGTCGCGATTGGCTGGGGATAGGTGCTCGACTGCCCTGTCGTCGCCAACGGCGACGGCTTCGGCCCTCCGTAGGGCTGTGTCGATTTCGACTGCGGTCAACAGCCCTTTGGCAACGAGGGCCCGGTTGACCGCTGCGATGGCTAGGCAAAGTCCTTCCAGTTGAAGATTGGCCGTGTTCATCTTCATTCCTTTCCTGGCGCAACGGATGATGGCCCTACCATAGTAGCGCGGAATCCAGCCGCGCGTAACATGGGATCGCCGATCCCCGCTTCTCTGGAAAAACTGGGCTTGCTCGGACCGGATGGATTCGGATCTCTAACGAAGTCCTTCGATGTATCTGGCGTGGAACCGCATGTATCCGGTCTCTGTCTCCTTAAGATGTTCCTCGATCAGCGCATGGAACTCAGGCAGCCGGTGGAAGGGAACTCCCGGATAGGAATGATGCTCGGCGTGGTAGGGCATGTTCCAGGCGAGCTTGCGCACGAACCATGTCGTCGTGGTGGTCCGGCTGTTCTCGAGCATATTGGCGACGAAGGCGCAGCGCCCATGTTCGGCGAGGAGATAAAGCCGCAGGAATGGTTGCCCTATGATTGCCGGGATAATCCAGGCGAAGAGCAGCGCCGATGATTGGAACCAAAGCGAGAAGCCCGCGAGGCCGGCAGAGGCAAGGATCATGATCTGTGCCTCGCGTTTCACCTTGTCTTGTCCCTTGGGAGGGACATAGGGATCATCGCAGCGACCCGAGGCGTTTCGCAGAAGAGTCTTTACATGGCTCAACCATACAGGGAGTCCAGAAAGGTGGACGATATATTCCCGCAACGTTTCGGGCTTTGGCGTTGCAAGCTCGGGGTCGTTATCGGGATCTTGCGTATAGCGGTGATGGGCGAAGTGAAAATAGCGGAACCAGTCGGCCGGAAGCACGATCATGAAACCGCTTATGCGCGCGACGACATCGTTCAGACGCTGCGTCTTGAAGGGCGTGCGATGCACGGCCTCGTGCAGGAGCGTGAACAGGAAAACGATGAGGATCCCTTGCGGGAGCATGAGCAAAGGCCAGAAGGGAACGCGAGCGGCAATCAACAAGCCCAACAGGCCAATCGCGCCCCAATGCACGCCAAGCTGCACCAGGCCTGCTGTATCCGACTTGGCGGTCAGGCGATCGCGCTGCTCCTGGGTCAGCGAGGCAATGATGGTGCGGTGGTCCATGACAATCCTGTCCATTGGCATCAACGCGTTCATGTTACGCACGTACAGGGGAGTCTAACGCCCGTATTTCGGCATTGTCATGTCGCATTCGCATACAATATGAGCGGCTCATTGCTACGAATTCGGGAAGCCCAGCCAGGGTTCGAGCGCCTCGAACGTGCGGTCCATGGCGAAAGCCGGATTGACGGATAGCGAAATGTGTCCATATTCGATCGACATCTGCGCCTCCGCCTGCGCTTCAGTCCCGTGGGCGATTGCAGCAACGTAGAGTGCGGCAACGAGACCGCTGCGGTCGGCACCACCTTCACAATGAATGAGGATTGGCTTTTGCGCCTTCTTCAACATTGACAGGAGCGCCTTGGCTTCCTCCTGAGACAACTGCTTGCGCGATGACATCGGGAAATTCAGGTGGTTGATCCCGAGCCGGGCCGATTCGGCCACCTCCTTGTCGTACCAGCCCTGGCCATCATGCTCGCCGCGCAAATTGACGATGGTCTTGATGCCATAAGTTGCGTGATATGACACAAGCTGTGCCGGGTTGAGTTGCGCTGAACGGTAGAGTTCGCCGGGAATGGTCGTGTGGAAATTACCGTCGAGGCGCACGACGCCGTAGTAACCCGCGGCGGCGGCTGCGACAATGACGACCGCGGCGATGGTCGTCATGAGATGTTTCGCTGTGTTGCGTAGCAGGACGGAAGTCACGATTGAAAGCCCTTCGGGTCGATCGCGGAACGGGCCGACTGACGAGCCGGGTCCGTAGCGGACGTGAGGAGAGGAAACTCGATTGCGATGCGCAAGCCAGGGCGATTATCGAGCAGTTCGATTCTGGCGTGATGGAGATCGGCAATGGCCTTTACAAGGCTAAGCCCAAGACCGGTTCCGGGCGTCGTCCGGCTTTTGTCGAGGCGATAAAGACGCTGAAACACCCGCTCCCTTTCGCTCTCCGGTATTCCCGGTCCGTTATCCGCGATTTCAACCTTCACGCCGCTGCCGGTTTGACCAACGCCGATTTCAATTGCCGTGCCTCGCGGACAATGCCGGATGGCGTTTTCGAAGGTGTTGGCCAGGAGTTGGACCAGCAGTTCCTCGTCGCCGTCAACCAGCACCGGCTGATGGCTTTGACCGCGCAAGGTGAGTTCCTGGCCGTTATCGGCCGCAACCTCGGAGTAGATTTCGGCAATCGTTTCAACACAACGCTGGAGATCGAGGGGCCGAAAGCGCGCGCGACGCGCGCCGGCCTCAATCTGGGCGATGCGCAAAAGCGCGTCAAACGTTGCGTTGATCTGGTTGCTTTCTTCCTTGGCCTGAACGAGCTCCGCACTGCCATCGCCGCCTGACGCGGTCTTGTCGATTGCCTGGTCTATGGTGAGCGACAAACGATGCAGCGGGGTCTTGAGGTCATGCGCAATGTCGGAACTCACCTGCCGCATTCCTTCGACAAGGGCGGCAAGGCGGCCGAGCGCATCGTTCACTTGAGCCGATACCACATCGACATCGTCGCCATTGCCGACGAGGGGTATTCTGGCTTCGAGCTTACCCGAACCTATGTCGCGCATCGTCGTGGCGATGGACTCAAGCCGCCGCTGCACGCGGTAGGCCAACAATGCGCCGCCCGCAACGGCGAGAGCCAGAACGGCGATCGTTGCCCAGCCAAAACTGCTGCGAACGATCTCCTGATACTCGCGGCTTTCTTGAAAACTGCGTCCCACGACCAGCGGTTGTTCGTCAACAGCGCTGGAATAGACCCGGTAGTCCATACCGGGTGCAAGGCCTAATACCGTGCCGTCGACTGTTGACCAGCCGGAGGGAACGTCCGCCTGGGCAATGTTTCCCGACAGGCGCTGCCCCTCGCTGGATCGCAGCAGATAGACAGCATCATGGCCGGACGTAGAGTTGGCGTGACTGGCGACAGCCTCGACGAGATCCGTGACGTCATGGTCGCCATAGGCATCTGCGAGTACGGAATAGGTGTCCTGGATCGTGGCGTCCAGCCGGGCGGCGAGTTCGCTCTTGAGCAACTGATAGGTCACGAACCCCGCCACCAGAAAAGAACTGATGAACAGCGCCGCCACGATGAGGGCGAGCCGGAATGGAGTGCTCTTCAGAAGGTTAACGCGGCGCATGCAGGCTGTAGCCGGTGTTGCGGATCGTGTGAAGCAGCGGATAGGAAAAAGGCTTGTCGATCTTGGTGCGCAGCCGGCTGATATGTGTCTCGACGACGCTGGTCTTCGGGTCGAAATGGAAATCCCAGACGCGTTCGAGCAGCATGGTCGGGTCAGGATGCGGCCTTCATTGCGCGCAAGCACTTCGAGGAGCCGGTATTCCCGTGGCTGGAGGTCGATCACCTTGCCCGCGCGCTTGACCACCCGTCGCAGGAGGTCAAGTTCGAGATCATCCACGGCGATGACATTCCGCTCGGCTTGAAACGGTGGCCGGCGAGCGAGTGCATTGACACGCGCGGCAAGCTCGGAAAAGGCAAAGGGCTTGACGAGATAGTCGTCGCCGCCTGCTTCGAGCCCTTCCACGCGATCGTCAAGGCCGCCAACGGAGGTGAGAAAAATCACAGGCGTCTTCACGCCGGCGGCGCGCAGTGCCTTTACCAGCGAGAGGCCATCGAGCCCGGGGATCATTCTGTCGATGACAAGGACGTCGTAGCCTTCCCCCGTCGCGTGTGCGAGCGCCGTTCGCCCATCCGAGATCACTTCGGCAACATGCCCGGATTCGGTAAAGCCCCTGACGATGAATTCGAATGTTTGCCTGTCATCTTCGATGATCAAAATGCGCATGCTGGGTTTTCCGTTTCGCACCAACGCAAGTTTAGATCATCGTCTATGGATGTCATTGTCCGCATTTCCGATGGCGTCGCGAACACCATTAAGCCGGAAAGTTCACGCGGGTCTTGCCGCGCCCTTACGCTTTTGTAAAAAAGTGAAAAGCTGCGGTCCGTCTTTCGAGCTGATTTTCTTACGAATTTGTATGTTGGGGGCAAGGCGCGCGTATTGCCAGCTGGCTAGGAGTGAAGGCGAGGGAGGATCAAATGCCTCCTTCATGTTCTCACCCGAAAGGACCAGCCATGAACAAACGCCTTCCACTCTCGCTCGTCGCCGCATTTTTCGTTGCCGGACTTGCCGTATCGCCGGGCCATGCCCAGGCGCCGGTCCCTTGCGAAGACATGCTCAAGGACGTTCGCGCTAAAATGACGACTGCAAAACTCAGCGATGCCGACAAGGCAAAGGTGCAGGTTCTTGAAGCCAAGGGCGTCGAGCGCTGCAACGCTGACGACGACAAGCGGGCTGATGAATTCTTCACGCAGGCCCTCAAGGTCCTCGGCAACTAGAAATGGCGTGAGGAGTGATTGCCATGACAAATCTCACCAGCACCAACGGGAAGCAGAATTTCAACCGGGTTCCTGAGGTCACAATCGATTTCTGGCTGATCAAGCTCATGGCCGTCACAATGGGCGAGACGGCTGCCGATTACCTCGCCGTCAACCTCGGTCTCGGATTGATGGCGACATCGCTGATCATGACCGCTGTTCTCGCTGTCGCCCTCATCCTCCAGTTCATGCAGAAGCGATATGTTCCGTGGGCGTACTGGAGCGCGGTCGTGCTCATCAGCATCGTCGGAACGTTGATCACGGATAATCTCGTCGACAACTTCAAGGTCCCGCTGGAAGTGACCACCATCGTCTTTACTGCCGCGCTGATCGCAACTTTTGCGATCTGGTACGGGACCGAACGCACGCTTTCCATCCATTCGATCTTTACGACGCGGCGCGAGACATTCTATTGGCTTGCCATACTGTTCACCTTTGCCCTCGGAACCGCCGCAGGCGATCTGGTCGCAGAGAAATTCGAACTCGGCTTTGTGACGACCGGCGTCATATTCGGGGCGATCATCGCTCTGGTCGCCGTCAGCTACTATTTCCTCAACCTAGACGCCATCCTGTCCTTCTGGCTTGCCTGTATCTTCACCCGGCCGCTCGGTGCGTCATTGGGCGATTTCCTGTCCCAGCCGGTCGAATATGGCCGCTTGGGCTTCGGTACCGTTGTGACGAGCATCCTGTTCCTTGGCTGCATAATCGCGATCGTTATCTATATGAGTGTGGTTTACCAGCGCGACTACGGCCTTGATGAAGCGGAGCGTCGAACGTAGGGTACGCCGAAAGTCAGCATAAATATGAGCCGCTCATGTCGCATTCGCATACGACATGAGCGGCTCATGACTTGGGATCGGGTTGGTTGTCTTCAGCCTTGGCGACGCAGGAACGGCATGACCGAGGGACTTGCCTCATGCATCGCCGCCGCTGCGGTTTCGACCGCCGCTGCATCGTCCTGGTCGATGCCGGTCGCGACGACCGACACGCGGAATACGCCTTCGAGCGCGTCGTCAAACGTTGCGCCGAGAATGATGTTGGCTTCGTCATCGACTTCCTCGCGGATGCGCGAGGCTGCGACATCGACTTCGAAGAGGGTCATGTCGCGTCCGCCCGAGATCGAGACGAGGACGCCTTTCGCCCCCTTCATCGAGGCGACATCGAGCAGCGGATTGGCGATGGCAGCTTCCGCGGCGGTCTTTGCCCGTTCCTCGCCCGTTGCTTCGCCCGTGCCCATCATGGCGCGGCCCATATCGCGCATCACGGAACGCACATCGGCGAAATCAAGATTGATGAGGCCTTCGCGCACCATCAGGTCAGTGATGCAGGCGACGCCCGAATAAAGCACGCGGTCGGCCATGGCGAAAGCGTCAGCAAATGTGGTCGAGGCGTTCGCCACGCGGAAAAGGTTCTGGTTGGGGATGACGATGACCGTGTCGGCGCTGGCGCGAAGCTCCTTCATCCCCTCTTCGGCCATCCGCATGCGCCGTGTGCCCTCGAAGGTGAAGGGCTTGGTGACCACTGCAACCGTCAGGATGCCGGCAGCACGGGCTGCCCTGGCGATAACCGGCGCCGCACCGGTTCCCGTACCGCCGCCCATGCCGGCGGTCACGAAGCACATATGGGTGCCGGAAAGGTAGTCCATGATTTCGTCGATGCATTCCTCGGCGGCGGCGCGGCCGATCTCCGGGGCGGAGCCGGCGCCCAGTCCTTGCGTGACATGCGCACCGAGCTGGATCAGGCGCTCGGCCTTGGACATTGTCAGGGCTTGCGCGTCGGTATTGGCGACGATGAAGTCCGTTCCCTCAAGCTTCTCGCGGATCATGTTGTTGACCGCGTTACCACCACCTCCACCGACACCGAACACGGTGATGTTGGGTTTCATCTCGGAAATTTCCGGCTTTCTGAGGTTGATGGACATCCTGGTTCCTTCGTGTGCTGATCTGCCCGCCGCACATTCAATTGCGGCTTTGAATTCCGGCAGGGCGGCGAATCAAAAAATCATGCTCCGGAACATGTGCAAAGAATCAGACACGGCGATTCGGCGCAACCCCGATGCACGTCTTATCGGGGTCGCGCGGAGCGCTTCAGCGCGAAAACGGTAGGATTGCGCGCAGGCGCGGATCACGCAGGTAAAGCCCGCCCCAAAGAATGAGGCCGAGATAGACCCCGAAGAGCAGGTGGCTGAACAACGGGTTACCAACCCGAACCTGCGTCGCAATTGCGCCGCCCATGTAGCCGGTGAGCAGGATCGCGCCGAAAACGGAGGTTTGCGGAACGGCGTAAAGTATCGTGCAAATCAGGCCGAGGATGCCGAGGCCGCGGGCAAAGCCAACACTTGTCGGAAGCCCGAGTTCGGCGCAGGTCTGGATGACGATATCGAGCGGAATGAGCTTGATGCCACTGTCGAAGAGCATAAAGAGGATGATCAGACCGCTCATGACGCGGCCGGCCCAGACGGCCGTGTTCGATACGGGAGCGGCTTCTACAATCGTTTGCATGTGGCTTTTGCCTCGCAGGTTGGTGTTCCCGCCAAGGACGTTCACCAGGGCAAGCCTCCGACAGCGCAGCAAAAATTTTGTGCGGCTATTTCGCGGTTGGAGTAATTCGCCAGATCGTATTGCCGACATCATCTGCCACAAGCAGTGCTCCGGCCTTGTCGACCGCAACGCCCACGGGCCTCCCCATTGCCTTATCCTCTGCATTGATGAAGCCGGTCAGCACATCCTTCGGCGGTCCCTGAGGCTTTCCGTCCTTGAACGGCACGAAGATCACCTTGTAGCCGCTGCGCGGCTTGCGGTTCCACGAGCCGTGCTGTCCAATGAAGGCACCGTTCCTGTACTCGGGTCCGAGCAACGACGCGGTGTAGAAAGTCAGGCCCAGCGATGCCGTATGGGCGCCAAGCGCATAATCCGGCTTGATCGCCTTGCTCACAAGATCCGGATTTTGCGGCTTAACGCGGGTATCGACATGCTGGCCGAAATAACTGTAGGGCCAGCCGTAGAAAGCGCCATCCTTGACCGAGGTCATGTAGTCCGGCACGAGATCGTTGCCGAGCTCGTCGCGTTCATTGACGACGACCCACAGCCTGCCGTCATCGGGATTCCAGGAAAGGCCGTTGGGATTGCGCAGTCCGGACGCAAAGAGCCGGCTCTGCCTGCTGGCGAGATCGATTTCGAACACCGCCGCCCGATTTTGCTCTGCCGGGATGCCGTTCTCGCCGACATTGCTGTTCGAGCCGACGGTGGCATAAAGCTTCTTGCCGTCGGGGCTCGCAATAACATCCTTGGTCCAATGATGGTTGATCGGCCCGCCTGGCAGATCGACGATCTTTTCCGGTTCGGCCTTGATCGTGGTTTCACCGTCCTTGTAAGGAAAAGCGACGATCGCATCGGTGTTGGCAATGTAAAGCTTGCCGCCTGAAAGCGTCATGCCGAAGGGCGAATTCAAGCCTTCAAGGAAATTCTCCCTGGTATCGGCCACACCGTCGTGGTTGGTATCGCGCAAGACGATGATACGGTTCGGTGTTTCGACGCCCGCTCCGGCCCGCTTCATGAAAAAGCCCATGATCCACTTCTTGATGCTGAACCCTTCATCATGGGCCGGAGGCGCGTTGGTCTCGGCAACGAGCACATCGCCATTCGGAAGAACGTGAAGCCAGCGTGGATGGTCGAGGCCGCTGGCAAAAGCGCCGACCTTCAACCCCGAAGCGGCCTGGGGTGCAGTCCCTTGCGGCCAGGGATCGGTCTTTGCAACATTGATCGTCGGAACGAGTGCAGTATCGGGTTCCGGTAATACGGGATCAGGCCCATAGCCCACGGCGTAATTTGCGCTCGTCTGGGCAAGCGCTCCAGCGCTCGCGACCATCGCCGCCATAAAAATTCCAGAGAGTAGCTGCCGTGATTGCTTCATGTTCTTTCCCTGCCACAAGAGCGCTGCCGCGCGAGCGAACCTAGCACAGTAACGCGGAACAAGCGTTTCGGTTCGGTGAGGGAACCGATCACCAATTCGTGGCATTTACTCACAACTTCACCCGAAGGCGCGGAGGTAAAAGCAATGGCCCAGACTGCTCGATCCAATAAGGGCAAGCAAACGGCGGAACGGCAGCGGGCGATCCAGAAAAGGGCCGATACGAAGGCCAAAAAATCCGGCTCGGGGCAAGAAAAAAAGATACCTCAGACGGGAGCGCGCGCCTACCCGGTCCCGCCGTTTCCAAAACAGCATCTGTCAAAACCGGGAACGGAGTCCATGCTCAAACCGGAGCCGATGTACGACGCGCCCTATTATCTCGGTTCACGCAAGCTCGAAGGAAAGGCAGCCCTGATTAGCGGCG
Source organism: Phyllobacterium sp. UNC302MFCol5.2 (assembly GCF_000686005.1). NCBI lineage: Bacteria > Pseudomonadati > Pseudomonadota > Alphaproteobacteria > Hyphomicrobiales > Phyllobacteriaceae > Phyllobacterium > Phyllobacterium sp. UNC302MFCol5.2. The sequence goes on from NZ_JMLL01000010.1 coordinate 1,682,653, forward strand.
GCGATTCAGGAATCGGGCGGGCCGTTGCTGTGTTGTTTGCGCGCGAGGGCGCAGATGTAGCCATCATTCATGTCGATGAGCCCACCGACGCCGAAAAGACCAAGGCGCTGGTTGAGAAGGAAGGCGGGAAATGCCTGGTGATGGCCGGCGACGTGCGAGACCGGAAATTCTGCAAGGATGCGGTCGAGCAAACCGTGAAAGCATTCGGTGCGCTCGACGTTCTGGTCAACAATGCAGCGTTTCAACTCCACACCGACGCGCTCGACGAACTCACGGAGGAGCACTTCGACGAGACGATCCGCACCAACCTCTACGGCTATTTCTTCCTGGCGCAAGCTGCGGCCCCCAAGATGAAGCCGGGTTCGGCGATCGTGAATACCGGCTCGGTGACCGGGATCAGAGGCAGCAAGAACCTCCTCGATTACTCGATGACCAAGGGCGGTATTCACGCCTTTACGCGGGCCCTTTCGGGCAATTTGCTGTCCAAGGGCATCAGGGTGAACGCGGTGGCGCCGGGCCCGGTGTGGACGCCGCTCAATCCTGCCGATAAGGAAGCGGCTGACGTTTCGAAATTCGGAAGCGACACGCCGATGATGCGGCCGGCCCAACCCGAGGAAATTGCCCCCGCCTATGTCTTTCTCGCCTCGCCTCAATGTTCAAGTTATATCACCGGCGAGATCCTGCCGATCATAGGCGGCTACTGAGATCGGCCATTGCTGGTGCGGATCTCGAGAATCTGAACCGCATCGGGAAGCTCGATCAGGTAATCCTTGTCGCGTGGAAGATGGTGAATGCTGTTCGGATCGCTGCCGGTGAACCGTGACATCGCTTCAATGCTTTCCCAATAGGAAATCGTCATGAATTCGGTTTCTTGCTCGCGATCCTCGCGCAGTGTCTGCACCCACAGCGCCTTTTCGATTAGCGGTCTGATCCCTTCCTCGAAATTATAGGCCTCGTACTCATCGGCAATGTGCGGCAGCGTGCGGCCACGCCAGATACGCGCAATCGTCGCCTTTTCCATGATTGAACCCTCTCAGTCTCGCCCGAATTCCTTGCGAAGCTCGCCCTTGGCTTGCTCCAGAATGTGCTTTTGCGCCTCGGGGAGATTCTTGCCGGCGCGGTTGATATAAAAGGTCAGCATCGACATGGCAGAACGGTAGGGGCTCGATTTCCTGCGATCCGATTGTTCCGCCGATTGCTTTAGCGAATGCGCAATCTTGCGCGGGTCCTTCTGTTCGAAAACATTCGCTTCAAGATCCAGCGCATCGCTATGCTCTGTGACGTCTTGCGACCATTTCTTCTTGGCTGTCCTGGCCATTGCAGTACTCCTGACTGTTGCGCTGGAGATTCAACCGGAGATGGCAGGATTGGTTCCCAATGCCGTGGAACCACGCAATTCTTTCACGCGTTACGGCGCCATGGACAGATACATCACCGAGGGTGAGACGCCGGACGCACACTCGTTATCTGAGTTAAAGGCGGAAGCCGACCACTGCCGGCGCTGCGATCTCTACAAGTATGCGACCCAGACTGTCTTCGGGGAAGGTCCCTCGCGTGCCAAGATCGTGCTTGTTGGCGAACAGCCCGGCGACAAGGAGGATCTGGCCGGTAGGCCCTTCGTCGGGCCAGCAGGTCTGGTTCTCGATCAGTGCCTTGAGGAAGCGGCGGTCGATCGCGATCAATGCTACGTCACCAATGCCGTCAAACATTTCAAATTCGAGCAACGCGGCAAGCGTCGCCTGCATGCCAAGCCTAACGGCGGGGAGATCGAGGCCTGCTCCTGGTGGCTCAGAAATGAATTGCGGCTGATCCATCCGAAAATAGTGGTCGCGCTCGGCGGCACCGCGGCATCGGCACTACTCGGCAGTTCGGTGCGTGTCATGCGTGATCGCGGCAAGGTCGTTGAAACGACGATGTTTCCGCCGGTGCTTGTAACCATCCATCCGTCCTATATCCTGCGAATTCGCGATCGGGCCGATGCTGCGGCCGAGAAAAAGGCGTTCATCAAGGACCTCTCGGCAATCAAGGCGCTTGCTACCTGATGCAACTATCTGTTCCGGTCAGGCGGGATTCGGGTTAGTTGTATTCCCGTGCCGTGATTGATTCAGGTGAGCATGGATTCTTCGAAGCGAGCAGACGCAATTCTCGACAATCTTCTGTCGCTGCAGACGGAAAGCCTCGCCTTGGTCGCCGTTTATGACGAAGACGATGTGCTGCGCTACGCAAACAAGAGTTTTCGCGCCGCCTATCACCTTACCCCTGACGAGCAGTTGAGCTGGGGCGAAATCATGCGGCGCAACTTCCTCGCCGGCGTCGGGACCGTCTTGAAGACGGCCGACTTCGAAGAGTGGTTGCGCTCGACCCAGTCACGCCGTGGCAAGACTGCGTTCCGCTCGTTCGAAACGGATCTCGCCGACGGTCGATGGCTGTGGATGACCGAGACAGTGCAATCGAATGGCTGGATGCTGTGTATCGCCAGCGACATTACCCCACTGCGCGCCGACGACCGCTGGCTTCGGCAGGATCGTGATCTGGCGTTGCGCGCCTCGCAAACCGACGAACTCACCGGGATCGCCAACCGGCGCTTCATAATGACAAGGCTTGAGGCGCTTGCGGGCAAGACACCGGCGCCTGGTATTGATATCGGCTGTATCGCCGTGCTCGATATCGATTATTTCAAATCGATCAACGACCGCTACGGCCATCAGTCGGGCGACGTGGTCCTGCTCGATTTTGCCCGGCATGGGCACTCGTTCGTCAGGCGACTTGATTGTTTCGGCCGGATCGGAGGCGAAGAGTTCATGTTCATTCTGCCGGATACCAATATTGAAAATGGCCTGGCGATCCTGGAACGGGTCTTCAGCAAGATTCGCACCTCGAGGCCGCTTCCGTCATATCCGGAGGTTTCCTATACGTGCTCGGCAGGTATGACGGCATTGAAGCCGGGCGACACTGCCCAGGATGCATTCGCGCGGGCCGACAAGGGGCTATATCAGGCCAAGCTTGACGGGCGGGACCGTATCGTCGCCATCTGAGGGTGGCAGTTCTACCGCTCGTCAGGAGATCCGAAAATGGCAGCCGTCGCCCAAGCCCGCTCCAACCTGTCGAGCGTTTCGAACGCTATCTCCATCCGCCGCATGTTCTCAGGGTCGCCAGCCACCAGCTGGTGATATTTTTCGGTGATTTCCGTCAGGTCGGCGCACAGATCCTGCGCCTTTTGTGTCAGGCGCACTCGGATCGTGCGGCGATCGCGCGGCAACGGAATGCGCTCGACATAGCCACACTCGCCGAGCTGCTTCAGGTAATAGGAAAGGTTGGTGCCGCCATAGGGCCCGCGATCCATGAGCTGGCCTACGGAAAGTTCGTCATTCCCGATCGTCAGGAGCAGCATCGCATGGGCAGGACCGATTTCGCGCACGCCGAGGCGGGACATCTCGGCCTGCAGGAATGTGGCGAAGCGGCGATTGGCCCGCTCCAGCGTACGGCCCAATTCGAAGTGGGTGAATGCGGAAGAGGACGAAGGCGTGCGTTTGCGTCGTGGTGCGTCTACCGCGTCAACGCTGTCCTCGCCTTCCTTGGCCGGGTCGGCTTCGACGAGATTGTGCAGCAAATGCGAGATCATTAGGTGCTCCTGAAATCAGTGTACCAGGCGGTGGAAAACGGTAATTCGCATGTGCGAAGGGGGAAATTACGCGGGGTAGGTTAACAGAAAAGAGCGAGGACTAGAAGGCATAAATAGTACTAAAGGATTAGTTGATGTGGAAACGGTCCTCTGCGACGCTCCTCATGGGAGGAATAAAAATAGTTGGCAAACTGGTTGAACGTTCTGCGGGAGAAGAACGAATTGGCCACGGTGTTGGGAAAGAAAATTCCCAAGATGCTCGCGCACGAATCACTTTCGCTCGAACAGATGTCGGAACTCTACAAGTTCCTTGAAAGCCATGCGCACAGCATGGAGGAAATCCGGTCGGAGATGGAAGGCGAAGACCTGCCCGAATCCTATTACCAGGTGGCTGAAGACCTCGATCTCATCTTCACCGACCTCGCGGCGTCGGCTGCGGAGCGGCTGCGCGACATGCGTGCTGGTCCGACAGGCCCTTGCACCGGTTGACGATCGATGCTGGACTGGGCCGTCATCGGGTCTTGCAGGACTGAACAATGAAGCATTCGGATATCAGGACGACATCGCTGCCTTCTGGCGAGAAGGTACCTGTTCTCGGCCAGGGCACCTGGTTCATGGGCGAGGATAGGCGCCAGGCGCAAAGAGAGGTGGAGGCGCTTCGCCTCGGTATCGATCTTGGCATGACGCTGATCGACACTGCGGAAATGTATGGCGATGGCGGCGCGGAGGAAATCGTTGGCGAGGCGATCGCCGGACGGCGCGACGAGGTATTCATCGTCAGCAAGGTGCTGCCGTCCAATGCTTCGCGCAAGGGAACGATTGCCGCTTGCGAGCGTAGCCTGAAGCGGCTGAAATGCGAGACGATCGATCTTTATCTCCTGCACTGGCGCGGCGGATACAAGCTGCACGACACAGTCGCAGCCTTCGAGGAACTGATTGAGACGGGCAAGATTCGCGCGTGGGGCGTCAGCAATTTCGACACGGACGACATGGAAGAACTCTTCGATGTTTCCGGCGGAAGCGCCGTTGCCGCCGATCAGGTGCTTTACAATCTGACGCGGCGCGGCATCGAATTCGACCTTCTGCCATTCTGCCAAAACCGAACGATCCCGGTCATGGCCTATTCCCCCATCGAGCAGGGCCGCATGTTGGGGCATCCTGCGCTTGCCAAGATTGCCAAGGCGTATGAGACGACGCCGGCGGTCGTGGCGCTTGCATTTGTCATCAATCAGGAAGGCGTTATCGCCATTCCGAAGTCCAGCACGCCGCAACACATCCGCGATAACCGCAAGGCTCTGGACCTCAAGCTCTCGGCAGAGCACCTCGCAGTTCTGGACAGCGCATTCCCGCCGCCGCAGCGCAAACAGCGGCTTGCCATGCTCTAAATCTCTCCCGATACGTCGCGGCGTTGCCGGTCGAGTTCTTCGCTGTATCGACGCAGCAAGTGGCTTTCGGTCAGGAGACCGATGACGCGCCGCTCGACGAGATCGTTGACGACAGCAAGCGCTTCGCTCTCCGTCTTGTCGAAAATCGCTGCCGCCTGCTTGGCGTTCATCTGCGGCTGCAAATATTCGTTGCGGTATTTGATGAGACCGGCAATCGGCAGGTCCTCGTCGGCGTTCTCGGTCAGGCCCGCATGCGCCTCGGGCACGAGGACCATGCCGGCATATTTGCCGGTGTCATCGACGATGATCACCCGCTGCGTCGAACCCAATGGAAAGTCACGGCAGAATGCGCGGATGGTCTGCTCGATTGGCGCCGTGCGAACATCGGATCGCATGAGCTTGTTGACCGTGAGGTTGCGAATCCAGCCGACGTCATGGGCGCTGCGAATGCTCTCACCGCGCAGGTGGAAACGCCAGGTCGCGAAGGAGTAGCCGAACGTATGGCGTACCGTCAGCGACGCTGCGGTCACCGCGGCGAGAACGAGGACCGTTATTGGAAAGTCGCCGGTGATCTCGAGGGCGAGGAACGTCATCGTCAGGGGGCCGCCAATAACCGAGACGGCAAGCGCACTCATTCCGACGACCGCGTAGATCACCGGCGTCAGCGTCGCGTGCGCAAAAATATAGGGCGCCGAATAAGCAAAGAGCTTGCCGAGCAAGGCTCCCATGAACAGCGAGCCGAAGAAAAGCCCGCCTCTGAAACCCGATCCGATGGAGATCGCGGAAGCCAGCGATTTGAGCAACAGCAGGCCGACCAATGCGGCAATCGTCGTGGTCGTGTCGAGATTGAGGTGCAGGGCGCCATGTCCGCCCGACAGCACCTGCGGTGTGACGAGGGCGAGGAGGCCGACGATGGCGCCGCCGAGGAGGGGCCTGAGCGCTGGTGGAATGAAGCTCTTGCGTGCCATTTCCTCGACGAAAGAGACGCCCTTCATCAGGAGAATGCCGGCGAGTGCGCAAAAGATGCCGAGCAACATGGCTGGCAGGTAGTCTGCCGGTACGACCGCGCCGAAATGGCCGATGTCGATGACAAAATTGTCACCCGACAGGGCTCTGGCAACGACATTGGCGATCAGCGCCGACACAATCACGGGCGCAAGGCTGAGGATGGTATAGGAGCCGATAATCAATTCGAAGGCGTAGAACGAGCCGGTGAGCGGCGCATTAAATGCTGCCGCAATCGCTCCCGCCGCCCCGCAGCCGACAAGGATGCGCAGATCCGACCGGCGCAGCTTGAGCGAAAGGCCGATCTTCGACGCAAGTCCTGAGGCAAGCTGTGTGTAGCCGGCTTCGAGCCCCACCGATGCACCGAAGCCGTTCGAGATCAAATTCTGTGCAGCAACGATCAGGCTGTCATTGAGCGACAGCCTGCCGCCATGCAGCGCATTCGCCTCGATGGGGTCGACCATGGGCCGCTTGCGGTAGCGGGTGAGAACGAGCAGCACGAGGCCCATGAGAGCGCCGCCGAAAATCGGCGCGATGAACAAAGTGGTCGTATTGGTCGTGACGATCGTCGAAAGGCGCTCGCCGGCCTCGAGACCAAAAATCATCTGGTGCATACCTTGGGCGATCATGCTCATGGCCGTGACCGTCCAACCAGAAACAACACCGACGACAGCGGCTGCAAGGACGAGGCCAAGTTCGGTGCTGCGTGCGAAGGCCCGCAGCCGGCTCGGGGCAAGGAAAATCGAGAACACGCCCAATCGGCGCAGTGCCAGCTTGCGATAAAGTGGACGTAATCCCATGAGCGGACCGTGTTGGCGTGAACCTCCCGAAGGCGGGAGAGCGTGCGAATGTGCGCGTTGCGAAGCGGGTTATACATCCATTGTGTCAATGAGTTGGCACAAAACGCCGGGAATTGGTAGCGCTCAACCTTTGGTGATGCGATTCATGCAATGAGAGCCGGCCGCCTTGTAGCAGCCGGCTCAACGGATATTCGCTATTTGGGTTTAGTTGCCTTAAGCCCGGGCGAAGAGGCGCGCCGCCGGTTCCCGATGCGAGAGATTGGGTCGCAATGCTTGCCGGGCACCCTCGAAGGCATTCCAGTCGGCAATGTCGGGCAAGGCCGGAATTGTGACGAGTTCGCCCTGGTCGAGGCCGGCCAAGGACGCATCGACCATGTCGGCCGCGGTCATGACAATGGCACTCGGCAGGTTTTCAACCGGCCGGCCGGCGTTCGCCCAGAACTCCGTGCTCGTGGCGCCGGGCAACACGGCCTGGATACGGATGCCCTTGTCGTTGAGTTCGTGATGCAGGGACTGGCTGAAGGCGAGCACGAAAGCCTTGGTCGCGCCGTAAACGCCGTTGAGCGCTTCCGGCGCAATGGCGACGATCGAGGCGATATTGATAATCGTGCCGCTGCCGCGTGCGACGAATTTTGGCGCTGCGGCCTCCGTCAGCCGTGTCAATGCAACCACATTGAGCTTGATCATCGCGTCCATTTCAGCCGGATCGGATTCGAGCAGTGGTGCCGTTGCGCCGACGCCCGCATTGTTGACGAGCATGGTTATGCTCGCATCGCTGGCAAGAATGGCCCCGACCTTCGCAATTCCGCTGTCGTCGCCAAGATCGGCGGCAACCACTTCGATGCTCCGCCCCGTTTCGGTGGTCAGGCGCGAAGCAAGGCTTGTCATCCTGTCGCGATTGCGCGCCACGAGAATGAGGTCATAGCCGCGGCGTGCAAGCCTGTCCGCATATACCGCGCCGATGCCCGATGATGCGCCAGTGATCAGCGCCGTGCCCTTGTCTGATTGAATGGTCATGTCATGGTTCCTTCCATGTCTGGGTGACTGGAGGAAGAATACAACTGAACGGCCACGGCCTAAATGTCATATAAGCCACGTTTTAGGACACCGCTGTTAGGTGACAGAATTAGCAGGTGTCGGCCCTTTCTTTGTTCCGGCCAGAACGTTGGCGACCACGGCGGCAAAAACGATCGAGCCACCGATAACCGTGCTTTTGCTCGGAGCCTCGTTAAATACGAGCCAGATCCAGAAAGGTGCGAGAGGCGCATCGAGCGAGCCGATAAGGGCGGTTTCTATGGGTGGAAGCCATTTTGCGCCAAGCGTGAAGCAGGCTAGCCCAACGGCGGAAACGAGGATGCCGAACATGGCGATGAGGAGGAGGTCGTGTGCGGAGACCGACAGGGGATTGCCAAGCGGCCAGCAGATGAGCGAGCTCAGGAGGGCCGACACGCAGGCGGCGGGCATGACCGAGATTTCAGGAGACCGGCGCACGATGACCATCAGCACGCCCATGCAGAGGGTCATGCCGAATGCCAGCAGATCGCCGAACAGGCTGCCCTCCGTCCCGAGCCCGACCATGATGATGACGCCACCCATCGCGGCGATGCTCGCGACGATCGCGCGCAGGGTCGAGCGCTCGCCCATGGCCAGCCAGGCAACGACGGCGGCGACGAAAGGGATTGTCGCATAGATGACCGCGACATGCGCCACGGTCGTCTCCTTGAGCGCGGTTATGAAAAACACCATGCCCAGCGACGAGACCGCTACGAAAAGCCAGCCGGGACGACCCATATGGCGGAAGCTCTTCCAGGCGATCCCACCTTCAAAAAGCATCATGGCAACGGCAATGCCGATCGAGCCGAAAATACCCCGCCAGGCAAGGATCGTCCAGCTGTCGAGCGGGATCGCGCGCGTGAACAACCCGGCAAGGCTCCAGGCCACTGCGGATGCAGTAACCAGGATCAATCCCAGTCGATATTCCGCTACCCTGTTCACACACGCCCCGGTTGTCTTTTGCCCTTGCGCGTACTAGTGGCGCGTTCGCACAAAATGACAAGATATATTGGAAGCCCGTCCACGGTCTCCTGACAGAGCGGCCCGGACGAGCGTCGGGCTGGTCTTGATTGGAGCGCACTCCTCCCGCATAAATGCGGGCAAGCAGTCCAGGGAGAGGATGCCATTCCACTCCGTCAATCCGAAACATCCAGGAAATCGATCATGTCAAATGCCATCGTCCCAACCTCCGGCGTCCTTCTCGGACGAGCCAAAATTCCTGGCTACGACCACCCCCGGATCGTCACAATCAGAGATGGCATTGTTTATGACATCACCGACAAGGCTGGCCCGACCGTGCGCGACATATGCGAGATGGCCGAACCCGCAAGCTATGTTACCGGCGTGGAAGGTACCAGGATCGGCGCCGTCGATGCCGTCCTTGCCAATAGCTGGTCCGGCACGTTCGATCCGGCCCACCCGGCATTGCTGTCACCCATCGATCTGCAGGCGGTCAAGGCGTCCGGTGTGACGTTTGTCGCCTCGCTGCTTGAGCGTGTTATCGAAGAGCAGGCGAAGGGCGACAAGACCAGGGCGGATTCGCTGCGCGAAGAGGTACTCGGCCTTATTGGCGCGGATCTGTCGCAAATCGTGCCGGGCTCGCCCGCTGCGATGCAGGTGAAGGAGGCGCTGATTGCACGCGGCGTCTGGAGCCAGTATCTCGAGGTCGGCATCGGGCCGGATGCGGAGATTTTCACCAAGGGGCAGCCCATGTCGACGGTCGGCTTCGGTGCGGACGTCGGCCTCCATCCAATCTCAAGCTGGAACAACCCCGAGCCGGAGATCGTGCTCGTGGTTGCCAGCAGCGGCCAGATCGTCGGTGCGACGCTTGGCAATGACGTGAACCTGCGCGATGTCGAAGGTCGCTCAGCGCTGCTTCTCGGCAAGGCCAAGGACAACAATGCGTCCGGCTCCGTCGGACCTTTCGTCCGGCTCTTCAATGGCGAGTTCACACTCGAAACCGTCAAAGCCGCCGAACTCAGCATGCGGGTCGAGGGCGAGGATGGCTTCGTGCTCGACGGGCATTCCAACATGGCGAAGATTTCGCGCAAGCCAGAATCGCTGGTTGAGGCGACGATCGGTCGGCACCATCAGTATCCGGATGGCCTCGTCCTCTTCCTCGGCACCATGTTCGCTCCGGTCAAGGACCGCGACGGCCCGGGCAAGGGCTTCACCCATAAGCTCGGCGATATCGTCTCGATATCCACGCCTTCGCTTGGGACATTGTCCAACCGGGTGCGGCTCTCGACCGAATGTGCGCCGTGGACCTATGGGGCAAGCCATCTGCTGCGCGATCTCGCCAGGGCGGAACTTCTCTAGCGCTAGGTCCAGAAGTATCGGACGAAGTGAAAGAAGACCGGCGCGGCGAAGACGAGACTGTCCGCGCGGTCGAGCATGCCGCCATGGCCCTCGATCATGTGGCCCCAATCCTTGACGCCGCGATCCCGCTTGATCGCGGAGGCGACGAGCCCGCCGAAGAAGCCCATGATGCAGGCAAGAGCAGCCATCAGCCCGGCCTGGACCGGCGTGAACGGGGTCAGCCAGTAGAGCGCCGCGCCAAGCAGCGAAGCGCTGGCTATGCCGCCGATGAGCCCTTCCCAGGTCTTGGAAGGCGAAACCTTCGGCGCGACCTTGTGCCGGCCGAAGAGCTTGCCGAACACATATTGCAGGACATCGCTGCCTTGCACGGTGGCTATAAGGAAGGCGATGAGCAGCAATCCCTTGCCGGCAAAGCCGGGGATCGCCAGCGTGAGCAGCGCCGGAACATGGCTGATGCAATAGACCGATAGCATAATGCCCCATTGCTGTTCGCTGACACGTTCTAGAAAGCGCGCGGTGTCGCCCGAAATTGCCGTCAGGGCAGGCATGGCGAGGAAGCAGTAGACCGGCACGAAGATTGCAAACAGGCCGTACCACTCGATCCACAGCAGATAATATTGAACGGGGATGATCACGAGGAACATGCCGATTAGGATCCAGTGATCCCCGCGCCGCGTGTGGGTGAGCGTCACATATTCGCGCAAGGCAGCGAAGGACACGAAGGCAAACAGGAGGATGACACCGCCCTTGCCGAATAAGAAGGCGACGGAGATCGCGCCAACCATGATCCACCACGCCTTGATGCGCGAGTTGAGATTGGCGAGGGCGTCCGGCAGCACGTCACCTTTCCGCCGGCTTTTCCAGGACAGGGCGGTGGCAATGGCGCTTGCGCCAGTGAGGACGGCAAGAAGGCCGAGAAACAGCCAGGCTGCTTCAACCATGATCGAGAGCCCTCTGCTGTTCGGGACTAAGCGCCAGAAGCGCATCGCGGGCGCGCGCCAGGAAGGCGTGGCGATCCTCCTCTGGCTCCAATTGAACCGGCGTGCCGAAAACGACGCGGCACAATAGAGGGACCGGTAGAAACGCGCCCTTGGGGAGCACGCGGGACATATTCTCGATCCAGCATGGGACAAGCTCAACGTCGGGGCGAGCCAGGGCAAGATTGTAGATACCTGAGCGGAAGCGCAGCAACGGTTCCTCGGTCATGTTGCGCGTACCTTCGGGAAAGATGATCAGGGAGTGTCCATCGGCGAGGGCATCCAGCATGATGACCATCGGATCTTCGGCCCGCTCCACCCAATTGCGCTCGACCAGCACCGTATTGAGAAGATCGCGGGCAAGGATGTGGCGGACGCGGTTCTTGCGCCAATAGTCTGCGCCCGCGACGGCGCGCGTCCGCGCACGCTCCTTCGGCGGGAGGCACGTCGAAAGCAGAATGAAATCGCCGTGGCTGGCATGGTTGGCGAAATAGATGCGCTGCCGCCCCGAGGGTGCGCAGCCCTGCCAGATGGGCCGCACGCCGGTAATTGCGCGCGACAGGCCGGCAAGGACCATGGCGGCGGTGCGCCGCGTGACATGCTTACCGAACGTCTCCCCAGGTTTATCCACGCTTATGCCGTCCACAAACCATAGGCCGTTGCGGAAGCAAAGAGGGCAAGGAAGACCGCGAAAGCCAGATGAAGGCGCATCAGCAGGCGGTTGGTGCCGGCAATGCGAGCGTTGAGCGGACGGGTGGTTTTTGGGCATTTGCGCAGGCGCATGCGCTCGAGCAGCTTGTCGGCGGCACGACAGCCCGCCGTTTCGTCTTCATGCGAGGCAATGAAATGGAAAAGCGCCGCATCGAAGCGCAGATAGATGGCAAGGAACAGCGTCGTCAGACCACCAACTATCAGGAGTGGCCATAGCCAACTGAAAAGCTTGCCCCCGGCGTCTCCCGCAACGGAAGATGCCACCAATAGAATGCAGGTCAAAAACCCATATGTATGGGCCCTGCGCGTCAAACGGGCCGCGAAGGTCTCCGCGTCTTCATCCATGACGTTCCCCTGTTTCTTCCGTCACGATCATATCGTCGCTCAGGTGTATTGGCCTGCCCCCTGTCTTTATAAGGTGTATCGCCTGTTCTGCGGCAACAGCGTGCCCATGGCGCAAAAGCCAGGTCGCCACTGCCGCTGCGCTGCGCTGAAAGCCGAGCGCGCAACAGACGAGCACGGGACCTCTCATCTGCGCATTTTCGATGGCTTCCGAAGCTTTTTCAAGATCGTCGGGCGGTACCGGGACGAGATCGAGCGCCGGGAAAGTTCGCCAGGCAATTTCGACGCCGGACGGTCTTGCAAGTTCGCTGGTCAAATCGATCACACTGGCAAAAGCCGGAAGCTCGGCACGCTTCGGCAGACGGCCGAGGTGGATGTTGTCAAGAATCCGCACGGAGGAAGGCAGCTTGCGGGTCCATAGGTAGATGTTGATTTTTACGCCAAGCCGATAGGGTGCAAGCAGCCACAGGCTGGCCAGCGATACTGTTCCATTTTGGCGTTTCTGGAAGACTCCGGGCCCTGCGCCAAGATAGGCGAGGGCGACAATGCCGAACGCCAGAGCCGGCCAAAGCAAGATGAGGTAAATGATCGATCTCGCTGCTTCGACTACAACAAGGAGAAGAAGCGCCAAACTGGCGGCGGCATAGTAGCTGCCGATACGCTTATGCTTGCCATTCGGACTGAGAACAAAATCCCCCAGCGGCGACCGCTCCCCGGCGTGAAATAGCCACAAGGCAAAGAATCCGAGGAGTGCGCCGGTTGGTATGTCAATGAAATGGTGCTGGTAGGTCGTGAGCACGGAAACTCCGATCAGCAGGCACCACAGGTGCCATAGCCAGAGTATCGCGCCTGCGAGCCGGTGGCGCCAGTGTTCCCAGATGATGATGAGCAAGGCAATGTGCAGGGACGGCGCCTGGTTGAATGGCTTGTCGAAACCCCCGAGCAAATCGAAGAGGAAGCCCGGCGCTCCGCTCGTCAAAGGCTTTGCGAAAGTAAAGGTCAGGGGAAAGGCGACGAAGCAGGCAACGGCGATCATCTGCGCCGTGAGATAGCGCCTTGCCAGGCGGTCCACCTCTGATGGGGTGTCATTGAGGAACAGGGACAGGCCGTAAAAGGCGTTGATCGACCAATAGGGAAAAATCGTCCAGGCGAGGAACGGAATTTCCTGTTCCCAGCTGAAGGTTATGTGCGCAACGTGCAGCCGTTGCGCGGCGAGCCAGTTGGCGGTGCCATAGGTGAGATAGAAGAAGGGTGCGAGAAAGGCGAGCCATAGGATGGCGCGCTTGGCCACCGGCCCTTCAAGACGCCATTTGCCAATCGGTGAAACGCTAGCCGCCTTCATTTACGCTCGGCGACCGACACTGTGAAAATGCCCCAGCGGTCGATACGCTGCTCGATCTTCTTGAACCCTGCGGCAGCGACCAACTGGTCCATTTCGGCCTGTGTGCGCCGGCGCATGATCCAGGCTTCGCCGCCGCGGTGCGATGTCAGCGCGCGTGCGATCATTTCGAGCTGCGGATGCCAGGGCTGGTTGGTGTAGATCAAAAGGCTGCCGGGTTGCATCGCCCGGGCGAGGCCATCGAGCGAGCGGCGGATTATGCCATTGTCGGAAAATAGTTCGTAAAGCCCGGAGACAATCGCAAGATCCGGGGAGGGCACAGTCGCCGCAAGCATGTCGCCATCGAAGGCATCAGCCTGATGGAAGTTCGCGATCGACTGGAGACCGCGCTCGGCTATCAACTTGTTCCCCGCATCTACATTGATGGGCGAATAATCCTGGAGCCGGACACTGTCTGGTTTTACGCCAGATCGCGCGATGGCGTCGAGGATATAGCGACCGTGGCCGGCAGCAATGTCGAGGACATTCGTTGTTCTTCCGCTCGCGGCGAGCCTGGCGAGGCACATTTCGATCAGCTCTTCGAGGTGCAGCTTTCGCTGGCGAATGCCGCGCCAGCCGATGGCTTCAAGGAACTGTTTGTCGATCAGCCTCCCGCCCGGGCCGATCCCGCGCGGTTGGTTCCGGTAGACATAGTCGAGCGTCGAACCGGAGTCGAAGCCGGTCTTTACCCCCGTGCGAATGCCTTCGGAGATGAGGGCGGCGCAGCGCAGGGAGGTTCTGTACGAGGTCCAGTATAGGCCCTTGGCCGAAAGCATATCGTGTGGTGACGAAAGCCGGTCCGCCTCGTCGCGTGTGTAACCACTGGCATCGGCGTTGGTGACGTCGAGTTCGGCTGGGGCCTTAGCCTTAGCAAAGCGCTCGGTTAAGAAGCGGCGCATATGGGCGATGGGAATGGACCTCTCCCTTTCGCCGAGTGTGTCGTGAAAGAAGCCTTTCAGAACATGCCGTTCCTTCAGGGGATGCGCCAGATTTTCGTAGAAGCGGTGTTGCGGCGCATGGCGAACGACCCAGTCGCTCCCCGAGATCAGGAGCTGCGTCGGCACGATGATCGCGCGGGCGTCGGCGACGACCCGCTCCGCGGTATCGTAAAGGTCGAGCAATATATTGGAAGCGATGGGGCGGGTGATCAGCGGGTCGTTTTCAAACGAGGCGATGCGCTCGGGATCGTGGGTGAGGAACTTGGCCTTGACGTAGGAATTGACGAAGAACTGGCCTTTCAGCTTTTGCCAGAGCGAGATGCCTTGCCGGGCAAAGGGAACGTAGAGTTTTACGCTGAAGGCCGGCGACGCAAGAACGAGTGCGCGGATGGGCGGCGCATAGTCATGGACCCAGCTTGCCGCGAGAACTGCTCCAACCGATTGGGCGACGACCGCGATATCTTCCATGGCAAAACCGTCCCGGGCAATGATGTGCCGAACGAAACTGTCGAGATCGCGTACCGAAGCTGCGAACGATGGAGAAAAGCCGCGCGTTCCAGGAGAACGGCCGTGGCCGCGGGCATCCCAGGCATAGAATGCAAAATCATCGAGACCAAGCTCGCCGACAAGGTGGGCGACACGCCCGCCATGCTCATGGCCGCGATGCAAAAGAACGATTGCGCCTCTGGCCGTCCCGCTGTGCGCCGGCCATTTGCGATAGAAGAGTTCCGTTCCGTCATGCGTGCGAAAGAAATGCTCTTCGGCTGCGCCGGGCGCAGTGCTGCCGTTGGCGTTCTCGGTCGTCGCTTCGTGTTCCGCCAACGAGATCATTCAGGATGCCGCCGTTTCCGCGCGCCGCAAGCCTGCGCGAACGCGATTGATCATGGTGTAGACCGAAAGGAGCGCCATAAGAGGAAAGATCCAGCCGAACCAGTAAGGGAGCATGATACCGCTGCCGATGAGGGCCGCGATGACGCCGAGTGCCAGGGCACGGTCGCTCTTGCCAAAGGGTCCGTCATAGCCGCGGCCCCCGCCGGTCATCACGCCGAGGACGCCGGCATATTCGGTCAGCATCGCAGCTATAGCAAAGGTGACGACACCGGGCGGCGCAAATGGCCCGACCAGCATGAAGGGCAGGATGAGCGCCACGTCCGAGACGACGTCGCCGAGTTCGTTAAGATAGGCACCGAGTTTCGAAGCCTGCCTGAACTCGCGGGCCATCATGCCGTCGATCGCGTTAAGCGCCATGCGCACGAAAAGGACGACGGGCAGCAGCCAGAAGACGACGAAGATGTCGTAGAATAGTGCCACCACCGCTCCCGCAAGGACCGAAAGCACGGCTGCCGCGAGGGTGACCTGATTGGCGGTGACACCGCGCGCGACCAGGCGACCGACGAGCGGCCGCAGCAGGTTCTGGAAGGCTGGCTTCAGGGAATAGAGCGTTGGCATCGGCGGGATTCCCGAGAATTGGTCTAGGCCGTCAGCGGTTTCAAATCGGCCCTGCCGGGCAAAGGAAGGGATTTCACAATATTGCGTCCGCTGTGCTTGGCAAGATAGAGCGCCCGGTCGGCATTCTCGAGCAATTGCGCCGCAGTCTCGAACCTTCCGCTTTTTATGGTCGCCACACCGACGCTGGCGGTGATACGGATGGTTTCATCGTAGCTTGAGGTGATGATAAGGCTGCTGATCGACAGCCGGATTTTTTCCGCTTCGGCAATCGCGCTCTGCAAATCGCAATCTGGAAAGACCAGGGAAAATTCCTCGCCGCCGTAGCGAGCCGCGTGGCAATCGCGTTCGGCACCGATGCTGCGCAGGACATTCGCTGTCATTTTCAGGCAGGTATCGCCCATCTGGTGGCCGTAATGGTCGTTTATCGATTTGAAGTGGTCGAGGTCGACCATGAGGATTGCAAGATCGGTGTCGTTCTGCGTCGCCTTGGCAAACTCTTCGCCGATACGCTTTTCGAAACTGCGCCGGTTCGCAAGGGTCGTCAGGCCGTCTTCTTCGGAAAGCGCCTGCAGGATGGAATTGGTCCGCAGCAGATCGAGTGAGACGTGGCCATAGGCTTCGATAGCCTCGTTGATCGTCGACAACTCACGGAACAGCGGCCGGCGCAGTCTGAGCCTGCGCTTTTCGTGGCGGTCGATGGAGCGCAGGCCTTCGATGGCCGAATTTATGGGGCGAATTATGTGCCTTGCCACGACATAGATCGCGCCGACAGCAATGAGAACCGGCAGCGTCAGAATGATGATCCACGCTACCTGGATCATCTTCGCCGTCCGCTGGATATCGCCGGACATGCCATAGGCGAGAACCGCGGCGTCGCTGACGATGGATTGGCCGAGCTCATCGGTTACCCGCATGGCGCTTTGGTAGGTTTCGAGGGCCTGCCGCTCCAGCTCCGCTCGAACGGCGGGGTCGGGACTCGTATCGCCGGCATCCATTTTGCGAACCTGATCGCGCAGGGCGACGATCTGCTTGACGTGGCTGCTGACCTTTTGGACGCCCTTTGCCAACTGATCATTTTCATCCAGCGTAAAGCTCTGGGCAAGCACATGCGTCTGCAATTGCAGCTGTCGTTCCAGCTCGCGGTCTTTCGCGAGGTAAATCGAACGCGCCAGCGACGCCAGCCGCTCGACCTTGATGGCGTTGCGGTTCTGGCTCAAGACCAGCGGCAGCTGCTGTTCCTGGGTATAGCGCGCATCGTTCTCGATCTTGCGCAGGAATACGATGGAAACGCCTGCGGCAACTATGGCGTAAAGGAGCACGAATCCGATCAGCAGCCTTCCGGCCGTGATCATCGATATCTGCACTCCTCTCCTGCGCGCTGCCATTGCCGGTTTTACCTAGTAGATGCTGAAGGGAAAATAAGTGTTGTTGATACGATCATACGTCCCGTTCAGCCGGAGATGATCGAGCGCCTCGTTGACCTTCTTGATCAATTCCACATTACCCTTTTGGGCGGTGATGTGCGCCGAGCTTTTGAGAAAGCCGTTGGTTACCGGATCGCCGACATAGTCGAACTTCGAATTGTTCGGCGATTGCAGGAAGGTCAGCAGGTCGATGGAATCCGCCAGCACCAGATCGACCTCGCCCGCCTGCAGCAGCTTTTGCGCTTCCGGCTCGTCCTTGGTCAAAACGATCTTGCTCTCGCTATAGGCCTTCTCCAGATATTCCGATTGGATCGTCTGCTTGCCGGCCGCGATGCGCACGCCCTTCAGGGCGGCGGGCGCAACATCCTTGAATCGGTTCGGGTCTCCTGCAAACGCCGAATGCGAACGATAGTAGGAGCTTGAAAACTCCATTCGCGCGGCCCGGGCATCGGTATACGACATGCTCGCTACGACGAGGTCGTATTCGTTGTTTTCCAGCCTGCCGATAATCTCATCCCAGGGTATTGCAACGAGGGTGCAGTCGGCCTTCATGTCCTCGCAGACAGCCTTGGCTATATCAACGTCGAAGCCCACGAGATTGCCATTGGCATCGATGGAATTGAACGGCGGATATGCGCCTTCCGTTGCAACTCTAAGTTTTAGGGCTTCCGCCGAAGCGCTGCCCGCGAGCAGTTGAAGTGCTACAGCAGCCACTGCCAGGATTGTCAATTTCATCGTTTGCCGTCCCCAATACCCCGATGATAGCAGAATCACTCGGACGAAATGAACAAACTATGATCGATCAACAATTAATCCGAACATGCTTGATTTAAGTTAAATATCAGAAGTTGCATTAGATTGTTCGCGCGATGCGTGCAGCATTTCTCGGATGGCTGCCGAAGTGGTCGGCCGGCCGAACAGCCATCCCTGCCCATCCACCTTCGGCACGAGAGCGGCAAAATAGTCGCGCTGCGCCTCTGTTTCGATGCCCTCGACGACGATGGCGAGATGATGCACATGGGCCATGCCGATGATTTGAGGGATGATCGAAACCGACACCGACCCGGTTCCAATAGTCCGGGTGAAGGAGCGGTCGATCTTGATGCCATCGACGCTCAGTTCGCCAAGATAGGCCAAGCTCGAATAGCCGGTTCCGAAGTCGTCGATGAAAATCTTGTGCCCGCGCGCCCGCAAGCGCCGTATCGCGGCGATTGCATCGCTGGAGTTGGCGGTGGATTGCTCGGTAATTTCGAGCAGGATCTGGTCGCTGGCAACGTTTGCCGCCTTGAGCCGGGCCGCGAGCCAGTCGTTGAACTGTCGATCGAAAAGGTCGGCAGCGGATATATTGATATTGATATGAAAATTCCGATTGGCCACCAGAAACGCCGCCATGTCGTCCAGGACGTGTTCGATAATACAGGTCGTCAGACGATTGATCAGGCCTGACTTCTCCGCAACCGAAATGAACACATCCGGCGAAATTGCTTCGCCATTGTCGCGCCAACGCGCCAGCGCTTCCGCCGCCACCGGTTTTCCGGTGACGATATCGACGATGGGCTGATATTCGACTGTGAGCCGCTTGCGCGCGATCGCCTGTTGCAGGCGTGCCTTCATGCTCATCGTGTTGCGCCGTAGCAGGATGAGGATCACTCCGAGCGCGCCGCCAAGCGCCGCTCCGAACAGGGTCAGAATGATCGTCATGGGCTGCGCCGATGCCTCGAGCCTGCCGACTTCGACATTGACCGTTACGCAGGCGGTTTTCCTGCAGACGTTGCGAAAGATCGTACCGCCCTGCCTCCCGCCGCCGGAGGGCCTGACCCTCCCGATTGCCCCTTGATTGAGTGTGCCGAAGAGACCGATCGTCTCGGGCATGCCAACGGGATTGAACATGACGCTGAACGTGTAGTCGGGATTTTTCAGCGTTTCGAAAGCTTGGGGGTCGAGGACGACATTGGCGTGGCCAGTGCCGATGATCGGGGCGGTGGTGTTGGAGATGGCAAGACGCGCCTTCGTGTAGATCAGTTTGCCGTCCAATGTTTCGAAATCATGCGTGATCAGGGGCATTGGTTTGCGTCCCTTCCCGAAAACCGCAGAACAATGAAAAGCGCCGTCCTTGACCCGTCCGAGGTCCTTCAGGAACTTCGTTCGAAACAGAATATCGCGAAGGTAGCTGATTTCTTCGGTCGAGCAGAAAGGAAAGGGAGAGCCGTTGATAACGGCGAGCATGTCGTCGACTTCGGCAAAAACGTCAACCGCTCGATCAAGAACCTGATCGGTGTATCTGCGCATGTCCGCCCGATCGCTCGAGACGATAACCAGCTTGCTGATCCATGCACCGCAGATACCGCCGCCGATTATCAAGGCGGCGACGAGCAGACACCTGAACCAGGCTCGATCGAAATAGCGCCGCATCCAGAAAATTCTCATCGTCTTTTCCAAGCATCGATCCGCCAAGCTTCCAGGTTAAAATCATCCTTGCACGGCAAGTCGTAAAATTTCTCTGACCGAATGACGCGAGACAATAATCGTAGCGAACCCGAAATCCACGCTGTAAGTTGTGGCGAGGGTGGATCTACAACGAGAAGATGATGCAGCCGGCGCGATCAGAGCAAGAATTCCAAAACATCCTTCGTCGTCTCGAAATAGCGCTCGACGCATCGCAGATCGGCGTCTGGGAGCACAATGCCGAGACCGGCGAGGTGATCTGGAATTTACAGATGCACCGGCTCTATGGCACCGGCGGTACGCAACGACGAGTTAGCTCTGAAATTTGGATCAATGCGATTCACCCTGACGATCGGTCAAGAGCCATGGAGGACTTCAATGAAGCCGCCGAGCTCAAGAGCGACTACGTATCGGAGTTCCGGGTGATACTCCCGAACGGAGATATTCGTCACATCAGGTCGCGGGCGCATTATTACGACGATGGCAGCAGCGGCACGTTCGTTGGCGCCGAGTGGGACGTGACCGCCGATGTCATGCTTACCCGCGAACTGTCGAACCAGAAGGCGATCGCCGAAGCACGGACGCTTGCCCTCGAAGCCAGCACCGCTCAGATCGAATATGCTGCCGAGCACGATTATCTGACCGGTCTTCCCAATCGGCGGTTCTTCGACAGGCGTCTTGCCGAACTGTCGAACGATCCCTTAAGGGAGCGCCTTGCCGTGCTCCATGTCGACCTCGATTATTTCAAGCAGGTAAACGACACGGCGGGCCATGCCGCCGGTGATGCCGTGCTGAAGTCGGCGGCGTTGATGATCGCTTCTGTCGTCCCGGAAGGCGGCTTTGTTGCGCGCATGGGCGGCGACGAGTTCATCATCCTCCTTTCGGATTTCGCGACGATCCGGGAGCTGGAAGTCGTTGCGGAGCATATCGTGCGCCTCCTCAAGCAGGGCGTATCCCACGGCGGAGCATTGCTGCAGACCGGCGCCTCCATCGGCGTCGCCTGGGTCAATGACGGCAACGCCTCGGGCCTGCTCGCCGAGTCCGATATCGCGCTCTACCGCGCCAAGAAGCTCGGCCGCAACCGTGTTGAATTCTTTGCGCCGCACCTCAAAAGCGAACTTTCGCGGGACCGTCGCATTGCTGAACATGTGAAGCGGGGCCTTGAGCGCGGCGAGTTCGTGCCCTTCTACCAGATCCAGATCGATGCCGAGTCACGTGAAATCGTCGGCATAGAGGCGTTGGCCCGTTGGCGACACCCCAAGCGCGGCGTGCTTGGCCCCGAGGCCTTCCTGAAGGTGACAAATACGCTCGGCCTCATGGCCGATCTCGATGCAGCCATGCTGCAAGCAGTGCTGCACGACCGGCAGGTCTGGCAGGAAAGCGGCATCGCGGTGCCACGCATTGCGGTCAACACGTCGGCGGCGCGCCTGTCCGATCCGTTGCTGATCAATCAGCTGCGTCTTTTGCAGATTCCGCACAATGCGATTTCGTTCGAGTTGCTGGAAACGATCTTTCTCGACGAGCTCGAAGACGAAGTCCTGCTCAACATTTCCCTGCTGAAGCAAATGGAAATTGACATCGAGGTGGACGACTTCGGTTCGGGTCATGCCTCGATCATCGGTCTCCTGAAACTCAAACCCAAGCGCCTGAAGATTGACGGGCGCCTGGTGATGCCAATCACGATCTCGCCCGAGCAGAGGAGCCTCGTCGGGTCAATCGTTGGAATAGCGCGGGCGCTCGGCATCGGAGTGATCGCAGAGGGCGTGGAAACCAACGAACACGCGAAATTGTTGCGGCGTCTTGGCTGCGATACATTGCAGGGCTATGCAATCGCCTACCCGGAACCTGCGGCGGACCTTGGCGCTCGGCTGCTTGTCGAGCGGAGTAAAGGCTCTAGTGTTCCGTGAATGACTCCGGCATCAACCCTTGCTTGATTTTGCCGATCGGGAAGGGTTTCTGGAAATGACCGCGCGCACCGAGAAAACTCAGTTCGCGGTTTGCCGCCATTGCGGCCAGTTCATCCTCGTCGCGGATCCCGCTTTCGAACATTGCGATAATGGTTCGCGCAAGTTCATTGCACCGAGGATCGGTCCTTGGGCAACGATCTAGCAGAATCGAAGCGCGATTATGCGCGCGCTGCATGATTTCCCAATCAGTGGTGGTAAATATGCGTCTGTCGATTTCCAAAAAGGCCATGACACGCTCCCTCAGATAAGGCGAGAACACATCCATGATTGCGGGTCGCCTCCCGCTGGGCATGATGTGAGCTAAGCGCATTTTCCGAGCGCCAGCAAATCGAATTTATTTCCTCTTTTCCGCGGCCCACTTACCGCAATGCGGAATCGCGCCCTGCGGTTCCAAATTTCTCAAACGCCCTTGAACACATATCCGGCATCTAGCGTTCGCCTTCGAGGAGCCGCATCAGGCCGGTCTCGGGGCCGCTCAAACCCTTTCGATGAGGGGATCGCAGCAAGGCCCCGCCGAGTTCTCCAGCGTTGAAACTTTCGATTATCAACGGGTGCACGTAGCTCGACCTTGTCACGGCCGGGGTGTTGCGCAGAAATTCGCTGACATGGCGCATAGCCGCCGCAACAGCGCGCTTGCGCGCCGATTCACTTTGCGCCTCGATACCGGCCAGGAAGGCCAGTGCTCGTGCGGAACCGTGGAAGGTGCGAAAGTCCTTGGCGCTGACCTTCGAACCCGAAATCTCGCGCAGATATTCGTTGAGCTTGCCGGCATGAAGCTTTCGCCACCGATTCTCGTCCTTGTACTGGAACAGCCGTCCCCGACGCTTCAATAGCCTCAGGCGCTTGACCGCAGACGGATCCTTGATCGTTATCTCATTGGTTTTCTTGGATTTGCCGGCAAAAACGAAGCTTGCAGTATTGCCATCGATCTTGAGGTCGGTGCTTTTAAGCGAAGCGATGCCACGGCCGCCATCCTTGGCATATTTTTCGTGACCGGCACGAAACGCCTTCTGGTCGATCAGCTTGATGGCAAGGGCAGCGAGTGGTTTTCCGGATGTCGGCTTGCTGCGCATGTCGCGCATCACCCGTTTGCGGATGCGCGGCAAGGCCTTGCCGAATGCAAGCAAACGGTTGGTCTTCATGCTGTTGCGCACGTTCTCCCATTTCGGATGATAGATGTATTGCCGGCGCCCGAGTACGTCCTGCCCGACAGCCTGTATGTGGCCCTTTGCGCTACCGCAGCAACGGACATCGGTCCAGGCCGGCGGGATGACGAGTGCCACGATACGGGCTTCGTCCTTGGGAGAAAGCAGCTTGCCGTCGATCCGCTTATAGCGGAAGCCCTTCTTAAAGGGTGTGCGGATTAACGTGAAATCTGCCGGATCGACCAGTTTCAGGCCAAGCTCTTCTGCATAATCTTCATATCCGCGCTTCACCGTCGTCTCCACATGTCTATTGCCGAGAAACGTGATTGCGGCGAGACTGTTCCAGCGCCGAGTGACGCGCATCGCAGTCAAGGGAGGAATGACCATGACGAAACTTGCTCTCTATGTTCCGCTCGAAGCAAAACCCGGCAAGGAAGAAGAGGTCGCGGCCTTTCTGAAATCCGCCTTGCCGCTCGTCAACGAAGAAGCGGGAACCGTCGCCTGGTTCGGCATTCGGATGGGGAAGAGCAACTTTGCAATCTTCGATGCCTTTCCGGATGAAAGCGCGCGGAACGCCCATCTTTCCGGCAAGGTTGCTGCAGCTTTGATGGCGCGGGCGGATGAACTTTTCGCCAGTCCGCCTCAGATCAACAAGCTTGAGGTTTTGGCGGCGAAACTGCCATAGTTATTATGCGGGAACGATTCGGCTGTTTGCAGCTTTCGTGCTGGACGGCAAGGAAAGGTTGACATGGCTCCTCGTTCTTTCTGGAAAGGCTATCTGAAACTGTCTCTGGTGACCTGTCCCGTGGCGATGGTTCCGGCTACGACCGATCAGGAAAAGGTGCGGTTTCATACATTGAACCGGAAGACCGGTAACCGCGTGGTCAGCCAATATGTCGATTCCGTCAGCGGCAAGGCTATCGACGAGGACGATCAGGTAAAAGGCTATCAGCGCGGCGAGGACGAATATGTGGTGCTCGAGGATGACGAGATCGATGCTGTCGCGCTCGAAAGCACGCGCACAATCGACATCGAGATGTTCGTGCCGCGCGAAAGCATCGAATGGATTTGGTACGACAAGCCGCATTACCTGACGCCCGATGATCCCGTCGGCGAAGAAGCCTTTGCCGTCATCCGCGAAGGGATGGTAGCGACAGGAAGGGTCGGTATTTCCCGCCTTGTCATGTATCGCCGCGAGCGGGCGGTCATGATAGAGCCGCGCGGCCGCGGCATCGTGCTGTGGACGCTCCGTTATGGCGACGAGGTTCGCGACGGCGACGCCTATTTCGGCGATATTCCTACCGGCAAGACCGATCCTGAACTGATGAAACTGGTGCAGACACTCATCGAGGAGCGCACCAAATCGTGGGATCCGAAGATGGCCGAAGATCCGGTGCAGGACCGTCTGCTCGAAATCATCGCGGCCAAGAAAAAGGGCAAGAAGCGTCCGGCAAAGGCCAAGGCGGCGGAAACGGAAGAGGCGCCCAGCAACGTCATCAACATCATGGATGCGCTACGCAAGAGTATAGCGAGCGACAGCAAGCCGACGAAGAAACGGTAGGCAAGATCGATTTCTGTTGTTATCTACGAACGGTTTCGAATTTTAGAATGAATAATTTCAATCAGCAATTTGGGCGTCCATCGCTGACGCCGTGAGCCAAGAAGGCAATTTGATATGTCAGCAGATTTTTATTGTTGGGCTGCCAGCGCCGGCATGACGCCTAGTGATCCGAATTTTGACGAATGGGTGGATGCTAAAACCGAAAGCACGGACAAAAAGGCCGCTCCGAGCCTTGAAGCCTTTGCGGATGCTCTTCTCAAGCGATATCCGGATATCTCTCCTCAGGGCGGAGCTACGATATGGACGTTCAGCCCGATAAAGTCGACGATCTCCGACGACTTCATGTCGCTCCACGTCACCTGGGACGGTTTGCAGGATGCTTTGGCCTTTATCGTTGAAACAGCGCACCGCCACGACATCGACTGTTACGATCCACAGACTGGTGACTATTATCCTGCTCCTGTCCGAAGTTCACCTTCGCTGATCAGCAGATTGATCAAGGGTCTGTCGGGACGATCGAACTGAATGCCGGCGTGGCTATGTCGGGCGTAATTTAGGGGAACTCCAGGCCCCTGATATAGATTGAGACTATGGCCGGACGGCATGCGATTCGGCGGTTCAGGTTTTCGCCCTCCTTCTCATCTGGTGTCCGATCGAGCCATGTCAATTTCAGATGCAATCTACCGTCCCTTCGAGAATTTGATCCGGCCACTCGATATCCCCTACAGGCCCCTGCCGTCCAAGGGGCCAGTGGCTGTTCTTCTTCACTTCGTCCTGATGTTTCGCGGCATCTTGATCACGCTCGCCCTCTGCACCATGGCGATCGAGGCCATGAACCTGACGATCGTCTGGGGCCTTTCTGTCATCGTCGATGGCGTCACACAGCAGGGCGCTGTCGCTTTCCTGCACAACGACCGAATGCTGCTGATCTTCCTCGGCCTGATGCTTTTCCCCGTCATCCCGATCGCGTCTTTTTTCGTCAATACGCTGAATTCGCACACGCTTGGGATCGGCATGCCGGCTGCCATTCAATGGCAGGGCCACAGGGCGGTCGAGCGGCAGGACCTCGCCTTCTTCCACGATCTCTATGCCGGCCAGGTCGCTTCGCGCCTGCAGCAGGTGGCGTCAGCCGTGCAGCAGCAGGTCATTTCCGCCTTCCAGTCCATCCCGCGATTCATCATGCAGATGGTCGGCTCCGTTGTTCTGCTGAGCGCGCTCTCCTGGCAGCTTGCGCTGCCGTCCATCGTTTGGATCACGCTCAACGTA
Source organism: Phyllobacterium sp. UNC302MFCol5.2 (assembly GCF_000686005.1). NCBI lineage: Bacteria > Pseudomonadati > Pseudomonadota > Alphaproteobacteria > Hyphomicrobiales > Phyllobacteriaceae > Phyllobacterium > Phyllobacterium sp. UNC302MFCol5.2. The sequence continues at coordinate 1,708,440 of NZ_JMLL01000010.1, forward strand.
TTGCTCGCCGTCAGGCTGGCGCCCGTCTTTACCGAGCGCTCACGGCGCTCTGCGCGGCGTCGCAGCCTGATTTCCGGCGCCATCACCGATCTTTACGCCAATATGCAGATGGTCAAGCAATTCGCCGCGGAAGACAGCGAGGCCGGTGCCATCAGAGGCATAATCGGCAAGGCGATCAAGGCGCAGCAGAGCGAACAGCGGATCTACCGTACGGCTGAGGTCATCGTCGTCGTCCTCAACATGATGCACTGGCTAGCGATCCTGTGGATCGGCTTTACCGGCCTCGTTGACGGCTTCGTTACGATCGGCGAGTTCACGGCCGCCGTCTATGTTCTCAGCCGCTTCTCCGGTCACACATTCACATTCCTGCAGATGGGCCAGCAGGTCTTCCAGGCGATCGGCACGATCAAGGACGCCATGCCGGTCATGACGACACCGCCGACAATCACCGATCGGCCGGAGGCGGCCGAGCTTGTTGTGGACCGGGGCGAGATCCGATTCGAGAACGTCCGCTTCGCGTACGCGTCGGGCAAACCCGTCATTGACCATCTGTCCCTGACGATCCGGCCGGGCGAAAAGGTCGGCTTCGTAGGTCTCTCAGGCGCCGGCAAGACGACGCTCGCAAACCTGCTCCTGCGTTTCTACGACATCAAGGATGGCGCGATATCGATCGACGGCCAGGACATCCGCAGCGTAACGCAGTCCAGCCTGCGTCAGAGCATCGGCGTCATCGCCCAGGATGTCGCGCTGCTGCATCGTTCGGTCGGCGACAATATCCGCTATGGCCGGCCGGATGCGGCCCAGCAAGAGATCGAAAGGGTGACGAAGATGGCGAGTGCCGATGGCTTCATCGCTGATCTCTCCGACAGTGAGGGCCGCAAGGGCTACGACGCCTTCGTCGGCGACCGCGGCATCAAGCTCTCCGGGGGCCAGCGCCAGCGCGTGGCCATCGCGCGCGTTCTCTTGAAAAATGCCCCCATTCTGATCCTTGACGAGGCGACTTCCGCGCTCGACAGCGAGTCCGAGGCCGCAATCCAGGAAAAGCTCAATCTCGTGATGGGTGGGAAGACGGTGATTGCCATTGCGCATCGCCTTTCGACGATTGCCATGATGGACCGAATAGTCGTGCTCGATCAGGGGCGCATCGTCGAAGAGGGAAGGCCCGACGAACTCGTGGCGACTGACGGCTTGTTTGCCCGCCTGTGGAAACGCCAGACAGCAGGCTTTATTGCCGAAGAAATCGACTAGAGCCGCTTTCTAGGCCTTCTTCGCGCGCGTTCCCTTCGGCTTTTCGATCGGCGCCGCTGCTGCGCGGAAATCGGCCCAGGGGTCGGCCTTGTACGAGGCGATACGCGTCGGGGTGTTGAGGACGGTGAAGTAAGCCGGTCCAATTCCCGGGGTAAGTTCGCTCCATTCCAGCGGCATAGATACGGCCGCGCCCGCTCGTGCCCGCGTCGAATAGGGTGCGACCGCCGTTGCGCCGCGCTGGTTGCGCAGGTAGTCGATGAGGACCTTGCCGGCGCGTTTTGCCTTGGTGATGGTGGAGACGTATAGTCCGGGACTGTCGGCAGCCATCGAATCTGCAATCGCCTTTGTAAACGCCTTGACCTCTGGCCATGCCGCTTTCGGCTTGAGGGGCGAGACGACATGAAGACCCTTGCCGCCGGAGGTCTTCAGGAACGCCTTCAGGCCAGCCTGTTCCAGCCGCTCGCGCGTTTCCTCTGCCGCCCTTATGACCTGCTCCCACGGAACGCCATCGCCGGGATCGAGATCCATGATGATCATGTCCGGACGTTCCCAATCCTTTACGGTCGAGCCCCAGGGGTGGATTTCGAGCACGGCGGCCTGCACGAGGCTGATCAGCCCGTCCAGATCCTTGATGCTGATCAGTGGCTCCTCATCCTTGTCCATCGGGTCGTTCACAAGGACGATGTTCGGATTGAGCCCTTTCCACGCGTGCTTCTGGAAGAAAGATTGGCCGGTGATGCCTTCCGGGCTTCGCAGCAGCGCCAGCGGCCGCCCGACGATGAAGGGCGAAATATAGGGCCAGACCTCGGTATAATAATCCGCCAGTCCCTGCTTGGTTACGCCTTGGTCGGGCCAGTAGATGCGATCGGGATGCGTGAGTTTCACGGTGGACCTCTGCGGTTTTGCCTGTCCATTCATTTTGGGCGTCTCCCGGACAACCTCGTGCGCCGGCTTGTCCTCGCGCAAGCCGCGGAAGGCGGCGTGACGCAGATTGTTGTCGGCCGTCCAGGTGCGGAACTCGACGTCGGCGACGAGTTGTGGCTTGACGTAGCGCACCTGACGCGCCGCATCGGCGGCAAGACGCGCGACAAACGGGCTTTCCGGCTGACGGATACGCTCAAGACGACGAAAAAGATCCTCGGCGACGGCCGTGCTGTAGCCGGTGCCGACACGCCCGACATGTTCGAGCTTGTCGCCATTGTAAACGCCCATGACGAGTGAGCCGATTGCCTTGCGCGATGTCGTCGAAGGGACATAGCCGGCAATGACGAACTCCTGCCTTTGCGAGCATTTCGCCTTGATCCAGCTCTTTACCCTGCCCGAGCGATAGGGCGCGTCGCGCAGTTTCGAAACAATGCCTTCAAGGCTGAGCCGGCAGGCATGGGAGAGTATGTTCTGGCCGTCGCCTTCGAAATGCTCACTAAACCGCACCATGCCCGTGCTGCCACCGGCGATCTTCTGCAGCACCGCCTTGCGTTCGAGGAGTGGCAGAGCCTGAAGGTCATAACCGTCTAGATAGAGAAGATCGAAGACGTAAAAGATAAATCGATCCGTGCGGTCGCTGCTGAGATCTGCCTGCAACGCAGAAAAGTCGGAGGCTCCGGCGGAAGCTTCGACGACGAGTTCGCCATCGATCAAGGCGGTGCCGACCGCAAGTTCCTGCAGCGCGGCGATGATTTCCTTGCCGAACTTCTTGGTCCAATCGAGCCCTGTACGGGTGAGAAGCTTCACCCGGCCAGCCTCGATCCGCGCCTGCAGCCGGTAGCCGTCGAACTTGATCTCGTGAACCCAGCGTTCCCCCGATGGCGGCTTTGTCGAAAGCGACGCCAGGGCGGGTTCGACGAAAACAGGGAGCTTCGCCTTCTTCGCGCCTTTGATAGTCGAGGGATCGGGCGTACTGACCTCGACCGCAGGAGCGGCTTTCCTTGCGGGCCGGGCTTTCGGGGCATTCTTGTCGATCTTGCCGGTCTTGGAGGACCATCCCGGAGTTTCGCCGGCGACGTCGCCAATTTCCCGCCCGGTCTTCACCGATTCCGGCTTTTCCGCAAGAATGTCTGGATCACCCGGCGTGCGCGCAGCGTCGTCCTCGCCCTTGATCAAAAGCCAGTTCTCGCGCTTTTCGCGTGGGCGGCCCTGCATGCGGACAAGATGCCAGCGGCCCGATAGTTTTTTGCCATGGAGTTCGAATTCGAGGTGCCCCTTGGCATACCCCCGATGCTCGTCGAATACGGGTGTCCAGGTGCCGCTATCCCAGACGATGACCGTGCCGCCGCCGTACTCGCCCTTGGGGATGGTGCCTTCGAAGTCGCCATATTCGAGCGGATGATCCTCGACATGAACGGCAAGTCGCTTCTCGCCGGGAACGAGGCTCGGACCGCGCGTCACCGCCCAGCTCTTGAGAACACCGTCCATCTCCAGTCGGAAATCGTAGTGAAGCCGTGTGGCGTCGTGTTTCTGGATAACGAAGCTGTTCCCGGCACTAGCCGCCTTGCGGCCCTTGGGTTCGGGCGTGGTCTTGAAATTGCGTTTCTTCCGGTAGGTTTCGAGCGCAACCATCGATCAGACCCAGATTCAGCTTGCTTTGCGCCTTGCAGGTTCGGCCTTTGCCTTGGTACCCGCCGCCTTCTTTGGTGCGGCCTTCTTTGCCGTCATGCCGGCGCTTTCGCGAAGTGCCTGCATGAGATCGACAACCTTTTCCGACTTCTGGGGTTTGCGAACCGGGATTGCCTTGCCCTCGAGCTTGGCCTTGACGAGTTCCGCGAGCGCGGATTCGTAACGGTCCGTATATTTCGAGGGATCGAACGTGCCGTGCTTGGTATCGATAATGTGCTTGGCAAGTTCGAGCATTTCGCCTTTGATCTTCATCTCGGGCACGTCGTCGAATGCTTCCTTGGCGGAGCGCACCGCGTAATTGAACTGCAATGTCGTCGCGAGCAGCCCGGCATCGTCCGGTCGTATCAGCAGCGTGCGCACGCGGCGAAAGAGGACGGTCTGCGCAAAAGCAGCAACTTTCTTGGCTTTCAGACCTTCGCGGATGAGCGCGAACGCCTCCTGGCCATGTTTATCGCCAGGCGTCAAATAATAGGGCTTGTCGAAGTAGAGATCGTCGATCTCATCCATAGGCACGAATGCCTCGACATTGAGGGTCTTGTCGCTTTCGGGAACGGCCGCTGCCACCTCGTCCGGCTCAAGGACGATGTAGTCGTTTGAGCCGACTTCGTATCCCTTGACCTGGTCCTCTTTTTCCACCGGTTTGCCACTGTCGCTGTCGATGAACTGTCGCATCACCCGGTGGCCGGTGGCGCGATTTATGGTGTGGAAAGCGATGCGGTCGGATGTCGACGCGGCGGTATAAAGGCTCACGGGGCAACTCAGCTCCGCTACTTTGAGATAGCCTTTCCAGTTCGCACGTGGCGCCAATACTCAACTCCTTCGGCTACGCAACAAATGCCGGGGAACACGGTTGGTTCCGACCTTGGTAGCATACTATGCCGAAATTGTTAAATTGCGATAGTCCGTGCTTTTACATGCGCGGCGCGGCCCGCGCCCCAGCCGAAAAAGGCTACCCCTACGCCCAATAGCACGAACAGGATAGCAGTCGCGGCGTAGCTGCCCGTGACGCTGTGGATCAGGCCGACAAGCAGCGGACCGACCGCGGCAAGCATATAGCCAATGCACTGCGCCATCCCTGAAAGGTGCGAGGCGACGTGAGCATCGGGCGAGCGGAGGACGATGATCGTCATGGCGATGGCGATGAGACCGCCCTGTCCAAGCCCCTGCAGGACCGCCCAAACCCATACGGTCGATAGCGGTGCGAACAGGAAACCCATCAGCCCGGTGATGGCAAGTGCAATGAGCGCAAGGTTGACGCCGCGCTGGTCCTTGCAGCGCACGGCGATGGAGGGCACGAAAAGGCAGGCAAAGACCTGGACCATGACCGAGACGGAAACGACGAGCCCAGCCGTTACACCATCCATGCCGCGCTCGCGCAGGATCGGCGACAGCCAGCCGAAAATGCAATAGGCGAGGGCGGACTGGAGCCCCATGAACAGGGTGACCTGCCAGGCGAGGCGGTCGCGCCACAATCCTTCGACCCTGAAGCCCGCATGCTTGGTACGGACCTTGCGGAAGAATGCATGCGGGAACCAGATTGCAGCCACTACAAGTGCAGGCATGGCCCACGCGCCGAGCGCGAGCGACCAGGAGCCGCCGAGCATGCGTTGCAGCGGAAGGGTAAAGCCTGCCGCGGTTGCCGCTCCGGCGCAAAGCGCCATCGTATAGAGGCCCGTCATCAGGCCGGTGCGACTGGCGAAGTCGCGCTTTACCAGTCCCGGCAGCAAGACGTTGCCGATAGCAATGCAGGCGCCGGCAAGGGCGGTACCGATGAACAAAAGGGGTAAGGATTGCAGGCCGCGCAGCGCAGTACCGAGCGCAAGGAGCAGGAGCACGCCGAGCAGTGTGCGTTCTGCGCCAATGCGCTGGGCCAGCCTCGGCGCGAGTGGGGCGAAGATGCCGAGGCAAACGACGGGGAGCGTCGTCAAGACGCCAGCTCCGAAGGACGATAGTCCGGTCTGCGCGATGATCTCGGGCAAAAGGGCCGAAGCGCTGGAAAACACCGGACGGAGGTTGAATGCAATGAGCACAAGGCTGAGGCCGGTGATAATGGCGACGCTGCGGCTCGAAAATTGCGGCGCACGCGGCTCCGGCACGCTGTCGGCTTCGGCGTTGATCAGTTGATCGCCGATGGCCGCCTCAGCGCGGGATTTCGATGGCATGTGGTTCATGATGCAAGCAACCGGTCAATTTCATCCAGGATGGGAGCCATGAAAGCCCGCGTCGTCGACGCGGCAAGGTCGGGATCGCCGGAGGCAATTGCATCGACGATCGAGAGGTGCGCCGCCATGTCGGGTTCCGGAAGTTCGCCCGTTACGGTCGCCTTGATGACTTCCTGAATCGAGGCCGAGAAAAACTCGTAGACTTCGACGAAGGCGAGATTGTTCGAAGCAGCCACGACGGCCTTATGGAAGGCGAGGTCGCGCTGAACATAGCGATCATGATCGGCCGGATCATATTCGCCGCGGTCGGCGAGCAGCTGCCGCAGATGCGCTATCGTTTCTGGCCTGTGCCGGGCCGCGGCGAGCCTTGCCGCCTCGACCTCGAGCGCACAGCGGGTCTCGACCTGATCGCGCAACCCGGTCCGCCGCATCCGCAGCAGGCTTTCATCCGTGTCGATCACGGACAGAACATAGGTCCCCGATCCCTGACGCGTTTCGAGATAGCCTTGCGCTACGAGGACACGCACAGCTTCACGTACGGTGCCGCGGCTGACGCCAAGCATGTCTGCAAGCGTCGCTTCGTTAGGAATGCGGTCGCCAATCTTCCAGCGATCGGCGGTGATTTCCGCCCGGATATTATTAACTGCCGTTTCGGCAAGATTGGTGCGCGCAGCGGGCTGCATGGCAAAAGTCCTAAAGTCATCTGATGACTTGACTAATACGACTGGTAAAACGGGATGTCAATAAACACCGCTGGATTGCAAAGTATGGGCGGGGTCCCCGGTTCAATGCCGGCGTGAAAGCTCGCGGGTTGCCGCTTCGAGACCCGCCAGTGTCAACGGATACATCCGGTGCGCGAAAATCGTGCGGATCATGGCCGTCGATGCCGTATAATCCCAATAGCTTTCCTTGGTCGGATTGAGCCAGACTGCGTTCTTCCACTGGTCGAGTACCTGCCCGAGCCAAGCGGCACCGGCCTTCTCGTTCCAGTGCTCGACCGAGCCGCCCGCATGCGAGATTTCGTAGGGGGCCATTGCCGCGTCGCCAACGAAGATGACCTTGTAATCCGGTCCATATTTATGGATCACGTCCATGGTTGGAATGCTTTGCGTGTGGCGGCGGCGATTGTCCTTCCATACCGCCTCATAGAGGCAGTTGTGGAAGTAGAAATATTCCATGTGCTTGAATTCCGATCGGACTGCGGAGAACAATTCTTCGGCGACCTTGATGTGCTCGTCCATGGAGCCGCCGACGTCGAAAAACATGAGCAATTTAACATGGTTGTGCCGTTCTGGACGGGTTATGACATCAAGATAGCCATGTTCGGCGGTAGACCGGATTGTGCCGGAAAGGTCGAGCTCGTCGTCGGCACCCTCGCGAATCCAACGCCGCAGGCGCTTGAGCGCCACCTTGATATTGCGCGTGCCGAGTTCAACGCTGTCGTCGAAATTCTTGAACTCGCGCTTGTCCCAAACCTTGACGGCGCGCCGATGTCGGCTCTCATCCTGGCCGATGCGCACGCCTTCGGGGTTATAGCCATAGGCGCCGAAAGGCGAGGTGCCAGCGGTTCCGATCCATTTCGAGCCGCCTTGGTGCCGGCCCTTCTGCTCTGCAAGCCGCTGGCGCAGTGTATCCATCAGCTTGTCGAAGCCGCCGAGAGCCTCAATGAGTTTCTTTTCTTCCTCGCTGAGATGCTTTTCGGCAAGCTTGCGCAGCCACTCTTCGGGAAGATTGGCGATATTGATGCCGTCGTCGCCGCCGAACGCTTCGATGCCCTTGAAGACATGGCCGAAGACCCGATCGAAACGGTCCATGTGGCGCTCGTCCTTTACGAGCGCGGAGCGGGCCAGATAGTAGAAGCCTTCCACATCATAGTCGACGAGCCCCGCTTCCAAGCCTTCGAGCAGCGTCAGATATTCCCGCAATGAAACGGGAATGCGCGCCGCCTTCAGCTCAAGGAAGAAGGGGATGAACATCAGACAGTCTTCACGTATTTGATGAACGGCGTGACCTTGGCGATACGGTCATAGAGCTGCCGCGCTGTCGCATTGTTCTGGTTGGTCGTCCAGTAGACCGAATGCGCCCCTGCCTTCGTGGCTTGCGCGTGCACAGCCTCGATCAGTGCGCGGCCAATGCCTTTGCCTCGCACCTCCGGATCGGCGAAAAGGTCCTGCAGATAGCAGACGTTTTCAATGCTCCAGCAATGGCGGTGAAAGAGATAGTGGGTAAGGCCAACCGGCTTGCCATCGAGTTCGGCAATGAAGCCGCGATACTCGTGGTCATTGCCTGACGTAAGCCGCTCGAAGGTCGTGCGGTAGACTTCTTCCGGCACCGTCGTCTCGTAGAAAGTCAGGTATCCGGTCCACAGCCGCCGCCACTCGGCCTCGTCTGATTTCGCCAAAGGGCGGATTTCAACGCTCATCCCTGCCTCCTCGCCATGAAGGCCAGTCGTTCAAAAAGGTGGACATCCTGTTCGTTCTTCAGCAAGGCGCCGTGCAGCTTCGGCAGCATGTTCTTCGGATCGGTCCGCAGATCCTCCGGCGCTATATCGTCGGCGACAAGCAGCCTGATCCAGTCGAGCGCCTCGGAGGTGGACGGCTTCTTTTTCAGGCCCGGAACGTCGCGGATCTCATAGAACTGCGTCAGTGCGGCGCGGACCAGATTTTGCTTGATGCCGGGATAATGCACCTCGACGATTTTCGCCAGGGTCTCGACATCGGGGAAGCGGATATAGTGGAAGAAGCAGCGCCGCAGGAACGCGTCCGGCAGCTCCTTTTCGTTGTTGGAGGTGATGACGACGATCGGCCGATGGGCAGCGCGGATTGTCTCCCCGGTTTCGTAGACGAAGAACTCGTTACGGTCGAGTTCCTGCAGGAGGTCATTGGGAAACTCGATGTCCGCCTTGTCGATCTCGTCGATGAGGAGAACGACCTTTTTCGGCGCGGTGAATGCGTCCCAAAGCTTGCCGGGCTTGATATAGTTGGCAATGTCGTTGAAGCGGGCATCGCCAAGCTGGGAATCGCGCAGGCGGCTGACGGCGTCATATTCGTATAGTCCCTGTTGCGCTTTCGTCGTCGATTTGACGTTCCACTCGATGAGATCCAGCCCGAGCGCCGCCGCGATCTGGCGCGCCAGTTCGGTCTTTCCGGTGCCGGGTTCGCCCTTGACGAGCAGCGGACGCTCCAGTGCGATCGCCGCATTCACCGCAATCATTAGATCCTTGTCGGCCACATAGGCCGCCGTGCCTTCAAAGCGCATGTTCATTCCTTTCGTGAGCCCGCGAGATTAGGGATGGCGCAGCGTCGGGGCAAGAGGTTGAAATTAGCCGGCGACGGTACTGGTGCAATTGCGCGCGCCGTCCTATATTCGGCTTGGCGCTCTGCGCTTCTCGACAGGAGAGACATATTCCCCGGGGCCTTAATGATCCCTTAGGGAGCTGTCCCTGAGGAGGCCCGTGGGCCTCTTCACACGGCGCCCACCTACTTTGTAGGTTCCCGGGATCGACTTCTCCATCGGTTGTGTGGACGCCACTTTTGTTTTTCACGCCATCAAAGTCTTGCCGTGACGCATCACTCCCCCATCAAAGAGTTGAAGAAAAAACTTCGCCTCGAGGCGCTCGGACGGCGCGACGCGCTGACAACCGAGACGCGTATCGAGGGGTCGATGCGCATTGCCGATATCGGTCTCGCTTCCTTCGCCCTTGATGCCGATGCCATCGTTTCGGGATTCTGGCCGATCCGGTCCGAAGTCGATTTGCGACCGCTGCTTTTCGGTTTGCGTGAACGCGGCGCCCGGCTATGCCTGCCGGTCATCATCGACAAGCAGACGATCCTGTTTCGCGAACTCGTGCGTGGCGCGCCTATGGTCGAGACCGGTTTTGGCACGGCCGGACCGCCTGTGGAGGCCGCCGTGCTTGATCCAACCTTCATGCTGGTTCCGCTCGCGGCCTTTGATGCACGTGGACACCGCATTGGCTATGGCGCCGGCTATTACGACCGGGCAATCGCCAGGCTTGAGGACAAGGGGCTAAATCCGCGCCTCGTCGGCGTGGCGTTCGACTGCCAGGAGGTGGAAATCGTGCCGGACGAGCCGCATGACATGCCGCTCGAAGCCATCCTGACGGAAAGCGGGTTGCGCAGTATCAATCGGACGGATAAATCCATTCGATGATGCACGGCTCGCCAAGGGTGGCGGCCGACCCGGGATGTGTAAGTGAGATTACTTTTTCTAGGTGATATGGTGGGCCGGTCGGGGCGAACAGCTGTGTACGAACAGTTGCCCGGCCTTATATCCGACCTCAAGCTCGATTTCACCATCGTCAACGGCGAGAACGCCGCGGGCGGCTTCGGCATCACTGAAGAAATCTTCCACGATACGATCAATGCCGGCGCGGACGTCGTCACCACCGGCAATCACGTCTGGGACCAGCGCGAGGCATTGGTCTTTGCCGCACGCGAAGAGCGCTTCCTGCGGCCCGCGAATTTTCCACTCGGAACGGCGGGCAAGGGGTCGGGACTTTTCATCGCAAAGAACGGCGCCCGCATCCTTGTCGCCAATATCATGGGCCGGGTGTTCATGCATCCGGACCTGCATGATCCCTTTACCATCGCCGAGGAAATCCTTGCTGCCTGCCCGCTCGGCGAACAGGCCGATGCGGCGGTATTCGACTTTCATGCCGAGGCGACGAGCGAGAAACAGTGCTTCGGCCATTTCGTCGATGGCCGCGCGAGCTTCGTCGTCGGGACGCACACCCACGTGCCGACGGCGGATGCGCAGATTCTCAATGGCGGCACTGCCTATATGTCCGACGCCGGCATGTGCGGCGATTACGATTCCTCCCTCGGCATGGACAAGGAGGAACCGCTCAACCGCTTCCTCTCCAAAGTGCCGAAAGGACGTTTCGAGGCGGCAAGCGGCAAGGCGACGATTTGCGGCGTCGGTGTCGAAATTTCAGACAGGACCGGCCTTGCCGAGAAAATCGCGCCGCTGCGCATAGGGCCGCGCCTCGAGGAGACGATCCCCTCCTTCTGGAAATGAGTTGATCTTGCGAGGTGCCAACACCACCTGCGCATCCACTAGACTTCAGAACATCTATTATCTTGATTTTGCACCATCCGGGCCAACAGCAACACAGGAACGACCCCCATGGAAGCGCTACTTTCCCATTTCGATTTCATCTATCGGCCCGAGGGCCTCATTGCCCTTGTCACGCTTGTGGTGATGGAAGTCGTCCTCGGTATCGACAATCTCATCTTCATTTCAATTCTGACCAATAAATTGCCGAAAGAGCAGCAGGCCCGGGCCCGTCGCCTTGGCATCAGCGCTGCGCTGATCTTGCGCCTGGTGCTGCTGTTTACGATTTCGATCATCGTGCAGTTGACGGAACCTGTCTTCGAAGCCTTCGGACATGGTTTTTCCTGGCGGGATCTCATCCTGATCGCCGGCGGTCTCTTTCTTGTCTGGAAGGCGACGAAGGAAATTCACCATACGGTCGATCATGAAGATGCCAAGGAAGATGTCATCGGCAAGACCGTAACTCTTTCCATGGGCGCGGCGATTATGCAGATACTTTTGCTCGATCTCGTCTTCTCGGTGGATTCGATCATCACGGCGGTCGGTATGACCGACGAGATTGCCATCATGGTCATCGCGGTTCTGGCGGCGGTTACTGTGATGCTGCTCGCAGCCGAGCCCTTGTCGCGGTTCATTGCCGCCAATCCGACTATAGTCATGCTTGCCCTCGGATTCCTCCTGATGATAGGCATGACGCTTATCGCCGACGGGTTTGGTTTCCATGTACCGAAAGGCTACATTTATGCGGCAATGGGCTTCTCGGCTCTCGTCGAAGCGCTTAACATGCTGGCGCGGCGAAGGAGGAAGAAGAGCCACTGACCTTTCTCCATGCTGATCCGGAATTTTCTGACAACAAGGACTGAACGTTGATGAATACGACACTTACCGAAGCTTTCGTTCCGCTGAAGCTCGCCAACCGGCCGCTGGTCTTTAAGGCGCTCGCTGTCCTGATAGGTACGGCCTTCCTTGCCGTCAGCTCCTGGGCATCGGTGCCGATGATCCCGGTACCGGTAACCATGCAGACCTTTGCGGTCACGATGGTGGGCGCCCTTTACGGTTGGCGTCTCGGCGGCCTCACGGTCATCGCCTGGCTGATTGAAGCCATGATGGGCATGCCGGTTCTCGCCGGCGGCGCATTCGGGCTGGCACCCTTCGTCGGTCCTACCGCTGGCTATCTCTTCGCGTTCCCGGTCGTTGCGGCGTTTGTCGGCTATCTCGCCGAGCGCGGTCTGACCCGCAATCCGTGGTCGTCCTTCGCGGTCATGCTTCTCGGCAATGCATTGTGCCTCGTGCTCGGCGCTTCCTGGCTCGTCCACCTTTTCGGCCTTGAAACCGCATGGGTATCGGGCGTCGCACCGTTCATCGTCGGCGGCATTCTGAAGTCGGCTTTGGCAGCCGCCGTTATTGAAGCCTTGCGCCGCTCAGGGGTCATGGTTCGCCTCGGTTGACGGTCAGGCTTCGCCCGCACCATCTCCTGTGCATGCTGACCTATGTCGGCAGGGGCTATAGCGAGGCGTTCACCGCCAATTATGACGAGGTCATCAAGCGACTTGTGGCGGGCGAAACCATAGAACTGGGCGAGGGGCCGGACGATATCTGCGCCCCTCTGCTTGGCGATGCAGATCCGCATTGCCTATGGGACAGTGTTCGCGAGCGCGATGCCAAAGCCGCTGCGGCAGTGAGCAGATTGCTGGGGCGGCAAGTGAAAAACGGCGACACGATCGAACTCGATGCTGCCCTGCTTTCGACATTTCGCCGGGAGTTCAAAAAGGGCAGGACGCGCGACGCGTGTGGTGGTTGCGAGTGGGTCGACCTCTGCTCGGACATTTCGCGGACTAACTTTCCCGGCGTGCGGCTGACACGATAATCCGGATGCAAGCTTTGCTCTTAGTGTGGCTGGACGCGCGATAGGATTTTCCCTATAAGGGCGCCATTCCAGCAGCATGTTTTCCGCTAGGTGCAGCCCGCAGCGTCAAATTGCAGGGCCCTGACGTGAAACATCAGCAAACGTAGCAAAGCACGCAGGGGTGCCATGGCAGGCCATTCACAATTTAAGAACATCATGCACCGCAAAGGGCGCCAGGACGCCGTTCGGTCGAAAATCTTCTCCAAGCTCGGGCGCGAAATCACCGTCGCTGCCAAACAGGGTCTGCCTGACCCGACAATGAACCCGCGCCTGCGTCTGGCCGTGCAGAATGCCCGGGCGCAGTCCATGCCGAAGGACAATATCGAGCGCGCCATCAAGAAGGCCGCCGGTGGCGAAGGCGACAATTACGAGGAAGTCCGCTACGAGGGCTATGGCCCGGGCGGCGTTGCCGTGATCGTCGAGGCACTGACGGACAACCGCAACCGCACGGCCTCCAATGTTCGTGCTGCCTTCACCAAGGCGGGCGGCGCCATGGGTGAAACCGGCTCGGTGGGCTTCATGTTCAATCGCGTCGGAGAAATCACCTACAAGCCGGAAGCCGGCAGCGCCGACAAGGTCATGGAAGCCGCGATCGAGGCCGGCGCCGATGACGTTTCGAGCGACGAGGACGGCCATGTCATCCTGTGCGCCTTTGAGGACATCGGCGAAGTTTCCAAGGCGCTGGAAAGTGCCCTTGGTGAAGCAGAGTCCGTGAAGGCGATCTGGAAGCCGCAGACCATGGCGCCGGTCGACGAAGAGAAAGCACAGTCGGTTCTGCGCCTTCTCGCGACGCTCGACGATGATGACGACGTTCAGAACGTCTATGCCAATTTCGAAGTGAGCGACGAGGTTCTGGCCAAGCTCAGTGCGGCCTGATCGCGTTTTCAGTGCAACAATCAGATCCCGTCAGCCGCAAGGCTGGCGGGATTTTTGTTTGTCAGTTCATGGGGCCGTCGCCGCCGAGGGTCTCCATGGTGGGTTCCACGGGCTTGACGCCGGTTGCGCGGTTTATGAGGACCGTGATCACCCACAGGGCAACACCGACCCCGATGAGAATGCCGGCGATCTTGTATTGAACAGGATCGCGCCCGGTCCATGGGCCGGCGAAGAAAGCGCATGAGATGGCGCCGACGACGGGCAGAAAGGTCGGCGTGCGGAAATGATCGTGGTCCACGGTCTCGCGCCGCAGGATGAGCACCGCGATATTGACGATGGTGAAGACGAAGAGGAGGAGCAGTGCCGTCGTGCCGCCGAGCGCCGGCACCTCGCCGACAAACATGATCAGCCCGAATGCGAGAAGCGTCGTGAAGGCGATGGCAAGATAGGGCGTGCGGCGCGCCGGATGCACCTTGCCGAAGAGCGGCGGCAAGACATGCTCCCGGCTCATGCCATAAACGAGGCGGCTAGCCATGAGCATGTTGATGAGCGCGCTGTTGGCAACGGCAAACATGGTGATGAAGCCGAATATCCAAAGCGGGAAATTCGGTGCACCCGCCTGCACCACTTTGAGGAGCGGCGTCTCGCCTTCGCCAAGTTCTGCCGGTGGGACGAGAGTGATTGCCGATATCGAGACGAGAACGTAGATGATGCCGGTGATGAAGAGACCGGCAAGCAGCACCTTCGGGAATATCCGGGTCGGATTTTTGCATTCCTCGGCCATGTTGACGGAATCCTCGAACCCGACCATGGCGAAAAAGGCAAGTGTGGTCGCTGCCATGACCGACCAGAACACGCTTGAATCAGGTGCTGTGGCAAATTGCGTGATGCGCGAGACATCGCCCTGTCCTGCGGTAATCGCCATCAGGCCGATGAAGATAATGATCAAAAGACCGGTGAGTTCTACGACGGTCAGTACGACATTGGCCTTCACACTCTCGCCGACACCGCGGAAGTTGACTGCGGCGACCACGGCCATGAAGGCGAGGGCCACGAGCGAAATGCCAATCCCGCTTTCGAGATTGAGCTGGAATGCGCCGGAGAGATTGGCGGCGAAGGCGCGCGAGGCTGTCGATGCCGAGGTGATACCCGAGCACATGACGGTGAATGCGACGATGAAGGTGATGAAATGAATGCCGAAGGCTTTATGCGTATAGAGCGCAGCCCCCGCCGCTTTCGGAAACTTCGTGACGAGTTCAAGGTAGCTCAGCGCCGTCACGACAGCGACGATGAAGGCAATAAGAAAAGGCAGCCAAACGACACCGCCGACCTGCTTCGCGACCTGCCCCGTGAGCGCATATATGCCGGTGCCGAGAATATCGCCGACGATGAAGAGAAGCAGCAGCCAGGGTCCCATGACCCGGTGTAGACTTGGCTCGACCGGAGTGGCCGATGCGGTTCCTACACCTGTTGTTACGTCGGTCATCGGGCAGTCCTCCCTTTGAAGTCGGCTGGGGTGTTGCGAAAAAGCTATTGGCGAATCAAGTCCTTGTCAAATTCGCCGAGCCCCATATTTGCCGCGCGACAAAAGAAAAACGGCCCCGCGCTTGGCGAGGCCGTTTTTTAAATCCCGTTGGATGGGAAATATTATATGCCGAGGTTGGCGAAGCGGTTCTTGAACTTCGAAACGCGGCCGCCACGGTCGGTCAGCTGCTGCGAACCGCCGGTCCATGCCGGATGCGTGGTGGGGTCGATGTCGAGGTTCATCGTGTCGCCTTCCTTGCCCCAGGTGGAGCGCGTCAGGTACTCGGTGCCGTCGGTCATGACGACCTTGATCGTGTGATAGTCGGGATGAATCTTGGCTTTCATCTTTCTTGTCCTAAACTAGAGGGCGCAAAACTGGAGCCACGAGCGATGTGGCAAGCCGGTCCGGAGCCGATTGGTAGAGATGAAGCCAAACGTCACAGGGCCGTGGGCTTCCAAAACTGTTGGCGAGCCTATACATCAGCCTTTAAGCAATAACAAGGCCGTCTGGCGGCAAAGTCGCATAGCCGATACGAGGAACAAGCAAGTATGGCCGATCTGGCTCTCGAAGAAGCGGAAAGAAAGCGGCGCTCGTTGAAGCCGCTACGCCGGGTCTTCCCATATATGGCCCGCTACAAGGGCATGATTGCCGGTGCGCTGGTTTCGCTTGTCATCGCTGCCGTAACGACGTTGACGCTGCCGCTCGCCGTACGCCGCATGATCGACCATGGTTTTTCCGACGTGAATGGGGCCTTCATCAATACGTATTTCAGCATGCTGGTCGTGCTCGCCGCGCTGCTCGCCATTGCCTCGGCGGGACGCTACTACTTCGTCATCACCCTCGGCGAGCGCATCGTTTCCGATCTTCGCCACGACGTCTTCGCGCATCTGACCCGCCTTTCGCCCGCGTTTTTCGACAGCACGCAATCGGGCGAGATCGTCTCGCGCCTGACCGCGGATACGACGATGATCAAGTCTGCCGTGGGTGCCACGGCTTCCGTTGCCCTGCGCAACGTGATCCTTGCCTTCGGCGCCATCGTAATGATGGTCATTACCAGCCCGAAGCTTTCGGGCCTCGTGATTGCGGCAATTCCCCTGATCATCATCCCGCTCGTTGCCTTTGGTCGCTCGGTACGCCGGCGATCGCGGGCCGCGCAGGACCGGCTGGCGAATGCCACGGCCTATGCAAGTGAATCGATTATTTCCGTGCGTACGCTGCAGGCCTTCACCAATGAAAAGCTAGCAACGCGCCGCTTTGCGAAATCGGTGGAAGATGCCTTCGATGCGGCCCGCGCCTCGGTCATGGCGCGGGCGATACTTACGGCCTTTGCAATTTTCATGATCTTCTCGAGCGTGGTCGCAGTCCTCTGGTTCGGGTCGCGCGACGTTCTTTCCGGCGCGATGACACCGGGCACGCTCGGCCAATTCCTGCTCTACGCGGTGTTTGCGGCGGGCGCACTCGGTGCTCTATCGGAAGTGTGGGGGGAATTGTCGCAGGCGTCGGGAGCGGCGGAGCGGCTGATGGAGATCCTGGCCGAAGAGCCGGCAATTGCGGCTCCGAAGAATCCCGTGCCTTTGCCGCAGCCGCCCGTTGGCAGCGTCGTCTTCGACAAGGTCCATTTCAACTATCCAAGCCGACCTGCAGCACCCGCATTGAAGGGTCTCAGCTTCGCCATCACGCCTGGGGAAACCGTCGCAATCGTCGGCCCTTCAGGCGCGGGCAAGAGCACGGTGTTTTCACTGCTGCTCCGCTACTATGATCCGGTCTCCGGGAACATAACTATCGACGGCGTCGATCTGCGTCAGGCCGATCCGCTCGATCTGCGTTCGCACATTGCAATCGTGCCGCAGGACACGACAATTTTCGCCACGAGCGTGCGCGAGAATATCGGCTTTGGCCGGCGAGGCGCCAGTGCCGAGGAGATCGAGAACGCCGCGAGATCGGCGCTCGCCCATGACTTCATTCTGGCGCTCGATCATGGTTACGACACGCAAGTCGGCGAACGCGGCGTGACGCTCTCGGGCGGCCAGCGTCAGCGTATCGCCATTGCCCGCGCCATCTTGCGCGATGCGCCGATCCTTTTGCTTGACGAAGCGACCTCGGCGCTTGATGCCGAAAGCGAAATGCTGGTGCAGAAGGCGCTCGACCACTTGATGGAAGGCCGCACGACGCTGGTCATCGCGCACCGTCTGGCCACGGTCCTCAGGGCTGACCGGATTCTCGTCATGGAGAACGGCAGGATCGTAGAGGAAGGAACACACCAGACGCTGGTCAAGCAGAACGGCCTCTATGCCGGCCTCGCCAAGTTGCAGTTCGAGGCCGGGTCCGACGCCTTCAAGGGCGCTGCCGAATAGCTTTTAGAGCATGCACTGCTTAAATGGCAGTACGTGCTCCAGCTGGCTTAACGCTCGGTGAGCTTCAGTTCGATGCGCCGGTTGCGTGCACGGACTTCCGTGGAATCGCCGGGTTCAAGCGGCTGGAATTCGCCAAAGCCCGCCGCGACGAGCCGGTTTGCCGGGACGCCGTTGGCGATCAAGTACTTGACGACCGAAATGGCGCGAGCGGAGGAAAGCTCCCAATTGTCCTTGAACTGGCCGCTGCCCGACAGCGCAATGTTGTCGGTATGGCCATCGACGCGCAGCACCCAGTTGATATCGTCGGGAATTTCCTTTTGAAGCTCGATCAGGGCGACGGCAAGCTTCTTCATCTCTTCCGATCCGGCAGGATTGAGGACAGCCGACCCGAGCGGAAACAGGACTTCCGACTGGAAGACAAAGCGGTCGCCGACGATGCGGATGTTTTCGCGGTCGGAAAGGATCTCCCGCAACCGGCCAAAGAAATCCGAGCGATAGCGATTGAGCTCCTGGACACGCTGGGCGAGGGCGACGTTGAGGCGCTTGCCGAGATCGGCAATCTTGGCATTCGATTCCCTGTCGCGGGACTCCGACGCATTGAGCGCGTCTTCGAGTGCTGCGATCTGCTTGCGCAGGGCGGATATCTGCTGGTTGAGAATCTCCACCTGCGAGAGCGCACGCGCGCTGATCTGCTTTTCGTTTTCAAGCCCCGTGGAAAGCTCGTTGATCTTGCCTTCGGCGGCAGCGCCGGCGCCGGCGCCCTGCGACAGCAGCGCCTGCAGGCGCGACTGCTCGCTCTGGGCATTGGTGAGGGACGCCTGCAGGTTTGCGATCGTATCTTCAAGGTCCTGCTTGTTGCCCTGTTCCAGCGAAAGAAGCTGCGTCAACTCGTTGATCTGTGCGTTGAGGCGATTGAGGACAGCGTCCTTGCCGGTGATTTCCTGGCTGAGCAGAAACTGCGCCAGAACGAATACCGACAGGAGGAACATGATCGACAGGAGCAGCGTCGACAGGGCATCGACGAAGCCCGGCCAGTAGTCGATGTGGCGGATGGCCTTGCGATTGCGACCGAGTCCCATGCTCAGTTGGCCTTGTCGCGGGCAATGGCATCGCCAAGTTTCGCCAACGTCTGGCGGATGGATTTTTGTTCGTCAGCCTGCTTCTCCACCCAGTCGCGCATCATCTGCTGTTCGGAGCGCATGTTCTTGACGAGCCCCTGAATTCCCTCGGCAAGGCTCGCCAGCGCCGCCGTGGTGCGCTGGCTCGATCCGCCGCTCTCCTGGATATTCTGCAGGCGTTCAGCCAGCGCGCGCAGTTCGTCGCTCGTACCGGTGCTGGCGGCGTCGAGCGCATGCAGATCCGAGCCGAGGTCGGTGACGCTGGAAAGCCAGTTTTCAAGCTCTGTGTAGAAACGGTTTTGCGCCCGCCCGGCCTGCAGGTCGAGAAAGCCGAGGATCAACGATCCGGAAAGACCGAAGAGAGAGGACGAAAAAGCGGTGCCCATGCCGCGCAACGGGGATTGTAGCCCGGCTTTCAGCGAGTCGAGAACGCTGTTCGCGTCGCCAGCGCGCGGATCCAGCGACTGAATGGTCTGGCCGATGGAGCCAATCGTTTCGAGCAGGCCCCAGAACGTGCCAAGCAGGCCGAGGAAGACGAGCAGGCCGATCAGATAGCGGGAAATGTCGCGGGTTTCATCGAGGCGCGCCGCGATGGAATCCAGCATCGACCGCATGGCGCTGGTCGACAGAGCCATGGACTGGCGCCGGCCGATGAGGGCGCGCATCGGTGCGAGCATGACGGGATGCGCATTTGGATCGCTGTTGCCGCGGCGGAAGGAGTTTACCCAACGCACTTCCGGGAAGAGCCGGATGACCTGGCCGAAGGCCAGAAGGATGCCGATGGCAAGTACGCCGATGATCAGGCTGTTGAGGCCCGGGTTCGTGACGTAGAACACCGAGATCTGCCGAAACAGGATAGCGGCAAGAAATGCTACGATCGCCAGAAATATTGCCATGGACAAGAGGACGAACCGCGGGCTTGAAAGCCGGTAGGGATCGTATTCTTCGCCATCCCGACCCTGGCGGGTCGAACTGAAATCTGCCATCGCATCGTCTCCGCGTCGCATAAACCGAATTTGCCGCGACCCTAACCGAAATCGAGGTGAAAATGGAAGGTGCAATGAGGTAACGCTTGAATTTGTTATTGCTGCATCAATTCAAGGTTGGTGGAGGAGATAGTGGAAACAGAGTATTTCCACAAAATGTACCGGAGATTGAAGAGGTTCCGCGTTTCATACGCCCGGCAAATTAAACAGGTCCGACCCTAATCCTGAGCACGCAACAGGCATGGCCTAAGCAAAGCAAGGCTTTTTCACTGTTCGATGTGGTTACGACATCCGGCACGGAAAAAGGCTCGACTACCGGACGGTAGCCACCTCACGCCACAACGCACCTACTCCAGCCTCTGGGGCGCTTCTTAAACTGCCGACCTTAGATCGGCTTTTTCAGCGCCTTGACGAGCGCCTTCTGGATGGCTTCGTTGCCGGCGACGATCGAACTGCTCTCCACCACATCCTGTCCGCCGTCAAAGTCGGTGACGAAACCGCCGGCCTCGCGAACGAGAATGATGCCGGCGCCGATGTCCCACGGGGAAAGGCCGCTTTCCCAGAAACCATCAAGGCGGCCGGCGGCCACATAGGCGAGATCGAGGGCGGCGGCGCCCATGCGGCGCACGCCGGAAACCTCGCCCATGATATTGCGCAGTTCGACAAGGTAATTGCCATGGTGGCCGCGGCCGAGGTGTGGAACGCCTGTGCCGATGACGGAATCGACCAGTTTGTTGCGGCCGGCAACGCGCAGGCGGCGATCATTCAGGAATGCCCCGCCACCACGCTCGGCAGTATAGAGCTCGTCCATGGCCGGGTTGAAAATCACGCCGGCAACGATCTGTCCCTGGCGTTCGAGGGCGATGGATACGCCAAAAATTGGAATGCCATGCAGGAAGTTGGTGGTGCCGTCGAGCGGATCGACCAGCCAGCGGTGCTGGCCGTCGCTGCCTTCAACCGCGCCGGATTCTTCCATCAGGAAGCTGTAGTCGGGACGGGCGCGGCGGAGTTCCGCGTAGACGATCTCTTCGGCGCGCTTGTCGGCCTGGCTCACATAGTCGCCCGGACCCTTGAGCGACACCTGCAAGTTTTGCACTTCGCCAAAATCGCGCGCCAGTGAGCGGCCCGCCTTCATGGCGGCCTGAACCATTACATTGAGTATCGCTGAACGCGCCATTCGGGGTATGTCTCCGTAAGATCAAATAGGGAAGCCAGCGGAGCCGGCTACCCGGGGTCGGCTTAGTCGGCGCGGCGGATATAGGTGATTTCGTTGGTGTCGACGACGATGCGCTCGCCCGACGAAATAAATGGCGGAACGAGAACGCGAATGCCATTTTCGAGCAGCGCCGGCTTGTAGGACGATGCTGCCGTCTGGCCCTTCACGACCGGGTCGGCTTCGGTGATCGCCAGGGTGACCTGATCCGGGAGCGAGATACCGATTGGCTTTTCGTCATAGAGTTCGACCGTAACCATCATGCCGTCCTGCAGGAATGCGGCGCGATCGCCAACGAAGTCCTTCTGCAATTCGAGCTGTTCGTAGCTGTCGGTGTCCATGAAAATCAGCGCTTCGCCCTGTTCGTAGAGGAACGAGAAATCCTTCTGCTCAAGGCGGACCTTCTCAACCGTCTCGGCGGCACGGAAGCGCTCATTTAGCTTGGTGCCGTTAATGAGGTTCTTGAGCTCGACCTGATTGTAGGCGCCGCCCTTGCCGGGCTTCACGGCATTCGTCTTGACCGCAACCCAAAGGCCGCCGTCGTGCTCGATCACGTTGCCTGGACGGATTTCATTCCCGTTGATTTTCATTTGTCTATCCGGATTGTTGTTGGAACTTGGCGCCGATTTCGCCGGCTAGGCCAAATATTGGCGCCTCCAAGACCACAATTTCACACAATAGGCAAGAGAGAGGGCGCAAACTGCTTGAGGATGCGCCCTGTTCTTATCGGTCGCAGCTCAAGCGGCCAGCGCGGTTTCGGCCAGCGAAACCCAATAGCTGATGCCATAGGGGATCGCGTCGTCGTTGAAATCGTAGGCTGAATTGTGAAGGGCAGGCGTGTCGCCATTGCCGATGAAGACGAAGGCGCCCGGGCGACTTTCCAGCATGTAGGAAAAATCCTCCGCGCCCATGACCGGCGGCATATCGCTGCTTACGGCCGCTGCGCCGACGATGGATTGGGCAATGCCAACGGCAAAGTCGGTCTCGCGATCATGATTGTAGGTGACCGGATATCCGTCGTGGTAGACGACGTCCGCCTTGCCGCCGAACACGGATGCGGTGGCTTCGGCAATCTCGGTCACGCGCTTTTTCGCCAGTTCCCTGATCTCCGGCACGAGTGTGCGCACCGTGCCGCCAAGCTTGACGCGGTCGGGGATGACATTGGACGCATCGCCGCCATTGAGTTGTGTCACGGATACGACCAGCGCCTTCAATGGATCGGTCT
Source organism: Phyllobacterium sp. UNC302MFCol5.2 (assembly GCF_000686005.1). Classification (NCBI taxonomy): domain Bacteria; kingdom Pseudomonadati; phylum Pseudomonadota; class Alphaproteobacteria; order Hyphomicrobiales; family Phyllobacteriaceae; genus Phyllobacterium; species Phyllobacterium sp. UNC302MFCol5.2. The sequence continues at coordinate 1,730,739 of NZ_JMLL01000010.1, forward strand.
CGCGTGACACGATGGACTGTAGCGCAATAATGATGTGGGCGGCGATCAGCACCGGATCGATCGCCGAGTGCGGTTTGGCAGCATGGCCGCTACGCCCCGTTACCGTGATCTCGAATTCGTTCGTCGCGGCCATGATCGAGCCCTTGCGGGTGGCGAATTCACCAAGGGGCAGCCCGGGGGCGTTGTGCATGCCGTAGACCTCGCGAATGGCGAAGCGATTCATCATGCCGTCGTCGATCATTGCACGGGCACCGGCGCCACCCTCTTCGGCCGGCTGGAAGATGACGGCGATCGAACCCTTGAAATTGCGTGTATCGGCAAGGTGCTGCGCTGCCCCGAGCAACATTGCAGTGTGACCGTCATGACCGCAGGCATGCATCTTTCCGGGTGTTTTTGATGCCCATGGTTTGCCGCTCTCCTCGGCAATCGGCAGGGCATCCATGTCAGCGCGGAACCCGAGAACCGGACCATCGCCATGGCGTCCGCGGATGATGCCGACAACCCCGGTCTGGCCTATCCCGGTCTCAACCGTATCACAGCCGAACGCTCGCAGTTTCTCGGCGACAAATCGCGACGTCTCATGCACGTCGTAGAGGATTTCCGGGTTTTCATGCAGATGACGGCGCCACTCGGCGACGTGTTGTTGCATTTCATGAGCACGGTTGATCAGTGGCATTTCGAATTCCCATCGCTTGGTTATGCGGATGGAGCGAAGCTACGACCGGGATGTACGATCCGTCAACGCAATGAATTCGACCAGTTCCATGTGAACAGGCAAGGCTCTAGCGGAATTGCAGCTTGTTGGCTTCCGCGATGGCCTGGCTTTTCTGATCGTCGTCGAGACCGTCCATGAAGGATTCAAGATCGGGATCGTTGAGGCCAGCACGCTTGGCGGCGATGTACCACGCGGCAGCTTTGATAAAATCGCCCTCGACGCCGATGCCGTCGCGGTAGAGCTTTGCAAGCCGCGCCTGGGCGGCGACATTGCCGCTCGTTGCTGCCCGCAGCATCCAGCCGAAGCCAGCCTTGTATTCGTGCGGACCACCGAGCCCGGCGACGAGCCAGCTACCGAGGTCGAGCTGCGCCGTATCGTAACCCTTGACTGCGGCCTTGATGAGATATTCCCGCGCCTTCGCCATGTCGCGCGGAATCGTCGGCGTTCCATTGGCCAGCACCTGGCTTACCGCATATTCGCCATCGGCAAGCCCTTTGTCTGCGGCTTTCAGAAACCAGGGATAGGCATTTTCAATGCCGGCAGAGCCCGGGCGCTCCTGCATGAGGATCTGGCCGTAGTTGAACTCCGCTGCGGCATTGCCCTTATCTGCCGCCGCCTTGGTCAGTTCCTTGGCCTTTTTCGGATCCTTCGGGGCATATCGTCCCTGGAGCAGAATGGCTGCATAGCGGAATTGCGCTTCGGGTACGCCCTGCTCGGCGGCCTTGCCATACCATTTGGCGGATTCTGCCATGTTGACCGGCGTTCCAAGGCCACGCGCCAATATTTCCGCAAGCAGCACCTGTGCAGCGCTGTCACCGGCTTCGGCGCGGGGCAGCGCAAGGTTGTAGGCAGTCTTGTAGAGGCCGCGCTGGTAAGCGCCAAAGGCGTCGTCGGCCGGCGCCTGACCGAATCGGGTCGGATTGATAGGCTCGGCCGAATTGTTGTCACCGGCCGATTTTGGCCTGTCCTGCTTGGTGGATGTGACGGGTGCGCCAAGTTCCTGTTGCAAAGGCGCTGGCTTGGGATCTTCAAGGGCAGGTTTAACCGCTTCGGCCGGGGGCGGTGCAGTCGGCACGGGCTGCGCCGTCTGGGCCGGGGCGCCAGTAACGATGCCTGAAAAGGCAAGCACTGCGCCCGTGCGGATAAGGTTTAGCGACCTTGCTCCCATAAATCTCATTCCTCGAATCTCGGCGCGTGCTGGTCGAGGAGCCTGTTGGCTTCCCGGATTGCCGATTCCGGGTTGTTTCCTTCAAATATGGCGGCACCAAGGGCAATGAATTCCGCGCCGGTCGAAACGGCGTCGACAATGCTTTCGAGATTGTTGCCCGCCTGGATGATGCAGGGGATCTCGATCATCCCCGCCCACCAGTCGGCAAGCTCGATATTGCGTGGATGCGCCTCGGGCTTGGTATCCGCGCCGATTTTGCCGAAGAGTACATAATCCGGCTGGGCTTCGCCCATCTCAAGCGCCGTGTGGCGGTTCTTGACGTTGCCGGTGCCAACGATGAGCTTTGGAGAGAAGCGCGACACGGCATCGGCAATGGCGGTGGCAGGGCCTTCGATATGCAGGCCGTCGGCCTTCACGCGTCCCGCAACCTGCGTGTTCCCGACGATGATCGCAGCAGCGCCCGCGTTCTGGATCACCGGCACCGCGGCTTCGGCAAGCGTCTGGAATTGGGCTTCGTCGACATCATAGGGCGGAAGAAGGACCGAGGCCACATCGCCGCCCGATAAAGCTGATGCGAGAATCCTCACAAGTTCTTCGGCGCTGGCCGCTGGCGGAGCGATCAGAACGATTCGGCAGCGTTCGGGCGTTGTTTTGGTGTTCATGGCTGCAACCTGTTTCGTTCTCGAATGCATTGGGCGCACCCATAAAGCGAGTGCTCGTGATCAAATTGGGGCATAAAGGAAGGCAGTCGGTTTGAACAGTCCTCCCGGCCTTCATGGGCATGTTGCCATAGGCGGGTTAAGCGCCGGTGTATCGAAATCGGGGCACAATTCCAAAAATCGTTTCTCAACCGCGACGTGCGGGGTTACACAGATTTACGCCCATCCGCCGGATTTCCTGACATGCCCGACCTCTTGATGAACCCATGGTTCTATGCTGCCGCCGTTCCGGCAACGATCCTGATCGGCTTGTCGAAGGGCGGTCTTGGTGGGGCGATGGGGCAGGTCGGCGTGCCGCTGATGGCTCTGGTGATGCCGCCGGTGCAGGCGGCAGCGATCATGTTGCCGATCCTCATCGTCATGGATGTCGCAAGCCTCTGGTCATGGCGCGGCTACCGCGACAACCAGACGCTGAAGCTCATGCTGCCGGGCGCATTTGTCGGCATTGGCATCGGTTGGCTCACCGCGTCCATCGTCACGGACGACATGGTCAAGCTCATTGTCGGGGCCATCGCCATCATCTTTTTCGCCCGCTACATGCTTACCAGTGCGGCAAAGCGAGCGACGGCGCAGCCCCACAATGCGGCGAGTGCGACGCTGTGGTCGACACTCGCCGGCTTCACAAGTTTCGTCGCTCATGCGGGCGGTCCGCCCTATCAGGTCTATGCACTGCCCCTGCGCCAGGATCCCAAAGTTTATAATGGAACGAGCGTCATTTTCTTTGCGATTGTCAACGCCGTGAAGGTCATTCCCTATTTCGCGCTCGGGCAGTTCGACACCGCAAATCTCAGGGCTTCGGCAGTGCTTTTGCCGCTGGCGCCGCTTGCAACATTCGCTGGCGCCTGGATCGTCAAGCGCATGCGGCCGGAGATTTTCTACCCCTTCATGTACATCATGATTTTGCTGATGGGACTGAAGCTGACCTATGACGGCGTGGTCAGTTTGTTATAATTTTCAACGAAAGTTGATCAGCCGAAACGCAACTTTTGTCCTATGTCAACATTAATCACCACATTCATACGCCTCACTCGCGCCGATCGGCGGCGTGTAAAATTCAACCTTGCATATCGGAATACGGGAAGGCCATGACACAGATTCAGCTGAAACAGCGGGATACCCGTATCGATGTTTTCAGAGCGCTTGCCCTGTTGACGATTTTCATCAATCACGTGCCAGGCACGGTCTATGAGAATCTCACGCACAAGAACTTTGGCTTCTCCGATTCCGCCGAGGCTTTCGTCCTGATCTCGGGTATTGCCGTCGGCCTTGCCTATGGCTCGAAGTTCGAACCCGGCAACCGTTTCCTGATGACACTGAAGGCGTGGCGGCGGGCAGCAACCCTTTATAGCACCCATATTCTGACGACGATCGCGACGCTCGCGATTTTCTGCGCGGCGGGCATTTACCTGCAGCGTCCGGAATTCATGTCGTTCATCAATATCGGTCCCCTGATGGATCAGCCGGCAAAGGCGCTGATCGGGCTTGCCACGATGGGCCATCAGCTTGGCTACAACAATATTCTATCCATGTATGGCGTGTTGCTTTTGATGCTGCCGCTGTTCCTGGTGATTGCGCAATATAGCCTTGCCCTCCTTGTCGGCGCCTCCGGCTTGCTGTGGCTGGTGTCCGGCGTTTACCAGATCGCGCCGCCCAATTATCCGACCGACGGCGTCTGGTTCCTTAACCCTCTGTCATGGCAGTTCCTGTTCGTAGTGGGGATGGCTGGCATCATGCATGTTCGCCGCGGCAGCACGATCGCCTTCAACAAATACCTGTTCGGCCTGTCAGTGGCATATATTCTGGTCGCGCTATTCTGGGTGCGGTGGCCGCTCTGGGGCATCGACACGTCGCTGGGCCTGCCGATGGTCGTCACCGGTTTCGACAAGACCTTCCTGTCGCTGACACGCCTCGCGCATGTTCTGGCGCTCGCCTATGTCATCGTCTCGGTACCGGCGATCTCGAATCTCGCCCGCACATCCGCCGATCACCCGCTCGCCATTCTCGGCAAGCACTCGCTGCCGGTCTTCGTAGCGGGCACAATCCTTGCGATGGTTGCTCAGGTCGTAAAGGTCATGAATCCTGGCGGGCTTCTCGACGATACGCTGCTGATCGCCAGCGGCATCATGGCTCAGTTCGCGCTTGCCTATTATCTCGAGTGGCTGCCACGGCTCGGCTGGGGTGGGCGTCCCGTCCAGAAGGCGGAAAAGACCAAGCCCGTCATGGCCGGCAAGTCCATGCCGGCCGGGGCCATGGAGCCGGCAACGGCGCGTTCTGCCTGAGTATGAGCAATGGGTCTTCGGGCCAGGCCCGAAGACAGGACTTGAGCCGAATGCCATCGGTCCTTTCTCCGCCAATCAAATCGCTGTAGCTTGAGTTTGGGAGCTATCGCGTTGGGAGGCGTGTATGGGCGGAATCTTCGATCGTGATCTTGAGCGCAACGCGGCCAACCATCAGCCGCTGACGCCGCTTTCCTTTCTCGAAAGGGCGGCGTGCGTCTATCCCGACCGACCGGCAATCATTCACGGGGCCCAGCGCATCGATTACGGCACGTTCTATCGGCGCACGCGCCAGCTCGCATCGGCACTGTCGCGGCTTGGCATTGGCAAAGGCGATACCGTGAGCGTCATGCTTTCCAATACGCCCCCGATGCTTGAAGCCCATTTCGGCGTTCCGATGACGCAGGCCGTGCTGCACTCGCTCAACACGCGGCTCGATGCAGCGGTGATCGCGTTCCAGCTCGATCATGCGGAAACCAGGGTTGCCATCGTCGATAGCGAATTTGCCGATGTCTTTCGCGAGGCGCTCAAGCTTGCCGCGGTCAAGCCGATCGTGATCGACTTCGTCGATGCCGAGTACCCGGCCGATGCGCCCTATCCCCAAGGCGAACCATTGGGCGGGATGGACTACGGTGCCTTTGTCGATTCCGGCGATCCTGAATTCGCATGGTCGAAGCCCGATGACGAGTGGGATGCCATCACGCTCAACTACACGTCCGGCACGACGGGAAATCCGAAAGGCGTGGTTTATCACCATCGTGGTGCGGCGCTGATGGGCTATGGCAATATCATCGCTTCGGGAATGGGACGTTATCCGGTCTATCTGTGGACCTTACCTATGTTCCATTGCAACGGCTGGTGCTTCCCTTGGACGCTGGCGCTGCAGTTCGGCACGCATATCTGTCTGCGCTGGGTGCGCGCCAGGCAGATCTATGATGCCATCGCAGACTACGGCGTGACTCATCTTTGCGGGGCGCCCATCGTCATGTCGACGCTGATCAACGTGAAGGACCAGGACAAGCGGTCATTTCCACAGACGGTCACCTTCAACACCGCGGCTGCGCCGCCGCCCGAGTCGATCCTGGCGGGCATGGCGGAAGCCGGCTTTGCCGTCACCCATCTCTATGGGCTGACCGAGACTTATGGTCCGGCCGTTGTCAATGAGTGGCAGGACGAGTGGGATGCGCTCGATTTTTCTCTGCGTACCGCCAAGAAGGCGCGGCAGGGCGTCCGCTACGCGGCGCTGGAAGATTTGGCGGTGCTCGATCCGGAAACGCTGCAGCCGGTGCCGCCTGACGGCGAGACCATCGGCGAGGTCATGTTCCGCGGCAACATCGTCATGAAGGGCTATCTGAAGAACCGGGCGGCAAGCGACGAGGCTTTCGCGGGCGGCTGGTTCCATTCCGGCGATCTCGGCGTGATGCATGCGGACGGCTACATCCAGCTGAAGGACCGATCGAAGGACATCATTATTTCAGGCGGCGAGAATATTTCCTCGATCGAAGTCGAAGACGCACTCTACAAGTTCCCGGCCGTCGGCGCCTGCGCGGTGGTCGCACGGCCTGACGATAAATGGGGCGAAACCCCACTCGCCTTCGTTGAACTGAAACCAGGCCATGCGGCGAGCGAGGCCGAGATCATTGCCCATTGCCGCACGTTGTTGGCCAAGTTCAAATGCCCGCGCAATGTGCTGTTCGAGCCGATTCCGAAGACCTCGACCGGCAAGATCCAGAAGTTCGAGCTGCGCAAGCGGGCTAGGGCGCTTTAGGTTGGATGCCTGGGGCAAGAGCCCGAGGATGCAGTGGAGTGGCTAACGTCAAACTAAAGCCCTGTTGGCGACAGAGGTGACCAGCTATCAACGATGAGCGTGGCGGACGTTCTGCTACCGATCCACGTCCAACACCATCTCCTCCGTCATCCTTGATCCCCCGATCCACCACCGGCAAGCCCATGGACGCACCGCATTGATAGAACATTCCGCCCAACTTTATTGTCGGCGTTAAGGAATCGTTAAGCATTACAATCTATAAATTGAACATCCAGTTTTCTGGATTCTTACCAAGTGGTTTGGCCACTTTGTTTGACGCCTCCCTGTTAGACTCCTGAGAGCCGCCATGTTTCGCGGCTCTTTTTTTATGTTCATATCTTCCGACCGGCCCTGCCGTTAACCCTTTATTAAGGATAAACTTGCGCTGATGTGAGTATGCAGGCAGGTTGCTGGGGAATACTGTCCGCCGACCGTTGTGGTGTATCGCTTGCTGTTTCAGTAAGGGTGCACGGCTTTGGCAAGATTCGGTTCGCGGCAGCGCATTGGTAACAGGGCATATGATGGCTGAACAGGAATTCCACGTGGACAACACGATACGACTTGCGGTGCGCATGGTTCGGTCGGAAAGCTTCAATCATCTCTATGATGAAGGCATGAGTCTTGTGGAAGAAGCCGCTTCCTATCTCGATGGGGAAGGGCGCGCCGCTGCCCGCAGGCTCACCCGTGTCGCCGCCACGCTCTATGCCGCGGAATCGATGCGGCTGACGACGCGGCTAATGCAGGTCGCTTCCTGGCTCCTCCTGCAGCGCGCTTCGCGCAGCGGCGAGATGACGCCCGACCAGGTGCTCTCGGAGAAGGCCAAGGTGCGCCTTGATACCGATTCGGCCCCCGAAAGCGTCGCGGGCTGGGATGAAATCCCGCTTTCCTATTGCGACATTGTGCATCGCTCGCTCCGGCTGCAGGCACGCGTCCGGCAGATGGATGACGAGATCTACAATGAGAACGTCGAGGAGCGCCCGCTTTTCTCGACTAATCCGGTCTCGGATCAGATCACGCTGCTTGCCACCGCCTTCGGCAATCGTTGAGCGGTCGCTTTCGGCAATCATAAACAGTTTCGTTTCGCTTTTGTTCACCTTTCTACTGTCAACATGCCCGGCAGAAAGGTAAGGTTCCCGACATGAAGGAAGCGATTCGAATCATCGGTATTGATCCCGGTCTCAGGCGAACCGGTTGGGGCATGATCGAAACGCTGGGCAATTCCCTGCGCTTCGTCGCTTCCGGCACGATCCTTTCCGATGCAAAGCTCGATCTTGCCTCGCGTCTATGCCAGTTGCACGATGGTCTTGCGGCGGTCATTCACCAGATGGTGCCGCACGAATCGGCTGTCGAGCACACATTCGTCAACAAGGATGCGACGGCGACCCTGAAGCTTGGGCAAGCGCGGGGCATTGCGCTGCTGGTGCCGGCACTCGCAGGTTTGCAGGTCGCCGAATATGCCCCGAACGCCGTCAAGAAGGCGGTAATCGGCGTTGGTCACGGCGAAAAGCAGCAAATTCACATGATGGTAAAGGTTTTGATGCCGAAGGCGACGTTCGATACGGACGATGCTGCCGACGCGCTCGCTGTCGCCATCTGCCACGCACATCACCGGCAAAGCGCGATCGGGCGCATAGCCATCGAACAGAAACTGGCGGCTCTCGGATGATCGGCAAGCTCAAGGGTACGGTAGACGAAATCGGCGAAGATCATGTGATCATCGATGTGCATGGGGTAGGCTACGTGGCGTACTGCTCGGCGCGGACGCTTTCGAATCTTCCCGGAGTTGGCGAGGCGGTAACGCTCTTCATTGAAACCTATGTCCGCGAAGACATGATCAGGCTGTTCGGCTTCACCTCGCCGCTCGAACAGGAATGGTTTCGCCTGCTCCAGAGTGTGCAGGGCATTGGCGCCAAGGTGGCGCTCAGCGTACTTGGCGTGTTGACGCCGTCTAACCTCGCCAACGCGATCGCCCTGCGCGACATTGCCATGGTCAGCCGGGCGCCGGGCGTCGGCAAGCGTGTAGCCGAGCGCATCGTCACCGAACTCAAGAACAAGGCCCCAGCCTTTGCCGGCGAGGCCAGCGGCACGATCGGCCTCAAGCAGGAGATCGGCGAGGGCGTCGCGCCCCGCCCGGTCGCCGATGCGGTTTCGGCCCTCACCAATCTCGGCTATTCGCGCGACCAGGCCGCCAATGCGGTGGCGGCGGCGATGAAGGAGGCGGGAGAGGGCGCCGATTCGACCAAGCTCATCCGGCTCGGCCTCAAGGAGCTGTCGCGCTAATGCCATTGTCTGACGAAGCTCGTTATGCGAGGACAGGCGCATGAGCGATGCAGGCCGTCTGATTTCACCCGACAAGCGCGGCGAGGACCTTGATACCTCGCTCCGACCGCAGACGCTTGCCGATTTCGTCGGGCAGGCTGCGGCGCGCGCCAATCTCAAGGTGTTCATCGAGGCGGCGAAATCGCGCGGCGAGGCGCTGGATCATGTGCTTTTCGTCGGGCCGCCGGGCCTTGGCAAGACCACGCTGGCACAGATCATGGCGAAGGAACTCGGCGTCAACTTTCGCTCGACTTCCGGCCCGGTCATCGCCAAGGCTGGGGATCTTGCCGCGCTGCTCACCAATCTAGAAGAAAATGACGTCCTGTTCATCGACGAAATCCATCGTCTCAACCCGGCGGTCGAGGAAATTCTCTATCCGGCCATGGAAGACTATCAGCTCGACCTGATCATCGGCGAGGGACCGGCAGCACGTTCCGTAAAGATCGATCTTGCCAAGTTCACCCTTGTGGCTGCAACGACCCGGATAGGCCTGTTGACCACGCCGTTGCGCGACCGTTTCGGCATTCCCATCCGATTGAACTTCTACACGGTCGAGGAGCTCGAACATATCGTGCGGCGCGGGGCCCGGATCATGGGCATTGGCATGACCGATGACGGTGCGCTCGAAGTCGCACGCCGTGCACGAGGCACCCCGCGTATTGCCGGCCGCCTGCTGCGGCGCGTGCGCGATTTCGCCATTGTCGATGGCAAGGACCGGATCGATCGCGAAACGGCCGACTCGGCGCTGCTGAGGCTCGAGGTGGATTCTCTCGGTCTCGATCAGCTCGACAGGCGCTATTTATCAATGATTGCACATAATTTCGGCGGTGGGCCGGTTGGAATCGAAACGATCGCCGCCGGGCTTTCCGAACCGCGCGACGCGATCGAGGATATTATCGAGCCTTACCTGATCCAACAGGGCTTTATCCAGCGCACGCCGCGCGGCCGCGTATTGACCGCCAATGCCTGGAAACATCTCGGGCTCAATGCGCCGGCAGAAGTGACGCAGCAACAGATCAACCTCTTCCAGGAAGACGAATGAAGCTTATTCAGCTTTCAGCGCTTCGAGGATAACCGGATCGAAAACCCGCTTGTCGTCGGCAAGGGTGATGCCGAAGGCGCCGCCCCACGACCAGACGGACCAGGGAAAGCCATGCTTGTTTGCGGCCGCAACCACGTCTTTCATGTAAGCGGCGCGCCACTCGGCCGGCATGAGGAAATACTTGCCATATTCCTGACGGATCATTCCGAACTCGCCAAGGTATATCCGTTCCGGGGCAATATTATACTGACGGCTCCATGCATCCGCTTGATCGAACGGCTCGTTCAGTCTCGCCAGCGCCTTGGCATCATCGGCAATCCCATCGGCCATTTCGTTGAGATTGTTCAGAAGGGCCTTGCGCTTGTCCTCTGGCGCCTGCTTCTCGATGCGATGGCGGGCTTCGTCGAGAACCTCGTGAAACCCCTCTTGCCCGAGCCTGTCAGGCGGATAGGGCAGGCCCTCGACATAGGCCATGGCATCGCCCGTCCATCCTGCGCCCTGATGGGTAAGGATATAGGGCTCATACGAGTGGAAGGTCCAGATCACATTGTCATCCGCGACGGTCGTGGGATTTATCTGGATCAGACCGTAGGCGCTCGCCCAGCATCCGCCAGAGAGAACCAGCGTGTGATTGGGTAATGCGTTGCGCGCCGCAGCATGCAATTGCAGCAGCAAGGCGGACCATTTTGGATAGACTGCGAGATCGCAATCCACCACCGGCTCGTTGAACGGTTCGAAGGCAGTAAGCGCGGGATCGGTGATGGAAAGGGCGCGGCCGAGGCGCCCTACCAGATCGAGATAACGGGCAAACAGGGCCGGATCCGACGAAATCTGGTTGGTGCCGATTTTCCGCTTGTCGCTCGGGATCGTATGCATGTCGACGACCACCTTGAGACCGGCCTTATGCAGCAAGTCGATGGATCGGAGCATTGCGGCAAGCAGCTTCCTGACGCGCTCCTCCGAGGCATCCTGCAGGAAGATGGCAGGATCGACAGGCATGCGAACGAAATCGAAGCCCGCCTTGCGGATAGCCTGCAGGTCTTGCAGCCCAGTATTGCGCCGCCACTCCGGAAAGTTGGTGAGGATTTCTTCATCGTCCCAACGTTCGGGAAGCGGCCAGGTGACCCATGGATCGAGATTGACCCCGCGCTGCATCGTGAAGGCGGTGGCCGATGCCGTTGCGACAGTGACAAGCAGGCATGCAAATGCGAAAAGCACGTGAAACAATCGAAACGCCAATTCCTTCACGTCCTCCATCCGGGTCTGGACAAAATGCCCGCCTACCCGACAAAAGAAAAGAACCATGAGCGAAAACAATATTCTTTCCTTAACGGGCGGTCTCGCCGGAGAATTGACCGATATCGGGCACCGGCTGCTTGCCCGCGTCTATTATGCGGACACCGATTTTTCCGGCGTCGTCTACCATGCCCGCTACCTCGAATTTCTTGAACGCGGGCGCACCGACTATCTGCGTCTGCTCGGCGTGCACCACTCGGAACTGGCCGACGGCAAGCTCGGTGAAAGCATCGTCTGGGTGGTGCGGCGCATGGAGATCGACTTTCGCTCAGCGGCGCGTATCGACGATGTCCTGACGGTGGAGACCCATACGGCGGAGATATCGGGTGCGCGCGTGCGCATGGCGCAATCGATCAAACGCGGTGACGAACTCTTGATCGCGGCAAAGGTCGAAGCCGCCCTTGTCAATGGCGCCGGGAGACCGCGAAGGTTTCCCGCAGAATGGATCAAGCTTTTCAAGCCGCAATCTTAGCCTCGATAATTTAAAATCACGCACCGGGCTGAATCATAACTGATCCTTAACCATAACAAACCATGAATAAGGTCATCAAACGGGGCGTTTTGCGTTAACGCCTTCGTTTTACCAAAATTAACCGTGAGAAGCCGCGGTGTGGTTACTGGAAAAATCCGGTCTCACTAGCGTGGCTCATCTGGAGTGAGAGACGATTGCGCCCCGGTCAACATGCCGGGTTTTCGGATTCGAGGGTTGTGGTTATGGAAAATTTAGCGGTTGCCGTTCAAGCATCAGATACTTCGCTTTGGGGACTGTTCTGGCAAGCCGGATTTATCGTCAAGCTTGTGATGATCGGGCTTCTCGGTGCGTCCATCTGGACATGGGCGATCATCATCGACAAAGCGCTCGGATTCGGACGCGCCAAGCGCGCCTTCGACCGTTTCGAACAGGTCTTCTGGTCGGGACAGTCGCTCGAAGAGCTCTATCGTAACCTTGGCGACAAGCGCACCACCGGCATGGGCTCGATCTTCATTGCCGCCATGCGTGAATGGAAGAAGTCATTCGAAAAGGGCGCCCGCTCGCCTATCGCGCTGCAGATGCGTATCGACAAGGCGATGGACGTGGCGCTGGCGCGCGAAAGCGACTATCTCGCCGCCCGCCTGACATTTCTTGCAACGATCGGCTCCGCCGGCCCCTTCATCGGCCTCTTCGGCACCGTCATCGGCATCATGACCTCGTTCATGGCGATTGCCGGTTCCAAGTCCACGAGTCTTGCTGTTGTCGCGCCTGGTATCGCCGAAGCGCTGCTGGCAACGGCTATCGGCCTTGTCGCCGCTATTCCAGCCGTTATCGCCTACAACAAATTGTCGAGCGACGCCGGCAAGCTTACCGCACGCATGGAAGGCTTTGCGGACGAGTTTTCCGCCATACTCTCGCGGCAAATCGATGAGAAGCTGCCGCGGACCTGAATGATGCCTGCGTAACCGATACTTGAAATTGCGAGATTGATGCCATGGGCATGTCAATGGGAAACAATGGCTCTTCAGGCGGACGCCGACGCCGCGGTCGGGCCAGCAAGGCGCTGATGAGTGAAATCAACGTCACGCCGCTGGTCGACGTGATGCTGGTTCTCCTGATCATCTTCATGGTCGCTGCGCCGCTGATGACGGTCGGGGTGCCGATCGACCTGCCGGACACCGCCGCCAAGGCGCTGGATACCGATACCAAACCGATCACGATTTCGGTAAACCAGCAGGGACAGATCTTCATTGAGGACACGGAAATTCCGATCGAGGAAATTGTCCCGAAACTGCAGGCAATCGCCAAGACCGGCTATAACGAGCGCATTTTCGTTCGCGGTGACAAGACAGCCGATTATGGCGCGGTCATGAAGGTCATGGCGCGCATTTCATCGGCCGGATTCAAGAATATTGGTCTGGTCAGTCTTCAGGAGCAGGATAGCTAAGCGAAATGAAGGGCAGTGTCGTATCCTCTGCTGTTATTCATGCCGCCATCCTTGGCTGGGGGCTGCTGACGTTCTCCGCGCCCGCCCCGATGGTCGCGGACGTCGAGTCCATGCCTATCGATATCGTTCCCGTCGAATCCATCACCCAGCTGCAGCAGGGCGACAAGAAGGCGCCGAAGGCCGAAAAGCCCGCGCCGAAGCCCGCCGAGAAGCCGCAGACCCAGCTGGACGCCCAAAATACTGGAGACAGTGACCTCGACACCAAGACCAAGGAGACGCTGGAAATAAAGCCCAAGCCGGTGGAATCCGCACAAGCGCCGAAGCCATCGGAAGCGCCTGTCCCAAAGCCGGAACCGCAGCCTGAGCCGAAACCCGAGGTCAAGCCGGAACCGAAGCCTGAACCCGTGCCCGCCACGGAGGTGAAGCCGGAGCCTGCGCCCAAGCAGGAAGTCAAACCTGACCCCGTGGCCGCGGCCATTACTGAAGCAAAGCCCGATCCCGTACCGCAGGAAGAGACCTTCAAGCTTCCCGAAAATGTCGCCAAGCCGGAAGCAAAGCCTACCCAGCCGGCGCAGACGGCAAAGACTCCGGAGCGCAAGGAACCTGAGAAGCCGAAGCAGACGCAGACGGCGGCCAAACCCTCCAAGGAGAAGGGCATAGCCGACGAGGTTGCGGAATTGCTCAACAACCAGAAGCCATCCGCAGGCGGTGCCAAGCGCTCCACGGACCGGGCTTCTCTTGGCGCCGACAAGGCGACGGGCGGCTCGAAGCTCAGCCAGAGCGAAATGGATGCATTGCGCAGCGCCATCGAGGGCAACTGGAACAAGCCGGTGGGTGCCGAGGAATATCCGGATATGAAGATCATCGTCTCGTTCAAGCTTACGCCGAGTGGCGAGATCGAAGGTTCGCCGGTCGTGAGCGGCAGTGGCGGTGAACCCGGTCTCCTGAACGCGATCAAGAGCAGTGCATTGCGCGCGGTCATGCGCTCGGTGCCGTTCAATCTGCCGCAAGACAAATATGATACCTGGAAAGATGTTGAACTGACTTTCTATCCAGGAACGACCTGATGATGACAATTGGCCAGCCAAAAGAGGGCCCTGACTTATGCTTAGAACGACCCGGACAATTCTTTCCGCTTTCGCGATGATTATCGCATTGTTGGCTGTTGCGACGCTCCCGGCGCGCGCGCAGCTCAAACTCGATATCACCAAGGGCGTGGTTGAACCCATGCCCATCGCGATTACAGATTTTCTCTCCGGTGATCAGCTTGGGACCAATATTTCCGGCGTGATTGCTGCGGACCTTGAGCGGTCCGGCCTCTTCGCGCCGATCGAAAAGGGTGCGTTCATCGAAAAGATCTCGAACCCCGATGCTGCGCCGCGCTTTGAAGACTGGAAGGTGATCAATGCCCAGGCGCTTGTCACCGGCCGCGTCACCAAGCAGGGCGACGGCAGGCTGAAGGCGGAGTTCCGCCTGTGGGACACCTTCGCCGGTAAGCAATTGATCGGACAGCAGTTCTTCACCTCGCCGGAAAGCTGGCGCCGGGTCGCCCACATCATCGCCGACGCGATCTACAAGGAACTGACGGGCGAGGACGGCTATTTCGATACCCGCGTCGTCTATGTCGACGAGTCCGGCACCAAGGAAAAACGCGTCAAGCGTCTCGCCATCATGGACCAGGACGGTGCCAACACGCGCTATCTCACCAACGGCAAGGACCTCGTCCTGACACCGCGCTTCTCGCCGAGCCGGCAGGAAATCACCTATATGTCGTTCGAAGGCGGCAAGCCGCAGATTTACCTCTTGCAACTCGAGACCGGCCAGCGTGAACTCGTCGGCAACTTCCCCGGCATGACTATCGCACCGCGCTTTTCACCCGATGGGCAAAAGGTCGTCATGAGCCTGCTCCAGGAAGACGGCAGCGCCAACATTTACACCATGGACCTGCGCAGCCGCACGACGACGCGCCTGACCAGCACGTCTGCGATCGATACCGGCGCATCCTATTCGCCGGATGGCACGCAGGTCGTCTTCGAATCCGATCGTGGCGGCCGACCGCAGATCTACAAGATGGGCGCGGATGGTTCGAACCCGCAGCGCATCTCCTTCGGCGACGGTTCCTATTCGACCCCGGTCTGGTCACCGCGCGGCGACCTGATCGCTTTCACGAAGCAGGCGGGCGGCGAATTCTCGATCGGGGTCATGAAGACCGACGGCTCGGGCGAGCGCATCCTTTCGAGCGGCTACCACGATGAGGGCCCGACCTGGGCGCCTAATGGCCGCGTGCTGATGTTCTTCCGCCAGCCGCCCGGCTCGAACAGCCCGCATCTGATGACGGTCGATCTGACTGGCCGCAATATTCGCCAGATCCAGACCCCGAACCTCTCGTCGGACCCGGCCTGGTCTCCGCTTCTCGAATAGTGGCTGCCAGCCATCAGGAGCTCTTCTCTGCATTCGCGGCGATGTCCCCCGACATTCGCCGCGAATGTCGTTTTTCCGCCGCATTGTTTGCCTTAGAGGTACGGAAATACGCATTCGATTCGCCGTTAATCCTGGTTTTAAGAGGGGATTAACCCTGTTTCTTGAACTCGCCTTAACCTCAATATGGTTACTGGTTGTTCACCGAAACAATTCAGTTCTTAAGGAGTCCAGGCCATGCGCCGGTTCGAAATGATCGCACGCAGTCCACTTGTCGTTGCACTGTTCATGTCTCTCGCCATCGCGGGTTGCGCCTCGAAGAAAAACATGCCCAACAGCGCCGGCGACCTTGGCCTTGCTGGCAGCGCGACACCGGGCTCGACGCAAGACTTCACCGTCAATGTCGGCGATCGCATCTTCTTCGATGTCGACTCCTCGGTCATCCGTGGTGATGCACAGCAGACCCTGTCCAAGCAGGCACAGTGGCTGAAGCGCTACCCGAACTATGCGATCACCGTCGAAGGCCATGCCGACGAGCGCGGCACGCGCGAGTACAACCTTGCTCTCGGTCAGCGCCGTGCTGCTGCGACACGCAACTATCTGGCATCTCAGGGCGTTCCAGCTGGCCGCATCAAGACCATCTCCTATGGTAACGAGCGTCCGGTTGCCGTTTGCGACAGCGAATCGTGCTGGTCGCAGAATCGCCGCGCCATCACCGTTCTCGGCGGCGCTGGCAGCTAAGCAGGCTTCGATTTTATAGACGGAAAAGGCGGCTTTCGGGCCGCTTTTTTTGTTTTGACGCAAGGCTAACAAAATTTGGCCGAAGTCACATTGCTCGTGTTAGATAGGGCGGCCGCAATCATGGCGGTGTTTCAATTCCCATATCAGGGGCGGTAAAAGGAATGAACAAAGGACTTAAGAGAATGGTTCTGGCACTGACGGTTATGCCATTTCTGGCAACCGGCGTCGGCCACGCCATGGATTTGAGCGGTGGATTTTTTCCGCCTGCGCCAAAGGCGGAGATTGCACCCAGCAAAGCTCCCGTCATCCTGGCTCAGGCAGGCGATCCGCGGGTGAGCCAGCTCGAGGAGCAGATCAGGCAGCTCACCGGCAAGGTTGAGGAACTGAACTTCCAGATCCTGCAAATGCAGGAGCAGATGCGCAAAGTACAGGAAGACAACGAGTTCCGCTTCCAGGAGCTGGAAAAGGGCAAGCGGTCGGACGCTGGCGGCAAGAGCGATCGCACGGTCGCATCCGCGCCATCGCCGCGAACAACAACGGGGGAGGCATCGTCGGATGCCTCTGCCTCTTCCGGTTCGTCGCGGGCCGCGCCCCAGACCACCGATTCCGCTGCTATTGATCCCCAGGTCGATTTGTCCGGCTCCGAGCAACTCGGCGCGCCGCCGCGCGACCTCGGGCAGATCGAATTTGACGCCAATGGCAACGTGATCGGTGGAAATGCCAGCGATAATCCGCCGGCCGACAACACGACGGTTGCTGCCTTGCCGCAAACCGACGATCCCAAGGTGCTTTATAACCAGGCCTATCAGCTATTCCTTTCCGGCGACTATAAGAGCGCGGAACTTGCCTTCCGCGATCATGTCGATCGGTTTCCCAAGGATCCGGCCGACCCCGATGCCCGTTACTGGCTCGGCGAGTCGCTTTACGGGCAGGGCCGCTACCAGGATGCGGCATCGGTGTTCCTCGACAATCACAAGCAATATCCGGATTCGAAAAAGAGCCCGGAGAACCTGCTGAAGCTCGGCATGACTCTCGCCAAGATGCGCGATCATGACGTCGCCTGCGCCACCTTTTCCTCCGTCGCAACGCGCTATCCGAATATTACGCCGGCGATCAAGGAGCGCGTGAAGAGTGAGCGTGCCGCCAACAAGTGCTGAGACAGGGCTCGATCCGGAACGTATTTTTGGTTCTGTCCATTTCGAGGGACTGACTTCGGTCATCGTCGCCGTCTCCGGCGGCAGCGACTCTCTGGGGCTTCTCCATCTCCTCGCAGAGTTGTGCGCTTCCCGGCCGCAGTTCCCAGCCATTATTGCCGTTACCGTCGATCATTGCCTTCGCCCGGAAGCCGCCGAAGAAGCGCGCTATGTGGCAACGCTGTGCGCAGAACTCGGCGTCGAGCACCGGACTCTTGCCTGGGATGAGCCCAAGCCACAGACCGCACTCTCGGCATCGGCGCGCGACGCGCGATATCGCCTTCTTTGCCAGGCGGCCCGGGAAGCGGGTGCGGACGTGATCCTGACGGGACACACGCAGGACGACCAGATCGAAACATATGCGATGCGGCGCCTGCGAACGAATGGCGAAGGCAGCGACAGGGGTCTTGCCGGCATGGCGCCTGCGACATTGTTCGAACGCGAGATCTGGCTGGTGCGGCCCCTGCTCGGGATAACCCGCGACGCGCTCCGCGCCTATTTGCGGTCTCGCGGCATTGCTTGGCGCGATGATCCATCCAACGAAGACCCGAAGTATGAACGCGTGCGCATCCGCAAGGCGCTGCGCGATGAGGAGCGCGCAGCTTTACTCGCGAATATTGCGATAAAGACCGAGCAGCGCATGGCGCATAATATCGGCGCCGCCGCATTTTTGCAGAAAAGCGTCGCGGTGCACGATGGCACGCTCGCCGAAATCGAAAGAGCGGCTTTTGCCGGCGATAGGGATGACAGACGCCTTGCCGTTGGCGTCCTTCTCGCGGCGATGGGTGGCTTATCGATGCTGCCAGCGGCAGAGCTTTGTGACAGGGCCATCGAGCATATTGCGGGAGATGGGACGTTCCGGCGCGTAACGCTCGGCCGCTGCGTGATTGAGGTCAAGCGAGTCAGGGCTTTCATCTATCGCGAACAGCGATCGCTGCCTGAAATCAGCGTTGGGGCCGGCGAAACCGCGATCTGGGACGGGCGCTATCGGCTCACCAACTGGACGAAAAATCCGGTAGAGATCGTACCGGTCGGTGACGGGAATATAGGATCGGGGGGAGAGGAACGCCCCACCAACACCCATCCCGGTGCCCTGAAATCCTCGCCTGCAATTGTAAACGAAGGCGAGATGACCACCGTAATTTGCCGCGACGATCACGCTAAGTTGCCTGCCGGCATCGCTCTCGCGCGGCACCTTTCCCTGTTCGACCATATTCTTTCAAGCTATGATATCAGCTTGGCCAGAGTTCTTGCCGAACTGTTTTGCCTACCGCCTTATAAGGATTTGCCTGTAAACCAGATTAACAAGAATTGACCTCAGTTTGACTGCCAGCCTTGGCAAGGCCACGCTTCGAACCTATGTTACGTTAAAATTCCGCATCCTTGCGGTTGTGATTGATGGGACCCGATATGAATCCTAACTACAGGAACTTCGCTCTGTGGGCGATTATCGCCTTGCTGCTGATCGCGTTGTTCAACCTTTTTCAAAGCCCCACCTCGCGCTCGGCATCGAGTGATGTTCCCTATTCGCAGTTCATTACCGACGTGAATAGCGGCCGCGTGAAGTCCGTTACGATTTCCGGCAATCGCATCACCGGCACCTATTCGGACAATGGTTCGACCTTCCAGACCTATTCGCCCGGCGATGCCGGCCTCGTCGGCCGTCTGGAAAGCAAGAATGTCCAGATCGCCGCGCGTCCGGAGACCGATGGGTCCACTTCGCTTGTCGGCATGCTGATTTCCTGGCTGCCCATGATACTCATCCTCGGCGTGTGGATTTTCTTCATGCGCCAGATGCAGGGTGGATCGCGTGGCGCCATGGGCTTTGGCAAGTCCAAGGCCAAGCTTTTGACCGAGGCGCATGGGCGGGTGACTTTCCAGGACGTCGCCGGCGTTGATGAGGCCAAGGAAGATCTCGAAGAGATCGTCGAATTCCTGCGCGACGCGCAGAAATTCCAGCGGCTGGGCGGGCGCATCCCGCGCGGCGTGCTGCTTGTAGGCCCTCCCGGCACAGGTAAGACATTGCTGGCCCGCGCCATTGCCGGCGAAGCCAACGTTCCGTTCTTTACCATCTCTGGTTCCGACTTCGTTGAAATGTTCGTTGGTGTCGGCGCGTCCCGTGTCCGTGACATGTTCGAACAGGCGAAGAAGAATGCGCCTTGCATCATCTTCATCGACGAAATCGACGCGGTCGGTCGCCATCGTGGCGCTGGTCTCGGCGGCGGCAATGACGAGCGCGAACAGACGCTCAACCAGTTGCTGGTCGAGATGGACGGCTTCGAGGCCAATGAGGGTGTTATTCTGATCGCCGCAACCAACCGTCCCGACGTGCTCGATCCTGCGCTGCTGCGTCCGGGCCGTTTCGACCGCCAGGTCGTCGTTCCCAATCCGGACGTCACTGGCCGCGAAAAGATCCTGAAGGTGCATGCGCGCAACGTCCCTCTGGCACCGAATGTCGACCTCAAAATTCTTGCTCGCGGCACCCCCGGATTCTCCGGCGCCGATTTGATGAATCTCGTCAACGAAGCTGCCCTGATGGCTGCCCGCCGCAACAAGCGCCTTGTCACCATGCTCGAGTTCGAGGATGCGAAGGACAAGATCATGATGGGTGCGGAGCGCCGCTCGACCGCGATGACGCAGGCCGAGAAGGAACTCACCGCCTATCACGAGGCCGGCCACGCGATTGTTGCACTCAACGTCGAAGTTGCCGATCCGCTGCACAAGGCAACGATCATTCCGCGCGGCCGTGCGCTCGGCATGGTCATGCAGTTGCCGGAAGCCGATCGCTACTCGATGAGCTACAAGTGGATGATCTCCCGTCTTGCCATCATGATGGGCGGACGCATCGCCGAAGAACTCAAGTTCGGCAAGGAGAACATCACCTCCGGCGCGTCCTCAGACATCGAACAGGCCACCAAGCTTGCGCGCGCCATGGTCACGCGCTGGGGCTTCTCCGACAAGCTCGGGCAGGTCGCCTATGGCGAGAACCAGGAAGAAGTGTTCCTCGGCCATTCCGTCGCCCGCACGCAGAACGTTTCGGAAGAAACGGCGCAACTGATCGATGCGGAAGTTCGCAAGCTTATCGACGATGCCTATAATCATGCGCGTTCCATCCTGACCAAGAAGAAGAAGGAATGGATCGCCATCGCCGAAGGCCTCCTCGAATATGAGACGCTGACGGGCGAGGAAATCAAGGCATTGATGGCCGGCGGCAAGCCCGCCCGCGACCTTGGCGACGATACGCCGCCTTCGCGTGGATCGGCTGTTCCGAAGGCCGGATCGGCCAAGAAGCCCCGCAAGGGCGATGAGCCCGACAAGGGTCTCGAGCCCCAGCCACAATCCTGATGGTGGATGCAACTTCTACAAACGGCCGGTGAAAACCGGCCGTTTGTACGAATTGTTCATGCATTGGCTCTAAGTATAATCGCTACACAAATTGTGAGATGCGGAATAGAAGGTCTTTTGCAATAAGCTTCACAAGACCAAAGTCAGGCACACGAGGCTGCATTCCTGTCTTTCCGGATATGAGACAGCCCTAAATTCGGATAACCAGCATGGCGCGCAAATATTTCGGCACGGATGGCATTCGCGGACAGGCAAACGCCTATCCCATGACCCCCGACATCGCAATGAAAGTCGGCATGGCCGTCGGCCTTACGTTCAAGCGCGGCGAGCACCGCAACCGCGTCGTTATCGGCAAGGATACGCGGCTTTCAGGGTACATGATCGAGAACGCCCTTGTCGCCGGCTTCACCTCGACCGGGATGGATGTATTCCTGCTCGGCCCGATTCCGACACCCGCTGTTGCAATGCTCTGCCGCTCGCTCCGCGCCGATATCGGCGTGATGATCTCGGCTTCGCATAACCCCTATTTCGACAATGGCATCAAGCTGTTCGGACCGGACGGCTTCAAGCTTTCCGACGAGATCGAACTGCAGATCGAACGTCTGATGGACGAGAACCTGTCGGATCGCCTGTCGAGTTTCGACAATCTCGGACGCGCCAAGCGTGTCGATGGCGACATCTACCGCTACATCGAATTTGCAAAGCGCACGACGCCTAAGAATATCTCGCTCTCGGGCCTCAGGATCGTCGTCGACTGTGCCAATGGCGCAGCCTACAAGGTCGCTCCGGCCGCCCTTTGGGAACTCGGCGCGGAAGTGATCACAATCAACGATAAGCCGAACGGCACCAACATCAATGAAGACTGCGGTTCGACCCATCCGCTCGGCCTGATCAAGAAGGTGCACGAGGTGCGGGCCGATATCGGCATCGCGCTCGATGGCGATGCCGACCGCGTGCTGATCGTCGATGAAAATGGCGCCATCATCGACGGCGACCAGTTGATGGCGGTCATCGCCCAATCGTGGCAGGAGACGGATAGGCTCGTCGGCGGCGGCGTCGTTGCAACCGTGATGTCCAATCTCGGGCTCGAACGCTTCTTGATGGATCGGGGACTGACCCTTGCCCGCACGCAGGTTGGAGACCGCTACGTGGTCGAGCACATGCGTAACCATGGCTTCAACGTCGGGGGCGAGCAGTCCGGTCACATCGTTTTGTCCGATTTCTCGACAACGGGCGACGGCCTGGTCTCGGCCTTGCAGATACTCGCTGTCGTGCAGGAACAGGGACGTCCGGTCAGCGAGGTTTGCCGCAAGTTCGACCCCGTGCCGCAGCTCTTGAAGAATGTGCGCACCACCGGCGGCAAGCCGCTTGAAAACAAGAACGTGAAAAGCGCGATCGACGAAGCGCGCGATCGTCTCGGCACGGCCGGCCGCCTTGTGATCCGCCCGTCCGGCACCGAGCCGCTGATCCGCGTCATGGCGGAGGGCGACGACCGCAAGCTGGTCGAGGCGGTGGTCAACGACATCATTTCCGTGATTTCGTCTTCGGCGGCCTAGCCGGCCGCAATCCATTAACAAATCATAACGAAGACGGGCCCCATTCGGGCCCGTTTTGTTGTTAAGAGTTTCATTCTACTCAAATCTGTATTCTGTTAACCTTAATAGACATGGTGAACAAACACGGTTAAGCGGGACTTAACCTTTTACGCCCATATTTCCCTCACAACCATCTGTGGCAACCGCCGCGCTTTCCAACCATGGGGCTTTGTGAGGAATAGAGTAATGAGCACATTCAACAAATTTGCTGCCATGGGCGCAGCTATTATGAGCCTGGGCGCGGCACCGGCCCTCGCGGCGGACATGATCCAGGATCCGGTGGTGGAAGTGGCGCCTTTCGGCGGTTGGTATCTGCGCGGCGACATCGGCATGAGCAACCAGCAGTTCGATCATCTCGACTATGTCGGGTTTGCTGATCCCGCCTATCATACCTTTTTCAATGATGGCGACTTCGATGCCGGCATGACGGCGCAGATCGGTATCGGTTACCAGTTCAACGACTGGCTCCGTGCCGACGTGACCGGGCAATATCGTGGCAAGACCGATTTCAGTGCGCTGGACTTCTACGATATCGATGGCGACCTCACCACTACGGATGACGCGGCCACAAATGAATACCATGCCAAGAAGTCGGAATGGCTGTTCCTCGCCAATGCCTATGCCGACCTCGGCACCTATGCCGGAATCACGCCCTATGTGGGCGCGGGTATCGGCGCGTCGCGCAATACGATTTCGGGCTTCACCGACAACAACATCATTACCGGCGGCGGCGGCTATGCCGGCAGCGCCTCGCAGTGGGAGCTCGCCTGGGCGCTGCATGCCGGTGTCGGCATCAAGGCTACCGATCGCATGACGATCGATATCGGCTACAGCTATGTCGATCTCGGCGACGGCAAGACCGACAATGCCTTTAACTACATCAACTCGCTGACCCGCGAAAATCCTGAACCCTTCAAGTTCAAGGATATTACCTCCCATGACTTCAAGGTCGGCGTTCGTTACGCTTTCTGATTGAGTGAGCCATCGAACTGCAACGGCAGGTGCCCGCACCTGCCGTTTTCGTTTGGAGTTCGCCAGAAATTCATGTCGCAGCCAAACATATTTCTTGACTGCCAGCGACATTTCTCCTAGGTCCCGGAGTGGGCCACCTCTCCCCAACGAGAGGCGTGCTATCTGTGAGGATAGGAGAAAACATGACCACGCTTGTAAAGCCGGCCCAGCGCCCGGCTAATCCCAATTTTTCATCAGGTCCCTGTGCTAAACGTCCCGGATGGTCGCTTGCTGCGCTTTCCGATGCAGCGCTTGGCCGTTCGCATCGCGCCAAGGTGGGCAAGACCAAGCTGAAGCAGGCCATCGACCTCACCCGTGAAATTCTGCAGGTTCCTGCCGATTACCGCATCGGCATCGTTCCGGCCTCCGATACGGGCGCCGTCGAAATGGCGCTCTGGTCACTGCTGGGCGAGCGCGGCGTCGACATGGTCGCATGGGAAAGCTTCGGCGCCGGCTGGGTGACCGATGTCGTCAAACAGCTGAAGCTCGCCGATGCCCGCACGATCGAAGCCGGCTACGGCGAACTGCCAGACCTTTCCAAGATCGATTTCGACCGCGACGTGGTCTTTACCTGGAACGGCACAACGTCCGGCGTGCGCGTTCCGAGCGGCGACTTCATCCCTGGGGACCGCAAGGGCCTCACCATCTGCGACGCAACCTCGGCCGCATTCGCACAGCGCCTTGATTTCGCCAAGCTCGATGTCGTCACCTTCTCCTGGCAGAAGGTTCTCGGCGGCGAGGGCGCACACGGCATGCTCATCCTCAGCCCGCGTGCGGTCGAGCGGCTTTTGACCTATAAACCCGCTTGGCCCCTGCCGAAGATTTTCCGCCTCACCTCCGGCGGTAAACTCATCGAAGGCATTTTCTCCGGCGAGACGATCAACACGCCCTCGATGCTCTGCGTCGAGGATTACCTTGATGCGTTGAACTGGGCAAAGTCGGTAGGAAGCCTCGATGGACTCGTTGCCCGCGCCGACAGGAACTTTGCGGCGATCGACGCCTTTGTCGAACGTACGCCATGGCTTGCCAATCTGGCAAAGGATCCGGCAACCCGGTCGAACACCTCCGTTTGCCTGACCATCGTCGATTCCGAGATCACCGCGCTCGATGCCGACGCTCAGGCCAGCTTTGCCAAGAACCTCGTCGCTGCCCTCGAAAAGGAAGCCGTCGCCTACGATATCGGCGCCTATCGCGATGCTCCGTCGGGTCTACGCATCTGGGCCGGCGCTACGGTCGAGACGGCTGACCTCGAGGCGTTGATGATGTGGCTGGATTGGGCGTTCGAAGCCCAGAAGGCTGAACTGAAGAAGGCCGCCTAGGTCTCCAGGCTAAAGCCGGCCGCAGCATTGCGGCCGCTCCTCCCATTTATCCGATTTCAACGATGGAGGCCATGATGGCACCGCGCGTACTCGTATCCGACAAACTCTCCCCCACCGCCGTCCAGATCTTCAAGGATCACGGTGTCGAAGTCGATTACTTGCCGGATCTAGGCAAGGACAAGGACAAGCTGCTTGAGGTCATCGGCCAATATGATGGCCTTGCCATTCGCTCGGCGACGAAGGTTACCGAGAAGCTGATTAGCGCAGCGAAGAACCTCAAGGTCATTGGCCGCGCCGGTATCGGCGTCGATAATGTCGACATCCCGGCCGCTTCTCGCCGCGGTATCATCGTCATGAATACGCCCTTCGGCAATTCGATCACCACGGCTGAGCACGCCGTTGCATTGATGTTCGCCGTCGCCCGCGAATTGCCTGAGGCCGATGCTTCAACGCGCGCCGGCAAATGGGAAAAGAACCGTTTCATGGGTGTCGAGATCACCGGCAAGACGCTCGGTGTTATCGGCTGCGGCAATATCGGCTCGATCGTCGCTACGCGTGGCGTCGGTCTCAAGATGCATGTCATCGCCTTCGATCCGTTCCTTTCCGAGGGGAGGGCGGAGGAACTCGGCGTTGAGAAGGTCGAACTCGACGAGCTTTTGACCCGTGCCGATTTCATCAGCCTGCATACGCCGATGACCGACAAGACGCGCGGCATCATCAACGCCGACGCGATCGCAAAGATGAAGGACGGTGTGCGCATCATCAACTGTGCCCGCGGCGGTCTCATCGTCGAGAAGGACCTCGTTGCCGCACTCAAATCCGGCAAGGTCGCCGGCGCCGGCATTGACGTCTTCGAAGTCGAGCCTGCTACGGATAACGAGCTGTTCCATCTGCCGAACGTCGTGTGCACACCGCACCTTGGCGCATCGACGAGCGAAGCGCAAGAAAACGTCGCCCTGCAGGTCGCCGAGCAAATGTCGGATTACCTGATCAAGGGTGCGGTCTCCAACGCGATCAACATGCCCTCGATCACCGCGGAAGAAGCGCCGCGCCTCAAGCCCTTCGTCAAGCTTGCCGAAGTGCTGGGTGCTTTCGTCGGCCAGGTCACGGAAGAGCCGATCGAGGAAGTCGAAGTGCTGTTCGATGGAGCGACGGCGGCGATGAATACGCGGGCATTGCTTAGCGCGACGCTCGCCGGTCTCATCCGCCCGCAGGTCGCCGATGTGAACATGGTTTCCGCGCCGATCATGGTGAAGGAACGCGGTATCATCGTTTCCGAGATCCGTCGTGACAAATCCGGCGTGTTCGACGGGTATATCAAACTGACTGTGAAGTCGGCGTCGATGACGCGCTCGATCGCCGGCACCTGCTTCTCCGATGGCAAGCCGCGCTTCATCCAGATCAAGGGTATCAACCTCGACGCGGAAGTCGGGCAGCATATGCTCTATACGACCAACAACGATACGCCGGGCATGATCGGCCTGCTTGGTACGATCTGCGGCAACAACAAGGTCAACATCGCCAACTTCGCGCTTGGGCGCGATGCGCCCGGCGGCAATGCCATTGCCATGCTCTATCTCGACGAGCGCATCCCGGACAATGTCCTTGAGGAACTACGGGTCAATAAGGCAATTGTTTCGGCCAAACCGCTGGAATTCAACATCGCTTGATTGTACGGATGTCGGTCATGGCATCCGAACACAGCGATCTCCGTTGGCGTTTGATGGAAGCGGGAGACCTCGCTTCCACCAATGCCATGGCCGAAGTCATCCACCCGAATTTCCCGGAAGATGACAGCGTTTTTCGCGAGCGCATGCGGCTTTATGGCAATGGCTGTTTCGTCCTCGAATCGCCGGGCGGCGCTCTTCACGGCTACGCGGTCACCCACCCGTGGCAAATTTATGCGATGCCTGCGCTCAACAGCCTGCTCGTCGAATTACCCACCCACCCTTCCACCTACTACCTGCACGATATCGCCCTCATGCCGACGGCCCGCGGTAGCGGCGCGGCGGCCCGCATTGTTGCCGTTCTTGCCGAGCAGGCCAGACGGGAAGACCTTGCCAATATGTCTCTGGTCTCGGTCAACAACTCGGTTGGATTCTGGGAAAAGCAGGGCTTCAAGACAGAAAACCTGCCAGAGCTTGAAGCAAAGCTCAAAACCTATTCGGAGGACGCGCGTTTCATGGTCCGCCAGCTTCGCTGATCGCGGCGTGCTTGCGGCCGCTGAGTTCGGCGATCCAGATGCCGCCAAGCACGAGCACAAGGGCGATGCCGTGGTAGGGGTGGAACTCCTCGCCGAGCAAGGCTACCGCGAGAAGCGTCCCGAAGATCGGGACCGCATTGATGAAGAGGCCGGCGCGGTTGGCGCCGATATATTCGACGCCCTTGAGGAAAAGCACCTGTGCGGCAAGTGAAGGCAAGATAGCGGTATAGAGGACGACCATGGCGCCGGTCGTGTCCGGTGGCATCAGCGCGCCGCGCTGCCATTCCCAGAGCGTGAACGGGATCGCGGTCAAAAACGCGAAGAAGGTCATTGCCGTCATCAGGCTCTGCCAGTTGATGGCGGGCCGGAACCGCAGCGCCACCGTGTAACCGCTATAGAGCAGGACTGCGAGGATCATCAGCGCATCGCCGAAATTGACTTCAAGCCGGGCCAACTGGCTAAAGCTGCCGTGCCCCGCGGTCAGCGCCACGCCAACGAGCGAAAGGCTGAAGCCGATGATCTGCCCGGCGCGAACGGGCGTGCCGAATAGCAGGAGATTTGCAACGAAGATCACCATGGGTATGCCGGCCTGCTCGATCGTGACGTTGATCGCGGACGTATAGTTGAGTGCGCTGTAGAGCGCCATGTTGAAGAAGGTGAAGCCGAAAGCGCCGAGGGCGGCGAGTAACCACAAATGTTTGCGCAGCATAGTCCAGTCGCGCTGCACTTGTCTGACGCTGATGGAGGCGATGATCAGAAAGGCGAGCAGCCAGCGCAAAAGCGTCAGCAGCATCGGCGAGATATGGCCGACTGCAAACTTGCCGGCAACAGCATTGCCGCCCCAAAAAAGCGCGGTTAGCAGCAGAAATATGTAGGCGGTTCGATTCATGTTTTACAATCTATTCGGGGTGGTTGCGAAACCACTATCTGGATGCAACGGCAGGGACGTTTATTGCCAGGATAAAGGTAAATAGGTTGCGTGATAGCCGAAAGAATTGTCGCGCTTTTATGAACCAGCCTGTATAGAAGCACCGCATTTGAAGAAAAATGCACGACGAGGTTATGACTCGAGGAGTTTTGAATGGCAAATGTTGTTGTGATCGGTTCCCAGTGGGGTGATGAGGGCAAGGGAAAGATCGTTGATTGGCTTTCCGAACGGGCAGATATCATCGTTCGCTTTCAGGGCGGTCACAATGCAGGTCATACGCTGGTCGTCGATGGCGTCACCTATAAGCTGTCACTCCTGCCTTCCGGCGTCGTGCGTCCCGGCAAGCTGTCGATCATCGGCAACGGCGTCGTTTTCGATCCGCATGCCTTCATCGCCGAGAAGAAGAAACTCGAGGCCCAAGGCGTTGTCATTACCCCGGATACGTTGAAAATCGCCGAAAATACGACCCTGATCCTGTCGATCCATGGCGAACTTGACCGGCGGCGGGAAGCTTCGAACGCGGGCACCAAGATCGGCACCACCGGCCGCGGCATTGGTCCAGCCTATGAGGACAAGGTGGGACGCCGCGCCATTCATGTTCTCGACCTTGCCGACCCGGACACGCTGCCGGCAAAGATCGAGCGCCTGCTTGCGCACCACAATCCGCTTCGCCGTGGTCTCGGCATCGAAGAGGTCGATGGGGAAAAACTTCTCGCTGAACTCAACGACGCCGCACCGCACATCCTGCCCTTCATGGACCGTGTGTGGTATGTACTCGACCAGAAGAAGCGGGCCGGCGAGCGTATCCTTTTCGAGGGGGCGCAAGGCACGCTCCTCGACATAGACCATGGCACCTATCCGTTCGTTACCTCATCCAACACCGTTGCTGGGCAGGCTTCCGCAGGTTCGGGCATTGGCCCTGGCTCCCTGCATTATGTGCTTGGCATCACCAAGGCCTACACGACGCGCGTCGGCGAGGGGCCCTTCCCGACAGAACAGCAGAATGAAGTCGGGCAGTTCCTCGGCGAGCGCGGTCACGAATTCGGGACGGTTACCGGGCGCAAGCGCCGTTGCGGCTGGTTCGACGCGGTGTTGGTGCGCCAAGCGGTTGCCAATAACGGCATCAGCGGGATCGCGCTCACGAAGCTCGATGTCCTTGATGGACTCGAGGAGATCAAGGTTTGCACCGGCTACGAACTCGACGGCGAAGTGATCGATTATCTTCCGGCGGGGCAGGGTCAGCAGGCGCGGGTCAAGCCCGTCTACGAGACGCTCGAAGGCTGGGAGGGAACCACGGCCGGCGCACGGAGCTGGAGCGAGCTTCCGGCGCAGGCAGTCAAGTATGTGCGCTATATCGAGGAACTGATCGGCGCGCCGATCGCTTTGCTGTCCACCAGCCCCGAACGCGACGACACAATACTTGTTACCGATCCGTTTCATGACTAGACTCGGATTGTCCTAGAATCTCACAGCAAAACCATAGGTTTGGGTGAATGGCAGACTTCGTTGCAGTATTGAGGAAGACAATTGACGGGATCGCGGACCCAACGCCCGAACTTCGTCAACGTGTATATGCAAAAGCTCGTGCAACGATTGAGCAGAAGCTTGCGGCGCTGAATGCGCCGGAAGCCGCGGCGACGCGCCAGATAAGGGCGCTCGAAGACGCCATCGCCGAGGTAGAGTCAGAATTCACGCCGGCCATCGAGGATGCGCCGCCAGCGCCGGTGGAAGCAAAGCCGGTTTCACCGCCACCATCATCGACGCCGCCGCACTTCAAGTTTACGCCCATTATGGATCCGGAACCGGAGCCTGAAATCAAGGCGCCGGAGCCCCTGCCTGCACCGCCGGAGCCACCCAAGCCCGCGCCCAGCGTAACGCCTGGCTTCACAAAGATAGGTTCGCAGCCTGATGCGCTTGAAGATTTTCTGACAAGCCACGGCGCCGGGATCAACAAGCGGAGCGAGCCTGAGGACGACAGGCTTCCTGACGAAGATGTATTGGCAGAATCCGCAACCGGGTTTGCCGCAGGCAATAAATCTGGCCGAGGCCCGGAAGAAGAAGACGAAAACGATCTGACGGTCGCCGCGGAAGATCGCGGGGCGGGCGATTATGGCGTGTACACGCGCGGCCCCCTGAAGCGCTCGGCGCCGAAGAAGTCGCTGGTGCCGCTCCTTGCCATTCTTGGCCTTCTGCTGGTCATTGCCGGTGGCGGCTATGCAGGATGGGTCTACAAGGACAAGCTTTCCGAACAAGCTTCAGCGGCCAAGACCTGGCTTGCCAGCCTGACCAGTTCCAAGACCGAACTGCAAGCGCCTGCAGAAACCGCCAACAATGCGCCGGCCACGACACCCGCCGAGCCAGCCACGCCTGCACCGACGCCGCAAGCCACTGCGCCGGTCGCAACGCCGGAGAGCACCGAGCCCAAACCCGAGCCGAAGCTGACGCAGCGCCTGATGCCGGATGGGCAGGAGGTCAATCCCGGCCCGGCCAACGACAAGCCTTCGCTCGGTGAGGGAACGTCCGTTGCGGCATCGACACCGGACCAATCGGCAAAGCCGGCTGCACCCCCGGCCGAACAGCAGGCCGCGGGCCAGACACAGCAACCGGTCGCCCTGCCGATCGGACAGAAAGCCTTCTTCTATGAGGAACGCTCCGGTCAGGAAGCCGGAACCGCCGACGCTGGCGCGGTCGTCTGGTCGGTGGTGCAGGAATCCCCCGGCAACGACCTGCCGCCGGAACCTGCGATCAAGGCTGAGGTCACCATTCCTGGCCGAGGCATAAACCTGCGCATGATCATCCGGCGCAATGGCGACAAGACCTTGCCCGCGAGCCATCTGGTCGAGATGATCTTTACGGTTCCTGAGGGCTTCCCCGGCGGGTCGATCGAAAATGTCTCGCGAATGACCTTCAAGGATACGGAACAGGCGCCGGGCAGCCCGCTCGTCGCCATACCGGCGAAGATCGCGGACAATTTCTTCATCATTGCGATGAACGACGCCAAGACGGCGGTCGATACCAACATGGCACTGATGGGCCGCCAATCGTGGATCGATATTCCGATTGCCTACAAGACCGGACGCCGGGCGCTGATCACGCTCGAAAAGGGCCTGCCCGGTGAGAAGGTTTTCAACGACGTCCTGAAATCCTGGGCAGACAAGGCCGGCGGTTAGGACTACGCTTGATGATATGAAAAAGGCCGCTTGAAGCGGCCTTTTTTGCATCCAGTTGGGAGAAACTAGCGGCTGTCACTCATCGAGACGAGCGCCTTCTGCTGCTTGATGGCGGCTGCCTTGACGGCATCCTGCACCTTTTCGAAAGCGCGGACCTCGATCTGGCGTACACGTTCGCGGCTGATGCCGAACTCGGTCGACAGATCCTCGAGCGTAACGGGATCATCTGCAAGGCGCCGCGCCTGGAAGATACGGCGCTCGCGATCATTGAGCGACGACATCGCACCGGACAGCATTTCGCGCCGGCTTTCGAGTTCGTCCTGCTCGATCAGCATATCCTCGGCACTGTCGTGGTCGTCGACCAGCCAGTCCTGCCAGTCGCCGCCTGCCTCGCCGTCGGCCGAGCGGATCGGCGCATTGAGCGAAGCATCGCCGGAAAGGCGTCGGTTCATCGAAATGACCTCGTCTTCCGATACGCTTAGCCGCGTTGCGATCTCCTTGACCTGTTCCGGGTTCAAATCGCCATCATCGAGCGCCTGAATCTTGCTCTTCACCTTGCGCAGGTTGAAGAACAGGCGCTTCTGGTTGGCCGTCGTGCCCATCTTGACCAGGCTCCACGAGCGCAGGACATATTCCTGGATGGAGGCCTTGATCCACCACATCGCATAAGTTGCAAGGCGGAAGCCGCGCTCCGGTTCGAAACGCTTCACAGCCTGCATCAGGCCGACATTGCCTTCGGAAATGACTTCACCGATCGGCAGGCCATAGCCGCGATAACCCATCGCAATCTTGGCCACGAGACGCAGATGGCTGGTAACGAGCTTGTGTGCCGCCTTCGGATCGGAATGCTCAAGATACCGCTTGGCGAGCATGTACTCTTCTTGCGGTTCGAGCATCGGAAAGCGTCGGATTTCTTCAAGGTAGCGGGTCAGTCCACCATCCCCGCCGAGAACACTAGGAAGATTTTGGGCCACAGGGCACCCTCCTCATTTGAAATCGACCCCCATTATCGGCAGGTCCGCAACATCCGGCCACCCACAAATTGGCGCTGGCGGATTCGTGCCATCAACATATAGGTACTATTTTGTCAAAATCACGATCTATTAAGCGACGAAACAAGCTGTCACATAAACGTGAACAATAGAGTCATGTTTGGGGTGTGCGTTCACTAGAACGTGGCATGGCAAAGAATGTTCCGCCGCTTATTAAAGCGCAGTTGTGCGGAAGGCGTCAAGTAACTCGGCCATATCCGCCGGCACGGGCGCTTCGAAGTGCATGACCTCGCCTGTCGAAGGATGTTCAAAGGCGAGAAGCTGCGCGTGGAGCGCCTGGCGCGTAAAGCTCTTGACGATCCCCTGAAGCGGTTCGGCCAATTTGTTCGCCTTGGTCTTATAGGCGCTGCCATAGTCGAGATCCCCGACGAGGGGATGGCCGATATGCGCCATGTGTACGCGTATCTGATGCGTGCGTCCGGTCTCGAGCCGGCATTCGATCAGGGCAGCAAGGGCGGTCGCGTCGTCCTTCGCACCGAATTTCTCCATGACCTCGAAATGGGTGACGGCGTGGCGCGCGTCGTCGCGCTCCTCATGTACCACGGCCTGCTTGGTGCGGTCGCGGTGGGATCGGCCGAGGGGGGCGTCCACGGTCCCTGTCTTGCGATCGGGCGTGCCCCAGACGATCGCAAGATAGGCGCGTTCCAGATCGCCCGTCCGCCCATGGTCGGCAAACTGCGCGCTGAGGTGACGATGCGCGAGATCGTTCTTCGCAACGACCATGACGCCGCTGGTTTCCTTGTCGAGGCGATGGACGATGCCGGGGCGCTTTACCCCGCCAATGCCCGATAATGTATCACCGCAGTGGTGGATCAGCGCATTGACGAGCGTGCCGCTCCAATTGCCGTTGCCTGGATGGACGACGAGGCCGGCGGGCTTGTTGATGACGATGAGATCGCTATCCTCGTAAAGAATATCGAGGGCGATTTCCTCGCCCTTCGGCGTTGCATCCTCGGGTTCGGGGACGGCAATCGCGATGCTCGCGCCTTCGCGCAGCTTGTGCTTGGCTTCGCGGATAATCTTGCCGTCGATGCTGACCTGGCCTTCGCCGATGAGCGACTGGATGCGATTGCGCGACAAATCGGGCGCCAATTGGGCTGAAAGCCATGCATCCAGCCGCTTGCCAGCCGCTTCGCTATCGGTAATTAACTCTTTCAAAGACCGCGTCCCTTCGTTACAGAGGCTTGGTTTCGAAACCTCGGAGATGCCTTAATGGCTCAAATCAACCAAGAACTCGATGCGGAAGAACAGCCGCTCGATCCGGCGATGGAGCGGGTGCGCCGCAAGATGATACGGCTGCTCGCCGTATCCATCGGCATCATGGTTGTGGGTCTTATGGCCGTGCTGGCGGCGATTGTCTACAAGATTAACCAGCCGGTTCCCGAGGTCGCAGCGGCAGCGCACCATACGGTTCCGGGGCAGCCGCTCGGCGAGGCATTGGCCGGCGAATCGATCACGCTCGACCCCGGCACGCGCATCCTTTCCCACAATCTGTCGAATAATTCGCTTTCGCTCGAAACGCGGCTTGCCGACGGCACGCGGCAGATTCTGGTCTATGACGTTGCAACGAAGCGCGTCGTGGCGCGCATTGGCGAAGCTCCCGGGAAGTAGGGCAGGCTGTCGATTACGACAGTAACAAATCATTATTGCACTTTGGCGCCGGCTTGATTATACCGCCAGAAGCAACTCGCTAAGCGCCCATCGTCTAGCGGTCAGGACGGCGCCCTCTCACGGCGCAAACAGGGGTTCGATTCCCCTTGGGCGTACCACCTTCTCTTGCATCATTTTTTATCGGCTCCCGTCCCTCAGACGTGGACTTCGCCGTGCTCTTTTTCGTCCGGGTCGGTCAGCAGCGCGAGATAGCCGAGCCACACATAGAACATCACCACGCCGGCCACCACGAGCCAGCCGGGGAGCGGTCCAAAGGTGGCGTTGCGGACGATTTCGGCCAGCGACCCGGCCACATCATGTACCGCCCCGCCATCCTGCAGTTTCGGCGTAGATATTTTCAATACCCAGGCGAGGAGGAGGACGAGGAACATCCAGATATAGTTGCGGCGCAGCCGCCGCGACATTGCTGCCCTGGTAGAGATCATGAATTTCGGTCTGCGCAAATCCTCGCCGATCAGATGGCCCCATTTCGTGTCCGGATCTGGCATCGGATCGAGGATCTGAGCGAAATAGTGCTTTTCGAGCTTGCGAACGCGGCCACGATAAACATCGAAAAAGCGGTATCGACGGGCCTCGATCAGGAGCAGGAGCTGTACCAGGATCATGGCGAAGATCAGGACGCCATGGTGGGATGTCGGCGTTGAGAGGGAGAGCGAAAGCATTGCCGCAACGCCGGTGATGGCCCAGTTGGTTGTTCGGTCTATCCGGTCGCGCCAACCTGCCATGCGGCCCATTTCCGCGCGGTGATAGTGGGCGACAACGGTAATGTATTCAGCTGACGTTGCCGGCAGCGGCGGCGCCGTCCATCGTGTCTCCCCGCCGGCTGCGGCATCTCGAAGGTCGTCCATATCAGCCTCCCAACCGATATTTCCCCCCTTCAGGAGAGTACATCAAACCGACGGAATATGCTGAAAAATCATCGCCAAGCGGCGTTTTTCAATTGTCCAGAAATGCCGCCATGCCGTGCGCCGCGGCGCGCCCCGTGGCAAAGCAGGCGGTGAGGAGATAACCGCCTGTCGGAGCCTCCCAATCCAGCATCTCTCCGGCGGCAAAGACGCCCGGGATCGACTTGAGCATGTAATTGTCGTCGAGGCCCTCCCATTTTATGCCGCCGACCGAGGAGATGGCTTCGGCGATGGGACGCGGCCGAAGCAGCGGCAGTTTCAAGCTCTTTATGCTTGCGGCGAGACGCAGCGGGTGGGCAAGATCGGCCGGACTTGCATAGGCCCTGAGGAGTGCCGACTTTACGCCGTCAATGCCGGCGCCCTTGCGCAGGCGATTGCTGAAACTTGCCTTGTTATCCTGGCGCGCAAGGTCGCGGGCAAGCCGCTCCTCACTGCGTCCGGGCGCAAGATCGAGCGCCAGTTCTGCCCGCCCCTCACGTTGAAGCCGGTCGCGCAGTGCGGCGGAATGGGCGTAAACCAGGCTTCCCTCGATGCCATGGGTGCTGATCACGAATTCGCCGGGCAAGGAGCCTGCATCCGATGTTGCCGTGACCGACTTCACCGGTACGCCTGCGAATCGATCGCGAAATCCCTCATCCCAGGCGACGTCGAAGCCGCAATTTGCCGGACGAAGGCCAGCCATCGGCACGCCCGTAGCCGCAAGCAACGGCTGCCAGCGTCCGTCAGAGCCAAGTTTCGGCCAGCTCGCGCCGCCAAGCGCCAGCAGCGTCGCATCGCTGTGGATGATCGTTGGGCCCTCAGGCGTTTCGAATGCGTAGCCGCCTTCGGCAAAGCCTGTCCAGCGATGACGCGACTTGAGCACCACGCCACGCTGTTGCAACCGGGCAAGCCAGGCGCGCAGCAAAGGCGAGGCTTTCATGACCTTGGGAAAGACGCGGCCCGACGAGCCAACGAAGGTCTCAGTGCCAAGTCCGGCCGCCCACTGGCGGACATCGTCCGGCGTAAACGTATCGAGCGCCGCGCGCAGGTGACCTGAGGCAGCGCCGAATCGCCCGGCAAATCGGGCGTAGGCTTCGGAATGCGTGATGTTGAGCCCGGATTTTCCGGCAAGGAGAAATTTGCGGCCAAAGGTCGGCATGCTGTCGTAGACGGTGACAGTATAGCCCCCCGATGGGGACAGAAGTTCTGCGGCCATCAGTCCGGCCGGTCCGCCACCGATGATTGCGACGGCCTTTCTGCTTGGAAGTTCGTTCGCCATTGAATTCCTTCAGAAATGTTGCACGCAGTGTGATATGTGGACTAGTGCATTCAACTACACCATGTTGACTTGCGAGAGTTCCCCGTACATTAGTCGTACAACGGATGTCCATGCGAGGCTGGCGATCAGCTTCATCAATCGGGTCGTTCACCCTCGGACGAGCAACACGAAACCATTAATGTCTTCCATTCCCCATCACAGCGAACGCAAGACGATGTTCATCGTCGGTAACGGTCCGATCAAGGACAATCTCTCCGAGGATGTCGATCGTGCAGATTGTGTTGTCCGCTTCAACGAGCCCAAATCATCGAAGGGCATGTCCGGGGTCAAGGCCGACATTCTGTTCGTGTGCAATTCAGGCAAGCCGATGCAGCGCCGCCTGACCGATCCGAATTATTTCGGCTCTCCGATCGTCCAGGGCGCGTCCGAAGTCATTTTTGCCTATCACCCGCAGATCATCGCCGAATATTTCCGCCAGCCACATCTGCTCTCGCGGCTCAAGGGCCGGCGCGGTGACTGGACATTGCAGGCAATCGACGCTTTTGGCACTGCGGGCAAATCGATCCTGATTCTGCCTCCCCGGTTTTACAAGGACGGCTGTGCTGCGCTCGGTATTCCCGAAGCTGCGCGCCGGGAGGTGTTCCCGAGTACCGGCTACTTCGGCCTGACCTATATCCTCCAACATTATGACCCGGCGGAATGGAAGATCGTCCTTTGCGGGTTCAGCTGGGAAGGCTGGCGCCGCCACTCCTGGGGCGACGAGCGCAAATGGGTCATGGACAGGGTTGAACAGAACATCCTCAACGTCATCGTATGAAGCTGGAAGCGAGGTCATATGAACAGGGAACTTGATATCTATATTGGCTGGGATTCACGCGAACCCATTGCCTACGAGGTTGCAAAGAGCACTATCCTCAAACATGCGAGCATTCCGGTCAATGTGATCCCGATCAAGCTGGAAGAGCTTGTCGAGAAAGGCGCCTATACCCGCGACATCGACCCGCTGGCTTCAACAGAATTCACCTATTCGCGCTTCTTCACCCCGTGGCTTGCCGGCTACAAGGGCTGGGCACTGTTTTGCGATTGCGATTTCCTGTTCTTCTCCGACGTGGCCAAGCTTTTAGATTACCGCGACGAATCGAAGGCAGTCATCTGCGTCAAGCATGACTACACCCCCAAGGAAGGCACCAAGATGGATGGCAAGGTGCAGACCAGCTATCCGCGCAAGAACTGGTCGTCCTTCATGCTCTTCAACTGCGAGCATCCGTCAACGCGCCAGCTGACGCCGGAATTGATCAACCGCGAAACCGGCGCCTATCTCCACCGGATGCAGTGGGCGAAGGATGATGAGATCGGCGAAGTTCCGGTCGAATGGAACTGGCTCGAAGGCTGGAATGAGAAGCCTGCCAGCGGCTATCCCAATGCCGTGCATTTCACCAATGGCGGCCCATGGTTCAAGAATTGGCA
Organism: Phyllobacterium sp. UNC302MFCol5.2; assembly: GCF_000686005.1. NCBI lineage: Bacteria > Pseudomonadati > Pseudomonadota > Alphaproteobacteria > Hyphomicrobiales > Phyllobacteriaceae > Phyllobacterium > Phyllobacterium sp. UNC302MFCol5.2. Next base: position 1,768,276 of record NZ_JMLL01000010.1, read on the forward strand.
GAACGTCGATTATGCCGATGAATGGCGATCAGCGGCAGACGCGGTCGATCCCAACTGGAAGGCGATCTGAATTGTGAAAAAAGCCCCGGGCGACCGGGGCTTTTTGTGCTCATGCCTATGATGCGCGCTTGGTCTTGACTTCGGCCATGCGCGGTTTGGTTTCGAGCCCGCTCTTGTAGAGATTGTTGCGGTCGAGATTCTTCACATCGCGCTCGCCGCACAGCGCCATGGTGATGTCGAGTTCCTTGCGGATGATTTCGAGCGCCTCGCTCACGCCCTGCTTGCCGCCAGCGCCGAGGCCGTAAAGGAAGGCGCGTCCGATAAAAGTGCCCTTTGCGCCGATGGCGAGGGCCTTCAGGACATCCTGACCGGAGCGGATGCCGCCGTCGAACAGCACTTCGATCTTGTCGCCCACGGCGTCGACGATTTCGGCAAGCACTGAAATCGAGGAGGGCGCGCCGTCGAGCTGACGTCCGCCGTGATTGGAGACGATTATGGCGTCGGCGCCGGTCGATACGGCCATCTTTGCATCTTCGACGTCGAGAATACCCTTGATGATGATCTTGCCGCCCCAGCGTTCCTTGATCCAGGCGACATCGCTCCAGGAGAGGCGCGGGTCGAACTGTTCCGCCGTCCAGACCGAGAGGGACGAGAGATCGCCGACGCCCTTGGCGTGACCGACGATGTTGCGGAAGGTGTGCCGTTTTGTCTTCAACATGCCGAGGCACCATTGCGGGCGCGTCATCATCTGCCAGATGTGCTTCGGCGTGAATTTTGGCGGTGCGGAGAGTCCGTTGCGAATATCCTTATGGCGCTGGCCGAGAATCTGCAGGTCGAGCGTCAAAACGAGAGCGGAGCATTTGGCAGCCTTGGCGCGGTCGATAAGATTGTAGATGAAATCACGGTCGCGCATCACGTAAAGCTGGAACCAGAACGGCTTCGTCGTCGCTTCGGCGACGTCCTCGATCGAGCAGATGCTCATGGTCGAAAGCGTGAAGGGAACGCCGAACTCTTCGGCCGCCTGTGCCGCCAGGATCTCGCCATCGGCATGCTGCATACCGGTAAGCCCGGTCGGCGCCAGAGCCACGGGCATTGATACCTTCTGGCCGATCATCGTGCTTTCCAGCGTGCGGTCGGTCATGTCGACGGCTACGCGCTGGCGCAGCTGAATCTTGCGAAAATCCTCTTCGTTGGCGCGATAGGTGCTTTCCGTCCAGGCGCCCGAATCCGCATAGTCGAAGAACATCTTCGGTACGCGCCGCTTGGCAATTCGCTTCAGATCATTGATTTCAACTGATTTTGACATTTTTTCGTCCCGAGGCCTTGGTCCTTGCTTTTCATACTAATTGATAGGGTGGCGCAAGCACCAGAACCAAATTACCGCGCCTGACGGTTTTAATCATATACGGGTGCATATTTCACATATAAATTATTGCGTAAAGGTTTGTGTTTGCGTCACCAGTTTCGCTATGGTCAGGAAAGCCCATTGAATTGAACGAACAGGATGTGACGAATGCCAATGCAACCGCTTCTCGTACTCGGGCCGTTGATGCCCTATCTCCTTGAAGAACTCGAAAAGCGCTATGCGGTGGAAAAGCTCTACGAGGAAAAGGATGCGCTCGGTTTCCTCGAAAAGAATGCAAGCCGGTTTCGCGCCGCGGTAACGAGCACGTTTACCGGGCTGAAGGCCGACATGATCGACCTTTTGACGGCGGTCGAGATTGTTTCGTCATTCGGCGTCGGCACCGATTCTCTCGATGTTGCCTATGCGGAGAAGAAGGGCATCAAGGTCGCGAACACGCCGGACGTGCTCAACGAAGATACCGCCAACATGGCGATCGTGCTCCTCCTCGCCGCAACCCGCGATCTTGTGGCCAATGATCGCTTTGTGCGCTCCGGTCGCTGGGCGAGGGGCGAGAATGCACCGCTTGCCCTCGGCATCGAGGGAAAGAAGGTCGGGCTCGTGGGGCTCGGCCGTATCGGCAGCGTCATTGCCCGCAAGCTTGAGGCTTTTGGCTGCGATGTCGTGTATCATACCCGCAACAGGAAGTCGGACGCGCCCTATACCCATTATGATGATCTCGTCGCCATGGCGCGCGACTGCGCCGCCCTTATCGCCATCCTGCCCGGCGGCGCGGCGACACAGGGGATTATTTCACGCCAGGTGCTGCAGGCGCTTGGTCCCGAGGGAACTTTCGTCAACATTGCTCGCGGTACCGTCGTCGATGAAGCGGCACTCGTGGAATTGCTGCAGTCAGGCGAACTGGGCCGCGCCGGGATCGATGTGTTCGTCGACGAACCAAATGTTCCAGAGGCGCTGTTCACGCTCGATAATGTGGTGCTGCAGCCGCATATGGGCAGCGCGACGGTCGAAACCCGGAAGGCAATGGCCGACCGGGTCGTCTCGAACCTCGAAAAATATTTCGGGGCTAACTAACTTTCCCAAGCCGGCTGCGGTAGCAGCCGGTACCGTGTCTGCCTAGCCGAAAACCACGGTCTTGTGGCCGTTGAGCATGACGCGGGATTCGAGGTGCTTCTTCACCGCGCGGGCGAGCACGCGGCTTTCGATGTCGCGGCCGGTGGCGACAAAGTCCTCGGCGCTCATCGCATGGCTAACGCGCTCGGTCTCCTGCTCGATGATCGGGCCTTCGTCGAGATCCGGCGTGACATAGTGGGCGGTGGCGCCAATCAGCTTCACGCCGCGCTCATGCGCCTGGTGATAGGGCTTAGCGCCCTTGAAGCTCGGCAAGAACGAGTGGTGAATGTTGATTACCTTGCCGTAGAGCCGCTTCGAAAGGTTGTCGGACAGAACCTGCATGTAGCGGGCAAGGACGACAAGATCGGCGCCGCTGTCCTTGACGATCTTCAGGAGGGTTTCTTCCTGGTCGCGCTTGTTGTCCTTCGACACCGGCAGGACGTAATAGGGAATACCCTCGTGCTCGGCGAAACGACGGCTGTCCTCATGGTTGGAGACGATGGCAGCAACTTCGGCATCGAGCCAGCCAACGCGAATCTGGTAGATCAGATGCTGCAATGCATGGTCGAACTTCGACACCATGATGATGATCTTTGGCTTTTTCGCCTGATCGGCGAGGCTCGTCTTCATGTCGAAGCGGTCGATGGCGGGCTTCAATCCCCGTTCGACATCGTCCTTGGTCGTCCCTTCCGCCGCGGTAAAAGCGATGCGCATGAAGAAGCGATTGGTCTGCCGGTCCCAGAACTGGTTGCTCTCGGCAATATTGGCATCCATGCCGGCAAGTTCGGTCGTCACCGAGGCGACGATGCCGGGACGGTCTTCGCAGGTCAGGGTCAAAACGTAATTCTTGTCAGGCATGGTAGCTCCGGATGCAGGCATTCTGGTCTTGGCGGATCATAGTGAGCGCCATTGAAGGGCGGCGATACAAATGCGAAGTGCTCAGTCCTTTTTCCGGCATCGGCGGGCAGCGTCAAATGAACTTTCCTCACTCAACGATAAGTTTTATCCCGAAAGGGCCCGCGGCAAGTCAGGATTGCGGCCTCGTCCCATACCAACGCGGCGTATAGACCCAGCTGCCACCATCGGCGCGGGGGAAACTTACCGTATGGGACGATCCAACGATCACCACCGTGCGCATATCAACTTGCTCCGGCGTCAATTCGCCAAGCGTAATGGTCCGCAGCGTTTCGCCCGGCCTGCCTATGTCGCGGCCGAGAACCACGGGCGTCGCGGCACCACGATGCTGACGCAGAATTTCGATCGCACGCGGCAGCTGCCACGGGCGCGGCTTGGAAATCGGATTGTAGAAGGCCATGGCAAGGTCAGCTTCGGCGGCAAGCGCGATCCGCCTCTCGATGATCTCCCAAGGCTTGAGATTGTCGGAAAGCGAAAGAATGCAGAAATCGTGGCCGAGCGGGGCGCCACTGCGGCTTGCCGCCGCCATCGCCGCAGAAACGCCGGGCAGAATTTCGAGCTCGACGGCATGCCAGGCCGGATCTTGCGATTCGTGCAATGCCTCGACCACTGCGGCGGCCATGGCGAACACGCCGGGATCGCCGGAGGAAATCATCACCACGGAACGGCCGGTCGCCGCCAATTCGAAGGCATGGCGAGCGCGCTGCATTTCCTCGCGATTGTCGGTCATGTGGATCGTCTGATCCGGCCGGAATGCGCCCGCCATCCGCACATAGGTTTCATAGCCGAGCACATCTTCGGCTCGTTGCAGCGCCTGTTCAACGGCCGGAATCATGAAGTCAGGGTCACCGGGACCTAGACCGATGACGGACAGACGGCCGCGCTTCCGAGGGGCAGGACTGTTCTGCGGCACTGACTGAAATACGAGTTCGCCTTTTCCGGGAGCGGCATTGTCGGAGGTCACGCGAATGAGCAGATCTGCGTTCTCATCGACGGGCAGGCGCGCCTGCTCGAGCCAAGGAGCATCGCCCTCGATCCGCACCGTCTTGCCGGCGAGCAGATCCGCGATGAAGGTCTTTGCATCCTCCGGATTTTTAAGCACATAGCCCGGGGGAGGATTGAGCAGGCACGTGCCGAAATGCAATTCACCGGAGGTGGTGATCGCCGGAGCAACATTCAGGACGGCGGCGATCTGCCTCGCGAGGACGTTGACGCCGGTGGTGCCGCCGAGCAAGGGAACGACGGCCGACCCGTCATCGGCGCCGGCAAGAACGGGGGGCTCGCCTGTCTTGTTGCCGAGAAGTGGCGCCAGCGAGCGTATGGTGATGCCGGCGGCGCAAAGGGCAAGAATAGCGTTGCCGCGCGAATGGTGCTCGCGGATCGTATCGCCGAAATTGGCGAATGTCTCGTCGGCACCCTCAACGCGGCCTTCGAGCCCCAGGACCGTTGCGCCTTCTATACCCGCTTTGATGCGCCGCGCCGTTTCGATGCCGCGTACGGAAAGCACGAAAATACTGAGCGGGCCGGTCATTCGCCGCTGCCTTGCCACTTTTCGCCCGGGACGAGGATGAGCGAAAAATAGGGCGACGTCTCGGGATCGACTTCGGCGAGCGGAATGATCCGTTGCGCTTGCATGGTCGCCCGTTCGACGTAGAGCGCGCGGTCCATGAGGCCAAGTTCCTCGATGACGCCCCGAACTTTGCTCAGGTTTTTACCGAGCTTCATGATTGCCGCTGCCTCCGTGGCGGCAAGGCGCATCTTCAAATCGGCCGCAGGCAGGACGCCGGACAAAACGGTAAGCGTCTGGTTACGGTAGACCAGCGGCGCGCCGAGCACCGCTGCGCCGCCGAGAATGGAGCAGACGCCGGGAACGACTTCGGTCTCGTAGTCTTCCGCCAGCCGGTCGTGGATATACATGAACGAGCCGTAGAAGAACGGATCGCCCTCGGCGATCACGGCGACGTCGCTGCCGGCATCGAGATGGCGGCGCAACAGGCCGGTGATTTCACCATAGAAGTCGCTGACGATCGCCTCGTAATTCATATGCGCCGGCAGGATCTCGGTTGTGACCGGATAGACGAGCGGGACCAGAAGCTGATTGTCCCTGAGATACTGTTCCACGATGGTCAGCGCGTTGCCCTTCTTGCCTTTGGCGGCATGATAGGCAACGACCGGCGCACCCTGCAGCAGGCGCAGCGCCTTCAGGGTGATGAGTTCGGGATCGCCGGGACCAACGCCCAGCCCGAAGAGCCGTCCCTTTTGCGGCATCATTCCTTCTCCGAGGCAAGCGCGTTGATGGCTGCCGCCGCCATGGCGCTGCCGCCGCGCCGCCCATGCACGACGACATAGGGTATGCCGCGGCTGTTTTCGGCGAGAGCAGCTTTCGATTCCATGGCGCCGACGAATCCGACGGGAAAACCGAGAATCAGCGCAGGCTTCGGAGCGCCGGCATCGATCATTTCGAGGAGGCGAAAGAGCGCGGTCGGCGCATTGCCAAAGGCCACGACGGCGCCAGGGAGATACGGGCGCCAGAGTTCAAGCGCCGCGGCCGAGCGGGTATTGCCGATATCGCGCGCCAGAGTCGGCACGGACGGATCGTTCAGTGTGCAGGTGACATCGTTATTGGCAGGAAGCCTTGCGCGGGTGACACCCTCGGCCACCATGCGCGCATCGCAAAGGATCGGCGCACCGTTCAAAAGCGCGTTGCGGCCCGCGGTCCCGGCACCTTCGGAGAAGGCGAGGTCATCGATGACGTCCACCATGCCGCAGGCATGGGCGACGCGCACGGCCAATTTTTCGAGATCGGCGGGGATGCGGCTGAGATCAGCCTCGGAACGGATGATGGCGAATGAGCGATCATAGATCGCCTGGCCGTCGCGAATATAATCTAGCATTAACTGGCCCCGAAATTCTTGCCGATCAAATCGGCCGCTTCCTCGATAGTGACATTGGCAGCCAATAGCTTGCCAAAACGCGACGGTCCATTGGTCGCTTGCAGAAAGATGTCATAGTGGCCGGGCGCCGTCGCAACCAGCGTAATGGGACGTGTCCCGGGCGATGCGCAGGATTTCATGCAACCGCTCACATGTATCTGCGGGGAAGCGGATGTCGGGCCCAGCAGGGCGGCGAGCTTAAACCCGTCAGCCTGAGTGGCGGCGAGGGCGGAACCGCAACCGGCTGATCCTGAACAACTGATCATCGTTGCGAGCGGCGTTTCAGGGTCTGAATGCAGGCCCAACGCTTCGAGACGAGCGAGGACGCTCTGCGCCCCAGCCGTAGCGATCCCCGGCAATAGGATGCTTTGCCAGGGCGTCAGGCGCAGGTGGCCATTGCCCTGTTCTTGAGCCAGCGCAGCAAGGGCGACGAGCACATCTGGATCAAGATGGCCAAGGGGCGGCATGGCGCCAATGAGGAAAGTGCTTGCACTCTCAATAAGGACGCCGAGGTGTCCATGCGCCCGAGGCTGCCGTCTCAACCATGGGGCAGAAGCATCGTGTCCTACCGAATGGCCGAGCCCCCGCTCCAATTGTTGCAGAAAGTCTGCCTCTCCAATATCCGCAAGAAAGTGGCGCATGCGCGAGGCGGCGGGGTTGCCCCGGCTCCATTCGAGAAACAGGTCAATGATGCTGGTGACGACCGCAAAGACCTCATCGCCGTTGACCCTCCCGAGCGCCGGGCGATCGTCCCGCCCCGTTGGGGGCACACCGGCAATGCCGAAGGCAAATTGCGATGTCTTGCTTTCGGGATCGATCGGGCTAACCCAGATATCGTGCGGGTGTTCAACCATCGCGACAGTCTCACCGCCGTCGACGAGCACCGAGAATTTCGGTGACAGCGTCTGATAACCGGCATTGAGTTGCAAGGCCGTGAGCAGGCGTAAGGCGAGCGGGCGAACATCGACAAGCGCATGATCGACCCCGGCGACCGGACTGACCATGACGTTACGAACATCGTCACCGCGATCCGTCAGCGGCCCAAGTCCGGCATCGAGCAACGCCGCTATCAGGAGCGCTTCAGTTTCCGCGCGAACGCCGCGTATCTGCAGGTTTGCACGGTTGGTGATCTCGATGATGCCATTTCCAAACTTTTCCGCCGCTTCAGCCACCTGCCGTGCCTGTTCGGCGCTGAATTCGCCGAAGGTAAGCTTTACCCGGCAAATGGCGCCATCAAGCGCCTTGGCCATGCGAAACAGGCCGGGACAGGCGGAACGCCGGTCTTCGACAGTAAAATTCGGGGCAATTGGCGCGCGCTGGCTCATGGTTGACGGTTTTACAGGATGGCTGGCAGCGTGCCAACAGCCATGACCTGGACCCGCACGCGAGTTGGCGGTTTCGTTGACCTCACGTCTGCTTTCGGGCATGCATGGACCATGAACGAGGAAGAAATCACGGCACAGTGGCTGACGGTAATTGGAATCGGCGAGGACGGTTATGGCGGGCTTGGCGAAGCCGCCCGGCGCGCTCTTGCCGAGGCCGGAACCATTTTTGGCGGCAGGCGCCATCTGGAACTCCTGCCCGACAATCTCGAAGCAAAGCGCGTTGCCTGGCCGACACCGTTTTCCGACGCCTATCCGATGCTGCTTGCTTTACGCGGTCACCCCGTCGTGGTGCTCGCCAGCGGCGACCCTATGCATTTCGGCATGGGCGCGGCGCTGACACGCCATATCGAGCGCAGCGAGATGCGAATACTTCCTGCCCCTTCCTCGTTCGCGCTCGCAGCGGCTGCAATGGGCTGGCCCATTCAGGAAAGCCAGTTGCTGAGCGTTCATGGCCGGCCAATCGAGACGCTGTTCAAAGCCTTTGTTCCCAACGGCAAACTCATCGTCCTCAGTAATGACGGCGATACACCTGCCAATGTGGCGGGATTGCTCGCCCAGCGCGGATTTGCTGCCGCCAGGCTGACAGTGCTCGAACATCTCGGCGGACCGGTTGAGCGCCGGATTGATGGCGTTGCCGGTTCCTGGGATCATCCGCGATGTGCGGATCTCAATGTCGTGGCCGTCGATTGCGGCGTGGTCGGCCAGGAAATGCGAACCTTTCCACTGCTGGCCGGTTTGCCGGATGATGCGTTCGAACATGACGGACAACTGACCAAACGTGATGTCCGTGCCGTCACGCTCGCGCATCTCGCCCCGCTTCCCGGCGAATTGCTGTGGGATGTCGGAGCAGGCTGCGGTTCGATCGGCATCGAGTGGATGCGCAGCCACCCGATGTGCCGGGCGCTCGCAGTCGAAGCCAACGACAAGCGGCAGCAGTTAATTTTGCACAATAGCCGCGCGCTGGGCGTGCCGGACCTTCATCTTGTTCGCGGCGAAGCGCCTGCAGCCCTCGCCGAACTGCCGGCTCCCGACGCGATCTTCATCGGCGGGGGCGTCACCGACCCCGATGTACTTTCCACCTGCTGGGCCCACCTGAAACCTGGCGGCCGCCTCGTCGCAAATGCCGTGACCATCGAAGGCGAAATGACGCTCGTCGATTGGCGCAGGAAGCATGGCGGCGACCTGACCAAGCTTGCAGTTTCGCAGGCACAACCCCTTGGAAGCTTCAACGCCTGGCGCGCTGCGCTGCCCGTTACGATCTATATGGTTCGAAAGACCAATTGACCGCCGCCTGCTCGTGGACGAGACAGGATTGAGACAGGTTTGTGGGGTTTAAAGACAGTGGGAGGATTGCAATCGAGTGTGAAATCATATTGAACGGCGCATAAACCCGCCTATGCGGTGGTTATGGCCGTTCTGAGTTCCCATCTTGATAGCAATCAGGGAGTTTCAAGCAGGAAACGCGCATGGCAACGTATAAATATTTCACCTGGCCCTTCATTTTTACATTTGTTGGTCTCGCGCTCGGTACTTGGATCGGTTTCATTTATTCAGGAACCGTACAGGGCGCACTTTCGGTCCTTTTCATTTGTGCTGTCCTCGGCATCCTCGAAATCTCGCTGTCTTTCGACAACGCCATCGTCAACGCCAAGATCTTGCGGGACATGACACCAACGTGGCAGCGGCGCTTCCTGACGTGGGGCATCATAATCGCCGTGTTCGGCATGCGGATTATCTTTCCGCTGGCAATCGTCGCCATTGCGGCCTGGATCGATCCGATTTCGGCGCTGAAACTCGCCATCTCCAATCCGGAAGAATATGCCCGCATCATGCAGGACGCGCATGTATCCATTGCGGCATTCGGCGGCACTTTCCTGCTGATGGTCGGCCTGAAGTTCTTTTTCGATCACGAGAAGGACGTCCATTGGATCAAGGTTATCGAGGCAAATGCCTCCCGGTTTGCCTCGATCCAGGGTATTGAGGTCGCGGTTGCGCTGCTTCTCATCATATTCTTCTCGCGCCAGCTCGAGGGTGAGGAATCGGTGACGTTCCTGACGTCGGCCATTTACGGCCTCTTGACGTTCCTCTTCGTCGAAGGGCTTGGCGCGGTTCTCGATGCGACCCAGGAGCAGATGGACACGGTGCACAAGGGTGGGCTCGGCGCCTTCCTTTACCTCGAAATGCTCGATGCCAGCTTCTCGTTCGATGGCGTTATCGGGGCATTTGCCCTCTCGACAAATCTCTTCGTCATTGCGATAGGCCTTGGCATCGGCGCCTTCTATGTGCGGGCGCTGACGATCATGATGGTCGACAAGGAAACGCTCGGCCAATATCGCTACCTTGAGCACGGCGCCTTCTACGCGATCCTCGTTCTGGCTCTGATCATGTATTGCCAGACGCTGGTTCACATTCCGGAGGTGATAACCGGTGTGATCGGCGCAGCGCTCATCATGTTCGCCTTCTTCTCCTCGATCCGCTACCGCCGGCGTCACGGCGAGACCCAGGAGGCTTGAGGCGGAACAAACGGCGACGCTGTGGCATCCGGAACCAGGAGCATCTTCCAACGGTTGAGCCCTTCCCACCGAAACGGAGAACTGTCTGATGGAACTTGATCCTCAAAGCGCCTATTCCGCCATACAAACCGGGATAAGACAGGCGAGTGCGCTGGTCGTCACCTATTCGTTTTCGGTGATCGGCGCGATCTTGCTCATGGTCATAGGGTTTCTTGTGGCTGGCCTCGTGGAGCGCTGGCTCTTTGCCGGTCTCGGCCGCGTTGGCGGCTTCGACCTTACCTTGCGTCGCTTCCTTTCAAAGATCGCGCGCTATTTCGTGCTCGGGCTCGTGGTTGTTATGGTGCTCGGCCAGTTCGGTATCCAGACAGCATCGGTCATTGCCGCCATTGGCGCGGTAGGTCTCGCTATCGGTCTGGCGCTCCAGGGAACACTGCAGAATATAGCCGCCGGTATTATGCTCTTGGCGCTGCGGCCGCTGCGGATCGGCGAATATGTCGAAGTCGGCAGCGTTTCCGGTACTGTTGAGGAGATAGGGCTCTTTGCGACGCGGTTGCGTGCCGCTGATGGGATCTACATTCTGGCTCCGAATTCGACGCTCTGGACGCTGCCGGTCAAAAATTATACGCGCAACGGCGTGCGCCGGAACGATATCACCATCACGATTCCCAATTCGAATGACATCGAGGCAATGCAGAAATCGCTGATGAAGCTCGCCGAGCGCGATGCGCGCGTGAAAAAGGAACCGACTCCTGCCGCATTTGTCGCGGACCTCGGCGATAGCAGCGTGTCGATAACCTTGCGTTACTGGACCTCTGTCGGCGATTTCGCCGCGACCCAGGCCGAAATGAACAAAAACGTCCGCAATACCCTGAACCAAATGGCCTGATCATATCAGTGCTCGCCAAAGCGCCGCTGGACGGCCGCTTCCGGGGGGCGCCAACGGACGGGTGGATTTGGCGCCTCGGCTAATCTATTATTGATCCGGAACATCGCGCGGAGGCTAAGGATGGCGCGCAGGGGGATAGCCAGTCCGGACAGGTTTCAAGGCGTCGAGCGGCCTTCGTCACTCGAGATGAGTCATATCACGCTGCAGGACGCCACTTTCGGCAGGCTGAAATGGCGGCACGATGACAATGGCATTCCCGTCCAGCTGGAGCAGGCGGACGGCTACATGATTTGCTACCAAAGGAACCATCTTCCGGCGCGGCCACGTTGGATCGATGGGAAGCCGGTAACGTCCGTATCATTGGATCCCGGCGAATTTCTGCTCCTCGACCTTAGAAGACGCTACACAGCGGTCGAGGCCGGAGACGTCGACTGCGTCTCGATGTTCGCGCCCCATACCTCGATTACCGAATTCCACCAGGAGAACGATCTGGCGCCCTTCTCGACGCTGCGGGATAGAGACGTGTTTGGTTATTCAGATATCATCGTGCGAAACTTGATGGAATGTTTCGTACCTGCATTCGAGCGGCCGGAAGCTGCCTCGCGCCTCTTCCTTGACCAGCTTACTGTTACGCTGCTGTCCCATCTGACGATGTTTTACGGGGAACAGACAACCGAGTTCCGCGCGGTCAAGGGAGGATTGGCTCCGCGGCAAGAGCGAAGGGTTAAGGACCTTCTGCTCGCGAACCTGAAAGGCGATATCGGGCTTGACGTTCTCGCCAAGGAAACCGGCCTTTCCCGCGCTCATCTCGCTCGATCCTTCAAGATCAGCACGGGTAGTTCGCCCATGATGTGGCTGCAGAACCAGCGCCTGGAGAAGGCGGTGACGTTGCTTCTGGGAACGAGCCTTACTATCCAGGCGATCGCCGACGATTGCGGCTTTGCTGACCACAGTCACCTCACCAAGGTTTTCCTCAAGCGCTTCAGGGCCTCCCCGGGCGAATGGCGCCGCAAGCACAAGTTGTGAGTGGACCGAACGGCCGACGGCCGTGCCCATTCAAGCATATGTGATTTCGGCCGCCCTCAAATCAGCACTCCAGTACACAAAACAGCACGCACGTACCTCGCAGGACGAGCGATGCTGAATATTATTCCTCCCGCAGTTGGCGTTGAGGGGAACGGCCATGCAGATCTCGGTTCATCAGGCGCGTTCGATCATTGCGGCCGGGGAAGCCCGTGCCCAGACGATCGGGATAGCGGTCAATATTGCGGTGCTTGACGATGGCGCCCACCTCAAAGCTTTCAGCCGCATGGATGGAGCATTGCTCGGGTCCATAGATATCGCTCTGGGCAAGGCCAAAACGGCCGCTCTCTTCCAGATGGCGACGGAGACCGTTGGTGAGTTCTGCAAGCCGGGAGGCGGATCGCCAGGGCTTGAGCAGACCAATGGCGTTCTCGTGGTATTTGGCGGCGGCCTGCCTCTGACGGCACCCGACGGAACTTTCCTCGGGGCGGTAGGCGTGTCGGGAGGGGCCGTAGCACAGGACATGGACGTCGCCCGGGCGGCCGCTTCAGGCCTCGACTGACGCTCTCAAAACTCACATCAACTAGGCCAACAAGAGGAGAATGGAATGTCCAGGACGATCCTTATCACCGGTGCTGGGTCGGGCTTCGGTAAAGCTGCTGCGATCGGGATGGCTAAAAACGGTCATAACATCATCGCCACAGCACACGTGTCTTCGCAAGTCACGCCGTTGCGCGAAGAAGCGGCTGCGCTCGGCCTCAACAACCTCCGTGTCGAACGCCTGGATCTCGACGATCCGTACGACATCAAACAGGCCATTGGATGGGAATTCGATGTCTTGTGGAACAATGCCGGCATGGGCGAGGCGGGTCCGGTCTGGGAAATCCCGATCGACCTTGTTCGCCGTAACTTCGAGGTCAATGTCATCTTGCCCCTTCAGCTTACGCAGGGCGTTGTCCAGAAATGGGTGAGGCAGGGCAAGAAAGGCAAGGTGGTCTTCACATCGTCAATGGGCGGGCTTTTTACCCCGGCCAACTGGGGCACTTATGTTTCGACCAAGCATGCGCTGGAATCGATCGCTGAAGCGTTGCAGCAGGAACTCAGTGCCTATGGGATCAAGATTCAGACGATCAACCCCGGCGCTTACTACACCGGTTATAATGAAACCATGGCCGATAACCCATTCCGTTGGCTGGACGATTCCACAAATTTCACCAAGCGCGCCGACCTGCGCAAGGGGTTCGACGACTTCTTCGCAACGCCCGAGGGTAAAATGGACCCGCAGGAGATGATCGATCGCATGATCGAGGTCGTGCCCGCCGACACCGGCAAATTCCGCAATGTGGTGCCGAAAGCGATCGAAAATATGTTGAAGGAACACCAACTGGCGGCCTGGGAAAACCAAATCTAGGCGGTCCGGCCCGTGCACGACTGCGACTGATTATTACCAGTGGAGGAGATAGCCATGGCAGGATTTGGCACATTGTTGGCAGTAGCGGTCTCAGGCTTCGCCGTGGCCGCGCTGGCTCCATTGGCGCACGCACGGGCAGACACGGCAGATGCGAACAAGGCGATCATCCAGCGCGCGTTCGATGCGTGGGCCGCGGGAACAGGCGGCCCATACGATTTGCTGGCCGATGATGCGACGTGGACCATTACCGGCAATTCACTTGCTTCCAAGACCTATCCGAGCCGCGAAGCCTTCATGAGTGAAGTGATCCGGCCATTCAACGCGCGCATGAGCGCCGGCCTGAAGCCGTCAATTCGCAATATCTATGCAGAAGGTAACACGGTCGTCGTTTTCTTCGATGCGAGCGGCACTGCGCGCGACGGCAAGCCCTATGCAAATACCTATGCCTGGTTCCTCGATCTGAAAGACGGCAAGATCGGCAAGGCGCACGCTTTCTTTGACAGCATCGCCTTCAACGATTTCTGGACAAGGGTCGAGCCAGTTCCTTGAGTCTCGCCGCGATCGATGTCACCATGATTGCCGAGAGCTTAGATGCAGCAATTCGTTATGCGTGAATTATCCGACTTTGAAAACTACGTGATGCATAGAGGCGCTGATGGATCGTCAGTCCCAGGATGATCCATCATACCAGTTTAACGCTTGCGAACGATATAAATGGCTTGTTCTAGAATCTTAGGATCGTCAACGTACTTTTCAATCGTAAATTTAGTTCCGAACTTTCGTTCAAACCAAGCAGTTGGGATGGCTGCCCACCCGTAGAAATCGCCGGTTAAAACGCCACCACCGCCACCGCCGTTAACGTCAGAGTACGCATGATCTCCTCGCTCGTACGAGGCTACCGCCTTCTCCGGGTCAGCTCCCATGTATCCACCGATGCTACGCTCGAGATCATTCGCGTCCTCCTTAGCGGCGCAAGCCCGCACGAGATGAAGAAATCTGAGCGATTGAGTAGTGAACACCAGTACGCCGTCTGGTTTCAATGCCCGATGGATTTCATTGAGCCAAAGTTCTGCGGCGTATTCGGCGAGATGGGAAAAGACCGAGTACGAGTACACGATATCGACGGAGTTCGAGCCCAGCGGCAACGGTCCCGATTTCTCTAGAAGGATAGGCGTGCCCTGAACGCGGCAGTTTTTGCACCACTCCAACGCGGCGGGGTCAACATCGGCGAGGTAAAGTTGGTTCGCAGGAACAACGTCTTGGAAAAAACGAGCGATTCGCCCCCATCCCGCGCCAAAGTCCACAACAGTCGTGTCTTTGCTGGGGCGTTTAAATTTAGCGATGAGGGAGAGGAACGGCACGACTTCTTCAAGCGCAGACCGTCCGCTCCGTCCTACGAAACGTTCTTGAACTTCGTTCGGAGGGAACGTGGGAAGCTCCGGTGTTTCTTGATCTGCACTGGCTAAAATACGTTCTATATTTGGTGACATGATCCCCCCTCAATGCCAAGTCTACTGGGGGCATAATAGCGATAGTCACAGATAGTAAATCCGTTCTGACACAATTCGTCTTTGTCCACTCGTGGAAAACCTCTGTCACAAATTCTGGCTTTTTGTGGTACACAACTTTGCATCAACTGGGGATCGTCACGGTGCAGCAGCCTACCAGATTGGAATTTCTGGACGCTATGCGCGGGTTGCGGCACGATGCGATAAAGCAAACATATTAACTCGGGCATCGGTAATTGGTGATCCCGACTGGATTCGAACCAGTGGCCTACAGATTAGGAATCTGTCGCTCTATCCTACTGAGCTACGGGACCATGACCTGAGACATACTGTTTTTCGCCGCGCGCGCCAAGCCTGAAGATGCGAGGAAATTGCGTTGCCAAAGCCGCCTCAGGGCGAGGCGGAAAGGGCGCTTTCCGCGAGCGTCACCCAATAGCTGATTCCGTGTGGAATTGCGGCGTCGTTGAAGTCATAGGCCGGATTGTGCAGCGATGCGCTGTCGCCGTTGCCGATGAAGATGAAGGCGCCGGGGCGAGCTTCCAGCATGTAGGAAAAGTCCTCGCCGGCCATCATCGGCGCAACGTCTTCGTTGACCGCGTGATTGCCGGCGACCAGACGGGCGGTTTGCGCGGCAAAGCTTGTCTCGCGGTCATGATTGAACGTCACCGGATAGTTGCGGGCATAGTGAACGCTGGCGCTTGCTCCAAGCGCGCCGGCAACTCCTTCGGCGACCTCGGTAAGGCGTTTTTCGGCAAAATCGCGCATTTCGGCGCGCAGCGTGCGGACCGTGCCGGCAAGCTCGGCGCGCTGGGGGATGATGTTGTGCGCATCACCCGCATGAAACTTCGTCACTGACAGCACAACGGAATCGAGCGGGTCAGTGCCGCGTGAGACGATCGTCTGCAGCGCGTTGACGAGCTGCGCGCCGATGACCACCGGATCGATGGTCCGGTGCGGCTGCGCCGCGTGCCCGCCCCGGCCTTCGATGGTGATGTTGAACTCGTCCGTCGCCGCCATGATCGGCCCCTTGCGGATGGCGAACTCGCCCACGGCGAGCCCCGGAATATTGTGCATGCCATAGACTTCCGAAATGCTGAAGCGCTCCATCATGCCTTCCTTGACCATCTCGCGCCCGCCGCCGCCGCCTTCCTCCGCCGGCTGGAAAATGACTGCGACCGTGCCCTTGAAATTGCGTGTTTCGGCAAGATATTGCGCAGCGCCGAGCAGCATCGCGGTGTGGCCGTCATGGCCGCAGGCATGCATCTTGCCGATGTTTTGCGAGGCCCATGGCTTGCCGGTGATCTCGGTGAGCGGCAGCGCGTCCATGTCCGAGCGCAGGCCGATCGTGGGTCCATGGCCATGACGCCCCTTGATGATGCCGACGACGCCGGTACGGCCGACGCCGGTTTCCACCGTGTCGCAGCCGAATTCTTGCAGTTTCGCGGCGACGAAGGCGGCAGTCTCGTGCACGTCGAACATCAGTTCCGGCTTCTCGTGCAGCTTGCGACGCCACGCTGAAACCTCGTCCTGCATCTCGATGGCACGGTTGAGCAAGGGCATTCGTTAGCGACTCCAAATTCGCGTCTGACATTTTCGTGCACAGCATAAAGGCGCTTTGCCTTTTGCCTGCCACATAAGATAGATAAGGCCATTGCCGCCCGGCGTGAAGCGCGGCTTAATGCCTTATGCCCTCCCGGTTGCTTTTAAAAGGACAGGTCGGATCTCAGGAATGCGCAAAACTGTAGTTTCTTTTCTATCGGGTTGTTTGCTTGCGGCCATGGCCGGTACCACAGCATTTGCCGGCGCAAACATTACCGTGGACGCCAATACCGGTGAAATCCTGTCGCAGGAGGATGCGTTCCAGCGCTGGTATCCGGCCTCGCTCACCAAGCTGATGACGACCTATGTGGCATTCCGCATGATCGAATCCGGGCAGGTGACGCTCGACACGCCAATCCGCATCTCGGCAAATGCCGTCAAGGAACCGCCAAGCCGATCCGGCTACAAGGCGGGTACGGAAATGACCTTGGACAATGCGCTGAAGATCATGCTGGTGCGCTCGACCAATGATGTCGCCATGGCCATCGGCGAGACACTCGGCGGTTCGGAGGAGAAGTTTGCCGCACTGATGAATGAGGAGGCAAAGCGCCTTGGCATGTACGGCACGCACTTCGTCAATCCGAACGGCCTGCATTCGGACGATCACTACTCGACGGCCCGCGATCTCGCGGTCCTGACGCTGCATTTGCGCCGCGAATATCCGCAATATGCCCATTATTTCGATATCGAGGCGATCGACTACGGCGCCAAGAAATCACAGGCCAACTACAATGCGCTGATCGGGCGCTTCCAGGGTGCCGACGGCATGAAGACGGGTTTCGTATGCCCCTCCGGCTATAATCTCATCGGTTCGGCGACACGCAACGGTCGGACGATTGTCACGGTGGTTCTTGGCGAAATGACCATTACCTCGCGGGTCACCAAGGCGGCCGATCTCCTCGGCAAGGCATTCGAAGGCAAGGGCAGCGGCCAGACACTCGATACGCTGGCGCCCTATGGCGGACCCACCCGGGATGTCGCGGTGAACATGCGTCCGACCGTCTGCTCGAAACAGGCAAATGCCTCCGACAGCTGGGACGGCAAGGATGCCGAGGGCCACCTGGTCCAGGGCTCGGTCTACCTCGCGCGGCTCGACCATGAGCCGAAGTCGGAACCGATCGTCGTCCTGCCGCCCAAGGTTAACTCCGAAGGCATGCCGCTGAGCAGCATACCCTTGCCGACGCCGCGGCCAGATCGGCCTTCGATGACGGATGCCAGCAATGTGCTGAAGGCCGTCAATTGATGGCCAGCAACGCGCCCATCCCGGTTTCGGTCCTAACGGGCTTTCTCGGCTCCGGCAAGACAACGCTGCTCAACCGGCTCCTCAAGGATCCGGCATTGGCCGATACGGCCGTGATCATCAATGAATTCGGCGATGTCGGCATCGATCACCTCCTCGTAGAAAGCGCCAGCGACGGCGTCATCGAGCTTGCCGATGGTTGCCTTTGCTGCACCGTGCGCGGCGAACTGGTCGATACGCTTGCGGGCCTGATCGACCGTTTGCAGACCGGGCGGCTGGAGCGTCTGCGGCGCGTCATTATCGAGACGACGGGCCTCGCCGATCCTGCACCCGTTCTCCACACCATCATGGGCCATCCGGTCCTGCTGCAGGCCTTTCGCGTCGACGGCGTGATCACGACGGTAGACGCGGTCAACGGCATGGCGACGCTCGATGCCCATGAAGAGGCGGTCAAGCAGGCCGCCGTCGCCGACAGGATCGTCATCACCAAGACGGACCTGCCCGAAGCAGCAGCAGGTCTCGCGGCGTTGCGCACGCGCCTCGCGGCGCTCAATCCCGGTGCTGAACTGATCGATGTCGGCGATGAGCGCACCGGCTATGCGGCGCTGTTCGAATGCGGCATCTATAATGCGGAGACCAAGACGGTGGACGTGCAGCGCTGGCTGAAAGCGGAGGCCTACAGGGACCGCGAAGGCAAGCGCCATGGCCTCGACGGTGATCACCACCATCATCATAGCCATGGGAACGGTCACGATCATCACCACCATGACGTCAACCGCCATGATGCCTCGATCCGTTCTTTTTCCCTGAGGCACGACCGTCCGGTGCCGCTGTCGAGCTTCGACATGTTCCTCGATCTGTTGCGCTCCGCCCATGGCGAGAAGCTGCTGCGGGTCAAGGGCATCGTGCAGCTTGCTGATGATCCGGACCGTCCGCTCGTGATCCATGGCGTGCAACAGATTTTCCACCCGCCGGCGCGGCTTGCTGCCTGGCCCGATGGCGCGCGCGAGACCCGTCTGGTGATGATCGTGAAGGACTTGCCCGAAAGCTATGTCCGGCAGCTTTTCAGCGCGTTCCTGAACCAGCCGCAAATCGATACGCCGGATAGTGCGGCGCTCATCGACAATCCGCTCGCAATCTCAGGCATGAAGTTCAGATAGGGTCGCCACGCTCGATATGGAAGCGGTGGCCGCCGACGATGCTGATTGTTTCGATCAGCTGATGGCCCTCGGTCTGGCAGAAGTTCGGCATGTCGATCACGGCGAGCGGATCGCTGGTTTCGACCCACAGACGGCTCCCGGCGGGCATGTCGAGGAGCTTTCGGCGCGTCTTCATCACCGGCAGGGGACAGTTCAGACCGCGCAGGTCATAGATTTCGTCAGGCACGTCCCTAGTTACCGATAATTTTCCACCAGGCCTTCTTGGCAGGTGCTGCCGCAGGCTGTTCGACAGGCGCGGCTGCCGGGGCGGTATCGATTGCACCGGTGGTCTGCGGGGTGGCCTGCGCCGAGACGGCAGGTGCTGGCGCATTGGAGGCGACCGACATCGAGGCGGAGGGCAGTTGAACCTTCGACATGCGCGTGCGCTTGGCGGCTTCGCGCTCTTCCTTGGCCTTGTCGGCGGCGACGGCGGATGCGAGGCGTACCATGACCTGCGGCTTCGAAGCCTTGTCCTTGTCCTGCGGCGAGAGCGACGGAGGGTCCATTGTAACGCGTTCACCGCGGGCGCGACGAGAGCTCCAGTCGGCGATGATCTTTGCTTCAGCGATGCCCTGGATCGAGCGTGCGGGCGGCTGAACGCGGCCCTTGCTTACCATCGACGAAAACGCCGAATCGTAGGTGCTCTGGTAGGACTGATAGGCCATCTTCAGCGAATCGGGCTGATCGGACGGCGGGCAAGCGCTCGTTGCGGCGATAGGAGCGTTCGGATCGCTGGTGTGATTGAAGACATATTTCTTCTCACAGACATCGACCTTCGGCGGCACCTTGGTGATTTCGAAATGGTCGTAGCCTTCCTTCAGGTTTTTCCAGAAGGCATAGTTCGGATCATCCTTGTAGCGCGCCATATTGGCTGCGGTCATCCGGAAGGGGAAGGCCTCGAGCTGGATCGAGTCCTGACCGCCCTTGAAGGCGTCGCGGGCAAAGGCATAAATCTGGGCGACCTGCGCGTCGGTCATCGAATAGCAACCCGACGACGAGCACGAGCCATGCACCATCAGATTCGCGCCGGTGCGTCCAAGGGAGCGATCGAGCGCGTTGGGAAAGCCGGTGTTGAAGGAGAGATAGTAGCTTGATTTCGGGTTCATCTGCGCCGGCCGCACCGCATAGAAGCCTTCAGGCGCCTGACGATCGCCTTCGATGAATTTCGGCCCAAGCTTTCCGGACCATTTGCAGATCTGGTAGCTGGTGACCATGTCGTAGCGGCCATTATCCTTGCGCTTCCAGACCTCAAGGACATTCTCTTCCTTGAAAATGCGGAACATGACAGGCGCCGTCAGGCTGATGCCTTTCGACTTCATGCTCTCGATCATTTTCGCAGGCAGCTGCGTCGACGCGCCGTTCGGGACAATGTCCTCGACGGACGATCCCTGGCACGCCGCAAGAAATGCGGTGAGCGCGAGGGGCACAAGGATTCGTGTCGATAGTTTCATCGCAAGCTGTTTCAGTTTGTTGTCAGTGTCATTGCCTGGACCCAAATCACGCGGATCCTTACCCACAGCACATGCATGCATCGGTTATGGTTGATAAAGCCTTACCGCAACCATGCAAATTGCTCAATCATGCAATCGTGATCTGCGACCAAGACAGGGCGGATTTATGGCAAACGCTTGGCGGTTGGCAAGGAGAGCGCATCTATGGTGAACGAAACGTTACTCAAGGCTGCCACAAATGAAAAAGGCGGCACAACCGCGCCGCCCTTTTGAAGTCGATCGTGAACGGGATTAGCCGTTCAGCGCGTCCTTCAATGCCTTTGCAGGCTGGAACGCGACTTTCTTCGAAGCTGCGATTTTGATCGTAGCGCCAGTTGCAGGGTTACGGCCTTCGCGAGCAGCGCGCGACTGAACCTTGAACTTGCCGAAGCCCGGCAGCGATACTTCATCGCCAGCTACGACGGAATCGGTGATACCCTTAAGAACGCTGTCAACAATCGCCTTGGACTGAACTTTTGTAAGACCCTGATCAGCAACCAGCTTCTCTACAAGATCGGAGGTATTCATGTTGGCGGTTTCCTCAGTAAATTCGTTGATCGGAGGGGTCTGTATGGCATGCGATTCCCGCCCTGTCATCAGCAATAGCGCCCAAAATGCTGGTTTATACCCAGTGTTTACAGGGTTTTTTGCGAAACCGGCTACGAAAGGCGGGCAAGGCCGCCAAGGCGGCGGAAAAACCCCAAGAGGTGATTCGCGCAAGCCGAGGCCAATTCAGGCGGGCTCCTGGCGTAGAACATCGGTCATCTGCCATATAGGCGGATCACCGATATGGCGCACCAGATGATCGACGAAAGCGCGGACCTTCGCCGAGACATGACGCGTCGGCGGGTAGACGGCATGGATCCTGTAAGGGAGGGGCTTTGCCTGCGGCAGCACCGGAATGAGCGTGCCGGCACGCAGCGCTTCGGCCGCAATGAACATCGGCAGCAGGACGAGACCAAGCCCGGCAATCGCCATATCGCGCATCGCCTCACCGTTATTCGCAACGATACGCCCATGCATGGCCACGGAAATCGGATCTGATGGTTGGCCGGGGTTTTCGAATTGCCAGAGCTGGCTGGTATTTACATTGGAATAGTCGATGCAGGCGAAATTGCCGAGATCGTCCAGGGATTTCGGCAACCCGTTGGCTGCCGCAAAATCCGGACTGCAGCAGATGACGCGCGAATCGGTGCAGAGCTTGCGGGCAATAAGGCTCGAATCCTTCAAGATGCCGATGCGAATGCCGACGTCAAAACCACCGCGACCGAGATCGACCATGCGATCGTCGAATTCCACCGCCACTTCAAGTTCGGGGTACTGGCGGGCAAAATCGGCGATCATGCGCCCGAGATAGAGCGTGCCGAAGGTCATGGGCGCCGCGATGCGCAGCGTCCCCCGGATGGCGCTGTGCCGCTCACCGACCCGATCGGCTGCATCGATCAGTTCTCGCACCAGCGGCCGCACACGCTCGACAAAATCCAGGGCACTTCCGGATGCGACAAGCTTGCGCGGCGAGCGCTGGAACAACTCGATGCCAAGAGCCCCTTCAAGTTCGGTGATACGTTTGCTGACGACGGATTTCGACAGGTTGAGGCGAGCGGCGGTCGCAGTGATGCTGCCCGTTTCCATTACGTCGAGAAAGGTGAGAAGATCGTCGAAACGCCATTTCATGGTTGCAATTTATCGGACAGTCGGCTGCGAGGGAAGCCGATTTGATTGCTTTTGTTCGATACAGGCGAACATGGGTTGCGCAGATTGGCTCTTTATCAGGTGAGGGCAACGACAGATATTCAGCCCAACGGCAAACGGGCCGCAATTATCATCCAGGAGGCTTCAATGACCTTGCAACTTACAGGCATTCATCACCTGACTGCCATTACCGCAAATGCACCTGAAAACCTGCGCTTCTATACGCAGACGCTCGGCCTTCGCCTCGTCAAGAAGACCGTCAACCAGGACGACACCAGCGCTTACCACCTGTTCTACGCCGACGGCGAGGCAACGCCTGGCTCCGATCTCACATTCTTCGATTGGCCTGTCGGGCCGGAACGGCGCGGCACGCACAGCATCGCACGCACCGGCTTGCGTGTCGGCAGCAAGGAAAGCCTTTCCTGGTGGAAGGAGCGTTTTGACAAACTCGGCGTCAGGGCCGGCGAGATCGCTGTCGTGGGCGGCTATGATTCACTCGATTTCGAGGATGGCGAAGGCCAACGTTTCCGCCTTGTCAATGATGGCGGCGCCACTCCGTCGCATCCATGGGAGAAGAGCCCGGTTCCTTCCGAACACCAGATACGCGGCCTCGGGCCGATTACGCTGAGCGTGCCTGACATCACCAATACCGAGGCGATTCTCTTGCATGTGATGAACATGCGCAAGGTTAGCGACTATGCATCGCCGGACGGCGTAGGGCATGTCCACGTCTTTGCCATGGGCGAGGGCGGTCCTGCCGCCGAACTCCATGTCGCTGTACAGCCGGATCTTGCCGTCGCCCGGCAGGGTGCGGGCGCGGTTCACCATGTCGCGTTCCGCGTTCCCGACGTGGCAGCGCTGCATGAATGGACCGAACGGCTGAAGGGCTTCCGCATGCCGTCAAGCGGCGAGGTCGAACGCTATTACTTCCGCTCGCTCTACTTCCGCGAGCCCAACGGTATCCTGTTCGAGATCGCTACGGACACGCCGGGCTTTGCAGTGGACGAACCGATGGAAACGCTCGGCGAGAGCCTGTCCTTGCCGCCGTTCCTCGAACCGAAACGCGCATCGATCGAAGCGGGCCTCAAGCCTCTCGTATAAACTTCAAAACGGGGCAGATCTGATCTGCCCCGTTTCCGTTTCCGCCAGCCATTGGCGGATCGCCTCGATGTCATGATCGCCGGTTTCATGCCCGGCCGGCACGCTTAATGAAGTCACATCGGCCCCGGCCTGCCGAAGTTCCGCCTCCAGTGCCGGCGCATGGGCGCCGAAGAGATCATGGTCGCCGGTGACGAAAAGAATGCGCGCATCCGAAAGGTTGGATTGCGGGGTCTCGTCGAGCACTTTCGTTGCCCGCAGGAGTATTGCGGTGCGCACGAGATGCGGATGCAGCTGCATCATCGCCGCAAGCAGATTTCCACCGTTCGAGTAGCCGATGAACACCGTGCTGGTAAGGTCCAGCCCATAGGCTTCGACCGCGCCCTCGATAAAGGCAGCGAAGGCATCCGCCTCGAAGCCTATGTCCTTCTGGTCGAAGGTGAGCGGCGCAAACCGGCGGAACCAACGCGCGCTACCTTCTTCGGTGCTGCGGCCGCGCACGCCCATCAGCGTTGCGCGCGGTGCCGCCAATGCTGCGAGCGGCATGAGGCTCGCCTCATTGCCGCCCGTTCCGTGCAGGAGCACAAGAGTGGGTCCGCCGGCTTCTTCCGGCGTATAGACGCGGTGCACAAAGGGTAGCTCGCGATAGATGAACCGCCACTCGTTCGGCATGCTGAACTGCGGCAGCATCACTTTGAGGTTCTGCGCTTCTTTCGCAAAGTGCGGCGGAATGAACAGTGTCGAGCCGAGCTCGTCCTTCGGCTCGTCGATCAACATGCCCGGGCCGTCGGTCGCGAGTTCCAACAGCGAGCCGCCCGGTTCGCGCACATAGATCGAAGAGAAATATTTGCGGTCGTGCATGGCGGTGGCATCGGCGCCGTTTGCAACGAGACGATCGAATATGGCTGTCACTTCGGGAATGCCTGGGGAACGAAAGGCGATATGGTCGATCGTGCCGGTGCCGGGCGCCGAACTCCAGAAACCGGAAGCATCGCGGACATCGACGCAGTCGCCACTATCTGCCACCATTCGCGTTATCGTTTCGCTTTCACCCATCGCCGCATAGCCGAAATAATCTTCCAGAAAGGCACGGGTGGCTTGCGGCTGCTCGGTGAGGATGGTCGCGCCGCGGATTCGGCGTATCGCGTCAGGCGAGGGTATCCCATCCATGGCCCAGGCATCGCCGGCAGCGACAGCATCGGTGCCGACGAGCTTGACGATAACGCCATCGGGATCCTTGAGCCGCAGCACGGGTTCGCCGAACTCTTGCGCCGGACCGGAGGTGGGCATGTTGAACTGGAGGGCCCGGGTCAGCCAGAAGCCGATGCTTTCCGGTGCGATGGCAAGCGCGATTTCGCTAGGCTGCCCATAGCCGACGCGGCCGGGCGAGCCGTCTTCCCAGACGAGGAAGGTGATAAGCGAGCCGGGTGTTCCGGTCGCATCGCCATACAGCAGATGCAACTGGGTCGCGTCTTCGAACCCGCCGGTCTGTTTGACCAGCCGCAGCCCAAGGAAGCCGACATAAAAGTCGACATTTGCCTGAACCTTGCGGGTAATTAGCGTGATGTGGTGAATTCCGCCCGTCATGTTCGCCTCCTCATGGTCGGCAGAGCGTTACAGGGAAACCGTCGAGCGAACAATCTGGGGATGGAGATGCTGAGGCACAAAAAACAACACCCACCGCGGGAGGAGCGGTGGGTGCTATTTGTAAAGACCGGCTGGGAGGAGGAGTGCCGGTCTTTATACGTCCGAAGCTTGGGAGGAGGAGTGCTCCGGACGCAAGTCGTAATTTGTTAGCGAGCCGAAGCTGCGCGCTTGGCAACGAAGGCGATATCGCCGCGGGAGATGCCAAGGTCGTTCAGTTCGCGGGCAGAAAGGCGGCTCAGTTCCGTGACGGTGTCACGATAGCGGCGCCAGTTATTGTAAGAGCGGATCAAGTTCATTTCACTCACCTATGTAACTTCTTGTTTGTTGGATCATTTTCCGATCGTTGACGGTGATATAGGCAAGGCGGTGAGGAACTTGGAGTGACAGTTTTGCATAGCTGCAATGCAACAAATCATAGGTTGCATTGCACAATAAAAAGGAACGTCAGCGCGCCGCTGCGGCAGACCGGGAGGTACGGGCGCGACCAGTTGCGGGCTTGGCTGCGGTCTTGCCTTGCGAGCGCTTTTGGGCCTCGGTTTTCTTGAGTTCCTCGAGCTCCTTGTCGGCTTTTTTGGCTGCAGCTTCGCATTGGCGGCGGAATTTTTCGACTTCGTCTTCGGTCAAGTGCTCAATGCCGATAAAGGCATTTTTCGCCTCGGTGACCCGGACGAGTTCGTCAAGCTTCGCCTGAATGGCGATGCCGTCCCGGTTTTGGGTGTTCTGAATGAGGAACACCATCAAGAAGGTTATTATCGTCGTACCTGTATTGATAATGAGCTGCCACGTATCGGAAAAGCCGAATATAGGGCCGCTGATCCCCCAGACGACCACCACGACGCAGCAAAGAATGAATGTTACCGGCTTGCCGGCGGCAAACGCGACCTTATTCGCGATGGTGTTGAATAACTTCCCGAACATGGCCGTGCCTCCGTTGCGAGCCGGCATCGAGCGCCGGCTATCCATAACAGCGGCTGGTAAAATTTGTTCCACGGACCTGGGGCAGCGAGGCGGCGCATTGCCGATGCGCCGCAACGCAAGGCAATCTTTTAGTGTATTTTGCCGATAGCAGGGCTTGTGCAGCACTTTTCCATTAACGGAAAGCTGCTAGCATGGCTGCATTCTCGCTTGAATGAGTCGAACATGAAGATACGATTGTTCATTCTTGCATTCTCAGCCTGTGTTGCTTGCGCCGGCAGCGGACTGGCCGACAGCCAATCCTACCTGGTCAAATTTCGCCTTGGCATGCGCTCGACGACCATGTCGGGCGATATACGGGGGCCTGAAACCACCACCTATATTATCGAGGCCAAGCCCGGCCAGGAAATGTCGATCGCATTCAGGTCCGATAATGAGAGCTGCACGTTCAACGTCTACGATCCCGAAAGCGATGGTGCGGTGGTCGAAGCCAGGGCTATCGGCGACGGATACATAGGCAAGTTGCCGCCGTCGGGCCAGTATCAGGTCAAGGTCGCCTTCATGAGCGAGGCACAGCCTGTCGCAGCGTGCCGCTACAGCATCACTTTCGACATTTCAGGGTAAACGCGCTCCTCCTCGCATACGCCGTTGACCTGGAGGCAAGTCGGCGCACGTTCCGGGGAGTTGCCACTCCAATACCTCTTTATCAAGGCTTGAACCTGAGGGCGTCCAGAAGCAGCTGGAAAGCCGGCGATGATTGCCTGCGCGAGGGGTAGTAGAGATGGTAGCCCGTGAATGACGCGCACCATTGGGGCAGTACGCGCTGCAGCCGTCCCTCGGCGATATGGGTGGCCGCCATGTCTTCTGGAATGAAGGCTAGTCCGTGCCCGGCCAGGGCAGCCGTCAATATCGGCAGGCTGCTGTTAAATGCAAGCTGCCCGTCCACCCGGACATTCAGCGGCTCCCCGTCGCGCTCGAACTCCCAGGCGTAAAAGCCGCCATATGTCGCCAGTCTCAGGTTGATGCAACGGTGCCGGGTGAGGTCGTGCGGTGATTTAGGCACGCCATGCTCCCGGAAATAATCGGGCACCGCCACCACCGCCATGCGCCAGTCGGGGCCGATTCGGACTGCTATCATATCGGCGGCTACTTCCTGCCCCAGCCGGACACCGGCGTCGTACCGCCCCGCCACGATGTCGGTATAGCCGTTGTCGATATCGACTTCGACCTTGATGTCGGGGTAGTGGCGCAGAAAGCGGTCGAGCTTCGGCCACAGGACGGAGCGGACGGCATGCTCGCCCGCATTGATGCGCAGCGTGCCCGTCGGCCTGTCGCGCGTGGCCATCAGCGTTTCGACCGCACGGTCGATATCATCGAAGTGATGGCCTATTTCATGCAGCAAACGCTCGCCCGCGTCGGTAAGGGCCACGCTTCTCGTGGTCCGGGCCAGCAGGCGCACATCAAGCACTGTCTCGAGACGGCGAATGGTGTGGCTGAGGGCCGACGGCGACAGGCCGAGTTGCGCCGCCGCCCGCGTAAAGCTGCCTTCGCGGGCAATTGCCCTGAACGCGATAAGGTCGTTGAAATCAGGCTTCTGCATTACTGAATCTCATTCATAAGGACATGCAGATAATATCATCTAGTTGAAAAATACTGTGAGGTCTATTTTGGCTGTGAAGCGTTGGGATCACCTTCCCCGGCGCAAGGAGTCAATCATGGAAATCATCCGCGCCGGAACGCAGCCCTCTGCCAAAGGACCAAGCGACTGGTTCACGGGCACGGTGCGCGTGGACCCGCTCTTCGCTGTCGCAGACCCCTCAAGGGCTGCAGCCAATGCCGTAACGTTCGAGCCCGGCGCCCGCACCGCGTGGCACACCCATCCACTCGGCCAGATGCTGATCGTCACCGCCGGATACGGGCGTGTCCAGCGCGAAGGCGGGCCGATCGAAGACATCCGCCCTGGCGATGTCGTGCGCTTCGCCCCCGGCGAAAAGCACTGGCACGGCGCGGCCCCCGATACTGCGATGACCCACATCGCTGTTCAGGAATCTCTGGATGGCAAGGCCGTCGACTGGCTGCAACACGTTACCGACGAGGAATATGGCGCGGGCAAGGGCGCGCCGCAATGAGCAAGGTCATTGTGTTCAGTGGCTCAGACAACAAGCAAGAAGGATAGAAACATGCAAAAGCGGATTTTGGGAAAAAGCGGCCTTGAGGTTTCGGCGATCGGTCTTGGCTGCATGGGCATCAGCCAGTCATACGGTGCGCCGCTGGCGTTGCCTGAAGCCGTTACGCTGATCCGCGGAGCCTTTGAGCGCGGCATCACCTTCTTCGACACGGCTGAAGTCTACGGCCCCTACAAAAACGAAGACGTTGTAGGGGAAGCGTTGGTCCCCATCCGCGATCAGGTCGTCCTCGCTACGAAGTTCGGTTTCGACATTGCCGGGGGCGGTGCGATGAACAGCCAGCCCCAGCACATTCGCGCGGCCGTCGAAGGATCGCTCAAGCGCCTGAGAACCGACCGCATTGACCTGCTCTATCAGCACCGCGTCGATCCCAATGTGCCCATGGAGGACGTCGCCGGAACGGTCAAGGAACTGATCGCGGAAGGCAAGGTTCTTCATTTTGGTCTGTCGGAAGCGGGCGTCAAAAACATCCGTCGCGCGCATTCCGTTTTGCCGGTTGCGGCGCTGCAGAGCGAGTATTCGCTATGGTGGCGTGAGCCAGAGGATCAGATACTTCCGGTTCTGGAAGAGCTTGGCATTGGCTTTGTGCCGTTCAGCCCCCTCGGCAAGGGCTTCCTGACCGGCACTTTTGCCAAGGACACGACATTCGGGAAAGACGATTTCCGCAGCACGGTGCCGCGTTTTGCACCTGACAATCTTGCCGCAAATCACGTCTTTGCCGAGGCGTTTGCCACCATCGCCCGCGAAAAGAAGGTGACGCCAGCCCAGCTCGCGCTTGCCTGGGTGCTTTCGCAAGCGCCATGGATCGTGCCCATTCCCGGCACGACAAAGCTGGCCCGTGTTGAGGAGAATCTCGGCGCTGCCGCCATCACGCTTTCCCCCGCCGAGCTTGCTGCCATCGATGACGCGCTTTCCGGTATAGCGATCACCGGTGAACGCTATTCACCCCAGAACCAGGCGCGGATAGATCGATGACGCACGCGCCACGCAAGCAATTTAAAGGCGGGGTGTGTCGATGGCCCCCCGCCGTGAAAGTCCGCGGGCCAGCCGTGTTTAGGCAAGTCACCTGCTTTAGAGGCTTTCGCCTGACATTCGCATGGTGATGGAGTACCCTCAGAACAAGAGTAGACGAAAGGACACGTCATGTTTGGAACGATGCTCTACGGCCCTGGCGACGTTCGCTTCGAGGAACGGCCCGAGCCCAAAATCGAAAAGCCCACCGACGCCGTCATCAAGTTGTCGGCGAGTTGCGTCTGCGGTTCGGACCTGTGGCCCTATCGCGGTGCCAACGAGGTGACGGCGCCGCTGCCGATGGGGCATGAATATTGCGGCGTGGTGGTCGAGGTCGGTAGCGATGTGAAGACCGTCAGGCCTGGCCAGTTTGTCGTCGGCTCGTTCGTAATCTCCGACAATACCTGCCCGCATTGCCGGTTCGGCTTTCAGTCGTCCTGCGAGCAGCGCGAGTTCATGACTGGCGCGCAGTCGCCCTATGCCCGCGTCCCGCTTGCCGACGGAACGCTCGTCGCCACTGAGACGCAGCCGGAGGAAGACCTGATCCCAAGCCTGCTCGCGGTTTCGGATGTGCTCGGAACTGGCTGGTACGCTGCGGATGCGGCGCGCGTGCAGCCGGGATCGACGGTGGTGGTCGTCGGCGACGGTGCTGTCGGATTGATGGGCGTGCTGGCCGCAAAGCAGATGGAAGCCGGTCGCATCATCATCATGAGCCGCCACAAGACGCGCCAGGACCTCGCCCTCGAATATGGCGCGACCGACATTGTTTCGGAGCGCGGCGAGGAAGGCATTGCGCGGATCAAGCAGCTAACCAAAAAGGTTGGCGCCGACTCCGTCCTTGAATGCGTCGGCACGCAGGAGTCGATGAACCAGGCGCTGCAGGTGGCGCGTCCCGGCTCGATGATCGGCTATGTCGGTGTGCCGCACGGCGTGCAGTTTGATGGTCAGTCGCTGTTCTTCGCGCAGGTTGGGATGCTCGGAGGCCCGGCCCCGGTCCGCCGCTTCCTGCCGCACCTGATGGACCTCGTGCTTACCCGCAAGATCAATCCCGGCAAGGTGTTTGACTTGACGCTTCCCCTTGCCGATGTCGCGGAAGGCTACAAGGCCATGGACGAACGCCGGGCAATCAAGACGATGCTCCGCGTCTGACCTTGCCATCGTTATCTTCGAGGCTCGCCGGCACTGTTGTAATCAGAAGCTGGTGGCTCGCGCGTTTCAAGGAAGGCTTGTACGGCCTTTCCAGGTTCGCGTGCGATACCCGCGTCACCGAGCTCGGCGGCAAGAGTCTTTGTTGCCTTATCGATGAGAGCGCTCACTAACCGCGACCGATCAGGCGTCCGAAAAATCTAAGGGGGCCCGTCAGTTTCCAAGACGTTGAATTCCGTAATCTAGTGCTCGTCGTTATAGGATTTGACCGTATCAAAAACGTCATCCTCATAAAGACCAGAGTGTTCATCTCCTGTCCAAGTATCAATTGCATAGCACTTTGTCTCCAGCGCCAATTTCTTAATCGCTTGGCAAAAGGCGAAATAAGAAAAGCCACCGTGCGTTCCCAGTTCCACAAATGTGCGAGGTTCTTGAGATTCAGCGAGCCAATATGCAAATGGCGCATATTCTTTCCACGCAGATTCGCGGACGAGATTGTCGACGGGCCAAAATGAAGCGGGGCTGATACAGTCGAGTGTGCCACGATATTTGTCGAGTACCGATGTTGGACGTTCTTTCCTAAGCTCAACACTCATTCATGCAAGTCCCGTCTCTAGGGCTGGTTGAAAACGATCCCACAGATAGACGCTTGCAGGGAGGCATGTTCCGCAGATTACCGTCTCCGCTCTTTCTAATTGCAACACCTAAATTTTCCCCTAGTTTGCCTGTCGGAATCGCCAACGTCTATGATAACTTAAAGTTGTATTCAACGTGCATTGTAGTCGAAGCCGAAATCTAATGCGCTTTTGGAGGGGACATGCTTGTCGAACGGGTTTTATCGAGACCGGAACAATTATTCGAGAAGATCGACCAGGCGACGGGAATTGGGCTGGAGATTGGCGCATTGGACAATCCATGTGCGCTGCGTTCTGTGGGAAAAGTGTATTACGCTGACTATTGCTCGACAGATAATCTGAGGCGAAACCATCAACATACCCCAACAGTGAACGTACAAAACATTGTTGATGTTGATTTTATAACTGATGGAGGACCACTTGCGCGCGTCGTGCCAAACAACCTCAGATTTGATTACGTGATTGCATCGCATGTCATCGAGCACGTGCCCGATATTATTTCTTGGCTGTGTGACGTTGGGGACGTGTTGAGGAAGGGAGGTGTGCTGTCACTCATCATTCCAAACAAGGAGAAGACCTTCGACAGCAGGCGGTCCGTTTCAGAAGAAAAGGACTTCTACGGTGCGTTTATCCAGAAACAGACCAGGCCATCACCAACACAAGTTTTTGATAGTTTTCGGTGGCACGAGCGTGAGGGAAAGCTTGTACATACGCTAGACTACGCAATTGATAAGGCGATGCAATCCGTCAACGATTACGTTGATTGTCATTGTTGGGTTTTTACGCCCCAGACATTTTTTCACGAGATCGGGATGATGGCCTACACCGGTCGGATACCCTTTAAACTGGATGTCGTAACTCTAACCCCGCGAGATGAAATCGATATGTTCGCAAGGTTGATACGGGTTTGAATTTCGACGGCCTGGCGCTAAATCAGGGGTCGCGGGAGATTATGGTTTGACAGACGTGGCAGGATTCTTCACTAAGGGTTGGCCATTTCTAATCAGAAGACTAGCGATTTATGATTAAACCTATTGCCTTTTATTTGCCGCAGTTTCATCCCGTCAAAGAAAACTCAGAATGGTGGGGCGCCGGATTCACGGAATGGACCAACGTCGCAAAAGCGCGGGCCAACTTTGAAGACCATTATCAGCCTCAAATTCCAAAAGATCTCGGATTCTATGATCTGCGTATGCCGGAGACGATGCAGGCTCAGGCTGCTCTAGCCAGGCAGAACGGCATCTATGGTTTTTGTTTTTATTATTACTGGTTCTCAGGGCGAAGAATTCTCGAAACGCCGATAGACGTCTTCGTGGACAACAAGATTGATATGCCATTTTGTTTTTGCTGGGCCAACGAAAATTGGACGAAGCGCTGGGATGGTGGAAACAATGAAGTTCTGCTCGCCAATGAGCATAGCGTCGAGAATGACAATCGCTTCATTGACGATGTGATCCCCTATATGCGTGATGAGCGGTACATCCGTTATGACGGCCTACCCATGATCGTAATCTATCGACCTGACATTTTGGTCGATTCAAAAACGACTTTTGACCATTGGCGAAAGCGTGCCAAGGAAGCTGGCTTGCCTGGCCTTTTTATCGCGTCCGTTGCGTTCTATGATATTTTCGACCCGGCTGACTGGGGCTGCGATGCTTTGGTGGAATTCCCACCGCATCAATATCTGAAAAACGCGTTTGCTTCTCAACTTCCAAGGATCACCAACCCGGAGTTTCGCGGCAATATCATGGACTACCGGGCCGTGATGTCAGAATCGATTGATCGCACCCACGATGATTTTCTATTCTTTCATGGGTCAATGCCATCCTGGGACAATACGGCGCGTCGTCAGAATGATCCCTTCACGTTCATTAATTCCTCGCCGGAGCTTTTCGAGTTCTGGCTGCGTCAACAGAGCGTAAAAACGCTGAAAGACGATCGAAACAAGGAAAAGTTTGTTTTTATCAACGCGTGGAATGAATGGGCGGAGGGTTGTCATTTGGAGCCATGCCTGAAATATGGCCATCAGCATTTGGAAGCTGTTCGTCGAGCAGTCGACGCTGATCGATACATTGCCGCCACCCCCTCACACGATTCGACGATGGGTGCACTGGCTTCAATCGACTCCTACGACATCAAGGACTTCAAGTATCTGTCGGGGCTGGAATATCGATACAAGGAAGCATTGAGCGAGATACAGGCACTACGGACCGGACACAATGTGCCCTTCGCTACGTTAATGGCAAATCGATTGCGGAAGCGTAACATTTTATATCGCATCGCACGCGCAGGCTATCGTTTAGGGCGAAGCGTTAGAGGGCTCTAAGTTGCGCATTAATGCTGTCATCGCCCATTTTGACCCGTACAGCGAAAAGTCCGCCAACTGGCACAATCTGTTGCGAACGCTCAGGCCGGTCGTAAGCGATGCCGTTGTCGTTTCCACAGGAATATCGGACCGGGACTCCGACTTCGCGAAGCAACTGGGTTACGCGGTCATTCAACGCGGGAACGTCGGGTACGATTTCATGAGCTACTCGGTTGGGTTCGACGCCATCCAAGGCGCCGGTCCCGCAAGTAAAATTCTGTTCTGCAATGATAGCTT
Source organism: Phyllobacterium sp. UNC302MFCol5.2 (assembly GCF_000686005.1). Lineage (NCBI taxonomy): Bacteria > Pseudomonadati > Pseudomonadota > Alphaproteobacteria > Hyphomicrobiales > Phyllobacteriaceae > Phyllobacterium > Phyllobacterium sp. UNC302MFCol5.2. Next base: position 1,801,786 of record NZ_JMLL01000010.1, read on the forward strand.
CTTCATTTCCAACGAGTCAAAATTCACCAACGCCTTGGACCTCCTGTTCAAGTCCAATGATCCGGCGGTGTTCCTTACAAGTTCGCTCCAGATCACCGAGCATGGACAGAGTTATCTCTTCGCAGTGGATCGTTCTGTTTTTTCGCGGCGACCGTTTCAGCAATTTATGAGTAGTGTCCGACCCCAACCTACTCGGCTGGACGTGATCTATGCCTACGAAATTGGACTATCGTCGTGTCTCAAGGACATGGGTGCCGATTTCTCGTCAATTATGGATTCGAATACTTCGCGTCTTCAAAGGCGCGTCATACCCAAGCGAGGAATTAATCCAACGCATGACTACGCCGATGAAGTTGAACTGCGTTATGGCATTGTCAAATATGAGCGACTTATCAAAAATCCCTTGTCGCTGAGCGATTCCGCTCGTCTGAAGGAGATTGCCCAGTTGGCAGTCACCCAACAACCTGTGCCAGCTATAAAGCAAGAGACTATCAAGCCGCCGCTTATCGTCATTTGCCATTGCCACTATGAAGAAGTCGTCGACGAACTCATTTTGATACTCGACCGATTGCCGGATGGAAGCCAGGTCCATGTTACGTCATCAAGTCCGTCCGTGCTGGCATCGTTCAAGTCTGGATGGCGACGAAGCAAGGTCTCGCTTGACGTATTGGCTACCGAAAACAAAGGGCGGGATGTCCTGCCCTTTCTTAAGGTACTCGCTCTTCTCAAATTGCCCGACAATATCCCAATCCTGAAAATTCACGGGAAGCGTAGCCTCTATTCTCCAACCGGCGAGAAATGGAGACGCGATCTGCTGAATGAACTTATTCCCTCTGAAGCAGGTGTCCAAAAGATCGTCAATGAATTTGGCAACTCGCCTAAATTGGCGATGATTGGCGCAAGCGGATCCTATGTCAGCGATCTGCGATACTGGGGCTCGAACCAGGCCCGAGTATTTAAGTTCATGACATCGGCAGGATCAAATCCGCCAGCCTCCGACGACCTTGGTTTCTATGCAGGAACCATGTTTTGGATACGATCGCAATGCGCGAATGAGATTCTTTCCAATGTCGACTTGGATCAGTTTGAGACAGAGGACGGTCAAAGGGATGGAACTTACGGCCACGTGCTTGAACGAGCAATCCCGATGACACTGAGATCCCAAGGTTGGTCTTTACGGGAAATTGGCGAGGACACGGAATTGTTTCCACATAAAGTCCGCCATCGGAAACTAACCTACTTTTAGCCCACGACCTGCCACTGCGAAACGATCCGTCGTGCGTAACGAACGCTGTAGGACTCTACCGTGCGGTGCCGGCAAAGGTGAATGATTTATGCGCGACGTAGCTGGTAAGGACCGGGCTGAGGACCCCGACAACATGGGCCGTTGTATCAACATGCCAATTGTAGTTGATCGCAGGGAGCAGCCACCGCGCCAGAATGATGCTCACCAGCCAGACTTGCAAAAGTGCGACAAGGTTCACAAGTCCAAAGCGCACATATTCATTTCCAGTCGAGTTGCCGGACTCTTCGAAAACGAACTGCTTCATCAATATGAAGGCCGTCGTCATTCCTACCAGAAAGGCCAGCACAATAGCTGCACTAAAGGGCAGGAACTGCGAGAAAGCGATGCGGGAAAGAATGTTGATTGCGGCGGCTATCCCGCCTGAAATAACAAACCGCACGAAGGAAGATCCTACAACTGAGATCGCTCGCTCACGCATCAGATGACCGCCTCTGCCATTGACCGGCCAAAGCGAATGCTCTCCGAAACGCCGCGATCTTCAGGATAATAAAAGCATGTGTCGGCAATCTGCAGTCCTGCAATCGGGGTCTGAACGTCGGGCAGCTTCTCGTAGAAATTCGGCTCGCAGACCGGCTGGGCATAGCGCAGGCGGCCGACTTTTGCATCGATCAGGTCGCTTTTGGTGACTGCCGGATTGATGCGGCTTATATAGCCGAACGCCTCTTCGATGAACTGCTGGTCGGTCCACTGCCATTTCGGCTGGGTCGTGGGCATATAATAGGGCACATAGACGATCGTATCATCGACAGGGCGCAGATTCGAAAACTCGATGATACCGGGAATGTCGATGTCGTCGTCTACGATATTGAGCCAGAAGTTTTTGGTGACCGAACGCTTCAACTTGAACAGGAGGCAAACGACGCCGATATTGCGGATTGCATCGTATTTTGCCTTCCACGCCTCCGGAAGATCCGGAGCCAGCTTAGATACGAGCGGCGTTGGCACGGTGGAGATGACCGCATCGGCGGGGAAGAACCTTCCGCCCGCTGTAACACCGGTGACCTTACCGTCCTCGGTCTCGATTTTCTCTGCCGGCGCTGAAAGTTGCAGTCGACCTCCCTTTGCCTCGAAGGCGGATGCAAGCGCCTTGACCAGGGTCTCGCTGCCGCCCTCGATATAGCCGAGTTCCTCCTGAAAAATGGAGCGGCGCGAATTGCCGATGCGCTTGATGCGAGTGGCAATCCAGGACGCCGAAATATCATCCGAGAGTTCATAGAATTTGAGCTGCATGAGGCGCCGCCACAATGTGTCGTAGACTTCCTTGCCTGAACCGCCTTCGATCCACTGGCGCGCGGTCAACTTTTCGATGCGATCGAATGCCTTCGCCTTGGTCGTCAAAAACATCTGAACGCCTGTCCGCAGCTTGGCGATGAGGCTCATATGCGGGAACATCAGAAGCGAAATCGGACTGCCCCAAGGATGGACCTTGCCCTTCATGTAGTAAGCCATGGAGGTCGGCGTCCAGCGCATCTTGTCGCCAATGCCAAGCTCTTCCATCAAGGCGAATGTCGGCTCGTCGGTCTTGCAGACAAAATGGTAGTAACGCTCGATCGACAATCCGCCAAAGTCGAAATGCGCTGCCATCCCGCCCGGCTTGCTGTCCGCCTCGATCAGGTCAACCTCATGACCGAGGGTAACGGCGCGATGTGCTGCCGCAAGTCCCATTGGCCCGGCACCTATGACGACGATCCTGCTCATGGCGATCCTTAGAAATCGAGAACAATACCGGAATAGCGCGGATCGAGGTAAGTCTCCTCGAGCGCTTTCCGCAACGGGGTTGCTTTGACACCGAAAATTTTTGGCCAATCAATAACCGGGAACGTCTCTGGTATGACAAGCGCCTCCAGCTGGCTGGTCGTAAATGGCGGGTTTTTGTTGAGCTTGCCATAGGCGTATAGCAGAGCCCAGAACAGCCCATAGGGTATATGGACGATCTTCGCCTTTGGTTTGACGATGTCGTGGATGAGTGCAATCAACTCGCCATAGTGGACTTGTTCCAGTCCCGAAATGTCGTAGGTACCCGTCGCCCGGCTATCCAATCCGGCAGCGATGATGGCGGCGAAATCACCGACATATAGCGGCTGGCGGATAAACTTGCCGTCACCCGGGATCGGGAAGACCGCAGTGCGATCCATGAACCGGCGCAGCCATCCAAGATGTTTGCGGTCGAACCAGCCGAACATCAATGTCGGGCGCAATATCAAATGCGGAATATCGGTTACGGTATCGATGAACTTCTCTTGAGCCGTTTTTGAACGCGTGTAGAAATCATCGGCCTGCGAGCGCACGACCGACGATGAAATCTGCACGAAGTAAGGCGTTCCGTGCTCGCGCATGGCCGCTACAATGTTCTCAGTGGCGGTCACGTTGTTGTCGGTGAATTCCTGCTCATAAAGGCCGCCGATCTGGGCCTGGTTGAGCACCAGGGCATCTGCTCCAGCGAGCGCGCCCGACCAGGCACCGGGCTTTGCAAGATCAGCCTCGATGACTTCGATTTCCGGATGGATCCGCCGAAGCAACGCCGTGTTGGCGGGATGCTTGTCGATGCCGACGATGGCAATGTCTGGATTTGCCTTGAGCCGGGCTATGAGGTTCTGTCCGACAAGCCCTGCCGCGCCGGTGATGATGATCTTGCGGGTCATATGCTCATCCGGTTGAAGATTGCTGTGGGCAAGTTGCGGATGATGAGCATTATCAAGCGCCAGCGGGCCGGGGCGTAGAATACGGGGCCTTTGCCATCCGCGGCCCGCCGCACCACCGTCGCAATTTGCTCCGGTGTCGCCCACAACGCGCCCTTGCGCTTCATTCCATCGGTCATTGGCGTAATGGTCGGGCCCGGCTTGACAATCGCCGCGCGCGGACCATTGCTGGCGAAACGATGCGATATGCCTTCGACGAGAGCGGCAAGGCCTGCCTTGGCAGCCCCATATACGTAGTTCGCGCGCCTGCCGCGGTCGCCCGCCACTGATCCCAGCACGACAAGCGAACCCCGAGCCTGGGTTTCGAACAAATCCGCAACAGCCAGACACCAGGCCGCTGCAGAATTGAAGTTGATCCGCAGGATATCCTCCGCCACCTCCGTCGAGCGCTCGGCCTCGTTCTGATCGCCGAGAATCCCGTAGGCGACGATAACGTGATCGACGCCTCCAAGCGTCGCAACAAGTTCCGCAAGCCTGGTGCGCACATCGTCCGAAACAGCAAGATCGTGGACAGCTGTCTCGACGCGGGAAGCGCCTCGAACCTTCAGATCCGCAGCAATGGCTTCAAGCTTGCCTTCCTGGCGGCCTACCAGCAGCAGATCAGCGCCTTCCAGTGCGTAGAGGCGGGCCGTGGCCTCGGCAATCGCCGATGTCGCTCCCAAAACGATAACGCGCAAAAAATCATTCCTCTTCGTTATTGACTCACTCTTCGCCAGAAGGCTGACGAGAATGCAGGGTCGACATGGTTGGCAAACGTCTCCCACGCCGGATAGCCGGCGCGAAACATGGATGCGGAGATCCGCCCGTCCTTGGCAGGATAGAGCCGCCCGCCTGCCTCCCGGACGATGTCGTCGAGCCGGTTCAACAAGTCAAGCGTCAACTGGCCCTTGTTGGGAAAATCGAGTGCGAGCGTCGTGCCCGCCTGCGGAAAAGATAAAAGTCCGGGTGACGGCACTCCACCAAAGGTCTTGAGCACCGCGAGAAAGGAGCCTTCGCCAGCCTTGGATATCGTCTCGAGCATTTCCCGCGTGGCGTCGCGCGCCGTGCCTGGCGGCACGACCGATTGATACTGGTACATGCCCCGGCTGCCATACATCCGGTTCCAATGGCCGATGGCATCCAGGGGATAAAAATAAGGCGGGTATGGAGTAATCGCAGGTCCGGCAGCCTGGCGGCCGCGGTAGAAATAAAGGCTGTTGAACCAACCTATGGAGGTACGGTTCAGCATGAAGCCCGGCATTGCGAAGGGCATGCTGAGCCTTGGCTTTACTTGTTTTGTCAGTCGCGCTCCTAAAGGCGCGTGGCGGGCACGGCTGAAGAGTCCCCGCCCCAGCCGGTCACCTCTTGCCAAGCAATCGACCCAGGCGACCGTGTAATGCGTAACGTCATCGCTTTCCGCTGCGACGGCAAAGAATGCGTCGAGATTGGCAAAGGGGATGGTCTCCGCCTCCATCATGGCACTCTCAATCGGCAGAAGTTCGATCTCGGCCCAGCTTATCAGGCCCGTCAGGCCCAATCCGCCAATCGTTGCAGCAAATAAGCCTGTTGGATCATCGGGCGTCAGCTCGATCTCAGTGCCATCGGATCGAAGGAGACCGATGCGGCGCACCCATCTGCCAATCGTCCCAGCGGAATGATGGTTCTTGCCGTGAACGTCGTTGGCAATGGCGCCGCCCAATGTAACGAAACGCGTGCCAGGCGTAACCGGCAGAAAGTAGCCGCGCTGTACGAAGAGTTCGAGGATGCTGTCAAAGGCTATTCCGGCCTCCGCACGCAACAGCCGCGTCACAGGATCGAACGAAATCACCCGGTCCAGCGCCGTCATGTCGATAAGCGAGCCATCGGGATTGAGGCCGCTGTCGCCATAGGACCGGCGCAATCCGATACCGAGCACGCTTCGTCCCTCTTTCCGGGCAAGGAGCTCCGGCAGTTGCTCACGCCAACTCGGCCGGCTAACGAAATGCTGCGCTTTTACCGTTCCGCCCCAGGAGCGGATGTCATCCGCAACCATGTATGACGTCATAGGGCAGCCACAAACAGCACTGCGATCAGTATGCCCAGCAGAATGCTGGGCCTGTCACGCAAGGCGAAGCTGACGGGGTCGTCGTTCATTCGGCCGCGATGGGCGAGCAACCAGATACGGCCGATCCAGATCGCGAGGAAGACGGGTATACCTGCCAGCAACTGCGGATGCGAATAAAACGGACCGGGCAACATCTCTTCAACGATGAAGAGAACCATGATCAGCAGGGATGCGACGGCGGAAGCTACACCAAGTGCCAGTGTGAGCGGCTCGTCCTCGATCAGGTAGCCGCGGCTCGCGAGACTATGGGAGCCGCTCGATGAAGCCCGGACGATTTCGGTGTGACGCTTGGCCATGGCGAGCGAGAAAAAGAAGAACACCGAGAACGTCAGCAGCCACGCCGACGCGGGTACCCTTAGAAGGGCAATGCCCATGATAAGGCGCGTGGTGAACAGGATGCCGATGATGAGCGTATCCAGGATGGGCACGCGCTTGAGCCCGAATGAATAGGCCAGGGTGAGTGTCAGATAGGCCGCCAAGGCAAGCGTAAAATAGGGAGACAGGAACAACGAGCCGATGAAGGCGGCTATGAGGCCGCTGCAAGCCAGCAAAAGGCCGGATGCGATCGGAAGCCGCCCACTGGCGAGCGCCCGATTGCGTTTCGACCAGTGCTCCCTGTCGGCACTCAAATCCGCAAGATCGTTAAGCAGATAGGTCGAAGACGTCACCATCAGCAAGCAGATAAGACCGAGGATCGTATCACGCACAACGGCAAAATCACCCCAGGCATGGGCAAGAACCAACGGGACGAAAATGAGCGCATTCTTGGACCAGTGGTGGACCCGCAGCGCTTTGAGGCTATCCTTCAAACCGAGCGGATGATTGGAAAACTCCGCTTCCACCGGCTTGCCGAGACCGCGCGCGGCCTTGGCGACGCCGGGCGACGCGCCAGCCAGAACAACCCCTTCAGCCGCCTTCCACACGGCAAGGTCCGCTCGGCTGTCACCGACATAGACGAACCCATCGGGGAAAGTGCGCGCCAGATGTTCTGCCTTGACGCGGCCCTTCAAGTTTGCCGTCGCCGAACCGATGGCGCTTGCAAAAATCCCGACGCGGCGGGAAACATTCTCGACAACCGCTTGATTTGCCGCCGAGCAGAGATGAATTTCGCGGCCTGCCGCGGCCTGCTCACGCAGCCACTTGACCAGATCTTCACGCAGGGGCAACACGGTCGAAGCGAGATCAACCTTCGACGCAAGGGAGGCTTTCAGCGCGGCGCGCCCGCGCAGCACACTCGGAGCTGCGAAGGCGAGCGCTGCCGGTTTGGTAAAGATTGCGGCTACCACCTGCTCATGCAGGGTATCGGTCAATATCAGCGTCTTATCGAGATCGACGACAAGGGGATATCGCGCCGAGTGAACATTCGCGGCATCGGGAGAAATCTCTCCATCCAATTTGCGGTATACCAATTCCATTGATAGCTGAAACTTTTCCAGTGAAAAATACCAAATGTTTCTGGCACAAGTGATGCATCGCCACAAGGTCGCTGACAGCTCACGGTAAATGCAGGCGGAATCAGGCTCTCGCCTACATTGGCAATCACAACCATAATTGGATCATATTGAAAGAATGGCGCGCCCGAAAGGATTCGAACCTCTGACCCCCAGATTCGTAGTCTGGTGCTCTATCCAGCTGAGCTACGGGCGCGTACCACTTATGCGCGTTCGTCTGCGCAGCGCGGTTCGTAATGGGTTGGGAAACGAATTGCAAGCTGCTTCGTAAAAAAACCGAAACTATTTTCGGCAGTGCGGTCGCGGCGCGGATTGTTCGGCGACTTAGAAAATTCGCTGCAGCATGCGGTGAAGCGCAGCGCAAAAAAAAGCCCGGAGACAAGCGGCCGTTGCTCAATTAAAGGTCGAAGGCGAGGGGCTTGAGCGCCTACTGCTTGGAGAGAAACGCTCTAAAGATTGCGGCCGATCGAGAGATATTTGTCGCGGCGATCCTGGCGCAGTGCGTCGCCGTCCATGTTGCCCATGGATTTGAGGGCGACGTTGATGATGTTGCCGGTCGCCTCGATGGCGGCGTCCTTGCCGCGGTGCGCACCGCCCATGGGCTCGGGGATGATGCCGTCTATGATCTTCAGTTCGTAGAGATCCTGCGCCGTAATGCGCATCGAGGTTGCCGCATCCTTGGCGCGCGTCGAATCGTGCCAGAGAATCGAGGCTGCCCCTTCCGGCGAAATGACCGAATAGATCGAATGTTCGAGCATATAGACGCGGTTCGCCGTGGCGATGGCGATGGCGCCGCCGGACCCGCCTTCACCGATGATGACGGAGACGACCGGCACTTTCAGGTTGAGGCACGCCGCGGTGGAGCGGGCAATGGCTTCCGCCTGGCCGCGTTCCTCGGCGGCAATGCCCGGAAAGGCGCCGGCCGTATCGACGAGGGTCAGCACCGGCAATTGGAAGCGGTCGGCAAGTTCCATGATGCGCACGGCCTTGCGGTAGCCTTCGGGCATGGCCATGCCGAAATTGTGCTTGAGGCGCGACTTGGTGTCGTTGCCCTTTTCCTGACCGATTACGGCGACTGCCTGGCCGTTGAAACGGGCAAGGCCGGCCTGCACTGCGTCGTCGTCGGCAAAATTGCGGTCCCCGGCAAGGGGCGTGAAGTCGGTAAAGAGCTTGGAAATATAGTCCACGCAATGCGGACGGTCCGGATGGCGGGCGATCTGCGCCTTCTGCCAGGGCGTAAGCTTGCGGTAGAGATCGCGCAGGGCCTCGGCCGACCTTTTTTCCAGCCGTGCGATCTCGTCATTGGTATCGAGCGCGTCGCCTTCTTCGGCGAGCTTCTTCAGCTCGAGGATCTTGCCATCGAGATCGGCAACCGGTTTCTCAAAATCAAGGTAGTTGTACATGGACGAGATGTCTGCCTGCAAACGGTGAATTTTGCTCTAACTGGCTGTTGCCGAGGCGCATGTCAAGAAACATGGCCGAACGGCGCGCCGGCGGCGCAACTTATTGGGGGGAATTCAGGCGAAGGTGTGGTGCTACTTCGCCGCGGGCTTGCGCCTTGCAAGCTTCGGCGGCCTTGGCGGCGCGGCAGTCTTGCGCCGCCTCGGTTTCGGTTCTGCGTGTTGCCAACCGATCCAGCGGCCTTCGCCAGCAAAATGGCGCGGGCCCAAAGCTGCGGTTTGCAACCCTTCACGCAACATGTCGAGGTCAAGGTCCGGCATACGATCGAGAAGGCCGGGAGGCAGGCGGTCAAGATCGAGCCAGGTGACATCGAAGTAGATGTGTTCCTTGCGCTCGCCGTCATCGACGGTAAAGAACCATTGGCTTTCCATATAGTCGCCAAACCACGGGTCGGGAAACATGGCGGGCGTAAAGGTAAAGCCGAAGGCGGTTACCTCGTTCCAGCTCCAGCTTTGCCGCCAGCCCATGGAGCGGGTGAGGTGGCTGGTGCGGGTGAAGCCCCGATCATGAAAATGCATCACTTCGCCGTCGGCCTCGGCGGGCGGCGGCTCCGGTCGGGTGATCATCTTCTTCAACAAGTGCCACATGGACAGACCTCTGGTTGAATGCTTTTTCGCCCTTCTCCCTAGTCTGCCAGAGGGTGATGCTCCGTGACAAGCCTGTGCAGGCGTTCTTCCATCACATGCGTGTAAATTTGGGTCGTCGCAATGTCGGAATGACCCAGCAATTGCTGGACAGCGCGCAAGTCGGCGCCATTCTGAAGGAGGTGGCTGGCGAAGGCGTGCCGCAGGACGTGCGGCGAGATCGCGGAACTTTTTAGCCCGGCGCGGGCCGCCAGCCCTTTCAACTCGCGGGCAAAAACCTGCCGCGCCAGAAAGCCGGTTTCGGAAACAGCGGGAAAGAGCCAGGAATTGTCCGCCAGATTGGGCTGTGCATCGCGGGCGGCGAGGTAGCGGTTCATCGCATCGCGCGCCTTTGTCGAAAGTGGCACCATGCGGTCTTTCGAGCCCTTGCCGCGCACCATCAAAAACCGGCTGTCCTGCCGGGCGACAGCCACCGGCAATCCGACAAGTTCGGAAACGCGCAGGCCCGTTGCATAGAGGATTTCGAGGAGCGCATGGAGACGCAGGGCCTGCATCGGCGATGCGACGGAGGCCTGTGGATCGTTCGTCTCAAGCTCGGCGCGTCCAAGCAGTTTCTCGACATCCGCCTCACTCATGATTTTAGGAAGCGCCCGCTCCTTCTTGGGGGCATCGAGCGTGCTCGTTGGATCATCGCCCCGGAGATTTTCCGTATACAGAAAGCGAAAGAATTGGCGCAGCGCCGAGAGCCGGCGGGCCTGCGAGGTTGCGGCGAAGCCACGGGCCGAAATATCGTCAAGATAAGCGCGAACCGTCGCATTGGCGGCATCTGTAAGCTGCTCGCCAGCCGCCGCGCTGAAGGCGGCTGCGTCTTCGAGATCGCGCCGATAGGATTCGAGTGTGTTCCGGGCGGCGCCGCGTTCGGCACTCATCATTTCGAGAAATGTTTCAATGGCGGCGGCAGCGCGCATGGCGTCACTTCTTCTGGTCGGGCTTCGGGTTGAGCTTCTCGCTTGGAATGCGAATGGTCATTTCGGTCTGTTTGGGATGCACGAAGGTCACCAGCGCGACCATGCCGGCATAGACGAGCCCGGCGAGGATCGCGAGGACAAGGATCAATCGTGTCAGGGTAGGCATTTTCGCTTCGTATGGTCAGATTTGAGGTTCCATAATCCTGCCGTCGAAACCTTATGATTTCATGAAACTGGCAAGAAGGGCGGGACCACTATAGTTTGCTTGACGAAAACAGAGTTTTCCTGTCGATACGCAATGATGAACACCACTGAAGACCAAGTAGAACATACGGACGTATCAGAGACTGCAAGGTCCATCCGCGAGCGCCTTGGGCACAAATCCATCGTGCTCATCGGGCTGATGGGCGCCGGCAAGTCGACGGTCGGCAAAAAGCTTGCCGCATTGGTCGAACTGCCCTTCTTCGACGCCGATCACGAGATCGAAAAGGTCTCGACGATGACGATACCGGAACTCTTCGAAGCTTATGGCGAGGCCGAGTTCCGCGACCTCGAGCGCCGGGTAATTGCCCGCATGCTGGAGGATGGACCGATCGTGCTTGCGACCGGAGGCGGCGCCTATATGAACGACCAGACGCGACGGGCTATCGCCTCGGAGGGCGTTTCGCTTTGGCTGAAGGCCGAGCTCGATGTGCTGATGCAGCGCGTGGCGCGCAAGCAGAACCGGCCGCTTCTCAAGAACGACAACCCGCGCGGCGTCATGGAGCGGTTGATGACCGAGCGCTATCCGATCTATGCCCGGGCCGATCTGACGATCAATTCGCGCGAAGAAAAGAAAGAGATCATCGCGCTCGAGGCGATGCAGGCAATTGCCGAGCACCTCGGCGGCGTGGTGATGACCGGTGAGGAAAAGAGTAAATGACGGAAGCATCCGCCGCAGCGCAAACGATCGTTCCCGTCAAGCTCGGGGACCGCTCGTATGATATTGTCATCGGCTCGGGGCTTATCGAGCGCGCCGGTCGTGAGATCGCCGATCGGACAGACGCCATGCGCGTTGCCATCGTCAGCGACGAAACGGTGGCCGGCCTGCACCTTGAACGCCTGACGCACAGTCTCAACGCAGCGGGCGTTCACGTGACGCCGATCATCGTTGCACCGGGCGAAAAGTCCAAGGGCTTTGCCACGCTCGAAACCGTGACCAACGCTATCCTTTCGGCGCGACTTGAGCGCGGCGACATTGTGATTGCCTTCGGCGGCGGGGTCATCGGTGATCTCGCCGGCTTTGCCGCGGGCATCGCCCGCCGCGGCATGGGATTCATCCAGATGCCGACCTCGCTTCTCGCGCAGGTCGATTCCTCTGTCGGCGGCAAGACCGGCATCAATACCATCCACGGCAAAAACCTCGTCGGCCTGTTCTACCAGCCGCAGCTTGTCCTTGCCGATACGGATGTTCTCGACACGCTGTCGCCACGCGAGTTCCGCGCCGGTTATGCGGAAGTTGCCAAATACGGCCTGATCGACCGGCCCGATTTCTTCGCGTGGCTCGAAAAGAACTGGCGCGGCATCTTCGAAGGCGGTCCGGAGCGGACGGAGGCGATCGCCGTCTCCTGCCGGTCCAAAGCGGACGTGGTGGCCCGCGACGAGCGGGAAACCGGTGACCGGGCCTTGCTCAATCTCGGCCATACGTTCGGGCACGCGCTTGAAACGGCAACGCACTATGATTCTTCGAGGCTGGTGCACGGAGAGGCTGTAGCGATAGGCATGGTCCTTGCCCATCAGTTTTCGGCCAAGATGAACCTGGCGAGCCCCGACGACGCCGCGCGGGTTGAAACGCATTTGCGCATGGTCGGCCTTCCGACATCAATCCACGAAATACCGGGTGATTTGCCGCCCGCCGGAAGGCTGATGGAATATATTGCCCAGGACAAGAAGGTGGCGCGCGGTGCGCTTACCTTCATACTCACGCGGGGAATCGGCCAGTCTTTCATAGCCAAGGACGTGCCGGCATCCGCCGTATTGAGTTTTTTGCAGGAGAAGCAGCAAAGATGACCCTGGAAATCTGGATCTTTTGCGGAGTCATCTTCGGTCTGATCCTGATCTCCGGACTGTTTGCCGGGTCCGAAACGGCGCTGACAGCGGCATCGCGGGCGCGAATGCATCGCCTCGCCAACCGTGGCGACGGCCGGGCGAAGATCGTTGCCAATCTTATCGAAAAGCGCGACCGGCTGATCGGCGTCATGCTGATCGGCAACAACCTGATCAACATCCTCGCCTCGTCGCTGACGACAAGCATGCTGCTTGATCTCTTCGGGCAGGCCGGTGTCGCCTATGCGACCGCGATCATGACAGTGATGCTTGTCATCTTCGCCGAAGTCCTGCCGAAATCATGGGCCGTTGCGAGCCCGGATCGGCACGCGCTGGCGCTCGTGCGTTTCGCCCAGGGCACGGTTTTCGTGCTCGGCCCAATCTCTGACCTCGTCAACTGGATCGTGCGCAAGATGCTGGGCGCCTTCGGCATCAACCTTGCTGCGGGAACATCCATGTTGTCGGCGCAGGAAGAACTGCGCGGCGCGGTCGAACTCCTGCACAAGGAAGGCTCAGTCGTCAAAGGCGACCGCGACCAGATCGGCGGGCTGCTCGATCTGCGCGAGCTCGAAGTCTATGACGTCATGATCCATCGCACAGACATGGATTCGGTCAATGCCGACGATCCGGTCGAAACGGTGATCGGCGAAATTCTGGCGAGCCATCACACACGTATCCCGGTCTGGAAGGGGGCGAGCGACAATATAGTTGGTGTCGTCCATGCCAAGGACCTCGTGCGGGCCATTCGTGACGCAGACCGCGACTTTGCGAAGATCAACATCATGAAGGTCGCGACCAAGCCGTGGTTCGTGCCCGATACGACCACATTGCAGGATCAGCTCAATGCGTTCTTGCGGCGCAAGGCGCATATAGCGATCGTCGTCGATGAGTATGGCGATGTTCAGGGATTGATCACGCTTGAGGACATCCTTGAGGAAATCGTCGGCGACATTGCCGATGAGCACGATATCGACGTGCAGGGCTGCCGGCCGCAGCCGGACGGTTCAGTGCTGGTCGACGGTTCGGTGCCGATTCGCGACCTCAACCGCGCGCTCGACTGGAACCTGCCCGATGCTGAAGCCACAACCATCGCGGGGCTTGTGATCCACGAAACGCAGAGCATCCCCAAGGAAAAGCAGGCCTTCACCTTCCACGGCAAGCGCTTCACCATTTTGCGGCGGGAAAAAAACCGCATCACGCGTCTGCGCATCCGTCCCCTGGAAGATGACAAGGCCGAATCCCGCTAGAATCACGACAATCCTGAATATTCCTTTAGCGCGACTGGCGCGACCCGGCTACATTCCGCGAGGTCTGTGCCCCGCAATCGGGCGCGATTGCCAGGCCCGAAAGGCAGTTCATGGAGTGTTGAACGCTATTTACGTGTAGGCTCGCCGGGTGCTGCCGGCTCGAGCGCCAGCGCATGAACGCTCCCGTTCAATTCCTCCTTGAGGACGTCGTTGATCGCCCGGTGGCGCTCGACGCGCGACAGTCCCGTAAAGGCGTCCGCGACAATACGCACCCGAAAATGCGTTTCGCCCGATCCGTCAAATGTGCCATGATGATCGCCGTCTGAATGATGGTGACCGGCGTGGAGGTGGCTTTCATTAATGACTGCCAAAGAAACGGGATGAAAGGCCTCGTTCAGTTTGTTTTCGATTGCGGACTGAGTGGACATTTCGTTCTCCTGCGCCCATATGGTAGTTTCACTTGGCAAATCCGTACATGATCACAAATTTACCGCCATTTCAGGCGTTAGGTCGATCCATGGGCAAATGTCAATTCATGCTTAGCAAAGATAGATGACCTCGAATTCGAAATATTTTGACAGCATCCGCATCCGGCCGAAGAAGGCGGAAGAGGAAAAATCGCGCACTCCGGTGTGTCAGTGGGACGGCTGCGAAAAGCCGGGCCCGCATCGCGCCCCCGTAGGCCGCATGAAGGAGGGAGAATTCTTCCACTTCTGCATCGATCATGTGCGCGAGTATAACAAGGGCTACAATTATTTCTCCGGTCTCTCCGATGCCGAAGTCGCGCGCTATCAGAAGGAAGCCCTGACAGGCGACCGCCCGACCTGGACCATCGCTGGCCTGCCTGGAACGGGCGCCGGCGCAAGCGCCCAGGCTGCAAGCGCTGGCGGGGCGCGCACATCGCCGGACTTTTCCAAGCTGCGCTCGGGCCGCGCGGCTTATCTCAATCGTTTTCGTGATCCCAACAGCGTCTTCAATGAGGCGCGGGTTCATGTGCGCAAGCCGAAACCCTTGGAAGCGAAAGCGCTGGATACGCTGGGACTCGGCGCAAAAGCCAGTAGCGAAGACATCAAGTCGCGCTATAAAGAGCTGGTGAAGCGCCATCATCCCGATGCCAACGGCGGTGATCGGGCTTCCGAGGATCGTTTCCGTGACGTAATCCAGGCCTATCAATTGCTTAAGCAGGCTGGTTTCTGCTAGGACCGCTGTCGGCTTATTTTTCGAGACCTCGCCGGAGGTTTCAGGGTGTGACTATCGTTTTGCGTCTGCGCGTGCAGTCGCGCTGGAGGCATGATGAACAAGGTTGATCGCGATATTGCGAATTTGCCGGATACAACGGTTTCGGTTTCCAAGCTCTTCGGGTTTGATTCGGACATGATGGTCCCTGCCTATAAGGCGGGCGATGCCTATGTGCCGGAAATCGACAACGACTATCTCTTCGACAAGCAGACGACGCTCGCGATCCTCGCAGGCTTTGCATATAACCGCCGCGTCATGGTTTCCGGCTATCACGGGACCGGCAAATCCACCCATATCGAGCAGGTCGCCGCCCGCCTGAACTGGCCTTGCGTCCGCGTCAACCTCGACAGCCATGTCAGCCGTATCGATCTCGTCGGCAAGGATGCGATCGTCGTCAAGGAAGGCATGCAGATTACGGAATTCCGCGACGGCATCCTGCCCTGGGCCTACCAGCACAATGTCGCGCTCGTCTTCGACGAATATGATGCGGGCCGGCCCGACGTGATGTTCGTGATCCAGCGCGTGCTGGAATCGTCCGGGCGCCTGACGCTGCTCGACCAGAGCCGGGTCATCCGTCCGCACCCTGCCTTCCGGCTGTTCGCGACGGCCAATACCGTCGGTCTCGGCGATACGACGGGCCTTTATCATGGCACGCAGCAGATCAACCAGGCGCAGATGGACCGCTGGTCAATCGTGACGACGCTCAACTATCTGCCGCATGACAACGAGGCTGCAATCGTCGCGGCCAAGGCCAAGCACTACCAGAACAAGGAAGGCAAGGAGATCATCTCGAAGATGGTCCGCGTCGCCGATATGACACGCTCGGCCTTCATCAACGGCGATCTGTCGACGGTCATGAGCCCGCGAACGGTTATCACCTGGGCGGAAAACGCCGATATCTTCAAGGATGTCGGTTTCGCGTTCCGGCTTACCTTCCTTAACAAGTGCGATGAGCTTGAAAGGCCGATCGTTGCGGAGTTCTACCAGCGCGCCTTTGGCAAGGAACTGCCCGAATCAACGGCCAACGTCGTCATAAGCTGAGCGGCTGTTGGAAATGGCAGGTCCGGGAGATAACTTACGTACAAATCCGAAAGGCCCGGTCGATTCCGAGCCCTTCAAGCGTGCCGTTACCGCCTGCATGCGCGCCATTGCCGGCGATCATGAACTCGAAGTCGGTTTTGGCAATGACAAGCCGGCGCTGACCGGCCATCGCGCCCGCCTTCCGGACCTTCCCAAGCGCCCGTCCGCCAACGACATCGCAGTCACCCGCGGTCTTGGCGATTCGATGGCGCTGCGCAAAGCCTGCCACAATGACCGTATCCACGCGACGCTCGCACCGGAAGGCAAGCAGGCGAGGGCGATATTCGACGCCGTCGAACAGGCGCGTGTCGAGGCGATCGGCGCCTTGCGCATGGACGGCGTTGCCGAAAACCTGACTTCGATGCTTTCGGATAAATATGCGCGGGCCAATTTTCCGGCGATCACCGACAAGGCCGAAGCGCCGCTCGAAGAAGCCGTGGCGCTTCTCGTGCGGGAGAAACTGACCGGACGCAAGGCGCCGGAATCGGCGGGCAACGTCCTCGATCTTTGGCGCGACTGGATCGAGGAGAAAGCCTCCGGCGACATCGACCACCTGGTCGCCAAGATCAACGACCAGAATGCCTTCGCCCGCGTCGTGCGCGAGATGCTCGCCTCCATGGAAATGGCCGAGGATCTCGCCCAGGACAGCCAGCAGGACGAGGACCAGGACAATAGCGAGGATTCGCCCGATCCGGAGGAGAACGAAGAGGGCGGTTCCGAGCAGGACGAGGGCAGCGATTCGTCCGAAAGCGATGATTCCGACACGTCCAGCGATGACAGCCAGGCCGGGGAAACCGAGGCCACCGATGCTTCGTCGGACGAGATGGAAGAAGATAGCGACGCCGACGCGGAAATTCCGGGTGAGGCGCGCCGGCCCAATCCGCCTTTCTCCAATCTCGGCGCCGAAAGCGGCTACAAGGTCTTCACCCAGGAGTTCGACGAGACGACGGACGCCGAAGAACTTTGCGACGAAGCAGAACTCGACAGGCTGAGGGCCTTTCTCGACAAGCAACTGGCCAATCTTTCCGGTGTCGTCGGGCGCCTCGCCAACCGGTTGCAGCGCCGCCTGATGGCACAACAGAACCGGTCCTGGGATTTCGATCTCGAGGAGGGCTATCTCGACTCCGCGCGGCTCGTGCGCATTGTCATCGACCCGACACAGCCGCTGTCCTACAAGCAGGAACGCGATACGGATTTCCGCGACACGGTCGTCACCCTCCTCATCGACAATTCCGGGTCGATGCGCGGCCGTCCGATCACGGTGGCTGCCACCTGTGCAGATATATTGGCGCGCACGCTCGAGCGCTGCGGCGTAAAGGTCGAAATCCTCGGCTTCACGACCAAGGCCTGGAAGGGCGGGCAGGCGCGCGAGGCCTGGCTCGAACGCGGCAAGCCCGCCAATCCCGGGCGCCTCAATGATCTGCGCCATATCGTCTACAAGCGCGCCGATGCGCCGTGGCGTCGTTCCCGGCGCAATCTCGGCCTGATGATGCGCGAGGGACTTCTGAAGGAAAATATCGACGGCGAGGCGCTGATTTGGGCACACCAGCGTCTGCTCGGCCGTCCCGAGCAACGTCGCATCCTCATGATGATTTCGGATGGCGCGCCGGTCGATGACTCGACGCTCTCGGTCAATCCGGGCAACTATCTCGAACGGCATTTGCGCGCCGTCATCGAAGAGATCGAGACGCGCTCGCCCATTGAGCTGATCGCGATCGGCATCGGTCACGATGTCACGCGCTACTATCGACGGGCTGTCACAATCGTCGATGCGGAGGAGCTTGCCGGCGCCATGACCGAGCAACTCGCCTCGCTGTTCGAGGAACCGGAACGGGCGCCGAAATCCGCGCGGAAGCGTTAATGCGGCGACCCGCGCTGGCTTTCCGGCGCGCGTTGCTATCAGCCGCTATTCTCATTCCCCTGAGTGCGCAAGCCCAGGACGAGGGCGTGTCGCCCGCTGTCATCAAGGCATATCCGATCAGTAACTTTCGGATCGGATCGTCAGAAACCCGATTTGGCGCATTGGAGTTCGTCGGCGGTCTCGACCTTTCTTCGACCAATCGCGACTTCGGCGGCCTTTCGGCGTTCCGCTATCTCGACAAAGGCGGCTCGTTTCTCGGCATTACCGATACGGGCTTCTGGTATGCCGGCACGATGGAACGCGACGAGAAAGGCAGGCCGGTCGGGGTCGGCAAATTCCGCCTCGCGCCGATCCCGAGCGAGGATGGCGCGCCTCTTGAGGGCAAATGGAATTCCGACGCCGAAGGCATGAGTGTTTCGGGCAGCACGGTGACGGTCTCATTCGAACGCGTGCACCGGATCGCAGAATTCGATCTCGATCTCGAAAACTTCGCGTCAAAGCCAAGATTTCTGCCGCTGCCGATACCGGAGAACGAGCTCCGCAGTAATCGCGGCATCGAAACGATCGCCTATGCGCCGGAGAGAGGGCCGCTCCAGGGCGCCCGCGTTGCCGTTACCGAGAAGAGCATCAACAAGGCCGGCGACATGTTTGCAGCCGTGCTTGAGGGGCCGCGCAAGGGGATCTTCTACGTCAAGCGCATCGACGGTTTCGACATTAGTGATGGAGATTTTTTGCCGAACGGCGATCTCCTGTTGCTGGAGCGCCGCTTCAGCATTGCGAGCGGCGTTGCGCTGCGCATTCGCCGGATAGCCGCCGCCGCCATCGTACCCGGCGCGACTGTGGAAGGTCCCGTCATTCTTGATGCTGACATGCGCTACCAGATCGACAATTTGGAAGCGCTTGACGTCTGGCAGGCCGAGGACGGCTCGACGCGGGTGTCACTCGTTTCCGACGACAACCACTCGATCGTCCAGCGCAATCTTTATCTGGAATTCCGGTTGGCCGAATAGATCGCCGGCGCGAAGATGGCGAGAATGGCGCCATAGGGGACGAGCATCACCACGGCCATGACGATCTTGACCATGAGGTCGCCGAAGCCCAGCGACATCCACAGCGGGATCTCATGGCCGAAGAATGGAACAGGCATGGCGAGTGACGAGTCGGGACGGCCCGTCACTGCATCGATCCACGCAAATTTCGCGGCGAAGGCGATGGAGAAGAACAGCAGCGTGTCGAGGAGCGAGCCGAAAATCGCCGAGGCGAAGGGGGCCTTCCACCAGGTCAACTGCCGGAGCTTGTTGAAAACAGTGATGTCGAGCAACTGGGCTGTCAGGAAGGCAGTGCCAGAGGCAATCGCAATGCGCGGCGTCGCCAGCCAGATCGACAGGACCACAGCGATCGTAAAGCCGACATAGACGACCCTGCGCGCAAAGGCGGGGCCATAACTGCGGTTGGCAAGGTCGTTGACCAGGAATGCGATCGGATAGGTAAACGCCCCGTAGGTGAGTATTTCACCAAGGCCCAAATGGTTGAACGGGTACTGCACCAGAATATTGGAGGCAGCGACCACGGCACACATGGCGAGGACGGGAAGAATGAAATCCGAAGGAGAATAAGCGCTTTTGAGCGGCATTTTTTTATCCTGGGTAATGGAACCAGCCAAAACGATGATGACAACAATAAGGCCAGCCGAAGCTGGCCTTACGGCAATCAAATGGAAGCCGCTGCCTGATCAGGCAGCAATAGGCGCCTCGAGAAGCTTCTTGGCGATCTGGCGCTTCAAAAGACGAGCGCGCTGCGACAATTCCTTCTCGTCAGCCTTGGCCAGGAACGCGTCCAGACCACCGCGATGCTCGACACTGCGCAGGGCATGAGCCGAGACGCGCAGACGGAAGCTCTGACCGAGAGCTTCGGAGATCAGCGTAACGTGGCAGAGGTTCGGCAAAAAGCGGCGGCGCGTTCTGTTGTTCGCATGGCTCACATTGTTACCGTACTGTACCGATTTAGCGGTCAATTCACATGTGCGGGACATTGGGTCTCACCTTCAAATTTCATTACCTATAGCCCGAATGTTTCTTGTTACCATCGCACGTCGCCGTGCAGCGGCGCGCTTATCGGACAGGCGGCCTATTGGGAAGTCGCGTTTCTATAGTGATATGAGCCGCGCGCGTCAAGTCTACTTCTGCTGCCGGCTGCGAAGTTTGGCACAGCTCTTGCGTGGCAGGCCGTCAGTTCACATCTTTATCACAACTTTGCCTGCTTTCTACGTTCGAACCGGAGAAAGGGACGCGCACCGACGGGAATGACAGAATGAAGCCTACCCGGCACCTTGCCATCCGAAGACTAGCTCTCTTTCCGTTGGCCGCCGCCGCGCTTATCGGGGCCGTGCCGGCACATGGGGCGCAGTCGTTCAAGACCGACTACCGTGTGTCGATATATGGCTTGTCGATCGCAAAGGCGAGTTTTTCGACCAGCGTTGAGGAAAATGGTGCCTACAAGGTCACGGGCAAGCTTTCGAGTTCCGGCCTTGCCAGTATTTTCGACGATACGAACGGCAATCTGGACGTCACCGGGCACCTTGCCAAGAACGGTCCTGTGCCGAATTCCTATGAGGTGAAGTACCGGCACGGCGACCGCGACAAGCTGACCTCGATTGCCTTCACCAATGGCAATGTGACCAATACAACCAACGTTCCGCCCATTAATAGCAAGAAGAAGAACTGGGTGGAGCTGACGCCTGCCGATCTCCAATCCGTTGCCGATCCCATATCCGGAGTGATGGTTGCGGCGGATCGTCCCGATGAGGTCTGCGCCCAGACCTTGCATCTTTATGACGGGCAGACGCGCGTCGATCTCAAGCTGTCGCCATCAGGTGGTGTCGCCCCCTTCGCGACCCGCGGCTTCAAAGGCGATGCCATAACGTGTACCGCGAAATTCGTCCCGATCGCCGGCTATCAGGCGGGCCGCAAGGCGATAGAATATCTGAAAAACTCCAGCAAGATCAGTCTCACCTTTGCTTCGCTGGGCAAGTCAGCTATCTATTCGCCCGTGCAGGCGAGGATCGGCACGCAGATCGGTACGGTTACCGTTTACGCGACCCGTTTCGAAAAGACAAAATAGCGCGGCCGGGGGCGGTCGTTTCGAAATTGGGGGCGCCGCGTGGCCACGTTCGTCGGGTTTCTTGCGATTATCATGTGGGCAATGCTTGCCCTTTTCACCGATGTGTCAGGCAAGGTGCCACCATTCCAGCTCACAGCCATGACCTTCGCCATCGGTACGAGTCTCGGTCTGATTTCCTGGCTTTGGCGTCCCGGCGCTGCACGCAACCTGCGCCAGCCGGCAAAGGTCTGGCTGCTGGGTATAGCCGGCCTCTTCGGCTACCACTTCCTCTATTTCACCGCGCTTCGGAATGCCCCTGCGGTAGATGCAAGCCTTATCGCCTATCTCTGGCCACTCTTTATCGTTGTCGGCTCCGCGCTCATGCCGGGCGAGAAGCTGCGCTGGTTCCACATCGTCGGTACGCTGCTTGGCCTGTCTGGAACAGTGCTGATCATTACCAAGGGTGGCGGCTTCGGCTTTGATGCGCAATATGGCTTCGGCTATGCCATGGCCGGGCTGTGCGCGCTCACATGGGCTGCCTATTCGCTGCTGTCGCGGCGCTTCGCCCATGTGCCGACCGATGCCGTGACCGGCTTTTGCGCGGCGACATCTGTCCTCTCGCTCGTCTCACACCTGATGCTTGAACAGACGATTTGGCCGGAGGGCGCGGTTCAGTGGCTGGCGGTGCTCGGCCTCGGCCTCTTCCCGGTCGGCGCCGCCTTCTACGTCTGGGATTACGGCGTCAAGCACGGCAACATCCAGGTGCTGGGCGCAGCAAGCTATGCTGCACCGTTGCTTTCGACCCTTGTCCTCATCATTGCCGGGGTGACGGAGCCGACCACGCGTGTCATGCTCGCCTGCCTGCTCATCACGCTCGGGGCGGTGCTGGCAGCCAAGGAAATGCTGTTCAAGCGCCGATAAAAAACATCAGGGTTCCCAGCCGGGCTCCGCAAGCTCGAACTGGGCAAAATCAAAGCCCGGTGCGACGGTGCAGCCGACAAGCGTCCAGTCGCCGGTTGTTTGTGCACTCTGCCATTGTCCCGCCGGAACGACCGCTTGCGGCCGTTCCCCCGCGGCAAGATCAAGACCGAGGCGGTGGGTTTCGCGCGCTCCATCGGCAGATGCAATCGCCAGCAACAAGGGCGCGCCGCCATACCAGTGCCAGACTTCGGCGGCGTCCTTGACCCGGTGCCAGGCCGACACCTCGCCCTTTTCGAGGAGGAAATAGATTGCCGTCGAATGGCCGCGACCGCCGACCGGCCATTGCCTGTTATCGCGAAACGTCTGCACGTAGGAGCCGCCCTCGGGATGCGGCGCAAGTCTAAGGTAGCTGCGGATGGCCTCGGGCGTCAGCGTCATCAGAACACATCCTTGCGCTTGCGGATTTCGGCGAACACCGCCTCGTCGCTGGCGTTTTCCATCTTCAGGTTCTTGCGGATAACGGGATCATGGGCGCGCAGGAATGGGTTGGTCGCCATCTCGCGCAGGATCGTCGTCGGCAAGGTTGGCAGGCTCGACTCGCGCAAGGCCATGATCTCCTTGGCGCGCTCCTTCAGCGCCGAATTGTCGGGATCGATTGTCAGGGCGAAACGCGCATTGCTTTCGCTATACTCATGCCCGCAATAGACCTGGGTTTCGCCGGGTAGCGCCATCAAGCGCTGCAACGACTGAAACATCGTCGATGGTGTCCCTTCGAAGAGCCTGCCGCAGCCGAGCGAAAACAGTGTATCTCCCGTGAACACGACCTTGCCGTTTGGTATGTAATAGGAAATCTCGCCTGCCGTGTGCCCGGGTGTCGAAATGACCTCGACCTCGAAGTTGCCGAACGCAAAGCGCTCGCCGTGCTTCACGGCGCGATCAATCCCCGGTATTTTTGAACGCTCGTCGGCGGGCCCGATGATTTCGGACCCGAAACGTTTCTTGAGGGCAAGGTTCGCCTCTACGTGGTCGCCATGATGATGCGTCGTAAAGATGTGGGTCAGCTTCCAGCCACGCCGCTTCAGGCCATCGAGGATCGCCGCTTCTTCGGGCGCATCGATCGACGCAGTGAGGCCAGCGTCCGGATCGTGGATCAACACGCCGAAATTATCGCTGCGTGCCGTGAATTGTTCGATTTGGAGATTGGACATGATCGTTCTCTTGGAGAAAGGGGAGTCGAAACAGGATAGCCTTGCTACTGAGCGGCGCAACCCACCTGTCCCTAGAAGTTTCATGTTCATGTTGGCGATACTCGTATCTGCTTCTATTTAAGGCAGGAACGCTTTAGGTTGCCCGCATGCATCTCGACATTATCGATCTCCGCGCATTCTACGCATCGACGCTCGGCCACCTGACCGAGCGTTCGATTACGATGGCACTCGCTTCGATCTGGCCGAAACTGCCGGGAGAAAGGCTCGTCGGACTTGGCTACGCCGTTCCCTATCTCGACCGGTTTCGCGGCGATACGGAGCGTACGTTTGCCTTCATGCCGGCTGGGCAAGGCGCCGCGAGCTGGCCGCCTGCGGAGCCTTCCGCCACGGCATTGATCTTCGAAGAGGAATTGCCGCTGCCCGATTCTTCCGTAGATCGGATTTTAATGGTGCATGCGTTGGAGCATGCGGAAGACCCGCGCGAAACGCTCAAGGAAATGTGGCGCGTGCTGGCGCCCAACGGCAGGCTGGTCATTGTCGTGCCGAACCGGCGCGGCCTGTGGGCGCGCTTCGAGCATACGCCCTTCGGCAGCGGCAGGCCCTATAGCGGCGGGCAGCTGACGCGGCTCCTGCGCGAGGCAAACTTCACGCCGGGTCCCTGGGCAGAGGCGTTGTTCTTTCCGCCGTCGTCGAGGCGCTCCGTCATGCGGCCGTCGCCGCTGTTCGAGCGGGCGGGCCGGCGCTTCTGGCCGATGTTCTCGGGCGTTCACATCGTCGAAGCGCAAAAGCGAATCTACCAGGGCCTGCCGGTTGCGCAGCGTTCTTCGCGGCGCGTTTTCGTTCCGGTACTGTCACCGTCAGGTACGGCCAGTGCCCGGCGGGATGGGATCTAACGCTTGAGCAGAAACACGGCCTGCTGGCCGAATAGGTTCCAGAATCCCCACGGCATGTTGAAGCCGAGCCGTTGGCCGAGCGCATTGAGCGCGACGGCGGATTCCACCTCGGCCCCGACTTCCCTGGTCATGTCGACAAAGTCTCTGATTGTGCAGAAATGGATGTTCGGCGTGTCATACCAGCTATAGGGAAGATCCTTGGTGACCGGCATGCGCCCGTTAAGGGCAAGCGAAGTTCGCACGCGCCAGTGGCCGAAATTGGGGAAGGATACGATTGCGCGCTCGCCGATGCGCAGGAGTTCGGTGAGGACGTTTTTCGGATTGCGGGTCGCCTGCAGGGTCTGTGACAGGATCACATAGTCGAAGCCGGAATCGGGGTAGTATTTGAGATCGCTGTCGGCATCGCCCTGGATGACCGAAAGGCCGCGGGCCACCGATTCATTGACGCCCTTTTGCGATAGCTCGACGCCACGGCCATCGACATTTTTTGCGCTCTGCAGCAATTCGAGGAGTTCGCCATCGCCGCATCCTACATCGAGGACGCGGGAACCGGGTTTGACCAGCGAGGCGATGACTTCGAAATCGACGCGGGCATTGGTGTTGACGCTCATTGGGCCAGGAGCCCCTTGGCGCGCGCCGCCGAACGAATGAAGCCGTTGATGGCCGAAAACATCTCCGGCTCATCAAGCAGGAAGGCATCATGACCGCGATCGGATTCGATCTCGACGAAAGACACCGAAGCACCCGCGGCATTCAGGGCATGGGCGACTGTGCGGCTTTCGCTCGTTGGAAACAGCCAGTCGCTGGTAAACGATACGATGCAGAAACGTGTTTTCGACCCGGCAAAGGCGTCGGCAAGGCGCCCCTCGTGCTCGGCCGCCAGATCGAAATAGTCCATGGCGCGGGTCATGTAGAGATAGGAGTTCGGATCGAAGCGGTCGACGAAGCTCATGCCCTGATAGCGCAGATAGCTTTCGATCTGGAAATCCGCATCAAAGCCGAACGTGACGTTTTGCCGGTCCTGAAGATTGCGGCCGAACTTTCGATGCAGGGCAACTTCCGAAAGATAGGTGATGTGCGCAGCCATGCGTGCAACGGAGAGACCCTTGCGGGGCACTGTCCCTGCTTCGAGATAACGCCCTTCCTTCCACTCGGGATCGGCCATGACCGCCTGGCGGCCGACTTCGTGGAAGGCGATGTTCTGCGATGAATGCCGCGCGCCTGTCGCAATCGCCACTGCGGCGAACACCCCATCTGAATGGCTCGACGCCCATTCGAGCACCTGCATGCCGCCCATCGATCCGCCGATGACGGCAAAGAGTTGCTTGATGCCGAAATGGTCGATGAGCATGGCCTGAGCCCGGACCATATCGGCAATGGTTATGACGGGCAGATCGAGCGCATAGGGCTTGCCTGTCTCCGGATTGATCGATGCGGGGCCAGTCGATCCGAGGCAGCCGCCAAGGACGTTGGAGCAAAGCACGAAATAGCGGTCTGTATCGACAGGCTTTCCAGGTCCGACGAGCGTCTCCCACCATCCGGGCTTTCCTGTCACCGGGTGCACGTTGGCAACGTGCTGATCGCCGGTGAGCGCGTGGCAGATCAAAATGGCATTGGACTTGTCGGCGTTGAGTTCGCCGTAGGACTGGTAGGCCAGGCGGAACGGAGACAGGGACACGCCGCTATCAAGATGCAAGGGCTTGTCCGCCCCGAAATCCACCACGGGACTATGGGGATTGGTCGCCTCCTGAATCTTCTGATCGGTCGTTGCTGATGCTCGGCTGGCTTTGGTCATCTTTACGCGAAAATTGAGCAAGATGCCGGTAGCTATGGTTGCGGTAGAGACAAAGTCAATGGTTACTTTGGTGCTGGCCGTCATCCATGGCGATCAAGGCCAAGAAGGTGAAATGCCATTTTTCTCGACATCCGCCCCGTGTGCGGCTATGTCCGCACGGTTGCTTTCCAGTGAACGACGAGCATTGCCCCTCGAAACGTACGATGCCACGGAACATAGAATCATGACGACGACGCTTAAAGACCTACGCCCAACCCCCAAAGCCGGTGTGCTCGACATCGAGGCCTATGTGCCCGGCAAGGAACATGCGCCGGGTGTCGCGAAGGTTCACAAGCTCTCGTCCAACGAAACTCCGCTTGGCGCCAGCCGGCACGCGATCGAAGCCTATGGCGCCGCGGCGGAACGGCTGGAAATCTATCCGGACGGGCAGGCGACCGCGCTGAAGAAGGCGATCGCCGAAATGCACGGCCTCAATGCCGGCAATATCCTGTGTGGCAATGGCTCCGACGAACTGCTCGGACTGATCTGCCAGACCTATCTCGCTCCCGGCGATGAGGCCGTTTATACCGAGCATGGCTTCATGGTGTACAAGATCTACATCATGGCGGCTGGCGCAACGCCTGTCGTCGCCAAGGAAAAGACCGAGCAGGCGCATGTCGATTCCATTCTTGCCGCAGTGACGCCGCGCACCAGGATCGTATTCCTGGCCAATCCGAACAACCCGACCGGCACCTACGTGCCATTCGAGGAAGTGCGCCGGCTGCATGCAGGGCTGCCGAAGAACGTTCTTCTCGTACTTGATGCCGCCTATGCCGAATATGTGCGTCGCAACGATTATGAAGCCGGGGTCGAACTCGTCTCGAACTTTGAAAACGTGGTGATGACCCGAACATTCTCGAAGATTCACGGGCTTGCCGGCCTGCGCATCGGCTGGATGTTTGCGCCCGCCCATGTCATTGACGCGGTCAACCGCATTCGTGGTCCTTTCAACTTGAACTCGGCGGCGATCGCCGCCGGCGCCGCGGCGATCCGCGACCGCGCCCATGTCGATGCGGCCGTCGCATTCAACGAGAAGTGGCTGCCGTGGCTGACCGAGCAACTGACGGCGCTGGGGCTGCGGGTCACGCCATCTGTCGGCAATTTCCTGCTCGTGCATTTCCCGGCCGATCCGGCAAAGTCGGCCGAAAAGGCCGACGCCTACCTGACGAGCAAGGGCTATATTTTGCGCCGCGTCGGCGGATACGGATTCCCCAACGCGCTGCGCCTTACCATCGGATCCGAGGAAGCCAATCGCGGCGTAGTCGCCGCACTCGCAGAATTTCTGAAGTAGACCATGTCCAAAATCCACTTTGACACAATCGCACTGATCGGCATCGGCCTCATCGGTTCTTCCCTTGCGCGCGTCATCAAGCGCGAGGGCCTTGCCGATCATGTCGTCATCTCCACACGCAGCGCCTCTACGCTTTCCCGGGCCAGGGAACTGGGGCTTGGCGACAGCTACACGCTCGACACCGCCGATGCGGTAAAGCAGGCCGACCTGGTGATCATTTCCGTGCCGGTCGGCTCCTCCGGCGAAGTTGCGCGACAGATTGCCGGGTCGCTTAAGCCTGGCGCCATCGTCACGGATGTCGGCTCGACCAAGGGTTCTGTCATTACACAGATGCAGCCGGAACTTCCCGCAAGCGTACATTTCATTCCCGGCCATCCCCTGGCGGGTACTGAATATTCCGGACCGGATTCAGGCTTTGCCGAACTCTTCAACAATCGTTGGTGCATTCTGACGCCGCTCGAAGGTACCGACCCGGACGCGCTCGACCGGTTGACGAAATTCTGGGAAGCGTGCGGCTCGCGGCTCGATACGATGGATCCTGTGCACCACGACCGGGTGCTCGCCATTGTCTCGCACCTGCCGCACATCATCGCCTACAATATTGTCGGCACCGCCAGCGACCTTGAGGAAGTGACGAATTCCGAAGTTATTAAATACTCGGCCTCGGGTTTTCGCGACTTCACGCGCCTTGCGGCCTCCGACCCGACAATGTGGCGGGACGTCTGCCTCCACAACAAGGAGGCGATCCTCGAAATGCTCGCACGCTTCTCGGAAGATCTATCCTCGTTGCAGCGGTCGATCCGCTGGGGCGACGGCGATGCCCTCTTCAGCCTGTTTACGCGCACCCGCGCGGTGCGCCGCGGCATCATCGACGCAGGGCAGGAAATCGACGCCCCCGATTTCGGCCGCCAGAAGGCAAGCCAGCCGGGGAGTTAGAGCGATCGATAGAAGGCGCTTGATAACTATTATCGATTATTCATAATAGTCGAGAGGTGAAGCCATGGCACATAGTGTTGAACTGGGAAATTTGGAGGCGG
Organism: Phyllobacterium sp. UNC302MFCol5.2; assembly: GCF_000686005.1. Classification (NCBI taxonomy): domain Bacteria; kingdom Pseudomonadati; phylum Pseudomonadota; class Alphaproteobacteria; order Hyphomicrobiales; family Phyllobacteriaceae; genus Phyllobacterium; species Phyllobacterium sp. UNC302MFCol5.2. Next base: position 1,830,133 of record NZ_JMLL01000010.1, read on the forward strand.
TCGTTGAGCGCCTTATCAAGAGCGGGCGCTACAATTCGAAGAGCGAGATACTGCGCGAAGGTATTCGCCTCGTCGATGAACGTGAGAAGCGTCTGGCTGCGCTGGACGCAGCCCTGGCACGAGGTCTTGAAGACGTTGAGGCGGGCCGGGTCAGGCCTGCGCAGGATGTCTTCGACGAGTTGAAGGCCCGCTACACCGCCATGGCAAAAGAACGCGGCTTTTGAAGCTTGCCTTCACAGACGCCGCGCGAAGCGACTTATTGTCGATTGGCGATTACATCGCAGACGACAATCCCTGGCGAGCGGTTACATTCCTTGAGGAGTTGGAGGCGCGATGCGCGAGCATCGTGGATTTCCCGAATTCGCCTGCGGTACCGGCCGACAAGGTAGGGGAATCAGGTGCGCCGTCCACAATGGACCATGAGAGGGTACTTTTTGCAGGCGATCCGTCGTCCCAATAAAGTCACAGCGCCGGCAGGCGGCCGATATTAATAAAGCCGACGGACATTTTTCCGTTCTTCACACTGATCGGCAGTGTCGGTGCACCGTTGGCGTCGCGCGGCGCAAAGGCAAGCGCCTGCAGCACGGTCGAAATCGTATTGCCGGCCTCGGGAACGATGTCCTGGACGGCCTTGGCGAAGCCCTCCGGGTTGCGCAATGTCACGCGGAATTCGCCGGTGATGCGCCCATCTTCAGCCACCGAGAACGGTCCGGTAATGCCGACGCCGCTGCCGTCTTCAAAGGAGAGATCGACCTTGCGCAAAGTGCCTGATTGCCCGCGCAGGACAGTCGGGTTGCGCTCGGTTTTACCCAGAAGCGCGAAACCGTTGGCAAGTCCGATGTCCGCAGCGCCGGTGAGTTCAGGCAGCGAACGGTTGGGAACGACGTTATCGGCGAGCTTGAGCTTGTTGAAACTGAGCGAGACATCCATCTGCGGATCATTGGCGCGAAAGTCGAGCTGCCCGCTTCCCACGACGGCGATTGGCGCCGCGCCCGGATCACGCCCGCTCACGACGACATTCTTCCCGTCGATCGTGATTTCCTTCGGAAGCGGCCGGTCGAGACGGATACTGGAGGTCAGGCCGTCCCACTTGGCATCAAGTGGAATAAACCCCGGCAGATCGAGCGCAGCAGGCCCCTCGATGACGCTGTTGATACGCATTGGATCGTAAAGCTGTGCCGCCGAGCGGAAGCTTCCTGCTGTCACTGAAAGATTTTTTGCCTTGTCGGCCCAGCCGACCTTGGTGCAATCGAGCCCGACGCGCAGGGGGAAGCCGCTGGCCCTTGCGTTCTCGCAAGTCGCGTCAATGCCTCTTTCCTTGAAGGCGGCGATGTTGGTCGCAACACGGGTCTCGAGCTCGCGGGCGAGGTAGTACCAGCCGGCCGTGTAGATCACGCCAAGCACGACAAGCCCGCCGATAAGAAATTTCAGCAGCCTGCGCGGCTTCTTGACAGTTTCGGGGGTGCTTGACGGCATGGTCCGGCTCTCGCTATCGATCATGAGGAAGCTCCGCTGGGTGGGAGTACAGCTATCAGGATGGATATGGGCGATTTTTGGGTCTTTGGCTACGGATCTTTGATGTGGAAACCCGGCTTCGCTCATGTGGAGACCACCCATGCGCGGCTCCACGGCTATCGGCGCGCGCTTTGTGTGCGTTCCTACGTTCACCGTGGCACGCCGGAGCGACCGGGCCTCGTCCTCGGGCTTGATCGAGGTGGGTCATGTCTCGGCATGGCGTTTCGCGTGCCTGGAGAGCTAGAGGATGAGGTTGTGGCGTATCTGCGCGAGCGCGAGCTTGTGACCCATGTTTATCTCGAACGCCGCCTCGGCGTACGCCTTGCGGACGGCCGCAAGGTCGAGGCGCTAACCTACATCGTGGACCGCGACCATGTGCAATATGCTGGGGCACTGTCCGTTGAAGATGCGGCAATGGCGGTCCGCGGTTCGGTCGGAAAATCCGGCCGTAACGAAGACTATGTGCACAGTACGCTTGAACATATGCGCAAGATGGATATTCGGGACCATTGGATGGAGGCAGTCGCGGCTGCTGTCGACCAGGGCTGACGCCTGGTCCTGAGGCGAGGCTCGAGGGCGTGGCAACTCGTAATATGGAATAATCAAACCTCGACGCCGAGTTCCTTCAGCCGCTGGACCGCCGTTGGCGGCATTGGCGGCGGGTTGTCGGATTTCGCCGTTGCGATCAATAGCTCGTCGCATGCAGCTTCCGTGACCTCTTCCAGCTTTTTGAGGAAGGCGTCGTTGTCGAGACCCGGCTGGATCGGCGGCAGGATACGGCAGCGGATTATTCCGGGGTAGCGCAAGAATTTGCGGCGCGGCCAGAAAAGCCCGGCATTATGGGCAATTGGCACCACAGGGACGCCGAGTTCGCCATAGATGTGGGCAACGCCGTATTTGTAATGCGGCGGAGCACCGGGAGCCGTCCGGGTACCCTCCGGGTAGATCATCAGCTGCCGGTTGTCCGCAATGGCATCGCGAGCACCCCGTACTGCAGCTTTCATCGCCGCTGAACGCCTGCCGCGGTCGATCGGCACCATTTTCATCTTGGCGATATACCAGCCGAATAGCGGGATCCACGTCAGTTCGCGCTTGAGAATATAGACCGGGTCGGCGATGTGCGGCAGGAAGGCATAGGTATCCCAGAACGACTGGTGCTTCGGCGCGCAGATATAGGGGCCGTCCGGGAGGTTTTCCAACCCTTCGATCAGCGGCTCCGCGCCCGCAATGACCTTCTGCAGCCAGAGATTGGATCTTGCCCAATTCTTGGGGATGATCCAGGCTTGCTTGCGCGGGCTGAGGAAGTAGAAGGGCGTGAAGATGATCATCTGGATGATCAGGTTGAGATAGAAGGCGGTGTTGAAGAGAAGTGACCGGATGATCGTCATGAGGGTCTCTGGTGCTGTCGGCTTGCGGTCTTCGTTATACCAATTCAGCGTGGCCGTGAACCGGCAAACCGGCGCCCGTGAAATTACCCCTTGAAACGGTGCAGAAGTGACGCGGTGGCATCGGACAGACTGTCGGGCAGATTGGAGCGCAGGACAGCGCCGAGATATTTGACGTATTCGACGAAGAGTACGCGCACGATCAGGCCGCGCGATATCCAGTCGCCATCACGCAGGTTGGTGTTGATGATCGGATAGGGAATGAATTCGATATCCTGCGAAGCATGGGTGAGTTCGAACATGGTGCGCGGGATGTGGTAATTGTTGGTGACCACGATCACCCGCTTGTAATTGTTCGCATTGGCCCATTTGACGCTCTCTTCGGCATTGCCGATGGTGTCGAGTGCCGAACGGTCCAGATCGACGCAGCAGTCGAACAGTTCCGCATCGCCGCCCGTGACCCTTTGCAATTCGGCGCGGTTGGCCGAGGCATGAACGCCGCTGATGAAAAGCCGCTTGCCGCGCTTGTTCTTGAGCAGGTCGAGCGCCCCCTCGATACGCGAATAACCGCCCGTGAGAACGACGATCCCATCGGCCGGCTCGGTCAAATCGGGCGGTTCCATCATCGTCACCCGATCGCTGAAAATGATGAAGCCGCCGATGAACAGTCCGAGGGCAAGAATTGCGAGGACGAACAAAGGCAAGACGATGCGATTGCGGACGAATGTCACGACCCGCCCATCACGTCTCATATCGTCGGAATCCTGGTTGCCGTTGCTGTCGTTCACGCCGTTCATCTTGCGCGCAAATTGCCTTGTCTGAGATATGTCTTTCAAATGGAGGTCAACCGCGGCCTTGCAGGGGCCTTTTGCCAAATCCATGTTACTGAAACTAAATTAACAAAGTTAGGTTTCGTCGCGTCTGTCCACCTGTCTTAAATGTGCAATGACCGTCATTCGCGTTGTAATCATCGTGAGGACGCTGACCGCCAGAATAATAAGGACAACACCGGTATAGCCGCTCGATCCGATGGAAAAATTGCCGAAAAGCGCGGTCGCCTGATCTGCCTCAGGCGTGGCGAGATTGCGCGACGACCACCACGCAATCATCAGGAAAATGGCTATCGCGAGCGCGCCGCCGCAGAGTGCTCCCTTGAGCGCGGTCCAGAAGAAATGCCGCTCGAACTGGCGGGCAACGAACTTCTGTTCAGCGCCGATGAAATGCAGCACCTCGATGATATGGCCGTTGCCCGCCATGGCGCCGCGCGTTGCGAAGATAACCGTCAGCACCGTCGCCGCCACGACGAGGGCAAGGACCGCGGTGCCGATGAGCACGGTCGAGCGGGCCATTGAGACGAGGCGGTCCACCCAGTTGCGGTGATCGTCAAAGCTTGCCCCCGGCACATCCTTGACGAGCGCGGCGCGGATGGCGGCAAAATCGGGCATAGCGGCCTCGTCGAGCGTCACGACAACGAGGCGCGGCACCGGGAGTTCATCAATGTCGAGCCCGGTGCCGAGCCACGGCTCAAGCAGCCGCGCCGTCGCTGCCCTGTCGATGATCCGCGTTGCCTTCACGCCGGCGAAACCTTGCGCAATACCACTTGCCTTGGCGAGCAGCGCTTCCATGTCCTCGCCCTCGACGGGGCGTATCTGGATGGTGGCTTCAGTCGAAATCTGACTCTGCCAGGTGGCCGCTGTCGATTGGACAAGGCTGACGGCGCCTATTGTGAGGCAGGCAAGAAAGGTCATGATGGCAATCACGATCATCAGAGCATGTCCGACGACATTGCCTGCAGGAACGATCGGCGCCTGGCCGTTGCCGCCGCGCACACGCGCGACAAGGACGCCAATGGCGGAGAACGCCTGTTCCTTGAGGCGGGCGGCGTCAATCATAGATGTCGAGCCTCCCCTGATCGAGGATCATGCGCCGCGCATTGATCTGGTCCATCAGCGTGAGATCGTGGGTGGCGATGACAACGGCGGTGCCGGAACGATTGAGCTCGCCAAAGAGCCGCAACAGCCGCCGCGCCAGCGGCGGATCGACATTGCCCGTAGGCTCGTCGGCAAGCAGAATCTCGGGCTGGTCAATGAGGGCGCGAGCGATTGCCGCGCGCTGCTTCTCACCGCCGGAAAGAACTGGCGGGAGCACGTGCATGCGCTCGCCAAGGCCGACCCAGTGCAAAAGTTCCTCGACTTCGGCGCGGTATGTCGCCTCTTCCTTGCCGCGCACACGCAGCGGCAGCGCGACATTCTGATAGGTCGTCATGTGATCGAGAAGGCGGAAATCCTGAAAGACGACGCCTATCCGGCGGCGCAGTAGCGGCATTTCCTTCGATGAGATGGTGGCAATGTCCTTGCCGAAAACCGTAATCAGACCGCGTGTCGGCTTCAGCGTCATGAAGAGGAGACGCAGCAGCGAGGTCTTGCCGGCGCCAGAGGGACCGGTCAGAAACTGGAACGAGCGGGGCGAGATATGGAGGCTGACATCACGCAGCACCTCCGGGCCCATCCCGTATCGCAGTCCGACATTCTCAAAGCGAATCAAGCGTAGTTTTCCAATCTCAAATCCATGCCCGTTTTATTTGGCGCGAACAGATTTGACCACCCATCAACATGCCTGAACAACAGCCGAAACGTTAATTTTTGCGCGCTAGGCTCCTGCGCATGATTCGGACAAACATGACTGCAACATGGCAGGGTGAGCGGAAAACCGGATGAATGCACAATCTGCAGCACCGCTTGCGAACGATGCCATGAATATTGCGTCGGCGCAGGCATTCGCCATGCCCGACATCGAAGACGCTTCGTTCGAAACGATAATGCCAGGTGGAAGCGCGATCGACGCAGATGCTGAGGTGGCGGCAATAGCAGGCGGCTTTGCGATATTCACTCCTGCGGTTTCGCGCCGTCCAACCCTTCCCGGTTTTGGCTACTGGCTGGTCGTCGCTTTGGCGGCCCCGTCGGCATTCTGGATCGCCGGCGGGCACGTGCTATTCATCGGACAGTAAGCCGCCCGCACATGTTCAACTTTGCTTTTTGCCTCAGGATCAGGCTATAGAGCGCATCTGCGCAACCACCCCGTATATGAAACCGGAAAGACACGCATGCCAAAGGTCAGCGGAAGAAACATCGACGTTCTATTCAGCGCCGAAACGATTGCGGAGCGGAACCTCGAACTGGCAAAGGCCATTGTCGGGCGCAACTTCCAGAACCTCCTCGTTATTTCGATCCTCAAGGGATCGTTCATCTTTGCAGCCGACCTGATCCGCGCCATGCACGATGCGGGCGCGGAACCCGATGTCGAATTCATAACGGTGTCAAGCTACGGCAAGGGAACCGAGAGCGGCGAAGTGCATCTTTTGCGCGATATCGACAGCGATGTGCATGGACGCGATGTGCTGTTGATCGATGATATTCTGGAATCGGGCAAGACTCTTAAGTTCACGCGCGAATTGATGCTGGCGCGCGGCGCCCGCAGCGTTTCCATTGCCGTGCTTCTCGACAAAAGCGTCAAGCGCAAGACCGATATCGAGGCCGATTTCAAGGGTTTTGAATGCCCGGACTATTTCGTCGTCGGCTATGGCATGGATGTCGGCCACTCGTACCGGCAGCTGCCCTATGTCGGCGTCGTGACTGACGACGCTTAATCGAACTTCAATAGCCGCTCGAGATAGTCCTTTTCCATCTGCGGGCTCAGCGCATTGCCAAGCCTGCGGCGGATGGCATCCAGGATCTCGCGCGCCCGCTGGATATCGATTTCGCCGGGGACCTTTGTGCTGGTGCCGTCGTCGATGCCGCCAGTGCGGCGCTCGCGGCCGAGCGGATCGAGCCGGCCGTTTTGCTGGCGTCCTTCCGGTCCGGTCTGGCCCTCCTGACCCATCGCCTGTTGCATCTGTTTCATCATGTCCTGGCCGCCGCGGCGCAAGGCGTCAAGCGCATTGCTTTGCTGGTCGAGCGCCTGACCCCCATCAGCTTCGCCGAGCGACTTGCCGGCATCGCCCATTGATTTGCCGGCATCGCCGAAGTCCTTGCCCGGATTGATGCCGAGGCCCTTAAGATCGTCCATCATCTGGTCGAGATCGGACCTGAGCTTGTTCTGCCCTTCCTGCAGGCCGCGCAAGGCGTTCTCGATCTCCTGATCTGACATCTGGCCCTGGTTGCCCTGCTGGCCATTTTGCCCTTGTTGACCATTCTGGCCGTAGTCCTGCTGCATGCCGTTCTGGCGCTGCTGCTCAAGGCGGTGGGTCTGGTTCATCATGTCCTGCTGGCGCCGCATCAACTCGCCGAGCTTGTCCATCTGCTGGCGCATCTGACCTTGCTGACCGTTCTGACCACGCTGGTTCTGCCCCATCTGCAGGTTGTTGAGCATGTTCTCCAATTCGGAGAGCAACTGTTGCGCCTGATCGCGCGAACCCTGCTTGGCAAGATCCTCGATCTGGTCGAGCATGCGGTCGAGGTCTTCCTGGCGCAGTTCCTGCATGTTTTGGTTCGGCGCTTGCGCCATGTTGGGATTTTTCTGCGCCTTTTCAGCAAACTCGCGCAGATACTGGTTCATCGCCTGTCGCAGTTCGGCCATGCGGCGTTCGATTTCTTCCTGGCTCGCGCCCCGTTCCAACGCCTGTTTCAACGCTTCCTGCGCTTCACGCAGCCGCCGTTCAGCGTCAGAAAGGGCGCCATCCTCTATGCCGCGCGCGACCTGCCACATATAGGCGACAACATCGCGCAACTGGTCATCGGTGCGGGCAATGTCGAGCCGTGTGTGGACGCTGCGCAAGGCAAGATAATGCGAGGCGTTCTTGATGGTTTCTTCCGGCCACATCGTGATTGCGTCCAGCGTGTTGAGCACATCCTGCCGGGCGTTGGCATTCAGCGCCAGGTTGCGGCGCTGCTCGATTACCGCACGGGCCAGCGGATTGGCGAACGGCCGCTCCGGCATGATGAGCGTCTTCGTTTCGCTGCGCGCCTCCTGCTTGGCGTCATCGGTGGCAACAAGCGTCATGCGGATTTCGGAGCCCGCCCATGGATGCTCCGTAAGGTCCTTGGTGGTCTTGGTCTCCTTTGCCGCTTCGCCGCGGCGGGGCAGTGCAAGCGGAAGGTCCGGCGCATTGTAGAGCGGACGGGCGTCATTGTCGGCAGGCTTGGCCGGTTCCATCCTGGCGACGGCACTGACCGCGCCGTAATCATCCTTGATTTCGTAGGTCACCTCCATGGTCCCGTTTGCCGCGCTCGACGGGTCCTTGGTGAAGCGGATAGAAGGCGGCTCATCCGGGATGACGGAGAAGGTCCATTCGGCGTTGCCGCGGCCATCGACAAACAGCGCGACGTTGCTGGTAGCGCCGAGCGACATCTCGAAATTGCGCGGCCTGTCCTTTACGGCCTCGCCTTCAGGCTGCTTGCCTTCCTGCTTGGCAGCAACGTCCGCGGCAATTCCGCCATGTGGTCGCAGTGTCACCTTCTCCGTACCGTTTCCGCCAATAACGCGGATAGTGAGGATGCTGCCTTCTGGAACCGTGAACTGTTTCTCGGCGGTGTTGGCTGCCGACGTCAGGAACAGCGGCGCGCGCCCGGTATAACGCGGCGGCGTGACCCAGGCATCGATCCGCGGCGGCGCCACGTTGCTACCGCCATGGCTGCGGAAAGCATCGCTGATGTGCCCACCCAAAGGCCCGCCAGAGAAGGCGAAAGCAATTACCAGAAACAGGCCGACGATTGCGCGCAAACCCCACGGGTCGATTTCGGGCACACGTGTCTGCGGCAGGTCGCTCTTGAGATTGCGAATGCGTTCCGCCATCCGCCGGCGGTGCTCGTCCCAGAGTGCGCGGGCGAAGGGGTCGGCGCTGCTCGTGGCCAATTCTTCCGACTGCACGGTGATTGGCTGATGGTCGAGGGCATTGACCTTTTCGAGCCGCGCATCGATCTCCTCCTGATCCGGCAGGCGGAACTTCAAAAGGAAATAGAAGCACGGCATGAGTCCGATTAGGAAAAGCGCCAGCGTACCGAGGCGCAAAAGATCCGGCATCAGCCGGAAAATTCCAAACCAGGAAAGGCAAAGAAAGACGCCGCCCAGCAGCAGGAACGGCAGCAGCAGCGGCCAGAGGCGCTCGAAACTGATCGCGACCCATGTGGACAAACGGAGGCGATCGATACTCCTGAAAATATCGAACCTGACCCCTTCAGCGTCCCGTTGGTCGGGGTGTTGATCGGTCATACGCACTCCATCTCGGCAACATCGACGATGATGGCCCTAAAGAACAATAACATCCATCATGGCAAAGGCGAGGCCTTGGCCGAAAAAACCGATCATAGTTTTGTGTTTAGGTCTGTAAAAAACTCACAACCATTCGGGGATTGAATCAAGCCCGATCAGTTCCTCATAGCTCGTGCGTCGGCGGACAACATGAAATTGATCGCCACTGACAAGGACTTCCGGCACGAGCAGGCGCGTGTTGTAGGTGCCGGCCTGCACGGCTCCGTAGGCACCGGCCGTACCGATGGAGATGAGATCGCCTGGCGCCGGCCGCGGCAGGTCGCGGTCCAGCCCAAGATAATCGCCAGTCTCGCAAACTGGCCCGACAATGTCGGCGCGGATACGCGGCTGCGAAGCCGAAGCCTCCCTGACAGGCCGGATGATATGGAAAGCATCGTACAAGGTCGGGCGGATCAGATCGTTCATTGCCGCATCGACGATGACGAAGTTGCGCGCGTCGCCTTCCTTGAGGAAGATTACCTCGCTGACGAGGATACCGGCATTGCCGACGATGAGCCGCCCGGGCTCGAAGATCGTCTTCAGGCCGAGCGGCTTGATGTGCCTCGCAACGATCTCGGCATAGGCATCCGGCAGCGGCGGCGGGTTGTTGTCGAAATGATAGGGGATGCCGAGGCCACCGCCGAGATCGACATGCTGGATGTCATGACCATCGGCCTTGAGCTGGGCGACCAGCTCGGCGAGGAGACGGAAGGCATTGTCAAAGGGTTCGAGATCGGTGATCTGGCTGCCGATATGCATGTCGACGCCAATGACCTTAAGTCCCGGAAGTTTTGCGGCCCGGGCGTAGACCTCACTTGCCCTTGCAAGCGGAATGCCGAACTTGTTTTCCGATTTGCCCGTCGAGATCTTCTTGTGAGTCTTGGCATCGACATCTGGGTTGATGCGGAGTGATACCGGTGCAACCTTGCCCGCGGCCACAGCCCTGCTTGAAAGCAGTTCGAGTTCAGGCTCGGATTCGACGTTGAAGCAGTGGATGCCGGCAGCGAGGGCATAGTCCATCTCGCCGGGCTTCTTGCCGACGCCGGAAAAGACGATCTTTCCGGCGGGAATGCCCGCGACAAGGGCACGGCGCAGTTCGCCTTCCGAGACGACATCGGCGCCTGACCCCAGCTTCGCCAGCGTTTTCAGCACAGCCTGATTGGAGTTGGCCTTGAGCGCGTAACAGACGAGCGCATCCATTTCGGCAAAAGCGGAGGAAAAGACCTTGAAATGCCGTTCGATCGTTGCGGTCGAATAGCAATAGAACGGCGTGCCCACGACCCGCGCGATATCGGGGATGCAGACGCCTTCGGCGTGTAGAACGCCGTCCTTGTATTCGAAATGGTTCACGGCAATGGCCTAGATCAATGGGTCGAGTATGAAACGCTTGTCCTGGGCGGGAGGGGCGGCCGTTTTCGGCTCGCCCGGCGCGGAGGTCACGGAGGCTGGCGGCAATTCGAGCGGACCCTTGCGGCCGCAAGCCGAAACGGCGCTCGCAATCGCCAGTGTGACCAGAATTGTCGTCAGAATGGAACAGCTTGCCATAGGTCTTGATCCTGTCGTCCGGAAGGGCGGTTGTCCTTGTCTAGTGCATGATGGCGACTTAGGGAAGAGTCACCCGCTACCTAGAGTTTTGCAATTCGCTTTTGCCAGAACTTGATCTGCTTGCGAACCTGTTCCGGGGCCGTTCCACCATAGGATTTGCGGCTGCGCACGGATTTGTCGACGGTCAGAAAGCCGAACACAGCCTCGGTAATCCCCGGGTTAATGCCCTGAAGCTCGGCGAGCGACAATTTACCGAGATCGGATTTCTTCTGCTCGGCGAGGGCGACAGCGCGTCCGGTGACGTGATGCGCCTCGCGAAACGGCAGTCCGAGTTCACGCACCAGCCAATCCGCGAGGTCCGTCGCGGTGGAATAGCCCGAGCCCGCGGCCTTCTTCATCGCCGCCACATTGATCGTCATGTCGCCGACCATGCCGGTCATCGCCGCAAGGGCAAGCTCGAGGGTTTCTGCGGCGTCAAACACTGCCTCCTTGTCCTCCTGCATGTCCTTCGAATAGGTGAGTGGCAGTCCCTTCATGACGGTCAGGAGACCGACCAAAGAACCGGTAATGCGGCCGGTCTTGGCCCGCACCAGTTCGGCGGCATCGGGGTTCTTCTTCTGCGGCATGATCGATGAGCCGGTCGAGAAGGAATCCGACAGCCGCACGAAACCGAACTGCGGCGTCGACCAGATCACGATCTCTTCGGCGAGGCGTGATAAATGCGTCGCGGCAATTGCCGCCACCGAGAGAAATTCGAGCGCGTAGTCGCGATCGGAAACGCTGTCGAGCGAGTTCCTGGTTGGTTCGCGGAAGCCGAGCGCCTTCGCGGTCATGTGACGGTCGATGGGAAAGCCGGTGCCGGCAAGGGCAGCGGCGCCGAGCGGCGATTCGTCCAGGCGTTCAATCGCATCCTTGACGCGGCCGAGGTCGCGCCCGAACATTTCGACATAGGCCATGCAATGATGGCCGAAGGTGACAGGCTGGGCGGTTTGAAGATGGGTGAAGCCCGGCATCAGTGTTGCCGCATGTTCTTCGGCGCGGCGAAGAAACGCCTCGATGAGCTTCTTCAAGGCGACCGCGACCTTTTCGAATTCCGCCTTTACCCACAGGCGAAAATCGACCGCAACCTGATCATTGCGCGAACGCGCCGTGTGCAGGCGGCCCGCCGCTGCACCGATGAGTTCGGCCAGCCTCGACTCGACATTCATGTGAATGTCTTCAAGTTTGCGTGAGAAATTGAACTTTCCGCCCTCGATCTCTGACAAAATCGTGTTCAGGCCGCCCGCGATCTTGTCGTAATCCTCTGCCGCGATTATGCCGGTTTTCGCAAGCATGGCAGCATGGGCAAGTGAACCTTGAATGTCCTGGGCGTAGAGTTTCTGGTCGAAACCGATGGAAGCGTTGATCTCTTCCATGATCGCGGCGGGACCGGAGGCAAAACGGCCGCCCCACATTTCATTGCTGTTCTTCTTGTCGGACATGATGCGCCTTGGTGAGTAGCGAAAGAGTAGAAAATGGCAGGCAGCGACGAGACAGGCAAAACCCAACGGAGCGGCAGCAGGAGGATCATTTCCCTTGCCGCGCTCGCTGGCATCCTTGCCGGTGCGGTTGCGGTATACGTGATGGAGCGGCCCTCTGGCAATATTGCCACCGCGACAAACACAGGCGATCAATGTGCGCTGAAAACCGCCAATGCAAAGACGATCGACAAGTCGGCAACCGGTGCCGTGGCGGCGATGCGCGGCGCCGATACGCCGCAATCGATGACGTCGCTCAGCTTCACCGGTCCCGACGGGAAGCCGGTGCGGCTCGAGGATTTCAAGGGCAAGACTTTGCTGGTCAATCTCTGGGCCACCTGGTGCCTGCCCTGCCGCGAGGAAATGCCGGCGCTCGACGCGCTACAGGCGAAGAAAGGCGGCGATGACTTCAAGGTCGTGACGATCAATATTGATACGGGCGACGAAACGAAGCCGAGGACGTTCCTGAATGAAATCGGCGTCAAATCGCTGGAGCTCTATCGCGATCCGTCGATGGTCGTCTTCAACGATCTGAAGCGCAAGAACCTCGCCTTCGGGCTTCCCGTAACAATGCTTGTCGACAAGGAAGGCTGCCAGATCGCCGCCATGAACGGCCCCGCCGAATGGTCCGGCGAAGACGCCGCCCGCTTTATCGACGCGGCAAAGGCTCTCTAAGTCAGGGCTAAATGCTTCCCTGATCGCTACCGCGATCCTTGGGCTGACGAACAAGGCAGCCCCGGCGTATCGCTTATTATTCGCCCCCGCCGGCGGCGGCTTTGCGTGCCTTCTTGGCCTTGTACTTGTCAAAGCCATGCAACTCGCCGGGCTTGCGCTCCTTCGGCTGCTTTTTCGGCTTTTCGGCCGTCCAGCCTTCGGGCTTCGCCTTGGCCGGCTTGGCTGCCCAATCGCCTTTCGGCTTGTCGTCGCGGGTGCGCGGCTTGTCATCCCAATCGCGCTTTTCGCCGAAGCTCTTCTTGCCCTTGTATTCGCCGCCATCGCTGCGGCGCGCACCAGCAGAGCCCGGGCCCTCGCTGCGGGTAATGTTCACGCCCTTTTCGCCGCTGCCGTACTGCTTGATACGGGCGAGGAAGTCGTCGGCCTTGCTGGCAGTGATCTCGAAACGCGTTTCGGTGTCGAGAATCTTGATCGATCCCACATCGGTCTTGGTGATATCACCGGCCTTGCAGATCAGCGGCAGGAGCCAGCGCGGTTCGGCGCGCTGCTTGCGGCCGACGCTGACGGAAAACCATGCGCCACTTTCGAACTCCGTATTACGCGCCGAGCGCACTCCGCGGTCAGCGCGTTCGCCCCGCTCCGGACGCTCGTCGAAACGGCTGCCCTTGCGCATTGGTTCGAGCACATGCGACGGCGTCGAAGACAGTTCCTCGGGGGCAGGACGTGCGGCCATCTGCTGGCGCAGATAGGCGGCCGCAATCTGCTCTGGCGAATGCTTTTCAAGCAGTTCGCGCACGAAATCCGCCTCGTCCTCGGCGACGGTTTCGGTCAGTGACGGATCGTTGAGGATACGTTCGCGATTGCGCTTGTTGATGGCTGCGGCGTCCGGCGGCGGGACCATGGATGTTGCGAGCTTGGCACCCTGCAGCAGGCGTTCCGCGGTACGGCGGCGTGATGGCGGCACGATCAGCACGCAGACGCCCTTGCGTCCGGCGCGTCCCGTGCGGCCGCTGCGGTGGAGCAAGGTCTCGGAATTGTTGGGAAGGTCGGCGTGGATGACGAGGTCGAGATTGGGCAGGTCGATACCGCGGGCGGCGACGTCGGTCGCAACGCAAACGCGGGCGCGACCGTCGCGCATCGCCTGCAAGGCGTTGGTACGCTCGGCCTGGCTGAGTTCGCCGGAAAGCGACACAACATTGAAGCCGCGATTGGAAAGACGGCTGGTCAGGTGTTTGACCGCTTCGCGGGTCGAACCGAAGATGATCGTGTTCTGCGCATCGTAGTAGAGCAATGCGTTTATGATGGCATTTTCGCGCTCGCGCGGCGCCACCGGCATGATGTGGTATTCGATGTCGCTGTGCTGTTCCTTTTCGCTCGTGGCGGAAATGCGCAGCGCATTGTTCTGGAACTGCTTGGCCAACTGGGCGATGGGCTTCGGCACCGTCGCCGAGAACATCAATGTCCGGCGGTCTTCCGGCGCCTCACCGAGGATGAATTCGAGATCTTCGCGAAAGCCGAGATCGAGCATCTCGTCGGCTTCGTCCAGAACGACGGCGCGCAGGTCCGCCATGTCGAGCGAGCCGCGGGTAATGTGATCGCGCAGACGGCCGGGGGTACCGACGACGATATGAGCGCCGCCCTGCAGGGCGCGGCGTTCCTTGGTCATGTCCATGCCGCCGACGCAGGAAGCAATGCGCGCGCCGGTCTGCTCGTAGAGCCATTCGAGTTCGCGCCGCACCTGCAGCGCAAGCTCGCGCGTCGGTGCGATGACCAGCGCATAGGGCGCGCCGATGGATTCGAAGCGCTCAGCCCCTTCGAGCAGCGTCGGTGCGATGGCGATGCCGAAGGCAACGGTCTTGCCCGAGCCTGTCTGGGCGGAGACGAGAAGGTCTGCGCCTTGTGCCTCTGGAGCGAGCACGGCGGTCTGGACCGGGGTCAGGGTCTCATAGCCACGGGCTGCCAATGCACCGGACAACGCCGGGGCGATAGAATCGAAGATGGTCATTCATGAACTTTCAAGTATGGGTTTGGGCTGGTGTCTGGGCTCGGCGTCAATGGGAGCACGAGCGGCACGCATATAGCTTTGTTGCGTCCTCGTAGAGCTTATCGCGCATTTCGTCAATGGCGGGCGGCTCGCCGCGCGGACAATCCGCCTCGGCCATCTCGGGAAATCCTGCGATGATCTAGTTTTTTGCGTTGGCGGTAAAGCATTAGGGAAAGGCGCGCGGTGAAAATTGGTCGCACACGGACATTTTATAGGACTGTACTCAGAAGGGCCTATGGCGGTGATGATGCTGCGCTAGAAGCGCTGTAGCGGCGCGGATTCGTTGGCTAAACGAACCCCGCCCGCTTCAGACGCACGATGGCAAGGTCGAGCGCTGAAAGAAAAGCCGAGCGGTCCTTCGGCGAGAAGGGCCGCGGGCCGCCGGTGATCTGTCCCGCCTGGCGCAATTCCTCCATGAGGTTGCGGGTCGCCAACGTGTTGCCGATCGAGGCCTCGGTGAAAGCCCGCCCCGTCGGCGAAATCGCGTCGGCGCCGGCCTTGACGCAGCGGCTGGCGAGCGGAATATCCGCGGTGACAACAATATCGCCCCGGTGGACGCGCTCCGCGATCCAGTCGTCGGCCGCATCGAACCCGTCGCTGACAATGACGCGCTCGATCATCTGATCGCGCGGGATCGCCATGAAGGAATTCGACACCACATAGACCTTGACGCCATGGCGTTCGGCCACACGGTATATCTCCGCCTTGACCGGACAGGCGTCGGCATCGACATAGATCGTGATCTTGTTGGTCTCGGTCATGGTTCAGCCGAAAATATGCAAGGCGGCAAGGCCCACGGAGGCGCCAAGGCCGATGGCAATGCCGGCAGCGAGCGCCGCAACGAGCAGCCCGGTGCCGAGCCACAATCCGTCCTGTTCGCCAAGCCCGATCGAAAGCAGAACGATACTCAGTGCAGGCATCTGGTTGATCAGGGGAAACGGCAAAATCACGATCAGTGACATTGCCAGCGCGACAATGCTGACGACGCGCTCGACAATGATCTGCGGCACCAGCCAGTAGCGCGGGCGAGCCAGCTTTTCGAACCGCAGCAGAATGGGCTGTATCCGGCCGATGAAGGCGCGGTAAGTTTCGATACGCATGGATTTGCGGCGGATGAAGGCGGGAAACCACGGGTTCTCGAAACCGATCAGCATCTGGATCGAGAGCAGCACGAGCGGAATGCCGAAAATTGTCGATGTCCCGGGGGGAAGCGGCACCAGGTTGAGCGCCGAAAACAAGATCAGGAGCGCGCCGAAGCTGCGCTCCGAAAGTGCAGACAGGATATCGTCGAGTGATATCCTGTCCGCCTGTCTGTCGCCAAGATGGACAAGAACGCTAGAGAGGCGCCGTTCGTCAGGAGACCCATTCGGGTCCCAGTCGGACGGTGTTCCGTCAGCGTTCATCGCGTCCTCCTGCTCGATGGTTCAGACCTTCCCCGGCGTGTCAGCGGCAGCGGCGGCTGGGGAGGCTTTTCCATCATGTGACAATTCGGCCTTATGCTCGTGCCGGGTGCTCCAAAGCGAACCGAGGATACCCGCGAGCAGTATGCCAAGCGTGATCGACAGTGACCACATCGGCGGTATCTTTGCCAGCCCCAATGCGTCGGCGACGAAAATCTTTCCGCCGATGAAAACGAGGACGAGTGAGAGCGCGTATTTCAGATAAACGAAACGGTGGATGAGGCTTGCCAGCGCGAAATAGAGCGCACGCAGACCAAGAATTGCAAAGATGTTCGACGTGAAGACAAGGTAGGGGTCGGTGGTGATGGCGAAAATCGCCGGGATCGAGTCGACTGCGAAGATCACGTCTGCAAGTTCGACCATGACCAGCGCCAGAAGCAGCGGTGTGATCCAGGTCTGGCGTTTCATCGTCAGCGGGTCGGTGCGGCGCACGATGAACTTCTCGCCGTGCAGTTCCGGCGTGACGCGGAAGCGTTTGCTCATGAACTTGAAGACCGGGTTGGCCGAGACGTCATACTCCCCGTCACCGGAAACGAGCATCTTGATGCCGGTAAAAACAAGGAAGGCCGCGAAGAGATAAAGGACCCAGTGGTATTCCTGGACGATGGCAGCTCCCGCGGCAATCATGATGCCGCGCAGGACGACGACGCCAAGGATGCCGTAAACGAGGACACGGTGCTGGTACTGCTTTGGGATGGCGAAATAGCCGAAGATCATCGCTATGACGAAGATATTGTCCATCGCCAGGCTTTTTTCGACGACGAAGCCGGTGAGATATTGCATTCCGGCCTGGGGGCCGAGTTCCCACCAGATGAACCCGCCGAAGGCGAGGCCGAGACTGATATAAAAAGCCGAGAGCAAAAGGCTCTGGCTCATGCCTATGTCGTGGTTTTTACGGTTGAGGACGCCCAGATCAAGGGCGAGAAGAACGAGAACGAGGGTGAGAAAGCCAAGCCACATCCACAGGGGCTGGCCCATGGCGTCGGTAAATAGAAGCTCCATGTTGAAAAAGATCCGCCGGCATCGGTTCCAGATTACAGCTCCGACATCACGAGAGAGCCGGTAACTCCCGCCAGAGGGGCCCGGTGCTGCAATTCTGCCTCAGTTGGGAAGAGGCGGAGACCAATGCAAGGGTTTGATCGAAATATACTTTTGCGGCAAGCGGCTGGCGGAGGATCAGCGTGTCGGCACGGGGTGTTCGCCGCGATAGTCGTAAAAGCCGCGCCCCGCCTTGCGCCCGAGCCAGCCGGCTTCGACATATTTGACGAGGAGGGGGCAGGGGCGGTACTTCGAATCTGCGAGGCCGTCATAGAGGACCTGCATGATCGACAGGCAGGTATCGAGACCGATGAAATCGGCAAGCTGCAGCGGGCCCATTGGATGATTGGCGCCGAGCTTCATCGCCGTGTCGATCGCCTCTACCGAACCGACGCCCTCATAAAGCACATAGATCGCCTCGTTGATCATCGGCAGCAGAATGCGATTGACGATGAAGGCGGGAAAATCCTCAGCGACAGTAATCGTCTTGTCGAGGCTGGCGACGAACTCCCGCGCGGTCTCGAAGGTCACATTTTCGGTGGCGATGCCACGAATGAGTTCGACGAGCTTCATCACCGGCACCGGATTCATAAAGTGAATGCCAATGAAGCGCTCGGGCCGGTCGGTGGTGGCGGCAAGGCGCGTGATCGAAATCGACGATGTATTGGTGGCGAGGATCGCTTCCGGATTAAGATTCGGACAAAGCTGGGCAAAAATCTTGCGCTTGACGGTTTCGTCTTCGGTCGCCGCCTCAATGGCGAGATCCACGCCGGCCAGATCCTCCATGCTCAGGGCGGGACGGATATGCGACAGCGCTTTGACGCGGGCGGATTCCTCGAGTTTGCCATGGGAAACCGAACGAGCCATGTTGCCGTTGACCGTGGCGATGCCCTTCTCGATCTGTTCGGCAGACTGGTCATGGATCAAAACATTGTAACCGGCGACTGCGCAAACCTGGGCAATGCCCGAACCCATTTGCCCTGCGCCAATAATGCCTACAGTCTTGATCGTGCCAGCCATGTTTCCATCCGATTGTTATATGTACCATACAAACTAAATGGCCGGGGTAGTATCGTCTACCCCGGCCAGATAATTTCATTTCAAATTTTGAAGGATCTCAAAGCGCTTTTTCGAGTTCCGGCAGGATGGTGAAGAGGTCGCCGACGAGGCCGTAATCTGCCACCTGGAAGATCGGTGCTTCCTCGTCCTTGTTGATGGCGACGATGACCTTAGAATCCTTCATGCCGGCAAGATGCTGGATCGCACCGGAAATGCCGACCGCGATATAGAGGTCAGGAGCCACGACCTTGCCCGTCTGGCCAACCTGCCAGTCGTTGGGGGCGTAGCCGGCATCGACGGCGGCGCGCGACGCACCCACCGCTGCGCCGAGCTTGTCGGCAACAGGCAGGATCACTTCCTTGAACTTCTCGTTGGAGCCGAGCGCACGGCCACCCGAGATGATGATCTTCGCCGAGGTCAGTTCCGGACGGTCGCCGCCCGAAAGCTTGGCTTCGATGAATTTCGACAGGCCGGGATCGGCAGCGGCATTGACGCTTTCGACCGATGCCGAACCACCTTCACCGGCGGCGGCGAACGTTGCGGTGCGCACGGTGATGACCTTCGTGGCATCGGTGGCCTGCACGGTCTGGATGGCGTTGCCGGCATAGATCGGACGCTTGAAGGTGTCGGGCGATACGACTTCGATGATGTCCGAGACCTGCATGACATCAAGGAGCGCTGCAACGCGCGGCAGGATGTTCTTGCCGTTGGTGGTGGCAGCGGCAATGATCGTGTCGTAGTTGCCGGCAAGCGAAACGATGAGCGCGGCGCTTGCCTCGGCAAGGCGGTTGGCAAGATCGTCGCTTTCGGCGAGGAGAACCTTCTTGACGCCGCCAAGCTTGGAGGCCTGCTCCGCAACGCCCTTGGCGCCTTTGCCGGCGACAAGCACATGCACTTCGGGGCCGATGGCGAGGGCGGCCGTCAACGCCTTGGCGGTCTGGTCGGAAAGGGTCTCGTTGTCGTGTTCGGCAAACAGAAGAATAGCCATTTTATGTTCCTTTCCTAAATCTTAGAGAACGCCGGCTTCGTTCTTCAGCCTGGAGACGAGTTCGGCGACGTCCTTGACCTTGACGCCGGCCTTGCGGCCGCCCGGTTCCTCGGTCTTGATGACCTTGAGGCGGGGCTTGGTGTCGACGCCGTAATCAGCGGCCGACTTCTCGTCGAGCGGCTTCTTCTTCGCCTTCATGATGTTCGGGAGCGAGGCATAGCGCGGCTGGTTCAGGCGCAGGTCCGTGGTCACGATCGCCGGCAGCTTGATTTCAATGGTCTGCAGGCCGCCATCGACTTCGCGGGTCACCTGGGCGTCGTCGCTTCCGAGTTCAAGCTTGGAGGCGAAGGTTCCCTGGCTCCAGCCGAGCAGCGCGGAAAGCATCTGGCCGGTCTGGTTGGCATCATCATCGATGGCCTGCTTGCCGAGGATGACGAGCTTGGGCTGTTCGGCCTCGACGACACCCTTCAGGATCTTGGCAACGGCAAGCGGCTCGACAATGTCGTCGACCTTGACGAGGATGCCGCGATCGGCGCCCATGGCGAGCGCGGTACGGATCGTCTCCTGCGCCTGCGCCGGGCCGATGGAGACAACGACGATTTCCTCGACCTTGCCGGCTTCCTTCAGCCGCAACGCTTCCTCGACCGCGATTTCGTCGAACGGGTTCATCGACATTTTGACGTTGGCAAGCTCAACGCCCGAGCCGTCGCCCTTCACCCTGATCTTCACGTTGTAATCGACTACCCGCTTTACCGGTACGAGGACTTTCATGGGGACTCCCTCTTCAAAAAAGAAAGGCAGATTTAACTGCCTCAATATAGTACCCGCTTGCCGGATGCCGACATTGAGGTGAAAAAAACGACACGTCAGGTGCCGGAATTGCGCCGGACCGTAAATATGAGGGAAGTAAAGGTCAATTGGTGCGGCGGGCGATTTTTAAGTTCAAACGATTGAATAAATCTCATGTCTCGGGTGCTAACGCCCCCAACGGACCGGTGGCACATTTGAGGTTGCCTGCTCGGGCGCCTTTTCGGTTATGACTGCCTTTGGAGAGACAATCGCCCTGTCGAAAAGCGGCACGCCGCGGCGCTTTATTATGATGATCAGAAGCGCACCCGCAATGATGCCACCGACATGGGCCGGCCAGGAAACCTGTTCAGCGCCGCCGAACCCCAACATGAGAAATTGCGTCGCCACCCACAGCGCGAGCGGGTAGATAGCGGGGATGCGCAACGGGATTCGCCCGAAGGCCAATACCCAGACGCGAACACGGGGGTGGAGCAGCAGATAGGCCGCAACAATGCCGGCGATTGCCCCCGACGCGCCGATGAGCGGCATTTCCGAAGCAGGCAGTATGACGCCGTGCAGAAACGCACCCGCCGCCGCACAAAGGAGATAGAAGATCAGGAACTTCACATGTCCAAGGGCGTCCTCGACATTGTCGCCGAACACCCAGAGGAACAGCATGTTGCCACCGAGGTGGAAGATATCGGCGTGCAGGAAGGCATAAGTGATGTAGGTCGCATCCGGCGGCACGAAATCGTAATTCGCCGGGAGGTTGACCAGATGGTGGATGACGGCGGGAATGTAACCTAGGCCGATCGCGGCGGCCTGCGATACGTCGCCGGCAACGCTCATCACCGCGAAAACCAGGACATTGATGCCAATCAGGGTTGGCGTCATGCAGTGGAATGAACATCGGCGCCTCTATCCCCTCCGCACTCAGCGATTATGCCCGGGGACCCATAGCACGTCCTTCGCGCCATTGTCATTGACGACCCGTGCGGCGACGAAGAGAAAGTCGGAAACGCGGTTGATGTATTTGAGCGCCGCCGGTGTCACGGTTTCGTCCGGTTTCTGCGACAGCGCTACCATGTGACGCTCGGCGCGCCTTGCGACGGTGCGCGCCAGGTGAAGTGCCGCCGATGCTGGCGATCCGCCGGGAAGCACAAAGGAGCGCAGGGGTGCAAGGTTGGCGTTGAGCGCGTCTATATCTGCCTCGACGCGCTGGACCTGACTGTCGATGATGCGTAGCGGCTCGTAGGCAAGTGTCTCGCCGGTATCGGGCGTTGAAAGGTCGGCGCCGAGATCGAACAGATCGTTTTGGATGCGTGCGAGCATTGCATCAAGCTCCGGGAAGGTGCCCGTGTGGATGCGTGCAAGCCCGATGCAGGAATTCGCTTCGTCGACGGTACCGTAGGCTTCCACGCGAAGGTCATGCTTCAAGCGCCGCTCGCCGCTGCCAAGACCCGTGCTGCCGTCGTCGCCCGTGCGCGTGTAGATCTTGTTGAGCTTGACCATTTGTGAAACCTAGCCTGCCGCACGATGGAAATAGAGTGCGCCGACGATGAGGATGATGGCGATCAACTGCAGGAAGATGCGCAGTTGCATCATCTTGTTGGAGAAGTTGGCATCGCCTCCCTTCATCATGTTGCGCAGTCCGATGAGAAGAACGATCGTGACCGCCGCAATGGCAACGACCGCCAGAAACTTGAAGATAATATCCATGATGCATTTCCTTTCAGACCGGCCAGACTATAGGCTGATCTCATTATGATTGGCGTGCAAGCATGGCGTATAGCGCACGTGCGCTGAGAAATCTGCTTGCGAATGCGCTAATTTTTGCCGGGCGAGTGACGATATAATGCGGCCTCGGGCGTGGATTTTCCAAGGCGTCCTTGAGCACTGCATAAACCGCGTCCGGACCAAGCTTGAAGCGGGATTTAGTTCCGCCACCGCCGAGCCGGCTTACGAGTTTGCGGTAGTCATCGCGATGCACCGATTTTTCCGCATCGATATGCGTCTCGAATTGCTTGAGCGCGTTCAAGGGAAAACGTGTTGCAATGGGCCCCGGCTCGATGAGGGACACCTCGATGCCGGATCCCGCAAGTTCCATGCGTTGCACGAGCATCAAGCCCTCGACGGCAAACTTCGAGGCGACATAGGCGCCGCGCCACTTCATCGGCAACAAGCCGAGGATGGAGGAGCAATGGATGATCCGTCCGTGTCCCTGTCGGCGCATGGCGGGAACCACCATTTGCGTCAATTCGTGCCAGCCGAAGAAATTGGCGTCGAACTGTTCGCGCAAGGCGGCAATGGGCAAATCCTCCACCGCGCCGGGCAGCGAATAGGCGCCGTTGTTGAACAGGGCGCCGAGCTTTCCGCCCGTGCGGGAAAACACAGCATCGACGGTGGCGGCGATCGATTGCGGTTCCCGGTAGTCGAGGTAGAGGCCTGTGAGGCCGGCTGCATCGAGGGCTTCGATATCGGCGGGTTGCCTCGCGGTTGCGAACACAGTCCATCCGTCGGCCTTCAGTGCCCTTGCGCAATGCGCGCCGATGCCGCTGGAACATCCGGTAAGGAGAATCGTTCTGGAATCGGCCATGTTGCTGAATGTTTTCAAATTGTTCGTTTGATCCAAGACAAGAAAAGACTTCACATATTCGACCGCGCCTTGCAATCTTGGGCTTCACAGGGGGCAATCATCGCCGATGCGTAAAGTGTTTGGGTTTCTCCGGCGTGTGGTCGCCGATGCGCTGGGGCATTTCCTGACCGATGACGGTTGGGCGCTTGCCAGCCATGTCGCCCTTTCCGGCATCCTGGCGCTGTTCCCGTTCCTAATTTTTGCGACGTCGCTTGCGAGTTTTCTTGGCGCTAGCGCCTTCACCGATACGGCCGTTCACGTCATCTTCGATACCTGGCCTGACGTCATCGCTAGACCGATCGCGCAGGAGGTCCGCAACGTCCTCAACGTGCAGCGCGGCGGACTACTCACGGTCAGCGTCATTGCGGCGGCCTATTTCGCCTCCAATGGCATCGAAGCGCTGCGCGTTGCCCTCAACCGCGCCTACCGCGTCATCGATACGCGCTCGATCATTTTCTGCCGGCTGCAAAGTCTCGGTTTCGTCATGGTCGCGACGATCGGCATCATGGCGATCAGTTTCCTGCTCGTGCTTGCACCGCTCGCTCTGCGCATTGCAACACGCTGGATACCGGAACTTGTGCTCGTATCGGGTACGATTGTCTTCTGGCGCTATGTCATTGCCACAGCCGTTCTTGTCGTAGGTCTCCTCGTCGTGCACCTCTGGCTGCCGGCCGGGCAGCGGCGCTTCGTCGACATCCTGCCGGGCATTCTCATCACCCTGATCGCATGGACCGTCGGTGCGACCATTTTCGCAAGCTATCTCGAGACCTTCGCCTCCTATGTGACGACCTATGCGGGTCTTGCCTCGATCATGGTCGCTATCGTCTTCCTCTATATCATCGCCGCGATCTTCATCATCGGCGCTGAGGTCAATGCGGCGATCATCCGCTACCGGGAAGGCAAGGCAGCGGAACGTCTCTGACCCGTCGACAGCGCCACTCCGAGCGTGGCAATCGCCATGCCGATGAGCTGGAAATGCGTCAGCGTTTCGCCGAACAATACATAGGCCATGAGCGCGGTGACGCCCGGCACGAGATAGAACAGCGAAGCGACCTTGGAAACGGCGCCTTGCTTGATCAGGATCATGAGAAGCAGCACGGCACCGATCGAAAGCACGAAGACCAGCCAGAACATCGCAAAGGCAAGCGGGGCGACCCAGGTGACTTGATGCGTTTCAAGGACCAGGGACAGCAACCCCATCAGCACCGCGGCGCCGAAATATTGCAGAGCCGTCCCTGCCTTCAGGTCGATCGCGCCGACGAAGCGCTTTTGCCATACGGTGCCGGCGCTGATGGCGATAACCGAGACGATCGATGCGGTAACAGTGGCGGGCGTGATCCCGTCCGCCGAGATAGAGAGCTTCGGCCAGAGCACCATGGCGACGCCGGCGAAACCGACGGCCAGACCGGCCCAATGGCGGGGCTGGATAGTCTCGCCAAGGGCAACACCGGCAATCAGCGCGGTGATGAGCGGCTGCAGGCCGACGACCAGCGCCGACATACCGGCGGGCAGGCCCTGGTGAATAGCCCAGAACACGGCGCCGAGATAGACACCGTGGATGAGACAACCGGCAATGATGGCATGCATCGCCCCGCGCCTGCCCGGCCATGCATTGCCCGTGAGCGCGACCCAGACCCCGAGGATTGTGCCAGCGATAAGAAACCGCAGCGTCAGGAACAGGAACGGCTCCATATACGGCATCGCATAGCGCGCGCCAATGAAGCCTGTGGCCCAGAGCAGAACGAAAAGTGCAGGGAAAAGACGAACGGGCATGTCGGGAGACCGGCGGAACGAGGATAGCAGGGCTGTTTATACCCGAACGATGCGTAGCGAAAGGTCAGAGGCCGACCATGGCGAAAATCTGCTGACGCGTCACTCCCGCTTGGCGCAATTCCCGCAAAGACGTGTCCTTGCGGCTTTTCGACAGTTTCTCGCCGTCACGGTCAAGTATCAGCGTATGATGGTGGTAGACCGGCGGCTCAATCTCCAGCAAATGTTGCAAGAGCCTATGGACGCTGGTGCTCTGGAAGAGATCCCTGCCGCGCACGACATGGGTTACTCCCTGCGCAGCATCATCGATGACAACCGACAGATGGTAGCTCGTAGGCACATCCTTACGGGCAATAATGACATCGCCCCAATCCTGCGGACGCGCTTCGACACTGCTTTCGCCAGCTCCTTCTTCGTGCCAGCTTAGCGGAGCCGGAATCGCCGCCAGCGCCCGCTCCATGTCGAGGCGCAGCGCATAGGGAGAACCGTCTTCGATGCGCCGAGTACGCTCGTCCTGCGAAAGCTTCCGGTCATTGGACGGATAGAGCAATGCGCCGTCCGGATCGCGCGACCAATGCTGAATGCCGCCTCCAATCGTTTCGGCAATCCGCCTGACTTCACCGCGGCTGAGAAACGCCGGATAGACGAAACCCATATCGGTCAACCGCTGCAGCGCTTGCTGGTAGACCGGGAAATGCTCCGACTGGCGGCGAACGGGCTCCTCGAAGGTGATGCCAAGCCAGCGCAGGTCCTCGAGCATGGCCGCTTCGAGTTCCGGCGAGCAGCGCTCGCGGTCGATGTCTTCGACGCGCAGAAGCAGGCGGCCGCCACTTTCGCGCGCCATCTTCTGGTTGAGAAGTGCCGAATAGGCGTGGCCGAGATGCAGGTATCCATTGGGGCTAGGCGCAAAGCGAAAGACAGGAACTGTCATGAGCGTGAACTGGTGTCCTTGCGTGACCATATGCGCGGGTTGATACTGTGTTTTCCCGACGATTCAAAGTGACGACATGCGCAGGATAGATACGCTCGATGACGTGGCCGAAGGCCTGACCGCATTGC
Organism: Phyllobacterium sp. UNC302MFCol5.2; assembly: GCF_000686005.1. Classification (NCBI taxonomy): domain Bacteria; kingdom Pseudomonadati; phylum Pseudomonadota; class Alphaproteobacteria; order Hyphomicrobiales; family Phyllobacteriaceae; genus Phyllobacterium; species Phyllobacterium sp. UNC302MFCol5.2. The sequence goes on from NZ_JMLL01000010.1 coordinate 1,855,858, forward strand.
TCAAGGCTCACCCGGAGCTGGCGGCAGTTGCGGAACGGGCAGGGCCTTTGCCGCTGCGACGCTCCGAGCCCGGCTTTCCCAGCCTTGCTTCGGTCATCGTTTCGCAACAGGTTTCCAAGGCGAGCGCCGCATCGATATGGTCGCGGCTCATAGGGCTCATCGACCCGCTGACGCCGCAAAACTACCTTGCGGCCGGCGAGCAGGCGTGGCGCGCGGCCGGCCTTTCACGCGCCAAGCAGGAGACCCTCGCGCGGATCAGCGAGGCGATCATTGCCGGCGAGCTCGACCTTCTCGATCTTTGCGAACGGCCGATCGAGGAGGCCATGGCGCTGATGACGCGCATCAAGGGCGTGGGGCCGTGGACGGCGGAGGTCTACCTCCTGTTCTCGGCCGGGCATGCGGATGTGTTCCCGTCCGGCGACGTTGCCCTGCAGCATGCCTATGCCCACGCCTACAGCGAATCAGCCCGGCCCGATTCCAAGGCGCTGCAGCGTTTTGCCGAAAGATGGTCGCCCTGGCGCGGGGTGGCGGCCCGGCTTTTCTGGGCCTATTATGCCGCGACGCGTGGCCGCGACGGCACACCAATCGCATGAATTTGATATAGCGGCGTTTTTCGCTGCATAAGCGAGCAATTCGCTTCACATTCTTGTCACGTCCAGCTTACAATAATAGGGCCTGATGGTTGGATTGGAGTTGATTCCTTGACAATAGCCGTCTCGCCGGACGGGTTGCCGGCACTGGTGCTCAATGCGGATTATCGTCCGCTCAGTTACTATCCCTTGTCGCTCTGGTCATGGCAGGACGCGATCAAGGCGGTGTTTCTCGACCGTGTGAACATCGTCGCCGAGTACGAGCACGAGGTGTCGTCGCCTTCCTTTGCCATGCGGCTGCCGAGCGTCGTTTCGCTGAAGACCTACATCAAGCCGTCGCGCAACCCTGCCTTTACCCGGTTCAACGTCTTCCTGCGTGACCGGTTCGAGTGCCAGTATTGCGGTTCGGAAGAAGACCTGACCTTTGATCATGTGATCCCACGTTGCGCCGGTGGTGAGACGATCTGGGAAAATGTCGTCGCCGCCTGTTCGCCGTGCAACCTTCGCAAGGGCGGGCTGATGCCAGACCGCGCCAAAATGTGGCCGCGGCAGAAGCCATTCCAGCCGACGGTGCACGACCTTCACAACAATGGACGGCTCTTCCCGCCAAACCACCTGCACGACAGCTGGATGGATTATCTCTACTGGGATGTCGAACTGGAGCCTTGAGGGTTCCGGCAGTCGGTCCCTGCGCCGAGCCTGGCTATTTTTTGCTGAGCTCTCTGCGATGCATAATTTGCTCAGCAGATTGGCAAGGGCTTAACCCCGCCTCATCGCTCCACGAAACGCCACGACAACCAGAATAAGGCTGGCGATGGCGTTCCAGCCGGCAAATGACAGGCCGAGCACGCGCAGGGCGGCGGTGTCGCATGCCGGTGGATGGACTGCGTTGAGGTCACTTAGCAGATTGCCGGCATCGGTGGTGATGGACATTGCGACCGCGGTGCAATCCGTCGGTCCCGCCCAGAACTTCCACTCGACGCCTGCATGGAAGATTGCAAGGCCAAGCCCGATCAACATGAGGATGCCGCCCAATGCGATCAGCAGCCGTGTCAAGCCTGACGGCCAGCGCAGGAGAGAGGCGACGACGGCAAGCGCCATGAGCGGTATGCCGGCATAGTAGGGATAGCGCTGCTCGAGGCAGAGCTTGCAGGGCAGGTAGCCGCCCACATACTGGAAGGCCAGCGCCGACCCGACCGTCACTATCATTGCGGCGAGAAGGAACAAAGCGGTCCGGAAATGCGTCGAACTCATCGCGGGTGCCGTTGCCATTGTCATGATGCGCGAAGCGTCCTCGAACTATAGATGATAATAGTGGAATACGGCGTAGAGCAAAATCAGCACCGCAGCGGCTGCACCGGCGATGAGGCCGAGCCGCTTTTCGATGAAATGGCGGATCGGTTCGCCATAGCGGCGCAGGAGCCAGGCGAGGAAGAAGAACCGCGCCCCGCGTGCGAGAATTGCCGATCCGATGAATACCCAGATGTTGATCGCAGCAGCGCCGGAGAGGATCGTCACCACCTTGATCGGGGGCAGATGCGCAAGGCCGGAGGTGATGAGCAGCAGGAGGATCGCATCTGCGCTGGTCGAGCCGCGCAGCGCCTCAAAAGCATCGAGCTTGCCGTACATTTCGAGAATGGGTTTTGCCAGTGTCTCATAGGCGTAATAGCCGAGAAGCCAGCCGGCAATACCGCCGAGCACCGAGGCGACCGTCGCCACGAGCGCATAACGATAGGCGCGCTCCGGCCGTGCCAGCGCCATGGGAAGATAGAGGACGTCGGCGGGAACGAGGAAAACCGAACTCTCCACGAAGGCGATGATGGCGAGCCAGACTTCCGCGGATTTGCGCGCGGCGAGCGACATCGTCCAATCATAGAGTTTGCGAAGCATATGGCGGTTCCTGTCCGGGGAAGTTGTTCGAGAAAGTCGGTGATCCTTAGAGCAAACTTCACCCAAATGGAATCGCTGCAGTCGATTTTTGCCAGCCAGGCTGCTTCGCCTCTACTTGTGGCCTGCGCGACCGGCAACACACGAGTGCGTTATCGCGAGAAATTGGCGGAATGGTGTTGACCGAGGGCCGCTCCAGCATGTATTTGGCTTTGACGGTGCGGTTCGCCGCACCCGACGCTTTTGCGGCCCCCTTGGCGGAATTGGTAGACGCGCCTGACTCAAAATCAGGTTCCGAGAGGAGTGCTGGTTCGATTCCGGCAGGGGGCACCAGAGACCCATCCACACCCATCCACCGAATGCCTAACGCGCTTTCAAAGGCCAGTAATTACGGGCTTTTGTCGGGGTCACCGTCCGTCGTCGTCCATACGCGTCCACTTGCAGCCATAAATTTTGTTGGTATCATTGCTGGTACCATACGCTCAGCACCCGCTCAGCGATACCAACGATACCAACAATGGCCCTTAACGATACCCAGATAAAGAACATCAAGAAGCAGCCTGCCGCTAAAAAATTCAGCGATGGAGGAGGTCTGCATCTGCTTGTAACCCCTTCCGGATCGAAACTCTGGCGCATGGCGTATCGCTATGATGGCAAGCAAAAATTGCTGGCATTCGGAAAATACCCCGATGTTTCGCTTGCCGATGCAAGGGCAAAGCGGGACGAGGCGAGGGGCGTTCTGGCGAAAGGGATCGATCCCTCTCGGAAGCAGAAGGATGATCGGCTCCAGGCCGAAGCGGACAAGGTGAAGACGTTCGGACTGATCGCAGACGAGTGGCTGGCAAAGATAGAGAAGGAAGGTCGCGCGGAAGCTACGATGTCCAAGGTGCGCTGGCTGGTCGACTTGGCTCGGGCCGACTTGGGCGACCGTCCGATCAAGGAAATTACCGCAGCGGAGATATTGGTCCCGCTCCGCAAGGTCGAGGCAAAGGGCAACTACGAGAGTGCTGTACGTCTGCGCTCAACCATCGGTCAGGTCTATCGCTATGCGATCGCCACCTCACGAGCCGAGAACGATCCCACCTTCGGATTGCGCGGCGCATTGACGACGCCGCGGATAACCCACCGCGCGGCCGTTACCACTCGAACCGAATTGAGCGGTTTGCTGCGATCGATCTGGGGCTATGAGGGGCAGTTCGAGACGCGCGCTTGTCTTCAACTCATGGCCTGCCTGTACCCTCGGCCCGCGGAGCTGCGTTTAGCGGAGTGGTCAGAGTTCGATTTGGATAAGGGCGTGTGGACCATTCCCGCGAGCCGCACCAAGATGCGGCGCCAGCACACCAAACCGCTTCCAAAGCAAGCTATCTCAATTTTGCGCGAACTGCATAAGCACAACGGGGATGGGAAGTTGGTCTTTCCATCGGTTCGATCGCGCGTGCGAGCCATCTCTGAGAACACGATGAATGCAGCATTGCGCCGGCTGGGTTACGCGACGGACGAGGCGACGGCGCACGGGTTTCGTGCAACGGCATCTACGCTGCTCAACGAGAATGGCCAGTTCTCCCCGGACGCTATCGAGGCCGAGCTGGCACATGTTGGCGCTGACCTCGTGCGCCGTGCGTACCACCGCGCTCAATATTGGGATGAGAGGGTGAAAATGGCAGCTTGGTGGGCGGATGAATTAGACGAGCTCCGTATGCCAACGCACGATATTTTCTCGTAAGCCAAAATTTATTTTGGCCGTTTTGGACTATTTATCACGCCGCTATTTCAATCACTTATTCCGCAATATGTATATCAATCGTATATCGAGTGTATGTCACTTTTCCTTTAATATCAATAACTTAACGTCAACTGGTACTTGACGTGAATTCACGTTCTGGATAGTATCTTTCGCAGACCCCTGAAAGGACATTTTCCAGCTTCCTGACCAGAAGCCAACTTAAGCCACGCCCCCTCTCAAGGACGCGGGAAGGAAGGCATATGTCCGAACTACCAACCACTCCCATTCATTGGAGAGATCGACCCGTTCTGCCGACGAAACTGGCCGCTGAAGTGAGCGGAGTTTCGATCGCATCGCTTTATCGCCAGGCCAAGCTGGGCCATCTGCAATTCAAATCAGTCGCAGGCCGTACAATGATCGATACGGCCAGTCTCATCAACCTTCTCGACAATGCGGTCGACTGGACGCCACAAAGCCGCACAAAGGCTGCAACTGCCATCCGTGTTGCCAAGCGGGCGGCAGAGCGCAGCGCGAGAGGGGAGTGAGCCATGGATACTCCCGATCGCTTCCTGCGAATTGATGAGGTGAAGCAGATGGTGGGGCTGTCCCGCAGCCAGGTTTACGCGCTCGCCCAGGCAGGCGAATTTCCGCGGCCGGCCAAACTGGGCAGCTCGTCGCGCTGGTCGCTAAAGGCCGTGCAGGCTTGGATGAGCCAAATGGTCGAAAGAGCAGCATAATGGGGAAAACAACGCGTACGACCATTCGCATGTCAGGTAGTCTCATCGAACCCGAACCTGGCTCGTTCAATGATTTCTTGCTCCGAGTTGGAAGGGTTTTTGCGCGCTACGATGGTCTTATGGGCGACGGGCAGTTCATCTTCTATCCAGAGCCAGAGGATGTCGCGTCCGTCAGAATTCGCAATTATTATGCATCGGTAGCCGTGCATAAACTCGACTGGTTTCGCCACCTTGCCGTTACCGACCTTTCACAGCACCTCACGGCCGCCGAGTTGCGGGGCAAGGACGCGCTAATAGAGCGACACGCCCTGCTGCTTCAATATGTGCACGCCCTGAATGCACACTATCAACCGGCTGCGAACAAGACGAAGCGCGAGGTAATGGAACATCTCGTAGTGTGCTTTTTCCTCGGGAAACCGAACCGAAAAGCGATCGCAGATTTGTTCAACAGGGGAGTTCCCGCGACAAAGCTTGTGAACGCCGAGGACGGGACAAGAAAACAGGTGACGGTGCCCGGTGTGAACGGCGGGAATATCCGCAACGCAATAGATGGCTTTATGTGGAGTAACGGCATTCAAGTAGCATTTCGATCCTCGCATAGTCTGCTGCTCCTTGCCTGCGTTTCCGGGATGATCAGAGAAGCCAGAGTATTATTGGGGATGTGGAAACGCCTCACCGAGACCGGTCAGGGACCATATGACGTTGCTACGCTCGATGCCGCAATCGAGAGCGGCCTGGTGTTCGAATGGCGGAGTGAGGTGGAAGCCAGCATAGAGCGGCGCCTTTACCCCGCGGCAGTGGCGATTTTTTGCAAACAAGCAATCCGTCGGGTCGAACAGAGAAAACGGTACCTCCAGAAATACCCGCGTACGCCGATCAACCCCGACGATGGGGGCGGGGAATATGCGAAATGTGCCTCGTAACAGATGGCTATTTTCGCAGCGCTACCCGCGGCACACTCTTCAGTCTCATGACCGGAGATTTCCAAATGAAACTAGTTCACTCTGTCCTACCCGACGAAAGCCTTCTGATTGCGGATGCCGCCAAGGAAGCGAAGCGCTCGATTACCTGGGTCCGCACTTATCGCAACCACGGCCCTTTAGTGCCATCGGAAATCAATGGCCAGCCCGCTGTGACCCGCGATAGCCTGATGGCCCTGAAACAGCGCATGGCGCAGCGCGCGTCAAAATTGAAACCACAACAGCCACGAATTCGGCTCGCCGTAGACAACACCTGAACGAGAAGCCGGCCACGTTGCGATGACGTGACCGGCTCAAAAGAAAGGCATTACTGTGAAACAATGTGATGATATATCAGAACGCGCGTTTGCGCAAGGTTCCAGCGTGACTTTGGCCCTAAAAGGCACTGAATGCTCGGTGTCCTTCACGACGGTGGAAAGCATTGACCGGCTTACCAAATCGGTGAGCGTTGATGGAACTGGCAGGATAAAGAAACAGAACAGCGTGAGCCTCTATAAAGGCACCGCTACGCGGTCCGAGCTGAGCGGCATGCCCGATGCGATCCTGAAGCAGCTCGGCGCTCATCTTGCATCCCTCAGCTCGAACCAAGCGATCATCTGTGCCCCACCGGCAGATTGTCGAGCGAAGTGCAAGATCGTCACCGAGAAGGAATATAGTAATAATTCGGACGAGATTACGCGCACGGACAAGTTTTTCGCAGACCCAAGTGGCCCCGCGCTTCTTGTGCTTGATATCGACGCCAAGGAATTCGATGCGGCGTTCAATGCCAAAATCGGCTCCCACGAGGAAATCCCAAACATCTTGGCAATGATCTACCCACCATTCGAAACGGCTTCGATGATGGTGCGCGCGTCGTCCGGTTCGGGAATAGTTCTCGATGGCGGCGAACCAACCTCATCGGGCTATCATCTGTACTTCGTCGTTTCAGACGGCCAGAAGATCGGTGAATTCGTTGGGGCGCTCGCCGATCGATTGATGCTTGCCGGATATCTCTGGCACTACATCGCGAAGACCGGTACACCGTTGGAGCGCACGCTCTTCGATGTAGCCGCAAGCTCAGGCAAGGCGCGGCTGGTCTACGAAGCCGATGCGGTCCTCAACGATGACCGATTGGGCCATAAGAGCAGCGTCCGTGAGCCAAGTTGCCGACCAGGTGGACTGCTGGATATTGCTGCGATGCTACCCTTGAGCAGCGAGGAACGCGAGCGACTGGCCGAGATCAAGGAAGCGGCAATGGAGCGCGCCAAGACCAGCTCGAAAGCGATAGAAGCGCGCCAGGCTTACGAGACAAAGCGCGTCGCCGAACTAGTTAAACGGGGCACAGCGCCCGACGTCGCGCGCAAGCTCGTTACTAAGGCGGTCGATGTTCACCAGCTTTCGGGCGATTTCATCATAGAGCTGGATGAATTTGGCCCAACCGAAGTTCGCGAGATTTTGCGCAACCCCAAGCAGTACAATCGGGCAACGTGCGCCGATCCTAACGAGCCCGAATACGGCAGCGGTCGCAACGTGGCTATTGTTTACACAGACGGAGCGCACGGCTGCCACATCTCGAGCCAGGCCCATGGCGGCATCAAGTATCTGCTTCCTGATGAACCGAGCGCTTGGTTTGAGGTGATTGAAAAGCAGCCATCGGAGGATGAGGGCGACGGCGATCACCAGCATGTTGCGGGGACCGCTTCCACGACGTGGCCAGAGCCGTTCGATATCTTTGACGACGAAAGCCCCGTAAACTTAGGTACACCCCCAGAAGGTTCATTGCCCGAACCGCTCTTGAGTTGGGCCACAAGTGAGGCGCGCCGGAAAGGCGTATCAGTAGCCTCTGCCGCAGCATCAGGATTGACCGTAGTCGCGTCGGCGATCGGTACTAGTTTGAAACTGAGCCCGAGATTAAAAGACGATGGCTGGGCTGAGCCATGTTGTTTGTGGACAGCGCTGGTCGCCGAGCCAGGTGCGGGCAAAAGCCCGATCATCTCGGCGGCAACGCAGCCCATTCAGGCGTTTGACGAACTCCGTGGAAACGTTGGCGAGGCACTTCACGCGGCTTGGCAAGCGGAGCAGAAGCGAAAGCCGAAAGGCGCCCCGGACCGTCCTGAGCCCAAAATCACACGTATTCTTGTCGATGCCGTCACACCCGAGAAGCAAATCCAGGTGCATGCGGACAATCCGCGCGGTTTGCTCCGGTCGCCCGACGAACTCATGAGCATGCTCGGCGATTTCGGCGCTTACAAAAAGAGCGGCGAGGGCGATCGCAGCCAATTTTTGCGACTGTTTGAAGGCCGCCCTATTACCGTGGATCGTATCGGGCGGGGTACTACCCGCGCCAAAACAGCCCTCATGTCCACCATCGCCGGCACGCAACCGGAAAAGATAAAAATGCTGGTCAAAGACCTCAGTGCGGACGGTGTTCTTCAGCGTTTTATTTTTATCATGGACGACGGTGTAGAACGCCCCGACCTGGACGAGGCGCCCGATGCTGAAGCAATCAAGGGCTACTACGAGATGGTTAGGCATTTTGCCGAAACGACCTACTCCACCTCGAACCCGATCAAGCTTGCTCCGGCGGCTTATAAACAGTTTAACGCGGCGCTTGCCGACATCAAGGCTCTGGCCAATCTGCCGGGTGCGTCGTCGGCGTGGCGTGGACATATCGCCAAATGGCCGAAGTTCCTAACCCGCATTACTTTGGCATTCCACGCAATCGCGCAGTGGAATGGGCCCCTGGAAGGCGTCGTTCCCGAGCTACCCGTCGAAGAGAGCACCGTACGGATGGCTGTCAAGTTCGCCCGTTTCCTCCTGCTTCACAGCCTCAAATTTTACGAGACTTTTTTCGGAAAATCAGAAAAAGGATCGGAAGCAGTTTGGATTGCCGGGCACATCTTGGCCAAACCCGACTTGGCACATATAACCAGGAAAACCCTTTACGACGCTCGCAAGCTCTACCGTGACGATGCCGGTCTTCTGAAGTCTGCCATGGCCGAGCTGGATACGGCGCAGTGGGTCCGTATTGTTTCGTCCGATGCGTCCGGTCCGAATAAATGGGCAATCAATCCCAAGGTTCACCAGCGTTTTGCTGAGCGTGCGGCATGGGAAAAGACTGATCGCGAAACCAGACAGCGCAAATTGATTGCCGCTGCAACAGCCAAAAAAGCGCTGATTAGCGAGGACAAACTGTCCCTAGAGGACGAAAATGACCAAAAATATTGAAAATGGTGGCAATTCGCGGACATCGCGGCTTGCGTACGCAGAGGTAAATAGCCTTTTCACTCTCTCTTTATTTAACTCGCTCCCTATCTCCCACTTTCCTGCTCAATCTATCTATCTTTGCATGCGCGCAAGCCGCAATGTCCGCGGGCGCGGAAAAGAAGGGAAACCGTCGAACGAGGCTACCATGCGGGCACCATATGACGGAACACAGAGCGAGACGGGGGCGACGCTATGGGACGCTGCTATGGTCATGGGTGGCTATTTTGCAGTCAGGAAATGTTATGGTATAAAATTACGCAGAGATACCTTTAGATATCTGTCAGGAGAATAGGCGTTGCGAGAAACGCGTCCAAAGAACCCCTGGGTCGGGAGTGCAGAGCACCGGATGCAGGCTCGCTTGCAGTGTCTTGCGTGGAATGAAGCGAAGCGCAGGAAGCCTCGTTGCTCAGCCCGTTCGAAGACTACGGGTGGGCCTTGCCAGCAGCCCGCCATGGCCAACGGAACCTGCCGATTTCATGGTGGGCGAACGCCGTCGGGCGCCGGGTGGCACAAGCCGCGGTTCGACCTTAAATCAAAAACGGCCGTAGCTCGGATGCAGCGCAAGCTCGATGCCTTGGCTAATTCGCGCGAGAAGCGTGAGAAGGAGGTCTCGCAGTTCGACCCCGATCAACGGGCGGCCTATCTACGGTGGAAGCGCACCCATCAGCCTGGCGATCCGAAAGCGAGAGCGCGGGCTCGCCGCGAGGCAGAGAAGGCCGTTAGCATGCGAGAGACATTGCGGCAGGCGTCAAGTGCACCTCGACCTCAAACCGCTGGTATGGCCGCGCTGGAGGCCCAGGCGGCGGCACTAAGATCGGCACTCGATCAACTGACTGCCCAAGAGCACGAAATTTGGAGCTGACGAATGGCAAATAATGACGAAGATGAGAAGACGGACGCCCTGCTCAAGGATGGCGCGCGCATCGCTCTGGAATGCTGTATAGCCATTTGTGGAAGCGCGTCCGCGAGCGCCGCGGCAAAGGCCTCAGCAGCAGCCAACTTGCTTCGCGCAGCGGGGTATATGGACCGGAAAGAGACCGACCAGCCAGATATCTCGTATGCCGAAATGACGCCGGCTCAACCGGACGCCGCGTATGCAAAAGTAGCCGCGTCCCTAGAACAGCTACAACGCCGCGATGCAGACGACAGCATTTTCAATTAATTGGGGCCACGAGGTTGGCCCGCCAAGAAGCGTTTGAACGGCCAAAGCCCAGTTTCAGCTCGAAACCGCTAAAACGCGCTCCATGACCGTTTTTGGAGCGTTTTACGCGTCCGTTCCCGCTTCAGCCAAAGAGCGATAGACGCTCGCCTTGCTCAATCCAGTGGCTTTCATGATATCCTTGATCAGCATCCCGTCTTTGCGCATGGTGGCGATCTCCGAAACGACCGTGGGAGTAGCAAGCTTCTTGCGGCCGAACTGAACGTGCTTCTCGCGCGCCTTGGCGATCCCATCCATTTGGCGTTCCTTTCGGATGGCCGTCTCGAATTCGGCGATTAGCGCCAGCATCCCCAGCAAAAGCTTCCCCGTCGAGGTGCTGGTATCGATCTGTTGATCGAGCACTTGGAACGTAACGCCCTTGGCTTCCAGCTCCTTGACGATATTCAAAAGATCCGATGCTGAGCGGGCAAGCCTATCGATCCGGCTTACGACGAACTCGTCACCCTTGCGGGCAAAGCGAATGGCATCGCGCAATGCTGGACGGGCGTTATCGAGCCCGCTGCGCTTTTCTTCGAAGATGTGCTCCCGATCGATACACAGGCCCAGCATCTTGTCGCGCTGCACTTCGAGCGACTGTCCGACTGAGCTCACGCGAATATATGCTACCTTTGCCATGTCTCTAATTCCTTAAGACTTTTTGATAACTCATTTATGAGACATGAATTGATACACGTCAATAGACGTTCTCATATTCTTTACATTTTGAGACGTTGGATCAAACGAGACATGGCGGCCACCTGGCTCCCGCCGCACCCCCGGGCCACCCCCTGGTGGCACCTCGGATGCATTGTCGAAAACGTCGCCTGATACGCGGAGGAATTTTCTCCAAATCGGGACCTCTGGACCCCGTGTCCCAACAGCGGTCCCGTGTGTAGATGCGAAATACGACACTTTAGACCCCCATATTTTCGCATCTGATTAGCCCATAAACTCAGTCGAGTGAAACACGGTTGAGAGCGAAAATGTATCCCCGATCCCACCCAGAGATTGTACGCGCCGAAATGGATTTTGCTGTCGAGCAGACCCGTAGCGATCTGAGCAAAGTTAGCCTGCGGCGCGAGCCCGCCTTTCACCTTCATAGGGCGCTAGACATCATTCTCTCAAATGCACAACAAAACGTCGACCAGCGCCCCGCACCGCATCAGGTGGCCTCGCTGCGGCAGGCGCTGACAGAAGTGAGATACGCACTGCCCGAGGTTTTGCCCGAGATCGAACGGTCGTTTTGGGGCCTGCGGAACATCTGCACATCAGCTCCCGCGCTCGAGGCGATAGACAAGGTCATAGAGTATTGGGGTAGCGCGAACCCCGAGCGTTACGATCTGGACGCGGCTGGCTTTTATCCCAATTTCGCCAACGCACGGATACTGCGGGCCGTGGCTGAAATCGTAGCCCTGGCAGAGGAATTGCACGGCCTGGAAAAGCCCCGTTTGAAAACGATTTCCTTTCTCGAGATGGGGCTTTCCGCTCCTATCGAGCCAGACAATACGCCGAGCATATTTTCATGACTGAGCAGCCACAAAACACGGCACTCGAGCATATCGAATTTGCGCTCCAGTCGCTCCGCAAGGCTGCACGCGGGAACTGCCCGCTTGGCAATACTATCGTGGCGCTCGACGCCATTCGATGGGCTGCCAATTCCGAAATCCCGACCGAGATCGCCGATCTGGAACTCGAGCTGCGTGCGCTGCTTGCGGAAGTGTCGCCAACCGTCGCTGAAATCGTCGCTCCGCGGGTGGCCAACAATCTTGTTCAGTGGGGGCTCGGGGCCGCTGGTTGGCTCCTGCGTCCAGATGATGGGCTCGGACAGGACAGGTACAGCTTGGCAGTAGTACTCCTGGCCGAACTGACCGCCTTTCATCACCGGAACTTGTTGGCGCATCGCGGCCACCTCCTGAAACGGCTCGTGACGTGCCGCCTCGCAATGAACGCCCCATACGATCCGTCAATTCCGCTGCATTGAAAGGGACAACGCAAAATGCCCATCCGTCAAAATAGACACTATTCAGACCCGGCATTGGGTCAAGCCTTCGAGAACCTAGCCGGCCTGTTCGCTCCCCCGGACGCGGCCGACGCGTACTCGATCGCCAAGGCACGGCAGACCAATGACGCCAACAACCGGATTGGCGCCGTGTATTCAGGCGTCCAGAGCGGCACGGTAAGCCCGGAGCAGGCAGACCAGCTCTTACAGGTGTTGGGCGTCTACGCGCCAAATCAGGGCCGTGAGTTGACTATCCGTGGCCAGGACATCGAGAGCGGCGATCGCCGCTACAACACGGACGTTGACGCGCGAACGACGCTTCGGACAACCGCCATGAATAACGACAAGGATGTAACACTGAAGCTTATTGATCCCCAGGCAGCGAACACGGTCAGGACGCTGCCACCGCAGCTCGCAAAGGAATATGGCATGCCCGAGACCCAGGATGGGCCAGTATTGGTCAACAAGGACCAAACTATTGTCGCCCCCAACGGAGCGCGCACAACCGGTATCGTGAGCCCAAGGAGCGAGGCTGAAGTCAAAGGCGATATCCTGTCGGCGTTGGCGCCGGAACAGCAGCGCGCTCTTGCGCTGTCCGCGGCCAATGTCGAGACCGTGCTAGACCCTGCCACCAACAAACCCGTCATCAAATATCGCAGCGATGCCGTCGGCCAGCAGCCGGTTCCGTCTGGCCAGACCGATCTGGTCAATTACAAGACAGCGGATGGGCGCCAGGGTACGGCGCGGGCAACTCCAGACGGTCGTCTGCTCGATGAGCAAGGCAACGATATTCCTTTGAATGGCACGGTCACGGGCAAGGTGAACACGCCCAACACGGCGGATTTCGGCGGAAAGAACACCGAAGTCGAGGCCAAAAACGCGGCATTTGCCGCTCGCGCCACGCCTGCCAGCGATGCGATGGATAATGCCCTTAATGCAGGCTACCGGCCAGGAGCGGGCGATTTCGAGACTGCGCTCGGGGCGCTTAGCGGGGTGCCGCAGACGGGCAAACGGATGATACAGACGGAAGAAGGCAAAATCTTCTTCCGTAACGCCAAGGATTTTATGATGTCCATTCTCCGCCCGGATACCGGCGCGGCGTTCGGAGATAAGGAATTCGCCGATTATTCCGATGTTTTCATCCCGCTTCCTGGGGACGGCGACGAATTGTTGCAGGCCAAGTCGGAAGCACGCCGATTGGCTATCGCTGCGTTACAGGGAACGTCGGGCGAGGCAGCAGTCAAGGTCGCATCCATGATGGCCGCCAAAGGCTTGGCGGTTCCGGAAGAACTGGCGACCGTGTTGCGGCGGAAATATCCGGGCGTCGATTTTGGCAAGATAGCACCCGCTTCCGACGGGTTCCGCGCGCCTACGCCAGATGGCCAACCGGCTCCGATTGCAGCGCCTGCTGCGGGCTCCACTGAAATGCACTTCGACGCTGAAGGGAATTTGGTCCAATGACAAAAGCTACTTTGTTCGACGGGACCGTTCTGAACTTTCCTGATGGGACAGACCCGGCTGTAATAGCCCGCGTCGCCAAGGCTCAGACCGAGGCTAGAAAACAAGCGAGCCCAACGCAGCAGAGGGCTGATGCCATCAACGCGGGCCAAACGGTAACACAAAAGCTGGCCGCTCTCGGATCCACAGCCGCGGATGTCGCACTTTCATCGAAGCAAGGCCTGCACGAAGGTGCTGAAGGGCTCGTCGGGCAATTTGGCGATGTTCCGAATGCACTCGGCGGCATCGTGAGCAAGATTGTCAGTTATGTGGGCTCGCCCGAGGAAGCGAAGCAAGCCGGCGAATATGCCAAGGCCGGAGCCGATGTCGTCTCCGGCGCGCCCACGTGGCTGATGCGCAAGGGCTATAATTGGCTTGCTGGCAATGACGCGGAAACGCCGCTCGCTTCGCCAACTTCTCGTGATGTTAATCAGGCCGTGAATGCCATTGGATCCGAGAATTACGCCCCCAAAACGCCAATCGGTGAATATTTCAAGACAACTACGAGCTTCGTCCCAGCTGCGGCTGCCTTTGGCGGCATCTCGCCGTCCAATATGCTCAAATACGCGGTTTTGCCAGGTGTAACGTCTGAGACAGCTGGGAAGGTTGCGCAGAAGGTGTACCCGGACGCGGAACCGCTAGCCCGTCTGTTCGGAGCGCTAATCGGTAATATGGGGCCGGCTGCCGTCGAGGCTTTCCGCTCGCCCGAGAGCGTGGTCAGAAGCGCGGTCGGCGACGCTAACAAGATCGATTGGAATGCCGCACGTCAGCTACAAGCGAACAAAACGGGCGTAAAGCTTTCCGGTCCCGAGGCTGTCGCGCAAACCAACCCGGGTGGTGGGGAAGGACTGCTCAAGCTGCTTCGCACTGTGGAGGGCTCGAACAGTGGCGGGGCAGTAACAGCTCCTTTCTTCGCCAAGCGGCCGGCACAGGTCGACAAAGCTGTTAATGACCAGTTGCTTGACGCTATCTCGAGACCGAGCGCCACACCCAGCGTCCTGGGCCCGCGTGCTGCCCAGTCGGCCCAGTCGGTGCTCGATGACGCCCAGCGGGCAGTAAATCAAGAGACACGGCCGCTGTACCAAGCCGCCGAGCCACAGCTAATCCCGGAAGCGCAGTTCGCCTCCATCAAAGCCGATCCGCGGTTCCAGAGCGCCCTGGAGCGGCTCAGAGCCAATCCTGATCTCGCCGCGGAATACGCCGGCGCCGCGGATAACTCGGTCAAAGTGGTGGACGCGGTCGCCAAAGAGCTCGCCGCGCGCGGAGAGACGCTCGGGATCGCCACGAACAGCGGTTATAGCCCGCAAGCGGCTGCCGTGAACACGCGAGTGGGCGAGACCGCGAAACAGCTCGCCAAGGATACCTCGCCCGAATATACCGCGGCCTTGAACCGGCAAGCCGAGCTGCGCCGCGGTACGCTGGAGCCTCTTGAAGTGGGGCCAGTGGGCCGGGTGGCCCGTGCTGCCACGACGGATGCGGCCGGTGACGCGCTGCTGCCCGCTCAGCCACACGCAGGCGGGCACCTAGAGAGCGGCGATGCCATAACCCGCTTGCTCCAGGCCGATGGCGATAACACGCGCCAGCTTGTTCGCCAGAACCTCGCCGATCGCTACAGCACGGCTGCAACCGAGACACAGAGCGGGAATAGAGAATTCGCCGGTGCAAAATTTGCCCGCGACGTAGCCGGCAATCAAGCCAGGGCAGAAACTCTCGGAGCAGCGCTGAACGCCCTCGATTTCGACCCCGGCCAGCTGATTGACGTGCTGCGTGCGACCGGCAAGCGCCTGCAACCTGGGTCGCCTACAGCGACCAATACAGCACTCCAGGTCGATATCGCCGGCCCCAACGCTCTCGGCAGTCTACTTGGTGGGACCAAGAACCTGTTCACGTCGCTCATCACGAATACGGGCGATACCGTGAACCGAGCAAGGCTCGGGAAGGGATCGCGGACCCTCGCTGAAACGTTTGTGGCTGACGACAGCGTCGACCTTCTCCGGGCCATATTGCAGCGCGGGCCTCGACCCATGCTCACCCAGGCGGGCGTGCGGGCTGCAATTCAGGGCATGCCACAGTGAGATCGCCAGCTCACTTGGCCGCGAGATTGGGCTCTTCGAGCCAACGTGCCTCATCAGGTAGCGGGAAGATCGTGCGAGCCGCTATGCTCGCGGCGCTGTCCTGCGCTTTGGTTGCATGCCAGACAGCCGCCGAACAATCGAACACCAACGGGCAACGGCTCAATGCGACCTACGCCAGCCAGCCGTTGACGGCCTATATGAGCACGTATGCCGTCACCCCCGATGAAGCCTTCGACAGCGGTTCGCAACGGGTTTTTATTTTCAAGAGAGCCCCGTGCCAAGCATGGTTCTACACTTCGCCGATTGGAACCGCTCGAAGTCCCGACAGCTATCGTATTGAGCGCATCGATGTGAAGGGCTCCTGCCTATAAAACAAAGCCTCGCGTAATGTTATTACGCGAGGTTCGAAGGGAAATCGAAATACTGCCGATAGTTGATTACCGGTTTTTTAGCGTTTGCTTCCGATCGAAGAAATGTCCGATGCTGGCAGCGGCATTCCCAAGAGCACTGCCTACGATCTTGGCGCGTTTGACGAGGTACCGCACGCCATGGTTCTCATCCATGATCGAGCTATTATGATCGCAGTAGCCTCTTACGCCACGCCTGATCCCGCCAAAGAATGAGCCGATGCCGGAAAAGATCGCGATGACGATTAACAGTATGCCGGCTCCGATGAACAAGATCAGGTATACGCCGACGATCGTACCAGCTGTCTCTAACATGGTCGTGCTCCTACGATCTCGGGCTCAGGCGGGGCCATAGCGCAGCAAGCGCCCCCACTAGCCCACAATACGATGGGAAAACGATGCTCAGATATGCGTAAATCACCGATAAATTCGACATTGCGGACATTCTGATCTCCTTTAACACCCCGATGAGGTTGTGATATAAAGGGTATCAGTTATAATCGAATTGTCAAATAAACAGTATCGCTTACTGTCATAAGGAAGAGACGCGTGGGAAGACCACCCTTGAAAGTAACCCTCGTGCACGTTCGCTTGCCGATCGGCACGCCCGAGCGCATCGATGCCGTCGCAGGAAAGAACAGGCGTGCCGAGTTCATCCGCGAGGCGGTCGAAAAGGAGCTGAAGTTGCGCGAGAAGAAAGCCGCGGACTGACGGCCTGGGCGGGTGAAAGCTTCTACTTTTTTCCCCAACCTCGATTGAACGGCTCGCATGATTTTCCATCATTGTCTGCGTCGAGATTGTCCCAATATCCGGGCTGGCCGCGACGTGCGGGAGCAAGTCCGACCGTCCGCGCAGCGTCGCAGTTAGCGCGGGCCGCGTAGTGGCGGATTGTGACCCCGATCGGCCAGGGACTTGTTATCATTCCGATGACCATCGGTCCGATCAGGAAAGAAACACCGATCAAGAAGAATAGTCCGGTCCGATAGCGATACCAGCTATAGCGCAACCGGGATAAGTTATGGCTAACATTGCGGCCGTGCCGGGCCGCGCGAGAAACGCCAATCCCATGTTGGTATCGCTTGTCTGTCCACATACCGCCCCCAGGGCCGTATTGAAGCAGACATTCGTGAATGTAGGCTCCATAAGATTGCTCGAATTGTAGTGAATGATGTTCTGCGGGCGTCGTTTATCTAGCTGTCGCGTCGCAAACGCTGCGATGCCGGCCACCGGGAACGCTGATGTCTGAGTTCAAAAATCAAGTCAGGTCGTTGCGCCGGAAATTCTCGGCTCGTGGCGTCTCCGTACAGTACGATAAGCATATCGCATCGCGCGTAATTAGAGGGACCGGTGCGGGTCGCCTTCGCGCCTTCACATCTCGACTGATTTCATCCGTCCTGTCGCTAGGAAAAATTGACCGGGGCGCCGACGATTAGCGCGAGTGCGACCCGCAATTAAGAGGTTGCGCCGTTACGTTTGGGCCAGTAGGCTTTCAATTTTCTTTCGGCTACCAGAGTGCTCGAACAAGACCCCGAGGGCGTGATTTTTACTGAGATAGTATCCCCAGTCCCAGTCCAACTTGGTTTGCGGGACGGCCGTAAGACGACGGTATCAAACTTCGGCCACCAACACACTGCGCCTAAGAGCTATACTTTCATCCGGGTCAGTCAAGGAAAGCCGATCAAATCCGGAGGAGGATACGGTCGGGTCGAAGAAGCCATCGACCACTTGTGTACGCTGATGACTAAGATCGTCGCCGTTTAAAAATTCAATGCCAACAAATGAGACTGAATGGCAATGCTACGAATGCGCGTTTGGATTAAAGTGAATTTTTCGCAAGAACATCCAGCCGGTTCGAACTTCATCATATAGTGATTGATGACGCGAGCTGCGTGCAAGGAGTACTTGGTCATGAAACGCAGAACGTTTCTCACTGCAAGCGCTACTTCAATGGCGGCATTGTCTGCATAATCCTCCGTTGAACGATCCACCAGCGCCGGGCGATTTCGCGGCAACCGCGGCCCGTTTGCGCGCTCAATTCATGAGAGATTTTGAGCCGGCATATATCGAAAATGTCCTTGTGCCGCATTTTCTCGTAAGCGTCTTTGAGGGCGAGCGATCCTTCCTTCCGATGATCGATCTCGCTCTTACGAAAGAGAATGCTCTGCCCAACGATCTGTGGGGGTTGCTCAGCGAGACGTGGCAGCCAGCACCAGAAGATGGCGTCACTGTATTTCTGCAAGGGCTGGAGAAACGAGGCCCCGATAATCGTCGTAAAAGGATATATATATGTCCGCGGTCACGCCGGACCTCTATCGCGAAAAATATGGTGATAAGGTGACAGGCTTTTTCGATAAGCTGATGTCCGAGGCCAATGCCGGACGGCCTCTGATGCGCGTCTACCTTGACTCGTTCTGGGACCTTTACTGGGACTTGCATCTCGGCGTCACTGGTCAGGAAATTCCGGAACGCGTGCGCCAGATCGGAGAAAGTTTTAATACGGTCCTTGCCTACCGCGACCCGACACAGCGTACCGTCGCTGTCCCGGAGAACAATTGACCATCCAAGCTTTCGAAGACTTTTTTGAGAAAGGCATGGAAGGACAAAATAGAGTTCATGAAGCTCAACATCGCCAATCCTGAGCCGCTCCCGATTGGGCCGACGACCGTCATCGGCGACGATATCGGTTTTTCCCGTATGGTATAGTGCATAACAGCGGGAGCGATCAATTTAACTACTGACCTCTGTAGGCGCGTACGAGCACTAGCACGCTAGGGTCACGCCTCCGACAATTGGTCTTCAACGGCGGGTCATGAAAATACATCTGCAACGTTTGCTGGGCCGATTGACATCGTCGACCAACCAGAACATTTATAGAACACGTTCGGCAGCGACGACCGTTCCAACCACAATTTGAAACTTATAAAACCCTGTTCGGGGATGGGCGAGCACGGCATCTGAAAGGACGCCTCAATGAGCCGAAGTCGCGGCGCGCTGACCAAGACAATGGTCGATCAGTACTATCCCCACCAGGTCATGCTGAAGAACGATGCCAAGATGCGAAAGCATCTCTGGGCCATTAGTGGCCAAGCCGCACAACTCGGCGCATCTGCCCTCGGCCATCACTTTTATTTCGATGAGGAAACCGCCCACTACAGCGTCTATTGTTTTTCGAGCCGCGAGAATGCCGAGGTATTTCAGGCTGCATGGTGCGCGGAATGGCTCACGCCAGAGGACCGCAAGAAGAGCCGTTGGCGTCCACGGAGCAGCCTCGAACCGATGCGACCATGAGGAAGCGGCATCTTCGGCCGATCAAAGACACGGCTATCCGGGAGAAGGCAGTACTTAATGGTGTTCTCCGTAAATTCGCAACGAAATCGACATGCTAGTGTTCCTAGGAGATACAAGGATCATTGGTCGAATTTGACGTTGGGCACGTCGCCTCACAATCTAGTTCTGATTGCGCAGCGAACGGCTTATTTCGGCAAGCGTACCCAAGGCGACCGCAACGATAAAGGTATGGACAGCGTGGTCGAGCCATGCGCCCGGCGATGGCGCGGTCGTATATCGCGAGAGCGGCTGATCCGGCATGAAGCCTTGCATGAAGAGGATCGCGCCCAGAAATTGCAGTATCCCGAACAGCGCGAAGAAGAATGATCCTACATAGGCTATGCGCGTAAAGAACACTTGGGCCTCCCCTTGGCGGACAGCATACGCGAAGGCTGCCCGATTCAGATTAACGAAGAGTCAAATAGCCTGTCCCTTACCCTCGTCGGTATTTTTCTGATGTCTAAAAGGGGAAACCCGGATTGCGCCGCTGGCGCACGGCGATCACAATTGGCCTGTTAGGGCGTGCCCCCACGCGTTGCAATGACCCCACCATACCCCGCCGCTGTGCTCCCGCAGTGGCGGCTTTTTTTGCGCCGGTTCGGCCAACTGCGGCGCAAAGGCGGCCCGGCGGCACGAGTCCACAGAATCCATGCGCGCCGGGCCATTGCCCTGCTTGAAACGTTTGATTGGTAATGTAACCTGACGCCTTCGCGAGATATCACGGGAACCCAGACTGTACGCATGCCAGTCAACGATGCCGAACGCCGAGCGAAAAACGCCGCCAAAATGCGCCGATGGCGGGCCAATAACCCACCGTCGCCAGAACAGAAGGCCAAGGAAGTCGAACGCGTGCGCCAATGGCGCGAGGAAAACCCTGAGCAGCACCGCGCTTATCAGCAGAAATGGTGCATAGGAAAAAGGCAGGGCCTACAAGCAGCAGCGAAAGCAAAAGCAGCGACCAGAGAACGATTGACGATGGCCGCTAACCGGGACGACCGCGTCGAGCAGCAGCTTGGCCGCAAACTAAAGGCTTTGCGCAGAATTGGCTCCGCAGCGTGCGAGAAGACGCCTACTGTGGCCGACAATGGGAGTGCTTCACATGGCGATCGAAAGGCCACGCAAGCCATCCGGCCACAGGAACGACTGAGCGACTGACAGAGAGCGATTCAAGATAGGTTGATCGAACTCTTCGGTGAGGCCGTTGCTGCCGGATGGGCCGAAGATGAAATCTTCGCGGCCATTGTCGCTGTTGCCGATACCACCCAGCTAGCGATGCATCAGGAGCAGCTTCTGTCGATCGAGACGGAGTTGCAAAGGGCGATGAAGAACCCTGGTATCAAGCGCCCATCATAAAGTCCCCGACGCACTTACCGCTGATGCCGTCAACTGCCTCCGGGGCAGAGGGCTGGCTTGGAAATCTCACTTTACTCATGCCGACAAATGCTTATATCAGGCGAAATTGGCAGGAAGAACCGGATTGTTACATCACTATCTTAGCCCGCCGACACCATTACCGAGCGCTTGCGTCGGATCGCGTCGGCAATGAACACACGTGACAACGAGTGGTAGAGCGATTCATGCGAGATAATGCGGGCGGTACCGTAGCCGAGCATTGACGTACACATCAGCGCTATCAAGCTGTTGTGGCTGCCGGTCATTTCCAGGATGATGACGAAAGAGGTCATCGGCGCTTGCACTACGCCAGCAAAATAGCCTGCCATCCCAAGTATTGCTGCGAGTCCTATGTTGCTGCCAATAAGCTGACCGACGGTGCTACCAAAGCCCGCTCCCACTGAGAGCGACGGCGCAAAGATGCCGCCGGGAATGCCAGAGATCATTGAAAGGAACCCAGCCGCCATTTTTTCAAGGAAATAATACCACGGCAGAGGATGGCCTTCCACAGCGCCGCGAGCTTGCTCGTAGCCCGTCCCAAATGTCGTGCCGCCTGAGACGATACCGATGACCGCAACCGCCAAACCACAGAGGGCCGCGAGCTGCAGCATGCGTGAAAGCGGGGCGGAGCTCGCCCAACGTCTGATGCGGCGCGACGCCCTAAGAGCACCAGCGCTAAAGCAGGCGCCAAATGCGCCGCCACCGACTCCGCACAGGACAACCAGCAACCCATCCGAAAAACCTGTTGTGGCGGCAACCGATTCGCCGAAATAGGTGTAGTTGCCAACAAGTGCAATGGCAGCAAGTCCGGATAGGATCACCGCAGTCAGAACCAACCCATTGGCGCGCGACTCGTAGGATTTTCCCATCTCCTCTATCGCAAAAACAATCCCGGCGAGCGGGGTGTTGAATGCGGCCGCAATCCCTGCTGCCGATCCCGCGAGGATGAGACCGCGCGCGTGAGCCATGCCGCCCCAGCGCGCGGCCTGTAGCATTACCGATGCACCAACCTGGACGGTCGGGCCTTCACGGCCAATTGAGGCGCCAGACAGCAGACCAATGATCGTCAGCAAAATTTTGCCTGCAACCATCTTTAAGGAGAGAAGTCGGAACCGCTCGTCATCATCGGTGAGATGACGGGCAGCAATCGCCTGGGGAATACCGCTGCCTTGGGAATTGGGAAAAAACTGCATGGCCATATAGGCACAAAAGACGAAGCCGAGCGGCGTGACGGCCAGCGGCAGATAAGTAGTCCACCCACCACCTCCCCACGCCAGTTGAAAGAGATATTGCGCTTCGTCGGCGAGCTTCGCAAAGCCGACGCTGATAGCGCCAATGGCAACTGCACCGGCCCAGAAGACCAACCTGGGTGGCCACACTCGTGTGTTGATCCACATCGCCCGCGAGCGGCGCAATACGGAATTTTTGCGGTAGATGGGGCGCACAGCGGTTCCTGTATGAGGGGCGTAGTGGTTGGCCGAAATCGAACTAGACGTCAAGCCTTTTCCTACCCGTGCTCGCGAACCCGATGTTGAGCGACCGATCGACAAGCCTCACGGGGACCGTTTCCAATCCGCTTCCATGACACGTCAGCTCCTATTGAGCGGCTTGCTTTGCGTCGAAGAAATCAAGCAGTGTCTGCGGCGTATTTTCTCCGTACAGGACCTGCTTTGCCTCCGCGGCCTCCTTGGCGGCGATTGTGCTTCGCGCTAGCATTTTCTTTTCATATGCTGATAAAGCGACTTCTGTGTCGGCGCCACCTTTGGCGATGGCGTTACCCAGTTCAGCGGCGTCGATCATAGCGAGATTTGCCCCCTCGCCCGATGGGGGCATTAGGTGGGCGGCGTCCCCCAAGAGTGTCACGCCCGGCCGCCGCGACCATCGGTGGTCTTGGGGAAGGGCATGTACCGCGCGAAGAACCGGAGCTTTATCACCGTCCGTGATCAACGCTTTGAGAGCGGGATGCCACCCGTCGAATTCCGCTACCACACGTGCCGTGGCCGATACCGGGTCGGAGAAATCGATCGTGTCAATCCACTCCTTCGTCCTCACCAACCCGACATAGGCATGCAGCACGCCGCCAGGTTCCCGATGAACTTGGATTCCCTGACCCGGCGCGACGGCCATCAGCGATCCTCCTCCAACGGCCGCTGCAGTATCCGGGTGGCGGGTATCAGCGTCGGTGAGAGAAGTTTCGACCCATGACATCCCAGCATAGGACGGCTGCGCGTCCGAAAGAAGAGGTCGCACACGCGACCAAGCACCGTCGCTCCCACGAGCAGGTTGGTCGTCGCCGTCTCACCGTTGCCGAAGAAAAGTTCGTGCCGACCGCCCGCGAGCGAACGGGCCTGCTGAAGCTTATAACCCCACTTCACCGTGTCGGACGGAAGCGAGCTGATGAGCAACCGCCGCAGTTCCGCGCGAGGAACTTCTGGCCGTTCTCCGGTACCGTCGTCTGGTTCGCTGAACAGGAGGGTCCCATGCATATCCATGACCCTTAGCTCCTGACCGCCGGCATGCACAAGCTTCAGAAACGCGTCGTAAAGGCCGGCATGCTTGAGGGCAGCTTGTCCGTCCGCCTCGTGGATGTCGAGCATGCCTCCCTGCGCCCGCGCGCCGGCGGAGTCGTCGGCCTCGTAGACGGTGGATGCTATTCCGTGAACGTGAAGGACACGGGCGAGCATCAAGCCACCGAGACCCGCACCTATGATTGCAACTGAAAAATCTGACAAAGTGAACAACTATGGAACGTTATTCCATAGTTGGAATGTCGTTCCATATATGTCAAGATGGCTTATGAAGAATACGCACAACAGCAGGCGTCGGCAGGACGCCCTCTCAAGGGAACGCATCGTTCAAGTGGCTATCGAGCTGCTCGATGAAGTGGGCGAAGCGGGGCTGACGTTCCAAGTGATGTCGAAGCGGCTGGCGACCGGTCCTGGCGCGATCTACTGGCACGTCGAGAACAAGTATGACCTGATGGCCGCGGCTTGCGATGCTGTTGTCGAGGACACGATGCGACGACACGATGTCGGCAACAGCCCGCGTGACCGCATCCGCTCTATCTCGATCGGAGTCTTCGATTTGTTCGATGCCCATCCTTGGGTTGGGTCGGCGCTGTCGCAATCGGCGGGAAAGATGCCCATCGTGCGGCTTCTCGAACCGATCGGGCAGCAGGTGCAGGCGCTTGGTGTGCCTGAGCGAAGCCAATGGGTGACGGTTTCCGCTCTTCTCAGCTTCATCTCTGGGGTCGGGAGCCAGAACGCTGCGAACGCGAGATTCGCCAAGGAGAACGACTTGGATCGCGCGAGCTACCTTAGCGACGTCGCGGATGCTTGGTCGGAACTGGACCCTAGCCTATTCCCCTTCACCAGAGGCTTTGCCGACCAGCTCCGCGTCCACGACGACCGAAACGACTTCCTCGCCGGCATCGACCTTATTCTCGCTGGAGCTAAAGCGTAGCCGCTACCTCCCAATCTCGCCAATCGCACAGGTTTGCTTAATTCGCCAAGATTGCGGCTAGTGCTACGACGACTGGCCCCATTAAAGGCAGCAGCACATTTGAGATTGCGTACGTAACGGTGTAACCGATGACAGGAATAGAGTTTCCCGCACGGGAGACAAGTGCACTGATGGTCGGGGTGCTGCAATGTTGGCCGGCTATAACTCCAAGAAGGATGGGAGTTTCGATTTTCATCAACTTCGAACCAACGAAGAGCGACACCGCCGCCGGCAGGACAGATACCAATATTCCAAGGACCGGTAAAATAAGGCCATACTGCTTAATGAGTTTAAACGCGTCCGGTCCGGCGCTGAGACCGATCGCAGCGATGAATGCGGCGAGACCAAAGTCTTTGGCAAATTCTGCGGCCGCGACCGGCAGACTTCCGCGGCTTGGACGGCGCATATTCAACCAGCCAAAGACGAGACCCGAGATAAGCGCCCCGCCTCCGGAGCCGAGCGTCAACTCCAGCGCGCCAACCTTGAAATTAAAATGCCCGATGAGAAGGCCGACAACAATGCCGAGCCCGAGAAACATGAAATCGGTCTTGTCGCCCGGAGGAACTGGCTCGCCGAGTTCGCCCGTAGCACGCGCCACCACCTGATCGGGTCCATAAAGGGTCAAGATGTCGCCTTGCTGCAGGATCGTGCCCGACAAGGCAGGTATGCTCTGTCCCATGCGTCGCACGCTCGATATGAAGAGCCCACGTTGTAGTTCCGGCCCGGCCATGTGTCTAAGTTGCCGAATCTGACGTCCGACCGCTTCTTTGCGCATCAGCACAACGGCGCGAGATGCAAGCGCAAAGCTGGTGTCCTGCGGCACGGGCACCTCATCACCGAAACGAACACGAGCAGCAATCACAGCGTTTCGGCGCCCCCGGACGAAGACAATATCGTCGGGTTTGAGCATGAATTCGGGGGATGTCTCAATAAGTTCGTCCCCGCGTTGTACGCGTTCGATGGCAATTGCCCAATTGCGGCTCTTTTCAATCTCACCGATCGTCTGGCCGCCAACCGCGCCGGCCCGAAAAGCACGCCCGACAAACACCGGAAGCCCCTCAATCAGATCATTGTCATCTTCTGTTGACCCGAGGTTGCGAGCGAGTTCTTGAGCCTCTTTTTTTAGGTCGACCCTCAGAATCAACGGTGCGATCTGTGTCGTGAAGACGACGATGGATACGAGGCCGAACAGATAGGTGAGGCTATATGCCGTGGCGATGTTGGATTGCAATTGCGCGATTGTGTCATTGCTCAAGGAGAGCTGCGAAATCGCTTCCGATGCCGTGCCTATTACAGCTGACTCCGTTGCCGAACCGGCAAACAAGCCGACGGCGGTGCCAATATCCAGCCGAAAGACGATGATCGACAGGGCCAACAACGACAGGACGCAGACGATCTCGATTATCGAAAAGATTCCATAACGCCATCCGCCACGAATGTTGGCAAAGAACTGAGGTCCAGCCGTGAAGCCGAGCGCATATATAAACAGTGCAAATGCAGTCTCCTTGAGATCAGGACTGATGCGAACGCCGAGCTGTCCCAATGCCAACGCGACAAAAAGCGTTCCGCAAATCCCCCCGAGTTGAACAGGGCCGATCCTCAACTGGCCCAACAAGTAACCAAGCCCAAGGCATAGGTAGAGTGAAATAACTGGGTCAATGAGAAGTGTCATGGAGCTGGTCCGGTCGTGTTCTAGATCAACAGCTTTCAAGATCGTTTGTCGCATGAGGCTGCAGACCGGTGCCCCGATGACTGCTGAGCGATGCAAACGTGATCTTGATCGAATCTCCTTAAATATTCGTACAGTGGCCGTGTTACGGTGTGAGACACCAGTTAAAACAGGGGACGCCGCAATCCGGAACAATCTTGAGGCGGGATATCATTCGCTTGTAAAAGGCCGCAACCGCAATCGGCTGCGATGTTCAAGCGAGCCTGTTTCACCCGAAGGTGTTACACCCCTGAAATAGGACTTCTGCCATTTGTCTCGCGCTGCAGCCGAGGCTGGATCATCCAGTGTCCTATTGAACGCATTACGGCTCTCCATCCAAGTCGCATACTCCTGTTCGAGGTCCGGATTCTCAGAAAGATTGCGCATCTCAGGGATAAAAGTCTCGAGGCTTCCACGGCCGAGAGGGAAGAAATGGCAGAATGGCTCATCGCTGCTGAAGTAGACTTTCTGAAAGGGCCGCGTGAACCTCCAGTTCATGGTGAAGGTGTACGGTGACCAGTCGGTCTCGATAATTCCAGATAGCGGCGCTATGGCGTCCTTGGGCCGATTGATGGGCCCGGTCACGAACAAATCTACGCCTGGTTCGGTGCGGAAAAGGCAGGGAACGTGGAACGTCAATATGCCGTCCCCGAAATGGCTGATGGCGGGTGAAGCCGTGCCGGACGCAGAGCGAATGCGAATGGCGTCCAGGCTGTTTCGGCCGTCCCAGATAGCAGAGAAAGCATTGCTACACAGGATTTCCCAGCCATGCGCATTGGCAATATTAAGTGGCAAGCACCGGTAGGCAAAGCGTCGGTTGGAGTCATCCATCCACTCCCGCTCTACCGGCGCCGTTCGAATGCGCAAGTCGTGACCATCAATGACATAGGCAGTAAGACGCTTCATAAGGTGAGTTGCTTCCGGTGAGGTTTTCAGAACCGGACTGGCGCAGATGCGCCAGTCCATGGATGAAGTCGTCTACCACCTTATCTTGAAGCCGATTTCGCCACCGACAGAATTATTATCCGCCCCATCGACATCGAACGAATAGCTGAGGTCGCCAAAGGCGGCAACATTGTCACTGATCTGGTAGGCGCCGCCGCCGTTGATTTCCAGCCAGGTCCCCTCAGTTTGCGTGACCAACGGCGTCGTGTTGAAGGTAACTGTCTGATCGGCGGAGAATCCATGCCACACATTAAGCCCGAAATGTGCCAAAGCTTGACCCGTTGTATATTGGAGGCGCGCCCCCACTCGGCCCGTGAACGCATCATAAGAATCATGGCTAATGTCGGAAAACGGATCATGGGTGTCATCGAAATCGATGCGTTGCCAGATCAATTGCGCCTGCGGCTCGATGGTCCAGCCTTGGGCGATCGTAAAGGGCAGACCGGTTTCCGCTGAGGCGGCAAGACTGGTTCCGTCAACGTCAGATTCAATCCCGCGGTTTGACTGACTGGTGCCGTTGAGCCATCCGTACTTAGCGACGACATCGAGATACCAACCATCTGGCGAGGTGCGCGTCCAATACGCGCCAATGCTGTCTTCATTGAGATCGAGGCTACCGGCATCCAGATTGATGCGACCCAGGACATTGCCGCTGATGTCGCCGGAAGCTTCGCCGTGTGTATAGAACAGTCCAAACCGGTCGATATGGCCATTTTGGTGTTCCAGGCCTAGTAGGTCGCTGCCCACCTGCAGGCCCCAATAGTTGCCGTCGAACGCTGGACCGATATCGAACCCCGCGACGTTCAGTGATGCATCTGCACCAAGATCACTCTGCGCCCCGAAAACGCGACCCCAGACGGCGGACGGCGGTTTGCCGTCAGCCGGGACGTCGGCGCCTTGCGGTTCGGCAGCTGAATATACCGGGGCGCCGTCGCCAATCAGAAGCGACTGGTCGCCCCGCCGCTGATGGAAAGTCCCCATCGTCAACAGCCCCATGCGCTGAGCCACGAGCGGCGCGATCACTTGGCCGGGCACTTCCGGGCGAACGTTCGGAATTGGCGGCGGCGGCGGCGATGGTGGCGGCGGCGATGGTGGCGGCGGCGGTGGCGGCGGCGGCGGTGGCGGCGGCGGTGGCGGTGGTGGCGGCGGTGGCGGTGGCGGCGGCGGTGGCGGCGGCGGTGGTGGCGGTGGTGGCGGCGGTGGCGGCGGTGGCGGTGGTGGAGAGACCGTGTTCCGGAGGAACCAGTCATCATCAGTGTCGGCTGAAGCGGTCACGCCACTACGGAACAAAAGGTATTCATAGGGACCGGCAGCAACAATTCCCCCCAATGCGAACGCGCCAGCGGTAGTGGTAGCACCGCTGGTTGCTTCCACGACTAGAATTCCGTTGCCGGTTGTCAGGGCACCGGGTCCATCCACATTTGTGATCAGGATATTTGTGGCGCCACTGCCTTGGCCGCTCTCAATGATCAATCGGTCGGACGGCGAACCATCGGTATCAAGGTACGTATGCAAGAGGAGCTGCCCGCCTTGGCCGATATAATTGCCATGAATCGTGAATGTATCGTGGAGGGACGTTCCGGAACCCGGAATGTCATTGGTCATGTCGATGGCGCCGGCATTGTTTACCGTCACCAGTTGGGTCGGATCGAACGGCACAATGCCATAGCCATAAGAATTGCCAGCGCCGATTGCGCTGGTCGAATCAATCGAAAGTGTCCCAGTTCCGGTAGCGGAATCACCGAGAGTCAGAACGCCCGTCGTATAAATGAAGTTCATCCGAGACTGGTTTGTAAGGCTAATGTCCTCCCAGTTGACGAGATTAGAAGGATGGTCGCCGGCACCCGAACCGTCGTCATTGGTCGTACGTTCCCAGACGAGCCTGTCGGTCCCCGGGCCACCGTCGATTATTTTTCCCGCAGTAAGGTTTGCCTGTGTCAGAAAGCCAAATTGTGCAAGGTCATTGCCGCTACCCAACTGAACGGTTGCCGCTACGTTTCCGACGAGCCAGGTAAATTGGTCGTCACCCGCGCCCATATCGACGGTGGTCTGAACCGTTCCGGCAATTAACCCGAGAATGTCGTTGCCATCACCTAGACTGATCGATCCGGCGAAAAAGCCGTTATTAAGGACTGTGTCGTTCGAAGTACCAGTACTGGTAACGCCGTTCTGAACGTCCCCGTCATTGAAATTTACGATGAGGTTAGTCCCTACACCACCAAGAAAGATGGTTCCATCAATCAGTCCATGATTGTCCAGCCTGAAACTCTCATTGTCGGTTGCGCGAAGACTATTGGTCAGCGTGCCGTAGTTGGTCAACGTACTCGTGCCCGGCCCGGTGATCGAGACGTCGCTGGTAAAGCTCGCAGTGGCGTCGGCATTGACCGTCACTGATTGGCCGGTGAAACTTGGGCCCGGACCTGTCCCCGAACAATTGAACACTCCGGAGCCCGGGGTGGTCTCCACGCAGTCGGCATATGCCGCCGTATTTGCCAAACACAGAAGCGCTATCGAAGCTACAGACTGGAGAAGTGAATTGCGCGCGATCTTTTGGCAATTCCGCCGACTTGAGTGGACATTGCCTCGCAGATCGGCTCGTGGGTTGATGTAAGGAGCGGCTGTAGAACCATTCCTGATACCGCAAATAACACCGGCAGATAATGAACCGTCATATTGGTACGCGCACCCGTGAGATCGGTGGATCATATTCACCTCCCCTCAATTTGTGTCAGCATTCTGAGTATAGCTAAACAATATTGTCAATTTAAGAGGTCAATGTAAGCAACTTAAGACTCATAGTGTGATATTCTTGCAACATTAACCTAGCGCTTGAGTAGAATCCTAAAAATATCTCATATGATTATTGGCATGCGTGGAAATTGTAGTCCGTCGCCGGATCGTGTTGGAGAATTCGACTGATGGGCAAGATGGTTCCGAGCGGACTCCCTAGATTACATAAGCATGTCTTCACGGTGCTCGCGAGCGGACAAGCTTGTTGCTCTGTTAAAACGAGCCGTTAAGTTTTCATTTTCGTTTGCTTTTCGAAGGTAGGTTTCAAACAGCCTCGAATTCCAATTGTACCGCGCCAAGTTCAGGGGGAGGCCAAGTGGCCTCCCGCGACATGACCGGACACTTATTGAGGCCGCAGCGCTTCTAAATCGTTGAGCCGTTTAAGCGCGTCTTGCTGGCGCAGCATCCCGTAGTTGATGCCGCTTGCATTGAGCGAACTGCCTTCCTGATAAGGAAACTGAGTGAAATCAGAGAAAAATTCCTTGATCTTGCCTTGGACTGGCACAAGCAACCACATGTTGCGAGCGAGGAATTCGAGCGCACCGCCTCCATCCTCCATACCACGCTCATACGGATCCATACGCAAGTTCGCGATAAGAGCCCAACTCGGCACTTCTCTGGTAGCCGTTGCAATGTTGCCGTGGCTGGCGACTGCAAAGCTCAGCTTCCAGTCGTTCCAACGTATGGCATTGAGGTTGCCCCCTTGATCGAAGTAATACACCACGTCACGCGGGCCCGTTTGTGTGTCCCCCTTTAGTAACGGCATGAGATCATAGCCATCCAGGTGGACTTTGAAATCCTTCGAGCCGGATTTAAAGCCTGTCTTCATTTGGTCCTTGAGATCGGGGATGCCGGCCGCGCTTGCGAATGTCGGCATCCAATCCATGAGCGTTACAATGTCGTTAACCTCCGTCCCAGGTTTGACGACTCCTGGCCAGCGGACCATCATGGGAATACGGAAACCGCCCTCCCACGTCGTTCCCTTTTCGCCGTGGAACATTGTCTGGGCGCCATCCGGCCAAAGCGCGAGTTCAGCGCCATTGTCGGTCGTGTAAAGGACAATGGTATTTTCGGCGATTCCGAGTTCATCTAACTGATCGAGAAGCTGTCCGACGTGTCCATCATGTTCGACCATGCCGTCAGCATGAATTCCTTTGCCTGTTTTTCCCATCGAGTCAGGCTTAAGGTGCGTGAAGACGTGCATCCGCGTGGAATTGAACCAGACGAAAAACGGCTTGTCTGCCTTATGCTGGCGATCGATATAGTCCTTGGCAGCAGCAAGGAATTCCTCATCGATGGTTTCCATCCGCTTGGTATTGAGCGCGCCCGTATCTTCGATCTTTCCATCCGCACTCGACTTGATCACACCGCGCGGGCCGAACTGCTTTCGGAAAGACGGATCCTTCGGATAAAAATATCCCTCGGGCTCTTCCTCAGCATTCAGGTGATAGAGATTGCCGAAAAATTCGTCAAAGCCATGATTTGTCGGCAGGTGTTGATCCTGATCGCCGAGGTGGTTCTTCCCGAACTGGCCTGTGGCGTATCCTTTCGACTTCATTACATCGGCAATGGTTGGCATCCAATCCTGGATACCGTGCGGATCGCCCGGCAT